>NZ_JACESP010000030.1 GCF_013911755.1 Sphingosinicella sp.
ATGATGCGCGAAATCTGCGCGTCCGTGATCTCGGGGTGGTTGCGCACGATCCAGGCGATGCCGTCCGGCTTGTCCTGCCGCTTCGATACCGGCGTGTAGCGCGGTCCCTTGGTGCGGCGCTGCTGCTCCGGCCCCTTCTGCAGCACAAGGCTGTGCGCGGGGTTCGCCTGCCCCTTGTCGAGCTCGGCCTGTGTCAGGTCGCCGGCGCGGATAGGATCGCGCGGGATATGCTTTGCAGAGGCCGTCTCGTCAGCGATCGCCTGCACTTCAAGCACATGAAGCCCACAGAAATCGGCGATCTGCGAGAAGGTGAGCGCCGTGTTGTCGACCAGCCATGCAGCGGTCGCGTGCGGCATCAGCGGATAGTTCTGGGCCATGGCGAATGCGCCTCTTCTCGAAAGAGCGAAATAAAAGGGCCGCCCTTTGGGGGGCGGCCGGTACACCTAAACTATAGGCACGGCTCAAGCCGCGATCAAGGGATTTAGCGGTACGAGTGCGCCCCGAAACTCCGCCGCCGCGCGTTCCCAGCTGAAACTGCGGCCATACGCAGCGCACGCAGCGCGATCCTTGCCGAGTGCCCCGGCAATGGCGGTGTCGAGGTCTTCATCGAGGCAGCCGGTCTCCGGCGTCACGATGTCGATCGGCCCCTGCACCGGATACGCCGCCACGGGAACGCCGGAAGCCAATGCCTCGATCAGCACCATGCCGAACGTGTCGGTGCGGCTTGGGAACACGAACACGTCCGCGCCCGCGTAGGCCGAGGCGAGCGCCGCGCCGCGAAGCGCGCCGAGGAAGATCACGTCGGGGAACTTCCGTTCGAGCGCCTTTCGCGCTGGGCCGTCGCCCACCACGACGCGCGTGCCCGGATGGCGCGTGGCGAGGAAGGCCTCGATGTTCTTTTCCACCGCGACACGCCCCACATACAGCTGAATGGGGCGGGGCAGCGCCGCATAGGCCGCGTGCGGCGCACTCTGCGCCGAGAAGTTCGCAAGGTCGACGCCGCGTCCAAATGGCGCCGTGGGGCCGATGCCCTGCGCGGCAAGCTGCCGGCGCAGGCTCGGCGTCGCAGCGAGAACGCTCGCGGCGGGGCCGTGGAACCACCGCTCGTACCGCCAGAACCATGCGGCGGGCAGCCCGGTGCGCGCCGATACATAGTCCGGAAAATGTGTGTGATAGGCGGTCGTGAAGGGAAGGCGGGCGCGCAGGCACCAGCGCCGCGCGGCGAGCCCGAGCGGGCCTTCTGTGGCGATATGAATGGCTTCGGCGCCAAAAGCACGCAAACGCCGCCCGACCTGGCCGGTCGTGGCAAGCGCCAGCCGGATCTCGCCGTAGCCGGGGCAGGGCACCGACGGCCACGCATCGGGGGAAAGTACGAGCACGCTGTGCCCGGCGCGTTCCAGCTCGCCGCGCACCATCTGCAGCGTGCGCACCACGCCGTTCACTTGCGGCTCCCACGCATCGGTCACGATCGCTATGCGCATGGGGCGGCGTGTCCCTCGGCCTTGGCCTGTCCTGAGCGCTTGCCTTCGCAGGCTGTCGAAGGGCTCAATGTGAAATCCCTTGTGGCTCTACGTCCATCATCCCGATCGAAGTCGAGGGACGCACGATATCGCATCAGGTCTGCCCGCAACTCAGGCCGCGTTTGCCTGCTGCATGGGAAGCACGCGCGCGTTCATCTCGTCGGCCCAGTGCAGGATTTCCATTTCGCCGTTGAAATGTTCGACGAGCGCAGTGCAGCCTTCCACCCAGTCGCCATCGTTGTAGTAGACGACGTCGCCGAACTGCCGCTGCTCCGCGGTGTGAATGTGGCCGCAGACGACGCCGTCGAGCTGACGGTCTCCGGCCGCCTTCGCCACGGCTTCCTCGAAGCGGCTGATGAACTCCACCGCGTTCTTCACCTTGTGCTTGGCGTGCTTGGAAAGCGACCAATAGGGCATGCCGAAACGCGCCCGCACCTTGTTGACGACCGTGTTCAGCTTCATCAGCAATTCGTATGCGGCGTCGCCGAGGAACGCGAGCCAGCGCGCGTAGAGCACCACGGCGTCGAACTCGTCGCCGTGCAGCACGAGCAGGCGGCGGCCGTCGGCGGTCTCGTGGATCGCCTTCGAACGGATCTCGACGCCGCCGAAGCTGAGCCCGGTGAACTGGCGGAACACCTCGTCGTGGTTGCCTGGAATGTAGATCACGCGCGTACCGCGCTTGGCGCGCTTCAAAAGCCGCCAGACAATGTCGTTATGCTTCGCGGGCCAATACCAGCTCTTCTTCAGCCGCCACCCGTCGATGATGTCGCCGACGAGGAAGAGCGTGTCGGAATCGACGCTGTCGAGAAAATCGATCAGCAGATCGGCATTGCACCCGCGTGTGCCGAGATGCACGTCCGATATCCAGATCGTGCGGTAGCGGCGGCGATCGCTCTTCCGGACCTCAGGCTCGCTCGGCCGAAGCGACGCGATGCGATCGGCAAAGTCGTCAGGCGCAAACATGTTCAAGTCGACCTCCACTGGCGGACGGCTGTTTGCGCGCCAGCGTATCGCGTTGTTGCGTTACGATTTGCAGGCCGAATTATGAAGGTTTTGCGCGAGTCGCGGCGAAATCAAGCGTGGGAATCGATCCAGATGTGTCCTGGCAGGCCGGCAACGCGGGCGAGCCACCCCTGCACGCGAGGATAGCGCGCAAGTTCGAACCCGCCGCCCTCTTCGCACACGTGCGTATAGGCGTAGAGTGCGATGTCGGCGAGGCTGAAGCTGTTCCCGACGAACCACTGGCGATGCGTCAGATGCTCATCCATCAGCTTGAGCGCCGCTTCGCCGCCCGCGCGCTTGCCGTCGATCTGCGCCCGCTGCGCTTCCGAAAGCGCGGCGCGCCCGACATAGGCGAGCCAGAAGCGCAGCGTCGCGATATTGGGCTCGTGATTATACTGCTCCCAGAACATCCAGCGCAGCATGTCCGCCTCGTCCCAGCGGTCTTCGGGGATCAGCGCCGAGCCTTTCGCAAGGTAGAAGATCGCCGCGTTCGATTCCGGCAGATAGCGATCACCCACCTGCAACACCGGCACGCGGCCGTTCGCGTTCACGGTGGAAAGATAGGCCGGCGTGCGCGTCTCGCCCTTGCGGATGTCGTAGAGCCTGCGTTCCAGCGGGAAGCCGAGGTGTGCCGCCGTCAGGCGGATCTTGTAGCAATTGCCCGAAACCGGGTCTTCATGCAGCGTCAACCTGTCCATGCGCGATCTCCAGTACGACCTTGCCCACGTGTTCGCCCGATTCGAGATAACGATGCGCGTCCGCTGCGGCCTCAAGCGGGAATACGCGGTCGACGACGGCCTTCAAGCCACCACCGAACAGCGGCCAGACATCGGCGGCAAGACTGTCGGCAAGCAGCGATTTGTATTCGACGCTGCGCGGGCGCAGCATCGATCCCGTCAGGATCAGGCCCTTGCGCATGACGGCACCGAGATCGAGTTCGCCGGTCTGCCCACGCTGGAACGCGATCGACACATGACGCCCGCTTTCGCCGAGGCACTTGATGTTGCGCGCCAGATAATCGCCGCCCACCATGTCGAGCACGACGTTGACGCCGCGCCCGCTCGTGATCCGCGCGACCTCGGCAACGAAATCCTGCGCCTTGTAATCGATCGCGTGATCGGCGCCGAGCGCCAGCGCAGCCGCGCATTTTTCCGCGCTGCCGCAGGTCACGATCGACGTCAGCCCGAACGCCTTGCAAAGCAGGATCGCGGTAACGCCGATGCCGCTGGTGCCCCCATGGATCAGCGCGGTTTCGCCGGGCGCGCCGTAGCCGCGCTCGAAGAGGTTTGACCACACCGTGAAATACGTCTCGGGCAGGCTCGCCGCCTCGATAAGCGTCAGCCCCTCGGGCACCGGCAGGCACTGGCCCTCGGGCACGGTGCAATACTGCGCATAGCCGCCACCCGCGACGAGCGCGCACACCTGCTGGCCGATCTGCAGACGGCCCGCACCGGCGCCAACCGCAACGATTTCGCCTGCAATTTCAAGTCCCGGGATCGAAGGCGCGCCGGGCGGCATCGGATAGAGGCCGAGGCGCTGCAGCACGTCGGGCCGGTTCACGCCCGCGGCGGCGACCTTCACGAGCACTTCGCCGTCCTTCGGCACGGGTACGGGGCGGCGGACGGGGATGAGCACTTCGGGGCCGCCGGGGCCTTCGGGGTCGATCGCGATCATGTCCACTGGAACCCCGGCCATGACGTCATCCTCCCCCTTGTTCGCGGCGCCCCTCTAGCGCAGATTGCGCGGCCATTCCAGACACGGGTTAACCCTATGGACGACGATTTTCTGCCGAAAACGAAAGACGATCCGCTGACCCTGTTCACGCGGCAGGATCTCGATCCGCTGTCGCAGGACGAACTGAGGGCGCGCATCGCCGCGCTTGAAGCCGAGATCGGGCGAACGCGCGCCAAGCTCACCGCGGCGGGCAGCGTGAAATCCGCCGCTGACGCGCTTTTCGCACGAAAATAGACGCCTCTCACAAGTCACGGGATGCGCGCGCCGCCGCTGCGGCACATGCTCCGGACAACAAACGTGGGAGGGTCTCTTGAATTTCGATTTCTCGGACGACGCACGCGCGCTCAGCGAGTCCGCCCGGCGTATGCTGTCGCAGCACGCGGGGCCGGATGCGGCGCGGCGCATCATGGATTCGGATGCGCCCTATGATACGGCGCTGTGGCGGCAGGTCGTCGACCTCGGCCTCACCGCCGCGCGCGTGCCCGAGGCGCACGGCGGCGTCGGCCTCTCGCCCGAGGAAAGCTGCGTGCTCGCCGAGGAATTCGGCCGCAGCCTCGCGCCCGTCCCCTTCCTCTCGACGCTGCTCGCAACCGAGGCGCTGCTTCTTGCCGGAACCGAGGCGCAGCAGGCGAAATACCTCCCCGGCATCGCCGACGGCAGCACGATCGCCTGCTACGCATGGGGCGAAGGCGCGAATTCGCCCGCCGCGATCCCCGCGACACGCGCCGCGGGCGGCAAGCTGACCGGCACGAAATCCCCCGTGGCCGACGCGCTCGCCGCGAGCCTCGCGGTCGTCACTGCCGCCGGCGAGGACGGCCCGACGTTCTGGCTCGTCGATCTGAAAGACGCCGCCGTCGCGCCCGCCGCGACGCTCGATCTCGTCCGCAAGCACGGCACGATCACGCTTGAAGGCACCCCCGCCGAACCGCTCGGCACCGCCGCCGACTACCAACGCTTCCTCGATCGCGCGGCGGTGATCCTCGCGTTCGAAGCGATCGGCACCGCGAGCGCCGCAATGGAAATGGCCGTCGGCTACGCCAGGGACCGCGTCGCCTTCGGCCAGCGCATCGGCCGCTATCAGGGCGTCAAGCACAAGTGCGCCGACATGTACATCAAGCTCGAACTCGCCCGCGCGCACGCGCTTTACGGCGCATGGGCGTTCGCGGCGGATGCCGACGAGCTGCGCCACGCCGCCGCCGCCGCGCGCGCCGCCAGCCTCGATGCGGTCCGCTTCGCCGCCGAGGAGAATGTGCAGCTGCACGGCGGCATCGGCTTCACGTGGGAATCGAACTGCCAGTTCTACTACCGCCGCGCTCGGCAGCTATCCGCGTCGCTCGGCAGCCGCGCGTTCTGGGCGGACCGGCTGGTGCGCGCGCTCGAACAGCGCAACCGCGCCGCCGCCTGAGGGAGAGAGACGATGGATTTCAACGACACCCCGCAGGAAGCCGAATACCGCGCCAAGGTCCGCGCCTGGATCGCCGAAGCCGCGAAGGAATACGAAGGCCTTCCCGAGCCGAAATCGCAGGACGAATTCGTCACCCGCCAGAAGAGCTGGCAGAAAAAGAAATACGAAGCCGGCTACGCGGGCCTCACCTGGCCCAAGGCGTTCGGCGGGCAGGGGCTCGGGCCGATGAACGCGATCATCTTCGGGCAGGAGGAGGCGAAATCCGCCGCACCGACCGGCCTCTATTCGATCGGCCTCGGCATGTGCATCCCCACCGTGTTCACGCACGGCGCGAAAGAGGTGATCGAACGCTTCGTGCCGAAGGCGCTGGAGGGCAGCGAGATCTGGTGCCAGCTCTTTTCCGAGCCCATCGCCGGCTCCGACCTCGCGGGCATCCGCACCAAGGCCGTGCGCGACGGCGATGACTGGATCATCACTGGCCAGAAGGTGTGGACGACGTTCGCGCACCTTTCGGACTACGGCATCATCGTCACCCGCACCGATCCGTCCGCGCCCAAGCACAAGGGCCTCACCATGTTCATTGTGGACATGCACGCACCGGGCGTCGACGCGCGGCCGCTCAAACAAATGTCGGGCGGCGCGGACTTCAACGAAGTGTTCTTCGATGGCGTCCGCGTGCCGGACGCATGGCGCATCGGCGCGGTCGGCGACGGCTGGAAGGCCGGGCTCACCACGCTGATGAACGAGCGCCTCGCCGTCGGCGGCAAACCGCGCAATTCGCCCGGCTGGCGCACGCTGATGGAGCTTGCGAAGGGCATCGACACCGAACAGGGCCCCGCGATCGAACGCATGGACGTCCGCGCCCGCATCGCCGACACCTACATCAACGACGAGGGCGTAAAGCTGACGCAGATGCGCGCGCTTTCCGCGCTTTCGCAGGGCAAGACGCCGGGCGCGGAGCAATCCATCTCCAAGGTCGTCGTCGCGAAAACCATGCAGGACATGGCCGCCTTCGCGCTCGACCTCTCCGAAAGCGCGGGCTTCGCGGCGGGCGAGAAGGACAGCGAGCTTGCACGCCTGCAGGGCGCCTACATGTGGTCGGCGGGCCTCCGCATCGCGGGCGGCACCGACGAGATCCTGCGCAATATCATCGCCGAACGCGTGCTCGGCCTGCCGGGCGATCTGCGGCCGGACAAGGACACACCTTTCAACGAGATCGTACCCCTCTAGGGCCGATGACCCTTGGCAGCGGCCACTGCCGCTGCCACATGGGGTTCCGATGGATATCAAGGCCGCCATTGCCGCCGCGCCCTATGGCGCAAGCGAACGCGTCTCGCCGCTGGTGCGCCGCGTGCTCGCGCGGAATCCAAGCCCGTTTACCTTCCTCGGCACCGGCACCTATATCGTGGGGAGCGGCAAGGTCGCCGTGATCGACCCCGGCCCGGACGAGGACGAGCATCTGGACGCCATCCTCGCCGCCACGGCGGGCGAAACGATCAGCCATCTGTTCGTCACCCACACGCACCGCGACCATAGCCCCCTCGCCGTGCGGCTGAAGGCGCTGAGCGGCGCCGAGGTCGTGGGCTGCGCGCCGCTGGTGCTGGAAGACGACGGCCCCCGCACCGACGCCGCGTTCGACAGCACCTATGCGCCGGACCGCGTGCTCGCGCACGGCGAGGTCGTGCCCGGCGGCACCTGGGCGGACGGCGGCTGGACGCTGGAGGCCGTGCACACCCCCGGCCACACATCGAACCACCTCTGCTTCGCGCTCCACGAGGAAAAGGCGCTGTTCACCGGCGACCATGTGATGGGCTGGTCGACAAGCGTCGTGACGCCGCCCGATGGCGACATGCGCGACTATATGGCGAGCCTGAAGCTGCTGCAGACGCGCGACGACGCCATCTATTATCCTACGCACGGCGAGCCCGTCACCGAGCCGCAGCGGCTGGTGCGCGGCTACATCGCGCACCGCCGCCAGCGCGAGGGCCAGATTCTGCGCCTTCTGGAGGGCGGCCCGAAGGCGATCCCCGATCTCGTCGCCGCGATGTACGCCGCTGTCGATCCCCGGCTGCACCCCGCCGCAGGCCGCTCGGTGCTCGCGCACCTGATCGACCTTCAGGCGCGCGGCATGGTAAGCGCGGACGGAGACGTTTGGGAGAAAGCCGCGTGAAAACCGTTCTGACGCTCGTCGCCGGTCTGCTGCTCGGCGCCCTCGCCGCCTTTTTCCTGGTCCGCGAAAAGGACAAGCCGGTGGATGCGCGGTCCATCGCCGCCGCCAGCCTTGAGGCGGTCCGTGCGCAGAACAAGCTCACCGTGTTCGCCGGGCGTTTCACGGTCGCGGTGACGACGCGCGTCGAAAAGCTCGGCCTGTCGGCGGAAAAGACGCTGATCGTGCCCGCTACGGTCCGCTACGACATCGATTATTCGAAGGTCCGCCGCGACGACATGGTGTGGGACGAAGGCAGCCGCGTGATGACGGTGCGCCTGCCCGATATCCAGCTCGACGAGCCGCAGGTCGATATGGCGAACGTCCGCGAATACGGCGGCGGCACGATCCTGATGGCGCTCGGCAATGCCGAAGAGGTCATCGACGCTGCCAACCGCCGCAAGATCAGGGAGGCCGTGCTCAAGGAAGCCGATACCAGCCTCCTGCGGGAACTCGCGCGCAGTTCCGCGCGCACCGCCGTGGAGCGCGGCTTTGCCTTGCCGCTCGCCGCTGCAGGAATCGACGCCCGCGTCATCGTCCGTTTCCCGGACGAGAGCGGCTACGCACTTTAGGAGTATTGACGACATGGATGCACGCCGCGCAGAGCTGCCGAAGGGCAAGGATTTGCTGAGCGAGATCGACCGGCTGAAGCGGGAACGCAACGCCGTGATCCTCGCGCATTACTATCAGGAGGCCGCGATCCAGGACATCGCGGACTTCGTCGGCGACAGCCTCGATCTCTCGCGCAAGGCCGCGGACACGGACGCGGACGTCATCGCCTTCTGCGGCGTGCGCTTCATGGCGGAAACCGCGAAGATTCTCTCCCCGCAGAAGACCGTGATCCTGCCCGACATAGACGCCGGATGCAGCCTTGAAGACTCCTGCCCGCCCGAGCAGTTCAAGCGCTTCCGCGAGGCGAACCCCGATCACATCGCGCTCACCTACATCAACTGCTCGGCGGCGGTGAAGGCGCTCTCCGACATCATCGTCACCTCGTCGTCGGCCGAAAAGATCATCAGCCAGCTGCCGAAGGATCAGAAGATCATCTTCGGGCCGGACCGGCACCTCGGCGGCTATCTTTCGCGCAAATTCGGCCGCGAGATGCTGCTGTGGCCGGGCGCGTGCATCGTCCACGAGGCGTTCAGCGAAAAGGAACTGCTGAAGCTGAAGGCGCAGCACCCCGAGGCGCCCGTCGCCGCGCACCCCGAATGCCCCGGCAACATCCTCGACCACGCCGATCTCGTCGGCTCGACAAGCGCGATCCTGAAATTCGCGCTCGAAAGCCCGGCCGACACGATCATCGTCGTCACCGAGCCGCACATCATCCACCAGATGGAAAAGGCCGCCCCGCACAAGACCTTCATCGGCGCGCCGGGCGCGGACGGGAATTGCAGCTGCAACAACTGCCCGTTCATGGCCTTGAACACGATGGAAAAACTCTACCTCGCACTGCGCGATCTCAAGCCCATGATCGAGATGGACGAGGAGATGCGCGTGAAGGCGCTGAAGCCGCTCGAACGGATGCTCGCGATGGCGTCGTCGACAGTCGGGCAGGGCGACATTTCAAGCGTGCGCGTTACGGGAGATTGACATGAACGCCGTGCGTCCCTCGACTGCGCTCGGGATGAAGGGCCTCTGTACCCAGTAAAAACGTGCATCATCCCGAGCGAAGTCGAGGGACGCACACCCAGTCGTGTCACACGTTCGGCTTCCCGCCCGATTGACCCCGCCCCGAATCCGTTTCACTTGATGGGTCCGATAACATGCGTCTTGGGGACGAAACGCCATGCGTTTTTCCATTCTGTTGATGGCGGCTTTCACTCTGGCGACTGCCCCTGCTGCGCACGCGGCCGACGACGATCCCAACCTCTGGCTTGAAGAGGTGGACGGCGCTCGCGCGCTCGATCAGGTGCGCGCGTGGAATGCCGCGACCGAGAAGCGCCTGCGGACGGAGAGCCCGGCGTTCAAGGCGCTGCAGGCCGACATGCAGGCGATCCTGGAGGACGGCAGCCGCATCGCCGTGCCCGAGACAATTCTCGGGGACAAGGTGACGAACCTTTGGACCGATGCGAAGAACCCCCAGGGCCTGTGGCGCATCGCTGATCTCGATGCCTTCGCCGCCGGAAAGCCCGCCTGGCGCACACTGATCGACCTCGATGCGATGTCGAAAGCGGACGGGAGGAAATGGGTGTGGAAGGGCGCGGCGTGCCTTGCCCCCGCTTATGCCCGCTGCATGGTCGGCCTTTCGGACGGCGGTTCCGACGCGCTCATCTACCGCGAGTTCGACATGGAGGCGGGCGCGTTCGTGGACGGCGGCTTCGAAACGCCCGAGGCGAAGGGCGACGTCGCGTGGGTCGATCTCGACCGGCTGATGATCGCCACCGCGCATGGCGGCGATGTCACCGAATCCGGCTATCCGCGTCAGGTGCGCCTGTGGAAACGCGGCACACCGATGGCGGAGGCCGCGCTGCTCGCGGAGGGCAAGGCCACCGACATGGGCATGGATGCGAGCGCAACCGGCAGCGAAGGCCGCATGTGGCCGCGCATCACGCGCCATCCCGATTTCTGGACCGCCGAGACCTTCCACCTCAATCTCGACGGCACGCTCATTCGTTCGCCGCTACCCGAGACGGCGACGGTCGAGGACATGCTCGGCAGCCGCGTGATCGCGCTGCTGCACAAGGACTGGGCCTATGGCGGCAAGACCTACGCGGCGGGTTCGCTCATCGCCTATGACGCGGCGACACTTGTTGTCGGGCGTCCGGCGGCGGTCGAGCAGGTCTATGTGCCAACGGGCAAACAGGCGATCGAGGCTGTCGTCGCGGGCAGTGGGCGCCTCTACGTGTCACTGCTGGAGGATGTCGCCGGGCGGCTGATCGCGCTGACACCCTCGGCGGCCGGCTGGACCGCTGAGACCGTGCCGGTGCCACCGAACAGCACGGTGACGCTCGCGGCGGCCGGGGGCGCGAATGACACGGCTTTTTACACGACCGAGAGCTTTGCCAGCCCCGAGACGCTGATGGCAGTGCGCGGCGGTGACACGCCCACGGAAGTCGCCGCGCTTCGGGCCTTCTTCGATCCGGCCTCGATTTCCGTTGAGCAGCGCTTCGCGGCATCGAAGGACGGCACACGCATCCCTTATTTCGTCGTGCGTCCGGCAGGCGCGAAAGGCCCGCTGCCGACGATCATGCACGCCTACGGCGGCTTCCGCAGCGCGCAGAAGCCGACTTACCTCACCAAGAATCCCTACCAGATCGGCCCCGGCGGGCTATTCTGGCTGAAGGACGGCGGCAGCTTCGTGATCGCCAACATTCGCGGCGGCGGCGAATACGGCCCGGCTTGGCACGAGGCGGCGCTGCGCGAGAAGCGGCAGAACAGCTTCGACGATCTCTATGCCGTCGCCGAGGATCTGAAGCGTGCGGGGCTGACATCGAAGCTCGCGGTTTCGGGCCGTTCGCAGGGCGGGATGCTCGTGGGCGTCGCGATGACGCAGCGGCCGGACCTCTTCGACGCGGTCATCATGGGCGTGCCGCTCGCCGACATGCTGCGCTACAACAAGCTGCTCGCGGGCGCATCGTGGATGGGCGAATACGGCAATCCCGACGTGGCGGCGGACCGCGCCTTCATCGCGAAATATTCGCCCTACCAGAACCTCCGCGCAGGCGCGAAATACCCGCCCGTCATCATCTATACGTCTACGAAGGACGACCGCGTCCACCCCGGCCACGCTCGGAAGTATGCGGCTCGGCTGGCGCAGCAGGGCCACGCGTTCGACTATTATGAAAACATCGAAGGCGGTCACGCCGGTGCGGCCAACGCCGCCGAACACGCCTACCGCGCCGCGCTGATGCTGTCCTTCGCGCGCCGGGAACTGATGGGGAAATGAACATGGGGATCGCAGGTTTCGACACGGCGGCTTTCGTGCGCGCCACGCTCGCCGAGGATCTGGGCGGCGCGGGCGACATCACCTCCGCCGCGGTGATCCCGGCGGACGCTCGGTTCCACGGCGTGATGGACAGCCGCGACGCCATCGTTGTCGCCGGCCTCGACATCGCCGCTGCCTTCTTCCAGTCGCTCGATCCGGCGGTGGAGATCGAGATGCTTGCGAAGGACGGCGAGAGGGTGGCGTCGGGCACGGACCTGATGCGCCTCTCCGGCCTCGCCCGCGCCATGCTCACCGCCGAGCGCTCGGCGCTCAACACTGTCCAGCACCTCTCCGGCATAGCGACACTCACGCGCCGCTATGTCGATGCCATCGCGGGCACTGGGGCGATCCTGCTCGACACGCGCAAGACCATCCCCGGGCTGCGGCTCCTCGAAAAATACGCAACGCGCATGGGCGGCGCGCAGAACCACCGCATGGGGCTCTGGGATGCGGCAATGATCAAGGACAACCACGTTGCCGTTGCGGGCGGCGTGGACGAGGCCGTGCGCCGCGCGAAGGACGCGGGCATCGCCAGCATCATCCTGGAGGTCGACCGGCTGGACCAGATCGAGCCGGGGCTTGCGGCGGGCGCGACGCACCTGCTGCTCGACAACATGAGCGTGCCGGACATTCGCGCCGCGGTAGCCCTCGTCGCGGGGCGCGTGCCCACCGAAGCCTCGGGCGGCGTCAATCTCGACACGATCCGGGCCATCGCCGAAACCGGCGTCACCTACGTTTCGGTCGGACGGATCACGCAGTCCGCGCCCGCCGCCGACATCGGGCTCGACCTTGCGAGCGCCTGAGCGCCTGCTCCTCGCGTTATGCCTCGCGGCCTGCGGATCGGCTGACGAGCCCGCCGGAACGGCGACGGCGGAGTGCAGCATCCCCAGCCGGATCGACCTCCCGCGCGCGGCGAGCCTGCCGGACGCGAAGCCTGATGCGCCCGCTGCGGCCTACGTGCTTGCACTGTCGTGGTCGCCGGAGTTCTGTCGCTTCCGCAAGGATGCCGCGGCCCATGAAGGCCAGTGCGAGGACAATGATTTCGATTTCATCCTGCACGGCCTCTGGGTGGACAGTGCAGCAGGCCCCGCGCCCCGCGCCTGCGCCGTGGCGCCGCCCGTGGGCGAAGCGCTCGTGCGCCAGCATTATTGCATGATGCCCTCGGCGCAGCTGATGCAGCACCAGTGGGCCGCGCACGGCACCTGCGCCTTTTCGAGCGCGGAGGCCTATTTCGGTGCCGCCAAATCGCTGTGGGACGGTGTGAAGCGGCCCGATCTCCGCCAGCTTCGCGGTGAGACGCTGACCGCCGGCATGGTGCGCGAGGCGTTCGTGAAAGCGAATATCGGCCTTCCTGCCGAAGCGATTGCCGTGATGGAAAACAATCGCGGCTGGCTGACGGAGGTGCGGCTGTGCATGGACCTCGATTACAACTATGCGGCCTGCCGCACACCCGGCGCGGCGGACGGCGCGCGCGTGCTTATCTGGCGCGGCGGGTGACGGTGCCCTCCAGCACTGCCGTCTTCGGGTGGTGCCGATCGAGGTGGGCTTTGATAATGCGGAGGTTCCGCGTGTTCGAGCGGAACAGCACGTCCATCGCGTCGCCCAGTAGCGGCACGAAGCCGATCGCGGTGTCGAACAGCGTGTTCCCCGCCATGCGGGCGAGGTGCCAGCGCGACATACCGAGGTTGCGTGCTTCCCAGATGATATAGGCGGACATCAGCCCGGCGAGAATGTCGCCGCCCACCGGAACAAGGCCGAGGATCGCATCGAGCCCGACCTTGTAGTTGATGCCCGGGATCGTGATCGACCGTTCAAGAAGCTTTTCGAGCACCTCGACACGGGCGCGCACCGCCTGCGGATCGCGTGCGTCGAGCCCTGCCCGGGTCATCGCATCTTCAAACGCCTGCTGATTCACGCTCACCTTCAGCCTCCAAAGCCGTGGGACGCTATTTGGTGACGACGGGTCCACATGCAAGACGCGGACCTGCGTTTCCGGCAGGATCGGTCACGCCGTCGTCGGGCTTGGCGTGGACGACGACCGCGGCGCCGTCCGTATCCAGCACCGGCATTTCGCCACTGTAAAGCGTGGCGCCTTTGATGCGCGCTTCGATCCGAGCGGTGCCGTCTGCAGCGACGGTAACATTCGGCATATCGCCCTTGTGGTTGCCATGCTTCTGGTTGGTCGGATTGAAGTGCGGCCCCGCCGAAGTGAAGTCCGGCGCGGTGCAAAGGCCGATCGCGTGGACATGGAAGGCGTAGGTGCCCGGCGACCAGCCTTCAAGCACGAGGCCGACATTGACGCTGCCGTTCGCCTCGGTCAGCACCGCGCGGCCTTTCGTGGCGCCGTCCTTGTCGAGGAGCTGAGCATAGGCGGCAGGCGGCGGCGCAGCGGGCGCAGCCGCAGGCTCTTCAGCCTGGCTCGCACATGCGGCCGCCAGCATGGCAGCCAAAGGCATGACGGTCGTGGAAACGCGCATGATCAGTCTTCCCCTGTGGTGGTCTTTCTGATGAACGCATTCTGGCGCCGAAGGTTTCGCGCGCAACCTCAATCCATGGCCTTGACGATTTCCTCGACCATTTTTTTGGCGTCGGCGAGGAGCATCATGGTGTTGTCGCGGTAGAAGAGTTCGTTGTCGACGCCGGCGTAGCCGACACCGCCCATCGAGCGCTTGATGAACAGCACGGTCTTCGCCTTTTCGACGTCGAGCACGGGCATACCGTAGATCGGCGAGGACTTGTCGGTCTTCGCCGCTGGATTGGTCACATCGTTGGCGCCGATCACGAACGCGACATCGGCCTGGCCGAAGTCGGTGTTGATGTCTTCGAGCTCGAATACCTCGTCATAAGGCACGTTCGCTTCGGCGAGCAGAACGTTCATGTGCCCCGGCATACGGCCCGCCACCGGGTGGATCGCATAGCGCACGTCGACGCCCTGGTGCTTCAGCTTGTCGCCCATCTCGCGCAGCACATGCTGCGCCTGCGCCACCGCCATGCCGTAGCCCGGCACGATGATGACCTTCTCGGCGTTCTGCATCAGGAACGCCGCATCCTCGGCGGAGCCGCGCTTCCACGGCCGGTCGATGGCGGCGGCAGCGCCCGCTGGCCCCGCCTCGGCGCCGAAACCGCCGGCGATGACGCTGATGAAGCTGCGGTTCATCGCGCGGCACATGATGTAGCTGAGGATCGCGCCCGAGGAGCCGACGAGCGCGCCGGTGATGATCATCGCGGTGTTCTGCAGCGTGAAGCCCATCGCTGCCGCCGCCCAGCCCGAATAGCTGTTCAGCATCGAGACGACGACGGGCATGTCCGCGCCGCCGATCGGGATGATGAGCAGGAAGCCGATCAGGAACGCAAGGCCGGTTACGGTCCAGAAAATCCAGGCGTCGGGCGACGGTTCAAGCGTGAACCATGCGATGAGCCCGAGGATGCCGACCAGCGTGCCGAGGTTGATGACATGCCGCAGCGGCAGCAGGATCGGCGCACCCGACATGTTGCCGTTGAGCTTCAGGAACGCGATGACGCTGCCTGAGAAGGTGATCGCACCGATCGCGATGCCGAGACCCATCTCGACGCGGCTGACCGCGAAGATCTCGCCGTCCGCGCCCGCGATGCCGAACGCCTGCGGATTGAGGAACGCCGCTGCCGCCACGAGCACGGCGGCGAGGCCCACAAGGCTGTGGAACGCCGCGACGAGCTGCGGCATCGCGGTCATCGCGATGCGCCGCGCGACGACGAAGCCAACCCCGCCGCCAAGGATGATCGCGGCCGCGATCTCGGGCAGCGAGGCGATCTCGTGCGTGGCGAGCGTCGTCGCCACCGCGAGCCCCATGCCGATCATGCCGTAGCGGTTGCCCGCGCGGCTGGTCTCGGGCGAGGACAGGCCCCGCAGCGCGAGGATGAACAGAACCCCGGAGACGAGGTAAGCGAGAAGTGCCCACGCGGGCACGGCGGAAGCGACGTGTTCCATCGGCGCCTAGCCCTTCTTCTCTTTTTTCTTGTACATCGCGAGCATTCGCTGCGTCACCGCGAAGCCGCCGAAGATATTGACGCTGGCGAGGGCCACGGCGACGAGACCGAGCCACTTGGCGAGCCCCGAGCCCGCGGCAAGCGCGGCGATCAGTGCACCCACGATGATGACCGAGGAGATCGCGTTCGTCACCGCCATCAGCGGCGTGTGCAGCGCCGGCGTGACCGACCAGACCACGTAATAGCCCACGAAACAGGCCATCACGAAGATCGACAGGATCGAAATGAAGTCCATGGCCTATGCTCCCCCCAGCACCGGATGGACGGCCTTGCCGTCCTTGGTCAGCCGCACGCCCTTCACGATCTCGTCGTCGTCGGGCAGCACGGGCGCCTTCACGTCCTTGTCCCAGAAGGCGGACAGGAAGTTGAACAGGTTGCGCGCGTAGAGCAGCGAGGCGTCCGCCGCGAGGCGGCTCGGCACGTTTCTGTGCCCGACGATCTTGACGCCGTGCTTCACCACGATCTCACCCGCCACGGCACCTTCGACGTTGCCCCCGGCTTCGACCGCGAGGTCGACGAGCACGCTGCCCGGCCGCATCGTCGCGAGCTGCGCGTCACTAACGAGGCGCGGCGCGGCGCGGCCCGGGATCAGCGCGGTGGTGATGACGATGTCCTGCTTGGCGATGTGCGCCGACACCAGCTCGGCCTGCGCGGCCTTGTACTCGTCCGACATCTCGGTGGCGTAGCCGCCCGAGCCCTCGCCCTCGATGCCCTTCACGGCCTCGACGAAGATCGGCTTCGCGCCGAGCGAGAGAATCTGCTCCTTCGTCGCCGAGCGCACGTCGGTCGCCGAGACCTGCGCGCCAAGGCGCCGCGCGGTCGCGATCGCCTGAAGGCCCGCAACACCGACGCCCATGATGAACACCTTCGCCGCCGAGACCGTGCCCGCCGCCGTCATCATCATCGGAAAGGCGCGGCCGTATTCCGCCGCCGCGTCCAGCACCGCCTTGTAGCCGGCAAGGTTCGACTGCGAGGAAAGCACGTCCATCGACTGCGCGCGCGTGATGCGCGGCATAAGCTCCATGGCGAGTGCCTCATAGCCCGCCGCCGCATAGGCTTTCGACCGCTCCGGGTTCGCTGCAGGGGCGTGCATCGCAACCACGCGCGCACCGGGCGCTACGCCCGCAAGTGAAGCCGGCTCCGGCGCCTGCACGCCAAGCACGATCCCTGCACCGCTGAGAACGGACGCGCGAGGGCCCACCTCGGCACCTGCCGCCGCATAATCGGCGTCCGCAATGCCCGACGCGAGACCGGCACCTGATTCCACGGCAACTGCAGCACCCAGCCCGATGAACTTCTTCACCGTCTCCGGGCTTGCAGCGACGCGGCGCTCAAAATCGGCGGTCTCACCAAGGACCGCGATGCGCACAGGATTCGCCACGGGGCTAGTTGTACAGGAAGAGGAGCATACCGAGCAGCACGAGCACGATTCCGATCGTGCCGTACTTCATCATCGCGAGGAAACCCGCATAGGTCTTCGCGTGATCCTTCATCGCCTTGTTCGTGTAAGTGCTGTTCTGCGCCATTTCAAACGTCCCCCATCCGGACCTGATTCCGCCCGTTCATAGCAACACACACTCAAGTGTGAAGCGAAAAACGGGTCATCATCTTAACCAGACGGCAAGGCGCTGTGCCGTATCGAGACAGGCGGGTCATTTTTGGGAAGCAGAGATTCGGCAATTGGCGAAGCAGACCGTCCTTGTTGTCGACGACGAGTCGGGCCAGCGACGCATCACGGAAACCGTGGCGGCGCGCGCCGGCTATGCGACCGTGGAAGCCGAGCATGGCCAGGCCGCGCTCGATCTGCTGACGAGTCCCCGCGGCCAATCCGTCGATGCCGTGATCCTCGACTACAACATGCCGGGCAAGACCGGGATCGAGGTGCTGCGCGAACTGCGCCCGCAATTCCCGCAGCTCCCCGTCATCATGCTGACCGCGCATTCCAGCGTTTCCACCGCAGTTGAAGCAATGCGCGCGGGGGCGAGCGACTTCCTGCTGAAACCGGCAAGCGCGGACCGTATCACGCGCGCGCTCGCAAGCGCGCTCGACCACAAGGCGCCAGGCGGCGAACTGCGCCCGCTGACCGAAAAGCTGCCGGGCTCGCTGGGCTTTGCCGAGATTGTCGGCACCGAGGCGGGTTTTCGCGCCGCGCTCGCGGTCGCTGAAAAGGCCGCGCAGAAGAACGTGCCGATCCTGATTGAAGGCGAAAGTGGCGTCGGCAAGGAAGTCGTCGCGCAGGCGGTGCACGCCGCCTCGCCGCGCAGGGACAAGCCGCTCGTCATCGTCAACTGTGGGGCGATCCCTGCGAATCTCGTCGAATCGGTGCTGTTCGGCCACGAAAAGGGCGCCTTCACCGGCGCTGTTGAAAAACACGTCGGCCGCTTTGGCGAGGCGGACGGCGGTACGCTGTTCCTCGACGAAATCGGCGAGCTGCCGCTCGACGCGCAGGTGAAGCTGCTTCGCGCGCTGCAGACCGGGCAGATCGAGCCTGTCGGCAGCCGTGGCCATGTGACCGTGGACGTGCGCCTGATCGCCGCGACGAACCGCAATCTCGCCGAAGAGGTCCGCGAGGGCCGCTTCCGCGAGGACCTGTTCTACCGGCTCGGCGTCGTGCCTGTCACGATTCCCCCCTTGCGCGCACGGCGCGGCGACATCGCGGCGCTCGCGCGCCATTTCGTTCGTCGACTCGGCGCCGAAGAAGGCGTCAGCGCACGCGACCTTTCGGAGGACGCGCTCGCGCTCCTTGAAGCGTACGACTGGCCCGGCAACGTCCGGCAGCTGCAGAACGCATTGTTCCGCGCCGCCGTGCTCTGCGAGGGCACGAGACTCACGGCGCTCGACTTCCCGCAACTTGCAGGCGTCACCGCGCCCAGGCAGA
The DNA here is from genome assembly GCF_013911755.1 of Sphingosinicella sp. Taxonomy (GTDB): domain Bacteria; phylum Pseudomonadota; class Alphaproteobacteria; order Sphingomonadales; family Sphingomonadaceae; genus Sphingosinicella. The sequence continues at coordinate 18,697 of NZ_JACESP010000030.1, forward strand.
CGGCGCAGGCTGCACCGACACGCGCCGCTTCATCCGACCTTTCAGCCGAGGTTTCGCTGTTCGGTGACGACGGCAAGCTCCGTCGCCTTGAGGATCTGGAAGCGGAAATCATCCGCAAGGCGATCCACCACTGTCGCGGCCGCATGAGCGAGGTGGCCAGACGCCTCGGCATTGGGCGCTCTACGCTCTACCGCAAGCTCGGCGAAATGGCCGTCACCGACGATTTCGGCGGCCACGATGACGATGTCAGGAACGTCGCCTGAACCGCAGAAAACGTGGTTTCCGCGGCATGGGCTGCACATTGCCCCCTTGATGTTTTGCCAATCGTCCCTGATCTTCACATCAGGCAGCGGATGTTTCGCCGCCTCGCAGGAGTGATGAATGCCCGCCTTTGCCCGCGAGCTTGAGCACACGCTTCACAACGCCCTCGCCGAAGCGAGCCGGCGGCGGCATGAATATGCCACGCTCGAACACCTGCTGTTCGCGCTGATCGGCGACAGCCATGCCTCCGCGGTGATGAAGGCCTGCGGCGTCGATCTCGACCAGCTCGGCGAGGAGCTGACCGGCTATCTCGACAAGGAGCTTGAGCCGCTGCGCGCGGGCGATCAGGTCGATCCCAATCCCACGGCTGGCTTCCAGCGTGTCGTGCAGCGCGCGATCCTGCACGTGCAGTCTTCAGGCCGCGACGAGGTGACCGGCGCCAACGTGCTCGTCGCGCTCTTCTCGGAGCGAGAGAGCCACGCCGTCTATTTCCTGCAGCAGCAGGACATGACGCGGCTTGATGCGGTTTCGTATCTCAGCCACGGCATCGCCAAGTCGCCCTCGCTTTCCGAGCCGCGCGCGGTGCGCGGCGCGGACGAGCCGGCCGACGAGGCAAAGGACAAGGGCAATGCCAAGAAGCCCGCGGATTCGCCGCTGAAGCAGTTCTGCGTCAATCTCAACGACAAGGCGCTTTCGGGCAAGGTCGATCCGCTGATCGGCCGCGCCGCCGAGGTCGACCGCACGATCCAGATTCTCTGCCGCCGCTCCAAGAACAACCCGCTCTACGTGGGCGATCCGGGCGTGGGCAAGACCGCCATTGCCGAGGGTCTCGCGCGCAAGATCGTCGAAGGCGACGTGCCCGACGTGCTGAAAGACGCGGTGATCTATGCGCTCGACATGGGCGCACTGCTCGCGGGCACGCGCTATCGCGGCGATTTCGAGGAGCGGCTGAAGGGCGTCGTCAACGAGCTCGAGAAGATGCCCGAGGCGATCCTGTTCATCGACGAAATCCACACGGTGATCGGCGCAGGCGCCACGTCGGGCGGCGCGATGGATGCGTCCAACCTTCTGAAGCCCGCGCTTTCGGGCGGCGCGATCCGCTGCATCGGCTCGACCACCTACAAGGAATTCCGCAACCACTTCGAGAAGGACCGCGCGCTCCTGCGACGGTTCCAGAAGATCGACGTGAAGGAACCCTCGATCGAGGACACGGTGCGCATCCTGCTCGGCCTCAAGACCTATTTCGAAGAGCACCACAAGGTCCGCTACACCAACGAGGCCGTGAAGACCGCGGTGGAGCTGTCGGCGCGCTACATCAACGATCGCAAGCTGCCCGACAAGGCAATCGACGTGATCGACGAGGTCGGCGCCTCGCAGATGCTGTTGCCGCCCGCCAAGCGCAAGAAGGTCATCGGCGTGAAGGACGTCGAGGCCGTCGTCGCGACGATCGCGCGCATCCCGCCGAAGTCCGTGTCGTCCGACGACAAGAAGGTGCTGGCGACGCTGGAGCAGGACCTGAAGCGCGTCGTGTTCGGGCAGGACAAGGCGATCGAGACGCTCGCGTCAGCGATCAAGCTGTCGCGCGCGGGGCTCCGCGAGCCGAACAAGCCGATCGGCAACTACCTGTTCTCCGGCCCCACCGGCGTCGGCAAGACGGAAGTGGCGCGCCAGCTCGCCGCGATTCTCGGCATTCCGCTGCAACGTTTCGACATGTCGGAATATATGGAGCGCCACTCGGTGAGCCGCCTGATCGGCGCACCTCCGGGCTATGTCGGCTTCGATCAGGGCGGGCTCTTGACGGATGCCGTCGACCAGAACCCGCACTCGGTGCTGCTCCTCGACGAGATCGAAAAGGCGCACCCGGACCTGTTCAACATCCTGCTGCAGGTGATGGACGCCGGAAAGCTTACCGATCACCACGGCAAGACGGTCGATTTCCGCAACGTCATCCTCATCATGACGACGAACGCGGGCGCGTCGGACATGGCGAAGGAAGGCATCGGCTTCGGCTCCACCGTGCGCGTGGGCGAGGACGAGGAAGCCATCAAGCGTATGTTCACGCCAGAGTTCCGCAACCGTCTCGATGCCACGGTGCCGTTCGGCTACCTGCCGACGCCGGTCGTCGCGATGGTCGTGGACAAGTTCATCCTCGAACTCGAACTCCAGCTCGCCGACCGCGACGTCCACATCAAGCTTTCGGACGAAGCGAAGAGCTGGCTGATCGAGCGCGGTTACGACAGGCTCTACGGCGCGCGCCCGCTCGCCCGGCTCATCCAGACCACGATCAAGCAACCGCTCGCGGAAGAGCTGCTGTTCGGCAAGCTGGTGAACGGCGGCGAGGTCGTGGTCCACATCAAGGACGACCGACCGACATTCGAGATCATCGCGGCGGCACCAAAGCCGCGCGCCGCCAAAAAGGGCAAGACGGGCGAGGCGAAGGGCGGTAAGAAAACCGTCGATGCGTGATGAGCCTCAGACGGGCGAAGACAAGCCGATCAACCGCCGGAACCTGCTGATCGTTCTCGGCGGTCTCGGCGCGCTCTTGCTGCTTTCCAACATCGACGGACCCGGCTTCAGCCTCATTTCGGACGACGACGAAGCTGCGATCACGATCGATTCAAAGGGCGACGAGATCGAAGCCAAGGTGGAGCGGATCGAGGCGGCCGTCGAGAAGCGCCTGGAGGGAGCCGCCGAACGCATCGAAGCGGCCGAAACGGGCGCCCGCGTCAATGAAGACGAACTTGATACGGCGATCGAGGAACTCCGCGACGGCGATCCGGAGCGCTTTCTGAAGACCATCGAAGCGCTTTAGTCGCCCCGTCGGCGGCGACCCTGTTCGCGACCGTTCGTCCTGAAAACAGTGCGTTGTAGCGCACGGAGCGATTGCCCATCGCATCTCTCGCCCGCAAACTTCGTCGATGAAGGCACGGGGCCCCTGGCATGATTACCCCCGCGCGCTGCGCGAGCTGCTGCGCCGCGAGCCACAGTCGCTGCCGATGGTCGCCGCGAAGCTCGGCTGGTGCCGGGCGCGGCATGGCCTGGGACCTCGCGACTTCTTCGATTTCGAATTGCGACATCGCCCAACGTCGACGTGGCGCGATTATCTGAGTGATGTGCCGCACATGCGACGGATCATGCGCGCGCTTCACCCGGAGCACCTTGCGCGGCTCGCAAACGACAAGGTGCTGAGCACCGAGCGACTGATGGAACGGGGTGTACCGGTCGCGCCGGTCTACGTGGTCGCCGGACGCGACACCCAGAGCCATCCGGCAGGCGGGCGCCTCTCGGTCGTCAACGATGCCGCGACACTGAGGCGATGGCTTGAAGGCGCGCCGGATCGCCTGTTCTGCAAGCCCGCGACGGGCTCATTCGGGAACGGCGTTTTCCGCGCGCACCGCGACGGCGCACATTGGCGCGTCGGTGGCATTTCGATGTCGGCGGCCGCTTTCGCGGAGCATCTGCTGGGACAGGACGACCGGTCGGGAACGCTTGTCAGCCCCGAGCTTCGCAATCATCCTGCGCTGGCCCCGATCGCGGCTGACCTCGGTCTCTCCGCGACGCGCGTCTATACAGCGTATACCACGACCGGAATCGAGATCTTCTGCACCATCCAGAAGGTCATGACGACGCCGGCGCTCGCGGACAACTTCCACGACGGCAGCACAGGCCATCTGCTGTGTTTTGTCGATCCTGAAAACGGCTGCATCACCCGCGCATATGGCCGTGATCCCGACGATCAAATCCGGCTCAGCACCTACGAGACGCACGCCCTGACGGGCGCCCATTTCACCGGCTTTCCCATTCCGTTCTGGAACGAGATACTGGAGGTCGCCCGCGCAGCGACCGAAGCCATGCCCGAATTGCCCCTCCCCGGCCTCGACATCGCATTGACGGAGACCGGGCCGGTGGTGCTGGAATCGAATGCCTATTGCTTCGCCATCGCACCGCAACTGCAGTTCGGTGGACTACGCCCGACCCTTGAAAGCCTGCTGCCCCGTCTCGCGGTCGATCCGGAGCGGCGCGACGATGCGCTGTGGGCCCTGCGCACCGGCGAGCCGGGCGCCCGCCGCAACACGCACTGACGAATCAGGCGCACCAGCTGCCGTCGAGCAGCTTGATGATGCCCGAGAAGTCCTTCGCCGCACCACCGAGGTTCGAGAAAGCTTGATAGAGCGCTTCGGCCTGTGCGCCCATCGGCGTCGCGGCATTCGACGCAGCGGCGGCTTCCATGGCGAGCTTCAGATCCTTCAGCATCAGTGCGGCGGCAAAGCCGCCCTCGTAATCGCGGTTGGACGGCGCGGCAGGCACCGGGCCCGGGACCGGACAATAGCTCGTCATCGACCAGCACTGACCGCTCGCCTTCGAGGAAATATCGAAGAAGACCTGCGCGTCGAGGCCGAGTTTCTCGGCGAGCGCGAACGCTTCGCACGTGCCGATCATCGAGATGCCGAGCAGCATGTTGTTGCAGATTTTCGCTGCCTGCCCGGCACCCGCGCCGCCCGCGTGGATCACCGCCTTGCCCATGCGCGAGAGAATCGGCTCGGCGCGGCCGAACGCCGCCGCCTCACCGCCAACCATGAAGGTGAGTGTGCCGCCCGACGCCGCCGCAACGCCGCCCGAAACCGGCGCATCGACCATCGCGAAGCCCTGCGCGGTTGCGGCTTCGACAACCTTGCGCGCCGTCACCACGTCGATCGTCGAGCAGTCCATGAACAACGCGCCCGACTTAGCCGCACCAAAGACCTCGCCATTGTAGACGGCTTCGACATGCTTGCCGGCGGGCAGCATGGTGACGACAGCGTCCGCGCCCGAAACCGCCTCCGCAGCGCTGCCTGCAACCGTGCAGCCGTCGCCCTTCGCGCGTGCGAGCGCATCGGCGCTGAGATCGAAGGCGCGCACGGCGTATCCCGCCTTCGCAAGGTTTGCCGCCATGCCCGAGCCCATGTTGCCGAGCCCGATGAATGCGATTGTCTCCGCCATGCCGATCTCCCCTTGTCTTGTCAGGGGCAAGGTCTAGCCACGCGCGGCGGCAAAAGAAAAGGCCCGGCGCGCCGAAACGCACCGGGCCTTTTTGCAGGTCGTAGCTGCGAAAATGCTATTCGCGATTTCCGAACAGCTGCAGCATGAACATGAACATGTTGACGAAGTCGAGGTAGAGCGACAGCGCGCCCATCACCACGGCCTTGCCGACGAAGTCGCTGCCCGCGACCTGGAAGTACATGTTCTTGATGCGCTGCGTGTCATACGCCGTCAGGCCCGCGAAGATCAGCACGCCGATCACCGAGATCACGAACTGCATCACCGACGAGCCGAGGAACATGTTCACCACGCTCGCGATGATAAGGCCGATGAGGCCCATCACGAGGAACGTGCCGAAGCCCGACAGATCCTTCTTCGTCGTGTAGCCGAACAGGCTGAGACCCGCGAAGGCGCCCGCCGTGATGAAGAACATGCGCGCGATCGATGTGCCCGTATAGGTCAGGAAGATCGTCGACATCGACAGGCCCATCACCGCTGCAAAGGCCCAGAAGATGCCCTGCGCGGCAGGCGTGGACAGCTTGTTGATGCCGAAGCTCAGCACCATCACGAAGGCGAGCGGCGAAAGTATCAACACCCACGCGAGCAGACCGCCCTGCGAAAAGACCTGCGCCGCCATGCCGCTGTTCGCGAACAGCAGCGCCACGATGCCGGAAAGAAGCACGCCGGAGGCCATATAGTTGTAGACCGACAGCATGTATTTGCGAAGGCCGGCGTCAAAAGCGACACCTTCGGCCGTTGTCGCCGGGCGACCGTAAGCCAGGCGAGGATCCGTCTGGTTCACCATGTTATTCACTCTCCCATTCGCCGGGTCATCCGGCTTGCCCCTGCAATATCGTGTGGATTGGCCTTGGCTTCAAGGAAAACCGGACCAATTCACTATAGATTTCTGAGCGCGCGTGCCGGGCGCGCGCCGAGAGCGCTCCATGAACCCACCAGGCTGAGCAGCAGAATCGCCGCTGCGCCGAGCACGACGGTGAGAATCACGGGCCGCCAGACAGGGAGCCATTCCAGCTCGAAAACCTGCGTTACGACGTACCAGCCGCCCGCCGTGCCGAGGCCTAAGGCGATGGCGGAGAGCGCGATCGCGAGCAGCGCATATTCGGCAAGCAGGCTGAGAAGAACCTGCCCCCGGGTGGCGCCCAGGACCTTCAGCATTACCGAATCATAGATGCGGGCGCGCCGCGCCGCTGCGATCGCTCCGACGAGGACGGCGATCCCCGCCGCGATCGCGACCGAGGCGGCGGCGCGCACGGCGGTCGACATCTGGCCGAGCAGCGCGCCCGCATTTTCGATGACATCGCCGACGCGGATCACGGACGCCGACGAGAACGACCGCACCACGGCGCGCGACACGGCGGGCACCTCGGCGGGCGATACCGTGACCGTCGCCATGGAACTGTGGGGGGCGCTTTGGATGAGACCGGGCGAATAGACGAGCGCGAAGTTGAAGCCGAGCGAATCCCAGTTGATCTCCCGGAAGCTCGCGATCGTCGCGGGGAGATCGACGCCGAGCACCGAGACGGTGATGGTGTCGCCGACCTTGAGACCGAGCGCTTCGCCCACCTCCGCGTCCATCGAAACGAGCTGCGGCCCGCGATAATCCTCTGGCCACCATTTGCCCGAAACGATGCGATTCCCCTCGGGCAGCGCCGCCGAATAGGTGAGGCCCCGGTCGCCGCGGAGGATCCACGCGCCTTCGGGCACGTCCTTCATTTCCGAAACGAGCGTCCCGTTCACGGCCACGACCGGCCCGCGCAGCGACGGCACGGTTCGGATCGCGGCGCCGGGCGCAGCGTCCAGCACGGTCTTTCGGAACGCAGCGGCTTCCCCGGCGGGAATATCGACGACGAACAGGCTCGGCGCCTCGCGCGGCAGCGCCTCGTCGATCTGGCGCGAAAGATTGGTTTCGATCACGGCGAGCGTCGCGAACAACGTGAGCCCGAGCCCGAGCGCGACGACGAGCTGCCGTGTCATCGATCCCGGCCTGTGGAGATTGCCGAGCGCAAGCCGCAGCAGCGGCTGCTTCGGTCGCGGCAGGCGCGCGGCAAGTGCCCGGATGCCGAGCGCGAGAACCGCGAGCAGCGCCATGAGGCCGAGCGCAGCGGCGATGAACACGGCGGCGAACAGCGGCTCGCGCGCCTGCACGACCGCGACGGCGGCGATCACGAGTGCGGCGCCGAAGCTGAGCGCCACCACCTCGAGCGGCGGGCGGGCGATACGTTCGACCCCGGCGCGAAACAGGCGGGCGGCGGGAACGTCGCGCGCCTTCGCGAGCGGCCAGATCGCAAACGCGGCCGCCGCGAGCAGGCCGTAGAGGACCGCGGTGAGCAGAGGCACAGGATAGACGCCGAGTTCAGGCGGAACCGGCAGCGCATCACCAGCGAAGGCCACGACGATCGCAGGCACGAACGCACCCGCCACCGCGCCGAGGATGACGGCGCCGAGCGCGATCAGCCCCACCTCGATCATATAGATGCGGAAGATCGTGCGCGAATCCGCGCCGACGCTTTTCAGCGCCGCGATCGAACGCGTCTTGCCGTCGAGGTATGAGCCGACGCCGTTGCCGACACCGACACCGGCGACAAGCAGCGCGGTAAGGCCCACGAGCGTCAGAAACTGGCCGAGCCTTTCGATGAAACGCCGTGTTCCGGGGGCGCCGTTCGAGCGGTCCTGTATGCGCCACGCCGCTTCCGGGAAGCGCTTGTTGAGTGATTCCGTCACGGATTCAGGGGAAACGTCGGGCGGCAGTTTCAGGCGGTAGTGCGTGCGATAGAGGCTGCCGGGCTGTCGAAGCCCCGTCTGCCCCAGCGTTTCGAGCGACATGAGCAGCGTCGGCCCGAGCGTGAACCCCTCGCCGACCTTGTCGGGCTCTTCGGCGAGCACGCCGGTGATGCGCACGCGCGCGTCGCCTACGCCCACCGTGTCGCCGATGCGGGCGCCGAGCCGGTCGAGCGCGGCCTGATCCACAACGAGCCCGTTCGCTTCCAACGCGTCCGCAAGCGGCAGACCGCCCTCAAGGCGCACGCTCCCGTAGAAGGGATAGGTGCCGTCGACGGCCTTCAGTTCACCGAGCACGCTTTCAGCACCGTCGAGCCGGCTCGCCATCGCGCGCATCCGCACCACTTCACCGACACTGCCGAAACCACGGAATGCCGCGATTTCGGCCGCGCTTGCCTGGCGCTGTGTCAGCGCGATGTCCACATCGCCGCCCAGGATCGACTGCCCCTTTTCGGAAAGCGACGTGACGATGGCGGCGGAAAGGCTGCCGACACCCGCGAGCGCGGCGACGCCGAGGAACAGGCAGACCGCGAGCAGCCGCAGCCCGGCAAGGCCGCCGCGCAGGTCGCGTAGCGCGAGCTTCAGCGGCAGGTTCAAGCGACGGTCTCGCGCACGATCTGCCCGTCGCGCATTTCGACGATGCGCCCGCAACGCGCCGCAAGCTCGGTATCGTGGGTGATGAGGACGAGCGTGGTATCCTGCGCGCGTTGCCGCTCGAACAGCAGCTCGACGATCTCGTGGCCGGTCGCGGCGTCGAGGTTGCCGGTGGGCTCGTCGGCGAAGAGGATGCCGGGGCGCGGCGCCGTGGCGCGCGCGATGGCGACGCGCTGCTGCTCGCCGCCCGAAAGCTGCGAGGGGTAGTGCGTCAGCCGGTGGCCGAGGCCGACCGCCTCAAGCTCAGCACGTGCGCGCGCTTCCGCGTCGGGAACGCTGCCAAGCTCCAGCGGCACCGACACGTTCTCAAGCGCCGTCATGGTGGGCAGCAGGTGAAACGCCTGCAGCACGATGCCGATGCGGCCGCGCCGCGCGCGGGCGAGCCCGTCTTCGTCGAGCGCGCCGAAATCCTGCCCGGCAACGCCGATCCGCCCGCCGCTCGCACGTTCGAGGCCGGAGAGCACCGCCATAAGCGAAGACTTGCCGGACCCCGAAGGACCGAGGATCGCAACGCTTTCGCCGCGCTTCACCGACAAGCTGACGCCGCGCAGGATTTCGACCGCGCCCGCGCCTTCGCCGAGCGTAAGGGTGACATCGCGCGCATCAATCACGATATTGGAGGGCGCCGAGGAGATATCGTTCAAGGGGATCCGCTTTGTCCGGTTGGAGCATGTTTCGTATGTATGGGGATGCCGCGCGCTTTGTCCAAGCCGTGATTGCCGCTTTTCTGCTGTTCGTCGGCGCGAGTCCGTCCTTTGCAGAAACGCGTACGATCGTTGCGTATGGTGATTCGCTGATGGCGGGATATCAGCTGAAGCCGGGCGAGGGCTTTGCGCCGCAGCTCGAAAAGGCGCTGAAGGCGAAGGGCCATTCGGTACGCGTGGTGAGCGGCGCAGTTTCGGGCGACACCACGGCGGCGGGGAAAGCGCGCATGGCGTGGGTGCTCGGCGGGCTGAAGGCGAAGCCCGATCTCGTCATCCTCGGCCTCGGCGCCAACGACATGCTGCGCGGCCTGCCGCCTGTGCAGGCGCGCGCCAACCTCGATGCGATGATCGCCGACTTCAAGAAGCGCGGCAGCAAGGTGCTCGTCGCGGGAATGCTCGCCGCGCCCAACATGGGAAAGGCCTATGCGGCGGAGTTCAACGGCATGTACCCGGCGCTCGCGAAGAAGCACGCCGTGCCGCTCTACCCGTTCTTCATGAAGGGCGTCGTCGCGAACAAGGCGCTGCTGCTCGGCGACGGTATGCATCCGAACCCCAAGGGCATTTCCGTGATCGTGCAGGGCATCTTGCCGAGCGTCGAGGCGGCGCTCCGCTAGTGCACCGGCTGTTCGTCGGGATCGACCTGCCGCACGCGGTAAAGGACGCGCTCGTCGCGCGCATGGGCGGCGTACTTGGCGCACGCTGGCAGAGCGAGGACCAGCTTCACCTCACGCTGCGCTTCGTGGGCACGGTCGACACGCACACGGCAAACGCCGTCGCCGAAGCGCTGGCGACGATCCGCGCGCGCGCGTTTGACCTCTCCACAACGCGCACGGGCATCTTCGAGCGCAAGGCCCGCATCGAAACCTTGTGGGTGGGCGTCGAACCGCAGGAGCCTGTCAAGGCGCTGCACAACAAGGTCGATCGCGCGCTGCAACTCGTCGGCATCGCGCCCGAGATGCGAAGCTACCTGCCGCACATCACGCTCGCGCGTTTCTCCGGCACGGCGGGTCCGCTCGATGCCTTCCTGCGCGAGGGCTTTCCGCCGGTCAGCTTCACCGTAGATGCGATCACCCTGTTCGAGAGCCGCCTCACCACCGAGGGCGCGGACTACAGCGTCGTCGCGCGCTGGCCGCTGATCGCCTGAAGCAGCCCGCGCACGCCGTCTTCCACGAGCTGGAACGTCTCGGCAAAACCCTCGTCGCCGCCGTAATAGGGGTCAGGCACGTCGCCGCCCTCGGCATGGTCGAGCAGCAACGACACCGCCGCCCGCGCGCCATCCGGCCGCATGGCGAGCAGGTCCGCGAGGTTCTTCGCGTCCATCGCCACGATATGGTCGAAGCGGTGGAAATCCTCTTCCGTCACCTGCCGCGCACGCAGCATCGAGATGTCGAGACCTCTTCGCAGCGCCTCCGCCTGCGCGCGCGGATCGGGCGCGCGGCCGATGTGCCAGTCGCCCGTCCCCGCGCTGTCGATCTCCAGCGCCGCGCTTTCCGCCTCCGCCAGCCGCCGCATCGCGCCCTCCGCGAGCGGCGAGCGGCAGATGTTGCCTAGGCAAACGAACAGGACCGAAGTCGTCATCGCGATTTCCATGCTTTCGATTTGAGAGCGCTGTGTTAGCCACGATGCAACCGGCTGGACAAGGGCCGGCATCTCGAAACTGGGGAGGGTCGAGAGCATGAACGACGCAGCCGCAATCCTGGAAGCGCGCAAGGGCGAGGTCGGGGGGCCATACGCCTGGTACGTGCTCGGCGTGCTCGTGCTCGTCTATGTGCTGAATTTCATCGACCGTCAGATCATCTCGATCCTCGCGGAGGACATCAAGGCCGACCTCGGCGTCACCGACGCCGACATGGGCTTCCTCTACGGCACCGCCTTCGGCGTGTTCTACTCGCTGTTCGGCATCCCGCTCGGGCGGCTTGCGGATATGTGGTATCGCGGTCGCCTGATGACGATCGGCCTGTCGGTCTGGTCGGCGATGACCGCGCTTTCGGGCTTCGCGCAGAACTTCGGCCAGCTCGCCGCCGCACGTATCGGCGTCGGCATCGGCGAGGCCACGGCGAGCCCCTGCGCCTTCTCGATCATCTCGGATTATTTCCCGCGTGAAAAGCGCGCCACCGCGCTCGCCATCTATTCGAGCGGGCTCTATCTCGGCGGCGGCCTGTCGCTGTTCATCGGCGGCGTCATCGTGCAGAGCTGGAACCGCGCGTTTCCCGATGGCGGCCCGCTCGGCCTCGCCGGCTGGCAGGCGGCGTTCCTTGCCGTCGGCCTGCCGGGGCTGCTTCTCGCGCTGTGGGTGCTCACCCTACGCGAGCCGCTGCGCGGCATGTCCGAAGGCATATTGAGCCCGCCCGAGCCCTCCCCGTGGCCGAAATTCTTCACCGAACTGTCGAGCGTCATTCCGCCCTTCACGCTGGTACAGGCGGCGCGCGTCGGCGGGCGCGCGTTCGCGGTCAATCTCTCGGGGCTCATCGTCGTCGTGCTCGGCGCGGCCGCGATGATCATGCTCACCGGCGACACGCTGCAATGGGGCGCCATCGGCATCGGCTGCTATTCGGTGTTCTCTTGGTCGCAGTCGCTGAAACGCCGCGACCCGCCGACCTACCAGCTCATCTGGGGCACGCCGACATTCCTGCTCGCCATCCTCGGCTTCGGATCGATCGCGTTCGTCACCTACGCGGTCAGCTTCTGGTCCGCGCCCTATGCGATCCGCACCTTCGGCGCCGATCCGGCAATCGTCGGGCTGATCATCGGCGGCGTTGGCGCGGCGGGCGGCTTCATTGGCGTGATCGCGGGCGGACGCCTTGCGGACTGGGCCAAATCGCGCTGGCAGGCAGGCGACATTCTCGTGGCGACCCTCGGCGTCATTGTTCCCGCACCGCTCATGCTCCTCGTCTACACCACGGAGAGCCTGACGATCTTCTATCTGGCGTTCGTACCCATGGCGATCATCAACAGCTGCTGGGTGGGCATCGCCGCCGCGACCAGCCAGAATCTCGTGCTGCCGCGGATGCGCGGCGCTGCCACCGCGACCTATTTCCTCGGCACCACGCTCGTCGGCCTCGGCCTTGGACCGTATTTCGCGGGCAAGATGTCGCTCATCACCGGCAGCCTCGGCACGGGCATCCTCAGCCTGCTCATTGCCGGGCCGGTCACACTCATCTGCCTCTGGTTCGTCTGGCGTCAGCTTCCGCAGGCCGAGGCAACGCGCATGGACCGTGCGGCCGCCGCGGGCGAGGTGTACGCAGGCCAAGCCTGACGCTTTTTCCAGAATTGCGCCCGTGCCGAAACGCCGTCACTCTTGGGGCAGGCAGGAATCGGGGAGGTCATGATGTCGGGTTACGACTACATCATCGTGGGAGCAGGGTCGGCGGGCTGCGTGCTTGCCAATCGCCTGTCGGCGGACCCGAAGACGCGCGTTCTTCTCGTCGAGGCGGGCGGCAAGGATTCGTCCTTTCTCATCCACATGCCCGGCGGGCTTTCCAAGATTATCCCGCCCGAAAACGAGCACGCCACGAACTGGTGTTTCTGGACCGAACCGCAGAAGCATCTCGACGGCCGCCGCCTCTATTGGCCGCGCGGGCGCGTGCTCGGCGGTTCCTCCTCGATCAACGGCATGGTCTATATCCGCGGGCACGCCAGTGATTACGACCGCTGGGCGCAGATGGGCTGCACGGGCTGGGGCTGGGACGACGTCCTGCCGTACTTCCGCCGCTCCGAAACGAGCGAGCGCGGCGCCGATGACTATCACGGCGGCGACGGCCCGCTCCACACGGGGCGCCGCGGCCTTCCGAGCCCGCTTGTCGACGCCTTCATCAAGGCCGCGGCCGAAGCCGGCCACCCGGTCACCGACGATTTCAACGGCGCGCAGTTCGAAGGCGCGGGCCGCTATGATTCGACGATCAAGAACGGCGAGCGCTGGTCTGCCGCGAAAGGCTATCTGAAGCCGATTCTCGACCGCCCCAATCTCGATGTGCTCACCGATGTGCTCGTCGAGCGCATCACCTTCAACGGGCGTCAGGCGACCGGCATCGCCTATCTGAAGAACGGAAAGGCAGAAACGGCCTCCGCGCGCGAGACGATCGTCTGCGGCGGCGCGGTGAACTCGCCGCAGCTGCTGATGCTCTCCGGCATCGGACCCGCCGCCCATCTCGCGGAGCACGGCATCGCGGTCGTGCACGATGCGCCGGACGTCGGCGGCAACCTGCAGGATCATCTCGATATCCTGATGCAGTGGACGTGCACGCAGCCGATCACGCTCAACAAGAACGCGGGCTTCCACAACAAGCTGCTCGCGCTCGGCAATTGGGTGCTGCGCCGCGACGGTTCGGGCGCCTACATGCCCACCCCGGCAGGCGCTTTCCTCTCCACGCGGCCGGGCCTTGCCGCGCCGGATATCCAGATCCACTTCATGCCCGTGCTGGGAGAGCCGCATGGGCGCGGCACGCTCGGCCGGCAGCACGGCTATGCCATGCACATGTGCCAGCTCCGTCCCGAAAGCCGCGGCACGATCCGCCTCCAGTCCGCCGATCCCAACGCGCATCCGGCGATCGACCCCAACTATCTTTCCGCGCCCGGCGACCTCGAAACCCTGCTCGCAGGCATCGAGATCACGCGGAACATCGGGCGGATGCCGGCGCTGGCGCCCTTCCGCGGCAAGGAGGTCTGGCCCGGCGAAGGCGTCACGGCGCGGGAGGACATCGCGACCGCGCTGAAGGCATGGGGCGAGACGATCTATCACCCGATCGGCACCTGCCGCATGGGCGCGGACGAACGCTCGGTCGTCGATATCCGGCTTGCCGTGCGCGGCGTTTCCGGCCTGCGCGTCGTCGATGCCTCGGTGATGCCGGCGCTCATTTCCGGCAACACCAACGCGCCGACCATCGCGATCGCCGAAAAGGCGGCCGACATGATCCTCGCGGATGCCAGGCAAGCGCTCGCGGCATGATCACGCCGTTCGAGATCCCGATCGAACCCGAGGAGGCGGAATGGGTCCGCCGCCGTGTCGAGGCCTTCCGCTTCTTCGAGGAACCGCAGGATGCGGGCTGGCGATACGGCGCGAACCGCGCCTATCTCGAACGCTTGCGCGATTACTGGCTCACTGCATTCGACTGGCCCGGCGCGGTCGCGCGTCTCAATCGGCATCCGCACGTTCGCGCCGAGGTGCTGCCGGGTTTCCGCCTGCACTGCATCCACAAGCGCTCCTCGCACCCCGATGCGAAACCGCTGCTCATCGCGCATGGCTGGCCGGGATCGATCCTGGAATTCGATGCGATCATCGAACGGCTCGCGGAGCCTGAAGACGGCTCACCGGCCTTTCACGTGGTTGCACCCTCGCTCCCCGGCTATGCGTGGTCGGACAAGCCGAAATCCCCCATCGGCCCGCGCGCGGTTGCGAAGCTCTACGACAGCCTGATGGGCGTGCTCGGCTACGAGCGCTACATCTATCAGGGGGGAGACTGGGGCAGCGTCATCGGCGGCTGGATCGGCCTCGATTCCGCGCGTGTCACTGCGGTCCACCTGAACGGTTTTGGCCTCCGCCCGGCGAACATGCAGCCGACAACAGAGGAAGAAACGCTCTGGCTCAAATGGGCCATGCAGATTCGCGCGACCGAAACCGCCTATCTGCAGCTTCAGGGCACCAAGCCGCAAAGTCTTGCCTACGCGATGATGGATTCGCCGATGGGCATTGCCGCGTGGCTTGCCGAAAAATTCTGCGGCTGGAGCGATGTCGGCGCGCACAATCCGGAGCCGCCGTTCAGCATGGATCAGATGCTCACCAACATCATGATCTATCTGACGACGCGCAGCTTCCACACCGCCACATGGATTTATCGTGGCCTCTTCGACGAGGGCGGTTTCACGATCCCGGACGGGCGGCGCATTGAGGTGCCGACCGGTGTCGCCGCCTTCCCGCACGACCTGCTCGCCTTCCCGCCACGCGCGATGGCCGAGCGCGGCTATAACATCGTGCACTGGACGAAAATGCCGCGCGGCGGCCACTTCGCCAGTCTCGAAGAACCGGAGTTATTCCTCGCGGACCTCAGAAAATTCGCCGCCGCCCTATGACCCCTCTCCCGCCCGCGGGAGAGGATGCGAAGCCTTGCCGGCAAGCCGGCTAGGCGAAGTTGGTGAGGGTGGTGGCCCGCCGCACGCGCTCGGAAATCGAAACCCCGATCCGGTCGCCCAGCAACACGATCTCCCCGCGCGCGATGAGTTCGTCATTCGCATAGATCCACACGGGATCGTCGCGGCGCGCATCGAGATCGATCACAGCGCCCCGCCCCATCTTCAGGAGCTGGCGGATCGGCATCTGTGTGCTGCCGATAACGACCGAAATCTCGACCTTGATCCTTTCGATAACGCTCATGACCGCCTATCTGCGTTTCGGATTTCGGGCATGATGCGCCGGATAGGGTTAGAACGGGGTAAAGAGATGCCCGAGTGGCGGGTGGAAAGCGGACTTGCCGATTATGCCGAAACGCTGGCGGCGATGGAGCAGCGCGCGGCCCATATCCGGGAAGGCCAAGCGGGCGAGTTGATCTGGCTCGTCGAACATCCGCCGGTCTACACCGCCGGCACCAGCGCGGACGCGGCAGAGCTGCTCGCCCCCACGCGCTTCCCTGTGTTCTCGACCGGCCGCGGCGGGCGCTACACCTATCACGGGCCGGGACAGCGCGTTGGCTACCTGATGCTCGATCTGGAGCAGCGCGGCCGCGATCTCAGGGGCTTCATCTGTTCGGTCGAGCGCTGGCTGATCGCGGCGCTTGCCGATTTCGGCGTCTCGGCGCGCGCGATACCCGGCCGTGTCGGCGTGTGGACGGATACGCCCGCGGGCGAGGCGAAAATCGGCGCGATCGGCGTGCGCGTGCGTCGCTGGGTCAGCTTCCACGGCTTTTCGCTGAACGTCACGCCAGATCTGGAGCACTTTTCCGGCATCGTGCCCTGCGGGCTTGCCGAATACCCCGTCACCAGCCTGGCAGGCCTCGGCATAGAAGCGTCGATGGCCGACGTCGACGCCGCGCTGCAACGGCACTGCCCGTTTCTGTAGGCTTCAGGCCGCGCGGCGGCCGGCGTTATCGTCCATGCGCGCCGGACGCGGCTTGCCGAACAGGAAGCCCTGCCCGAGCGCAACGCCCGCACGGCGCACCGAAGCTGCCTGCTGTTCGGTCTCGACATGCGTGGCGATGACCTGCGTGCCGCCACGGACAAGCGTCTTCAGCACGCTCGGCTCTGCGGTCTCCAGCATCGCGGCGTCGAGCTTCAGGAAGCCCGGGCGGCGGAACAGGCCTTGCAGGCGCGGAAGGTCGCCAAGCGACACCTTGTCGACTGAGAACGCGAAGCCCATCGCCTCGATACCGCGCAGGTCGGCAGCAACCTCGGTATTGAGTGTAACGGCGGTCGCTGCGTCGATCTCGAACACGATGCGCTGCGACAGGGCCTTCTGCGCGCGCGCGAACGCGGTCAGCGCGGCGCGGAAGCTATCGCTCTGCAGCGAATCGCCCGAAAGGTTGCAGAACAGCCGGGTATCCATGTGCCGGTCGCCGATGCGGTGGCAGAGGCCGACGATGCTGGAAAGTTGCCGTGTGTCGATATCCGCGGCGCGGCCGGTGGCGCGGGCAGCCGGCAGGAATTCGGCGGGCATCATCAGCGTGCCCGTATGCGACCGCAGGCGGGAGAGCACCTCGTAGTGCAGCACGCGGCGATCCGGAAGGCCGACGATCGGCTGCAGATGCAGCTCGATCTGCGCGTCGTCGATCGGGTCGCCGGCGCGGTCCGCCAAGATAGCCGGGGGCGCTTTCCGTCCGCAGCGCGCGCTGACATGCGCCGCGAACTGCAGCAGGTTGTTCGCTGTCTCCAGCTTGGCGTCATGCGTTACCGGCGCGGCCGGACGAAGCGTTTCAAGCGCGGCCACACGCGCGCTGAGAGCCTCGATTTCAGCCTTCTGGTACGCCGCCGTCACGAAAGCGCGGCGCGCGAGTGCGTGCGTGCAGAAGAGAACGTCTGCGATGGCAAAACACAGCGCCGTGGCTGCCGAGGCTGCCGCCGCGATGACTGTCGGCACGGCCCAGAGCGCGGGACCGACGATCGCAAGCGCTGCAGCGCCCGCCGCATAGCAAACGAGCCGCAACGGCAATCCGGCATACACAGACATTCTGGTCCCCCGTAGGAAGTTCGTGGAGCGCAGACTGCCGGTCCGCGGTATAGAAATGGTTAACGCGGCATCAACCACGGAACGGTTCGCGCCCAACTCGCCTTGAGCCGGTGGCTGAATGCGGTTAGGTTGCGGGCGAAGCGGTGAAAAAATGCCACAGCAACAAGAATTAAGTCGGGGTAAAACGATGGGAAGCATTTCGAAACGCACGATTTTTGGGGTCTCGATGGCAATCGCCCTGGCGACGACCGCCTGCGGAAAGAGCGATGACGCCGGCCAGGAAGGCGAGAAGGCCGCCGTGGAAGGCGCGGCGGATGCGTCCGTATCGGATCTCGGCGCAGACGCGTCTACCGCAGATGCCATGTCTGTCGACGTGGCGGCGGGCGGCGTCGATCCGATGACCGATCCGGCGCTCGTGGACGTCGCACCGATCCCGGACACTCCTGCGTCGTCCGAAGAGGCTCCCGCGCAACAGTAATCTGACGGCCTTCGCGGCCAATTCTTGTGGGAGGATTTGTATGAGCCTTGCCGAAATCACCGACACGATGCGCAGCCGTGTCGGCGCAGGCGCCGGTCTTGGTAAAAGCGTGAAGTTCGATTTTGGCGACGACGGTGTCGTGCGCATCGACGACAGCGCCTCGCCTGCGGTCGTCGATAACGCGGACGTCCCGGTCGATTGCACGGTCAAGGTGTCGATGTCCGATTTCCTCGACATCGCGGACGGCAAGACCAACCCGCAGATGGCGTTCATGATGGGCAAGCTCAAGGTGGAAGGCGACATGTCGGTCGCCCTGCAACTAGGCAAGGTGCTTGGCTGATTCGGGGCCTGTTGCGGTGAGGCGTATCCGGTCTGCAGCTCTGGCGCTCGGCATCTGTCTTGCCGCTGCGCCGTCAGCGAATGCCGCGGTTGATCTCGGCGGCCCGCCGGTTCGTGCCATGACGGCCGAGGAAAGCGCGGCCCACGCGATCTGGCTGCTGCGCGCAGGGCTCAATGTCTCGGCGTTGCAGTGCCAGTTCTCGCCCTATCTCGCGACCGTCAGAAACTACAATCAGGTGCTGAAGCAGCATCAGCCCGAACTCGCGCGCGCCTATCAGACGCTGGAGAAGCATTTTCGCCGTCTCGATGGCAAAGCCGGCCGGCGCAGTTTCGACAGTTTCACCACCCGCATCTACAACAGCTTCTCGGCGCTGGAAGCGCAGCGCAGTTTCTGCGCGGCTGCCGGTGATGTGGGCCGGGAGGTGCTGTCATGGGGCCCGGGCAGTCTCGGCGGCCGGGCCGTGACGGCGGTTCAGCGATTGCGCTCGGCACTCATCGCCCAGCCTGATCCTTATCGCCAACACCAGCTCGGCTATGTCGTTCTGCCAAGGATCCCGGATCCGTGCATCGACAAGCGCGGTAAGCCGATCAAGCGCTGCAAGATCTGATCGGCTTCACAGGGCGGCGCCGTCGCCAATCGTCCGCCGCATAGAAAAAGGGCCGCCTCTGAGAGGCGGCCCTTTCCGGTTGCGGGGCGGCGATTTTCACACCGCCCCGTATTCCGTCGAGCTTACATCGAAGCTCCGCCGAAGTTGATTTCCACGCGGCGGTTCTGCGGTTCACGCACACCGTCGGCGGTTTCAACGAGCAGGCGGGTTTCGCCGAAGGCTTCGGACGCGACTGCCGTTTCCGGCACGCCCTGACCCACGAGGTACTTGCGGACCGCGTCAGCACGGCGCTGCGAGAGACCAACGTTGTAGTCGGCCGGGCCCGCGGCGTCGGCGTGACCGGCGAGCGTAACGCTGGCCTGGCCCGTTTCCTTGTACGCCTGCGCGGCGCGGTTGAGGATGTCCGCTGCATCCGTCGTGATGTCCGACTTGTCGAAGTCGAAGAACACGATGAACGGTCCCGGCGTCGGCGGCGGGGGCGGCGGCGGGACCGTT
>NZ_JACESP010000031.1 GCF_013911755.1 Sphingosinicella sp.
GTGACGCCTTGGCCATGGAGGCGGGGGAGGGGCATCAGGCGCCGCGCGCCCGCCAGCGCGCAACCTGCCGGGTCGAGGTTCGGCTGATCCCGGAAGAGATCGCCGCGCTCGACCGCGCGGCGGATGTGCTGGGGATGAAGCGTACCGACTGGATCACCACGTTGCTGGCGCGGCGCTTGCGTGCAAACGCGCCCTTGCCGCGCGAGGAGCGGGCGGCCATCGCGCAGGCGTGGCGCGAGCTCAATCGGATCGGGATCAACCTCAACCAGGCGACCCGCGCGCTCAACGCCTCGGTGATGGTCGAATCCGGCCTCGACGTCGCGCGGGAAGCGGCCAGGGTCGCAAGCTTTAGGTCCGAGATCGTCGATGCGCTCGCCGGTCTCGGGGCCGCGCTCAAGGGCGATCTTCGCTACTGGGACACGGCCGATGCGTGAGGAGGAGGGGGTTCTCCCGCTTCCCAGCCTGATGGAGGCCTGGCGGCCGCCGGCAGGCGGCAAGCGGACCCTGCGCGGCGCTTATGTTCGGATCAAACCGGGCGGAAGCGGGGGCGGGGCCGCCCGGCCAATGTCGATGGACCAGGCCGAGGCGCGCGCCAAGCTCGAGCGGATCGTGCGCAAGGCGCCCGAGGTGATGGTGAAGGTCTCCGGCAAGCAATATGGCGCTCATCATGTCGCCGAGCATTTCGGCTATGTGGCGCGCCACGGGAAGCTCGCCGTCCGATCGAGCGAAGGCGAGATTATCACCGAGCCGGATCGGCTCAAGGCGATCGCTCAGGACTGGGCGATGCTCGACGAGGCCATGAACGAGCATGGCCGGGAGCGGCCGACGTCGATGTCGCTGGTGCTGTCGATGCCCGGGGGATCGACCGACGCCGAGACGCTTCATGATGCGGCGCAGGCATTCGCGCGAATCCTGTTCGAGGGGAACCATGCCTATATGCTGGCGCTCCATACCGACACCGATCATCCCCACGTCCATCTGACGGTGGCGACCGAAGGGGCGGACGGAACCCGCTTCAATCCGCGCAAGGCGGATCTCCATCATATGCGTGAGACCTTTGCGCATGAGCTGCGCGCGCGCGGTGTCGCGGCGGAAGCGACACCCCGGCGTGCGCGCGGTCATGTCCAGAAGCGGGTCCGTTCGTCCGCGCTCCATCTCGATGCCCGGCTTGGAGCCGAGGGACGGCGGCTCAATCTCGCGCAGCTCAACGAACTGCGCGCGCAAAGCTTCGTGCGCGGGGCCGACCAGGAGCGCCGGGCAGAAGATGTCATGGCGCTGGCTCGCCAGAAGCAGATCCGCGGTGCCTATGCCGAGGCCGCGGTCGCGCTCGCCGGCACCGGAAAAGCGGAAGATCGTGCCTTGGGGCAAGAAATCGCCGGCTTTCTGGCGGCGATGCCGCCAGCGGTGTCGCGGCGGCTCGCGCGCGCACGGGAGATACTGCAATCCGAACGGCCGCCGCAGGAGCGCCGAAACGAGCCGGAGGGCGTTTCGCCGCCCACAGGCTCCGAGGAGGGGCGGCCGCCGCCTCACCGGGATCGGGAACGATGATGGCCGGCGCTGCCGGCCGGCTTGCCGGACCTTGCCTGTGCGGCCTGGGCATCCTATCTGGATGCGATGTCAAAATATCTCGCAAAATAGCTGATTTAGGCGCTGATACGCGCTCCTATCTTGTTAGAAAAAATCATGCTATTATCTAACAGATAGGAGCACAGCCAATGTCTGCGGTAGCCGATCGGATCATGAAGCGCGTGCGCGGCAAGGGCCGCGGCTGGGTATTCACGCCCAAGAGCTTCGTCGACTTCGGGACGCGTGGGTCGGTCGACATGGCGCTGTCGCGCCTCGCGACCGCCGGCGACATCCGGCGCATCGGCCGGGGTCTTTATGACTATCCGCGCCAGCATGACAAGCTCGGTGCGCTCAGTCCCGATCCCACCAATGTCGCCAAGGCCCTCTCGACGCAAAGTGGGGACAAGCTCGCACCGTCGGGCGCGGCGGCGGCGAACAGGCTCGGGCTATCGACCCAGGTTCCCGCCCGGGCCAGCTATGCCACGACCGGGCGGACCCGGGTCAGGCAAGCGGGCGGGCGCAGCCTGACGCTCAAGCACAGCCGCGCACCGGTGCTCGACAATGCGCCTGACTCGGTCAACGCGGTTCTGCAGGCGCTCGCGCATCTGGGGAAGGACAATATCGATAGCGACAAGATCCGGCACTTCGCCGCCCGCCTCGATGATCGCGACATGCGGATGCTCGCCCAGGCCCGGGCCGAGATGCCCGGATGGATGGGCGACGTCGTCCTAAAGATCGGCGCCGCCCGCAATGGATGAGTTCGCACGCAGACCGGCCGTGGATCGGCGCGCCTATATCGATGAAGCGGCGGCGCGGCGGGATCTGACGCCGATCATCATCGAGAAGGATTTCTGGGTCTGCTGGACGCTACGCCGCCTCGTCATGTGTCCCGACCTCGCCGGTCACATGACCTTCAAGGGTGGGACCTCGCTGTCGAAAGCCTATGGGATCATCGCGCGCTTCTCCGAAGATATCGACCTCACCATCAGCCGCGCGGCGCCGCTGCTCAGCGAAGTCGCCTCGCCGATGGACAGCGACATTACCGGCAAGGAGCGCGAGCGCCGGACCAAGGCGCTCAAGGCGGCGGCACAGGCTTATGTCGCCACGGTCGCCATGCCGATCCTGGCGCGCGAAATCGAAGTCGCTCTCGGCACGGCCGAGGGCTGGAGCCTGGCGCTCGATCCCGACGACAAGGACCAGCAGACGCTGCTCTTCGTCTATCCGCGCACCTCGGGTTACGGGCTCGCCTATGGCGAGAATTACGGCGGCGCGGATGAAAGCGGTTACATCAAGCCGCGCATCAAGCTGGAATTTGGCGCCCGCGGCGACACGGAACCGTTCGCGCTTCGACCGATCTTGCCCTATCTGGCCGAAGACTTTCCCGAGGAACTGCCGGATCCGGTGACCGCAGTGCCGACGCTGGCCGTTGCGCGGACCTTCTGGGAAAAGGTCACGATCCTTCATGCGATCCATCATAACGGCAAGCTGCGCGAGGGCATGTCGCGCCATTATTATGACGTGCTGATGCTCGACCAGGGGGGCATCACGAACGAGGCGATGGGGCGGATCGATCTGCTCGAGCAGGTCGTGCACAACAAGAGCCTGATGTTCGCGGACAGGTCGGCCTCCTATGACACCGCCGTGGTTGGAACGCTGCGCCTGTCGCCCGATGGCGCGACTTGGGAGAAGCTTGAGCGGGACTATGGCGCGATGTCGGAGATGTTCATGGCCGCGCCGCCGAAATTCCAAGTGTTGATGAAAGGTCTGGCGGCGATCGAGGCGACGATCAACGGACGTTGATGTCGGAGACCGCGAATGAGCAAGTAAACTAAGTATTTGAAATAAAACGACAAAAGACTGATAATAATGATTATGTTAAATCAGGGCCGGCATCCCACAAGCGAGTGGCAGCTCACGCACAGAAGTCTGGCGTCATAAAGCCGAAGGCGCTCCGAAAAGCTGCTCGGGCTGCCGAAAGCCGACAGGTTGGCAACCAGCTGGGTTTCGTGCCTGCACAAAGATGGGCTAAATGCGAGACCAATGGAATCGAGCGAGGGAACTTGCATGATCACCGCCAAGCACATCCCTTGGGAGCCGATCGGCACTTTGCCGGAAGACCGGAAAGACGGCCGTCGCTTGCTGCTCTGGGAGGTTGACCTCCCTGTGATCGGGCGATGGGATAGCGACCGTGAGGGCTGGGAAAATCCCGAAAGCATGCATATCCTGGAAGAAGTCACCTTTTGGGCCGACATCACCCCACCCGTGTGAGAGAATGTCGTTCACCGGTCGCCATCCGCCCCGAACTCTCCCGGCATGACGGTTCGCTCAATATGGCGGATCGGTAGCGGCCAGCGGCTGCGGGTCGGCGAGACCCCAGAACCGGGTCGTCGCACGGATATAGCGCACGAGGTCAGCCTTCCGAAGGCGAAGATGCTCGCTCGCAACGGGCGTGCCCGGCAGGAGGTCGAGATAATCCGGGGCCGCATCATTCCACAGCTCGGGCGCCAGTGCGCGCAGCCTGTCACAGGATGGACCCTCGCCGTGGCGCACGACATTGGCGACGACGAACATCTGAGTCAGGTCCTCGCCCAGCCGGTCGACAGACAGGTCGATTCCGGCCTCTCTCGCGCACCCGGCCAACAGCGCTTCGAAACCACGAAGTCGGCTCATATCGGTCAAGCCCAAGTCGTGGATCGCGCGCGCCCAGATGCTCAACTGTCGCTCGAAGACGCCAGCCAAGGTCAGCGTGAACGCCTTTGCGGCTTCGTTGCCAGTATAGTTGTCGACCTGAGCCGCGGCGCGGTCGAGGAACTGATCAAGGGTCGCGGCTACCCCGGTCTCTAGCGTGGCATGGCGCGGTAGGCTGTCCAGCACAGGGAGGATGACCCGCTCGAACAGCCGCCCGAGATTGGCTTGAAAGACACGCGGCAGCGCATCCCTGGTCGAACTCATGAAGAAAATCCTTCACCGATCGTACGTTCGTGTCGAGCAAAGGTGAATGAATATCACCGGCTTGCAAATCGCCATCGCCTCGCTGACACCGGGAGAGCCGGCATGGCAAGGATAGGCCTTGGCATCGGCAGGGAGCCGCGGCTGACGCAAGCGCCGAATGACCGATACGCCACCAGATATCGAACGCCTGATACAGGATGTGCTTGCCGATCTCGGCTTCGATGCTGAGGCTGGGGAAGTTGCCCGGCGCGTACGCAGACTCAATCATGGGCTCCCTGCCGAGGATGAATTCGCTGTCATATGCGCCTGGCTTGGGCGCACGCGGCTACTTCACAAGCTTGACCAGCACCAGACACCGGCTCGGTCCAAGTCCGAATTTCAGGTGCCCGATATCCTGGCGATGTTCGACGCCGGCGGCCCTTTCCTGATCGAAGTAAAGGTTTGCAACGATAGGACTCTCTCCTTCAAGGCGGACTATCATGCGCGCCTCACGCGCTATGCGGACCAGATGGGCCTGCCTCTGCTTGTCGCATGGAAGCACTATTCCCTGTGGACCTTGGTGGACATTCGCCACCTTGCGCTCGCCCGCAAGAACTTCAACATCAGCCATGGCGAGGCAATGCGGCAGAATCTGCTCGGCATCCTCGCTGGCGACGTCGCATTCAAGCTGGCGGAGGGATCGGGCCTCCACCTTGACATCGCCAAGGAGCAATTGGTCGAGACTCGCCCCACCGAAAATGGCTTTGAGGAAACGTGGCAGATGCGCGTTACCGGTGTGCATTTCACGATCGGGGGCGGCGCGGTTCGAAACGACCTACATCCGGAAACCACCCAGCTCTTCGCGACATGGGATCTTCAGTCCTCGGAAGAGCATTCGCCTACCCATATCCGTCAGAGTTTTACGGTAGGAGCCGAAGGCATCGAATTCGCGCACCGCGCCCTCGTCGGTCTGCTGGCGTGGGAGAAGCGCGTGGACGAGCCCACCAACTGGCGGACCCTGCTTCGAGCGCCAGAGATTACCCGCAGCATCGCGCATTTCGGCGCGGCGCTCGAACGGGGGCTGGCCGAGGGCGTGGTTCACCATATCCTTCACCAGCGCCCCGTCACGGCCCCGGACTTCATCACAGAAGAAAACTAAGTTTTCATCGATCCGTTGATAACATAACTTAGTTGATATACATCGACATTGAAGGAGAGTGCCGATGGCCATGACCGGAGACGAACTCAGGGCGATGCGTGTCCGCAAACGGTGGACGCAATCGCAGCTTGCCACGCATCTGAAGGTCACGCCGCAATATGTCGGCATGATGGAACGTGGGGAAAAGGACATTCAATCCCACATTGAGGATGCTGCCCGTAGTGCCCTGGGCGATCCCGATCATCCGAATCTCTATGTCCCCGATGGTGCGCTCTATCGGGAAGCACAGCAGGCCGTCCTCGCCGCGTTGCGCCAGCACCCCGATCTGAGCTTGAATGGCTTTCGGTATAACGGCTTCGACAAAGATCCGTTCGAAGGCGCAAAATCCGAGCATGACAGCCGGGCTCGCCTCTTTTCGGATGACAGTCTTGCGCAGATCGCGACGGCCATCCGGTGGATCGATAGCGTCAAGAAGATCAAGACCTACAAATGCGGTTCCTATGGCGCGAAGCACCGGGCCGAACGCTGGGGCAAGGAAAACGGCCTTGCCTCCTATATCGCTAACGGCGCGCTGATCGTCGCGGCCGTTCATCGCAAGGTCGGCCTTCGTCGGGAGCAGAACAATCCGAACGCCGAGTTGGCCCTGGACCCCGACCCGATGCCGGAACCGAAGTCCGGCACCTTCGCGCACTGGCTGCACACGCAGACCAAGCGGAATGACCCAATCGGCGATCTCGCGCGCGATGCAGCGCAGGACCGCACCTTCCCAGTGGATACCAGCAGTGGGCCGAAGCTGCGGTCCTATATGCGTTCATGCCGTGCGTGCGACGAGGCGATCGAAGCGCTTGAAGAGGCGCTGTCGGAATGGCGGGCTGCGAAGAAGCAGCGCGTCAATCGATCCTGATCCGGTTTTTGGCGGAGCGGTTCGCCGTGTCCCGACATCGACATGTGGGCCGAGCCGGATTGTGCGAGGTGGATCTTGATGACTTTGGCTCCGCCTGCCTTTACCTCCCACGTCGAAGGAGCAAATGATCTGATGGGCATCGTGAAGGCATATATGATGGAGATGGAGGAGCGCGGTTACGGCGAATCCGACGATCACATCTGCCCGGATTGCGTTTCAGATGAATTCCTCGCCGAATGGATCGCAGGGAATGCCGAGAGTGAGACCTGCAGCTTCTGTGACGCCGCATCTGAGCAGCCGATCGCCGCGCCCTTCGAGACATTCACCGGGATCGTCCTCGGCGGCCTAGGGTTCGACTGGAACGAACCCACCAACGAAGGAATCATGTATATTTCTCGTGAAGGGGGATGGCAGGCTCCGCTCTCCACGACCTCCGACGTCCTTTACGATGCCAGCTTCTCCGAAAACGATGACGTGCTTGCGGCGCTCGATTACATGATCCAATGCGAGGCCTGGGTCGAACGGGAGTTCTATCGCGGAACCGACAGCCAGCGTCTGACCTGGGCGTGGGACAGCTTCAAGGCGTTCACGAAGAACCACACGCGCTACTTCTTCCTACAGACCAATCATGAGGGCTATGACGAGCTGACGCCGGGAGAGGTACTTGGTTCGGTTTCGGACATGATCCGCTCGAAACTCGCCGATGAAGGCCTGATAAAGACGATCGGTGCCGATACCGACTTGGTTCGCATCCGCGTCGATGATCAACCACAGATCACGGGGACGGCGATCGGTACGCCCAAGCCGGAGCATGCCCGGCAGTCGAACCGCATGAGCCCCGCTGGCATTCCGATGTTCTACGGCGCCTTCGACGCTGCAACGGCACATGCAGAGACCTTTGATCCGGACGTGCATGCCGGCAAGGTTTTGTCAGTCGGCACTTTCCGGCCGGTGCGCGACCTGACTGTGCTGGACCTCGCCGAGCTTCCGTCCATACCGAGCGTATTCGACATGGCGCGACAGGAAATGATCCACTCGTTGCGGTTTCTTCACGCATTTGCCGCCGACATTTCGCAGCCGATCGCGCGCGACGGCCGGGAGCATATCGAATATGTCCCGACCCAGATCGTTACCGAATATTTTCGACGGGTTTTCCAGCTCCGCGATGGCCAAATGCTGGACGGCATCATCTACCGCAGCGCGAAGAATGCCGGTACCAAAGCGTTCGTGCTATTCTGTGAGAACGGACAATGCATTGACGCGAAC
This sequence comes from Sphingosinicella sp., assembly GCF_013911755.1. GTDB lineage: Bacteria > Pseudomonadota > Alphaproteobacteria > Sphingomonadales > Sphingomonadaceae > Sphingosinicella. The sequence goes on from NZ_JACESP010000031.1 coordinate 7,827, forward strand.
GTTGACGCCGAGGACGCGCTTCTTCGTCTGATCGCCGTCGCGCATCAGTAGCGCCGTCGGTAAAGGAATTGAACGATGGGACGTGGCGCTATCGGCCGCGAGATCGCTGGATAGACGGATGAATTCTTGAGGGCTCCTGTCGGATGGATGCAACTTCGACCGGCTTTCGCTCGCGCGTTTCCCTGACCATGGCAGGGCGAATTTGATCACCTCGGTCGACGTGGTTTTGCAGTTTCGTGGTCGCGACCTTCATAACACGCGAGATCGCTTCGGGATTGTCGAACAATGCGGTTCGCACCACTGCCTCGATCACTCGCAACTGACTTTGCGCGGCTCGCTCGTTTCTGTCCCCGGACGCCGCGGCTCGGGATCGAGCCGAGCGCTCGTGAGTCTGTGACTGATCTCGGCCGGCCTCCCGGCTGAATGACGGAACGGCAGCCGGCGCGATGCTGTTGCGGCTCTTGTCTCGCTGTAGCCGATCCAATTCTTGTAGGTCGCGTTCGTTCGGCCGATATCCTCGTACTTCCAATCCTTGGCGACTGGCCTCGAGCCATGCTGCCCGGCGGAAGGCTTCGCTGCCAGTAAGATGAACATTCGACCACCCGCGATGCCGGGCGATGGCGACGAGATCACGCACGACCTCCTCACTCTCGCTCGAGGTGACAAGACGCCGTCCTTGGTCCCGAAATGCAGGCTCCTTCGCCCGGGCCGTCGTGAAGTAGGCCGGTTCGCCCGACCATTTGCCGGTCGACGAAAAGTAGCGCTTTTGCAGGGGCTCCGGTATGTCGCCGGCAGAAATTGATCGGGGCAGAACCCCCGCCCCCTCCTTGCCTTTGTTAGAGGTGCCGGGCTTCTTGGGAATGTCGTCACGCGTGTCTTTCCCAGAACGCGGTACGGACTGACCTTCACCAATCGAAATGGCATTGGCGCGCTTCCTGGCGCCCCGCGAATTCTCGGACTTCTCAGCGGACATGGGCTGTCCTTTCCTGGATAATAGATGTGGATGGCTGCCCGACCGGTGGCAAAAGTGCCCGCTCGACCATCGCCGACACGAAGGCGATCGCGGCGGCCTCGTCGCCCGGGGGCGGTAGTTCGGCCAGGTCGCCCAGAACCAGCATGTCATTCGTGATCTCGGCCGCACCTGCCAGCTCGGCGTCGGTCATTTCCCGCATCACAATTTCCTCCTGTATGGTCCCGCCCGAGCTTGTCGCCGGTTGCTGTGGGGCGCCGCTCAGACCGGGTGTACCAGCGCCCTGCCGCGCTGAAGCCGGCGTAGGTGGGGAAAGCATTGCCGCGATTGGACGGGCGGACGGCACAGGCGGAGCAACCACCCGTCGCGTGAAGCGTGGCATCCGGTAATAGGCGATCTTGCGCCCTCGAATTGGGGGGATGCCGGCGCGAAGGAGCAGGAGCTCGTTCTTCGGCAGCTGCATGAGCTCTTGCGGCAGCAGGAGCGCGCGGCGCTGATCAGATTCCGAGATGCTCCGGTTCGCCAGTAGCCCGTGGATGGTACGGCTGCGGGATTTCACGTTCATCGTGAAAAAGCCGAGCCGTTCGGAAAGTTCGTTCGCGACCTTCAGCTCCTTAGGCGTGAAGACAACCTCGAGGCCGCAATTGGCGATGATCTCGTCGGTGACATCGGGACCGTAGATTGCGCGAAGCTGGGATCGGCTCTGAATGACCGGAACCAGGCGCAGGCCATAGCCGGCGACGTAGGAGAAGCCGCTCGCAATCACCGAGGCTTTGCCGAGCCTGGCGAACTCGTCGAGCAGGACCAGGACCGGGACATTGCTAGCGCCCTCAGGAAGGTCGCGGGTGTTGAGATCCACGAGTTGCTGCAGGAACAGACTGTAGATCGGCGCGATGCGGTCGATATTGTCGGGCGACACGCCAAGGTAAATCGACATGCGCCGACGCCGCACCTCGCGCAGGTCGAAGTCGCTCTCCGAGGTGGCGGTATCCACCATGGGGTTGAGCCAGAGATTGAGCCGTGCGGTGATGGTCTGCTTGATCCCGGAAAAGGTGTTGTCCGAGGCCGAGGTGAAATCCTGGATCGCGGACACGCAGGCTTGGCTGAGGCGCTGGCCCACCCTGCGGGCTTCCTGAAGCGCTGCGGGAAGGTCGCTCTTGGGATCGCCAGTCGTGAGGCGGCGGTATATCTCGCCGATGGTGAAGGGCAGGCCCGGGTTGGATGCGACCAGGGCGCCGACGCCGACAAAGGCCGCTCGCGCAGCCTCCGCCCAGAACGGATCGGATCGCTCCGGCGCGGGGAAAAGCATGCCCGCGATCTTCTGCAGCTCGTTGACGACCTCGATGTCATCAGTCCGCCTGATGTGCGCCAAGGGGTTGTACCGCGCCGTCCGCCCCTCCGCATCGAGCGGATCGAACAGGTGCACGGCCTGGCCGGCACGCGCACGATACCCCGCGCTTGCGCCCCAGTTCTCCCGTTTCACGTCGAGCACGACCACCGAATCTGGCCAGGTCAGCAGATTGGGAATGACGACGCCGACGCCCTTCCCCGCGCGTGTGGGCGCCTCGAGCAGAACATGTTCGCTCCCGCCGAATATCAGAAAACGTCCAGCCTTGCGGCCGACAACGATGCCGGCAGCCGCGCGAAGGCCCTCCCGCCGGATCTCGCCTTCGCGCGCAAACCGGGCGGTGCCGTGCAATGCCGGCCCGCGGCGTAGGATCGCGATGGCCAGAAGTCCCACCACGATACCGCCTGCGAGAACCCCGCGCTTCAGCCACTCGATAAGCAGCGGGTCCGCCCGATAATACCACAACCACGCGGGCAAGGCCGTGATGTCGGTGTTGGGGCCGATCTGGCCCATCCCAAAGAGGGCAACCAGCATGGCGATCGCGCAGCACGATATGGTGCCACCGGCAACGGCCAGGCCGATGATCCAGAAGTTACGCTGCACCGGCATCGCCCACCTTCGGGTGGAAATAGACCTCTTCGACCTCGAAGCGGCCGCCATGGCGCCGGGTCTGGACGACCACATCGATGAGCATGCGCAAAAGTCCGCGGATATCATCGCGCGCGAGATCTCGGCCGCCCTCGGATTCCTTGACCAGTAGCGTCAGCTGCTCGAAGGCGCCCGCGGCAGAGCCGGCATGGACGGTGGTGATCGAACCAGGGTGTCCCGAGTTGACGTTCCGCAAATAGAAGAAGGCGGTGCCGTCGCGCAGCTCCTGCAGCAGGATGCGATCCGGGCGCATGCGCAGCGCGCTTTCGAGCAGCTGCTTGGGACCGACCTTTGCAAGGCCCTGCCCTTCGCTCGAATAGACCAGGTGAACGACATTGCGATGGGGCACGATGAGTTCGCGCGTGTCCTCGATCGTAAGCAATCGCTCGTCGGGCGGGATGAGCTGGATGAGCGCTTTCGCCAAGGTCGTCTTGCCGGACCCGGTTGCACCGCTGACCAGGATATTCTTACGCGCGGCGACCGCGATCTTGAAGAAGGCCGGCCAGTCCCCCGCGTCGCGAAGCGCCACCAACGCAGTGTCGGTTTCGGTAAGGCCCCGGGCGCTCGCGCGCGTCGTGTCAAAGAGGCCAGCGCGTGCGAGCTGGTCGATCGGCAGGGTTACGGTCGAGGGCTTGCGTATCGTAAAGGACGGGCAGCCGCTCGGCGTCACCGACGGGATCACGATCTGGCAGCGCTCGCCGCCTGGAAGGACGGTCGAACAGATCGGCGTCTGCCCATCGATGTCCTGGTGCGTGAAGCTTGCCGCGGCGACGGCGAGCGTTCCAAGCCACTCGCTGTCCAGTTCAGGCAACTCATGCCATCGCCACCCCTGCCGGTCCTCGATCCCCGCCTCGCCCGGGCGGTTGATGACGAGCTCGGTTACATCATCCGGCTCCAGCAACGGAAGAAGCGGTTCGAGATAATGGCGGAGGACGGCGGTATCGCGCATGGTTTACCGCCGCAGCTCCAGATTGTAGACATCGGCGAAGTTGAAGTCCTTGGCGACGAAGATACCGACCTCCTCGCCCTGGTTCTTTTTCAGCACCGGCCGGATGTTGATGTTGTTCTGGAGCGCGATCGCGGCCCCTTCGCTCGGCGCACGCGTGACATTGTTGAAATTGCCGTTGCCGCTCGATGCGGCCTGCCCGGCAATATAGGCGGCGTCATCGACGAGCGAGAGCAGGAGCGCGCCGCCGAACCGTGCCCAGAAGAAGCTGTCGACCGCCCCAGCGAGCCCGGCGCGCCCAAGGGCATCGGAACCAGGCGAGGCAAGGTCGATGCGGACGCCTTGCGGCGTCACCGCCCGCGTCCAAAGCACAAAGAGGCGGTTCTGCCCTTGTTGGATCCCCCCGCGATATTCGCCGAGCACGCGCGTACCCTTTTCCATCAGCACGACCCGGCCATTCTCGGAGTAGACATCGCGGGGGATCAGGCAGGATGTATATCCAGGCTGCGCGGAGTTGATGGCCGTCTGAAGGACGCAAGGGATCAATGTGCCCGCGGTGATCAGGAAGTTCCGATTGGGGAGCATCGAGGCTCGCGCTTCGCCGATCGCCGAACTCTGCCGCAGCACGTCCAGCGCGTTGGGCGCCCCGCCCTCGGCACTCGCTGGAATTCCTGAAATCTCGGCCGGTTGCGCGCCCGAGGGAACTCCCGCTGGGTCCTGAGAGGGCCTGCCGCCGAGATTGCGCCCGCCATAGGCGATGAGTGTAGACCGTCGCGCCTGGTCAGCGAGGTTGGGCCGGGCCGCCGCCCCTCCTGTCGGTCCCGGCGCGGCTCCCGCCTGCATGGCAGGGACGATCTGACCGTCGGGGCCAGGAACGGCCGTTTGAGGATTGAGAACCGGCGCGTTGGGATCGCTTCCGCCGACGCCCAACGGTCGAGGCTGCGGCGCAACGGCTGCGTAATCGACGGTTTCCCGCGCGACGATATCGCGCCGTTCACGGGCCGCCCCGCCCGGGGCCGTGAGATCACGATTGGAGGCCTGCTGGCTTGTCCCGGAATTCACCCACAAGATGCCGAGCACCATTGCGGTGCCGGCAAAAATCAGAGCCGTATTGCGCTTGGCAGGCGTCATTCCGCCGATCGGCTCGATACCGCGCTCGTGCAGAATCTCGTCCCTTTCCGGTGTGACATCGGCGCCGGGCAGAGGGCGCGAAACAGGGGATGGATCTTCGGCCATGGCTCATTCCTGCGGATGTGTGATGGTGCGCTCGACATGGGGCGAGCCGGTGTTCGTCCCATGGTCGGCCCCATAAGGCTCCGGTGCCTGATTATAGATGCACAGCACCTCCCCGCCTCGCCGAAGGCGCAATTGACGCGCCACTAGATGGACGACGACGAATTCGTCGCGGACGTCGAAGGGGACCAGCGTTTCCGACCCGTCGGGTCGCACCAGATATATAGCTGGCACTTCGCGGTTCGCCGGGAAACGCAGGACCGTGAACTGCCCGTTGTCGGAGACTTCCGACGGCTGGAGCTCGCTGGCGCCCTGAACCTTGTAGTTCATGTTGCGAGGCCCCTCGATGACCCCATGATCGAGAGCGCCGCGAACGGCCCGGGCCTCCAGGGTAGCCGCCTGCATGGCCATCTGCGCGGCCCTGAGACGCTCCGCGCGTGCGGCGTCATCCTTGGGGTATCGGAACCGGACCTGAAAATAGGCTTGCCCGTTGCGGCCCGTGATGGGCCCGCTCCGGGCGGTCAGCTCAAATGCATAGCTGCGCAGTTCGCCGCCTCGCGACGTGGTGACTATGAGATTGGTCGGTCCGGCCCGCTCGCGGGGTTTGAGGAAGAGGATATGGCCGGCAACGGCCACCTCCCATGAGACCGTATCGCCGAGCGCGACATGCTGGATCGTCTCATCGTCGCTCAAGACAATTTGTGTTGCCGTCCGGAAGGTGCCGACAATCCGATAGACCTGGGTCTCCTCATATTCGACGAACTTGACCCGCGGGTCTGATGCAGCACCTCGCGGAACCTCGACCGCGCGCGCCGCCGCTACGGGTACGAGCGCGCAAATGATGACGGCAGAGAGCGCCTTCACCGGATCACCTCCGGATCGGCACGGTAGTTCTCGACCTGGAATCCCAGCGGGTTCCGGTAGCGATCGCCCTCCGCCATGGGCGCGTTGGCGTAGGCGAATGTGATCGTGGCGATCCAATCGGTGTTCTGCGTGTCGGTCTCGGTCAGGACTGTCCGGGTGAAGCGGACGTTGGCGACCCGATCGTTGATGAAGGCAATGTTGCGAACGCGCGCTTGCACGACCGCATTCTTGCCCCAGACATTTTGGGGACTTGCACCATTGTTGCTGCTGTAAAAGCGCGCCCAGCGCTGCTGCTCGGTCGGTTGCGAGAGGATAGTCACAAACCGAAAGTTTTCCTCGGCCGCTGCCGGAATCCAGCTTTCGCGGGTTCTTACATACTGAGCGAGGAAATATTTCGTGACCGCCTCATCATAGCGCATCGGCCGCTGGGTGAGCGCGGTCTGGACATCCACCGCGCCGGTGGTCTGATTGACGCGAATAACATAGGGCACGACGGTCTTCAGGGGCGTCAATGCGGCAACCGCAAAGATCGATGCCGCAGCCAAGAGTGAGGCGATGGCTGCGATGCTCCAGGCGATACGGGTCGAGCGCAGGGCGGTCCGGATCCTGTCCTGATCCCAGCTTCGTGCGTCCCGGAAATAGCGTTGCAGCCCCGATGCCGGCACGGCTTCTGATCGATCATCAGCAGCTCGCATAGTGCGGCTCCCTTGGTGCGACCGAGACCTTGTCTCCCGAGGTTGATGGCGATGGCACTGCGGGCGGCGGGGGCGGATCGCCGTCTCGTGGACGGGACAAAGGTGGTATGGGCGGCGCGGCTCTCGGCGCCGTGGTGGCAGGCACCGGCGAGCCGGGCAGGACGCTTCCGTAGATGTTTACATCGCGCAGGTGACGCCCATTGCACACCGCCAGCTTCTTGGGTCCGGAAGCACAGCCGACGACACCCAGCACAGCCAGACAACCACCTGCGCAAGCTAGACCGTAGCGGAGGCTCGAGGTGGAAATTCGCGGAAAAAGGAAAGTCATGATGATGCCTCGCTACGCCGCTTCGATGCTACCGCCGCGACGAGCGGCGCGCTCCAAATTGCGGCTGTTGCGCATGACGCGACGCTGTCGGAAGGGAGATGCCATCGTGCCCCATGCCGTTCCGGCGAAGGCACCCACGCCTGCAGCGGCTCCCCCGGCTATTCCCGTTGCGATGGCGGGAGCCTGGAAGAAGAAGATCGTGCCCAAGAATATGTACGCAGCAAACAGGACGGCACCGAAGGCTGTATCCACGACGCCCTCAGATGCTGCCGTTGCAGCTGCTCCCAGGTCAGTGATTAGGGTCGTGATGGCTATGATTACGGCGAGGAGGACGATGTAATTGAATACTTGGCCAAGCCAGCCGTGAAAAAAACGCCTCGTGGGCTCGAAGAGGGCTAGGGCAATGAAGATGGGACCAAGCGCGATAATGATCGCCAGCGCGACCTTGGCAAAGATCGTTATAGCGAACCCCACCGCTGCCGACAGCCCAGCCAATGCCTTGAGCCCCAGACTCAGCGCATAGAGGACCAATTTATACGGGTTGATATCGCTGTACGTTGCGGCTTCAGTCTCTATGCGGGCAATAATAACATCGCTTTGCGCATAGTAGTCATCGAAAGCCTCCCCAACTGTATCGATCGTCTTACCAGCGAGAGCTTGGGAGATCGCATCGGGCATTCCGTGAAAGAGCGGCGTCGTAATCCAGTCGGAATAGGCGACGGTCGTTGCAGCAATGTACAGCAGGCAGAGCTTCACCATTCGATAGAAGAGTTCACCCCAAGGTTCGCTGATGATGCCCCGCATCACCATATAACCGAACAGGGCAATATAGATAACTAGCCCCACCGCAAGCGGGCCACGGACGACCTCCACGACGTTCTGAAGACGCTCGTTGAGGAAAAGATCGAGCTTCCCATCGACGTTCGTATAGAGTGAATTGAACATGTCCGTGGCCATGTAAGGCTCCAAGGCGCTCGATTATTTCGAAAGTGACCGCATCTTGTTATCGAGGGTCCGGAGGCTTTCAGCGTTGGAACATTCCTGTTCATTGGGATGTGAACCGTCAGCACACGCTTTGATGAGTTCTCTAAGCTCTTCGGGGTGGGACGTTAGATAGTCCTTTCCGCGCGGCGCTCGCTCGCAACTTGTCAGCATTCCCGCTGCGGCAACCCCAAGCAGGAGAGATTTTGCAGTCACTGCGACAAGCTTTCTAGCTTCGTCGCCAGGATCGCTTCGCTTTCCCGCTGTGATCGCAGCCGGACATCCGCTTCCTGCCGCATCCGCAGCGCCTGCAACTGCAGCGCATCGTTCTGGATATGGGCGTTCTCGACCCCTACCCTCGCCTGGATGTCCATGACCTGCTTGGCGTCCGACGCCGTATCGAGTGAGGTTCTCAGCTCCTCAAGGCCGGTGGTACGCTGCGCGGATACGCCATAGGCGGCCTCCGCGATTGCCGCATCTCGCGCTGCGAGATCGCCGTTGCGCAGGAGGTTGTCCCGGGAAGCGCGCTCATAAGCTGAAGCACCCGGCCGCAATTCCGGCAGGGCGACGCGGTTGGCGTTCCGAATGCGGGTCGCGGAACTCCCGAGCGAGCCCAGACTGGCATTGTCCGAAGACATCAGCCGATTGATGTCACGCGCCTCCCGCGGCAGAAGATGGCGCATGGCGTCAGTGGAAAGCGACGAGGCAATGCCGTTGACGTCGGTGACCTGGTTGAAGCTGCCATAGAGCTGCTTCGCCTCGGCAATCTGCTCCTTCCCCTGATCGATCATCGACAGGGTGTTCTTCACCGTGGCCAAGGCCTGCAGATAGCCGGAGCTGTCATAGACCGGGATACCCTGGGCGGCCGCCGGCCCTGCCATTCCCAACGCGATGGCGCCAAGCGCTGCGCATTTGCCATTACCCATAGCTCATCCTTTCCTGATCGATGCAGACCGACGCTGCTGGTGAAAGAGAGGCAGCCATTTCGCCGGGTTGTCGCCGACATCCGCGCGAATAGCATCGAGAAGCGTCACGGTTTCCGTGGTGCCCGAGAGCACAGCCAGTTCGTCAGAGAGCCCGCCGAGATCCAGCTCCACCACGATCGAGTCATGACCCTGCTTGATGAGGAACCGGCGCGATTCCGGGTTCAGGTCATGACGGATGAGCTTGAATTCTGCCTGGGTAAGGCCCAGCCCGTCGACATAATCCGCCGCACGGCCATAGGGGTTGGGAAGCAGAATCTTGGTCGCGACCTGCTCCATGATGCTGTGCGAGATGTCGGAGCGCAGCGCATCGGCTGGGCTCTGCGTGCCGAAGACCAGGAAGGCGTTCTGCTTACGATAAGTCTTCAAGCCATCCTGGGCGAAGGCGCGGAAAGCGTCATCATCCAGCGCCTTCCAGAACTCGTCGATGTCGATCACCAGCCTCCGGCCGTCCAGGAGGCCGTCGATGCGATGAAACATGTACATCATGATCGGCGTCCGAACCTCCGGATTGTCGAGGAAATCGGTCATGTCGAAACCGAGGAACGGCGCATCGAGCGACAGGGCATCGCTCTCGTTGTCGAAAACCCAGCCCAGCGGTCCGCCTCGCGACCATTTCTCAAGCCGTGCGCCAATCCCTTCCGGATCGCGCTGGCCGAGCAACTGGCGCAGAGCGAGGATGGATCGATTCTCCGGCGCGAGCCGCCCCATAGACGCCAAGCCTTCGTCGATCATGCGCTCTTGGGTGACGCCGAGCGTACCGCCAGCCGGCGTCACCAGCTGCCTGATCAGACGGCCGAGGAAGACGAGGTTGCGCGGTCCATATTCAAGCGCCCGCAAGGGCGCGAAGCCGGTGGGCTCGCCATTCTTCAGCGTCAGATAGATTCCGCCAGCAGACCGCACGTAGATCTCGGCGCCGCGATCCTTGTCGATGAAGATCTGCTGGGCGCCTGTCTTCTCGAGCTGCGCCATCAGGAAGTTCTGGACGACGGTCTTGCCCGCGCCCGAGGGACCAATGATCAGCGTGTGGCCGAGATCCCCCACGTGGAAGTTGAAATAGTAGGGTGATTGCGCGGCCGTTTTCATCAACGCGATCGCCGAACCCCAATGATTTCCGCTCGGCCGCCCCGCAGGGTAAGTGTGGAAGGGTGCCAAGGCGGCGAAATTCCGCGAGGTGATCGCCGCCGGCCGCGCCCGCCACGCGAAATTTCCGGGAAGCTGAGCCCAGAAGGCCGCCTCGAGCGCCGGCCCTTCCCTCGCTGATACCAGGCCAGCATCGGCGAGCGCGGCCCGCGCCGCCGACAGATTATCGGCGAGGCGCTTCTGGTTCTCAGCGAACACGGCGAGCGAGAAATGATGTTCGCCCAGGACGAACCGATTGCTCTGAAGATCGTCGGCCGCGTCCTCAAGGTCGAGCGCCTGGCTTGCGGCCGCGTCTTCGGTGGAGGCCATCTGGTTCTGTCGCCGGCGAAGCCTTTCGGCCGCCCGCGCCTTGCTCATGAAGGTGAAGGACTGCGACACGACGAACGCGAAATCCTGGCCCAGCAGAGCGTTCATCTGACCGGGGCGGGTGAGCGCGGGATATTCCCGGATGCCGAAAATCCCCACCCAGCGGCTCGCATCATGAGCGCGGATCTCGACCGTCTCGCGTCCGAAGATCAGCCGCTCGCCGTAGAGTGCCGACCCAAGATGGCCTCGGACCAGCGGCACCTTGGCCCGGGCGCCCATCATGACCTGCTCGAGCACTTCGAGGGGCCTGGAGAATATGAGGCCATTTTTCTCATAGAGGGCGAGCCGCGCGGGGCTGCACCGCCGAAGGAGCTTTTCAATGTCGCGCGCCTTCTCCTCGAAGCGGGCTAATTCGTCGGGGTCGACTTCCTCGTCGACTGCCTTGGCCTTGGCGATCCGCTTGAGGAGCAGCCCCGTCCGATCGGCCGAACCAACTGCGGGTCGCATGATCAGCGTCAAATAATGCTCGTTGACGAACATGCGATTGGCGGTGACGCGCGCGCGATATTTGCCGTCCAGATCGGCTGCGAAGGCTGAGCGGAATTCACCTTCGGGATAGTCGTCGACCGGGTGGCGAACGATGTGGGTCCAGAGCGCGAGCCGATCGTCGGCGATGTTGCGCCAAGTGCCATTGAGTTTCTCGTGCCAGTCGTTGAGGTGGATCGGATCCGCGGTTTCGAAAGCGAGCCCCTCGAGGCGGAACATCATCATCAGATCGCCGCTATCGAGCGCGATCACCTCGGACGTCACATGGCGTGCGTAGGGCAGATAGCGCCCAGGCTCGGCCTCTTGCCGCAAGATGCGCCACGGCGTCTTGCGCGGCGGGAGCTGGGTCGCCGTGCTAGCCACGCGCAAAGCCCTTGCGCTTCAGCCCGGCGACCGGGAGCGGCGAATAGGAACTTCCGCCCCACCAGGCGCGGTTCCGGCTGCGCGCCTTGGTCATGGTCCACAGCCACAGCAGCCGGAAAGCATTGGCATCGTGCCGCACGATGAGCCGCGCCACGGCAAGACAGGCGCCTCCAATGGCGCCGGCATAGAGCGGATTGCCGCTGACGATCAGCGTGAGACAGGCAGCAAGCGCGATCGGCAGCGAGGCTTCGAGCGGTACGCCGAGCCACATCGTAGGTCGCGTAACCGCCAGAAACAGCGTTTCCTCGCGTAGCCGCTCGTCCGGGGCGGCGCTCCCCTTCACGCGCCACCCGTGATCGTGTCGACGATCCACTGCGCGCTGAAGACGATGAAGATTCCGACGATGACGGTCACGAGCAGGCCGAGGCTGGCGCGCCCCGTGAAGAACATGAAACCGACGATGACGACCGCAATCACCGCGATCGTCTTGGCGAAGGTCCCGGTGAGCCAGGTCTTGATGTTCTCCGCCATCGATGTGATGCCGTCGGCGCCTTGCGCGTGCGCAGGATCGCTGAGCAATAGCGAGACAAGCAGCGCCAATGCCGCCACACCGACGATGCGCACCAGAAGTCGCGCCCACTGGGGCCATCCGCCCAAGGGGGCGGTGATTGCTGTCATGGATGCAGTCCTTTCAAAGATGCTGCCCCGTCTCCGAACACCATGAGCGAGGCCTGGCTCGCCCGCGCGGCCGTGTTCCATCCGGTAGCGAGCGGCGTCGAAACAGTGGTGTCGGGTGGCGGGGTGAAGGCCGGCGCAGTCGGGGCAATCGCCGATGCAGTGGCCACCGGCGCCGTCCCCCGGATCAGGGGAATGACGACTGACGCGCTAGCATAGACCCTGGCGACATAGCCGTTGCGAAAGCCGCGCCGCCGGTCGCCGGTATTGTACAGCGAAAGCGCCGTCGCGATCGCATGATCTCGGCTCGGCGCGATGCGCATGACCGCCTGATAGTTCTTGGCAAGGACGCGGGCGGCCGCCGCCAGATTGCGGCACGGCTCGAAGGCATCTTCGACCGAAAGCTCCAGCCATCCGAGATTGGCGCTGTTGATCTGCCCCAAGCCGAGATCGATGTTGTAGCCTTGACGGATCAGGCTTCGGGCCGCCGCAATCGCCTGCGCCTTGGTCGCGGGTCTTGGCTGGCGCACGCCGGGACTATTGACGCCGATGGCAAGGCTGTTGAACCGGCTCTCGGTGTGGACGATCGAAAGGAGCGTCTCGGGCGCAACTGACGGGGCGCATGCTCCTGCAATCGACAGGAGGCTGGCGACATCGAGAATCATTGGACGCTACCGTTCAGTCGCTCGATGTTGGCCAGCGAGTAGGTCTGGCGGCGGCCATCGTTAAACGTGATCTCGACCCGCCGGCGAAATGCGGAATCGCGATCATAGACCTTACTGCGGGCGACACCGCCGCCACTGCAACCGGGAAAGGCGCCGCCGGTGGCCAAGCGCTTCCAGAGCTTGGTCATCGGCGGCACGCACTGCGCGTATTGGGTCGCGCCACCGGGATTGGAAAGGCAGATGAGAACCTGGCAACCCAGATCGTTCGCTCGCGCCGGAGCAGTGGGAAGGGCGGTGGCGAAGGCAAGCATCGCCAAGCCGTAAATCGCACGTTGCATTGGGTTTCCCCCCGCGAGACACACCTCCCGCGTCGGGAAATGGCGTCAGCTATCCGTTGGATTTCACCTCTCTTTTGTTCCGACCCCGCTCGATTTCGGCAATCCCCCCAACCGGGGGGAGTTGCTCGGTTTGCTGTCGCAGGAACTCGGACAGAGCGCCTTCCTGATCGGGTCGGAGAGCGTCGATCGCGGCCAGATGATCCGGCGGTTCGCCCCCGAGCAGGATGGACGGGCATTGCCCGTCGTAATTCCCGAGATTGGGGCGATGCTGCTGATAGCCGACCAGCGCGGCAAGCTCAGGGTCGAAAGCACTGGCCACGTCGGGGGGATAGGTCAGCCACTGGTTCTCATAGGGCTTCAGCCAGCCAAGGCAGTAGCTGACGATGATCCCGCGGCGCACCGCGTCAGTATGGTTCGGGCCAGCGCCATGGAGGGTCGATCCCAGAAATATGATCGCCGATCCCGGGTCGGCTTCGATGGCGACCGGTTCCTGGCCGCCGTCACCCTGCCCGCCATTGTGGCTCCCTGGCCAAATGAGCGTGGCCCCGTTCTCGGCCCTGAAAGGAGTAATCGGCCACATCACGTTGACGAGATATTCGAGTTCGCCTGTCGGCCCGCGCCACATGTCCTGGTCTCTGTGTGGAAATTGCGCTGGCGCTCCCGGATGCAATTCGAGCGCCTGCGTAAGGTTGAGCTGGACGGTCTCGCACCAAGGCTCGAGAAAGGCGCGGACAAGGCGCATGACGGCAGGGTTCCGGACAAGACTTTCTACCGCGGGCGCCCGCTTCAGCAATCCCCCGAAGCGCTTGGTGCGGGGCCCGTAGAAACCTCCCTGGCAGAATGGGGTGGCGGCAAAACGCGGGTGAAGCGATCGACTGATGTCCTCGATCCGCGACCCGGGCACGACGTCCTGCAAGACGCAGAAGCCCTGTCGCCGCAGTGTCTCATCGCTTCTGGTTGCAGCAGGGGTTTTGCGAGGCGCAATCGTTGCCATGACTTTCCTCCTCACGCTGCTGCGGCAAGATCGGAAAGGCCGACGGGGCGCAAAATACCGTTCGCGCGCAGCTGCTCGCGCGTTTGGTCGTCCACATCGATTTGCAAGGCGACGAGGCTTCGCCCCTCCTCGGACGTGGGAAGACCCAATGGTCGGCAGATCCAGCCGAAACTCAGGATTTGCTGGAACCATACCCACTCCGCGACCCCTGTGAAGCTACGGATCTGATGGGCAAGGGCATATTCAACGAGCGCCGTGACCAGCTGATTGCGGACCTCGAGACGTTCTCGGGCGCGTAATTTGCGCGCAAGGCAGAAGCGGGTGATCTCCAGAATGGCGGCGCCACGAGGCGGCGCCTCTTTGCAAAGGTTTGGGAATATCGTGCCGAGAATATGATCGTGCGTCGTGGGCAGGAGCCGTGCAGATGCCCGGTGGTCGCCATCGTCCCCGGTTATGACGATATAGATAGCGCGATCATCGTCGAACTGATCGACTTCATAACGGCCAGCGACGACCGGCACATTCCAGCGCAGAAGATCGACGAACACCCGCTTACGCTCCTCGAACATGGCGCGAAACAGGTGATGTTCCATGGCTTGTGAAAAGCCGGTCTCTATGTGCATGACAGCCTCCTTTTTGAGGACCGTCAGTCGATCAGAGGCGGCTTTCTTGCGTTATCCCCAGTTCTGGGGAGATCATCGGCCGAACACATCGGCGAAGCTGATTTGCCCGTCGAACAAGGCACGAATGGCAAGTAGGGTGCGCCTGGTGACACCGTAGCGGTCGCGCGCATCCTTCACATGCTGGATCACTGTTTCCTGGCCGATGCCGAGGATCTGGCTGATTTCCCAGTCGGTCTTGCCCCGCGCGACCAGCGCCACGCATTCGGCCTGCCGTTCGGTCAGGCTCGGACATTCGGATTGCGGCGCGTGGATCCGGGAAATCTTGCGTGCCGCTTCGAACGCGAAGCTGCCGACGAGCTGCACGAGCGGCAGTTGCCGATGGTCGAGCATCTCGCCCGCCGCCATCGCGAAGGAACAGGATCCATTGAGCTCGCCGGGTATATGGGCCGGAACGGTGAAGCCGTCGCCCAGCCCGGCCTCGTACGCTTCTGCCAGGATCGAGCGATCGGCGGCCGTCAGAGAGATGATCGACTGAACCGCCGACCAGGCAAAGCCCACATTGGTGCGATGGCTGGCGCGGTGGATCGGGTCGCTTGCATAGAGGCGCCTCGCCTGGAAGCGGTCCACCCAGTCTGGCGGATAGTCGATGATGTGGACCGAGCGGGCAGCGGGCTTTAGGTCGACATGATGGACCAGGGCATAGTGCCGGAAGCCCATAGCCTTCGTGATCTCGGCCATCAGGTCCGACAAGGCTGCGCTGTCCCTGATCACGCCAGCGACAGCGCAAAAATCCTGAACTTGCCCAAGCCCGATCATCACTCGGCCGGCGAGCTCAGAGAAGCGCTTCCATGTTGAGATGACCATCGCGAACCGCGCGCAGCACCAGCTGCGTGCGTCGTCGCACGCCATAGCGCCTGCGGGCCGATTCAACATATTCGTGCACGGTGTCGCGGCTCAGACCAAGGATCTGGCCGATCTCCCAGTCGCTTTTCCCTTGCGCGACCAGCGCTATGCATTCGACCTGTCGCGGGCTGAGCGGGACGTGGGCCAATGTCTTCGCTGCCTCGCCCAGCAGCTCGCGGGCACGATCATAAGCGACCGAGCCCAGCAGACGAGCGGTCAATATCTCCTCTGCGCTGAGTGGCTCGTCGACAGATCGGGCAGCGGTGAAGATGGCTTCGGGTTCGCCCGGGGTCCGGATCGGCAAACTGTAGCCTGACGCAAGGTCATGGTCCCTGGCGCGTTCGAGGATGCTTCGCTGGCGCGGCGTAAGCTCCAGCACTTCGCCGATCCGGTCCCAGGCGAGCCCCGACGGGGTACGGGCGCATGCCGCATGGATGGGATCTTCCAGATAATGGCGCTCTTCGAGCACTTCTTCGAGCCAGGGCGAGGGATAGGTCGTGAGAAACAATGTTTCCTCGCCTCCTCGCCTAAGGTCGACGTTATGAAGCAGCGTGAACCAGCGGAAGCCGAATTCGCGCGCAGCCGCATCGATCGTGCCATGCAATTCGCCGAGGTTTCCAGCGCGCCCACATTCTGTTGCAAAGCGCGTAAGATCATCAAGGCGGCCGCAGTCTTTAATACTTTTCGCCATAGAGGGTGATAGGTCGTCTGCGAGAGGTCTCCCCGTCGAGGCCTAAGCGGCGAGCGCCGTGATTATCAAGACGAAATGAGAACGATTCGCAACAATTTGTGCTCAGAATGGATCGCCTGCGACACTTTACCGGTGGGCAAAGTGTCATGACCGACAATCCGGCAGCGATCGCCGATTTGGGATTCACATTGATCCTGCTTTGTGCTTGATTCCACCATGTTATGTTTCAAACAGCCAAGCCTCTTGAACCTTCTAGTGGCTGTGATGTCGCGGTCGTGCTCGAGAGGTTGGCAAGCGCATCGAGCCGGCCCCGTTATGCGTTCATGGTCCTCAACCTGATCGCACAGGTCGCGAGGCCAGACGGAAGGGCCGGCCCCTGGATCAAGCGCGGGACGGAGCTTATCTCCTTGCGCGACTGGCTGTGTGACGCCCTTAGGCCCATGGCCCAACGTGGTCCGCGCGCCGCAGCGCTCTTTGAGCGGGTTCGGATCGACCTCGACGAGCGCGGCCTCCTACCGGATGGCGATGCGGCAAGGCGGCAAGCAATCGAGGCGGAGGCGCGCGCTCGGGTGCGAACGGCGGGAAAGAGCAACCTCAGCCGCGCGGTATCGGAATTGGTGAGTGCGGGCCTCTTGGACCGGCATTACCAGGGTTACCGGATTGATCACCACAACCGCGGCGGCCAGCGTCACGCGGTCTATACGTTGATTGGCGATGCTCTGCGCCTGCTGTCAGCGATCCAGCCAAAGCCGCTTCCGTCCGCACAAGGTGAGCTTGTGTTGGTGGAATGAGTGGGATGGAGCTATGGCCACGACCCCGTGCAGCAGAAGCAGCCCTTCATTGGTCGAGATCCGCTTACTCCGAGTTTTGCGAGCTAGAAAATGGCTTGTCTTTGTCAGCAGAACGCAGCGCGGATGCCAAGCGTCTCATTCGTTTGCGCTATCGAGTCTTCGGCAGTCCTCGCTAGGCCCGTCAGTGCTCTGATGGCATCGATCGTGTCGGGAATGACGATGGCCTGGTTGTCGACCATATAGGCATAGAACAGCTCGTCGCCCTCTACCTTGAGCATGTCCTCCCACAACGCGACCTCATAAAGATTGTCGTGTGGTCGGCCGAGGTCGGCCATCAGTTCCTTGACCGTATTGATCGCGGCGAGGCCATCGCCGGCTCGGATCAGGGCAATGCGGGACGAAGCCCGAAACGCGTCGAGCACCTCTTCCTTGCTCGCGTTCCGGGTCAACAGTACCGACCAATAGTGAAGATGCGCCAACGTTTGGGGAACTTTGACCGCCATCGTCACGACATCGAGCTGGGGATCCACGCTTTGAGCATCCGGCCCCTGGTGACTGGGGATGTCAGGTTCGGGGACGAGAGTGTTCATGATGCCGCCCAAGTGACTTTCCCACGGGTCGGTGGCCCGTCGTAGGAGAGTGCCGCGAGCACGCTTCAGGAGCCCTGCCCGTTTGAGCGCTGTCAGAGTGCGCACGATCGAGGTCGTGTTGCAGGATACCACCCGCGTCGCCGCTCGTCCTGCCGCGCTGTCGAACGAAACCTCAGCGACGAAGGAGTGTCCCGTGACATCGTGCTTCTCACCACCATGAACGATAAACTTGCGGCCGTTTGCCCGATAGATCTCTGCATTCTGCGCGGCGATGCGTTTGGGCGTACAGTCCACCACCACATCGACCTGTCCGAGGAGCGCGTCGAGCGTACCGGCGATGGTGAAGCCAGCGCCCCGCATCGTCTGGGCATGTTCGGACGAGGCTGCGTAAAGATCGATTCCCTGCTCTTCAAGCGGGCGCAGCCGCCAGTCCGTGGCAATGTCCACCACTCCGGCAAGCCGCATGTCCTTCTGCGCCAAAACGGCGGTTGCCACCCGCTTGCCGATAACACCGTAGCCGTTGATCGCGACACGAACTGGATCGTGCTGGGTCATCTTTGTCATGCTCCCACTATAGGTTCGGGTCGTCTCTCTCATGTTTCTACCCGAATGATGTCACCCGCAGCTACGGCATAATCGAGCGCGTAAGCGAGCTCTCCGGCGGTCTCGGCATGGACGTGCAGCAGCGGTTGGCCCCGCTCCACATCCTGACCGAGACGAGCCTCCATGAAGATGCCCGCGGCCTTGACGTCCGGAGCCCCGGCCAGCTTGGCAAGGCGCGCCAGCTTGCGATTGTCGATATGGACGACGCGCCCCGCGCGGTCGGCGACGATGGGGTGGGTCTGCGCGGCCAGCGGAGGCGCGCGCATGCCGCCCTGAGCCTCGCAGATCGCCTGGAACTTGGTCCAGGCGCGTCCATCCGCCAATGTCTTGAGCGCGAGAGCCGCGCCCTTGCCCGGTTCAGACTTGCCACCAATCTCAAGCGCCACGCCGGCAAGCGATGCGGCGCGGCGGCGCAGATCGTCCGGCGCCCCGGGCGCATTGCGCAGCACCGCAAGCAGGTCGCGTGCTTCCAGTGCGGGTCCGATGCCGCGCCCGACGGGCTGGGTGCCATCGGTGAGCAGGCAGCGCGCCTCCAAGCCTGAGCGCTCGGCCACCATGCGCATGCGCTCGGCAAGGTGCCGTGCATTCTCTTCGCTACGCACCTTGGCGGTCGGCCCCACCGGAATGTCGATGACCACATGGGTCGAGCCTGCAGCGATCTTCTTCGACAGGACCGAGGCGATGAGCTGGCCCTCGGTGTCGATGTCGAGCTCGCGCTCGATCCGCACGAACTTGTCGTCGGCCGGGCTGAGGTGGATCGCGCCACCCCAGACGATGCAGCCGCCTTCCTGCTCGACGACGCGCTTCAGCGCGGCAATATCAAGATCGACCGGCGCGAGCGTCTCCATCGTGTCGGCGGTCCCGGCAGGCGATGTAATCGCGCGCGATGAGGTTTTCGGCATGATGAGGCCGTTCGCAGCAACAATGGCCACGACGAGCGGTGTGGTGCGATTGCCCGGCAGGCCGCCGACACAATGCTTGTCGACCACGACCGGGGCATCCCATGACAGGCGGTCGCCGACCCCGATCATCGCTGCGGTGAGGTCGATTGTTTCCTCCTCGTCGAGCGGCAGCACTGCGCTCGCGGTCAGGAAGGCGGCGAGGTGCACGTCGGTGTAGCGCGCGGTTGCGACATCGCCGACGATGGAGGCGAATGCAGCTGCATTGAGGCGATGCCCGTAGATGCGGCTGCGCACACTGGCGAGCGACTCGAGCGCCGGCGCATGCGTGACTGCTATCGGAGCGCCTTCGGTGACACCGAGCATTTCCCAGGCGGTTTCCGAAAGGGCGGCCTCATCCGGCCCGAGCAAGCTGTTCCCTTCGACCTGAAAGAGCGCAGCCCGCACCTCCCGGCCCGCGGCCGAAAGCAACACCTGGGGCCGCCCGGCCAGTCCCTCGGCGAGACAGACGTGGCAGTCCGTGCGCATGAGGACGACCGGCTGGTGCTGCGTGTGGAGACCGAGGCGCCGTGCACGCAACGTCGGCTGGACAATAGCGCCGGGATCGGGCCTCGTCATAGTTCGAACATCTGCGCCTGGCGCGGAACGACGGCATCCCATCCAAGCTCCTGGTCGATGCGTGAGCGCAGCGCCTCCGAGGCCTGCGCCTCGCCGTGCACGATGAAGACGCGCTTCGGCGGACGCTGAAATCCCGAAAGCCAGCGCATCAGCTCATTGGCATCCGCATGAGCCGAAAGCATTGGCAGATCAGCGACTTCCGCCTCGATCGGAACCCACTGGCCATGGATTTTTATCTCGCGCGCACCTTCGAGCATCGCGCGACCGCGCGTTCCCGCAGCCTGAAAGCCGGAGAAAAGGATAGTGTTCTTTTGATCGGGCGCGGACGCTTTGAGGTGATGAAGCACGCGGCCGCCGGTCGCCATGCCGCTCGCAGAAATGACGATCTTGGGATAGGGGCTGGCGGTGATTGCCTTCGATTGCTCGACCTCGCGCGTATAGGTCGCGATATCGCAGGCGTCGCGGCAAACCTGTGGCGTCAGTCGATGATCGCCGAGATGTTCGCATAGCAAGTCGGACGCACTGATGGCCATCGGGCTGTCCAGATAGATCGGCACGTTCTTCAGTCGGCCCGCTTCCCGCAACTTCCAGAGATAGTAGAGAAGTGCCTGCGCACGTCCGACAGCGAAGGCCGGGATGATGACCGTCCCGCCGCGGCGGACGGTGCGTTCGACGACTGCGCCCAGCGCTTCGGCGGCGTCGGTCGGGTCATGAATGCGGTTGCCATAGGTCGACTCGATCACGACGTAGTCGGCTTGGGCGACCGCCTCCGGGTCCAGCATGAAGGGATCGGAATAGCGACCGAGATCGCCGGAGAAGACGATACGCTGGCCGCCCCATTCGATATCGGCTGTCGCGGCGCCGAGGATGTGCCCGGCATGGCGAAAGGTGACCCTCGCGCCGCCCGGAAGTTCGGTGGATTTGGAGAACTGAACCGGCGTAAAGGACTCGATCGCACGCTCGGCATCGCGCACGCCATAGAGCGGCAACGCCGGCTTGTGCCGCGTGGCCCCGATGCGGTTGAGGAAATCGGCGTCCTTTTCGTTGAGATAGCCGCTGTCCTTGAGAATGAGCGCGGCCACGTCGCGCGTTGCCGCGGTCGCATAAATGCGACCGCGAAAGCCGTCGCGCACGAGGCGCGGCAGATAGCCGGAATGGTCGAGATGGGCATGGGTGAGAATGACTGCATTGATGCTGGCGGGCGGGACCGGTAGCGGCTCCCAATTGAGTTCGCGCAGATTTTTCATGCCCTGAAACAGGCCGCAGTCGATCAGGATGCGCTTGCCGTCGTGCTCCAGCAGATGCTTCGAACCGGTGACGGTTCCGGCGGCGCCAAGCGAGGTCATGGTGAGCATAATGCAGCCTTTGAGTTCGCCGGCGGGGGCGTGATGAGGTCGTAGGAATCGCCGCGACCATTGATGGCAGCGCATTCGGCGGGAGAGAGAAACTCATTGCGGGACCGACCGAGCAGCCGCGCGGCGCTTTCGGCGAGAGGCGGCCAGGTTGAGCAAATGGCGGACAGCATGGCGCGGAAACCCTTGCGCCACGTTTCAAAGGTATCTGATTGGGTCATCGTCGCCTGTTCTTGTCATTGTCAGGATGAGCGTGACGGATCAGCCTGCCGTCCAGGGCGGCGGGTCGCTGGCGGGGAAGGAGTCGAAACCCGCGCGGTCGACCTTGTCGAGGGGCTCGGGCGGTCGACGATGGCGAATGAGGTTTGCTGTGCCCACATGGGCTTGCGCGAGCGCGCGGGCGACAAGCGGCGCGAGGCCGATCGCGTTCGTCGGATGTGGCACCGCATCGGACGAGACGATGCGGCTCGAAAGAGTGGCAAGGCGCTCATAGGAATCCTCGGCGAAGATGGCATGAATGACGGCGCAGACCGGCTTGGTGAACCCTTGAAGCGCCAGCTTGCTTGCCGCTTCGATCATCGTGCGGCCCGACGAGGCGATATCGTCGGCGAGCACCGGCTGACGCCCGCGCCACGCGCCGAGATCGGGAATCTCTACATCGACGCGGCGATCGCCGTGCCGGACCTTTCTGAGCACCGTGAACGGAGCGCCGACGCGCGCCGCGATCGCCGAGACCCACTGTTCGCTCTCCTCATCGGGGCCGATCAGAAGGGGCGCCTCGACATTTGCCGCGATCCAGTCGGCGAGCGCGGGTGCAGCTTGCAGCGTGATATCTGGGATCGTGTAGAGCGATGACAGCGCCGGATAGCGATGCAGATGCGGATCGACCGTTACCAGCCGGTCGAACGTGGCCGAAACGAGACGCGCGAAGCTCCTCGAGGAGATCGCTTCGCCAGGCTGGAAGCGGCGGTCCTGCCGCATATAGGAGAGATAGGGCGCAACCAGCGTGACCTCGCTCGCGCCAAGGTCGCGGGCCGCGTCCGCGGTAAACACCAGACCGAGGAAGCCTTGGTCCGGGTTCGCGAGGCTACAGACCAGATCTACACACTTGCCGCGGACATCGGTTAGCAGGCGCACATAGCTCTCGCCGTCGGGGAAACGCCGCGTCTCAAGAACGCCCAGCTCGAAGCCGCCGACTTCGGCAATCGCCTGGGCGAAGGCTTCATTGCCCGTCAGGGGAAAAATCACACGCATCTGATCACGCCTCTGCTCCCCGCCGCCCTCTGTAGAAGCGCAGCAACTGCGCATTGAGGGCGACGATGACTGTGCTCACCGACATCAGCGCGGCCGCCACCGCCGGCGTCATCAGAAAGCCGGTGCCGAACGTGATCCCCGCCGCCATCGGGATCGCGACCGTGTTGTAGCCGGTTGCCCACAGAAGGTTCTGCACCATCTTGCGATAGGTGGCTCGCGACAGGCCGATGATGGCCACGACGTCGCTCGGGTCGCTGCGCACCAGGACGATGTCTGCGGATTCCACCGCCACGTCGGTTCCCGCGCCGATCGCGATGCCGAGATCAGCGACCACCAGCGCGGGGGCGTCGTTCACGCCGTCGCCCACCATCGCGACTGCAAGGCCGCGCGATTGCAGCTCCTCGATCTTCTCCGACTTCTCGTTGGGCAGAACCTCCGCGAAATATTCCGTGATGCCCAGTTCTTCCGAAACCGCCTGGGCGACGCCGCGCGCGTCACCGGTGAGCATGATCGAGTCAATGCCGAGCGATTTGAGCTCGGTGATCGCCTGCTTCGATTCCGGTCGCACGATGTCGGCGAGCGCGAACAGAGCGCGTGGCGCGCCGCCGCGCACCAGGACGACAACGGTTTTACCCTGATTCTCGAGCTTCTTTAGACGTGGATGGGAGATTTCCTTGCTGGTGCGAGAGAGATGACCGGGGCTGACGATGCGGATATCTTCTCCATCGACATTCGCCACGATCCCTTCGCCGGTGATGTTGCGCACCTCGCTCGCCTTCGGCCAGCTGAGGCCTCGATCCTTCGCTTCCGCGACGATGCCGTGCGCAATCGGATGTTCGGACTGGCTTTCAGCCGCCGCTGCGAACGCGAGCTCCAAATTTTCATCCCCTTCGCCGATCAGAACGATGTCGCTGACTCCGAACCGGCCCTCAGTCAGGGTGCCCGTCTTGTCGAACACGACTGCGTTGAGATTGCGGGCACGCTCGAACGCGGCGCGGTCGCGGATGAGGAGGCCATTGCCGGCGCTGAGCGATGTGCTGACCGCAACTACCAGCGGCACGGCGAGCCCGAGAGCGTGAGGGCAAGCAACCACCATCACCGTCACCATTCGCTCGATGGCGAAGCTGGTTGTCTGGCCGAGCAGCAGCCAGACAACTAGCGTGCCGATGCCGACCACGAGCGCGATATAGGTGAGCCAGGCGGCGGCGCGGTTGGCGAGGTCCTGGGTACGCGACCGGGTCGCCTGTGCCTTCCTCACCAGGTCAATGACCTGAGCGAGATAGGTCTTGTCGCCGGTGGCGGTCACCTCGATCGTAACGGCCCCGGCGCCGTTGATGGCACCGCCGATCGCCGCTTCGCCGACACCCTTGGAGACCGGTTTGGACTCGCCCGTCAACATCGCTTCATTGAACCCGGAGACGCCCTCGATAATCACGCCGTCGACCGGCACCTTGGCGCCGGGACGCACAAGCACGCGGTCGCCGGGCGCGAGCGCCGCTATGGGGACGTCGTGGGTGGAGCCGTTGGCGTCGATGCGGGTCGCCACATCCGGCAAGAGGCGTACCAATTCCTCTAGCGCTCTCGAAGCACCCATGACCGAGCGCATCTCGATCCAGTGGCCGAGCAGCATGATGCCGATCAGCGTAACCAGCTCCCAATAGAAAGCTTCGCCCGGGAAGCCGAAGGTGACGGCCGCGGAGAAGAAATAGGCGGCCGAGATCGCTAGCGCGATCAGGGTCATCATACCGGGCTGCTTCTTGCGCAGCTCGGAGACGAAGCCCGTCAGGAACGGCCAGCCGCCATAGACATAGACGATGGTGGAGAGCGCGAAGAGCAAAAGCCCATCGCCGGGAAAGACGATGGTCCCGGCAAGGCCGAGCCAATGCTGAATCATTGGCGACAAGAGCAGCACGGGCGGCGTCAGGACTAAAGTCACCCAAAAGCGACGCCGGTAATCGGCGATCATCGCGCCATGATCGTGGCCGCCGGCATGATCGGCATGGGTAGAACCGGATGCTTGGACAAGAGCGGCCCCAGTCCCAACCGCATCCGTTTCACGCTGATGATGATGGTGGTGTGCGCCAGGCTGATTCATCCTTTGGTCCTTCTTGTGAGCTGGATGGCCATCGGCGCGCCGGTGGTCAGAAGTATATTGCGCGCCCACCGCATGCCCCCGGTGTGGTGCAGTGCCTTCATCAGGAGTGCACGCGTCCCAGGCGCGGAATGAACCCGGGAACGTGGACTGCCCGCGATGATTGGTCCGGTTGCATAGTTAGCTGATCTGGATTTCTGATGCCAGCTTGGGCGGGAGGCGGAGCGTAGCGGAGCCGAGCGGCCAGGCTGGCATCTTAATCGTTTCCGGAGCTGGAGGGCGGTAGCCAAGGCTGCTGTGCGGGCGCAGTCGGTTGTAATGATCGCGCCACCAGCCGGTGACACAGCGGACTTCCTCAAGGCTGTAGAAGATCTCGCCATTGAGCAGTTCGTCACGCAGACGGGCGTTGAAGCTCTCGATATAGCCATTCTCCCAGGGGCTTCCCGGCTCGATGTAGAGTGTGGTGACGCCGAGCCTGCCCAACCATTCGCGCACCGCATGGGCAACGAACTCGGGACCATTATCGGACCGGATATGTTCAGGCGGCCCATGCTCGATGAACAGGTCGGCCAACACGTCGATCACGTCGTTGGACCGGAACCGTCGCAGCGGCACCATCGCCAGACATTCGCGGCTGAACTCGTCGATGATATTGAGCATCCGGAACTTGCGTCCGTTGCGCGTCTTATCCTCGACGAAGTCGTAAGACCACACATGCCCGCGATGCTGTGGCCGCAACCTTATGCACGACCCATCGCCCAGCCAGAGCCGACGTCGTTTCGGTTGCCTCTTCGGCACTTTAAGACCCTCCCGCCGCCAGATGCGTTCCACTACCGACAAGCTGACCTGCCAGCCTGCATGGCCGAGCAAGGCATGGATACGGCGATAGCCGTACCGGCCATAATCCCTAGCCAGCGCGATGATGTCGGCCGTCAGATCCCGTTCGTCGGCATCGTCCTTGGGACGATGTCGCTGCGTTGAACGATGCTGAACCAGAACACGGCAGGTCCGCCGCTCCGATACCGGAAGAACCCGGCGGACCTGCTCGATCGCTTCACGGCGACGGGAGGGACTCAAAAAGTCAGCTTCGACGCCTCTTGCAGGATCGCCTTGTCCAGCGCCAAATCCGCGACCAGCTTCTTCAGCTGCGCATTTTCTCGCTCCAGATCTTTCAGCCGACGCACCTGGTCGACCTTCAGGCCGCCATATTCCTTACGCCACCTATACAGCGTCTGTTCGGCAATCCCGATCTGCCGACAAGCCTCGACGGCGGTCCCGCCTCGACCGACAATCACATCCACCTCACGCAGCTTCGCGATGATCTGCTCCGGCGTAAATCGCTGACGTCCCATACTATTCTCCAATTCTCATGCCCCGCAGGGCTCTCTCCAGAATTGGACCAAGTTTCTCAAGGCAGTCCACAGCCCAGCACGACCTCCCGGTAGCCAGGAATGCGCACGACTGCCTCGACGGCATCGACGACCCGCTTCATGTCAGCCAGTGTCGGAGCGGCCATAAAAACGGGCGATGCCGCAAACAAATGCGGATGCGTTTTCATTAGCGACGCGCCGAACCCGGCGCGACCAACTGCCAAGTCAAGCCGATATCCCAGGTCATCAATGTTAAGAGTTACACACGAACAGTCGATATTTGCCTGCTCGGCAGCACCAGCAGCTGTCATGCTTGTACCATAAGTCTACGGCTTCCTTGCGGGGAACTGACAGGGCTCGGT
Source organism: Sphingosinicella sp. (assembly GCF_013911755.1). Taxonomy (GTDB): domain Bacteria; phylum Pseudomonadota; class Alphaproteobacteria; order Sphingomonadales; family Sphingomonadaceae; genus Sphingosinicella. The sequence goes on from NZ_JACESP010000031.1 coordinate 34,001, forward strand.
CTGCCGCCCGCCTCCATTGACCACAAGTGGTGCTGCACATCGATCCGGCCGCAAGAACCTCGAGATAAGTGTCTCTCAGATCCGACAAGGAATTGGCCCGCCACAACGCTGCGGCGGGCCATCAGCCCGGCGGGGGGGATGGGGCGGGGGCTGAATTCTCACATGTGGTTCATGGGCATCGGCTTATCGGCAGGCTTCATGGGCTTGCCCATGTCCTTGTCCATGCAGCATCCACTGCCGCTTGCCTTGGGAGGGGGGGCTGCATGAGCAGGCTGACTGGGTCCGTTCGCGCTTCCCGACGAGCCAGAGTGATTCGGCATGTTCTGCATACCTTCCCGATGGTCCTTCATCATCCGGTCGTGCATGTCCTGACCACCGTGCTCCATTCCTTGCTTGTGCGCATGGCTTTGGGCGGGCGGGGGCGCTGCGGGTTTTGCGGCTTGCGCCGCCTTTGGTGGCTCATCCGCGAACGCCGCCACTGTACCAAGCATCAGTATGCCAGCAGCTGCCGTGAAGGTCGTAATCCTGCGCATTTCGAGTTCTCCATTTTTGTCTACGGCGCGCGTAAGCCGTTGTCGGCTTGCCGAGTGCTTCAATCCCGAATGCCACCACGGATGCGCGGGCTGAATACGTAAGTTACGAATCGAACCGCGCTTCAATGGCCCATCGCCCCCATGGTGCGGCAACCCTCTGCGCAGGTTCGGCAAGTCTGGGCACAGCGGACCATCTGCTGGTCGGCCTGATGGTGCGAGCACTCGTCCGCGCAACGTGCACAGGCTTCGGCACAGGCCTGGCAAAGGACCTGGTGGAGAGGCGATCCGCGCAGCATGGAATTCGCCGTGGTCTGGCACAGTTCTGCGCAGTCCGCGAGCATCGCCAACATCGCGGGCGAAGCAAGCGCCCCTCCCCGCTTCATCGCATAATTTACTGTCGTGAGACACATTCGATGTGAAGCGATGCACAGGTCGATGCAGTCTTCCATAGAGTTTTCCATGTTTGTCATCTGATGCTGTTGCCCGGCCGCCGGTCGCGCCAGGGCAGCGCCTATCGCTAGTGCGGCGCCGCCTCCCAATACGCCTCGTCGTTCAATCATGATGTGCCTCCGATATCTTATTCATAACCGCAGCCCCGCCCCCGCAAATTGGTCAAGGATCACGCCGCGCTGCTTCGCATGGACCCTTGCCCTGCTTGTCCCGTGCCATGCGCGTGTCCTCCCACGGCCAATGCCCATTGATCTCGACGCCGAGCGAAATGCTGAGGAAGGTGCGGACGAGCACAAGACCCGCGAGTACGATCAGGTCGTCCAGCGTTGGATTGATCACCAGTGATTTCACGATGTCGCCGGCGACCAGGAATTCCAGACCCAGGAGAATGCTTCGACCCAGCGCGGACCGAAACGAGCCATAGGCAGCCGTTCGATCGCCGCGGAGCGCACGGTTGGCGAACAGGATGGTTGCCAACGTCGCACCGGTCAGGATCGTCAACGTGCCGGCCAATTCAAGAATGACGACGGCAAGCCTGAAGAACCCGTCCAGCCAGTCCGCATCAATGGTGATCATACCATCCTCTGCGCCGGATATTGTTGAAGCTATCCGTCGTATGGCAGGCGTAACATTGTTCGACCCGTGCTTTCTCTCCGGCCGCACGCTGCGACACCATGCTGAAATGCTCCATGTAGTGGCTGGGCGGAGCCTTGTGACATTGCGAGCACTGAGTGGAATTTACCGACGGGTGTCGGTAGTTCGCAATCTGCCAGCTGTTCGTTGTGTGGCAGCTCGCACAATCGGAACCAAACGCGCCGAGATGGGGGTCGCGGATGGAATGACAGCTTGCGCAGTTAAGAGCGGCTTCGGGACCCAGGCCGTGCGGACTAACTGGCGTGGAACTTTGCCCTTGGCGCCAGACCTTGGGATCGAGCAGCGCCTGATGATTCATGCGGACGATGCCCTGGTCGCCTTCGTGTTCGACGTGGCAGGAGGTGCATTCCTTCGCTTTGGCATGGAATTGCGTGGATAGCTTGTTTCCGAAATCCGTCATCACATGACAGCTGAGGCACGTCTTGCTTTCGACGCCCTTCAACGGCGTATGACATGTCGTGCACTGGGCAGCGAAGGATTGGTGCGCGCCAGACAGCGGGCCTGGCGCCACCAGACGCTCAACCAGACCTGCGCTCGCCGGAGCGCTCGAACGGGTCGCAACGGCAGTGATCATGGCAAGCAGTGCCAAAACGAACACTGCAAGGAGCGCTTTGCTCCGCATCACAGCCAGCGCAACCCGAAATAGATCGCCGCACCGATGTGAACCACGAGCAGGCCATAAACGATACTGCCCAGCACGATATGCAGCAGTCGCCATTTCGCGAAGAGAGCGTTGGTCGCCTCCTCCGCGCGGATCGCAAATTCGGTGTCGGCTAACGCGGCGGCGAGCACCTCTTTTCTTTCGGAGGATGTTGGAGCCGGAATGCTGCCGGACACGAAGAAGTAGCGTTTCCAACCCGAAACCGGAACCTCGGAGGCGAGATCGGGAGGGGGCGCCGGAAGATTGAGAAAGGCCGACTGAAGAGAGGCAAGCTCAGATCGACGACCGCGCAGCGCTCTGGCGATCTGCCCGAGAAGATAGCGGCCGATGAACCCGCTTAGGACGGTTAACAGAAGGACGCCGGTCAGCATCACGCCAAGGGGGCTCTCGAACTTGTGCGCGGCATGCACCAGCCCGAAGATCGGCGCCAGAACTCCGGAATAGGCGTGAATGGCGAGCAGGGTCGGCTTACTGATGTAGCGCGTTAAGGCGCGTTCGATCCACTTGACGTGCTTTACGGCCACATAGGGCAGCGTGAGAAGCATCAGCACGGTCGCGGCAATGCCGGTCAGGCCTCCGACCAGGCTGCCGGGGAAGCGGGGCGAGACATGCACGAGATAGCCCAGCGGGAAGACAAGGAGGAAGCCGACCAGAAGCCCCATAAGGATGTCGCCGCGCTCCCGCATCAGGCTTCCACGACGAGCGGTTGGCCGGTGCTCTTGGCCTGGCACGCCAGGATATAGCCGTCGGCCTTGTCAGAAGCGGCGAGACCTGACTCTACGTCCATGGTCACATCACCGGCGAGGAGCTTGATGACGCAAACCCCACATTCGCCAGCACGGCACGCATAGGGGATCTCCACGCCGGCACCCTCCGCTGCTTCCAACACCGTCTGATCCACAGGCAGTGCGGCCGAAACCCCAGAAACGGAGAAGGTGATCGTCGTTGCTGCAACGGAGGGCGATGCCGGCTGCCGCGCCGGCGCGGGCTTGACCTCGAGTTCGGCGGAATCCTGAGGCAGCGAAGCGGGCCCAAAGGCTTCGGTGTAGAGCTGGGCTTCGGGCACGCCGAGCTCGGCGAGCTCCTTGCGCATGGCAGCCATCATGCCGGGCGGCCCGCACAGGTGGATGCGGCGTCGCGTAATGTCGGGCACTGCTGCAGTCAACATTTCCCGTGTGATCGGTCCTGTGGGCCCCATCCACACGGTACCGGGCGATCGCTCCATCGCGGCAATGACGTGCAGGTTGGAGAAGCGCTGCTCCATGCGCTCTATCTCATCGCGGAACACGAATTCCTCTGTCGAACGCGCACCATAGAGGAAGAAAATATCGCCTGCCCACGCGGTGTCGGTAAGATAGCGCAGAACCGACATCATCGGCGTGATACCCACCCCGCCGGCGATCAGGACTATGCTGTCCGCATCAGTGCCAGTAAACGTGAACGGGCTCTGTTGCAAAAATCGTGAAGCTTGAGCATGCTTGGCGGAGATTGGACGGACGGAACGATGACGGATTTCAAGTGGCGCCATTTCCAGGGTGATGTGATCCTGTGGGCGGTGCGCTGGTATTGTCGCTATCCGATCAGCTATCGCGACCTTGAGGAAATGCTGGCGGAACGCGGCATTTCGGTCGACCATACGACGATCTATCGCTGGGTCCAGTGCTACGCCCCGGAGATGGAGAAGCGGCTGCGCTGGTTCTGGCGGCGTGGCTTTGATCCGAGCTGGCGCCTGGATGAAACCTACGTCAAGGTGCGGGGCAAGTGGACCTACCTGTACCGGGCAGTCGACAAGCGGGGCGACACGATCGATTTCTACCTGTCGCCGACCCGCAGCGCCAAGG
>NZ_JACESP010000032.1 GCF_013911755.1 Sphingosinicella sp.
AAGGTGCCCTTGACATGAACCGTCCAGACCGCATCGAACTCTTCGTCCGTCATTCTGAGGAACGTTCGGTCGCGCAAGTTGCCGGCATTGTTGACGAGAATGTCGATATGGCCAAAGTGGTCGATGCATCGCGCGATCAGCGCTTCGGCGCCTGCCCGGCTATCGATACCGATCACGCCGCTTTCCGCGATCCCGCCCGCCCCGCGAATCTCCGTGACGACGGTTTCGGCAACCTCTTCGTCCATATCGTTGACGATTACCTTCGCGCCCGCGGCGGCGAGCTGCAGGCAGTGGCCGCGTCCGATTCCGCGTCCTCCGCCCGTGACAACGGCGGCCTTGCCCTCAAGCCTGTTCATGCTGTTTTCCATCGTTCTGCCGCGCGGCGGTGTTCACCGCACCCTCCAGTTCCTGTTCGAGCAAGCGCTTCTTCTGCCGCGCCTCAACCATTGACGCCTCCTTCACCGTATCGAAGCCGCGTATCCCTTCCGGCAGGGACGCGATTTCCACGGACAGCGCGAGGCGATCCGGCGTCAGTTCATCGGCCAACGTGATAATATCGCGTTCATATTCGACGATCAGTGCCCGCTCCGCACGGCGGTGGGCGGCATAGCCGAAGGGATCGAAAACCGTGCCGCGCAGCCCTTTGCCGCGGGCCAGAAGTTTCAGAACCGGCGTCATCCATGCGCCGAAACGGCGCTTGGGATAACGCCCTGTTCGCGGATCGCGCCGCTGCAGGAAAGGCGGAGCCATATTATATTCGATCTGGAATTCGCCATCGAATGTCTCGGAGAGCGTGGCCGCGAACGCGGTGCCGGTCAGCAGCCGGGCGACTTCGTATTCGTCCTTGTACGCGAGCAGCTTGAAATGGTTCTTGGCGACCGCTCGCGTGAATGCCGTGCTGTCCGCGCCCAGCCGCGTCTCTGCCGTGCGGGCGATGGTGACGAGATGGCGATGGCGTTCAGCATAACGGGCATTCTGGTAGGCGCACAACTCCGCGACATTTCGTTCGACGATCTGCTCGACATTTGTGCTTTCACGATTTTCGGGAGCCGGTGAGACGAGGCTCGAAAGCCGCTCGGGCTGCACCGCCGCGATTCGTCCCCACGCTAACGCCTGCCGGTTCATCTCCACGGATGCGTCGTTGAGTGCGATCGCGCGATCGATCGCTGCGATCGAAATCGGCAGCCAGCCGCGCTGCGCCGCATAGCCCACGAGCATGAGATTGGCCGCAACTTCATTGCCCATCAAAGTATAAGCGATCCTGTTCGCTTCAATGAATTCTACCTCGCCCGCGCGCGTCTGGATCATCTCCTCCATGGCCCCGGCGGAGAGATTGAGGTCGGGATTGGTAGCGAAATCGGATGTCGGCGAAACATGATTGTTGATGATGGCGCGCGTGTGCCCCGGCGAAAGGATGTTCAGCACGGCAGGGCTGGCGGTCACCACGATATCGCTCCCGATCACGAGATCGGCCTGGCCTATGCGGGTCGCGTGAAGGGCATCGGGGGAAGCCCCGATGCGTACGTGGCTGGTGACGGGGCCATTGCGCTGGGCAAGTCCCGTCACATCCAGAACCGAGCTTCCCTTGCCTTCGAGATGAGCGGCCATCCCCAGAATGGCGCCGAGCGTCACCACGCCTGATCCGCCGATGCCCGTAATCAACAGATTGAAAGGCGTTTCGACCGGCGCGCACGCCGGTATCGGCAGGGTCGCGGCGATATGCTCGCCATTGGACATAGAACCCGAGCCGGCCCGTTTCCGCAGGCGACCGCCCTTGACGGTCACAAAGCTTGGGCAGTAGCCGTCGAGGCAGGAAAGATCCTTGTTGCAGGCGGACTGGTTTATGCGCCGCTTGCGTCCGAAATCCGTCTCGACCGGTTCGATGGCGATGCAGTTGGACTGTACCGAGCAGTCACCGCAGCCTTCGCAGACCCGGCTGTTAATGAAAGGGCGGTGGTCCGGATCGACAGCCCGGCCGCGTTTGCGGCGGCGGCGCAGTTCGGTCGCGCAGTTCTGATCATAAATGATCGCGGTGACGCCCGAAACGCCGCGCAGCCGTCGCTGCACGTCGTCCAGTTCGCGTCGATGATGGATGGTGGTGCCCGGCGCGAAGATCGCATCCTTTGGGTAGGATTCTGGCTGATCGGATACCACCGCGATGGCCCGGACGCCCTCGGCTTCCAGTTGGCGCGTCAAAACGTCGACCCGCATCTTGCCCGCGATTTCCTGGCCACCGGTCATCGCGATCGCGTCGTTGACCAGGATCTTGTATGTGATGTTGACGTTCGCCGCGGCTGCGGCGCGGATCGCCAGCAAGCCCGAGTGATAGTAGGTTCCGTCACCGAGATTTTGGAAGATGTGCGGTCGCTCTGTGAAGGGAGCCATTCCGATCCAGGATGCCCCTTCGCCGCCCATCTGGAACAAAGTCGGGGTGCTGCGTTCGGGGAGAAATGTCGCCATGCCGTGACAGCCGATCCCACCGAATGCCATGCTGCCTTCCGGCACCTTGGTAGACCGATTGTGCGGACAGCCTGCGCAAAAGCTGGGCAGGCGGACAAGCGAAGCCCCGGAGGTCGCAGTGTCGGCATCTGCCCGCCGGATCCGATCCAGCGCGCGCGAAACGCGCTCGTCCCCTGTAAGCGCGGCGATCCTTTCACCGATGATCTTTGCGACGAGGCGCGGAGCGAGTTCGCCCTCGGCAGGCACCAGCGGCAACCCATTTTCGTCCTGCTTGCCGAAAAGGCGGGGCCGCTGTGTGAGGTTTACCAACAGCCGGGCGATCTGCTCCTCGATGACCGGGCGTTTCTCTTCGATGACGAGCAGTTCCTGCTGGTTCACGGCGAAGTCGATAAGTGAAGAGGATTCCAGCGGCCACGGCATTGCGATCTTGAAGACGGAAAGGCCGATGGTTTCGCAATCCATCAGGCTGAGCCCGAGGTCTTCAAGCGCCTGCATCACGTCGAGGAAAGCCTTCCCGGTGGTAACGATGCCCAGACGTGGGGCAGGGGACGCCACAACTGTGCGGTTGAGACCGTTCAACTTGACGTAGGCGAGCACGGCAGGAAGCCGTTCTTGATACTGTCGTTTCTCCGCAACGAGCGCGGGAACGCCCCAGCGCGTGTTGAGCCCCGTCCCGCCCGCATCAACCTGCGGCAAAACGATACGAATGCGATCGGGATCGACATCAACCGATGCGCTGCTTTCAATCGTGTCGGTGACGCACTTCATGCCCACCCAGCATCCCGAATGGCGGGAGAGGGCGAACCCGTGCAGACCGTAATCCAGATAATCCTGCACCGTTGCCGGATTGAAGTAGGGCATGGCAAAATGGATAAAGGCGTGGTCGCTCTGATGCGCGATCGTGGATGATTTCGCGCCGTGGTCATCGCCCGCGAGAACGAGCACCCCGCCTTTCGGAGCGGAACCGGAATAGCTGCCGTGCTTGAGCGCGTCTCCCGATCGGTCGACGCCCGGCCCCTTGCCATACCAGATTCCGAATACGCCGTCGTAGCGTGCCTGCCCGGCCAGATGGACTTGCTGCGAACCCCAGACGGCGGTCGCACCGAGATCTTCGTTGATCGCCGGCTGGAAATGAATGTGGTGCCGGGCCAACAGTTCTGGAATCTGAGCAAGCGCGATGTCGTAACCGCCGAGGGGGGAGCCCGTGTAGCCCGAGATGAAGCCTGCTGTGTTCAAGCCGGCAGCGAGATCCCGCTGCCGTTGCATCATAGGCAAACGTACAAGCGCTTGCGAGCCGGACAGAAAAACCCGGCCTCCAGTTCGTGTATAACGGTCGTCCAGTCGATAGTCGGTGTCGATCTTGCCCACGGCCTTCACTCCGAACCGGTCCCAGCGCGGCGGCGCGCATTCTCGCCGGACTCGATCACGGCTTCGACAAGACCGTCATGCCCCCAGACGTCGCCCTCGCAAAATTCGTTCGCTGCCCAGGTTTCGTCGAGAATCTTGCCCTCGCAACCGATCTCCACGTCGACCGTCCCCGGCGAGCGCATGTAGAACGAGAGCGTGCCGTCATTCCGGTGGCGCCCCAGCGCACTCACCACCAGAAAGCCTAGACGTTTTGCGCGATCGAGGGCCTTGCCGACATCGTCAATGGTTTCCATCTCGACCATCAGGTGTTGCAACACATTGCCCACGCCGAAATCCAGCATGGCAAGACTGTGATGACGTGGGTTGCAGCGCAGGAATTGCAGCGCGGCCTCGTCTCCGTATCGGATGTAGTCCGAGAGTTTGAAGCCCAGCAGGCGTGTGTAAAAATCGAAGCAGGCGGCCTGCCGATCGAGGAACAGGTTGACGTGGCCAAGGCCGAGATGGCCCGCGACGAAGCGTTGCCCGGGAACCGGAGACGCGAAATTATAGTCGGTCGTGGGCCCATAGAAGAACTCGAGCGCGTTGCCCGACGGATCTTCGCAGAAGAAAAGGCCGGTGACCGCTCTCGATCGCGCTTCCTCCGGCCGGGCGTGCCGGACGGCATAGCCTTCGTCCTGCAGCACCACGGCGCATCGTTCGAGGCTGATATGGTCATCCAGTTCCAGGCCGAGATACAGGAGCTCGCGGCTACCGTCGGTCGGATGAACGGCGATGCGCCATTGGCGGTCGTCCATCTTGAGAAAAACGGTGCCATCGCGTGCGACGCCGGGAACGCGCCCGTCAACCGCGGTGCCCCATCCCTCGCCGGGAATCGCTCGCGCCGGCATCATGCCGAGCATATCGACCCCGAAACGAAGCCAGGCGCCGGGATCTCTGCTCCCCAGGCCGATGTAACCGAGCGCTTTGACTGTCATGATATCCTGTCCTTCGGAAGAGCCGTGTTCGTGGGCGTCCAACAGGGTAAGGCCACGTCCTCCGCCATCGACACGAAGCCGACGCGCACAGGACCGCCGATGGAGAGCGTCGCGGGATCGACTCCACCCAGCGCGGATGCGCCATCCGGCATCATCGCACCGACCATTCTGATGCCCGGGAAATCATCGAGTTCAACCAGGGCGACGGCATAAGGCGCAATGGCTGCGAAGGCCGGTAGAAGCGGCGGATGCGCGACCGTGAACGACCAGATATGCCCGGTGCCGCAAGCCTCCCGCCAACCGAGATCGGTCGACCGGCAGACGGGACACATCGCGCGGGGTGGGTGCTGTGCGTGGCCGCAGTCGATGCAAGACTGGATCAGCAGCTTGCCGTCGCGACAACCGCGCCAGAAACCGGCGTCAACAGGATTGTCTGTGACAGGCAGGGGAATGGTCTCGATCATCGTCGTTCCTGTCTTCACCCCCGGTAAAGGAGGAGCCAGTCGAAACACAGCGCGGGTTTCGCGGAGCCGACGATGTGAATCGCGACCTGAACGGTCAGCATTGTCCCGCCCTTTTCCTCAGCGACACGGACCATGCGGGTCCGCCCGTGAATCCGTGATCCGGCCGGAACCGGGGCAATGAAGCGCACCCTCTCGAGCCCATAGTTGAGGGCGCTGCCATGACCCACGATTACATAGTCGGCGCTGTTCTTGATGACTGCGGAAAGCCCGAGCACCAGAAAGCCGTGTGCGATGGTGATGCCGAATGGGCTCTCTTTCGCGGCGCGCTCGACATCGACATGAATCCATTGCCGGTCGCCGGTCATTTCCGCGAAGGCAGAAATCATCGATTGCGGCACATCGAGCGCCTCGCTCCACGGGCCATATTCATTCGATATGCGCGTCTCGAGCGCGGGAATGTCGTCAAAGGGGATTTCGTGCATCACGAGCAGGGCCTCCCGTCGACGCGATCCGTGGTGCGGGGCCGGTTCTCTGCGAGACGCCGGGTTTCTTCCCGCTCCCGCTGAACAGCTTCGCGGAGCGCGGCCACGCTTTGGTGATTCAAGGCGCGCTTGCATCCGGCGAGCACAGACCTGTCGTGCTCGGCCAGTCGGACGCCAAGCGCGAGTGCGTGGTCGAACAGTGCGCTGTCGTCGACAACTTCATGGACAAGGCCGATATCGAGAGCATCCTGCGCGTTTATGGTCTTGCCGAGAAGCAGGATCTGTTTCGCCTGTGCCGGGCCGACGATCGCCGGCAAAAGATAGGTGGAGCCCATGCCCGGCATCAAACCCAGGCCGGCGAATGGGAAACCGAACCGGGCACGCATTCCCGCGATCCGAAAATCGAAGGGCAGCAGCATGGTCACGCCGATCCCCACGGCCGGGCCGTTGACGGCGGCAATGGTGGGCTTGTGCAAGGAGAAGAGCTCTTCGGCGAAGCCCGCGATAAAGTGTTCCTCGCCGATCTGTTTGCCCGTTCGGCTCGGCTGTCCGTTCAGAAAGTCCCGATCCGCGCCCGCGCAAAAGGCGCGGCCCGAGCCGGTAACGACGATCGCCCCGACCGCCGTATCGGCGGATAAGGTGCGGAAGGCATCCACCAGTTCGTCTCCCATATGGGGCGTATACGCATTGAGCCGACCGGGTCGGTTGAATGTGACAACGCCGACGCTTCCGATCCGTTCGACGGATATGGTGGGGGGATTATGCATCCGCGTCTTCGCCGGTCCATGGCTGCCAGATTGGGCTGCGCCGTTCCGCAAAGGCTGCGCAGCCTTCGGCAAAATCGGCTTCCCGATTGTGCCGGGCAATATCCTCCCACGCGCGTTCCAGAGCATCATGAAGGGGAAGTTCGAGCGAACGCCAGATCGCGCGCTTTGTTCGTGCCATGGCGCTCGGGGAGTTCTTCGTGATGCTGCGCGCGATTGCGAAGGCGCGGGGCATGAGTGCGTCGGCCTCCACCACCTCACCGATCATGCCGAGGCGGAGCGCTTGTTCGGCGGTCATGCGTTCGTCGCGGCCTACCAGTGCGAGCCGCAGCACTGCCTCCATCGGCATACGCCGCGCCAGAGTGATCGGTTCCAAGCCTGAGACGAGCCCGACGCTGACATGGCTGTCGCAGAATTCGGCGGAACGACTCGCAAGTACGATATCGGAATCGGCGACAAAGTGCAGGCCGCCTCCCACGGTGAGGCCGTTCACGGCGCAGATGACCGGCTTCCAGACGCGGTTTTGAAGACTCGTCCAGCGAATAGCGTCCGCTGCCGTCGCTTGATCGTCGAGCGCGGGCAGGTCGTGCAGGTCCGCGCCCGTGCAAAACGCCTTGTCGCCGCTGCCGGTCACGATGGCGACGATGGCCGATGGATCCGTGCGGAAGCGCTCCCACGCCTGTGGCAGCTCCATGTTCATGCGCTGGTCGATGGCGTTCGAACGGTCCGGCCGGTTCAGGCGGAATAGTGCAATGCCGTTTTCGACACGATAGTCGATTGTCTCAAACATCAGCGAATGCCGTATCGATGGTCAGCCTGGCGATCTCATCTTCAAGAAAGGAATCGTCCCCATTCAGCAGCTGCCACTGCTTGGCGCGGCGGAAGAAAAGCTGGGGATCCGCTTCCGTCGTGTAGCCGAGTCCTCCGTGGATCTGGATGGTCATGGCGGAGATGCGGCGGAACATGGCCCCGGCCTGCAATTTCGCCATTGCTGCCGCCGCTTCAAAGCTTAATCCCTGGTCATGCAGCCACGCGGCCTGGTGAAAGAGGGTCTGACACCCCTCGATCTCCACGATCCCATCGGCCAGATAGTGGGCGATCGCTTGGAAGCCACCGATCGGCTGACCGAACGCTTCCCGTTCCTTTGAATAGCGGAGGCTGATTTCATGCGCATGTCGCGCCGCTCCCACGGCTTGTGCCGCCATGGCGATGTAAGCGCGTGCGCTTGTTTTCCGCCAGTGTTCCTGAAAATCATGCATCACGAGAACGTCGTCTGTCGGTCGTTCGACATCGGCGAGTTCGATCCGGAAATACGGTTCGGTCGCGAGATTTTCTTGCCGTCGGATCGTAATGCCGGATGTATCGCGGGGAATCATCACCAACGCGGGCTTGCCGCTCGTCGCATCGAGCGCAAGGACGAGAAAGCCCTCCGCGATTGAGGCAAACGGGACGAAGTGCTTTACGCCCGAAAGACGAATGCGATCCGAAGTTCTCTCAAACGACGTGCGGGTTTCGGCAATATGCAAAGATCCGTCTGGTTCATCGGCCGCAACCGATACAATCCCGCCCTGACCGATAAGGCCGAGCCAATGGTCCCGGCTCTTCGTTTGCTCCGATGAAGCCAGCAAAGACGCGGCGGTAAGCGAACTCGTCAACAGAGGCGTGGTAGCCAGCTGACGCCCCAGTTGCTCGAACACGAGCGCTGTATCGAGCATTCCCATACCGAGGCCGCCATGTTCGGCCGCGATGGGCATGGAAGGCACGCCGATTTCGCACAGTTGCGTCCAGAATGTTCGGTCAAGACCGTCGGGATCGGTCTCGATTCTGCGCAGCGCGGTCAGCGGAAAGCAATTCTCGCAGAGCTGGCGCACCGTATCTTGGAGCAGGAGCTGTTCTGCTGAGAGGTCTAATTCCATACGCTTCTAAGGGCTCCGCGGGCTTACTGCGATGCAGACTGTGCGGGTTGCCTCAGAGCGCCTCAACTCGGTTGCCGCTCGCATTTCCTATTCGATCATGGCCTCAGGGACGCCACTCCGCCGGATGGCAATGCCAGGGCGATTTCGCGCTGATGTACGCAGGCAAAGCGAACCTGACGGATGCCGCCGTCAGAAGCGTATCACCGTCGTTCAAAGTGATATCCACCTTGACCCAGGAAATCTGGCCGTCGTCGCCGTCGACAGCAACGACGCTGCCGCCGAAACGCACATCACGATCGGGATAGATCGGACGTCGCATCGTGAATTTCAGTCGTCCGATGCGACCGATAGGCCCGCTCCAATCGGTTACATAGCGGCTGATAAGGCCGGCCTGCGTGTAATTGTTCATGATGATGTCGGAGAGGCCCGCGGTTTGCGCCGCGTCCTTGTCATGGTGCTGGGGCTGCCAGTCCCGGCTGGCTGTGGCGCCAGCGATAATCAATTTTCGCGTTATGCGGATCACGAGTTCGGGCAACCTGTCGCCCACCTGTGGAGCGATCGTTCCTCTCATCGTCTCGTTCATGAATCGAGCTTCCCGTAAGCGAGGAAATGAAGGTGCTGGATACCGGCAAGGCTCCCATCCGGCTTGCGGTAGACGACGTCGATTTCCCAGTTGCGGCCGATGCCGAGCCGCGTTTCCCTTTCCTCGCTGACCGAGCGAAGAATCTGTTCGGCGCGCACGGATTCTCCCGCGCGCAGGGGCGCGTGAAATTCAAGTTCGACTTCCGTCACGATTCCGTTGCGCAGCCCAAGCGCGTCCTTGACCATGAAATGCAGTTCCAGCGTGCGCATTGTCGGTCGGTCGCGTCCAGGCGTCCACGCATGTTCGATGGCCCAGCTCGGTAGCATGGCGGGCGGCGCGATAACGGTTTCGGTATGGTCGCGCGATGCAGGATAATCCCAGTAAAGGAGGTTGCCGTCTTCTATGGCGACACAGAAATTGGTCCAGAGACCCTGCTCCACCGTAACAACGTGGTCCACAACAACCGTCACGCGGCCGATCCAGTCCTTTATGGCGTCGGGTAGATCATCCATTCGATTTTCTCAGGTCTGCGGGAGGGGGCGAGGCCGTGACAGCTTATAAATGCGCGGTGCGCATCGCCGCAATCGCATGAACCTGAATATGAATGAGGGTGAGCCGTATGCGAGCACGTGAAGCCGTCTGCCCGCGTTATTTCGGAGACCTTGAAGTTCCCAGCGGGACCTTGTCCGGAAGCGAGGAGGCGAAACGTGCCGCTCAGCCAATCCTTTTGGCCCGCCGATGCGGCGGTGGCGGAAGTCTGTGAGCATCTCCCGCTCGGGCGTGCGCTTGCCAGATCCGCTGCATGGTGGCCTGATGCGGAGGCCGTCGTCTTCGCATGTCAATCGAGCGTTGCCGAGGTCCGCTGGTCGTTTTCCGAGCTGCATGAACGCTCGACGAAACTTGCCCAGGCGCTGATCGGCGCGGGTTATCGCACGGGCGAACGCATAGCCATATGGGCACCCAATCACCCGAACTGGATTCTGCTGCAATTCGCTATTGCCAAGGCGGGCATGGTCCTCGTTGCACTGAATCCGCTTTACCGTGCAGCGGAGCTCGAATACGCGCTGGCGGCTTCTGATGCCGTCGCAGTTTTCCACGACGGGACCGCCGGCGGCGAAGCCATGCGCCCCATCATAGAACAGGTAAGGGGCAGCTTGCCCCGGCTTCGTGGGCTGTATCATATCGGTGATGATGTCGACCGGATGGAGGCGTTCGTTTCCTTGAGCGGTCCGTTGCCGGAGGTGCAGGCAGACGATCTTCTAATGATTCAGTATACGTCGGGGACGACCGGGTTGCCCAAGCCGACGCTGTTACCCCATGGTCCGATCGTAACGATCGGTACTTTATCCTACGCGGCGTGGGGATTTGGTGCGGGAGATAGGGTCTGCCACGGGTTTCCAATGTTTCATGTCGGCGGATCCGGGAATTCCACACCGGGCGCGCTGATGAACGGCACCACGACCCTCCCCATCTATATTTTCAAGGCCGACGAGGCGCTTGATATTCTGGAACGTGAGCGTTGCACCGGCTTTATCGGCGTGCCCTCTATGCTTACCGCCATGATGGAGGCTGATCCGCATCGGCGACGGAATCTCTCTGCCCTTCGCAGGATTGTCGTCGGCGGTGCCGCGGTTCCGGCGCCTTTTCTCAGCCGCTGCGAAGATTTCTTCAACGTGGAGATGCTCAACGGCTATGGTCAGACCGAAAGCTGCGGTGTTTGTGCGACGGTAAGGCCCGGCGATCCATCGGAACGAAAAATTCACAGTTCCGGTCTCGCCCTTCCCGGCGTCAGCCTGAAGGTTGTCGACGCGTGCGGGCAGATACAGCCCTGCGGAGAGCCCGGCGAGCTTTGCGTGGACGGTCCCGGCAAGATGATCGGCTACGGCGATCCGAATGAAAGCGCCAAGGCGTTCGATGGGGAGGGCTGGCTGCGTACCGGCGATATCGCGACCATGGACACAGATGGCTACGTGGCCATCGTCGGGCGTCTGAAGGATATGGTTATTCGCGGCGGGGAGAATCTGTACCCGGCGGAAATCGAATCCTTCCTGTTGCAACATCCCGACATCAACGAGGTCGCGGTCATCGGCCTTCCCGACGAGAAGTATGGCGAGGAACTCTGCGCCGTGATCCGGCCCGCATCGGGGTCGGCGCCCGATACGGAGGCAATTCGATCGTGGATGCGGGAGCGTGTCTCACGTTGGAAGGTGCCACGTTATTTCGCGTTTGTTGATGCCTTGCCCGTCACCGGTTCGGGCAAGGTCAAGAAGCACGAACTACGGCCCGAAATGATACGAAGATTTCTTGAAGAAACACCTGCCTGATCCGAAAGGAAGATCATGGACTATTCAAGTTACAAAGGGCTCAATATCGAAAAAGAAGGACGGGTACTGACCGTCACAATCGACCGTCCGGAGGTGAGGAACGCTGTCAACCCACTGCTCCACGATGAGTTCTCCCGCATCTTCGCGGACATTGCGCGCGATCCGGACGTCGGCGTGGTCGTCCTTACCGGCGCGGGGCAGGCTTTCAGCGCGGGGGGTGACATAGGCTGGCTCGCCGCCTTGCAGGCGGATCCTGCCGCTACGGCTGCGGCAATAGAAAACGATCGGCGTATCCAGAACAATTTGCTCGATCTGGAGGTGCCGGTCATCGCGCGCGTCGTTGGCCCGGCAGTCGGGCTTGGCTGCTCGCTGGCGCTGTTCTGCGACTTCATTTACGCGACACCTGATGCACGCTTTGCCGATCCCCACGTGGCTGTCGGCCTGGTGGCCGGCGACGGTGGAGCCGTCATATGGCCGCAGCTGATCGGCTATGCCCGCGCGAAACGCTATCTGCTGACCGGCGATCCTATCTCCGGCGCGGAAGCCGCGGCGATCGGCCTGATAACCGAGGCCGTGTCAATCGAGGAGATGGATGCCAAGGTCCGCGCCATGGCTGATCGATTGGCTGCAGGCGCCACCCACGCAATCAAATGGACCAAGGCGTCGATAAACGCTGGCTTGAAGGTCACGGCAAATGCAATCATTGATCGCGCGGCGGCCTACGAGAATCTGACGATGTTGATGGAAGATCATCGGATCGCCGTGGAGGCTTTTCAGAATCGCAGTACGCCGCAGTTCACGGGCCGATGAAAGGCGTCGCTGGGCTGAACGGTCGTGTCGGTGTCGTGACGGGCGGTGCGAGCGGCCTCGGTAAGGCCCTTACCGAAGGCCTCGTTTCGGCGGGCGCAAAGGTGCTCGTCGCGGATCTGGATTACGAGAGCGCCGTTCGGGTCTGTGCTGCAATCACAGAGCAAGGCGGGGACGCCACCCCGGCGGCGGTGGACGTTGCCGATTGTGGATCGGTCGAACGGCTTGCCGACATTTGCTTCGAGACATTCGGGCGTTGCGATGTTCTGATCAACAACGCCGGTATCGCCGACTTCGGACCTGCACTTTCGATGCCCGTGGACCGGTGGCGCCGGATCATCGATGTCAACCTGATGGGAATCGTCCACGGCGTCGGGGCCTTCGCGCCGCGCATGGCTGCCGCGAAGGAGAACTCTCATATCGTCAACATTGCGTCCGTTGCCGGATTGGTGCCGTTGCCCGGCTTCGCCGCCTATGTCGCAAGCAAGTCTGCGGTGGTCGGACTTTCAGAAGTACTGCGGGAGGAACTCGCGCCTTTGGGTGTCGTCGTTTCGGTTGCATGTCCGGGCTGGATAGCCACAGCAATCCAGCCTGCAAGCGGATCGGGAGAAGGGCCGCGCTTCCGCCCTGAACTCAGCCGGGTCCTGCAGGCGGAGGCCGCCGCTGCCATTATTCTCGATCAGGCACTTGCAGGCGATCTCTACATACTGACGCACCCAGAATGGCAAGAAGAAGTGCGTACGCGATTTGCGGCGCTCGTCGCACCCATGATCGCCGAAAAGTCATGACGGTCAGAGCTGACGCCCGTTCGAGCCGAACCGATACTCCAGATGAGTATAATGTGAGTTGGAGCGTGCGTAGGGTTTTGTCATGCCGTTGAAAGCGCGTGCAGGCTTCCTTGTTCGCGTGCGGTAATGAAAGCGTGTTGGTAATCGACATGCAAAAAAAGAACATAGATAGCCATTGGGGGAGGAAACATGTCCGTGAAGGTCTCGAAGTTCTGCGCCGGGGTTTCCGCGCTTGCTGTCTTGCCGACCGCCGCTGCATTGGCGCAATCCGTTCCCGGCGAAGGTTTCGAGGATATTGGGGAAATTGTCGTCACTGCGCAGAAGCGTTCTGAGCGCCTTGCGGACGTGCCCATGTCGATTTCGGTTGTAACTGGCGACGCGCTCAGCCGCGCGGGCATCGTCGATACCGCGCAGCTGGTGCAGGCGGTGCCGGGCTTCAACTATCAACAGGGCGCCTTCGGAACACCGGTCTTTTCAATTCGCGGTATCGGTTACAACGACAATTCGACATCGGCCGGCCCGGCTGTCACGGTCTATATCGATCAGGTCGCGCTGCCCTATTCCGTGATGTCGCGCGGCGCCATGCTCGATCTTGAGCGGGTCGAAGTCCTTAAGGGGCCGCAGGGCACGCTTTTCGGTATGAACTCAACGGGTGGCGCCATAAACTTCATTGCGGCCAAGCCGACAGACGTTTTCGATGTGGGCGCCAGTGTAGGCTTTGCGCGCTTCAACGAGATCAGCTTCAACGGTTTTGTGAGCGGGCCCATCGCGGATACGCTCTCTGCGCGTATCGCTGTGCAGGGAGAGTTTTCCGACGGTTGGCAATATAGTCGCACGCGGCCATCCGACCGACTGGGAAAGAAGGACTTTCTCAACGGCAGAGCGATCTTTGACTGGAAACCAAGCGAGAGCCTGAGCTTCGAGCTGGCGCTGTCGGCATGGCGCGACAAGGGCGAAACGCAGGCGGCGCAGTTTGTGGATTTCGCACCGGCCGTAGCCGTGACCCCGCTCACGCAATATATCGCCGATGCGATGGAGGCGTCGCCCCTCGCGCGGAACAACGCCCGCGAGGCGGATTGGGACGTGGGTCGGGACTATGCCCGCAATGATCGCTTTCATCAGGCGTCGCTGCATGTCGACTGGTCGCTTTCCGATGATGTCAGCTTGACGTCCATTTCCGCCTATAACCGGTTCAAGGGCAGTTCACCCATGGACATCGACGGAACGGCGTTCAGCGCCTTCGGTATCGACGCGCATGATTCCGATCTCGAAACGTTCGCCCAGGAGCTGCGCCTCGCGGGCAGTTCGGGTATGATCGACTGGATGATCGGCGGCAATTACCAATACGAAAACGCCGCCGAATCGACCATCACTACCAATCAGGGCACCAACAACCAGATCGGCCCGTTCCTGTTCACACGGCTCGGCCAGATTGCCGATCAGAAGGTGGATACGCTTTCGGCATTTGGCAGTCTGGACGTGCATGTCACTGATCAGCTGACCTTGCAGGGAGCGGTACGCTACACGTCTCAGAAGCGAGATTTTTCCGGCTGCATAAAGGACGAGGGGCTTGGCCCGGTTGGCGTTACCGCGGCCACGGCGTTCGAATTTCTCGGCGGCCTGTTTACCGGAACGCCGGTCAGCATTCCGGCCTTCGGCTGCGTCACGCTGGATGCCGCGACCTTCGCGCCCGGCCTTGCGAAATCGGAGCTGGATGAAGACAATTTGTCATGGCGCGCCGGTATCGATTACAAATTCGATACCAATGTAATGGCCTATGCAAATGTGACCAAAGGCTACAAGTCCGGCAGCTACGCCCTTGTGCCTGCGATCCTCTCCAGCCAGTTCACGCCGGTAACGCAGGAAGCGGTTCTGGCTTATGAGGCCGGCACCCGTTTCACGACATTCGGGGGTGTGCTGAGCGCCGACTTCGCCGCCTTCTATAATGATTACGATGAAAAACAGCTCAAGGGAATCGTTCTAACCCCAGTGTTCGGCCCTCTACCGCAGCTGGTCAATATTCCGAAATCCAAAGTCTATGGCTTTGAAGCGAACGTCACACTGCAGCCAACGAAGGGTCTGCGCCTCAAGTCCGGCCTGACCTATATTCGATCAAAGGTGCTGCGCGATCCTGTTGCGCCGGCTGTTCCGCGTGATCCCTATGGCGTCCCCACGAGTTACCTTGGCGAGACCTTCCCCAATACGCCGAAATGGCAGTTTGTGGGTGACGCCGAGTATCGCTTCCCGATCGGCAGCGGCGGAATGCAGGTCATGGTCGGTAGTGCCGTAACATATCATAGCAGCAGTCCCGGCACGTTCGGGAACACCCCGGCGTTTACATTGCCGGCCTACACGCTGCTCGATGCCCGGTTGGGACTCGAGTCCGCCGACGGCCGCTGGAGCGGACAGATCTGGGGACGCAATATCACGAACGAATACTACTATAACAATGTCACGCACCTGACGGACTATGTCGCCAAGATCGCAGGTATGCCTGCTACCTATGGCGTGACTTTCCAATTCAGATATTGAAATCCAATACATATATTTTTTAGCGTGAACATTGCGTATAATAAGACCGGGCGTGAGCGTGGGCGTCGTTCCGTCGAAAGTACCGTCAAATTCGGGCCGTTCAGTTCACTTCCCAAACCATGTACCTTTTTCTTAGCCTCACACGCTCTGCGTAGGTGGCGTCAGGCAGGTCTTTACGATGGTCCCCGCCGACATAGCGGTCGTTCAAAGGCTAACGCTGCCGTCTGATAGCCGCCATCGGTTCATCTATTTCAGGCTAATCGCTCATCTGCCGATAAAAGCGGCGCGTGCCGTCCAACATGATGTACGTCGCATTGGAGGCGGCAGTAATCGAATCCGGTATCAGTATCTGTATGTCGTTATTTTAACCACTGAGAAAGGCTGCGCGGGCATAGTCTTGGTCACCCGAGCCCGGATGCCCGCTGGGGTCTTTGCAAGCAGATCGAACTGCGCGCCGAACGGTGCTTGACTTGCAGGAAGGGCGGCTTTGGGTACTATAAAGCGGTCGGTTAGCGATCCCACGGAGGTATCGTTGCCGTGGTTGATCTGGAATACATGGTACCCGCCGGGTTCGCATTCCCCCAACCCGCTTCATACCCGCCCGCGGCCTTCCAGCCCTAGGACAGACCGATCCTGTCCCGGACGCGCATGGACGTGTACGGCAACCCTCTGATTAGGGGGTGGCGCTTTTCGCTTTGCTGGACGGCGGTGGACGACATTTCGAATGGAATGGACGCGAAGACGGATCGGAAACAGGTCATGCTGCGCAGCATTTTTGCAGCATGACGACGATCGAAGGTGATGCTTTCGGCATACTTTCCGGGCATTTTCCCGCGTTAACGACGTGTTCGTTTGACAGCGATTCCGCAGATCGTCAGACGGGCTTTCCCACAACAAAAGGATGCTCAGACATGAACAATGCCGACCTCGCCGAAGCGCTTTCCGAGACGCTCGGAACCACCAAGGCCGATGCGCGCAAGGTCGTCGATGCGGTGTTCGCCGCGATCACCGATGCCGCTGCCAAGGGAGAGGAAGTGTCGCTGAACGGCTTCGGCAAGTTCAAGGTGAAGGCCTCTCCGGCGCGCGAAGGCCGCAACCCGGCAACCGGCGCTGCGATGCAGATTGCGGCCTCCAATAAGCTCACGTTCAGCCCCGCCAAGGCGGTCAAGGACCGGCTCAACGGCTGATTTACGCATCAGGAATTGGGAAAGGACGCCGACCCACGGGGGCGTGGGGCCGGCGTCCAGTACCCATAAGGCGAGCGACAAGCGCGCAGACGCACGTCTTGTTCCGTGCGAGATCGTCTGGTTCGCTCCGCAACATCATGGCGACGAGCGGCCAGTTGCGCGCGTCGCGGCATCCCGCCAATGTGCCGAAATGGAAGAGACTGACGACCCCGCAAACCTGGCGCGCATCCGATCAAGCTTTGCCAAACAGGGGCTAATGAGCACCCTTGGCGCAAGACTTGGGGACATCTCTCGTGGGTCCGTGGAAATCTCCCTGCCTCCAAGCCCCGCGATTTCGCAGCAGCATGGCTTTGTCCATGCCGGTGCGATCAGCGCCGTTGCCGATACGGCCGCCGGCTATGCCGCGCTCAGCACGATGGCGCCCGGCAGGGGCGTTCTGACGACAGAATTTAAGATCAATCTCCTTGCTCCGGCGGTGGGAGACCGCTTCATTGCCCGCGGCAAGGTTCTCAAAGCGGGCAAGACGCTCACGCTCGCACAGGCCGAAGTGTTTGCGGAAAAGGACGGCGCGCTCAGGCTGATCGCGTTCTTGACTGCGACTTTGATGGCAATCGAAGGCCGGGATGGCATCACCGACTGACGCATAATTTCGGCGTGGCGGCAGGCATTCAGCAGATTGGGTAGGCAAGCGAAGGCTATTTCGCGGCAGCTTCGAGCTCGGCGATGCGCTCGTTGCACACGGCGTGGACGACGCGCCCCTGCTGCTGACTGAAGCGCGCTGTTTCCAACATTCCCGCGCCGCTGGGTAACCACTCATCGAAGTATTCCCGCGTCAACTTGAGCGCGTCCTTCGGCGTCTCGGGCTTCGGCGTATACAGCACGCTGTCGTCGCTCTGGTAGAGCGCGATGCCGTCCTTCGCGACGTCCATGACGAAGTAGCGGCCGTGCGCGATGCCATCGTTCACCTCCTGCCGCGTGTGAACGATGAAGTTGGCCGGGGTCGTGATGCACTTGGTGATGCCGTACTCGCGGTGGAAGTGCTCCTCGGCCTTCGCCCAGTATTTCACATAATCGGTCAGTCACTTGTCGTTGACGATGACGAGCAGATCGAAGTCAGACTTGTAGCCCTTGGCGGTGTGCGGCTCATCGACCCGGCGGAAGAGCGGGGTGGGCGGCGGAGCGCCGAGAGGTCCGGCATCAAGGGCCGGGCCTGCACCCGAAGGGCTGCAACGAAGAGGAAGACCCGCGTCAGCGGGTTGCAGGACCTGCACGGCCGGACCAAAGGCATAGCGACCCGCACACACCGCGCGGGAGCCGGATCAAACAGACTTCATCCGGCCAGAGGACGGATGCCGCTTGTCCTTTGCGAACTTGCCTCGAATGACGTTCGCAGCACGCAGCTTGTCGAGGTGATCCGACCAAAACTGCATCATGCGGACACGCTCTGCCCAATGCTCGCCGCGAAGATAGGCGCGGCGGACGTTGTTGCTTTCCATGTGCGCCAGCTGCCGTTCGATCGCGTCCGGGTGCCACTTGCGGCTCTCATTCAGGAGGGTGCTGGCAATGGCCCTGAAGCCGTGCGCCGTCATTTCGTTCTGGCGTAACCCAGACGCCGGAGCGTAGCGTTGTCCGAGATCGGCCTGTCTGCTGACCGTATCGAGGGAAACAGGTAGCGGCGGACGCCTGCGGAAAGCCGCTGGTGCCCACGGCCGGGATCGAACCGGCACGCCTGAAACAGGCGAGGGATTTTAAGTCCCTTGCGTCTACCAATTCCGCCACGTGGGCCGCTGCGGTTCTCGGCCGTGCGTAGCGCCTCTAGATGGCGCCGTCGAGGGGCTGGTGTCCGGCGGCGGAAAGTGCGTCCATCAGGCGCGCGGCGGCGTCGTCGAGCGCGGCCTGCTCGCGGCTGCGGATCACGAAGTTCGCGCCGATGCGGCCCTCGCGCCAGAAGGGGTAGCTGCCGATCTGGATGCCCGGCTTCTCGCGCTCCACCGCGATGAGGATCTCGGAGACGCTGCTTTCCGGCACCCAGGCGCCCACGGTGCGGTCGAGCACGGGAAGCCCGCCTTCGAGCTTGCCGTCGAGGCCGGCGAGCATCCCCTGCGTGATCTTGGGCACGCCCGCGAGCATGAACACGCGTCCGATGCGGATGCCCGGCGCGCCCGAGACCGGGTTCTCGATGAGGTCGGCGCCTTCGGGCACGCGCGCCATGCGCAGCCGCGCCTCGGTGATGCGCTCGCCGTAGTATTGCCGCAGCATCGCCTCGGCCTCCGGATGCAGCACGACCGGCACGCCAAGCGCCTCTGCGACGGCATCGACGCTGATGTCGTCGTGTGTCGGCCCGATGCCGCCGGTGGTGAACACATAGTCGCATTGGGCGCGGCAGGCATTGACGGCGGCGACGATGGCACCCATCTGGTCGGGAACGACACGCGCCTCGACGAGCTGGATACCCTGAATGTTAAGCCATTTCGCGAGATAAGCGAGGTTGGCGTCCTGGGTCCGGCCGGAGAGAATCTCGTCACCGATGACGATGAGTGCGGCGGTCCAGATGCGGGCGTTGACCATGACTGCATCCGTAGCGGCAGCGGCGTAGAGGGTAAAGCGTGATGGCAGGTTGGAAACGCGGAGCATGAAGCAGTTGCTGGCGTTCGTGCTGATGCTCCTGGCGGTGCCCGCGCTGGCGCAGGGCGATGCGAAGTCCTGCCCGGCCGGTACGGACCCGATGGCGCTGAACCCCGGCCAGTTCGTTTGGATGCCCGCGGCGGCGCCCGATGGACCCGTCCTTGTCGTCATCAGCCTGCCGCAGCAACGTGCTTACGTGTTCCGCAACGGTGTGCAGATCGGTGCCGCGCGCGTCTCCACTGGGCGGCCGGGCTATGAAACGCCCGCGGGCGTGTTCCGCGTGCTCGAAAAGGACATCGATCACAGATCCAATCTCTACGACGACGCGCCTATGCCGTTCATGTTGCGGCTGACATGGGGCGGTGTCGCGCTGCATGCGGGATACGATCCCGGCCGTCCGCAGTCGCACGGCTGCATCCGCATGCCGCTCGCATTCGCGCGCGACCTGTTCAGTGCGGTGCCGCTCGGCGCGATCGTGGTGGTCACCGACCGCGCGCTTGAAACCGGCCTGCGCGTGTCCCCGGCGCTGCTCACCACCGATACCGCCGTGGTCGAGGGCGGGAAGGGCGATCACTGGTCGCCGGAGCGCGCGCCGTCGGGACCGGTCACGCTCGTCGTCAGCGGCCGCGATCGGCAACTCAGCGTCATGCGCGGCGGAGTCGAGATCGGGCGCACGCGCATCACGATCGCCGGCGATTCGCCGCTTCACACCCATGCGCTGATGCTGATGGCCGGTGCCCCGGAGGGTGCGCCGGCCTCCGGGTCCTGGATGCTGGTCGATCTGCCCGGCGACGCCCTGTTGCCGCCGGAAGCGAAAGACAGCCACGACGTCGACCGCATCCGAATGCCGCCGGAATTTGCGCGTGCGCTCGGCGGAATCCTGACCCCTGGGGCCACCATGCTCATCAGCGATTTGCCGCTCGATGTTGCCGGAGGGTCCGAACTTCAGTTATTTGGAGCCGAGAAATGATTCATCTGATGGCCTTTGCCCTGCTCGCCGCACCCGCGCCGAAGGCAGTCACGCTCGATGCGAACGTGCGGCGTGCGGCGCTTGACGTGGTTTCCTGCGCGCAGGCTTCGGGCGTCGGCAAGACCGCGCGCACCGTCACGATCATCGATTACGGCCGCACCTCGCTGGAGCCGCGCCTGTGGGTGGTCGACCTCAAGACCGGGGCCGCGCTCGTTCAGGACTATGTCGCGCATGGCCGCAATTCGGGCGACAACCGCACGACCAGCTTCTCGAACGCGATGAACTCGCGCCAGTCGAGCCTCGGCCTCTTCGTCACCGCCGAGACCTACATCGGCTCGAACGGCTATTCGCTGCGCATG
Source organism: Sphingosinicella sp. (assembly GCF_013911755.1). GTDB lineage: Bacteria > Pseudomonadota > Alphaproteobacteria > Sphingomonadales > Sphingomonadaceae > Sphingosinicella. Next base: position 20,604 of record NZ_JACESP010000032.1, read on the forward strand.
GACGGGTTGGTGCCGGGCGTCAACGATGCGGCACGCGACCGCGCCATCGTCATGCACGGCGCCGCCTATGTGGACCCGAACGCAGGCGCGAAGCAGGGCCGGCTCGGGCGCAGCTGGGGTTGCCCGGCGCTGCGCAGCGCGGTTGCCGATGGTGTCATCGATCTCATCAAGGGCGGCAATTTCGTGTTCGCCTGGCACCCGGACAAGGATTGGGTCGGCGCGTCGCCCTACGGCAAGTGCGTCGTCGCCATGAAGGATCGTCCGGCTGGCGTCAGCCGCACCGCGCGTTAGGATAGGGTCATGGACATGGAAGTTTCAGACGTCATTCTCGATGCGTCCGGCATCAAGCTGCATGGCCCCGATGCATTCGAAGGGATGCGCCGCGCGGGTCAGCTTGCCGCGGCGGCGCTCGACATGCTGGTGCCGCACGTCGTGCCCGGTGCCCGCACGATCGATCTCGATACGATGGTCTATGAGTTTGTGCGCGAGCGCGGCGGCGTTCCGGCGACCGTGTTCTACAAGGGCTACAGCCATTCCAGCTGCATCAGCATCAATCATGTCGTCTGCCACGGCATCCCGAGCGCGAAGCGGCTGGTGAAGGGCGATATCGCCAACATCGACATCACGGTCATCGTCGATGGCTGGCACGGCGACACGAGCCGCATGTTCCTCGTCGGCGATGTGCCGCTGAAGGCGCGCCGCCTCGTCGACATCACCTATGAATGCCTGATGCGGGGCATCGCGGCGGCGAAGCCGGGCAACCGCCTCGGCGATATCGGCCACGCCATCCAGTCTTATGCCGAGGAGCAGCGCTGCGGCATCGTGCGCGATTTCTGCGGGCACGGCCTTGGCCGCATGTTCCACGACGAGCCGAGCGTCGTCCATGTCGGCAAGCCGGGGCGCGGCGTGCTGCTGAAGCCCGGCATGTTCTTCACGATCGAGCCGATGATCAACCTCGGCCGCGCCGATGTGAAGGTGCTCGACGACGGCTGGACGGCGGTCACGCGCGATCGCTCGCTCTCCGCGCAGTTCGAACACTCGATCGGGATTACCGAAACCGGCTGCGAGATCTTCACGAAATCGCCCGCCGGTCTCGATCATCCGCCCTACGCGGTCTGACCAAGCTCCAGCGTCATGCAGACGCTGTAGGGGTCTTCTTTATAATCCCCGAACGGCGGGCACAGCGTGAAGCCCCGGCTCGCATAGAGCAGCCGCGCCGCATCGAAGGCGGCGGGCGTGCCCGTTTCCAGGCTCAGCCGCGTGTAACCGCGCCGCCGCGCCTCTTCGATGATGTGGTCGAGCATGACGGTCGCGACGCCCCGCCGGCGATGGCGTTCGTCCGTCCGCATCGATTTGATCTCGCCGTGCTGCGGATCGAGTTCGCGCAGCGCGCCGCAGCCCAGCAGCACGCCTTCGTCCCACACCGTCCAGAAGGTGATATCGGGCGCGCGCAGCGCGTCGAGATCGAGCGCATGGACGCTTTCGGGCGGCGAATGGCGATGCATGTCGTCGAGATGCGCCTGCAACAGCGCGGCGATTTCCGGTCCCCGCAGGTCGTCGTGCCGAATCTCCATCAGCCGAGCGCCTTTTTCAGCACGGCGATCAGCCGGTCGCAGTCGGCGTCGTCGTTGTAGAGGTGGGGCGTCACGCGCAGCGAGCGGCCACGCAGCGAAACAAAGACGTTTTCCCCGGCGAGGCGTTCGGGCAGCCCCTCCGGCACGTCGCCCGGAAAGCCGAGCGAAAGGAAATGCGGCGCGCGCGTCGCCGGGTCGGGCGCGAGAAGGCCGATAGCGCGCGCCGCCTCGCCGAGCGCGAGGTTTCGGCGCCCGAGCGTTTCGGCGATGTTCGCGATGCCCCAGCCGAGCAGCATGTCGATGGCGGCGGCGGCGCCCAACAGAAGCGGCGGGTTCGCCTTCTCGCCCATGTCGAAGCGCCGCGCGCCGGGCTGGAAATCATTCCGATAGTCGACCAGCCGCGAGAAATCCTCGCTGCCGACGCGGTTCATCCAGTTGTGCTCGATCGGCGTGCCGCCCTGATGCCTAGGCGCGACATACAGCATAGCGATGCCGTAAGGCCCCATCGCCCACTTGTAGCACGCGGCGACCATGAAATCGGGCTCGACGCGGCCCGCATCGAACGGCAGCGCGCCAAGCGACTGGGTGAGATCGAGCACGAGCGCCGCGCCCGCCGCGCGGCAGGCCGCGCCCACGGCGTCGAGATCGACAAGGCCGCCGTCCGCCCAGTGGCAGTTCGGCACGGCGACGAGCCCCGTGTCCGGGCCGATCGCGGCGAGCACGGCAGGCGTCCACGCCTCTCCGGCTTCGCGCTGCACGGTCACGATGCGCGCGCCGCAGGCGATGGCATGTTCGCGCCAAACGTAGAGGTTGGAAGGGAACTGGTCGGCGAGCACCACGATGTCCTGCCCGCGCCGGAGCGGTAGGTTCCGCGCTGCGACGGCAAGCCCGTAGCTGACCGAGGGGACGACGGCGAAATCGTCCGCGCTGCCGCCGGCGAGTGCTGCGAAGCGGCTGCGCGCCGCCTCGGTGTGTGTGAAGAAGTCGGCGGGGCGATACGTCCACGGCGTGGCTTTCAGCGCCGCACCGCGTTCGACCGCCTCGGTTACCTCATGCGCGAGCGGCGACATGTAGGCGCAGTTCAGATAGGCGACCTCACGCGGAATCGCGAACCGGTCGCGCTGGCAGGGGATCATGCTCATGGTTCCGTTAAGCCAGAAGCCTATGACAGCTGCAAGGGACTGGCCTTTACCCCCGGCTTGCGGCTAGCCTCGTTTCATGCCCGATACGGACTCCACCAACGCTGATGCCGGCCACCGCGCCCGTATGCGCGCCCGCATGTTGCAAGGCGGCGGCGACGCGTTCCATGATTACGAACTGCTCGAATATCTGCTCGGTCTCGCCATTCCACGCCGCGACACGAAGCCGCTCGCGAAGGCGCTGATCGCGCGTTTTCAGTCGTTCGCCGGGGTGATCTCGGCGGAGCCGCGCGACCTGAAGCGCGTCGAAGGCGCGGGGGATGCCGTCATCGCGACGCTCGGCTTTGTGCGCGCCGCTGCGCTTCGTCTCCAGCGCGCGAATGTCTATGGAAAGCCCGTGCTTGCCGGCTGGCAGGCGCTGCTCGATTATCTCCATGCCGATATGGCGCATCTGGGGCGCGAACGTTTCCGCGTGCTGTTCCTCGATTCGCGCAACGTGCTCATCGCGGACGAAGCGATGTCGGACGGCACCGTGAACCAGACCTCGGTCTACGTCCGCGAAGTGATCCACCGCGCGCTTGATCTCGGCGCCACCGCGCTCATCCTTGTCCACAATCATCCCTCGGGCGACCCGAAACCGAGCCGGGATGACATCCAGCTCACCAACCACGTCCGCGATGCGGCACGCGTACTCGGCATCCAGCTCCACGATCACATCGTGATCGGCCGCGAAGGCCATGCCAGCTTCAAGGCTCTCGGGTTGCTCTAAGGCTGGAAACCGCGCGCCCTGTCTGCTACCCGCGCGGCCCTGACAGGAGCCCACGCATGATTCCACGCTACAGCCGCCCCGAGATGACGACGATCTGGGAGCCGGAAACCCGTTTCCAGATCTGGTTCGAGATCGAGGCGCACGCCATGGACGCGCTCGTCGAGCTTGGCGTGGTCCCCGCGGAGGCTGCGAAGGCGGTGTGGGAACGCGGCGGCTTCGATGTTGCGCGCATCGACGAGATCGAGCGCGAGGTGAAGCACGACGTGATCGCCTTCCTCACCAGCCTTGCCGAGCATGTCGGGGAGGAGGCGCGCTTCGTCCACCAGGGCATGACGAGTTCGGACGTGCTCGATACCTGTTTCAACGTGCAGCTCGTGCGTGCGGCCGACCTCCTCATCGCCGATCTCGATGCGCTGCTCGCCGCGATCAAGCGCCGCGCGCTTGAACACAAGATGACCCCGACGATGGGCCGCAGCCACGGCATCCACGCCGAGCCGACCACGTTCGGCCTCAAGCTTGCGCAGGCCTATGCCGAGTTCGAGCGCTGCCGCGCGCGCATGGTCGCGGCGCGGGAAGAAGTCGCCACCTGCGCGATTTCGGGCGCGGTGGGCACGTTCGCGAACATCGATCCGCGCGTCGAAGAGCACGTCGCGAAGGCGATGGGGCTGACGGCGGAGCCGGTTTCCACGCAGGTCATCCCGCGCGACCGCCACGCCATGTATTTTGCGACGCTCGGCGTCATCGCCTCGTCGGTCGAGCGGCTGGCGGTCGAGATCCGCCACCTGCAGCGCACCGAGGTGCTGGAGGCGGAGGAGTATTTCTCGCCGGGTCAGAAGGGCTCGTCGGCGATGCCGCACAAGCGCAACCCCGTGCTCACCGAGAACCTCACCGGTCTGGCACGGCTGGTGCGCGGCTATTCGATTCCGGCGATGGAAAACGTTGCGCTCTGGCACGAACGCGACATCTCGCACTCGTCCGTCGAGCGGATGATCGGGCCGGATGCGACCGTCACGCTCGATTTCGCGCTCGTCCGCCTCACCGGTGTTGTCGACAAGCTCCTCATCTACCCCGAGCGGATGCAGAAGAACCTCGACAAGATGGGAGGCCTTATCCACTCGCAGCGCGTGCTGCTGGCGCTCACGCAGGCGGGCGTCAGCCGCGAGGATTCGTACCGGCTCGTCCAGCGCAACGCGATGAAAGTGTGGGATTCGGACGGGCAGCTCCAACTCCTCGACCTCCTCAAGGCCGACCCGGACGTGACCGCGCGTCTTTCGAACGCGGAGCTCGAAGGTCTGTTCGACCTCGGTTACCACTTCAAGCACGTCGACACGATCTTCCGGCGCGTCTTTGGTGAATAAATCCCTGTAAAATAGGATTTATCCGGCCAGTGGCGCCGCGCCGGCCTACTTCGTCTACTTGCGGCCTTTCAGAAGCGGTGGTGCTTCCGGTCCTGCCGAAGCTGGATGCCCGCATCGAGCAGCGGTGTCGGCGTACGCTCGAACTCCGCGGGCGTCATGCCGATGAAGTGCTTGAACTCGCGCGTCCGATGCGATTGGTCGAAATAGCGCAGCGCCGCGAGGTACTCGTCGTCGGGATCGCCGAGACCGCGCATCGCGGCGGCCATGTCGAGGAAACGGCTGCGGCGCATCACGGTTTTGGGCGTGTGCCCGAAATGCGCGGTGGACAGGCGTTCAAGCTGGCGCAGCGAGATGCCGAGCTGGTCGGCAACGTCTTCGACACGCGTCGCGCTGTCGAGGCGGGCGACCGTTTCAAGGTGCTGCATCGCGCCGTTAACGCGTTCGGGCGCTTTCAGCTGCGCAGTGATCGCCATCTCGCAGACCGTGACGATCGCGTCGTCGTCGGTCAGTTTGGCGACGTCCGCGAACCGCGCCTCGGCGTCCTCCCCCCATACGTCGGCGAGCCGGACCATGCGGTCCGCGAAGTCCGAAGCGGGGCGCTCGGAAAGCGCACGCCAGCCGGAGGGGCGCAGCGCAATACCGACGATGAAGAACGGCCCGCGCACGCGCACCTTGAAGGGCCGTGCGTTGGCGCCGAAGAACAGCACGTCGCCTGGCCGCTCCCAGCGCCCCGGCGCAATCTCCGCGGCCCAGTCCCCGGTGATGAGAATGCGGACGAAGGGGGTTTCGGCGAGCAGCCGGTCCACCATGACGAAATCGTCGGGAAGCGGTGCCCGGAACACGTAGTGGCGCGCGACATAGGGCGCGAGGTGCGACGACGGAGCATAGTTGTGCGACTGCAGCATGAACGGCTCTTCCGGCTTAATTCTTCTACGCAGGGGCAACTGATTACGAACACGTATTGTTCCGCCTCCGCAAGATTCAGAGGAGCCGGATCTCACGAAGCCGTTGCAACAAATAAGCATTCGCCGTGATTGCCTCGGGGTAGCGGTTCGGATTGGCCACCGTGACGCACCCCGGCAGCGTCTCGATCCGGTAGTCCGGCGCAAAATGGAGGAAGAACGGCATCGAATAGCGCGCGCGTCCCGCAGCCGGGCCCACGGGGTTCGCCACGCGGTGCGTGGTGGAGGGCAGCACGTGGTTGGTCAGCCGCTGCAGCATGTCGCCGATGTTCACGACCAGAGCGCCTTCCGGCGGGCTTATCGGCAGCCAGGCACCGTCGCGGTTCAACAGTTCGAGCCCGGCTTCCTCGGCGCCGAGAAGCAGCGTGATGACGTTGATGTCCTCGTGCGCGGCGGCGCGGATGCCGCTCGGGGCCGCGGGCTGCGGCGGGTAGTGCAGGAAGCGCAGCACGCTGTTGCCGTCGCGCGTCGGGCCGGAAAAAAAGGTGTCCGGCAGGTTGAGTCCGATGGCGATGGCTTCGAGCAGGCGAGCGCCCGCCGCCTCAAACGCCGTGAAGATGCCGAGCGCCGCCTCGCGGAAGCCCACAACGTCGGGCCACACGTTCGGCGGCATGTCGGGGGCATAGGGGTGACCGGGAGGAAGCTCGCGGCCGATGTGCCAGAACTCCTTCTGGTCGACCTCCGCGGCGTCCTTGGCCGCCTCGACACCGAACGGCGTATAGCCGCGGGCGCCGCCCGTCCCGGCGATATGCCATTGCCGCTTCACGGCATCGGGCAGCGTGAACAGGCGCCGCGCAGCGGCGTCGGCCGCACGTATGGTTTCGACCGGGATGCCGTGATCGGTCACCACGCTGAAACCGTACGTCCTGAAATCGTGCATCAACTGCTGCGAAAAATCAGCCGGGCGGCCCGCGATCGAAACGGGGCTTAGACTCTCGACGGTTACGGTCATCTCGCAGGCTCGGATGCAATTTTCATACGGGAAATCCTAGCGCGGCGGGAACCGCTTGTCGCCTGCGGTGTTGTGTCCTCTGACTCGCGTGATTTCTGCCCCCAACGCACGCGGGTCACCCTGCCCGAAGGAGTGGGCCGCGTCGGATCAATTCCGGCGCGGCCCTTTCCATATGATGTGCGCGCCTTTCAAAAGGACATTTGCGAAAGGGGCCGCTAGGGTTCTCTTTCGACAGGGAGAAGCCGATGCGCCGTTTCGTTGCCGCCGCCGTTTTCATGTGCCTCGCCGGGCCGGCCTCTGCCGACGCGCTCACCGATGCGGTCGCGGCCGACACGCCGTATCTGGTGGCGCTCTACAAGCATCTGCACGCCAATCCCGAGGTTTCGTTCGAGGAGGTCGAAACGTCGGCGCGGATGGCGGCGGAGCTCAAGAAAGCGGGATTCGTGGTGACGTCCGGTGTGGGCAAGACGGGTGTGGTCGCGGTCCTGAAGAACGGCGACGGGCCGGTTGTAATGCTGCGTGCGGACATGGACGGGCTTCCCGTGACCGAGGAAACCGGCCTGCCCTATGCCAGCAAGAAGACCATTCAGGTTCCGGGCGTCGGCAGCTCGGGCGTGATGCACGCCTGCGGCCATGATATCCACATGACGAGCATGATCGGCACGGCGCGGCGGCTCGCGGCGTCGAAGGCCGAATGGTCGGGTACGCTCGTTATCATCATGCAGCCCGCCGAGGAACGCGGCGGCGGAGCGCGCGATATGCTGGCGGACGGGCTTTATGCGCGCTTTCCCAAGCCTGCGCACGTCATTGGCCTGCACGACAGCGCAACACTGCCCGCAGGCACGCTCGGTATCTCGGACGGCTACGTGATGGCGAACGTCGATTCGGTCGATATCGAGGTGAAGGGCAAAGGCGGCCACGGTGCCTATCCTCACACCACGAAAGACCCGATCGTGCTCGCAAGCCGAATCGTCGGCGCGCTGCAGACGCTGATCAGCCGCGAACTCGATCCCCAAACGCCCGCCGTGGTGACGGTCGGCGCGTTCAACGCGGGCACCAAGCACAACATCATTTCGGACGGCGCGCACCTGCAACTCACCGTGCGGAGCTATTCGGATGAAACCCGCCAGTATCTGATCGATGGCATCAAGCGCATCGTGCGAGGCGAGGCGATCGCGGCCGGAATGCCGGAAGAGCTGATGCCGGTCGTTATCGTTGCGGACGAATTCACCCCCGCCACGTACAATACGCCGACACAAACGACGACGATCAAAGCGGCGTTCGCGGAGCGTTTCGGCGAAGACAAGGTGAAGCCGTATCTTCCCGAGATGGGCGGCGAGGATTTCAGCCGTTATTATCGCGCGGACAAGAGCATCGAAAGCACGCTGTTCCGCGTCGGTGCGGTCAAGCAGTCGACCTATGACGCGGCGGGCGGCGATCCGACGAAGCTGCCGTCGCTCCACTCCTCGAAATTTGCGCCCGATCCCGAGCCGACGATCCGCACCGGTGTGGAGGCGATGGTGACGGCGGCGCGGACGGTGCTCGGCAAGCGCTAGGCGCGGTCCTTGAGGTAGTAGCGCTCGATTTCCTTGAGATCGGCGTCGAGCTCATAGACGAGCGGCTGGCCGGTCGGGATTTCGAGCGTGGGGATTTCATCGTCCGAGATGCCGGAGAGGTGCTTCACGAGCGCGCGCAGGCTGTTGCCGTGCGCGGAGATCACTACACGCTCGCCCGCTTTCAGGCGTGGGGCGATGGAGGCTTCCCAATAGGGCAGAACGCGCGCGATCGTGTCCTTCAGGCTCTCGGTGCGCGGCACTGCGATGCCTGCGTAGCGTCGGTCCTTGGAGACGTCGAAGGCACTGTCTGCTTCAAGCTCGGGCGGCGGGATGTCGAAGCTGCGACGCCAGATGTGCACCTGCTCGGCGCCGACCTTGTCGATCATCTCCTGCTTGTTCAGCCCAGTGAGACCACCGTAATGGCGCTCGTTGAGGCGCCAGTCCTTGGTGACGGGCAGCCAGAGGCGTCCCATTTCCTCAAGGACGAGGTTCAGCGTCTTGATCGCGCGCGTTTGCAGGCTGGTGAAGCAGGTGTCGAAATCGAAACCGGCGCCGGCGAGAAGCTGCCCGGCGGCGCGGGCTTCGGCGGCACCTTGCTCGGTGACGTCGACGTCCCACCAGCCGGTGAAACGGTTTTCAAGGTTCCAGGCGGACTGGCCGTGGCGCAGCAGTACGAGACGGGGCATTGCGTATTTCCTGAAAGTCAGCGGAGTTGGGGAAGCACTTCGAGCGCGGCGGCGAGGCAATCGCGCCCGAGCGCCTTCGAACGCGCGGGCGACCAGCCATAATCTGCGTCCGGTGCCACATTCGCGTCCTTGAACGGCATTTCAAGCGTCATTGATAGGCAGCCAAAACGCTCCGCGAGCGCGTTGGTGGCGACGGTGAGGTTCGCCTTGCCGGGCGCCGGAGTCTCGTAGCCGTCAACGGTCTGGAAGTCCGGCGATAGGCGGTCGAGAATCGCGATGTAGGCGGCGAGCCGGTGGGTCATCGCGTCGGTGATGGAGGGGATGCCCTCGAAGCCCGCGATGAAGTTGTTCGGGATGGCCTCGTCGCCGTGGACGTCGAGCACGAAGTCAGGCTTGTCGCGGTCCATGCGCGCGAGCACTGAATAGACCTCGGGGCTGCGTTCGAGCGAGGGCGACGCCCATTCGCGGTTGAGGTTCACGCCGACAGCGTTCGTGCGCAGGTGGCCACGGCGGGAGCCGTCCGGGTTCATGTTGGGCACGATGCGCAGTGTTGCCTTGGCGCGGAGCGCGCGCGCCACTGGGTCGGCCGGGTCGGTCAGGCGTTCGAGCGCGCCTTCCATCCACCATTCGGCCATCGTCTCCCCCGGGTGCTGGCGGGCGATGAACCACAGGTTCACCGGGCCGTCGCCGATCGTCAGCAGGTCCATGTCCTGCCCGTCGAGCGTCTTACCGATGACTTCGGCACGCACGCCCCGCGCACTGCCGATGCGGGCAACGAGGTCGTTGTGCCGTTCCATGCTGTAGGGCGCGAAATAGGCGATCCAGACGCTGTCGTGCTCGGGCGTCAGCCGGATGGTGAGCGTGCCGCCGTCTGCCGCCTTGTCGTATGCCGTATCGGCGCGGCGCCAGTCGTTGCGATCGTAGGAGACGACCGCGCGATAATCTGGCCACCCGCCCGGGTAAGCGGAGGCTTCAAGACCGACGAGGCGGATGACGCAGGCTTCGCCGCGCACCCCCGAAAGGCGGAAATAGAACCACTGCGCGAATTCCGACATGTGGTCGCGCGGGATGGTGAGCACGATGTCGTCCGCGCGCTCGGCGCGCGTGACGGCGATATTGCCGCCGTCGAAGGCGGCGGAAACGGTGACGGCCATGACACTCCTGTAGGGCAGGGCTTACTGGGATTTGTAGGTCACCGTTTGGCCCGACGTGCCCGGAAAGTCACGCAAAAGTGCATCGGCGAGCGCGGGCATCGCCGCCGCGAGCGGTCCGTAGCGCGTCGTGCTGCCCGCTTCCGCAACGGCGCGGCCTTCCCAGAGCACGCTCTTGTCGGAAGCGCGCTCGATCTTGAGCGCGAGCATGTTGATCGCGGTTTCCTTCGTTTTCTTTTCGCCGATGCCGAAGCTGGTGCCGAGCCCGACGCCGACGTTTTTGCCGAATGTGCCGCCGCCGATGCCAATCGTGATCGGAGAGCCGCCGCCGACGCCTTCTCGCGTCGTCTGCCCATAGGCGAGCACGCCGACATATTCGGCACCTTCCCGCGCCGATGCGACGCTGAAGCCGTGTTCGGTAAGCTCGGCGCCGACTGCGGACGCATAGTTCTGAAATTCGAGCGTACCCGCCGCGGCCTTGTCGAGCGGTTCCAGATAAACGCTGCCGCGCAGCCCGGGCTGCGCCATGTGGAAG
>NZ_JACESP010000033.1 GCF_013911755.1 Sphingosinicella sp.
TGGTGGCTGATCGACGAGCTGTTTTCGATCCTGACGCCCAATCACATCAACGTGCAGACACCGTTCCTCCGCGACCTCTTCGTCTGCATGGTGATGGCGCCGTTGCTCCTGCAGTTTCGCGGGCCGTTTCTGACGGGCACGATCCTTCTCGTCGCGGCGTGGAGCGTGTCGGGCTGGTCGTTCCCGCTGATGCTGCGTCCACCGATCCTGCTCTTCTTCCTGCTCGGCATCGGCGCGCGGCGCCACACACTCGGCGCGCGCATCGCCGATGTGCCGTTCGCCGCCGCGCTGGCGCCGTTTGTCGCCGTCGGGCTCATCAAGCTGATCGTCAGCGTGCCCGTGCCGGGCGGCATCGCGATGTCGCCGGCGCTGACGCCGCTGCTCGATCTCGGGCTGCGCCTTGCCGCCGCGCTCGCGTTCGCGCGGATCGCGTGGGGGCTTGCGGCACGCCCGGCGATGTTCCGCTGGCTGGAGCCCTACGCCTTCTTCCTGTTCTGCTCGCACATGATCCTGATCTGGCTTGCCACGCCGCTGTTCGAACGGCTGACGGGCCCCCTGGGATCGCCGGCCTACCCGCTCCTCCTCCTCGTGCATCCGCTGCTGGCGCTCGGTTTCGCGCTCGGGCTCGGGCAGCTGCTGATGATGTTCGCCCCGCGCGCCGCGGAGATCCTGAGCGGCGGGCGATTGAAGGCGGAACCCGAAACACTGGCAGCGATCCGTCCGGCATTGTGAAGACGCCGCAGCCACGAACAATTATTCAGCAAGTACGGGTGACGTGCCAGCGTCGGCCTGTATAAGATCACGCAAACTCAATTCGAAATCGAAATGCGAGGCGCGTGCACCACGATAACCTGATCCTTATTCTCGTCGGCGGCTTCGTGCTCGCCTTTCTGTTCGGAATGCTGGCGAACCGGCTGAAACTCTCGCCGATCGTCGGATATCTTGTTGCCGGTGTGGTCGTTGGCCCCTTCACGCCGGGCTGGGTCGCCGACCAATCGCTCGCGCCTCAGCTCGCTGAAATCGGCGTCATCCTGCTGATGTTCGGTGTCGGGCTGCATTTCTCTCCGAAGGAACTGATGCGCGTTCAATCGATCGCGCTGCCCGGCGCCCTCGTGCAGATCGCGGTTGCCACCGCGCTCGGCTGGGGCACGGGTTTGCTGATGGGCATGTCAGGGCCGGAAGCTGCGATCTTCGGTTTCGCTCTCTCCGTCGCATCGACCGTGGTGCTGCTGCGCGCGATCGAAGGCCGGGGGCAGCTGAAAACGAGCATCGGACAGATCGCCGTCGGCTGGCTGCTCGTTGAGGACATGGTGATCATCGTCGCGCTCGTCCTGCTGCCGCTGCTTGCGGACATGGGAAATATGGGCGGCGGTGCGGCGATCGCGCGCGAAATCGCCTGGACCTTCGCAAAGATCGCGGCGTTCCTTGTGCTGATGTTCGTGGTCGGCGTGCGCGCCATGCCGGTGATCCTCGTGTGGATCGCACATACGCGCTCGCGCGAGCTGTTCACGCTCGGCGTGCTTGCCATCGCGCTCGGCATCGCCTGGCTCGCCTATGCGGTGTTCGGTGCCTCGTTCGCGCTCGGCGCCTTCGTCGCGGGTCTCGTGCTCAACAGCACGCCGCTCGGCCACAACGCCGCGGAGCGCTCGCTGCCGCTGCGTGATGCGTTTGCCGTGCTGTTTTTCGTATCCGTAGGGATGCTGTTCGATCCATCGACGCTCATCCGGGAACCGGTCGGCGTTATCGCGACGCTGGCGATCATCCTTATCGGCAAGTCCATCGCGGCGGTGGCGGTAACGAGCCTGTTCAAACGCGAACGGGGCGAAGGGCTCACGATTGCGGCGAGCCTCGCGCAGATCGGCGAGTTCTCGTTCATCCTCGCCGGGCTCGGCGTTACGCTCGAACTGATTTCGCACGACACGAACAACCTGATCCTGGCCGCAGCGCTGCTCTCGATCGCGCTCAACCCGTTCATGTTCAAACTGGCGGACCGGCTTTCGCGCGGAACGGAGCCTCCCGCGGCGCCTGCGACCTGATCACTTCGCCTGCATCAGGTGCTCTGCGAGCGCCTGATACGCCGGAAGCGACGTCGGATCGAAGTTCACGTTGCCCGCCATCGGGTGCGAGGCGAAGCGGGCAATGACCATTTCGGCCTTCGGGTCCACATAGATCGCCTGTCCGTGGATGCCGCGCGCGGTGTAGGCGCCGTGCGCGTTGTGGCTGACCCACCACTGGTTCCGGTAGCTCCACCCCGGCAGCGTCGCGTAGCCGGCACTCGCGAAATCTTCCTTGCGGGCGCCGCGCACGATGTCCGCGATCGCGGCTTCGGGGATGATCTGCTTGCCGTTCATGCGTCCGCCGAGCCGCATCAACTCGCCAAAGCGCGCGAGATCGCGCAGGCGCATGTTGAAGCCGCCGCCCGCGAACGGCGTGCCAACCGGGTCTACCTGGAAATAACCGTCGGCTTCCGCGCCCATCGGCGCCCAGATTCGCTCCGCAAGTTGCTCGGTGAACGGCTTTCCGCCGACGCGCGAGACGATCCAGCCGAGCACGTCGGTATTGACCGTGCGATAGGTGAAGCCTTCGCCGTGCGCGCCCGCCTTCTTCACGGTGGCGAGATAGGCATAGTCGCCGTTCGGCCCCGCGTAGTCCGCCGGACGCGGCCCCGCCCCGATCGCCGCGACATAGCCCGCGAACGAGGAATTAGGGTCGCCGTATTTCTCGCTGAAATCGAGACCGGTCGTCATGTCCATCACCTGCCGGACGGTCGCGTCGCCGAAGCCGCTGTCCTTCAGTTCGGGCAGATAGAACGCCACGGTCTTCGCCGGATCGATCTTCCCCTCCACGACCAGCATGGTGGCGAGCGTGCCCACGAACGACTTGGTGACCGAAAAGGCGATGTGCTCGCCTTCGGGCTTCAGCGCGCCGAAATAACGCTCGTAAACGATGCGCCCCTTGTGGAGCACGACGATGCCGTCGGTGTAGTTCGCCGCGAGCGAAGCGGCCCATGTCATCGGCGCCGAGCCGCCGATCGGCAAGAACGTCACGCCGTCGATGTCGCTGCGTTCGGCGCGCGGCAGTGCGCTCACCGGCCCAGCTCCGCGCGAGATTCCCACGCTCGGCATCAGTTCGCGCCAGTGCGAAAAGCTCCAGCGCCACTTGGGGAAGGTGAAAAAGCTGTAGTCGCCGAACGCGACCCGCTTATCGGGCGGCGGCGGCGAACCCTGCATCCAGCCGAGCTTTACCGGATCGCTGGCGGCGGCATCGGGAAATGCGGGCTCCGCGCGCGCGGATACGGCAAGGATCGCCGCAACAAGGGCGATACCGGTCATGGCTTTCATGGTGTCCCTCCCCAGAACTGCGGGAAGGCTAGGAAGGCATTGGCCCTTCCACAAGCAGAGAGGTTTGAGAGGGTGAGGCTAGCAGGCGCCCGTGCGCTTGCCGCTGATCTTCGAGGTCATCTTCATGTTGCCGCGCGGCCCTTCGACGACCATGACGTTGGTCGATTCATAGCTCGTGGCGCTGTAGGTGCCGTGCATCGTCATGGTCATCTTGCCCTGCGGCCCCTTGCACTGCATCGCTGCGTTCAGCCTGCCGCCGGTCATATTGAACTTCGTATATTCGCACTCGCCGTTGTCACCCTTGAACATCTGCCGCGGATCCTTCGCCGCCTGTTCGGGCGTAAGGCAATAGCTGTGGCTGATCGGGCGCTTCTTCATCATGGCGAGCGCCTCAGGCGGCATTCCCGGCATGTCGATGGACGTGACCGCGCCGGTCGAGGCCCATTTCCCGGGCGAGAGGGCGTTACCGGCGAAGGCGGCCAGAGGCACCGCCGCTGTCGCTGCAAGCAGGAGCCTGAACCCGGCGCGCATGAGGAGAGTCCTTCGTGAAAATTACGCCCGCGATTATACTGCGGGCGCAATCAAGGTAAAGATAACAGGCGCTTAACCTTGAAATATACTCAGTTCGGCTTGAGCAGTTCGAGCGCCGCACTCACCATCGCCTCGGTGCCGAGCGTTACCGCAGGCTCCGGCGCGACCTTGAACAGCGGCGAATGGTGCGAAGGCACCGGCGGACCGCCCGCCTTCGCCGCATCAAACGCGGCCTGCGGCGTGCCGCCGACGCCGAAATAGTATCCAGGCACCTTGAGTTCGGGTTGCACGAAAAAGGCGAAATCTTCCGCCCCCATCGATTCCTGCACGAAGGGGATCATCACGTCCGGCCCCAGATCGCGTGCGAACGCCGCGTTCATGCGCCGGGCGAGCGGCCCGTCGTTGATCGTCGTGGGCGTACCTTCGCTGACCTTCACCTCGGGCAGCCGGTCCTCGGCGACGCCGTTCGCCCGCGCGACGTTCTTCGCGACACGCTCGATCGCAGCGATCAGCTGCGCGCGCGTCGCCTCGTCATTGGCGCGGACGGTGAGCTGAAGGTCTGCGCGGTCGGAGATGATGTTGTGCTTGTGCCCCGCGTGGAACGCGCCGACCGTGATCACGGCGGGCGACAGCGGGCCAACTTCGCGGCTGACGATCGACTGCAGCGCCACGACGATCGCGGAGGCGATGTAGACCGGGTCCTTGCCCGCGTGCGGCGCGGCGCCGTGTGCGCCCACGCCATTCACCTTGATATCGACGCTGTCCGCCGACGAATATTGCAGGCCTTCGGACGCACTGATCTTGCCTGACGGCAGTTTCGAGTCGACATGGAAGGCGACCGCATAGTCCGGCTTGGGGAAGCGCGTGTAGAGCCCGTCGGCGAGCATGGCTTTCGCGCCGCCCACACGCTCCTCGGCGGGCTGCACGACAAACAGGATCGTGCCTTTCCATTTGTCCTTCATCGTGGCGAGGCGGCGCGCCGTGCCGACCATCGCCGTGATGTGCGTATCGTGGCCGCAGGCGTGCATCACCGGGTAAATCTGCCCGTCGAGGCCTTTTTGCGTGACCTTCGAGGCATAGGGCAGCCCGGACTTTTCCTCGACCGGAAGCCCGTCCATATCCGCGCGCAGCAGCAGGACGGGGCCGTCACCGTTCTTGATCACGCCCACGACGCCGGTGCCGCCGACGCCCGTCGTGACGGTCGCGCCGGCCTTCTTGAGCTCCGCCGCCATGCGCTTCGCGGTCTCGGTTTCGAGGTAGGACAGCTCCGGATTCTGGTGGAAATGCGTGAACAGCGGACCGAGATAGGCGTCGTAATCCGCCTTGATCGCCGACTTCAGCGCCGGGTCCGCGACGGCGGGGGCAGCGAGAGCCGCAGCCGCCACGGCGGCGAGCAGAAGGCGCTTCATGCGGCGCCTCCGATGCGGAACACGCAGAGCTTGTTGCCGTCGAGATCGCGGAAATAGGCGCCGTAGAACGCCTGCGGCCCCTCCTCTCCGCGAACGCCGGGCGCGCCCTCGTCGGCGCCGCCGAGCGAACGGGCTTTCGCATAGATCGCGTCCACCTGCGGGCGGCTTCCCGCAACGAGCGCGATCATCGTGCCGTTGCCGACGGTCGCGGCCTTGCCGTCGTAGGGCGGCGTCACGGCCAGCATCGGCGCGTCATAGCCCGTGCCGTACATGGTGAAACCGTTATCGAACGCCATCAGGCGCTTCGCGCCGAACTCCGCGAGCAGCGCGTCGTAGAAGCCGCGCGCCTTTTCGATGTCGTTGGTGCCGACGGTAGCATAGCCGAGCATGAGTCCCTCCCGTTTTGGATACGAGAGGCAAGGCTAGCAAGGCGCGGAGCGAACCGCCAGCCGGTCCGCTCCCAAAAAGCATCAGCAGCTGCCGCTGACTTTCCCGCTGATGTTCGAGCGCACGGTCAGATCGCCGGTGCCGGTCTTGAACACGGACGTGTTCGAGCCGGAATAGGACGTGCCGTTGTACGTGCCGTTGAAGGCAATGCTCGCGTCGCCATAGGGCCCGCCCTTGCATTGCGCCTTCGCAGCCACACGGCCGATGCGAACCGAGAAGCTCGAATATTTGCAGGTTCCGAACGCCGCGCCGATCACGGACTTGATCTCGCTGCTGTCAGGCCTCTTCGCAGCGCAGACGCTGTGGTTGATCGGCATCGATCTCAGCGTCGTCTGGGTTTCCGCATCCGCGCCCGGCCCGCTAACCGAGACGATCGACCCCGTCGTGGTCCAGAGCGAGTTGCCGGCCGCCTCGGCGCCCGCAGGCAATGCGGCTACGGCGAGGATGGGCAGCATGAATTTTACAGTACGCATAATTTCAGACCCTTTGTCGTTTACAGACCCTCAGCAGTTGCCGCTGATCTTCCCGCTGATCACTGACTTCACATAGACATTGCCGCCCGTGTTCGGGAAAACCGCGTTGTTGGTGCCCGAATAGCTCATCATTCCGCGTGAACCGACGAAGTCCGCGTCCATCGGGCCATAGGTGCCATTGCACTTCATCGTGGCGCGGATGGTGGTCTTGGCGAGACCGAACTTCGAAAAGGTGCAGGATCCGAACGTGTTGCCGATCGCTGTCTGGATATCGGCGGGCTTTGGGCTGCGTGCCATGCAGGTCGTATTGGAGAGCTTTTGCTGTTTGATCGTTTCGATTTGTTCGGCGGTGAGGCCCGCTCCGGACACGCTGACGATCGATCCGGTCGTCACCCAAAGCGCATTTGTGGAGGTTGTCGCCTTCATAGCTGTCGTCTTCGGCGCCGCCATCGCGGACGTCGCAACCCATGCAATGCAGACCCCTGCAAGCAAACGTTTCATCTCTCAAGACCCCTTATCGTTCACCAGACGGCCGTCCCCATCACCGAATCAGGGCACACTACGCCCATCTGGCATTTCGCCCCTACGCTCCCCATAGTTAAGCAATGACCAACATCCGGATTCGCACGTCGCTGACCGATCCTTCGGAGCAGCCCGTGTTCCAGCCCCATCGTCCCGAACGCCCGGAAAAGTCGGAAGGCGGGCGGCGGTTCGAGCTGGCGAGCGACTATCAGCCCTCCGGCGACCAGCCGCAAGCGATCGCGGAGCTGGTTTCGGGCATAACGGCCGGAGATCGCGACCAGGTGCTGCTGGGCGTCACCGGCTCGGGCAAGACCTTCACGATGGCGAAGATCGTGGAGGCACTGCAGCGCCCCACCCTCGTCCTCGCGCACAACAAGATTCTCGCGGCGCAGCTTTACGGGGAGTTCAAGTCGTTCTTCCCGAACAACGCGGTCGAGTATTTCGTCAGCTACTACGACTACTACCAGCCCGAGGCCTACGTTCCCCGATCGGACACGTACATCGAGAAGGAAAGCTCGGTGAACGAGGCGATCGACCGGATGCGCCACTCGGCCACCCGCGCGCTTCTGGAACGCGACGACGTGCTCATCGTCGCCTCCGTCTCCTGCCTTTACGGCATCGGCTCGGTCGAGACCTATTCGGCGATGACGTTCAAGCTCAACAAGGGCGAGAGCGTCGACAACCGCGAGCTGATCCGCAAGCTCGTCGCCCTCCAATACAAGCGTAACGACGCGAACTTCGTGCGCGGCAGCTTCCGCGTGCGCGGCGACAGTCTGGAGATTTGCCCGAGCCATCTGGAAGACATGGCCTGGCGTATCAGCTTCTTCGGTGACGAGATCGAGGAAATCGCCGAGTTCGACCCGCTGACCGGCGAGAAGGGCGCGCGGCTCGATACGGTGAAGGTCTACGCCAATTCGCACCACGTGACGCCCGGCCCGACGCTGAAACAGGCCACCATCGCCATCAAGGCCGAACTTGCCGAGCGCCTCAAGGAGTTCGAAGCGGAGGGCAAACTGCTCGAAGCGCAGCGGCTGGAGCAGCGCACCAATTTCGACCTCGAAATGATCGCCGCCACCGGAAGCTGCGCGGGCATCGAAAATTATTCACGCTTCCTCACCGGGCGTATTCCCGGGGAACCGCCACCCACGCTCTTCGAATATCTCCCCGAAAACGCGCTGCTCTTCGTCGACGAAAGCCACCAGACCGTGCCGCAGATCGGCGCGATGTCGCGCGGCGACTTCCGGCGCAAGCTGACGCTCGCCGAATACGGCTTCCGCCTGCCCTCATGCATCGACAACCGCCCGCTGAAGTTCGACGAGTGGGACGCGATGCGCCCGCAATCGACTTTCGTGTCGGCAACGCCGGGACGCTGGGAGATGGAGCGGACGGCGGGCGTCTTCACCGAGCAGGTGATCCGCCCCACCGGCCTCATCGACCCGCCCGTGGAAATCCGCCCCGTGGAAAGCCAGGTCGACGACCTGATCGGCGAAATCCGCGAGACGACCGCCAAGGGCTATCGCACGCTCGTCACCACGCTCACCAAGCGCATGGCCGAGGATTTGACCGAGTTCCTGCACGAAGCGGGCATCAAGGTGCGCTACATGCACTCGGACGTCGAGACGCTGGAGCGCATCGAGCTGATCCGCGACCTGCGGCTTGGCGTCTATGACGTGCTGATCGGCATCAATCTGCTGCGCGAAGGGCTCGACATCCCCGAATGCGGGCTCGTCGCGATCCTCGACGCCGACAAGGAAGGCTTCCTGCGCTCCGAAACCAGCCTCGTGCAAACCATCGGCCGCGCCGCGCGCAACGTCGACGGGCGCGTCATCCTCTACGCCGACACGATCACCGGCTCGATCGAGCGCGCGCTCGCCGAAACAGACCGCCGCCGCGCCAAGCAGGTCGCCTACAATGAGGCGCACGGCATCACGCCGCAGACGATCAAGAAGAACATCGGCGACATCATCGCGCATGTCACCGACAAGGCCGACCGCGTCACCGTCGATATCGACGACGAGACCCCGCACCTCGTCGGCCACAACCTCAAGGCTTACATCGCCGATCTCGAAGAGAAGATGAAAGCCGCCGCCGCCGACCTCGAATTCGAAACCGCCGCCCGCATTCGGGACGAAATTCGCAAGCTGGAAGCGTCGGAGCTTGGGCTCCCGACGGATTTGCAGGTGGCACGGCCCAAGGGCCGGGCGAAGGAGGGCAAGCCGGGAACGCGCAAGACGCGGTTCGGGAAAACGCGGCCGCGGAAAATGGGGATTTGAGCGGACTATCCCGCCAAATACGCCAGAAGCGGCCTGTATTCGGCGGCATGATTGCGTTCGACATCAGCATCCCCGGATTGCGTCAGCACGCGTTTGCCCGGTTGTATCCAACTCGTGATCCGCCGCGCGGGCGCTTCGTGCCATGAAAGATTGAACGCAGCGTAGGCGTTGAAGAACTCCATCTCGCTGTAGGGCAGGTGGTCGTGAATCCACCATGCCAACGCCTCCCAGCGGCCGGTCTGCCCGTAATAGTCAATGAAGCTGTTCACCACGATGCAGGCGGTTGCGCCCATATGGCCCTGGCTGTCGCGCCTGTCCCAGATGTGCCTGGCATAGTTTGCCGTGTTTGAAGCGCAGTTGTGCCCCTTTGCGTTTCCGAGTTCGTTCACAGCGCAGGAGCGATAGGCCGAGCGTATCGAGATCCGTCCGAACCGGGCCTGAAGCGGTTCCAAAAGCTCTTCGCAAAGCCGCGTTCCCGCCGCGATGGCAAGATCGGGGTCATCCGGAACATTCTGGATGCCGTAGAAGTTGGCAATCTCTGAATACAGGAAGTCGCGCATGAAGAAGTTCTTCGACAGCCTTACACGCCCCAGATTTTCCAGCGATTTTACTGAGCCCGGCTGTTTCACAGCACGCTTCCTATTCCTGAGTGAGGCATCTGAAACACGAATGCTCTTTGATCTCAAGCAAACGGTGCTTAGTTCACCAGCAGCGTTGTGCGTCCCTCGACTTCGCTCGGGATGATGCCCGTTTTTTACCGGGTACAAAGAACATTCATCCCGAGCGAAGTCGAGGGACGCACGGCCGAACCGTGAGACCCCCTACTCCCTTTCCACCAGCAGCTTGAGCCGGGCCAGACGCTGGCGCCACGCGGCCTTCAACCGCTCGAACTCCGCTTCCGCCGTCGCAAGCCCATCGGCATCGAGCGCCCACACATGCTCGCGGCCGCGCATCGTGCCCTGCACCAGCCCGGCGCCTTCAAGCACCTTGAGGTGGCGCGTCACCGCCTGACGCGTGACGCCTGCGCCGCTGCTGAGGTCGCTGATCGACGCTTCGCCGCGCTCCGCCAGCGTTTCCACAAGGCGCAGGCGCTGCGGATCGCCGAGCGCAGCAAACCGCGCGGCGCGTTCAGCCTGCGCTTTCAAGATATTTCCTCAGCGATGCGGCCTGTTCGAGCCAGCCGTTGACGTTGTCGCGGAACACCGAGGGCCGCCGCGCTGCGTTGATCGCATCGAAGCCGGTTTCGGTGACGGTGAGCATCGTACCATCGGCGTGCGGCACGAGATCGAAGACGGTCGTGGTCTTGGGTTCCTTCGAGTAATCGAGACTGTGGTCCACCCAGCCCGGATGCCAGCGCCAGACGAGGCGGCGGGGCGGTGTCATCTCGACGATGTCGATGGCGAAGCGCTCGCCGAGGCAGGTCATCGAAACCGTGCGGCCTTCCGCGAACGGCGCTTCCAGTTCGCTGGCGAACCAGGTTCCGAACTCGTTTGCATCCGTGAGTGCTCGCCAGACGCGCTCCGGCGTGGCGGCCAGATAGACACGTTGTTCGATTTTGTCGGTACTGGTCATATCCGCCTCCTCTATCATGCAATCATTTTGTTGCATTTAGCCATTCATCGCGCAACCGATTCGTTGCACGAAATCGTCAGCTGCCCATGTGCGATGCGTTTCGATAGACTCGCATTCGGGGAGGACGGATCATGACAGAGACGGTGTTCCGGAAGCGGATGCTCATCACGCGCGGGGCCATCGCCGTGACCTCGCGCGACAGCAAACCGATGCCCGAGGTGGCCGACGGCGACGTGCTCTTCGCGATCCGCCGCATCGCGCTCACAGCGAACAACGTCACCTACGCGGCGGCGGGCGAGATGCTCGGCTACTGGCGCTTCTTTCCGGGCCCCGAAGGCAAGGGCATTCTCCCCGTGTGGGGCTTCGGCGAGGTGGTGGAGAGCCGCGCGCCGGGGTTTGCCGTGGGCGACCGCTTCTACGGTTACTGGCCGCTTGCAACGCATCTTCTGGTCCGCGAGCCCGTATCGGCTCCCGGCGGCTTCATGGATGCCGCACCGCATCGGCAGGGCCTTGCCGACATCTACAACCGCTACAGCCGCGTGGAGCCGCGCCTTGCGAGCGAAGAAGCGCTCGATGCGCTGTTCCGGCCGCTGTTCATGACAGGGTGGCTGATCGACAGCTTCCTTGAGGGCGCTGATGATTTCGGGGCCGAGCAGGTGATCCTGTCGAGCGCGTCATCGAAAACCGCGATGGCGGCGGCGTTCAATCTTTCGCGGCGCGGGGACGTGCAGGTGATCGGCCTGACCTCCGCGGCGAACCGAGCTTTTACCGAAGACCTCGGCTCCTATACCCAAGTGCTCACCTATGATGAGGTCGGCACGCTCGAAGAGCGGCCTTCGGTGTTCGTGGACTTCGCGGGCGACCGTGCGCTCACGCAGGCGGTCCATGCGCGGCTCGGCGATGCGCTCAAGCACAGCGCCATCGTGGGCATGACGCACTGGAGCCAGGGCGGCGATACGCCCCTCCCCGGCCCCACGCCGACATTGTTCTTCGCGCCGGCGGTCGCCGAAACAACGCTCGCGAAGCTCGGACCCGCCGGTTTCGCGGACGTGACAGGACGCGCGTGGGCGAAGTTCGTGCCCGCCGTGCGGGAAAAGCTCGCGATCGAGACGCTGCACGGCCTGGACGCCGCCGAAGGCGCCTACCGCGATCTCGCCGCCGGCAGGATCGGCGGCGCGTCGGCGATCGTGGTGGAGTTCGACTGAATCAGGTGCCGTCCGGGCCGAGCGCGGGATCGAGATCGCGGGGGCGGATGAAGCGGACGAGTTCGCCGCCCGCCTCATCAATGTCTTCCCAGCGATCCACGTCGAAACGCATCTCGGCGAGCGTAGCGGTCGGGTACTTGATGTCGACCTCCCTGCGGAGTTCGCCGCTGCCCGCGGGCGTCAGCAGGAAGATCAGGTCTTCGAGGCCGGGATTGTGGCCGACGAGGAGCAGCGTTTCCGCCTCCGCATCGGTTTCGTGGACGATGTCGAGCAAGGTCGGCGCGGAAGCCATGTAGACGCGCTTGTCGAAGGTCGCGCCGAGGCGGCGGCCCGCACCGCTTTCAACGCCGTCCAGCGTTTCAATGACGCGCACCGCCGGAGAGGCGACGACGCTGTCGAACGCGAGGCTCTGCTCGCGGAGGTAGCGCCCGATCGTCTCGGCGGCGCGGCGGCCACGCGTGTTCAGGGGCCGGTCGAAATCGCGTTCGACCGGGTCGTCCCAACTGGATTTGGCGTGGCGGAGCAGGAAGATCGTCTTCATGTCGCGGCGCTGATGCCCGATGTCGCGTCCGGTGTCATCGGAAGATTTCGTGTCGGCGCAGACATTTCCCGCACGATGCGAACCGCCTCGTCGAGCGGCACGCGCTCGACCGTCACGCCGTCCGGGAACGCCTGGCAGAGGCGGCTGGGAACGGCGGCGCCAAGCAGCACGAACGTACCCTTGTCGCTCGCACGGCGGATGAGCCGCCCGAACGCCTGCGCCATGCGGCCCGAGGCGACGAGGTCGTCGTAGGTCTTGCCGCCGAACGCGATGCGGCGCGCGGCGTGCAGCACGGTGGGGCGCGGCCACGGCACGCCTTCGAGCACGACGAGACGAAGCGAATCGCCGGGCACGTCGACACCGTCGCGCAGCGCATCGGTGCCGAGCAGCGAGGCGGCGGGATCGGCACGGAACATGTCGACGAGCGTGCCCGCGTCCACCGGGTCTATGTGCTGCGCGAAGAGCGGCAGGCCTTCGCGCGCCAGGCTCTCCTCGATGCGCGCGTGCACGGCCTTCAGTCGTGAGATCGCCGTGAACAGGCCGAGCGCGCCGCCGCGCGAGGCCGAGATCAGCGCCTTGTAGGCGCCCGCGAGCGCAGGGACATTGCCGCGCTGCACATCCGTGATGATGAGCACGCGCGCTTGCCGGGCGTAATCGAAGGGGCTGTTGGCGGAAAAACGCACAGGCGGCAAAGCCAGGTGCGAGGCGCCTGTGCGGGCCTCGCTGTCGCGCCAGTCGGCGTCCGGCGCTGTGTCGTCCGTGATGCGCGAGCGCAGCGTCGCCGAGGTGATCACCGCGCCGTGCGCCTGCTTGAGTACCGCCTCGGCGAAGGGCTTCGTAGGGTCGAGCCAGTGGCGGCGGATGCCGACGTCGATCTCGCGTCCATCGATGCGTTCGAGCGCGAGCCAGTCCACGAAATCCGGGTCGGCCGGGCCGCCCATGCGCGCGAGGAGCTGCACCCAGGCGCCGATGATCCCGCGCCGCCACGTAAGGCCGGACAGCGCGCCCTCGACGCGCGCGCGGCCGGCGCCGTCGAGCCAGTCCGGCGATTCCTCGACGAGCGCTTCAAGCCGCTGCGAGAGCTTGGCGAGCGGCACCGCGATGGCTTCGAGCGCGCGCGCGGCAACCTCAGCCGCATCGACGAGCGCGGGCTGGAGCGCGACGACTTCGGTTTCAAGGCCGTAGCCCGTCTCGCTCGCATCAGCGCGCGCATAAACCTGCGCCCGCACGGCCGCGAGCAGGCGTTCGACCGGGCCTTCGGGCGTGCCCTCGACGACGCGCCCGAGCCAGCCGTCTGCTGGAAGCGCGGCGGCGGTGTGCACGGCGTCTTCGAGCAGCATCGCGCCCTCCCCGTCGAACGCAACGAGATCGCCGAGGCGCGCGGCAAGACCGCGGCGGCGCCCCTTGCTGCGCTTTTCCGGGCCGATAATCCAGCGGCGCAGCTCGATCGCCTCGCCGCCGGTGAGCGCGAGCGCGAAGGCGCTGTCAGCGGCGTCGAACAGGTGGTGGCCTTCGTCGAACACGATGCGCTTGAGGCCCCGGCCTTCGCTTTTGCCGCGCACCGCGTTCACCATGACGAGCGCATGGTTGGCGATGACGAGGTCCGCATCCGCCGTGCCGCGTACCGCGTGCTCGATGAAGCAGCGGCGATAATGCGGGCAGCCCGCATAGACGCACTCGCCGCGCCGGTCGGTGAGGCTCGCGCGCGCCGCCTTGCCGAACAGGCCGGATAGCCAGCCGGGAAGATCGCCGCCGACCATGTCGCCGTCGCGGCTGTACATCGCCCAGCGCTGCACGAGCTGCGCGAAGATGCCCGCGCGGCCCGCGAAACCGCCCTGCACGGCGTCTTCAAGGTTGAGCAGGCAGAGATAATTCTCGCGCCCCTTGCGCACGACCACCCGCGCCGCCTTCACGCGCGGGTCCGGGTAGAGACGCGCGGTTTCCTGATCGAGCTGGCGCTGCAGCGCCTTCGTGTAGGTGGAAAGCCACACGGTGCCGCCGGATTGCTCGGCCCAGAGCGACGCGGGCGAGAGGTAGCCGAGTGTCTTGCCGATGCCCGTCCCCGCCTCGGCGAGCACCACGTTGGGCGCGTCGCGCACTTCGCGCGGCCGGAACGCGCCGGCAGCGGCAACGGCGTAGGCGCGCTGCCCGGGGCGCTCCTCGGCGCCGGTGCCGGTAAGCTGCGCGAGGCGGCCCGCGGCGTCATCGGCGGTAACGATTACCTCGCGCACCGGCACGGGCGGCGCGCCCTCCTCCCACTTCGGCAGGCTGGTGAAGACCGAGCGGTCGTGGCCCTGCGGCTCCCCGAGCGCGGCAAGCACGGCAGGCGCCCACGGCCATTTCAGCCGCGAAAGCGCGCGCGCGGTATTCCACGCGCCGCCCGCGCGGTCCCACTTGCCGCCCTCGATCTGCACGAGCAGCGTTTCCGTGACAGCGCGGAGCAGCTTCGCTTCCGCTGCACCTTCATGCGCCGAATCGAGGCCGAGGACAGCGGCGAGCCCGTGCACGGTCGGCACCGCGAAGCGCGCGGGGTGCACGAAGGCGAACAGTTCGAGCGCATCGAGCCCCGACGCCTCCGGGTAGCCGAGCTTCGAGGCGACGAGCGGTGCGTTTATCAGCAGCGTAGGCGTGTCGGCGAGCAGGCGGATCGCGGCCTGCCGATCCACCCGGCGCGCGCCGTCCGCGTCCGCAAGCCAGATGCCGTCGAGCCCGATGTGGAGCGCGGGCCAAGGGAGGGGAGCAGTCGTCACGCCCGCCTGTTTCGGCCAGGGCGCACGGTCGGCGCAAGCAAAACCTCAGGCCGCGGCCGCGGTTTGGCGCAACCGGTTCACCAGCGTTTCGACGCGCGACACTTCCGAGATACTTTCGAACACGAACGTGTCCGTGGTGCGATCGCCTTCGCTGTCGCGGTGGCTGCCGGTTTCGATGGAGAGCGTGCCGTGACCGTTTTCCCGCTGCCGCCGCGTGACCGGGCCGATCGACGACGCTTCGACGCTGCGGACCTTGAGTGAGCGCCCTGAGATGAGTTCCACGAGGCGGTGGTCGGTGACGCCGTAGATCGTGCGGCGCGCGGTGCGGTTCGCGGAAAAGGGTGCGGCCATCATGGCAAGGCCGATCACCACGAACGGCAGTCCAAACAAGGTCATGATGATGCCGACAAGCGGCGGCGCGCCGGTGAAGGCCATGCGGACCGCAATCGTTTCCCACGACAGCGAAAACGCGGTCCACGGCACGGCGAAGAGATAGAAGGCGAACGGCTTCAGCATCGCGCGCCGCGCGTCAGGCTGGCCGGACCAGAGCAAACGCTCGCCGGAACGCATTTCGCGCGCAAGGAGGGCTGAAAGCGATGCGGATAGCGTCGGGTTCA
The DNA here is from genome assembly GCF_013911755.1 of Sphingosinicella sp. Classification (GTDB taxonomy): domain Bacteria; phylum Pseudomonadota; class Alphaproteobacteria; order Sphingomonadales; family Sphingomonadaceae; genus Sphingosinicella. The sequence continues at coordinate 15,682 of NZ_JACESP010000033.1, forward strand.
TGTCGCTGAACGTAGCCCAGCCAAGCTTGCCGCGGCGTAAACGGTTGCGCGCGCCGCCCGCTGCCGCTAGCGCGTGTCCCCGCCATGACAGATGACCTTCGCGCCGCCGCACTCGTTTCCAAAGCCTGGCCCTATGAGGAAGCCCGGAAGGTGCTGGCGCGGCTGAAAGGCGGCGTGCCCGCGAAAGGTCATGTGCTGTTCGAAACCGGCTACGGCCCCTCGGGCCTGCCGCACATCGGCACGTTCAACGAGGTGCTGCGCACCACCATGGTCCGCCGCGCCTTCGCGGAAATGTCGGACATCCCGACGCGCCTGCTCGCCTTCTCGGACGATATGGACGGACTCCGCAAGGTGCCCGACAACGTGCCCAATCAGGCGATGCTGACCGCGCATCTTGGCGAACCGCTGTCGCGGATTCCCGATCCGTTCGGGAAGTTCGAAAGCTTCGCGCACCACAACAACGCGATGCTGCGCGCCTTCCTCGACCGCTTCGGCTTCGAGTACGAATTCGCCAGCTCGACCGATTACTACACATCGGGCCGCTTCGACGATCAGCTGAAGAACGTCCTCGCCAATTATCAGGCGATCATGGACATCATGCTGCCGACACTGCGTGAGGAACGCCGCCGCACCTATTCGCCCGTGCTCCCGATCAGCCCCGTGTCGGGTAAGGTGCTGCAGGTACCGATCGAGGTCGTGGACGCCGCCGCCGGCCTGATCCGTTTCGAGGAAGACGGGCGCGTGCACGAACACTGCATCCTTTCGGGCGGCGCCAAGCTGCAATGGAAGGTCGACTGGGCGATGCGCTGGGTCGCGCTCGATGTCGATTACGAGATGTACGGCAAGGATCTGACGGATTCGGGCGTGCAGTCCGGCCGCATCGCCAAGGTTCTGGGCGGCCGCAAGCCCGAGGGCCTGATTTACGAGATGTTTCTCGACGAAAAGGGCGAGAAGATTTCCAAGTCCAAGGGCAACGGCCTCGCTCTGGAAGAATGGCTGACCTACGGCCCCGGCGAAAGCGTCGCCTTCTATGCCTACCGCGAGCCGAAAAGCGCCAAGCAGCTCCATATCGGCGTGATCCCGCGCGCGGTGGACGAATATTTCCAGTTCCGCGCGAACTATGCCGATCAGCCGCTCGACAAGAAGCTCGGCAACCCCGTGCACCACATCCACGGCGGCAAGGTGCCGGACGCGCCGATGCCGGTGACGTTCGGGCTCCTCCTGAACCTCGTCGGTGTGATGGGCGCCGATGCAGACCGCGCGCAGGTGTGGGCGTATCTCGGCAACTACGTGCCGGGGGCGAGTGCGGAGGCGTATCCGGAGATCGACAAGCTGATCGGCCATGCGCTCGCATACAACCGCGATTTCGTCGCGCCGACGCTGAAACGCCGCAAGCCCGACACACGCGAGGCGGCGGCGCTCCGCGATCTCGACGCGCGCCTCGCGGTACTGCCCACGGATGCAGAAGCCGAAGCGATCCAGAACGAGGTTTACGCGGTCGGCAAGGAAGCCGGCTTCGAAAACCTGCGCGACTGGTTCGCGGCGCTGTACGAGACGCTGCTCGGATCGTCGCAAGGCCCGCGCATGGGCAGCTTCATCGCGCTCTACGGCATCGCCAACACGCGGCGCCTGATCGCCGAGGCACTGGCCTAAACTTTCCACGATCGCACAGGGCGTTCGCGAGCGCCCTTGTGCTTCGCCCGATCACGTACTAATTGAAGTTACATGAAACGCGACAGCCGCCTGTCGGGCGTGCTCCATGTGCTGCTGCACATGGCCGAGCACGACGGCCCGATGACCTCCGAAACGCTCGCGAAGGCGATGCAGACGAACCCGGTCGTGATCCGGCGCGTGATGGCCGGGCTGCGCGATGCGGGTTATGTGCGTTCCGAAAAGGGTCACGGCGGCGGCTGGACGCTCGCCTGCGATCTCGGCGCCGTCACCCTGCGCGACGTTTACAACGCGCTTGGCCACCCCGCCCTGCTGTCGATCGGCAACCGCACCGAATCCCCCGGCTGCCTTGTCGAGCAGGCCGTGAACGCCGCGCTCAGCGACGCTTTTCGTGAAGCCGAGGAGCTGCTGCTGGCACGCTTCGAAACCGTCACGCTTGCCGCGCTCAGCGCCGATTTCCACGCCCGCTTGAAACAGCGCGGCATCTCATTTGCAAAGGATCATGACCATGGCGACTAAAGCCGAAGACGGGGCAATGGATTTCATCAAGGCCTTTTCGGATCCCGCCGCCGTGGCGCACTATGCCGAAGGGCCGCCGCGCTTCGTGCCCGGCTTCGATGGTCTGCACCGGATGACCTCCGTGCTGCTCGCCGAGCACGCCCCTTCGGACGCGCGCGTTCTCGTCCTTGGCGCGGGCGGCGGCCTCGAACTGAAAGCGCTCGCCACAGCGCATCCCGGCTGGACGTTCGTGGGCGTCGACCCTGCCGGTGCAATGCTTCGGCAGGCGGAGCGCACGCTCGGCCCGCTGATGGCGCGTGTCGAGCTTGTCGAAGGCTATATCGACGATGCGCCAGCCGGGCCGTTCGACGCCGCCACGTGCCTCCTCACACTGCATTTCCTGAGTGCCGCCGAACGCGAACGTACCGTTCGCGCGATCCACCAGCGCCTGAAACCGGGCGCGCCCTTCGTCGCGGCGCACGGCAGCTACCCGCAGGATGCCTCGCGAGACCTCTGGCTGTCGCGCTACGCTGGCTTCGCAGTCGCCTCGGGCGCGGACCCTGAACAGGCCGAGATAGCGCGGAATGCGGTGGCGACGGCGGTCAACATGATGAGCCCGGAGAATGATCTCGCGATCCTGCGCGCGGCCGGCTTCGCCGACGCCGAGCCTTTCTTCGCGGCGTTCACCTGGCGCGGCTGGATCGGCCACGCCTGAACGCACCGTTCAATCTGGTGCCGGTTGCGCCATGGCTTCACGCTGGCCCGCCCAGGTCAGGAGTGCGTCCAGCGCGGGGCAGAGCGCCTGACCCCAATCGGTGAGGCAATATTCCACCTTGGGCGGCACCTGATGATGAACGATCCGGCGCACGACGCCGTCCTTCTCCATCTGGCGAAGCTGCTGGATCAGCATTTTCTGCGAAATCGCCGGTATAGCCCGTTCCAGATCGGAAAAGCGCAGCACCCTGCCGCCGAACAGATGGAACAGGATCACGAGCTTCCAGCGGCCCTCCAGAATCCGCAGCACTTGCTCGACACCGTCCGCAGCCGAAACCGGCGTCAAATGGCTATTCTTACCTTCGGGTAAGGTGCTTACATTTTCGTGCGTTCTTGTCATTTCAGAAGGCTAGTCCCACCCTCTGCGGCAATCAATCTGCCGGAGACCTCCCATGCCTCTCGACCTGCCGAAGCCCATTGCCGCCTATTTCACAGCCGATAGAAACCGGGGAGACAGCGATGCCATCGCCCGCTGCTTCACCGAAGAGGCGGTAGTGAAAGACGAAGGCCGAACCCACGTGGGACGTTCCGCAATCGCCGCCTGGAAAGCCGAAGCCTCGACCAAATACAACTACACGAGCGAGCCTATCGCGCTGGAAGACGCCGGTGACACCACCATTGTGACCAGCCACCTCGTCGGCGATTTTCCCGGCAGTCCGATCGATCTCCGCTACATTTTCGCGCTTGACGGTGATCGGATTGCGTCGCTTGAAATCAAGGTATGAACCGCTAGCTACTCCGAAAGCCCCGCCACCTGCTGCTTTTGATGCCACGCTCGGAGTTCCGCCTGGAACGCTTCGATGCGGCGGAAATGATCCTGGAAATCCTGCTCGATGTCGGCAAGCGCGCCGAGCGACCACGTTTCGAGATCCTTTGAAGCCATGGCGTTCGCGGCCGTGAGATAGCGCGCGGTCTTCGCGCAGAACGCGCCTTTCACCGGCGGATAGGCATAATGGTTGTAGAGCTTCGTCATCCGGCTGTCGCGGACGCGCAGGCCGGCGCTGCCGTGTTCGCGGCGGTATTTGGCGTCGATCGCCTTGTTGGCGTTCGCGAGTACGGTCTTGTGGAGCTTCAGGAACCGGTTGTAGCCGTCGCGCGGCGCCGTGTTCGCGCTCGTCGAGCAGCTGAGCGCTGCGACGTTGAGCGCGGAGCGGACGTTGAACAGCGTCTCCAGCGGCCCGATGCCGACGTTCGGCGTCAGGAAGCGGCCCTCGGGGTCTTTCGGAGGGAGCTCATAGGCGGGATCAACGCCTGTGGGCGGCAGCGGCGGGCGCGAAACCTGCGGCGGCGGCGGCGCTTTGACGGGTGGCGGTGGTGCAGGCGGCGCGGCACAGGCCGCAACGCCGAGCGCCAGCAGAAACACCATCCCTCTCAGACGCATACGTCCCCCGCCCCTTTGCTCTGCCGGAGTCATCTCACGGCGCGTTTCCTGCTGTCCAGCGCCCGCGCGACGAAACGAGTCTACGACACGTCATATGCCCGTCACACGCGCGTAACCTCGGTCTGGTTTAGGCTCGGGCACCGAAACTGGGGACTGAAGACGATGGAACGCGGACCTTGCGCCTACAAGATCCTGATGTTCTGGGCGTGCCGCGCCCAAAAGCCGCCGCGCCTCAGCTGGCGTCGGCGCCTGTCAGACGCGGTTTCGTTCCGACTCGCTAGAGCGTAGCACCAGCAACACGCTCGCCGCCGAGCAGCGAACACCCCATACCCGCGCGCAGCAGTGTGGAAATGAGCCGGGTGTCGCCGAGCCGGGTCAGCTTGTCGCCAATTTCGCCGATCGTCATGTCACGCCATTCATCAGGTGTGCGCATTGTGTCTCCGGCGACCTCGGCGATCAGCAGCCAATCCCGCTCCTGAAGCCTGCCGGCGAGTTCACGCGCGACGCACGCCGATTCCTGCTTGCCGAAGCCGCGTGACAAGAGCGCGCTCTCGATCTGTGCATTCGACGGGTTGCACGCCGCGAGCAGACCCAAGGCCGCGAGCATGGCGAGAGCGCGCCGCATCGTCAGGCACCCATCAGCGCGCAGCCGAGCCCGGCGCGCGTAACCACCTCGACGATTTCGGGATCGCCGATCGCCTGAAAGCGCCGCTGGATCTCGCGCAGGCTCATCTGCTCCACCTCGCGCCGGTCGACGCCCTTGGCGAAGCGCGCGAGTCGCTTGAGCTGCGCGGTGGAGAGTCGATCGACCATCTGGTCCGCCATGCAGCCCGCGACGGGCCGCGAGATGCCCGCGCTCGTCAGGCTCCGCTCGATGCGGTTTTCATAGCTCGCGGCGCAGCCCGCGAGGAGCGCAGCGGCGGTGAGGACAAACAGCACTGGCTTCATGAATCGGTCTCCGATGTTCGCGGCGTTCTTCACCCGATCTGCCTTAACCCAAGCTGACCCCGGTGCTATAGCTCTGCGCCATGAGCATCTGGACCGGCATCCTCGTCGCACTCGCCGCGACGCTCGCCATGGAAGGCGTCGCCTATGTCGCGCACCGCTGGGTGATGCACGGCTTCCTCTGGTCGCTGCACAAGTCGCACCACGAGCCGCGCACGGGCATCTTCGAGAAAAACGACTGGTTCGCCTTCATGTTCGCTTTGCCCTCGATCGCGTGCATCTACCTTGGTGTCGAGGCCGGATGGCATCCGGCGTGGATGTGGGCAGGCATCGGCATCGCGGGCTACGGCGCGATCTATTTCGGCTTTCATGACGTCATCGTCCACCGCCGCATCGCACACGGATATGTGCCGAAAAGCGCCTACATGAAGCGTATCGTACAGGCGCACCGGCTGCACCATGTGGTGAACAGCAAGCACGGCACCGTGTCGTTCGGCTTCCTGTGGGCGCCCCCCGTGCGCGTGCTGAAGCCAGAGCTTGAGCGCGCCGGCGGCGACATCCGGGTGCCGACGGGCGCGTGAGGCCGGCGCCGCGGCCCACAGCGTTTCGGCTTGCCGAGCGTTTGCTGCCGAAACTGTGGTCGGCCGGGGTGCTGCCGCCGCCCGATCTCGATGAAGACCGGCTGTTCCGGCAGGCGCGCCGCGTGGCGAAGCTGGACGATTGCGGCCCCGACGATGCCTGGCGCGACAATCTCTCCGTGCTGCTCGAAGCGCTCCGCGATGCGCCGATGAACGCCATCGGCCGCACCATCGCGCATGGCAGCATCCTGAAAGTGCTCGTCGACCGCCTCCGCGCCGAGGCGCTGCTTGCCGCGCATCCCGAAATCCGCGCGCGGCCGCTCGCGCCGCCGCTCATCATCTGCGGCCAGATGCGCTCCGGCACCACGCGGCTGCAACGCCTGCTCGCCTGCGACGATCGCTTCGCACACCTCCGGCTTTTTGAAATGCTGAGCCCCGTCCCAAGACCGCACGCAGGGCGCGATCCGCGTATCCGCTGGGCAGGTTTCGGCTTGCGCTTCCTCAACTGGGTGAACCCCGGCAATGCCGCCGCGCATCCTACCGGGCCGATGGAGCCCGACGAGGAAACCGGGCTGCTGGAGCATAGTTTCTGGGGCGCGCAGATTGAGGCGCAGCGCCGCATCCCGGCGTTCGCCCGCCACTGCGAGACCGCCGACGCCCTCCCCGCCTACCGCCGCTTCGCGGACCTGCTGCGCCTAGCCGGCTGGTTTCGCGGCAGCGACCCGAAGCTCCCATGGCTTCTGAAGTCTCCACAATATCTGCAAGACCTGACTACACTTTCGGAGGTTTTTCCGGGTGCGCGCTTCATCTTCATGACGCGCGAGGCCAACGCGCTTGTGGCGTCGGGCTGTTCGCTCGTGTGGAACCAGATGGTGGTGCAGTCGGACGTGGTCGACCCGGCATGGATCGGCCGCGAATGGCTGCACAAGACCGCGCTCCGGCAGGCCCGCGCCGATGCATTCCGGGCGACGCTTGCCGATACGCGCGCCTTCGCGCTCGATTTCGCCGACATGGAGCAGGACTGGCGCGGCAGCGTGCGCCGCCTTTACGACTGGCTCGACCTGCCGCTTGGAGAGGCGCTGATGGCGCGGATGGAGGCGTATATGGCGCGCGAACGTCGCCATATCGGGCATCGCTACCGGCTCGCCGACTTCGGCCTTACGCCGGAGGGGGTGACGGCGGCGCTGGCGGCGTCCAGTCCGGCGTATCGCCCTTCTTCCACAGCGACGGACGCGGCGGTAGCGGCGTCGTGAGGTGGGCCGAAAGGAAGGCGCCGAGCACGAAGCGCAGCTTTTCGGCGATCGACGTACCCTGCCGGTGATCCCACGCCGCAGGCCCCGCCGCGCGAACCTTGTCGCCGATCGCGGCATAGATGTCGGCGGCGGAGAGTACGGCTCGACCTGAACGCCGGGGCAAACGCCGCGCGCCCTCGCGCGCCGACACGTAATAGGCATCCGCAAGATCGAGCAGCCGCCGGACAATGCCGACAAGCGCGCCGCGATGTTCGGGACGCACATGATCGCCCGGCGGTATGCCCGCATCGGCGAGCCAGTCTTCGGGGAGGTAACAGCGCCCGAGCGCGGCATCGTCGAACACGTCGCGCGCGATGTTGGTAAGCTGGAAGGCGATGCCGAGGTCGGCGGCGCGCAGCAGCAGATCGCGGTTTTCGGGTGCGATGCCCATCACGACAGCCATCATCTCGCCGACGACGCCCGCCACATGGTGGCAATAATCGAGCGTGTCTTCGATGTGGCGGAAGCGGCGCTCGTGCACGTCCATCGCATAACCCGCGAGGTGCGCGAGCGGATAGGCTTCCGGCATTCGCGTTTCGTAAGCAACCATAGAAATCGCGCCGAATGCACTGATATCGCTTTTCTTTTCTTCCAGCGCTGCACGCGTCTTCTGCTTCAATTCGGCAAGTCGCGCCGTGACGTCCGCATCCGCAGTCACACGGCCCTGCCCACCTTCCTGCCCGTCGATCACGTCGTCGCAGTGGCGGCACCACGCGTAGAGCAGCCAGGCGCGGCGCCGGGTTTCCGGGTCGAACAGCCGCGAGGCGAGCGCAAAGCTGCGCGATCCGCGCGCGATGCTGTGCTTCGCCCAGCGGGTCAGCTCATCCATCGGAAAGGTCGGCGAGCATCAGCCGGGCGGTCGCCTTCGCCGAGCCGACCACGCCCGGAATCCCGGCGCCGGGATGCGTCCCCGCGCCCACGAAATAGAGGTTCGGGATCACGTCGTCCCGGTTGTGCACGCGGAACCACGCGCTCTGCCAGAGCACGGGTTCGAGACTGAACGCCGAACCGAGGTGCGCCTTCAGTTCGGTTCTGAAATCCTGCGGCGTAAACCAGCTTTTGACCTCGATATTTTCGAGAAGTTCGGGAAGCACATGCGCATCGAGCGAACGAAGAATGCGATCGGCATACTCCGGGGCGAGACTGTCCCAATCGCCATCGTACTTCCCGAGGTGCGGCACCGGCGACAGCACGTAGAAGCTGCTGCACCCCGGCGGCGACAGCCCCGGATCGGACGCGGTCGGATGGTGCAGGTAGAGCGAGAAATCGTCGGCGAGACCGCCACCGCCGTAAATCTCATCAAGCAGCGCGCGGTAGCGCGGGCCGAACAGGATGTTGTGGTGCGGCACGTCCGGCCAAGTGCCCTTCGCACCGAAGTAGATCACGAACAGCGAAGGCGAAAACCGCTTTCGTTTCAGTGATTTCGCAGCCGATTTTCCGCGCGCGGTCGCACCCAGAAGATCGGCGTAGGTGTGCACGATATCGCCGTTGGAAGCGACCGCATCGAACACGTGGCGCTCGCCGCCCGCCATGATGCCGGTCACCCGATCCCCTTCGGTTTCGATCGCCGTGACGGGCGTCCCCAGCTTCACCGTGCCGCCCAGATCCTCGAACAGTCGAACGAGGCCGCGCACCAGCGCATGCGTGCCGCCGCGCGGGAACCAGACGCCCCATTTCTTCTCCAGCGCATGAATAAGCGCGTATATCGAGCTGGTATTGAACGGATTTCCGCCCACAAGCAACGTGTGGAAGCTGAACGCCTCGCGCAGCTTCGGATGGCGGATATGGCTCGCGACGACCGAATGGACCGAACGCCACGCGCCGTAGCGCATCAGCTGCGGCGCTGCGGCGAGCATCGATCGGAAATCCAGAAACGCTTCGTGGCCGAGCTTCTCGTAGCCTTCGCGGAACACGCCTTCGGAATAGGCGAAGAACCGCCGGTAACCTTCGACATCCTCGGGCGAAAGTGCCGCGATCTCGGCGGAGAGTCGCGCGTCGTCTCCCGTGTAGTTGAAGGTCGTGCCGTCCGGCCAGTGCAGCCGGTAGAACGGCTCGACCGGCATCAGGTCGACATAATCGGCAAGGCGGCGCCCCGAAAGCGCGAACAGCTCTTCAAGGCAGGTGGGATCGGTGACGACCGTGGGGCCGGCATCGAACGTGTACCCCCCCTCCTCGTAAACGTAGGCGCGCCCGCCCGGCTTTTCGCGCGCTTCGAACAGCGTGACGTGATGCCCGGCGGATTGCAGGCGCACCGCAAGGGCAAGCCCCCCGAAGCCGCTGCCGATCACTGCAAGTCTTGCCATTTTTCCGCCTAATCGATCCCGAGCATTACCGCGAGCGCACGCCCTACAGGTACCGGCGGGCGACCCGCAAGGATGCGCAGCTTGTCGGCGCGCGTCGAGCTGCCGGCATAGAGGCGCGCGATGAGCGCTTCCGGCAGCCGATAGAAATGCTGAAGCACGCGGTAGCGCGCGGGCGGATCGGCGGCGCGGAACAACATGCGCGCGAGCATCCGGTAATAACGGCGCCCATGCCACGTGCGCGTCGCGTGCGAACGCATGGCATTGTAGACGAGATCGGGATCGAACCGCGGCAGACCAGCGAGAAGATCGGCGGTGCGCACCGCATCGGGGAAGCTGTAGCCGGTGAGCGGATGGAAAAGCCCGGCCCGCATCCCGAGGCGCGCGACGCCCGGCGTCCCTGCATCCCAAAGCGCATCGATGTTCCCGCCGAGCGCAAGCGGCAGTACGCCCTGTTCGCTCCTGACGATACCGTGCGGGCCGAGCCCGGCGCTGAGTGCCCAATCCCCGATCCGCGCCTTCACCGTCTCCACGTCCAGATCGGGGCTGTCGCTGTAATACGTGTCCTCGATGAGCAGGCGGCGCTCGTCCCACGGCAGCACGTAGACGAAGCGGTAGCCTTCCGTCTGATCGACGGTGGCATCCATGATGAGCGGCACGTCCATGCCGTGCGGACGCAGCATCTCGATCTCCAGGCCCACGAACTTCTGCCACGCCAGATCAAGTGCCGTCGTCGGCGCATGCCCGCGCCCGTCGATGACGACGCGCGCGCCGAGCCGCTCGCCTGTTTCAAGCGTCACGCTGGTCGCATCGAGGCTGCGGACCTTGCGACCGAAGAGCAGGCAATCGGCAGGCATGGCGGCCCGAACGGCGGCATCGAGGTTCGCCGAGCGCGCGCTTGCGTAGCCGTGGTGCAGCGTTCGGCTGAACGCCGGAAAGCGAACATCGTAGCGCGGCCATCGCGCGACATAGAGCGACGCTGTCCATTCACGCTGCGCGGGCGTCATGTCGCTATCGAAGGACGACCAGATATGATCGCCGCCGATCCGGCTTTCCGCCTCGACGATCGCGACGCGAAGCTCCGGCCGCCGCGTGGCAAGCCTTAGCCCCGCAAGCCCCGATGCCAGGCCCCCGCCCACCAGGATCAGGTCGAAATCCATACCCTTTCAGGTGTAGCGGGTCGGCACACAAATGCCACCGGATTTGCATGACCGGCGGCCGCGCGGCTGATAGAAGGCGCGCGTGGTCGAAGCCCTCATCACCGTTGCCGCGATGATCCTGATCGTCGCCGTCCGCTATCTGGCGGTCTCAGGCGCGTTTGCGTGGCTTTCGGGGCGCGTGCGGCCCGGCATCTACGCGGGCGCGCGGATGTCGCGGCAGATCCGCAGCGAGATCGGCTGGTCGCTGACGGCCGCGGCGATCTATGCGGTGCCGGCGGGGGTCGCGGTCTATGCGTGGCAGGCGCACGGCTGGACGCGGATTTACACCGATCCGGGCGCTTTCGGCTGGTGGTGGCTCCCGGCGAGCGTGCTCGCCTACCTCCTCATCCACGACACGTATTTCTACTGGACACACCGCTGGATGCACGCGCCCCGACTGTTCGCGCGCATTCACAAGGTGCACCACGACAGCCGGCCGCCGACAGCGTGGGCCGCGATGAGCTTCCATCCGTGGGAATCGCTGATCGGCGCGGCGCTGATCCCGGCGCTGACGTTCGTCATACCCATCCATGTCGCGGCGCTCGGCTTCGTGCTGACGGTGATGACCTTTTTCGGCGTCACCAACCACATGGGCTGGGAGCTGTTTCCGCGCAGGCTGGTTAACGGGCTGTTCGGGAAGCTGGTGATAACCGCGTCGCACCATCACCGGCATCATCAGGATTATCGCTGCAACTACGGCCTCTATTTCCGGCACTGGGACAGGTTTTGCCAGACGGACAGCGGCCTTGGAGATTTCGATGCTGAAACGCGTGCTCATCATGGCGGCGTCCCTGCCGCTTCTCGGCGCGGCGCCGCCGCAGGCCTCGCTGCACCTGACGTTTGAGGGGCTGCGCTCGCAGAAGGGCAGTATTCGCCTCTGCCTGTGGAGCGATGCGTCGGGCTATCCGGACTGCACGCATGGCAGGGGCGCCACAAAGGAAAGCGTGCTGGCATCGAATCCCGTGCTCGACATCGCCGGACTTCAGCCGGGCGACTATGCCATCTCGGCGATCCATGACGAGAACGACAACAAAAAGCTCGACAAGAGCTTCATCGGTATGCCGACGGAGGGCGTTGCCTTCTCGAACAACGCGAAGATCGCCTTCGGTCCACCGAAGTTCGACAAGGCGCGCTTCCACGTGGAAGGCGAGACGACGCAGACGCTGCGTATGCGTTATTTCCTTTGAAACCGATACGCCTTAACGGACCCGCATGAAGTTCGAACGCAGCGACAAGAATGTGGGAGACCGCGTGCTGAAGGGCGCGCTGTTCATGACGGGCGCGCGCTTCATCCTGCGTCTGTTCAGCCTGGTCAACCTGATGGTTCTGGGCCGTCTGCTCGATCCTTCGGACTATGGCGTCGCCTCCTATGCCATCGCCATCATCGGCCTGACGCAGGTGTTTTCCGACATACGGGTCAACAGCGCGCTGATCTCGATGCGCGAGGTGAACACCACGCACCTTGATACGGGTTTCACGATCAATCTGCTGCGCGGCATCATCGTGGCCGGCCTGCTGTTCGCCTTCGCGGACCCGATCGCCGCCTACGCGAAGGAGCCCGCACTTGCCAATGTGCTGCGGGTCATCTCGATCGTGCTGATATTCGATGGGCTGAAAAACCCCGCCATGCTGATGTTCCGCAGGAACATCGACTTTTCGCGCGAATTCAAGCGCGTCGCGCTCTCCACCGTCATCGGTTCGCTTTCGGCAATCGCGGTCGCCATTCTCACCGAAAGCTACTGGGCCATCGTCGCCGGCACGGTGGCGGGCCGCCTGACGGAAACCGCTTTCAGCTATTGGCGCATCCCTTACAAACCAACGCTGGGCTTCCGCGAAAGTGGCGCATTCCTGCGCTTCGGCAGCTGGATGACCATCGACGCCATCCTCGACTACATGACCACTGCAGCACCCACGCTTCTGCTTGGGCGCTACGCGGGCGCCCATGCGCTCGGTTTCTACACGGTTGGCAAGGATATTTCCCAGCTCGCCACGCGGGAACTCACCGGTCCGCTGACGCAGGCGCTCTTTCCGGGTCTTGCCGCGCTCGCGCACGATACGGCGCGCCTGCGCGTGGCCTACCGCAAGGCGCAGGCAACGGTTCTCGGCATTGCGCTGCCTATCGGATTTGGCTCGGCGATACTTGCCCCCGAACTCGTCGCGTTGATTGTTGGGCAAAAGTGGCTTGTTGAAGCCCCGCAGGTCGTCCAGGTGTTTGGCCCTGCCTACGCGATCTCGATGGTCGGCGCTTCCACGAACGGTCTGGCGATGGCGAAACTCGCGCTTCGGCAGATGGTGATGCGCGCGACGTTCATGGCCGTTATCGCACTGCCTTTGTTCTGGTACGCCGCAAGTCAGCACGGCGCGCCCGGCATGATCTACGCCATGGCGGGCTACCTGATGCTGCGCGCCTCGGTAAACATGCTCTTCGCCAAAACACTGTTGAAGGACTCTTTCTTCGCAGCATTCCTGATGGGCTGGCGGAGCCTTGTGGCCGTTGCCGGCATGTCGGCGGTATTGTTGCTGATGCCCGCGTCATCGCCGGCAGGCATGTCTGAATTTGCCATTCTGCTTTCTGTGCTGCCGCGCGTCGCAGTCGGCGCCGTCGTCTATATCGCAGCCCATGTGCTGCTCTGGAAGCTGGCGGGATCACCCGACGGCTT
>NZ_JACESP010000034.1 GCF_013911755.1 Sphingosinicella sp.
CAGGGGCCTTTGCTAGCGATTTTTTCAAGGAGGGTTGGGTCTTCATCTTCGTTCCTTCGTCACTGCGACGAAGACCCAACCCTCCTCAAATAACAACCTCAAATCTGTGCCATTGGCGCTGACGGGGAACAGGCAACCCCAAATTGAGCGCGTAGCCTCTTCTTGTCGATTTTGCCGACACACGTTTCCGGCCGATCGGTCACGATCATGAAGCGATCGAGTTTCGCGTAGCGCGTGATCGTGCCTTTAGCGATCTCCAGATCGCCGCGTTGGTGACGATCCCCTCCAGTTGACTTGAGGCGATCCATTCGCCACCACTTTTGATAACATCCTTAAGGCGATCGCAGATCGTGACATTGTTATGCTCGTCAAGCGCTGCCACATCCTGGGTGAGTAGCCATCCATCACGACAGAGCGACCTCAAGCCTTCCACGTCTCCCACGTAATTGGGTATGAGCCATGGTGCGCGAACTACAAGCTCACCTCGCGCCTGTCCATTGGGAAGCGTATTCATCCGCGGGGAGGATGCTGTGAAGGAAATCAGTTAGCCTGGAGTGATGCGAACTATCCACCTGGCGCACCCGGTTAGTCGGCATCTCACCGCCGCCCTCGCAGTAGTGGAGCAGGAGCTTCAGTATCTGCTGGCGCGACTTGCCCAGCCTTCGATGGCATAACCTAACTCAGGATTGATACCCGGCAATCCCGATCCTGGCTTCCGAGTGCGGCGCCGCCCGTACCGTATCTTCAAAGAAGTCATGCCGCGATGTCGTGGCGATCCGAGCCTGTATCCAGATTTGGAAGGGAGAGCTGTGCTGTAAGTGCCCCCTCCCGATCTGGAACTGCTGTCAGGGCTGAACTTGTGGGGACCGTCCATAGCAAGCGCGCAAGAAGCTGAACCATGCCGGAACACCTGCAGTCAGGTGGGTTTCCAACGGAATGATCTCTGTCGACACTTGCAAGCCCGGCAACGGATGAAGCGTGGTTTGAGCAAGAAGTTCGGTTGTGCCGCGAGCCACGAGCCATTGGTAGATCGTTGGCTGCGTCAGTTCACGCGCCGCGAAAGTGATATGCAGCCGCCGGCCCGAATAGTCTTCCTTCGAATCTACAGCCTGCCGGTGCAACTTGAAGATCTGGCTGTTTTCGATGATGCCCGGGCTGCCCGCGCCAATACGTTTGAACAGGTCCGACCGCTTGATCGCGACGTAGGCCGCAAACAGGCCGCCGTAGGAATCGCCCCAGAGGCCAACATCATCCTCATCCATTCTGAACGCGGCCGCCAACGCCGGATGAAGCTCGCCTTCCAGAAAACCGAGGAATTTGTCGGCGGCTGGCTCACCGAACATGGCAAGATATCGGTCGCCTTTCTCCTTGGACAGGAGCCCAGCCTGGACCGAATATTCCACCGCCTGAAGCATTGCTTCCGGAACGGGTTCACCCGGTGGGAGCAGGTCGCGAACACGCAGCCACTGCCAATCCTGGCTTTCCGCGTTAGAATAGCCGACCGAGACGAGGATGAAAGGGACCAAGGGCGATAGGCTGTCGCTCGGCAAGGCCTGATGAAAGGGCGCCGTCGCCGGGAAAAAGAGATTTCCGTCGACTTGGTAGACCACCGGGAACCTCTGTGTCTCGTCGGCATATTGCGCTGGAAGCGTGACCCATGCGGAAAAACGTTCCCCTGCTATTTTCGAGTCTATCTCGAAGTAGCGGGTCGATGGAAATAGCGAGCCGAACGAAGGTTCGCACTCAGCAAGTTCGACTGGCTTATCCATGATTTTCCTTTTCATCCTGATTTGAGTAACAATCTTGATACGTGCACTGAGTGAGATTACCTCCCTCGGTGTGGTTTGGCTAAACGCAAAGCCTGGTCATCTTCTCGAAACAGCCGCTGCCGCATGATCTGGAGCGCTACCCAGACGGCGAGAACGATCAGGGGCGCGGCGACCCCCAATAGCGATGTCGGAGAAAAACCGCCCCAAACATGCTCTGCTGCCTTGATGGGATAGGTGATCAAACCGAGCAGATAATAGCTGATCGCGACCGCAGACAAGCCTTCGACCAGATGCTGGAGCCGCAATTGCATCCGAATGCTCCGATCCATCGAAGCGAGCAGCCGTCCATTCTGATTTTCGATGTTGGTTTCGATACGGGTGCGCAGCAGACTGGTGAACTGCCCGGCCCGCCCGTTCAAAAGCGCGAGACGTTGGGACACAGCCGCGCACGTCCGTTTGGCGGGGTTGAAACGCCGGCTCGTGAAATCCGTCAGCGACTGAAACCCCTTGACCGGCTGGGCCTTCAGTTCCCGCAAGCGATCGGCGACGATGACAGCATAGGCGGCTGTCGCGCTCATGCGGAACTCCGTCTCGGCCGTGATCGAAAGCAACTCCTCGCTGTGCGTCGTAAGTGCCGTCAGCAAGTCATCGTCACGCTGATCACCATTGAGCAGAGCCTGCCCGGTTTCGGCGAGCGCCCGTTCGATCTCGTCAAGCCGCGCCCAGGTCGTCCGTGCCACGGGCAGACCGAGCAAGGCGAGATTACGATAATTGCCCAGTTCCTGAAGCCGCTGAACGCAGCTCGCCAGTTCGACGGGGGGCAAACCGTTGGCCGCGATCACGATCCGCCCATAGCCATCCTTGTGTATCCGGAAATCGCTCCAGATGCGCGCGCCATCGGCCACATGGCAGGAAACGAGGTGCGATTGCGTGAAATCGGCGGTCTCGACGAAAGGTCCGGCTGCCTCGTCGCTCGCCACGACGATAATGCGGGTCGCGCGGATGACATAACCCGGCGCTGTTTCCGCCCATTCGAGCGCAGCGGCGCCATCGATGCTATCGGGCCGACGCCAGCCGATGCGTTGTGCGACGGCCCCGGTCATCGTGACGGTAATCGTGCTCGCCTCGCTATGTCGCTCCCAGGATGCCCGGACATCGGACGACCAGCGACCTTCGCGATGCCGCTCGCCCGTTATCCCGCACAGGTCGGGAAGCGCCGCGAGCGACAATTGCTCATCTGAACTCTGACTCTGATCGACCGTCCTCACAAGCTGGATCACCTGTGCCGGCAACTCGAAAGCCGGAAAACGCCGCAGGTGCATCTCGCCAACGATTTCGGGCCGTTGCGGATGCTCGATGAAACCGGGCGCTTGCGTCATATCCGGCGCGCCAAGGTCGCTCGAATATCCCGACGGGACGAACCCGTCGGGATTGAAGTCTCCATCGTCATGGCCAGGGCCAACGATCGGGTTTCATCTCAGAATGAGAAGCGGAGTTCCGCGCCGACGGTGCGCGGCGTCAACGTATGCACACGCAGCGCCCCCGTCTGTCCAACAAGCAAGCCCGTTCCCACCGCGTCGAGTTGCCCCAGTGTATTGGTCAGATTGTCGACAAAAAGGGTCAACGTATAGTCGCCGATCTTGACCCCGCTCCGCACGTTGATCGTGACAAAGTCATTGAGCGTCTGCCTCGAGGTGGGCTCGATCACCTCGTCGCGGAATATGATATCAGCGCGTCCGAAAGCTGAGCTGCGATCTGACAAGGGGGCTTCGTAAGCAACACCTGTCGAGACCGTCCACGGCGGTGCGAGCGGCAGGCGGTCACCCTTGAACGCGTTCGCCTGCGGCGTGTCCTCGGCGACACGTGCATTAAGATACCCGAGCGACAGGTCGACCGAAAGACGCTCGGTCGGGCGCAGCGTGGCGGCGAGCTCGAAGCCATCGATCTTCGAGCCTCCGATGTTTGCGCCCAGGCTGTAGCCGCACTGAGGAAGGAAGACGTTCTGCTGCTGATTCTTCCAGTCGATGTGAAATGCCGCCGCATCAAAGCTGAAGGCGCCGTTTCCAGTGCTGCCTTTGGTGCCGACCTCATAGTGCCAGAGATTATCGGATTCGAAGCTTGCGGGCGCGCTGCTATAACCCAGCGCCTGAATTTCGGCGTCGCACGACGCCGGGATCGCGACGATGTTATTCGCACCACCCCGGCGGAAGCCCTTGCTGGCCGAACCGTAGAAGAGCAAATCATTGCTGGGTTTATAAGCCAGGGCGAACCGGGGATTGACCCCGTCGTCGTTGGCCTTGAGATTGCTCGTGGGGGCACCGAACAGACCCGCGCGCACATCGGTGTTCTTGAACTTGTTTTTGAAGTAGCGCGCACCCGCCGTGAAGGTCAATTCGCTCGTGATGTTCCAATCGATCTCAGCGAAAGCGCCGAATTCGCGGGTGGTCGACGTCCCCTTCTGATCGATCAAGATATCACTCGTCGCAAAGGGAAAGCCGAGTGCGTCGTTGATGGTGTCCGCTACACCCGGCGTGTTCCAATAAAAGGTACTGACTTGACGGGTATGTTGGTAAAACAGGCCAGCCTGCCAATCAATTGCATGACGGCCAAGCGACGACAATCGCAACTCCTGTGTGAACACGTCGCGATTGTTATTATAGACATGCGGGCTCGGCGTGTTCCATTCCGCACCGAAGCCCATCAAGGTCGATTTCAGAAAGTAGGTCAAATCTTCAATATTGAGGACTTTGTACCACGTTCCCGACGTGTTGCTGCTAAGATTTGCAAAGTCGCCGAAGTCATAGCTGACCGTCAGTGAAGCATTTTGGAATTCGGCCTCGCTGGGTTCTGCCAAAAATCCGCCACTGGTGAGAGGCCGGTCCAGGGCATCACTGAGAGGCACATCCCAATCCGAACGCGCGTCCAGCTTGGCTTTCTCGTAGATATAGCCGGCGGTAATCCGCAGGTTGCCGTCCGGCGAATAGACAAGCGAGGCGCGCCCACCGTAGGTCTTCTCATCGTCCTCGTTCATCACGAGCCCACCTTCCGGTATGGTCGTCGGATAAGCGGCGGGCACATTTTGCGCGCGGGGAAAACGATCGATCACGCCGTTTCGGAACACGCCATAGCCGGCGACGCGCAAGGCAAGCTGATCGGTGACGATCGGCAAATTGATCGCGGCGTCACCGCGATAATTGAACCCGCCACCTTTGGTATCCGACAGCTCAACCCCGCCGGTCGTCTCGAATTCGTTCAGGTCCGCCTTGCGTGTCTGGACCTTGATGAGACCACCCATGGCCCGGGCTCCGTACAAGGTACCCTGCGGACCCTTGAGAACCTCAATGCGCTCGATATCGAACAGCTTTAGGTTGACGCTACCGACGGGTGTATCATCAATATAAAAGCTCACCGGCGGATCGCTGAGGCCGCCGCTCACGCCACGGATAGAGAGCGTTACACCCTCTGTTCGACTGCTGGTCGGGCCGCGGGTGCTGAATGCAAGTCCTGGCACGCGATTCGCATAGTCATCGAAGTTTTCCGCACCGATTGCCGTCAGTTGCTCGCCCCCAAGAACACTGATGCTGATCGGAACGTCTTTCAGCCTTTCCTCGCGCTTACGCGCGGTAACGATGATCTCCGACGAAACAAATTGATCCAGCTCTGCAGCCGATGCGGGCGTCTGGGCAGCAGTCGATGCCGCCGCAGCGCCCTGAGCACTGGCAGTCGCCCCACTCCCAATCGCAATCGCACTTGATGCAATCCACAAAGCAGCTTTGCGGCCCATCGCAGGCCGATCCGAACTCCGTTGCACGACAATTCCTCCCTTTCACGCCCACTCCGGGGCGCTCCTAAAAAAATCTATCTACTAAAACGCTGCTGCGATGCCGTGCGGCGCCAAACACGTTCCGCCGAATAAACGGATACCTGCCCTCAACTCGGGATGGGCTTTGCGCAAAGCTGAACCCATATTGGCAACCGCGTATCGATTTTTTCGATGCTTACGGCGCATGATTTCCGTACAGGTAAATCATGGCGTCATTCATCGCCGGCATGAAAACAGACGTGTGCGTTTCTCCGTCATATATCTTCGACGCCCAAGTCAGGTCCGAAGATTTGTTTCTATGCAATGCGCTCACAATTCGATTGAAGCTCCTGCCCATATCCTCGTAAAAATCCATGCCCCCGGACATTTCCTTGGAGCCCATTGAAAGAAACATTCTGGTTGGATGAACCAGTTTCTCCTTCAAGCGCGCCTCAAATTGCGCGACATAGTCCGTTGACGTTGTGAATATGCCCGGGCTGCCCAGCCAATATCGATCAAAAAGCATCGATTGGCGCAAGAAGGCGTAGAATGTGAATGTTCCGCCGAAGGAGTCACCCACAATGCCGGCCGGCCTGTTGGTTGTATTGTATTTTGCGCGAATGAGTGGATCGAGCTCGTTTTCAAGAAATTCGAGAAACTTGTCCGCGCCGCCCGGAACAATTTTCGAAGCCTGCGCCATGCGCTCGCTAAGTGAAAGAGGAATAGAGTCCTTCATCGTGTAATCGCGGGTTCGGGCATTTTCGGCGTCTACCGGATAGTCGACGCCCACCAGCAAGACAGGCTTGTAGCCGGGGTTGATCAAATCGACAGATTGCAGTGTGCAAATTGTTGCCGCCACCGCCAGCGCAAACGATCCATCCAGAACATAGACCACGTCAAGGGGCGGGCCCTTCGCATCGGAACGCAAAGGGTTTGATTTTGGATGGGACCAAACGCCGACCGCCATTTTGTCGCCGACCGCGCTGGATTGATATTCAAACGCCTCACTATTCCGAAGGGGCCAGGGCGAGCCGGTACTCTCGAGTCCTCCGCCCGTTTTGGCATGGGCCGACGCGACGTTCACTTGTGACGCGCCTATCATGGCGGCCGCAGTCAAACCGGATCCAAGAAACTCTCTTCTTTCCATCACAGCGCTTCCCCAACCTCCCGAACTTTTTTTGGGCCTTTTCTCCTGCCGTCTCAGGCAGAAGCCTTCATCCGCAGTCGTCCCGAGAACGCAGATTCCTCTGCGCCGGATGATGCGAGCCAGCGGTCGTTGCCTTTCCGAACGCGGATCTTGATAGAGACCCGCTTATTCTTTCCGGAATTAAGTTATTAGAAAAATCAGTTGAGATGTCAACATATTTGTGGACGATCCAGCGCTCACCTAGCGTTCGGCATCCGCCTTCATAGTGCGAGAAGCGAGAAGGAAGCAAATGCCCCCCGGCAACAGCGAAGCAAAGGAGATCACCATCGCGATGCGCAGACCCGTCGCCGAGCCGTAGGAGGCGCCAAAGCCGTCGCTGAGCAACCCAGTCAACACAGGTCCACCCCCAAGCCCGATCGAGTTCATCATGAAGTATAGCATTGCGATCGCCGTCGCCCGACGCTGCGATCCACAAATGATATGTATCCCCGCAAACATCGATGGACCAGCGCTGAACATCACGCATCCTCCGATTAGCGTACCGATAAAAAAAATCGTAAAGTCGCTCGTCAGTAGCGCGGCGAGATAGAAGGGCAGCGCCGCGATTATCAATGCGCCGGTAAGAAACGGCACCGCTGCGGGGCTGCGACGCCCCAGCCTATCGGTGAGATATCCGCCAACCAACGCACCAAAGATAGCTGTCACCGTCGAGATCGTGCCGAAAACGGCTCCAGCGCGCGCAAGCGGAAAATCAAAACTGCGCATGAGGTGCGAAAGCATAAAGATCAGCGCCCCGTAGCTCACGATGCCGAAGAATACGCTACCTGTAACCTGCCAGCAGAAACTCGGCTTTCGCACGAGCGCCGCAAGTGAAGGACCGAAACGCTCGCGCTTCGTCCGATCTTCGGTTCGCGGCAACATCTGGCGCGGCTCGCGCAGGGTGAAGTGAACGACAACAACGATGAGCAAGCTGGTGAGCCCGAACGTCACGAACATGGCACGCCAGCCAAAATGGCTCGCGATTTGCGTCCCGCCGATCAGTGCCCCGGCATAGCCGGCCACGCCGGCCATGATGAAGATGCCAAGCGCCCTGCCCCGCACCTCCGGCGGGAAATAATCGGCGATCAGGCTTTGCGAAGTCGGCAGCGCTCCGGACTCTCCGCCGCCGACTGCGAGGCGGGCGAGGAACATCTGCGTAAAATTCTGGGCCGCGCCGCAGATCGCGGTCATGAGACTCCAGAATGTGATCGAGATCGCGATGATAAGCTTGCGATTGCCGCGATCAGCCAGCCGTGCGATCGGTAACCCCAAGGTCGCGTAGAACAGGGCAAACGCGGCGCCGGTCAGCAACCCCATCTGGGTATCGGTGGCTTGAAATTCGGCTTTGATCGGCTCGATCGCGACGCTCATGATCTGGCGATCGATATTGCTGACTGTCGAGACGAGGAACAATACCGCGAGCATCGTCCAGCGCCGCGTGGGCGAAAACAGCAGCCAGGGTTGTGCGATCGCGGGATCGCTGCTCGTGGGCACGTCTGCCATTAGTTTGACGCGAAGATCTTGCCGGGATTGAAAATGCCCGCAGGATCAAGCGCACGTTTGATCGCACGCATGAGATCGACGCCATCACCGAGCTCGTCGACGAGCGCTGCCTGCTTGCCGAGGCCGATGCCGTGCTCGCCGGTGCAGGTTCCATCCATTGTCAGCGCGCGTGCAACCAGGCGGGCGTTGAACGCCTCCACTTCCGCCCACTCATCGGGCGCGTCTGGATCGAGGGCGAAGCAGACGTGAAAATTGCCATCGCCGACATGCCCGCAAATCGTCGCCGGTACCGAGCAGGTCGCAAGGTCGCGTTTCGTCTCCGATATGCATTCGGCTAGTCGGCCGATCGGAACGCAGACATCGGTCGCCCAGCCAACCGAACCTGAACGCAGGCCGAGCGTGGCGTAATAGGCTTCATGTCGCGCCTTCCAGAGCCGCGACCGCTCCTCGGGAAGGGACGACCATGAAAATGCGCCCCCACCGTTGCTGCTGGCGAGTTCTCCAACCGTTGCAACCTGTTCGTCGACTGACGCCTGCGACCCGTGGAATTCGAAGAACAATGTGGTCTTCTCAGGATAGTCCAGCTTGGACCAGCGATTGACCGCGTGCATCTGGGCGTCATCAAGGATCTCCGCGCGCGCCAGTGGCACGCCGAGCTGAATCGCCTGGATCACGGTCGTTGCGGCGCCTTCAAGCGTTTCAAAGCTGCAGACGGCCGACGAGATCACCTCAGGAATGGGGTGAAGGCGAAGCGTCACCTCGGTGATGATCCCGAGCGTGCCTTCCGCGCCGACGAACAACCGGGTCAGGTCATAGCCTGCCGCAGACTTGCGCGCACGGCGGGCGGTACGGATTTCGCGGCCGTCGGCGGTGACGACACGCAGGCCAAGAACGGCCTCGCGCATCGTGCCGTAGCGGACAGCGTTGGTGCCCGAGGCGCGCGTTGATGCCATCCCGCCGATCGTCGCGTCGGCACCGGGATCGACGGGAAAGAACAGCCCCTGATCGCGAAGGTGATTGTTGAGCGCGATACGGGTTACGCCGGCCTCGACGGTGACATCGAAATCGTCTGCGTTGACGCTGAGGACGCGATTCATCCGGCTCATGTCGAGAGAAATACCGCCGGCAATCGGGAGCGCGCTGCCCTCGATCGAGGTACCGGCGCCATAGGCCGTAAGCTTGATGTCGTGCGCTGCACATAAGCCGACGACGAAAACGACCTCGTCGGTGTTTTCCACGAAGACGACCGCGTCCGGCAGGCACGGTGGGAAGTGCGTTTCGCTATGGCCATGCTGTGAGCGGACCGCCTCTGAATAGCTCACCCGCTCGCCCAATCGGTCATCCAGGGCGGCGCGCGCTGCGGCCGGCAATCCCGGGCGCCGCGAAATCTCTCCGACAGTTTTCATTGGTGTTGCTCCAAGGGTGGCGACGCGTCTCAATTCAATCTGTTCTTTACGATCTCGCCGGCGCGCATGATCAGATCGAGCTTTTGACCATCGGCCGCAAGCAGCCCGATATCCTTCAACGGATCACCGTCCACCACGATGAGGTCTGCATGGGCTCCTGGGCTTACACAGCCCAGTTTTCCTTCCTGCATCAAGATTTCCGCGCCCATCGACGTGGCCTGGCGTAGCATCTCGAGCGGCGTGAAGACTTCCGACCGAATCGTGAACTCGCGACATTGCTGGTCATAGGTGGAACCAAGCAGATCGGTGCCATAGCCCAGCTTCACCCGGGCATCGCGCATATGCTGGAGACCCTCGATCGCAAAATCCGCGGCGACCTTGAGCTTGGCCATGTTCTCGGACCCCATTCCGAGCTTCGCGCCGACCTCCATGTTGACGAAGATGACCGACATGGTGGGAACGACATAGGTACCGCGTTCGGCGACCCATTGTGCGGTCTCGGCATCGATCAGGGTTGCATGTTCGATGCAACGTACACCGAACTCGACGGATCGGCGAATGGCGCTGACGGGATGGCAATGTGCAGACACATAAGTTCGACGCTCGGCGCATTCGTTGACGATCGCGCAGATTTCGTCTTCTCGAAACTGGTTCATCCACATCGGGTCGCTTGGCGACATCACCCCTCCCGACGCGGTAATCTTGATGCAATGGGCACCGCGGCGCAGTTCCTCGCGCGCAGCCTTTATGCATTCGTCAACGCCGTCGACAACGACGCCGCCCCAGTTCATCGATCCGCAGGAACAATAGCCGTGGGTATGATGCTGTTCGGTGGGTGTCCTGTAATCGACATGACCGCCGGTCATCGACAGAACCTTGCCGGCGTAAAAGAAGCGCGGCCCCCGGATGAGGCCATCCTCGATCGCGGACGCCAGGGGATAATCGCCTCCGCCAATGTCACGAACGGTGGTGAAGCCGCAATCGAGCGCATAGCCAAGCTTCTTGACCGCATAGGCCGTCCGGTAGGGCGCATCGCGGCCGTCGACCACCTTGGCGTTCAAATCGGAGAAATAAGCATGGATGTGAAGATCGATCAGCCCGGGCATCAGTGTCTTGCCGGCGACATTGATCCGCCGAGTGCCATCCGCTGTGATCGGGCGCTCGGAGACTTCGCGGATCGTGCCATTTTCGATCAGTACGGACATGCCTTCGGCGCAATCCTCAGACACGCCGTCAAATATCCGTGCATTTTCCAGAATGACTTGAGTCATGTTTCCCGCTGCGCCCTTGGCCGATCAACCCGCCCCCAAGAGAGGCCGTCAGCAATTCTGAGGCACGTCCGATGCCATGGATTCCGTTGACATGTCAACTGACATCAGTGCGTCGGAGGTCAGCAATGACTCAAGGAACGTCGATCACTCTTCCCAAAAATGCCCTTGCGCGACCAGTTTGTTCACGCTTTCGACGTTCGTCAGGATTTTCCGCAGGCTCTTGAGAAATTGTCGATGCTCTTCGTCATCCAGGACATTGAGCAGATGTTTTTCCCGAGCGAACGTAAAGTGAGCGATCTGCTTGCATTGCGCCTCACCGGCTTCGGTCAATGTCAATATGTTACGGGCAGCATGGTTGGGATCTCGCTCGGAGGCTACCAGACCCAGTTCGACAAGGCGATTCGTCGCGCGGCTGATGGCAGCCTTGTCGATGCCCAAATTCTTGGCGAGTTTGTTTGCCGTGGTCCACGAGGTCGTACCCAAATGGAAGACGATGCGGGCTTCGGTCACGCTCAATCCCGTTCGCTTACGCAAGGCGGGGGCAGCGCCGGCAATGACGCGGTTATACAGGAAACTGACGATCGCGAGCGCATGGGTGCCCAGTTCTTCGTCGGCAGCACTTTTATGTTTTGCCTTCTTTTTTATTGCTGCCATGTCAATTCCCGGCGTGACATTGATCCTCGATAAAAGCTGATCGCGGCACATTTGGTCAAGTGCGCTCCACGCAGCATGAGATCGGCAGAGATCAGCCCTGTCCAATCATATTCCTGGGCTCTCTGCTCAGGAACAGTCAACTGCACTTTCGATGTCCGTCTGTTTGAAGTCCTCGCCGACATAAAGCAGCCGACATCCATGTTCCTTGGCGACCTCATACGCGAAGCAGTCACCAAAATTCAGCGCGGCAGGATGAAGTCCCTTCCCCCATTGTTCATAAGCCAGGGCAACTCGGCGGGCCGAAGCCGGCGTCAGACTGACAATCTCGAACCCGAGACCGTCAATGAGCTGGGCAATCTCTTCACCGACATTGCGGCGCGCACCGACAATCAACGCCTCTGCGACGGTACCTGCCGAAATCAGCAGATGTTCCTCCGCTTCGAGGACGGCAGCACATGCATCTGCCTCCGGCTCATTGAGCATGATCGCCATCAGAGCTGATGTGTCTACCGCGATCATTTGGGCAGACCATCCTCGTCATAAAGGAAGTCCTGGCTCTGCGCAGCGCGGGGGCCGGGAGCCGCCTTTTTCGCGGCAGACGCACGAATGCGATCGAGGAGGGTTCTGCGTGACGTTGCAGTGGAAATCGGCCTGATCGGCACCAATCGCACGACGGCATGCCCATGGCGCGTCAGTATGACTTCGTCGCCAGCTTCTGCGCGCTTTAGAAGGTCCGTAAGCAGCCCTTTTGCTTCCGTGACAGATATATGCATGGCGCATGTCCTAGAATTTGAATCTCTTATAACACCGGATATTTAGACCACTCAATAGTCCATTTCAAGTGCTTGGCATCTTGTCTGGTAAACTGACGCAAAAATTCCCCGCGGGTTGCAAACTCATATCAGTTGCACAGATAGCGGTGTGGGCGCTCCTCTTGGGTCACTTAGCGGACGAGAATGGACGGCTACGGACCCGGTCGGACTCGAAGTCAGAATCTATCAATTTGATTTTAAACGATAATATTTAAGCGCTTTCAAGCGATACCATGACCGATACCAAGGGACTTTTTCGCGGAATGGTTCGAGTCTAAAAGCGGGCCGGTGGGGATGGCGTTAGTGCCGATTCGTCGTCTAGTTTGGAGATGTGTCTGGTCACGCAGCTTTCAGATGGCGCGGTGACATAACTGCCCATCGCCGAGGCGTGATATATCTGGCCTGCCGACAAAGCCGTCATATAACTCCCGCCGAGCGCTTCCTGGGAGCGGTCATTCGTTCATGCCGGTATAAAGATGGCGCGCAGCCGACCTTCTGTATACATAAACTCCACACCCTCTCAGATCAGCACGAGCTATACTGCTTTAACAGGCAGTCGATTGCCCCCAAGCTTACCGCCATGCAAAAAAGCCATCGGGGGCAACATGTGCAAAACTGAACTTTGCTGGACGATGGTCAGCGCAATCGGGCAGGTTGCTGGCGCGATAGCAACCTTCCTTGCCGTGATGGTGTCGCTTTGGATTGCATTCCACGGGCGCAAGCCTCGCATGAAGCTCTCGGTTGGCGAGCGGATTGTGATGGGGGGAGGCGTTCCTGACGTGCGACTCTTGGTATTCGAAGTCGCGAACATAGGTGAGCGCCCCGTCCACATCAGAGCGCTTGGATGGCGCACCGGTTGGATGCGCTGGGGCCCCGCATTTCTACGCTACCAGCACGCAGTTCAGCTAGTTAGTCCGAGTCCTTACGGCATTCCTCCGCCTTATGAGCTGCAACCCGGGGCTGCAAATTCCAGTATGGTGGCTATGGAGCACGTTTTAGCAGCTTCTAGGCTCCGTTCGGGTCCGCCGTTCTTCTCTCGAGACTGGCCTCTCCTCGGTCGGAAGGGTACAAAAATCACAGGCTACGCGTATACTGCGAACGGCTATGTGATCCGGGTAAGAGCAGAGAAGGCACTTCGAAGGGTCCTCATCCAGTCTGAAATTGATGTTTTGTCGCAGGCCCCCGATGCGCGGCAACACTGATGCTGAAAGCACTCGACCTGCGGCCTCGTCTGCCAAGGAAATGACGAGGACATTTCATGATGACTAAATCAGAACTGATCGCAGAAATATTGCAGGAGCTGCGAAAAGCACAGGCTGCGAAGTGGAAGAGCCCCCCGGCGGGGCCGGTTGAGAAGATCAGTTTCCCACCCTCCCTCTGGCTGGGCGATGGGCGATCCTTGGCAGTGACCGAAGCGCTGTTGAATACCGTGTCAGCATATACGCGAATATGCTGGAGCAATGCGCCAGAGCTCAAGCCTCGCTTCAAGATCGATGAGTTGAACAAGCTTGCGGCGCAATCCTTCGGCCTAGCGCTGGCTGAAATCGATCTCGACCTCAACGATGCGCAGCTTCTGCCCCTGGTGAGCGAACGCGTCGAGGAACTACTTGCCGAACAGATCAACCGCCATAATCGACCCATTGACCTAACGTTAGGGTGCCACCTTGTAGAAGGCGATGAGCCTTACCCGCTCCAGATTGGGCCAGTCGTTTTTGAGACCCGAGAAGTGTGGCGGCAACGCATGCTGGCAGCGGGTAAGTTATCGCCGACCACAGCGCGCCGCCTTCGCGCGCGCTGGAACGGAAAACTGCCCAGGAAACGCAAGCGCTCAGTCGATTCTTCGGCAGAAGAGTCCATCCTAGATTCGATCGGTGAATGCCCCGTGGTGTGCATCGTCGCGACGGACGGCCTTTCAGGCAGATACATCCAAGAGAAAGGCCTGCTGGCTGCTCGCCTCGCCATGACCGCCATTTCGCTCGCCTGGCACCAACCCTCCGAAGGCTTACGATGGATGAAGCTGCTCTACGATCGACGGCGGCCCCATCGCTACACCGTGCTATTTGGACGCGGCACGAATGTCGGTGCGAACTCTGAGTGCACGGAATTTCCCGTTGGTCGCTATTCCGAACCCGCACTGCTCGAAAACCTGCACTCCTACTGTTGGTTGTTCGATCAGGTCGGAGAAGCACTCAACAGCTACGTTCGGCCCAACCAACCAGTGGCGCGCCCAAAGGCAATGAACGCGCTGTTCCTCAGTCTTTGGTGGTATCACGAGGCTTGCCAAGAACCGCTAGATCAGATTGCAACCACCAAGTTCGCGGCCAGCATGGATGCGCTAACCGGCGGCAAGAAAGCAAGTGGGATCATCGAACTGATCGGCGCCCTGCTCGGTCCCAAGCCTGCTGACCTGCTCATGAAGGACGACCGTACGACCAAAGCCGTGATTGCCGAAATTTATGACGCGGGCCGAAGCAGACTCATCCACGGCTCCAGTACTGACTACGCACATGACTGGACACAGGTTCGCGCAAGCGCCGAGGAAATCGGTCGCTGGCTACTCATCGCATGTTGCGATTGGCTTTTACAGAATCCTCAAAGGAAGGACCTCAAGGACCTTGGACCGAAATATGTCTCTGCGACCGAGAGGGCAGCTGGAAGCTAAGGCTCGCCCACTAAGGGGACACCAGTGTAACGTTTGACCAACGGCTGTTTCGGGTCAGGGTATCAACTGCCTGAACCATGCTGATCGGACTCTATTCAGACATAGCCCTTTGGCGCCCTACACTTTTCGAGGAATGCTTCGAGCCCCGCCACGGTCACGAGCGTGCTGCTGCCGACCTTGATCGTTTCGATCTGTCCGGCCTTGATGAGTTCGTAGAGCTTGGAGCGGCCGATGCCGGTCATCCGGCAGGCCTCGGGGATGCGGACTGTGAGCGGAGCGCGTCGGGGCGGTGTAAGCATGGCATGTCCTTCGGGTCGTGAACCGGTGTCCGGCAGTGGCGACACGGTGCGCTTCTCGCCTCGCCGCAAACAGGGCCTCTCCGGTGCACCGAAGGGAATCTCGGGCGTCGGTACGCGCCCCGCTGGTGAAGGTGCCTCACTTGGCATGACAGAGGCGTGGGGGATGGTTAGATTGCCGGTCGGCGCGATGCGTCGCGAGCAACCCCGCGCAGATGGTCGGATGCTCCATGCCGATCTCGCGGTAAAAACGGCGAATAGCGCCGATTTACGCCACTTCTGGCGAGCGGGTCTCGGGCCATGAGTAGCTTGCCTCCAGCCCAAGGTCGGGTGTCTCCATGAATTCCGATGTGCAGACAAGGACTTGCGAGAAAAGCGAGTAGTCCCCTTTATCTTGCTTTCGCTTCCCTCCCGCTTTCCTCCCCTCCCGCACCCTTCCGGCCCTCGGACAGACCGATCCTGTCCCGGACGCGCATGGACGTGCACGGCAACCCTCTGATCAGGGGGTAGCGCTTTTCGCGTTTCTGGACGGCGGTGGACGACTTTTGGCGCAGATTCAGCATCAAAAACCGTGCTCAAGGCACCCGGCTGCGTGGCGTATTGCGGGCGAAATGGCCGCCCAAAGCGGTCCTCTGGGCCTGCTTTTCGCGCACTTTCGCGCGCTAACGACGTGTTCGTTTGACAGCGATTCCGCAGGCCGTCAGACGGGCTTTCCCACAACAAAAGGATGCTCAGACATGAATAATGCCGACCTCGCCGACGCGCTTGCCGAAACGCTCGGGACCACCAAGGCCGATGCGCGCAAGGCCGTCGATGCGGTGTTCGCAGCGATCACCGATGCGGCTGCCAAGGGCGAGGAAGTGTCGCTGAACGGCTTCGGCAAGTTCAAGGTGAAGGCCTCCCCGGCGCGCGAAGGCCGCAACCCGGCGACGGGTGCGGCGATGCAGATCGCGGCATCGAACAAGCTCACGTTCAGCCCTGCCAAGGCGGTCAAGGACCGGCTGAACGGCTAGTTTTGAGACTTGGCCGCCAGCGCCCGGGGGCAGTTGGACGCTGGCGGCCGCACCGGAAGTCGGTGGAGGAAAGAGGAACGACGGGGCGTCAGTCCGGTTCCGTCACCATACCCCGAACAAGAAAACGCCGGCCCAAAAGGCCAGCGTTCAGTTGATGAAGGGGGAGTAATAGCGCCAGCCTATGCGGCCAGGTACGGCATCACAACCTGCCGGGATCGGCAGGTTCAGGAGGGGGAAGCACCCGATTTTGAGGCCGCTTCGAGCTCGGCGATGCGCTCGCTGCACACGGCATGGACAACGCGGCCGAGCTCCTCGACCTGCTCGCCGAGCCACTCCAGCTCTTCGGCGCTGATGCGGTAATGCTTCGAGTAGCGGGCCTTGACGTAGGCCTGCTTCAGCTTCTCGAACATCGCGCGCTGCTTGCGGTTGTCCTCGGGCCAGACATACATCAATCGGCGGTCGATGAGGTTGGCCTGCGACCTCAGGAAACCCAGGTTGTGAACGTGCGGAGTATAGAACGTGCAGACCAAAAGCACGCAGTGGTACAAACGTTCAGTCGCCTGATGCAGCGAAAATGCGGCTTCCTTGAGCCGGCCCTTGCCTATGTAGAAGTCCGTACCCTCTTTCAGCGCGGCGGCGCTTGGAAACCACTCATCGAAGTATTCCTTCGCCATCGCCAGCGCCTGAGCTGGCGTCTTGGGCTTCGGCGTATGAAGCACGCTATCATCGCTCTGGTAGAGCGCGATGCCGTCTTTCGCGACATCCATGAAGAAATACCGGCCATGCGCAAGGCCGTCATTCACCTCCTGAAGCGTGTGCACGATGAAGTTGACCGGCGTCTTGATGCTCTTCGTGATGCCGTACTCGCGGTGGAACCGTTCCTCGGCTTTCGCCCAGTACGTCACATAGTCGGTGAGCCGCTTGTCGTTGACGATGACGAGCAGGTCGAAGTCAGACTTGTAGCCCTTGGCGGTGTGCGGCTCATCGACCCAGCCGCCGCGCGCGTAGCTGCCGTAGAGGATGACCTTGGTGATGCGGCCCTTCTTCTTCCACTGGTGCTGGGCGAGTGCGAGGGTGTCGCCGAACTCCTCGAACAGAATCTCGACGACGCGCTCAAGCTCGCGCTGCTTGGCGGACGGAAGATGATCGAGGCTCGTACGCATAGAAGACCTTCCTAGCAACTGAAGCATGACTTTGCACTGCAAGAACAGGGCCCTACGACCACGACCCCCTGATCAGGGGGTTGTGGCCTCATCCAGCGCCACCAGCGCATCGGCCATAAGGACCTCGACCTCGTGCAGGGCAAGCCCTAGCCGCACGGCTATCCGGTCATGGGACAGCCCGTCCCAGGCCAGCTCCAGCACCTGTCGGGACACGGGATCAAGCGCGAGAAACGCCGCACGGTAGCGCCCACCGACATCGGCGATCCGGCTGATGGCCAGCACCATGTGGCGCTCGACACGCCATTCGCTGATGCCCATTTCTCGCGCGATCTCGGCGTAGCGCTTACCCTCGACCCGGTGCGCCATGAACACGATGAGCGTCGTTTTAGGCAGGCCTTCGAGCACCCGCCGCATGACCGAAAGCCGGTCCATCTCCTGCGGCACGGCGGTTCCACTAGTGCGCTTTTGCATCCCCGTTCTCCCTCTCCAACAGCCACACCCGGCGGAAGAGCGGGGTGGGCGGCGGAGCGCCGACAGGTCCGGCCATGAGGGCCGGGCCTGCACCCGAAGGGCTGGAACGAAGTGGAAGACCCGCGTCAGCGGGTTGCGGGACCGGCACGGCCGAACCAAAGGCAAAGCGACCCGCCCACACCGCGCGGGAGCCGGATCAAACAGGTTCAGACCGCCAAAGGCGGGATGGCACTATGCAGGCGTGCAAACTTTAGAACACTTAGCGTGTGATCCTAGCCATTCTAACGGTAGCGGAGGACGTAGAAGCGGACAGTGGGCTTCCGTTGGTAGGTAACTGTTGCAACTGCGATCACCAGCCCCACCACCACCAGACAGCTTTCTGTTTCTGTTTCTCTTTCTTTTTCTTTTTTGGTTTCGGCTGATAGACATTCGCCAGAAGCGCTAGCGTCGCGGGTTCGATGGTCTTGCCGCGAAGCGCCACCTCGAATTTACTGTGCCCGAAGCGTATTACGAGTAGGTCAACGATATCTCTCAATGCCTCGACATCACTTGAGATCGACAGAGCCTGGGGATTGATGCCAGTTGTGTGCCATTTTTCGACAACACCAGCTGCGAGCATATGTCTCAACGTGCGGTAGTGCGAAGATGGGAAGTTAGCACTTAAGAAATGCTCCTCTTCTCGCGAAAGCTTATGCGCACGCACAGCCTTGACCAGCGGATCATATGTAAGCTTCGCGATTTTCAGCGCCCGCTGTGCAGGGATATTCAGGCTCGTCGCAAAACCGACTGTAAGAAACGGGGTTTCAAACTGACCGTCGCCATGCGCAAACTGGTGTAATATAAGCGCCATCCAACATTCAGGGAACGAAAACTCTGCGCCGCGCTGAATGAGCGCGTTGCATAGAATTCTGCATTGGCGGGTGCTCACAAGTTCGGGATGACTACCAAATGTCTCAATCCATTTTGAATTCAATATGGCCTTTTCTGCAACGGTGCTCGCCGCTTGGGGAACAACGCGATCGAGAAGATCCAACCCATTCTGGAGGGTCGCGTTGGTATCCTGAAGCGCGATATCGGCAACGCCTAAACCAATATTGCTCTCGAAGAGACTTAGTATGTCGGCCATCGTTGGCGCCCTGCCAACCTCGCGAGCAAACGCCACGCGCGCCTCATCCGATTTCGGCCAGAAGTTGCTTATCGTCCAAAGCTCTGGTCGGACATTTAGTAACGCCTTGCGCTCGATCCCTCGCTCCGCCGCCTCAATAAGTGTCTGAACTGGAGCGCCCTTGGTAACTGAATCAAATATCAGCGCGCCCAGCTCTCCTTCGCGAGTCGGTTGCGTTGCAATTAACAACCCAACTTTATCTACGTCGTTACGTTCGGCAAGTGGAGCGATCGAATTTTCGAGATTCTTCGGCGCGGGCTGATTCCGATATTCTTCGACGAGCGCAAATAAATCTTCCTCGTGCAGCGCTTGCCTCAGCCCATCGACGATCGTGTCGCGAATGAGTCGCGGAAGATCGGACGTTTCCTTAAGCGCACGAATTTTCTCTAGTTTGACAGTCAGCGGTTCACGAAGCTCGATATCGTGAAGCAGAGCAAGCGCAGGTACGATTTCGCGCGGTCGC
This sequence comes from Sphingosinicella sp., assembly GCF_013911755.1. Classification (GTDB taxonomy): domain Bacteria; phylum Pseudomonadota; class Alphaproteobacteria; order Sphingomonadales; family Sphingomonadaceae; genus Sphingosinicella. The sequence continues at coordinate 19,637 of NZ_JACESP010000034.1, forward strand.
TTCGCTTCGATCGCATAGCGGCCGATAAAGGCCCGCAAGTCGGTCGGCCCACGTGCCAACAAGTCACGAGCGAGAGCTTGAAAGCCTTCCTCAAATCCGTCGCTCGCTGCGGAGGCGAAATCTTCGAGGCATCCGCGCTGAAAATGGAGCGAGCACTCGGCATCAAATTTCGGCGCCCGCGTCGCAGAGCCCGTGAGAAAGGCAAACCTGCGCCGCAGGGCCGGCCACATCTGACTCCACAATGCTACAGCCAGTATTTCATTGGATGCACCGTCGGACGGCAACACTATCGTCCGCTGAGCACTGGCGCCATAAAGTTGCCACAGCGCTGACTGCACGCGATCTCCGGCATCATTCGCATTCCGTTCGCTTGCATGATATCTTGCTTCGCTATAGTCGATCGCCTTCTGATAGTGTGAAAAGTCCCCATCAGATGGTCGCCTGAACAGCTTCATGAGATCAGCAAGATCGTCAATCAGCGTCAGGGCAGGGAAGTCGAGAATCAGCGAATGGGTCCAAACGCTACCTGGCCGGAGCCCCTCTCCACCAAGCCAAGTCCGCGCAAAAATGAAACGTTGAGCTGCCTTCAAGGGGTAACCGCACAGATAGCTTTGCGAGCTGTCGGCGCCGGGTGAAATCAAAAGGTCACTGTACGAAAGCATCGTGGAGCGGGAAGAAGCGTCAAGCGATGCCGAAGACGCTAATTCCTTGTGTCCTCGCGAATAACCATGAAGCGTCTGGTCGATCTTGATTGATTGCAAACTCGTCACGATGGATGCTGACTCGCGATCAGCCATCGCAGCGGCGCTGTAATATCGTGCTGCTCGGCCCCGTGCCCGACGACCTTAATGCGCTCCGATGGTTTCGAAATTTTCATGAGCCGTTCGCGATCTTCGGGAAGCCTGCCGCCCTGCGCACTGATACCGTATACGCGAACATCCCACAGATGCGAATTAAATCGCAGAAACTGCTCCAGCATCGCGCAATTAGTCGCAAGCCAGTAATAGGGCTCTGTCTGCGCGCAGTCCGCGACAACGTCCCATGCCGAGACGATCAGTGCCAACTTGCGCTGCCTGCTGAGTCGTGGCCGCCTGTTGGCGAACTGCAGCAATTCGACAATCTTGACCTCTTCTGGCATTTCCCGTGCATCGAAAGGCTGCCCAGGTACGTCCGTGTCGTCAGAATTATCCAGAATATCCGCTATATCTGAGATTAGTAGCTTGTCGTCCTCTCGATCCGCGCTGGTAAAGAGCATAACACTCGATGCTGCCTCCAACTCCTTCTGAAGATCGTCCTGAAGATGGCCCAGTGTTGCCGGCTGTTCGAATGACTCACCCTTGAGATCGGGCAGCGCCAGTACGATACTCTCCTGCGTTGTTCGGTCGCGAATCTGTAGTTCGACCCACGTCTCGCTGGCCGACTGTGTTCGTTGCACCATTTTGCCATCGACCCAGTCTAGCTCCAGACGGTTCAAGTGCGATTCTTCTGGGGAAAGCCCAACAAGTTCGAGAACGCAAGAAATCTCGTTCGCGACGAGCACATGGCGTAACGCGGCGATATAGGTCGACTTACCAGAACTCGGCATTCCAGCCACGAGAATGCGATTCATCATGCGTGAGGCCCCAATCGGTTTACAACACGATCGAGTTCCGAAGGCTTTTCAGGCAAGGGAAAGCGCATTGCGCAGACGGCCTCTTCCTCAGGCCGAGAAAGCGACGCCATCAACTCGCCGATTCCAGCGCCAAACTCGGTCGATCCTTTGGGAGGACGGCACGCAACCAGATACGTCGCAAAAGACCGTGTCGAGCCTATTCGGCCTTTAAGATCGTCCGCGAGGGCCATCAGTTCCTGTTTGACCGCAGCTAATGCGCGCTTCGCGCTGAAAATATCCGCCTTCGTGCCCACAATGGCGACATCCTTACCATCGAAGAGAGCCGCAGACTGCATTGCCAGTGCAAGTCGGCGGAGCTGCGACTTCAGCATATGGCCGTTCTGCGAGAGTCGTTCGAGATCGACCACGATCCAAATTTGGTCGGCTCGTATGAGTTCCTCAAACCCCAAAATATCGCCGGGCGTATCGAGCACGTTGTCGAAATGCTCGCCCGACCGATCTGAGAATAGGACATCAAGCCGTTGATGGTCGATCGCGAGCTTCAAGTGCGTGAAACTTAGCTGCTCCCATGTCTTGGTCCTCAGCGTTTCCGGCTTGGTCGCGTTCGAAGCAACCCGAGCAAGATGACAGCGTTCTTCATAACCTCGCAGTGTATCGGAGCCGGCAAACCCGATGCCGGCAATCTTGGCACGGTGGATGAGTTCGTAGATCGTCGCTATCAGTGTCGTTTTCCCTGCCTCTGGACCAGCAACAATCCCGATCAGTTTGCCACCGCTGGCTCGGAGGATACGGTCACAAGCGTCGGCGTCGAGGCTGTCGCCGATATTGGTAGCGACGATCGAGGGGATTTCCTCTTCTTCGGATGGTCCACCGCCGTCGCTGTCCTCAACGGTTACCTCATCAGCCCCAATAACATCCGGACATTCCTCGAAGCTGAGCTTATTGATGCAGACTCCCGACCGCGGGCCACCGCACCCCTCTACTCGACATGTAGCGTAGGCGAGGTCAATCATGATCAGATGTGCTGACGGGCGACCAAACGTTCGCGGTACATCTGAACCGCGAACTCCAGCGGCCGAAGCTTGGCTTTTGGATTGAGACCCGTTGTCCGACGGAAGCGCGGCTCCCAATCGCGCTCGTCGTCACTAAGAGCCGCCAGACCCATCGCGGTCGATAAGGGTAGCCACGGCGCCCACTCTGACTCGGCAATCTCGCCGAACTCGCTCCGCCGCGTTTCGCGGTCGAGTGCCGTTGCAGCCGAAGCGAGTGTCACTTGCGCGTCGATACTCTCACGTCCAACACGCAAAACCATGTCGCAAAGCGCGGGTGCCGCGAAAAGGCCGAGCGGCAGCGTCGTTTTTGCAGCCAGCTCGGAACCGGCAAGGAGGCTAGCGGAAATAAGATCGATGTCGCGGAATGGCTTTCTATTCGAAGCACTCCAGCCGCTAACGACCCACCAATAGGTGCGGAGTTCCTCTTCAAGCCGCGAAATGTAGCTGAGAAGCGCATTATCCGCGGTTGCCGATGCTTGGGCTCGCCCTTCGACAAGTTTTTGAAGTTCGAGGAGGACCGGCCGCATAACAGAGCCGTCAACGCCACCGCTCTCGGGTATACGTGCAATCGCTTCGGCCAGAGCCTTGGGACTTTTGGCGGCCGTAAAAACCCCCGGCGCCCCGGCTGCTAGGGATTGCGTGTTTGCTAAATGTTTCTCTGCTATTTCGATAACTTCCGGGTCGCTGGTCAATTTGCGGATACCGCCGAAACAGGCAGTAACGAGGACAAACGCAGCTTCTGTTCCGAATTCGGTGCCGCTTTGCATTTCATACGAGAGTATGGTCGCCGCTAAGAGCGCGCCCTCCTTGTCGTTCTTTCGGACATCGAAGGTCGAATCCTCCTGGGAAAACTTCTCCGACAGCGGCAAGAGCTCGTCGTTCGTTCCAAACTGGAATGCGCATGCAAGAATATCCGGCAGAAACTCAACGTCGAATGCCTCGGCGGCAAGTTCGACCCCGCGGCCTCGTGCGGCGATCGTAGCCTCGGGCGTTGAAAGGCCGAGCTTGCCGTACAGTATCCCCATGCGCCCAATGGCTGTATTCACTGTGAACCCTCCAAACTTTCGATTAAGTCCCTGACCGCGCCAAGTTGTTCCTGTTCCTTCGCGCGCAACAGCGCCCGTTTGAACCGCTCCACGTCGGTGAGGTGGCTGTCGCTATCCTCTGACAACCGAAGACGTCCGACGATCTCGTTCTTTTTCGAAAGCGTAAGCCGAAAGAACCGGAAAACAATGGTGCGAAAATCAGCCTCATCGCGGCGCGCGGCTGCTTCAGGGCTATCGGTCATGACCTCTCGTCCGGCGGCATCGGCCGTTTCCTCCGACGCAGGCTCAACAAACTGCGGCACAAAATCCGGCGGCAGGTTGCCGATTTCGATGCAAACGCTATGGACGTCCTTGTTGCCCCGATCTTCGAGGGTTCGAAACTGCGAAGGGTTTGGCTGCCATTCCCGCGCATGAACCTCGACCACGAGCCTCCGTTTCTCCCCATTTTCCACGTAGACTTCTATTATATTGTATCCTGGCTTCCAAGCCGGCTCACTACGGTGCGGGTTTACCGAACCCGCGAACAGCTTGATCCAGTCACGACCAGGCTGAATGCGTTGGTCATGTTCATGCCCGAAGAGCTGTATTCGGGCGTGCTGCTCTAAAGCCGCAGTGGCTTCCTTAACGTCGGCGAGCCAACTCGGCGGATGGTGCGCAATCGTCAAATATTCCACCCCGCTTCTTTGCGGAAACGTCCAGGCCCGCGCCCCCAAGAACAAGCTCTTTTCGAAATCGGCCAAGCCAGACAGCAATGCGGTGTTTAGTGATCGCAGCCTAAGGATCGATCCATCATTCAGAATGAAGTCCTGTTCCCAAGCATAATTATGATCATCGGCGAAAAAGGCCGACTGATACCGTGCGGAAAACTCATTATAGGCAGCTAGTGGCTCGTAAAACAGTTGGCGGGCCGCAGGTTGAACGAGGCGGTTCGTCAGCTCACGGTCACGCTCGTGAAACTGATCGAATGACCGTATCTTGTCGTGGCTATCCTGGATCATCGGGTTAGCCGTGATAGCTGCATGATCAATGTCGTGGTTGCCAGGGCAGAGCCAAACGGCAGTCGGGTCGCAACCGGCGGCCGCAGTTACAGCGTCGAGCCACTGGGCGGCATTTTCATATTCCGGCTTTTTGCCAGCGTAAGCAATATCGCCAGAAACGAGGATGGCATCGATGGGACCGAGCTTAGCCCGCTTGTTAGCAATATCGGCTATGACAGCTTCTCGCAGCGCCTGATCAGGGTCAAACCCAAAACTCGCTTGGCGATGGCTAAAATGAATATCGGATAGATGAACGAAGCGGAGCTTCTTTTCAGTCGGCATTCTTCCCCCTTTACTCGTAGATAGGAAGAACGCCATCTTAATTCCAGTAAAAATTAGCCCAAAGCACCTCAATACTGAAGGGAAGAAGCAAAATGCGCACCGAGAAGCGGACAGACTCCAAACGGTCTCGTTTCACCCCGCTCCGAACTTTGGTCTGATAATCTTTGCGCCGTCACGGAGCTGGTCGAGATAGTCCGACCAATGCTGCATCATGCGCACGCGCTCTTCCCAGTACTCGCCCCGCGTGTAGGCCCGTCGGACACCGTTGTTTTCCATATGGGCAAGCTGACGCTCGATGGCATCGGCGTTCCAAATGCTCATCTCATTCAGCAGCGTTGCTGCCATCGCCCGGAAACCATGAGCCGTCATCTCATCGTGGGCGTAGCCAAGACGCCTCAGCGCCGTGTTCACGGTGTTCTCCGACATCGGGCGACGCGGCGTGTGAAACGACGGAAACACATGTCCGTCGTCAGAACATTTGGCGCAACTCGCGGCGTAAATTAGCGGAGTGCGGGCCTCGTCTGGGGGTTGATGTTAGGCGGCGAGCTTGC
>NZ_JACESP010000035.1 GCF_013911755.1 Sphingosinicella sp.
CACTCTGGGGGGCGTTCTGGCGGAGGGCGGGCCGCTCTGGCGCTTCCGGGCCGAACCACCGCGAAAAATGCGCGCATCCACCGAATAGGCCGCAATAGCAGTTGTCGTTAACGCCTGCGCGCCTATCTTAGAGTGAACACTTTCAGGAACACGGACCCGATGGACGAGAACAAGAAGCGACCGACCGGACCCTGGGGCAAGAGCCTCGCCATGTGGGCGGTCATCCTGCTCGCCGTCGTCGTGCTCGTTTCGGTCTACAATGCGCCGCAGTCCCAAGGCGCGGTGCAGCAGCTCGCCTATTCGGAATTCATCACCAAGGTGAACGAAGGCGCCGTCCGCGAGGTCGATATCCGCGGGCAGGACATCGCGGGTCGCCTGACCAGCGGTGAGACGTTCAGCACCTATTCGCCGGGCGACCCCGGCCTCGTCGAGCGGCTCGAAGCCTCGGGCGTGAAGTTCAAGGCGCAGCCGGAGGAAAGCCGCTCGTTGCTCGCCGCGATCCTCATCAACATCCTGCCGTTCCTGCTCATCCTCGGCATCTGGATATTCGTGATGCAGCGGATGCAGAACGGCGCGGGCAAGGGCGCGATGGGCTTCGGCAAGAGCCGCGCCAAGCTGCTAACCGAAAAGCAGGGCCGCGTGACCTTCGACGATGTCGCGGGTATCGACGAAGCGCGCGAGGAACTTGAGGAAATCGTCGACTTCCTGAAGGACCCGGGCCGCTTCTCGCGTCTCGGCGGGAAGATTCCGAAGGGCGCGCTGCTCGTCGGTTCGCCCGGCACCGGCAAGACGCTGCTCGCACGCGCCATCGCGGGCGAGGCGAACGTGCCGTTCTTCACCATTTCGGGCTCCGACTTCGTCGAGATGTTTGTCGGCGTTGGCGCCAGCCGTGTGCGCGACATGTTCGAGCAGGCGAAGAAGTCCGCGCCGTGCATCATCTTCATCGACGAGATCGACGCCGTCGGCCGCCATCGCGGCGCGGGCCTCGGCGGCGGCAACGACGAGCGCGAGCAGACGCTGAACCAGCTTCTCGTCGAGATGGACGGCTTTGACGCGAACGAAGGCATCATCATCATCGCCGCGACGAACCGCCCCGACGTGCTCGACCCCGCGCTGCTGCGCCCGGGCCGCTTCGACCGCCAGGTCGTCGTGCCGCGCCCGGATATCGAAGGCCGCGAGAAGATCCTGCGCGTCCACATGCGCAAGGTGCCGCTCGCGCCGGACGTCGAACCCCGTACCATCGCGCGCGGCACGCCCGGCTTCTCGGGCGCCGATCTTGCGAACCTCGTCAACGAGGCGGCGCTGACGGCTGCGCGCAAATCCAAGCGCCTCGTCGGCATGGCCGAGTTCGAGGAAGCCAAGGACAAGGTCATGATGGGCAGCGAGCGCCGCTCGATGATCATGACCGAAGACGAGAAGAAGATGACCGCCTATCACGAGGCCGGCCACGCCATCGTCGCGATGCACGAGGAAGCGTCCGATCCTATCCACAAGGCGACGATCATCCCGCGCGGCCGCGCGCTCGGCATGGTCATGCGCCTGCCGGAGCGGGACCAGTATTCCTACCACCGCGACAAGATGCACGCGAACCTGGCGGTCTCCATGGGCGGCCGCGTGGCGGAAGAGATCATCTTCGGCTACGACAAGGTCTCTTCGGGCGCCTCGTCGGACATCCAGTACGCGACCGATCTCGCGCGCAGCATGGTCACGCAGTGGGGTCTTTCGGACAAGCTCGGCCCGATGAAACTCGCCGAGAACCAGGAAGAGGTGTTCCTCGGCCACAGCGTGACGAAGACGCAGAACGTCTCCGAGCAGACCGCCCAGCTCATCGACCACGAGATCAAGGCGATCGTGATGCGCGGCTACGAGCGCGCCAAGACGCTGCTCACCGAGCACAGCGAGGAACTGCACACGCTCGCGCAGGCGCTGCTTGAGTACGAGACGCTCTCGGGCGACGAGATCAAGGCGCTGCTCGCCGGTGAAGGCGTGGACCGCGACCGCGGCGCCCGTAACCGGCCGACCGCCGCTTCCACGGGCGTCAGCGCGATCCCGAAGACCGGCAAGCGCGGCTTCGGCGGGGAGCCGAGCCCGCAGGGAATCTGACAGGCGGCATCTACGAGAAACGGACGGGGCGCTTCGGCGCCCCGTTTTCGTTCAAGCTACTTCGCCCAAGCCTTCCGTGTTGCGGCCTGCCACGCCTCGATCCGGCCGCGCAGGGCCTTCAGCGGCAGTGCTCCGCCCGAGAGAACCTGCTGGTGGAAGGCCGGCAGGTTGAAGCACGTGCCGAGCGAAGCTTCCGATTCCGCGCGCAGTGCCGCGATTTCGAGCCCGCCGCTGTCGTATGAGGTGAGCTGGCCGGGAATGACGGCGATCCGGTCGAGCATGTCCGCAGCCGCCGCCTCGTCGAACCGGCCGCTTTCGATGAGATAGGCCATGGCCTTCTCCCGGCTCCAGCCGAATGCATGGATGCCCGGATCGACGACCATGCCGCGCGCCATCCACGCGCGCCGCGTGATGCCCGCGTAGGGCGTTTCATAAACGCCCAGTTCTTCCGCCAGTCGTTCCGAATAGCGCGCCCAGCCTTCGACGTAGGCGCCGACGAGGGGGATGCGGAGCAGCGGCACCTTCGCCGCCAGCTCCTGCGTCATGGCGATCTGCAGGTGATGGCCGGGGATCGTCTCGTGCACGACCGTGACTTCCGCGCCGCCCTTCGTCTCGGTCTTCCAATGATCGAGCGGCAGCATGTAACGCCCGGGCTTCGACGGATCGGGCTCGGGAAGGTAGTGCGCGGGAACACCGCTTCCCGCCTCCGTCGCCGGCAGCACCTCGATCGCTGCGGGCTGCTTGGGGAGCTGCTGGAAAGCGGCGGCGCTCAGTTTCGTGGTGCGCGCGAGGCTCCGCTTTGAAAAGTCGACCAGGTCTTCGGCCGTCGCGAACGTGTTGTCCGGCGCATCCTTCACCGCGGCGAGGGTGGAAGCGAGATCGGAGGTTCCGAAGCGTTTTCCGCCGATCGCGACGATATCCTTCACGTTCTGCGCGACCGCGGCTTCGCCGACCGCCATGACCTCAGCAGGCGTGTGGTCCAGCGTCGTCGAGGCCCGGAGCAGCGCCTGGTAGCAAGCGGCACCGTTTGGCAACTCCGAAAGTGCGATGCCTTCGCGCGCCTTCGGCAGATACTCCCCGGCGAGGAAATCGCGGTAGCGTTTCACGGCACCGTGCACACCCTCCGCCACGATCGTTCTGAAGCGCGCCTTGAAGGCGGCATCGCTGTCGGCGCGGGCCGGGGCGTAGAAAGGAGACTGCTCGGCGGGCAGCGCAAGCAGCCGGTCGAGCTGGCCGATAACGCGGGTGACGACGGAACGCGGAACGGCATAACCTTCCTTCAGCCCCTCACGCAGGTTGGCGATATCCCGATCGACATAAGCGGGCAGGCTTTCCCAGCGCCGGATCGCATCTTCGCGCGCATCCGGCGTGCCAGTGGCCTGCGCCTGCGCGAGGCGAGAAAAGGTCACCTGCCAGCCGGTCATGTGGCTGATGCTCCATAGCGGCTGCCGGCAGACCCGCTGCCCACGCGCGGCTTCGAGCCCATCGGCCATCAGCGCGTAAGAGGCGCGGCCTGCCTCGTCGAGCTTCGCTTCGTCGACGCCCTTCAGATCCTGCCACAGCCGATCCTCCTCGGCCGCGAGGGCATTCAGGCTTTCAGCATCGATCGGCGGCAATGCCGATTGGCGCGCGCCTTCGATCCCGGAGAGCGGTACAAGCTCGGGGTAGGTGCGGAGCAGGAGTGCGATGTAGCGGCCGGAGAGCGAGTCGATCGGGGACTGCGCAGCCGCTGCCTGCGGCAGGGCCGTGGACGCGAGTGCGAGCGCCGCGATCGTCAACCCCGCCAAACCATATCGCCGTAGACGCATCACTACCCTCCCGCCTTTTCCTTCGTCCCACGCTCTCTATGGTGCGGCGAGAGCGGGCGATGCAATCCCGGTGAAGACAAAATTTTCAAAAACAGAGAACTGAGGGGTCGGGGAGATAGCGCTTATCCTGAAGCGCGCCCGGCGGGGATCGTTCCAAGCAGCCGCGCCGCCATCGTTACGGACGCTCTGCGTAACCCTGACGATTCCGCGCGGATGGTCATGCCGCGCGGGCAGGGTTAAAGTCTCGCTCAAATCCACGCGTTTTGAGGGAGACGCTCCATGGCGACTGCAGCCATTCTGCCGGGCGAGGCAAAATCGATTGAAGCGATGACGGCGCTGCTGGCGCGGCAGCGCGCGGCATTCATGGCGGAGTTGCCGGTGGGCGCGGCGGTTCGCAAGGATCGCTTGCGCCGCGCGGTCGACCTCGTGCTGACGCACCGGGACCGCTTCGTGAAGGCGCTCTCGGAGGATTTCGGCCACCGGAGCGCCGAGCAGACGCTGGTGACGGACATCATGTCTTCGGTGAAGCCGCTGAAACACGCGATCAAGCACCTCGACGCGTGGATGCGCCCGGAGCGGCGGAAGCTCGATTTCCCGCTCGGGCTGCTCGGCGCGAAGGCGGAGGTCGTGTATCAGCCCAAGGGCGTCGTCGGCATCATCAGCCCGTGGAATTTCCCGGTGAACCTCACCTTCGGGCCGCTCGCGGGCGTGTTCGCTGCGGGAAACCGCGCGATGGTGAAGCCGTCCGAGTTCACGCCGGTCACTTCGGCGCTGATGGCGGAGCTTGCGGGCCGCGCGTTCGACGAGAGCGAACTTGGCTTCGTCATCGGCGGGCCGGAGGTCGGCAAGGCGTTCGCGGGGCTGGCGTTCGATCACCTGATCTTCACGGGCGCCACGGCGGTCGCCAAGCACATCCTCCACGCCGCAGCGGACAATCTGGTGCCGGTGACGCTGGAACTCGGCGGCAAGTCGCCCGTCATCGTTTCGCGCAGCGCCGACATCGCGCAGACGACGGAACGTGTCGCGCTTGGCAAGATGATGAACGCGGGGCAGATCTGCCTTGCGCCGGATTATCTGCTCGTGCCCAGCGAGAAGGAGGGCGAAATCGTCGAGGGGCTGAAGACGGCGGCGGCGAAAATGTATCCCTCGCTCCTTGCCAACGAGGACTACACGTCGGTGGTGAATGCGCGTCACCGCGAGCGGCTGCAAGGCCTGCTTGATGATGCGACCGCGAAGGGCGCCGAGATCGTCACGGTGAATCCGGCGAACGAGGATTTCGCGAACACCAACTCGAACAAGATGCCGCTCAGCATCGTGCGCAACGTGTCGGACGACATGCGCGTGATGCAGGAGGAGATTTTCGGGCCTGTGCTGCCGGTGAAGACCTACCGCGAAACGGACGAGGCGGTGGCGTTCGTGAACGGCCGCGACCGGCCGCTCGGGCTTTATTATTTCGGGACGGACGGCGCGGAGGAGCGGCGCGTGCTCGATCGCACCATCTCGGGCGGTGTTACGGTGAACGACGTGATCTTCCACGTTTCGGCGGAGGATCTGCCATTCGGCGGCATCGGCCCGTCGGGCATGGGGAGCTATCACGGGGTGGACGGCTTCCGCACGTTCAGCCACGCGAAGAGCATCTACCGCCAGCCGAAGCTTGACCTCGCGGGCCTCGCGGGTTTGAAACCCCCGTACGGGAAGAAAACCCGCGCCACGCTCGCAAGGGAATTGAAGCCATGATCCTCCGCCGCATCGAAGGCCGCCGCCGTGATCTTGGAGGGGGCTTCGTGGTGCGGCGGGTGCTTCCGGCGGCGGGCCAGCGCATGGTCGGGCCGTTCATCTTCTGGGATCATTTCGGGCCGGTGGACTATGCGCCCGGCGAACGCTTCGACGTGCGGCCGCATCCGCACATCAACCTCGCCACGGTGACGTATTTGTTCGAAGGCGAGATCTTCCACCGCGACAGTCTCGGCAGCGCGCAGGCGATCCGGCCCGGCGCGGTGAACTGGATGACGACAGGGCGGGGCATCGTCCATTCCGAACGCACCTCGCCGGAGGTGGAGGCCAGCGGCCAGCGCATGGAAGGCATTCAGGCATGGGTGGCGCTTCCGAAAACGCACGAGGAGGTGGAGCCGAGCTTCGTGCATCACCCGGCGGATACGCTGCCGGTGATCGAGCGGGAGGGCGCGCGGCTCACCATCATCGCGGGCACGGCCTATGGCCGGCAATCGCCGGTCGGCGTCGTCTGGCCGACATTCTACGTGGACGTGGATGCGAAGGCGGGCACGACCATCGATGTCTGCACGGAGCACGAGGAACGCGCCCTCTATGTGGCGAGTGGACGCATCGCGCTCACGGGCGGCGAAGTGGCCGAGGAAGCGACGATGCTCGTGCTCGAACCCGGCGCGACGGTGGAATGGACCGCGGAGACGGACGCGCGCGTGCTGATGCTCGGCGGCAAGGCGATGGACGGGCCGCGCGAGATCTGGTGGAACTTCGTCTCGTCGCGTCCGCAGCGCATCAACCAGGCCATTGATGACTGGGAAGCCGACCGTTTCGGGCATATTCCCGGCGATGACGACGAGCGCATTCCGCTGCCCAGCGATCCTCGTCCGAAGGGGTGAGGGGCGGTGGCCTACGCCTGCTGCGTGTTCTCGCTTCAACTTCTCGTGGCCTGGAACTGATATGCCGAAAACCGCTGTCATGTAGAGTTGATGTTACTTATTCTTAACGATTTGCTACCTCATTAACGGCATCAATGTAGGTCATAGGCACTTCAATTATCGTAGCACTTGAATCCAGTGCCCTAATCTGAAGCGCAATTTTTCCATACTGTGAATGCTTTTTGATCTCGGCAGGAGAGAGTTCGATCCTAAAATTTTCGGTTAAAGTGCACGAAGGCCTCGAGTATCTTGAGGAATAGCACCGACCAACGTCTTTACCGGTTTCGATAAAATTAGCTTTATCGCCACCTTTAAATAGAGCGGAATTGTAGCGTCTCCATTCACCCGAATATATGACAAAACCTGTCAGATGGGGAGCCGGTGTAACGCCGCTTTTCTTAACGTTTCCTACGAGGACGTTTACATCATCAGTTTTGATTAACGGTGCAGTATACTCATACCGATTTGCAAATTCATCCGAGTACACCGTCACTTCGACGCCGTTGCTGGCAGTTATCACGCTCTTCACTGACTGAGCCTGCACTGGGATTGCAACTGCCCACGCCAAAGAAAAATTCATAATCCACATGAACTTCATCACATTCCCCCATTTATTTCCCACAGCCAACATACTCTCCTTCGCAAATAGATTTCAATCGGCTGACGAACTTGAAGATCAGATCGAGCTCGGTAAAATTCGGCACTTTCTACCGCGCTTTCCGCAAGCGTTTTGCGCGTACTCCGCCCGAAGCACGGCTTGTTTTGAACGCGACGCCGCCCTATCGCTGAGCCGCGTCCGGGTTGCAGCCGCCCGGCTTTTGCCGGGATTGCTCGCGTGTTTCAGTCGATCGGCCCTTTTTTGCGTTCCTTGCCTGCGCGGCTTCGCGCGGGGTTCGAGCGGCGCGCAGCGGGCATCCTGTTCGCGCTCTTCATCGAAGGGCTTCTGGCGCTCTTGCTGCTCACGCTGGCGCCCTCGATTTCCGAGAAGGTGGTGCCGATGGCGGTGTTCCGGCTCGACATGATCCGGGATGAAGAACCCGAGGCTGAAGCCGAGGCCCCGGAAACACAGAGCGCCGCAGCGCAGCCGCCGGAGCGGAAATCGCCGCCGACGCCTGTCGAACCGCCGCCGGTGCCGATGGAATTGCCGGTCATCCAGCTTTCGCGCGAGGAGATGGCGGCGACCGACATCGCGAACCTGCCGCCGCCGACCGCGCCCGCACCCCGGCCGATGATGGGGCCGCCCGCGCCGACTTATGCCGGCGACAGTCAGCGCGTGGATGGGACGGGTCCGAACGGCGAGCCGCTCTATGCGGCGTCTTGGTATCGCGAGCCCTATGACGACGAGCTGGCCGGCTATCTTTCGACGGCGCGCGGGCCGGGGTGGGGCCTCATCGCGTGCCGCACGGTGCAGGATTTCCGCGTCGAGAATTGCGTGGCGCTCGGGGAATATCCGCAGGGATCGAACATCGCGCGCTCGGTGCTCGCCGCGGCATGGCAGTTCCGCGTGCGTCCACCGCAGATCGGGGGACGGGCGATGGTGGGCGAATGGGTCCGCATTCGCATCGATTATGGTCTCGAACGGCGCGCAGCGCGGCACTGACCCCGAAAAGAAAACGGCGGCCCTTTCGGACCGCCGTTTCTTTCAGCGTATGAGGCTGGCTTACTTCGCCTTGCGGCGGCGTGCCACGCCGAGGCCGGCGAGGCCGAGGCCGAAGAGGGCCAGCGCGGCCGGTTCCGGCGTGTCGACGGGCGGCGGGATCAGGTCACCGGTGATGAGGACGTTGTCGATCTTGACCCAGTCTTCCCTGTCCTTCACCCAACGCTCTTTTTTGACGTCCTTGCAAACCTTCTTGTAGTGGCCGCGGACCCACTTCCACTCGCACTCTTCGACCCAGTACCATTCCGAGTAGGAATTGTTGGTCGAGACGAGCTTGAACATCAGGTCGAGCCCGGCGACGTCCTTGACGTCGAGCGAGAGCGAGACGTCGGTCCAGTTCCAGGCGCCGTCGAGCGAAACCGAGTAGACGAGATCGCCGAAGTAGACTTCGAGCATGTCGCCGGCTTCGGTTTCCCAGGGCTTGTACTGGAACGAGAGCACGATGTTCTCGTAACCCGTGAGGTCGATGTCGTTCTGCGTCGCCGTGACTATGCCAGCGGGATCTTCCTTCAGGCGCAGCACCTGGTCGCCATAGCCACGGCTGAAGAGGTCAACTTCGCCAGTGTGGTCTTCAACCCAGCCGTTGCCGACAAAGGGGCCGACGCCGCGGTTGAAATTGTCTTGGAAGAGAGTGGCCGCATTCGCCGCGGTGGCGCCGGCCAGCAGGCCGATGGTGAGTGCAGAACCGAACAGGTTCCGGATCATCGTCGAACGCATCAAAGTCTCCATAACGCTAAAGTAACGAAATTGAACTTGTTATACACATGCCTAGCATGAATCGTGCCACGCAAGGTTTTTCAATAAATTTTAACAATATCAACGTTTCGGCGTCGTAACTTTGTAATATATCCCGACACTGTTTCAAATTGATACAGGCCCGGATTTCTCAGCCTGCGAATTGGGTCGGCCGATGGCGCGTTAGAGCAAATTGATGGCCTGTTTCGAGAAGCGGCTGCGCCATGCCGCCTTTATGACAAGGGCATGGACGGAAGAACGTGTGCGCGGGCATACGAAAGCCGGGGCGGATGGCCATGGGGAGACACTGCGGATGGCGCTGAAGGCAAATTTGATCCGCTGGCACCGCTGGGCCGGACTTGCGGCGGCGGCGTTCTGGCTGGTGCAGGCGCTGACCGGCGTGCTGATCGTTTTTCATTGGGAAATCCGGGATGCGTTCATCCCCGGCGCGCATCGGCAGACCGATCTGGCCGCGATCGAACGCACGGTCGCCGACCTGACCCAAGGTTCGGGCGCGCGGCTGGGATCGATCTGGACCGGCGCGGGTGCGCCCGATCGCTATGATGTGAGCATCACGGGCGATACGCCCGAGGCGGACCGCAGCGTCCGCATCGACGGCGCGGGGCGGATTCTCGTCGATGGTGATTACACCGGGCCGGCAGCGTTGCCGAGAACGCTTGTCCTTATCCACCACAATCTGCTTGCGGGTGACCGGGGAAGCTGGATCGTCGGCATCAGCGGCGTGCTGCTCGTCACCAATATTCTTTTCGGGCTCTATATCGCGTGGCCGAAGCGCGGGCAGTGGGGGCGCACTCTCCGCGTGCAGCGCAAGGGTCCGGCCGCAGCGCGCCACTACAGCTGGCACCGCGCACTCGGCTTGATCGTGGGCGTTCCGGCGCTCGCGAGCATCACGGCGGGCGTGCTGCTGACCTTCTCAGGCGGCGTTGAAACGCTTGTGCGGCCGACGCCGATCGCGGCACCGGCGGATGCGCCGGCGGGGATGGCGAGCGTGGGCCTTGCCGCAGCGGCGGGAACCGCGCTTGCGGCCTATCCGGGATCGACGCTCGCGGCGGTCTATCCGCCGGATGGCGAACAACCGGTGTGGCAGATTCGGGTGACGCAGCCGGATGAGGCGCGGCGAGCTTATGGCGCGACGCGCGTGTTCGTGAGCGCGGTCGATGGCCGCATCCTCGCGCGCTTCGACGCGCTGGATGCCGCGCCCGGTCGCGCGTTCGTCGACGGGCTGTTCCCGTTCCACACGGGCGAGATGGGCGGGCTTGCCGGGCGCATCGCGGTTGCCGCGATCGGCGTTTGGCTTGTGACGATGACTATTGTCGGCGTGCTGCTGTGGGCGGCACGGCGGCGGAGGGCGCGATGAGCGTTTTCGTTCCGCGCGCGGCGGGTGATGTCGCGGGGCTGATCGCCGCGCATCCGCTGGCGTGGATCGTCTCGAACGGGCCGGGCGGTTTCGTTTCCACACCGCTGCCGCTGCTTGCCGAACGCGACGGCGAAGGCCGCGTGACTGCGCTGTTCGGACATTTCGCGAAGCGCAATCCGCACGTCGCTGCGCTGATGGCGGACCCGCGCGCGGCAATGCTGTTTCAGGGTGAGCAGGGCTATGTTTCGCCGCGCCTCGTCTCCAAGCCCGCATGGGGGCCGACCTGGAACTATGCCGTCGCGCGCTTCGAGACCGAGGTGACGTTCGTGCCGGAGGAGACGCGCAGCGCGGTTGAGCGGCTGGCCGCGCATCTCGAAGGCACGGGAGCCGGGGCGTGGACAATTGCGGAGATGGGCGCACGCGTGCTGCCGATGCTGGAGCAGATCATAGCCTTCCGCGCCCGCGTGATTTCGGAACAGGTGACCTTCAAGCTCGGACAAGACGAGAGCGCGCAGACCTTTGAGGAAATCGTGACGCGGCATCCAAACGGGGCGCTTGCGGACGCCATGCGCGGAGCGGCCCGGAAGGGATGACGCCCGGCCCGATTGCGTGGGCGGGCCTGCGGCGGCGGCGGTAAACTGCTCCATCCTTGGGGGGACTGAAGCCATGGCGCCCGCGCCGATCCGATATCTGATCCGCAAGCCGCTCGCCGACGTGCGTAGCGACATCGACCGCCACGGTCTTCACCGTGCGCTCGGCCCCGTGCATCTCGTGCTTATCGGCATCGGCTGCATTATCGGCGCGGGCGTTTATGTGATGACCGGCACGGCGGCGGCGAACTATGCCGGGCCGGCGGTGATGCTGTCGTTCGTGTTCGCGGGGCTCGCCTGCGCATTCACCGGGCTTTGCTATGCCGAGCTGTCCTCGACGCTGCCGGTTTCGGGCGCTTCCTACAGCTATGCCTATGCCGCGCTCGGCGAGGCGTTCGCATGGGGGCTCGGCTGGATGCTGATGCTCGAACTCGGGCTTGCCGGGTCCGCGCTCGCGGTGGGCGTTTCGGGTTATCTCGTCAGCCTGCTCGGCGATTTCGGCATACACGTCCCGGCGGTCCTGGCGACGCCCTTCATTCGCCCCGCTGCTGGTGAGGCGGGCACGGCGTTCGTGACGGGCGGGGGCATCAATCTTGTCGCGACGGCGGCGGTGCTGCTGTTCGCCTTCATCCTGGTGCGCGGCGTCTCGCAGTCGGCGACGATCAACGCGATCATGGTGACGGTGAAGGTCGGCGTGCTGATCGCGTTCATCATCTTCGGCCTCCCGCACGTCGACCCGGCGAACTGGAAGCCGTTCATTCCCGAAAACGAAGGCGGCTTTACGTACGGCTGGGCGGGCGTGCTGCGCGGCGCATCAATTCTGTTCTTCGCCTACCTAGGGTTCGAGGCGGTCGCGACCGCCGCGCTCGAGGCGAAGAAGCCGCAGCGCGACATTCCGATCGGCATTCTCGGCGCGCTCGCCATCGCAACGATCGTGTACATGGCGGTCGCGGCGGTGCTGACGGGGCTTGTCTCCTACAAGATGCTGAACGTGCCCGATCCGGTCGCGGTCGCCGTGTCGGCGATCGGGATGCCGGTGCTCAGCATCGTCATCAAGGTGGGTGCGCTCACCGGGCTGTGCTCGGTGCTGATGGTGAACACCTACGCGCATTCACGCGTCTGCTATGCGATGTCGACGGACGGGCTGCTGCCGCCGCTGTTCAGCCGCGTGCACGCGCGCTTCCGCACCCCGCATCAGGGCACATGGTTCGTCGCGCTGGCGGCGGGCATCGCCGCCGCGTTCCTGCCGATCTCGATGCTGGGCGATCTCGTCAGCCTGGGCACGGGCTGCGTCTTCATCACGGTGGCAATCAGTGTCATCTGGCTGCGCAGCACGCAGCCGGAGCTGCCGCGCCCGTTCCGCGTGCCCTTCGGCGGTTTCCGTGTCGGCAAGCTCTGGCTCGGCGTGGTGCCGATGCTCGCGCTCGTCTTCTGCGTGCTGATGATGGCGCCCGTGGTGCTCGACATCATCCGCAAGGCGATGGTCGGCGAGTGGCTGCCCGCCACCATTCTCGGCCTCTACATCGCCTTCGGCGTCTGCTTTTACCTTTTTTACGGCGTCGGCCATTCGCGCCTGCGCCGCACACTCTCGGAAGCCTGACCTCTATGAACCAGACGACAGCCGGGGTCGCCGACGACCTCGACCCCGACATTCGCCGTTTTCAGCGCGAGGTGGCCGCCGCCTACGGCCGCTACCCCGATTTCGAGCGCCTGCCGCTTCCCGAGCGGCGACGTGTCGCCGAGGAGGTGCGTGCGCCCTGGGCCGCAGGCGGCCCAGCGATGTTCGGTACGGAAATGCTGAACGTGGGCCCGCTCGGCGTCAGGGTCCGCATCTATCGGCCGGACAGGCGGGCGGTGCTGCCGGTGCTGATCTACGTGCATGGCGGCGGCTGGACGATGTTCAGCCTCGATACGCACGACCGACTGATGCGCGAATATGCGGCGCGGGCCGGGGTCGCCGTCGTCGGCATCGACTACAGCCTGTCGCCGGAAGCGAAATTTCCGTGTGCGCTGGAGGAAATCGTTTCGGTGGGGCGGTGGCTGCGCGCCGAAGGCGAAGTGCACGGGCTCGATCCGCAGCGGATCGCGATCGGCGGCGATTCGGCGGGGGCCAACCTCTCGGTCGCGGCCAATCTGGCACTGCTTCGGGACGGCGAGGCGCCGCTTTCCGCCATACTCGTGAATTACGGCGCCTTCGACGGCAGGGCGGATTATCCGAGCTACCGGCTTTACGACGGGCCTGCCTATAACCTCACCAGCGCCGAGATGGCGGTGTTCTGGACGAACTACCTGCGCGCTGAGGACGACTTCGCCGATCCGCTCGCCTGCCCGATGCACGGGAGCTTCGCCGGGCTCCCCCCGACGTTCTTTGCGGTTGCGGCCTGCGATATTCTCGCGGACGAAAACCGGGATATGGCGGCGCGGCTGGCAGCGGCGGGCGTGGCGGTCGATTTCCGCGAGTATGCCGGGGCAACCCATAGTTTCCTTGAGGCCGTGTCGATCTCGCCGCTTGCAGACCGGGCGCTCGCGGAAACTTCGGAGTGGCTATCCGGGCAGATTTGCGCCAATAATGATAACGAATCGCAATAATGGCCTGATCTCGATACAGTTAGACCCTGCGCCGAAACGCCGTTCGGGCCCTGCGGGAGTAATCTCTTCGTCATAATCAACATGAGGTTCGAAACTTCATTTCATCAAAGGGGGAATGCAATGACCGTTCATGACCGGACGCTGAAAACGCTGCTGCTTGCCGGGGCGGCACTCACCGGGTTCGCCGCGCTTCCCGCGATGGCGCAGGAGGCCGCGCCGGCGGGCTCCTCCATTGAAACCACGCGCACCACGGTGGGCGGGGAAGAGATGATCGTCGTCACCGCGCGCAACTATGTGCCCGAAGGCAGCGCGACGGCGAGCAAGACCGACATTCCGCTCATCGAGACGCCGCAGTCGATTTCCGTGATCACGCGCGACCAGATCGATCTTCTGAACTTCATCGATGCGCAGCAGGCGGTGCGCTACACCGCGGGCGTGTTCGGCGAGAACTACGGCCCCGATCTGCGCTTCGATTTCTTCACGGTGCGCGGCTTCACGCCGAAGCAGTATATCGACGGGCTGGCAGCGCCAATCTCCACCTCGATCTATTCGGTCGGTGTCGATCTCTACGCCTTTGAATCGCTCGACCTGCTCAAGGGCCCGGCCTCGGTGCTCTACGGCAACGCCCCTCCCGGCGGTATCTACAACCAGGTCAGCCGCCGCGCGCAGAGCGCCCTCGGCGGTGAGATCAGCGCCAAGTATGGCGAGGACGATTACAAGCAGATCGCAGGGACGGTGACGGGGCCGATCGCGGATTCGGTCGATGCGCGGATTACCGCTCTCTATCGCGACCGCGATTCGGAACGTGACTTCGTTTCGGCACGCCGCTTCACCGTGGCGCCGACCTTCACGTGGCGAATTGGCGAGCGCACGACGATCACCGGCCTCGGCTATTATCAGTACGACAAGGTGAAGGGCGACACGAACGGCTTCCTGCCGGTTTACGGCACGCTGCTTGACAACCCGATCGGCAAGGTCAAGCGCAGCACGAACCTTGGCGATCCGGCGAACGTTTACGAACGCAAGCAGTTCGCGCTGGGCTGGGATGCCCAGCATGAATTCTCGGACAGCCTGAAGTTCCGCTCCAATGTGAAGTGGAGCGATTACAAGGAAGATACGCCCACCGGCATCTACGGCGGCGGCGGCCTTATCGAGACAACCAATCCGCTCGACCCGGATTATTACCGCACGGTCCAGCAGTATAATTTCAGCTACAAGGAAAAGGTGACGAGCTTCGCCACCGACAACCGGATCGACGCGAATTTCGGAACCGGCGGTGCGGAGCACAAGCTGCTGGTCGGCGTCGATTACCGCAACGTATACAACAAGGCGGACTTCGGTTTTATCTTCGCCAACACGATCGATCTGTTCGATCCGGTGCACGCACCGCAGGCGACGTATGAGCCTGGCTATCCGTTCGCATTCAACAACCAGCGCCTGAAGCAGACCGGCGTCTACGCGCAGGATCAGATCGGCTTCGGCAACTTCTACCTGACGTTCGGTGGCCGCTACGACTGGGTGAAGATCGCGAGCGCGCTGACGGCGACGACCACAAAGCAGGACAAGTTCACGTGGCGCGTCGGCGCGAACTACGTGAGCGACAGTGGCTTTGCGCCCTACATCAGCTACGCGACTTCGTTCGAGCCCGTGCTCGGCGTGGACAGCGTGACCGGCGATGATTTCAAGCCTTCGACGGGCAAGCAGATCGAAGCGGGCATCAAGTATGATGCGCGCGGTCTGCCGGACGATGTGAAGCTGTTCGTGACCGCCGCCGTTTTCGACATCAAGCAGAAGAACGTCGTCAGCACCTCGCCGTCAGTGACCCCGGTGTTCGGCACGCAGAGCGGCGAGGTCGAGGTGTGGGGCGGTGAGATCGAACTCGTGGCGCGTATCCGCGAGCAGATCTCGATCAACGGCTCCTACAGCTACAACAACAGCGAGGTGAAGGAATCCAACTTCGCAGGCGAGGTCGGCGCGCCGCTGCCAACGACGCCCAAGCACAAGCTGTCGCTGTTCGTCGATTACACGATCCAGCAGGGCTCGCTCGGCGGTCTCGGCTTCGGCTTCGGCGGTCGCTACAACAGCAAGAGCGCGGGCAGCCTGCCGGGCGCGTTCAATCCGGTCGTCTATTATGGTGAAAGCACGACATTGTTCGATGCGATCATCCACTACGACACGCCGGAATGGCGCTTCGCGATCAACGGATCGAACATCTTCGACAAAACCTATGTTGCGCGCTGCTCTGGTCCGGCCGGGTGCAACTTCGGTGCCGGTCGTCAGGTGATCGGAACGGTGACGCGCAAGTTCTGATTTGTTTGCGTAAGCTTAGGGCCGGGCGGCAAATGGGGGATGACATGATGAAGCGCGGACAGCTCCGCCATGTCGTTCTCGCGCTTGCCGCCGCCGCTCTCTTCGCGTCCCCGGTCGCCGCGAAGAAAAAGGAGGAGGAGCGTCAATCCTCCCCTGTGTCTCCGTCCGCGACGGACCCGTGGCCGAGTACGTATCGGCCGCTGCCGCGCGCGGACATGCTGATCATCGGCGCCACGATCCTCGATGGCGCCGGTGGTCGGCACGACACGGCCGACGTGCTGGTACGGGACGGGCGCGTGGTCGCTGTGGGCCGCAATCTCGATGCAGGCGGCGCGGCGGTCGTCGACGGGCGGGGCAAATGGGTGACGCCCGGCATCATCGACGTGCACAGCCACAACGGCACCTTCGTGGTGCCTTTGACGTCGGTCGATGAGCACGGCTCCGACGTTACCGAGATCAGCGATCCCAATGCCGCCGAGACGTGGATCGAGCACGCGGTCAATGCACAGGATGTCGCGTTCGATCGCGCGCTCGCGGGCGGTGTGACGACGCTGCAGATTTTGCCCGGATCGACGACGATCATCGGCGGGCGCTCCGTCGTTCTGAAAAACGTGCCCGCCGTTACCATGCAAGGCATGAAGTTTCCGGGCGCGCCGCAGGGACTGAAAATCGCCTGCGGGGAAAATCCCAAGCTCTATTACGGTGGGCGCGGCAGCGCGCCGAATAGCCGCCAGGGCGAACTTGCGATGTTCCGCGCCGCGTTTTCCGCCGCGCAGGATTATCTCGAACGGTCACGCGGCGAAAAGCCCGGCAAGGGCGGCGGGCACAAGGGAGCGCGCAACCTCGAACTCGAAACGCTTGCCGGTGTGCTCACTGGCGACATAAGCGTGCAGGCGCATTGCTACCGCGCCGACGACATGGCGGTGATGCTGGGCCTCGCCCGCGAATTTGATTTCCGCATCGCGGCCTTCCACCACGCGACCGAAGCCTACAAGATTCCCGCGATGCTGCGCGAGGCGGGGACGTGCGCGGCGGTCTGGTCCGACTGGTGGGGCTTCAAGGTGGAGGCGCAGGACGCGATCCGCGAGAATGCGGCGTTCGTGGAGGCGGCGGGTGCTTGCGCGATGATGCATTCGGATTCGCCGCAGGTGGGGCAGCGCCTCACGATCGAGGCCGCGAAGGCCGCAGGGGCGGGGCGCCGCGCGGGCGTTTCCCTGCCGCCGGAAACGATCATCCGCTGGGTGACGAGCAACCCCGCGAAGGCGATGGGTCTGGGTGACCGCATCGGCACGCTCGCGCCCGGCTACAACGCCGATCTCGTGCTGTGGTCGGGCGATCCGTTCAGCATCTATAGCCACGCCGACCGCGTCTATATCGACGGCGCACTCGTTTACGATCGCGCGAACCCGGCGTACCGGCCACGTCGCGATTTCGAGATCGGCCGCACGGAGGCAGCGCCGCGATGAAACCCGTGCTCGCCGCTCTCGCGATGCTTGCAGCATCGCCCGCACATGCCGAAACCGTCGCGATCGTGAATGCGCGGGCGTGGACGATGACGGCGGAGACGCCGATCGAGAACGCGACGATCGTTGCGCGCGACGGAAAGATCGTCTCGGTCGCGGCTGCGGGCGCGGTTCCCGCCGGTGCGCGCGTGATCGACGCGGCAGGCCATATCGTGACGCCCGGCCTTGTCAACGCCGCGACGCAGCTCGGGCTCGCCGAGGTTTCGGGCGCGCGCGAGACCAACGACCAGTCTGTGGCGAGCGGCGCGCTCGGCGCGGCGTTCGATGTCCAGTACGCGCTCAACACCAATTCGGCGCTCGTCGCGCAGGCGCGGGCGGACGGCGTGACTGAGGCGATGGTGTTTCCCGGCGGCTCCGCCTCGGCGCCGTTTCAGGGGCGCGGCGCGCTCGTGCATCTGCAGCCGGACGGCGACATTCTCGACCGCGCGCAGGCGGCGCTGTTCGTGCGCGTCGGCAGCGGCACGTCGGACAAGACGGGCGGCTCGCGCGCGGCGCAGTGGCAGCTCATTCGCAATGCGCTCGACGAAGCGCGTGCGCCGCAGGGCATCGACCCGCGCGAGCGGCTGCTCGGCCGCCTCGACCGCGCGAGCCTTGCGCCCGTGCTCGACCGGCGCATTCCGCTGGTGATCGCTGCCGAGCGTGAGTCGGATATCCGGCAGGCAATTGCGCTCGCCGATGATTACGGCATTCGCATCGTCATCCTCGGCGGCGCGGAAGCGTGGCGCGTGAAGACGGACCTCGCCGCGAAGCGGATTCCGGTTATTCTCGATCCGATGCTCAACCTGCCGCTCAGCTACGACCAGATCGGTGCGCGCCTCGACAATGCGGCGCTGCTCTCGGATGCGGGCGTGCGGATTGCGTTCACGGTTCCGGGCTTCGGCATCCATCTCAGCTACAATGCGGGATCGGCGCTGCGCGAGGGAGCGGGGATCGCTGTCGCGCACGGGCTGCCTTATGCGACCGCGCTGCGCGCGATCACACGCAGCGGCGCGGAAATCTGGGGCGCCGATGATCGGCAGGGTAGCATCGCGCCCGGCAAGGCGGCCGATCTCGTCATCTGGGACGGCGATCCGCTGGAGGCGTCGGCTGGCCCCGCGACGGTGCTGATCGGCGGACGCGAGGCGCCGGATACCTCGCGGCAGGCGGCGCTGCGGGATCGCTACCGGCCGGGCGCGGAAACGCCGCTGCCGCCGGCCTACCGATGAAGCGCTGCCTCATCCTTGCCGTGCTGATCGCGTGGCCCGCCGCAGCGCACGAGCCGGGTGAACTCGGGCTGCCGATGCTGGCGCCCGCGGCGCAGGCCGGAACGCCCGTCGACGCCGCGCCGCGCACGCAGCCGCCGGGTCAGGCGCTGCCGATGAAGCCCACACGGCACATCGCCTTCGAAACGCACGAGGCGAGCTGGGCGTCGCTTTCGCTGTCGCCGGATGGCAAGACGATTGCCTTCGACATTCTGGGCGATCTTTATGTGATGCCGGTGTCGGGCGGGCGCGCGAAACCGATCGCGCGCGGCATGGCGTTTGAAACGCAGCCGGTGTTTTCGCCCGACGGAAAGTGGCTCGCGTTCGTCAGTGATCGGTCGGGGCCGGAAAACCTGTGGGTGATGCGTCCAGACGGATCGGGCGCGCGGCAGATCAGTTTCCGCGATGGCGACGAGCCGCTCACGTCTCCGGCGTGGAGCGCGGACGGCAGCGCGATTTATGCGACGCGGTTTCGCCCGGACCGCGGCGCCTATGAATTGTGGAAGCACGCATTCTCCGGCGGGACGGAAACTCTGATACGATCGAGCCGGGACGAGGCGACCGGCAGCCTCCAGCATTCGATTGACGTGAATGTTTCGCCCGACGGCCGCTCTCTCTATTTCGCGGCGCTTTCCGGCAGCATTGGTTTCGATAGCGTTCCCGAATGGACGATCCGGCGCCGCGATCTCGCGACGGGTGCGGAAAGCGTGATCCTGCCCGAACCTGCGAACCGGCGCGGCGGGCTTGCGGGCGCGTTCTTCCGGCCCGTGGTCTCGCCGGACGGCAAGATGCTTGCCTATGCCACGCGCCACGACGGCGGCACCGCGCTTCATGTGCGCGATCTTGAAACGGGTGCTGACCGGCGGCTCGCGTTTCCCGTGCAGCGCGATGTGACCGAGGCTTCGGCATGGCAGGATCTGTTCCCCGGCTATGCCTTCACGCCCGACGGCAAGGCGCTGATCGTCAGCGGCAATGGGCGGATCGAACGCATCGACATTGCATCGGGCACGCGAACGAACATCCCCTTCAGCGCAAAGGTCGACGTGGAACTGGGCACCTTGCAGGCGCCCGATATCCGCCAGGAGACAGGCCCGGTTCGCGCGCGGCTGATCCAGACGCCCATGCTGTCGCCCGACGGGCGCACGCTTGCGTTTTCCGCGTTGGGCCGGATTTATCTGATGCCAGCGGATGGCAGCGCGAAACCCCGCCGCCTGACCTCCGGCGGCGATCCCGAATTCCACCCTGCGTGGTCGCCCGATGGCCAGAGCCTCGCCTATGTCACATGGACCGCGAAGGGGGCGGGACATGTCTGGGGGGCGCCTCTTGACGGCGCGCCGCGTCGCCTGAGCGCGGCTGCCGATTATTACACGAACCCCGTGTTCACGCCGGACGGTTCCGCCGTGCTTGCGCTGCGCTCGGCGCAGGCGGCGCGTCTGCTCACCTACATGGAATTCGGCAATCAGCGGCAGGCGACGCTCGTGTCGCTTCCCGTGGCGGGCGGCGGGGCGCGCGAGATTCTCACCGACACGATGGGCGGCAAGCTGCACTTCGCGGCCAATCCCGGTGAAGTGTATCTGCAATTCGCGGATGGGCTGAATGCGGTCGATCTGTCGAGCGGGAAGCGTCGGCGTGTGGCCTCCATCGTTGGGCCGGGCTATTATTTCATCGAAGGGCCGGTGCCGGTCGATGACGTGCGCATCAGCCCGGATGGAACGCACGCCATTGCGATCATTGCGCAGCAATTGCACCTCGTCGATCTGCGGGGGAATCCCGACGGCAAGGTTGACCTTCTGACGCCAGATCCCTCGCACCGCCAGCTTTCCGATGTTGGCGCGGATTTTCTGGAATGGGCGGATGGCGGACGCACGATCACGTGGGCGGTCGGCTCGACATTCTACCGTATGCCGCTTGCGGGCGCGAAACCCACGATGATGGAAATCGTCGTCGAAGTGCCGCGCGACACGCCTTCGGGGCGTCTTCTGCTGAGCGGCGCGCGCGCGATCACGATGCACGGTGACACGGTGATCGAAGACGCCGATATCCTGATCGACGGCGACCGGATCGCCGCCGTGGGCCCGCGCGGATCGATTTCCGTTCCTGCGGACACCGTGGTTCGCGACATGCGCGGCAAGACGATCGTGCCGGGGTTCATCGATACGCACGACCATGTCGCGGACGTGCGCCGCGACGTGCTCGACATGCAGCCGTGGGGGCCTGCGGAGCGACTCGCCTATGGCATCACGACGGCGTTCGATCCTTCCACGCTGACCATCGACGGGCTGGCCTACGAGGATCTGATCGACGCTGGCCTCGCGGTCGGATCGCGTATGCCGTCTACAGGTACGGCGCTGTTCTCGTTCAACCGCTTCGGGTCGCTCGATGAGGCGCGTGCGGTGCTGCGCCGCTACCGGGATCATTACCGCACGTTCAACATCAAGCAATATCGGGCGGGCAATCGTCGCGTGCGGCAGTGGATCGCGATTGCGGCGCAGGAGCTCGGTATGCTCGCGACAACCGAAGGCGCGCTTTCGCTGAAGCTCGAACTCAGCCAGATTATCGACGGTTACGGCGGCAGCGAGCACGCTTTTCCGGTAACGCCGCTTGGACAAGACATGGTCGAATTCGTCGCGCGCAGCGGCAGCGCGTATACGACGACGCTGATGATCTCGCACGGCGGCCCGCCGGGGCAGGATTATTTCATCGCGCGCGACAATCAGCACGACGATCCGAAATACCGCCGTTTCACGCCGCACTTCGCTGCCGATACGAAGATGCGTTCGCAGCGCTGGCATATTTATTCAGACTACAGCTTTCCCGCCGTTGCCGCAGGCGCGGCGGCGATCCAGCGCGCGGGCGGCACGGTCGGCATCGGCGCGCACGGCGAACTGCCGGGCATCGGTTTTCATTGGGAGATGGAAGCCCACACGATGGGAGGCATGACTCCCACCGAAGTGCTGCACGCCGCCACGATCGGAGGCGCGCGAACGATCGGGCGCGGCGCTGAATTCGGCAGCATCGACGCGGGCAAATATGCCGATCTCGTCATCCTCGATGCCGATCCGCGCACGGATATCCGGAACGCGCGGCGCATCGCGCAGGTGATGAAGAACGGCCGCCTCTACGACGGCGCCACGCTGGACGAAAACTGGCCGCGCGCACGGCCGCACGAGGCGCCGTGGTTCGCTGAGCGCTGAGCGTGCTCAGCCGCCGACGTACTGGCTCGGCGGCACGCCGAACGAGCGGTGAAACATCGCGGTGAACGCGCTCGGGCTTTCGTAACCCACGTCGTAGGCGACGTTGGTGACGGAGACGCCCGACGCGAGGAGCGACAGCGCTTCCATCAGCCGCACCTGCTGACGCCACGTGGCGAGACCCATGCCGGTCTGCTGTTTGAACAGGCGCGTGAACGTGCGGCGGCCCATGTTCGCAAGGTTTGCCCAGTCGTCGATATCGCGCGGGTCTGCAGGGTCATCGAGAATGGCCTGGCATACTTTGAGCAGGCGGCTGTCCGCGGGCATACGCGCCATCACCGGGATGTTCGGCATGTGCTGGATTTCTTCGAGCAGCAGCCGCACGATCCGCCCCTCGCGGCCTTCTTCGTCATAGGCGGGCTGGAAACCGAAGACCTCCTGAATAAGCGCGCGCACCAGCGGCGAAACTTCGAAGACGCGGCAGGCGTGCGGCAGGTATTCGATGTCGGGATCGATGAATACGGTGTGGATGTTCACAGGGCCGCGGCAGATCGCCTTGTGCCGCACACCCGCAGGAAGCCAGATCGCGCGCTGGGGCGGCAGCACGAAACTCGTATGATCCGTGACGAACAGCATCACGCCGGAGTTGGCATAGGAAAGCTGCGCGCGATCGTGCGAATGGAACGGATCGACGAAACCCGCCGGATAATCATCCTCGAAGCCCATCACGGGCCTGAGTTCGAGGGGATAATCCGTGCTCCGCTTCATTGGCCTGTTTCCGATAATCAGGCTCATAGTATTGCGTTTTGGCCGCGTCCGCAAGATTGCCTAGTCGGGGAAACCGGAGAGGAAGCGGGCGACGTTGCCGCCGAGATCGCCGACGGCGTAGCCGCCTTCCATGATGATCGCAGTGGGTAGATCCAACGCCGCAATGCGCGCGCCGATCGTGGCGAAATCCTCGGTTTCGATCGCGAAGTGCGAGATCGGGTCGCCCGAAAACGTGTCGGCGCCGAACGAGACGACAAGGAAGCGTGCGCCCCACGACGTGATCCGCGCGATGGCGGTGTCGAGCGCGGCAAGATAGGCGTCGATCCGCGTACCGCGCGGCATCGGAATGTTCAGCGTCGTACCCTCGCCCTCGCCGATGCCGGTCTCGTCGGCATGGCCCCAATAGAACGGATAGTCGGTCGCCGGGTCGGCGTGGATCGAGGCGAAGAAGACGTCGCCGCGCGCCTCGAAGATGTCCTGCGTGCCGTTGCCGTGGTGGTAATCAACGTCGAGGATGGCGACCGGTCCCGCACCGGCGGCATGTGCGTGCTGCGCGGCGATCGCGGCGTTGTTCAGATAGCAATAGCCGCCGAGATAATCGGCCCC
The DNA here is from genome assembly GCF_013911755.1 of Sphingosinicella sp. GTDB lineage: Bacteria > Pseudomonadota > Alphaproteobacteria > Sphingomonadales > Sphingomonadaceae > Sphingosinicella. Next base: position 23,160 of record NZ_JACESP010000035.1, read on the forward strand.
GGCGTGATGTCCGGGCGGGCGGCAAAGCGCGAAGGCCGTGCGCGCGCCTGCGAGAACGGCATCGAGCGCGGTAAGCGCGGTCTGCGCCGATCCGTAGGCGCCGTCCCACGTGCCTTCCATGATCGGCGTCGATGCGTCGAAGCTGTATTGGCCGAGCCGCGCATCGATGCGTTCCAGCGACAGCTTGCGGCGTCGCACGACCGGCCACGTGTAGCCGATCGCATCCCCTTCGCGCCCGGCGGCAAGCCATGCCGCATGTGCGCCCTGCAGGAAGGCAAGATAATCCGCGTCGTGAACCGCCTCGATCGGCGCCATGCCGAAATCTCGCGCGGGTTTCGGCGTACCGATCGCGTCCCGGATATTGCGCGCGCGATCAGCGCATTCGGCATAGGGCGTCCATGCGCCGTTGTGCAGTTCGCGAAGCGGCGTGTGGCGGAGCTGGCGCTCGTCGAAAAAAGAAATCATGCCCGGAGATAGCATTCAATACCGCGGGTCGGAAAGCCCCGTGACAACGTCGCGGGGTGCGCATCATGCGTCGCTTCCGCGGGCGCGCGTCGGCCGCACGAAGCCGACGAAATCCTCGTAGAGCGCACTGATCCGCTCCAGCCGCTCCTCGACGTCGCGGCCGCCGCCGTGGCCGACGACGTCGTTCACGAGCAGGTTGACGAGGCCCGTCATCGGCACCGAGCTTTGCCAGAACAGCGCGCCGTCGCTGTCTGCCGCCAGCACGTTTGAGGTGAGGCGCGG
>NZ_JACESP010000036.1 GCF_013911755.1 Sphingosinicella sp.
CATACATTTCCCGCCCCGCGGGAGTCAGCGTGACCGAGCGTGTCGTGCGATCCAGCAGGCGGACGCCGATACTCTGCTCCAGCTTCGCGATTTGGCGGCTGACCGCAGCCTTAGAATAGCCGAGCAGCTTGGCGGCGTTCGAAAAGCCCCCGCTGCTAACGACTGCGGCGAACGACATCATCGCCATCACGTTTCCTAGGTCAGGTCTCTCTTCCATGTTTACTCCGTGTTGCACTGCCGCTGGCGTGTCAATGCGAATGACCCGACGTACCATTGGGTGTGGCTGGGTTCTTGTTGGTCATTGTTGCGAATATGCAAAAATAGCCTCATAATCATTTACACTGTTGTGTTCTTATCGACTTTGGGCGAGGACCCATGGCGAAAAGATACGCATGTCTCGATTCGGTCGAGGACAAGAAGGGAGTTTTCACATGGCCACCCAGCTTTCGCACGTCGCGCAACAGGACCAGCGCAGCCAGTTCCACCCTTTCACTTCGATCAACGATCTGAAGGCGGAGGGGCCGACCGTCATGGCCTCAGGATCGGGCGTTCGGGTCCGCGATGTCAATGGGAAGGAATATCTGGACGGGATGGCGGGGCTCTGGTGTGTCAACCTCGGCTATGGTCGCCAGGAAATCTGCGATGCCATCGCGCAGCAGTCGCAGCGCCTGTCGTTTTTCCACACCTTCAACGGGATGAGCAGCGATGTTGTCGCTGAATGCTCCGAAGCGCTGTTGGCCAGGGCGCCGGTGCCCATGTCGCGCGTGTTCTTTGGGGCTTCGGGCAGCGACGCCAACGAAACCCAGCTCAAGCTGATCTGGGTCTACAACAATCTGCGCGGCAAACCGGAAAAGAAGAAAATCATAGCCCGCTGGAACGCCTATCACGGCTCTGGCGTCGCCACTGCAAGCCTGACCGGGCTGCCGGGGATGCACACGCTGTTCGATCTTCCAAAGGGACCGATCCTTCACGTGAGCGCGCCCAACTATTATCGCAACGCTCCGGAGGGCATGTCTGAACGCGACTTCTCGCGCCAGCTGGCCAAGGAACTGGAAGCGCTGATCGAGCGCGAAGGCCCCGACACGATCGCTGCCTTCTTTGTCGAAGCCGTGATGGGTGCCGGCGGGCTCATCCCGCCTCCGGAGGGCTATTTTGAAGAGATCACGCCGATCCTCAAGAAGCATGACATCCTGCTCGTGGCCGATGAGGTCGTGTCCGGCTTCGGGCGCCTCGGAACCTATTGGGGCAGCCAGACATATGGCTATGAGCCCGACCTGATCACTTCGGCAAAGGGCGTGACCTCGGGCTATTTTCCGATGTCGGCCGTGTTCATCTCGCCCAAGGTATGGGACGTGATCGAAGCCGGTGCGGACAAGGTGGGCGTCTTCGGCCATGGCTACACCTATTCGGCACATCCGGTCGGCGCGGCCGCGGCTCTGGCGGCGCTCAAGCTGATCGACGATCTCAAGGTTGTGGAGAACGTTGCCGATGTCGGCCCGTACATGATGCAGGCGCTGCGCGATCGTTTGGGTCAGCACCCGCTCGTCGGCGATATACGCGGCAAGGGTCTCATGCTCGGAATCGAGCTGATGCAGGATCGTGAGGCCAAGCAGATATTTCCGATGGCCAACCGTACCGGACGGCAAGTGCTGAAGGCTGCCGCCGAGCGGGGCCTGATTACCCGCGCGCTTGGCGACACGCTGGTTTTCGCTCCGCCGCTCATCATCAGCCGCACCGAAGTCGACGAGATTGTCGACAAGTTCGCGCGGGCTTTGGACGATGTATTGAAGGCCTGAACCGGGCGTCTGTCGGTTTGCACGGAGATTGCCCGATGTTGGCGTCCCGGGGGAGGGGTGCGGTATGGAATTGAACACCGCCATTGCTGGCATGGCTGCTGCAGAACAAGGCACGGAACGTCTGACAAGGGGCGGTCTGGTCAGTGCGATTCTGGTCGGCCTCGTGGGTGCCTTGGTGATCTTCATCACGCCCGGCTTTCTGGCGGTGATTGCCCAGAAGACCGGTTTCGATGACGAGCAGCTCGGTTATCTTGCCGCCTGGGACATCAATGCCATGGGCATCACCATAGGGCTCAGCACCTTTGCGCTCGCGAAGGCGCCTTGGCGCGTGGCCGTGGGGCTTGGCCTCGCCCTGGTCGTCGCCGGCAATTTGCTGACCGCCGCTGTCGAGGCTTTTCCGGCCATGGCCGCCGCCCGCGTCATCGCCGGAGCAGGGGAAGGCATCTGTATCGGCTTCGCGTTCGCGGCGCTGGGCCGGGCGCGCAACCCCGACCGGGCATTCTCGATCTATCTCGTGACCGGCGCGCTCCTCAGTTCAGCCTTCCTTTATGCGCTGCCCGCGATTCAATCCGCTGTGTCGCCAGCGACAGTATTCCTGTTCGGCGCGGGACTGGCAGCGTTGGTCATACTGACGCTTCCCGTCTTTCCCGACGGCAGCAAGGATGAACCGGATATATTTTCCGGGGGGGGCAAGCTGGACTTCAAGTATGCGTCAGGCGCGTTGCTCGGCGTGTTCCTGCTGTTCCTGGCAATGGGCGCGATGTGGAGCTATTCCGAACGGATCGGAATGGCCAGCCGTTTGCCGATGGACGTGATTGCCAACGGCCTTTCGATCGGGACCATGACCGGAGTTGCAGGGGCTGGGCTTGCCGGGATATTGCCGCGCCGCTGGGGGCGAAGCTGGCCTCTTGTGATCAGCGGTGTGGCGGGCGTCGCCAGCTTTCTGCTGTTTCGAGATCAGGTGACGTCGTCTGACTTCATCATCGCCGCCATGCTGATGATGTTCAGTTGGAACTTTGCCCAGCCGTTGCTGTCGGGCCTGTGTTCGGAAGCCTGCAGTCGTGGCCGTGTCGTCTGTGCGATGGGTTCGATACAGACCTTTGGTACGGGCTTGGGGCCGGCGGCGGCGGCGGCGACGCTGGCGACCGGTTCGTTCACGGTCGCGATCTACGCATCCTGCCTCGTCCTCGCGCTCAGCGTAGCCGTAACCATTGCCACGATTCGGCGCGGTCGGCGGCTGAATTAATCTGACCCGGAAGTTGACGGCGGCCGGAACGCGATAAGGCCATCATCTGCTGAAGATAATCGGTCGGGAGCGCTACCCGTGACGGGCAGCGCTCCCCGACGTTTACAGGAACACGGCGCGCGAAAGGCCGCCATCGACCGCGATCGATTCGCCGGTAATACCGCTTCCGAGCTGCGAGCAGAGGAAGACGATCGGATCGGCGACTTCATGGACTTCGAGCATCCGCTTGAGCGCAGCTGGATCGGCCGCTTCGCGCGCAACAATGGCATCGAAGGTGGTGCCTTCCTCGGCCGCCATTTCGGCGAACCATTCCTCGATATGCTCGGTGCGGGTGACGCCGGGATGGATGATGTTGACGGTGATGCCGTCGCGCCCGACTTCGTCAGATAACGTCTTGGTGAAATGCACGAGCGCGGTGTTGCGCATACCGGAAAGGGCTTCGGTGCAGCGTGCCGTCAGGCCGCCGACGTTCACGATGCGACCCCAGCCGGCCTTGCGCATGTGGGGTACACAGGCTTTGGAGGTGCGGAAATAGCCGAACAACTTGGTGTTGAGGTCGAGCATCAGCGCGTCTTCATCGGCCAATTCGATTGCATTGCGCACGAGGCCGCCCGGCGCCGCCGCGCAGTTCACCAGAATATGGACAGCACCGAATTTCTCGACCGCCGCCGCGACCAGCGCCTCGACGGATTGCTTCGACGTCGTATCCGTGGGGACGGCGATGATCTCGCCGCCCGTCGATTTGCGCAGTTCCTCAGCGGTGGCTTCCAGCTTCGACGCAGTTCGCGCGGCAATCACGACCTTGGCGCCGGCAAGCAGCAGCTTGCGAGCGGTTTCCTTGCCTATCCCGACTCCGCCGCCCGTGATGATGGCGACCTTCCCCTCCAGACCAAGATTCAAACTCATTGCAAATGTCTCCTTAAACGTTTTGCCCGCGTAGCGTGACGCGAGCAGATTCAATGCCATCAATAGTCACGCGGATCGTGTCGCCGGCTTGAATTTCGGTTACGCCCGTGCAGGTTCCCGCCGCGATCAGTTGTTCGCGTCTTAGCGAGCTTCCTTCATTCTCGCACAGCCAGTTCGCGAGCCAGACGAGCGCATCCAACGGATTGCCCATCACCCGTGCGGTCGATCCGTTCACCGGCGCTTCGTCGTTGCGGGTCAGGCTGACCGGCAGATCGGCGAAGCGATCGTCCCAACCATCCGCCAGCTTGCGGCCCAGAAGCAGTCCGTGCGCCATGGAATTGTCCGCGATCAGCAATGCGAGGGGGAGCTCACTTGTTTCGAAACGGGTACGAACGATCTCTATACCCGCATATACCCCTTTCAGTGCGCCGCACAGGTCGTCGCGCGTGTAGGGTCGATCCTGCATGGGAAGGTCGTCGCCCATCTCGAAGATGAGTTCGGCCTCCGCGAACATTTCCGCACCAACGAAATCAACGTCGCTTCGGTCACAATAAATGGCGCTGGCGACGAGGCGTCCGATCGTGGGCTCGTCGGCCCCGAATGCATCGCGCGCCTCGCGCCCGGTCAGGCCAAGTTTCCAGACCATAACCGGAAGATTCCCGCATGCGGCGATCTTGCGTTGAATGGCATAGGCCTGAGCGAGAGTCGGCCCAGGCCGGGGCAGGGGAGCGCCCTCATAAGGCGCCGCTGCAGCCTTCAGCAGCTGGCGTTCCAGTTCGGCGACGTCGTGATGCACTGGGTTCTCCGACTAGCACAGTTGTGCGGTAAATTGTCACCGATATGGAACAACCACGCCTCTAAATCTAGTATTGTTTACATTTTACGATTGAGTTAGACAAGCCGTGGATTCGCTGTGCTCAGGGCGTTTTTGTCCGGCAGCCGGCAGAATTTCCGTAAGTGGAGATGAGAGTCATGACTGCAACGTCCGAACCCTTTGCCCGGGCGAAGAGCCTTGAGGCCACTCTGGCGGCGCGCCCGCTTGGCCTGATCATCGACGGCAAATCGGTTCCCGCCCGGTCCGGCAAGACCTTCGTCACGCTGAATCCGGCGACGGGCAAGGAAATCTGCCAGGTGGCCGAAGGCAGCGCAGCCGATGTCGATCTCGCCGTCCAGGCCGCGCGCAGGGCGTTGGGCAATCCGGCATGGCGCGACATGAGCGCCGTAGACCGATCCAAGTTGCTCAACCGCCTCGCGGATCTCATCGAGCGGGACGCGGCCGAACTGGCGGTGCTGGAATGCATGGACAACGGCAAGCCGGCAGCGCTGACCCAGGCAGTGGAGATTGAGGGGTCGATCAAGACGTTTCGCTATTTCGCCGGCTGGCCGACCAAGTTCGGTGGCGAAACACTGCCCGTCTCGCCACGCAGCGGGGCGAAGATCCTGAACTATACGGTGCGCGAGCCAGTGGGTGTGTGCGGCCTCATCGTACCGTGGAACTATCCGATGTCGATGGCGGCGTGGAAGGTTGCCCCGGCGCTGGCGGCGGGTTGTACCGTTATCCTGAAGCCCGCTGAACAGACGCCGCTCACCGCGCTGCGGCTTGCCGAACTGGCACTGGAAGCCGGGGTGCCGCCCGGCGTGTTCAATGTCATCACCGGCTTCGGCGAAGCCGGTGCGGCACTGGTCAACCATCCCGGCGTCGACAAGGTCGCTTTCACCGGCTCCACCGAGGTCGGCAAGGCCATCGTGCGCGGATCGACCGGCAACCTCAAGAAGGTCAGCCTCGAACTGGGCGGCAAGTCGCCCCAGATCGTGCTGCCCGACGCTGATCTCAATGCGGCAGCGGCAGCGGTCGCCTCAGGCATCTTCTTCAACCAGGGGCAGACCTGCACGGCGGGTTCGCGTCTTTATGCCCATGCGTCCATTCACGACGAACTCCTGGCGCGTATCGCCGACCATGCTGCCCGGCTCACCATCGGCAACGGTCTTGATCCCGCGGTGAACTTCGGTCCGCTCGTATCGCAGGAGCAGTGGGACCGGGTCAGTTCCTATGTCGAGATCGGCAAGGCCGAAGGCGCAGAGGTAGTGTGCGGCGGCGGCCGTCCCCAGGGGCTGGGCGAAGGATACTTCTTTGAGCCCACGATCATGGCCAATGCTGGGCGCGATATGCGGATCGTGCGCGAGGAAATCTTCGGGCCGGTGTTGAGCGCGCTGAGCTGGAGCGATGCCGACGATCTGGTCGCCCAGGCCAATGATTCCGATTTCGGGCTGTCGGCGGGTATCTGGACCAACGACCTGCGGCAGGCGCATCGCCTCGCCGGGGCGGTCAAGGCCGGAACCGTGTGGATCAACTGTTTCAACCTGGTCGACAATGCCACGCCGTTCGGCGGATTCAAGCAGTCCGGCTGGGGACGCGAGCATGGTCGCCAAGCGATGGAGCTCTACAGCGAAATCAAGAGTATCTGGGTAAATCTGAGCTGAGACGGACCCGATCACACTGTTGGAATGAAATGCAGGAGTGAACATGAGCAGGACTTTGATAGTCGCGACAGATGGGCAGGCGGTGATGCGCACCCACGACGACGGCAAGAACTGGTATCGGATCAACATCCGGCAGGATCTGGAGTATGACGACCGCGTGCGCTGCCTGCTGGTCGATCCCGCCAATCCGGAAGCTCTCTTCGCCGGGGCTGAAAAGGGCTTGTTCTACAGCGCTGACCGTGGCGTCTACTGGAACCGGATCGACTGCGCGTTGAACGGCTTTGCGGTGTGGAAGCTGGTCGCCAGCGAAAGCGACCCCAAGGTTCTCTACGCCGGAACCGGAGCGCCCTCGCGCGCGATCCTTTTCCGGTCACGCGACGGCGGCAAAACCTGGGAGCGCACGTCGCTCGAAATGCCCGAGCTCTGCGCCGGGGTGAACCGCCCCCGTATGCTGGCCCTGGCGGTGGATCCCGATGACGCGAACGACGTATGGGCCGGTGTCGAGGAGGGCGGCCTGTATCGCAGCCGCGACGGCGGCGACACCTGGGAGCGCATCGATACGACCTGGTCCGAATTCGGCGGCAACTCGGACATTCACGACGTCATGATCCTGAAGCAGGATGATGGCTCGCGGGTACATCTCGCGTTGACCGTCATCGCGCTCTACCGTTCGACGGATGATGGCAAGACCTGGACACGGCTGTGCGCCAAAGACAGCTGGGGCCTGCGCTATTCGCGGCTGTTGATGCGCAAACCCGGCAGCAATCGTGAAGTCGCGGTGGGCATCGGTGACGGAACGCCGGGAACCAAGGCGGCGATCCTCACGTCCACGGATGCCGGCTTGACCTGGGCACAGGCAGAGATGGACCGACCGTCGAACTCGTGCATGTGGGCCTTCGGAGCCAATCCAGCCGATCCCGATTTCATGCTCGCCGCCAGCAAGTTCGGCTATCTCTATCGGTCCAACGATGGGGGTAAATCCTGGACCAAGGAATGGCGCGAGTTCAACGAGATTACCGATCTCGCTTGGGTTCCGGGCGTTCCCACTGATTTGGGGCTACCGCATGTCACAAAGTGAAACATCGCCGATCAGGATCGACAGGATCGCCCATATCGTCTTGTTCGTGAAGGATCCCGAAGCCTCGGCCCGATGGTATGCCGATGTGCTCAACATGACGCTTGTGGCTCGCGCAGCGGACGGCCCCTACAAGGGCGGCGTGTTCATGAGTTTCGGCGTCAGCGATCACGACATCGCGCTTTTCCCGGCTCAGGAAGGCGCCAGCAAGGGCAAGGAATTCGAGCATATCGGCTTGATGATGGCGGGCACCAGCATGGACGATTTGCGCCGCAACTACGCCTATTTCCGTGAGCGCGGAGTCGAGGTCGCCGAAATCCTCGATCACGGTGTTTCGACGGGCATCTATTTCTATGATCCGGATGGCCACATGCTGGAGGTGTTCTGCCAGCGCATACCGCAGCAAACCGGCGAATCTCGGGCGGAACTCAACCGTAATCAAGGGCAGGCGGACCCTGTTGACCCGGCTTCGCTCTGATCGGGCCAGCTGTTTTTCTTGGAGGATTTCATGACGACTTATGCGCCGAATTTCGGCCCGTTCCACATTCGCAAATGGTTCAGCCAGGTCGAGGAAATCTGGGCCGGGGAAACCGGAGCCGCGGCCGATGGCGCACCCTTGTTCAAGTACATGATCGCGGCGTGCATCAAGAATCCTTATGCTGGCAAGTTTGTTGAAGACCTGTCTGCCTGGATCGATGCCTCCCCCGAACTGGGCGTGGAGATCGGACGCCGGCTGAATGCACTTTCGGGCCGAGCGAAGATCGAGAGCTATGGCAAGGCGATCCTGGTCGGGATCGATGGCGAATATGAGCACGGCAATGCGCTGCTCACCAATCCTGCCGCCAATCCGATTCGTGATGCGGTAGGGGGTGGTGCCTCGTGGGTGCCTTCAACCGGCAAGCGCGGCGTTCCCGGAACGATCGTGGACATTCCATTCGGCCACAAGGACGCGCTCTATGTCCGTTCGCATTATGATACGATGAGCGTGTCTTTCGATGACGCACCCAATCGTGACGAGGTGATCGTGTGCTGGGTCTTCGCGACGCGCGGAAGACTCAACGCTCGGCTTGGCGGGTTGAAGGCCGAGGATGCCGTGGGCAACGGACTGACCTGAACCATGGCGACGCAGTCCATGGCCCGTGCAGATGCACCCCCGCAGCCGGTCAGCCTGTTGGCGGGGGAGCGGACCCGCCGCGTCGTAAGCGGCGGTCTGCGCTTGCATGTGCGCGAATGGGGCGCCCCCCATGCACCTGCGATCGTGCTGCTGCATGGACTGCGCGGCTACTCGGGAACCTGGCGCAACCTTGCCACCGCTCTTTCTGATCGCTGGCGCATGGTCGCCCTCGATGCACGGGGGCGCGGGGAAAGCGATTGGGACCCGCAGCGCAACTATTACACCGATGCCTATCTCGCCGATCTGGAGGCGGTGGTCGATGCGTTGGGATTGGACCGGTTTGTACTGGTCGGGCATTCCATGGGGGGAACCACCTCTTATTGTTATGCCGCGCGACATCCCGGGCGTCTGATTGGTCTGGTGGTCGAAGATATCACCGCCGGTTCATCGGTCGCGGGGGCGGGTTTCGAACGAATCCTTTCAGAAATGGCCGCCCTGCCGACGCGCTTTGCGGACTGGGCAGAAGCGCGTGCCTACTGGCGCAAGCTGCGCCCCGGTGTGTCGGACAGTGCGATCGAGGAGCGCCTGTTTGAATCGATGCGCGCAGATACGGATGGCGGCGTAGTGTGGCGCTACGATGCCGAAGGTATTGCGGCGACCCGTGTCTCGCCCGATCCTGCCCGCGTGGTCGATCTGCATCCGGTGATTGCCGCGATCAGGACACCCACATTGGTCATTCGGGGGGGGCGTTCCGACTTCTGCAATCTTGCCAAGGTGCGCGAACTCGAAGCCACGAACCCGGCGCTGACCCATGCCAGCGTAGCGGATGCATCGCATTATGTGCATGATGATGCGCCTGAGAGCTTCATGCGGTTGGTTGAGGGGTTTCTTGCCGGCCTGAAGGCCGGCCGCGGCGCGCAGCGCTGACAGGAAAGACTGATAATGGACGCTCAAATCTCTACGCAGCTCGGCACCCCACGTTTGGGCGCTGACCTGCTGCTCGACAGCCTCTACAACGCGGGCGCGCGGATTTGCTTTGCCAATCCGGGAACGACCGAACTGGGCCTCGTCAGCGCCCTGTCGCGTGACGGGAGACTGCGCTGCGTACTGAGCCTGTTTGAGGGCGTCTGCACCGGCGCGGCGGACGGTTATGCGCGTGTGTCGGGGGAAGTGCCGCTGACACTGCTGCATCTCGGGCCGGGCTTTGCGAACGGTATCGCCAACCTGCACAACGCACGCCGGGCAGGCTCGCGGATCATCAATCTGATCGGCGACCATGCGACATGGCACCTTGCCTACGATGCGCCGCTGACCTCCGATATTCATTCCCTGGCCAGCCCCGTCTCGCGCGAAGTGATCTATATCGATCAGCCGGAGAGTATTGCCGACAGCGTCATTCGGGCCTTCGCGGCAACCAATCTGGCCGAAGGCGGCGCTGCCACGCTTGTGATCCCGACGGATGTGGTGGATGCACCGGCCCCTGCGCGGGGCGATCAGGTGGGCGTTGCCCCTTATCGCCCTGAGCCCGTGGAACGGGCCACGATCGAGGCTGCGGCGGACGCTTTGGTAGAACCGGGCGCGTTCATCGTCTTGCTGGGTGGAAATGCGCTCACCGAAGCCGGCATCCGCGCGGGCGCGAAGCTTGCGGCCCGACTGGGCGGGCGCCTGCTGATGGAGCCCTATCCTCCCATCGTCACGCTGGGCGGCGATCTGCCGGTGGTTGAGCGTCAGGCCTATTTCCCCGATGATGTTATGGCCCAAATGGGTGGTGCCAAGGTCGTGTTGGCCGGCGCAAGAATGCCGATCAGCTATTTTGGCTATGAAGGCTATCCCAGCCAGCTTGTGCCCGATGAACGGTTGGTACGACTGGCCGCTCCGGGAGAGGATGCCCTGGCCGCGCTGGAAGCGCTGGGGGAGGCGCTTGGTGCAGGCGATGTTCCTCTCCGCCCGACTGAGACGCCGCTCCAATCGGGAGAACCGCAAGCTGCGCTCTCGCCGGCGTCGGTGGTGGAGGAACTGCTTGTCCAGCTGCCGGAGGATGCGATCATCTCGCTGGAAGGCTCGACGCTCGGCGGACCGTGGCTGCGGAACGCACATCGTGCGCGGCGGCACCGGGTCATGACGAACACGGGCGGAGCGATCGGGCAGGGACTGCCTTGCGCGGTCGGCGCGGCTCTCGCCGCACCGCAGGCCCGCGTCGTCTCGCTCCAGTCCGACGGCAGCGCGCAATACACGCTTCAGTCGCTGTGGACGATGGCGCGTGAGGGATTGAAGGTCACCGTCATCATGGCCGCGAACCATCGCTATGCCATCCTGCAAACTGAGTTGACCCGTGCCGCTGCGCCGCTGGACGACGCGGTGATCGCCAGCCTGACCCGGCTTGATCAGCCGCGCGTGGACTGGGTGGCGCTGGCACAGGGCTATGGTGTCGAAGCCGTGCGCGTGACCACCAATGCGGAGCTTGCGGCGGCATTGAAAAAGGGACTGGCGCTGGATGGGCCGCTGCTGATTCAGGCAGAGCTGCCATGACCAGCGCCCAGCCTGTCGTCATCCTGACCGGCGCGACCGGCGGGTTGGTGCGCGGCATTGCAGGGGAACTGGCGGCAGCCGGCTTCACCCTCGCACTGACCGCGCGGGGATTGCGCGCGGTTGAGGCCATGGCGGAAAGCCTGCACAAAGCCTCAGGCGCGTCGGTCGCAGCGTTCAGTTCCGATGCGCGCGATGCCGCATCGATCGGCGCCATGGTGAAGCAGGTGCTCGATCGCTTTGGCCGGATCGACGTTCTGGTCAACGCGGCCGCCAGTTCCACCCTGATCGGGGGAGCGATCGAGGACGTGGATGTCGATGCCCTGATTGCCGATGTCGATGTCAAGGTCGGCGGCTATCTGCGCTATGCCCAGGCTGTTGTGCCGACGATGAAGCGCGCGGGCAGGGGGCATATCATCAATATCGGCGGCCTCACGGGACGATCCAGCGATACGCTGAGCGGCTTGCGCAATGCTGCGGTCTCGCATCTGACCAAGGTTCTATCCGATCAGCTGGGCCCTTTCGGGATATCGGTCAACGCGGTGCACCCCGGCATCGTGCGCACGCCGCATCTGGAAGAGCTTTTTGCCGAAATGGCCAAGGAAAACGGCAAGACTGCCAAAGACATCGAGGCCGAATTTGTGAACCAGATACCTGCCGGCGCGATTCTGTCGCCGGAAAGGATCGGGAAGATGGTAGCCTTTCTGGCCGGAGCAGAGGATGCGGCGATTACCGGTCAGTCGCTGACTGTCGATGGCGGTTACTCGCGGGGCATTTTTCTTTAGAAATCTGAGGGGGAGTAGCAATGCACAGTAACGTTGGACACACCGCTGCCAAATACCCGCTTTCGATGCGGGTTCTGCACTGGATCCGTGCGGTGATCATACTCGGCCTCATCTGGTCTGGCTGGTACATGACCGGGCTGCCCGAAACGACGCCACTGGAAACCTTCGGCCTGTTCTATTCCAATCACAAGCAGTTCGGCGTTCTGATCTGGCTGCTGGCGCTGGTCCATCTTGCGATCCGCTGGCGCAACCGTGCGATACTGCCGCAGACGCCTTCGACGCTGACGGGTTGGGAAAAGACGCTTTCCCATGTGGTGCATCGGCTGATCATGGCGCTGACATTGCTGGTGCCGATGCTGGGCTATGCCATGTCGTCGAGCTTCACGCAGAGCGACGGTGTACCCTTCTTCTTCATCGGCGAGTTGCCGGAACTGCTGCCCAAGAACGACGATGCCTTCGAGGTGTTCGATATGCTGCACCAGTACAGCGCCTATGTGCTGCTCGGCCTCATCGCGCTGCACGTGGCAGGCGCCATGAAGCATCGATTGCAGGACAAGGGTGGCGAGGCGGACGTGTTGCCGCGGATGCTGTGATCCGAACGCATAGCCCGGAAGGGACGCCGTGCCATGGATAGAGAGACGTTCGACAAGGGACTTGCCCTGCGCCGTGAAGTTCTGGGCGCCGACTATGTCGAGCGTTCGCTCGCCGACGCAGACGATTTTTCCCGTCCGATGCAGGAGCTTTCCACCACCTATTGCTGGGGAGAAATATGGTCGCGCGCCGGGCTGTCCCGGCGCGAGCGCAGTGTGCTGAACCTTGGCATGATCAGCGCGCTCAACCGACCGCATGAGTTGAAACTTCATGTCAAAGCCGCCCTGCGCAATGGTCTGACGCGGGAAGAAATTCGCGAGATCATGTTGCAGGTGGCGGTTTATTGCGGTGTGCCGGCCGGTATGGATTCAACCCGTATCGCGCGAGAAGCGATAGCCGAATATGAAGCCGAACAGACGGCGGGAGCGAAGGCGTAGCGGCCTTGATGCGGTATCGGGGGGCCTGACCCAAGTTGGCAAGGTTATGGCCATCCCTGCAATCATCCGGGATTTGTTGTCGAGACTAGAATGAACCCAGGGCCCGATCAACGGGTGAAAGCGGGAGGCGGTCGATGAAGGGTTCTGGTCGTTTTGTGAATCAGATGGTGCGCGCGATACCGCTCGTGTATCCGCTTGCCCTCGCTGCAATCGCGTTGCATTCGGCTCCTGCCATCGCGTCCGACGTGCCCGAAGTCGGCGTTCCGGCCGAATTGCCGGGCTCGGGCCCCTATGTCTTCCGCAGTGCTGAGCAGCCTTCCGTGAATGTAGAGATCATCGCGAAGGGTCTGGCGCACATCTACAGCCTGGCCTTTTTGCCCAATGGCGATGCGCTGGTCGTGGAGCGCGGCGCGCGGCTGCGCCTGTTGCGGCAGGCAACCGGACGCACGCCTGAACTGGTTGGCGAGTCCATCGCGAACGTGCCGGAATTTTCGCAGGCAGAACATCTCCAACCCATCGATGTCCTGGGGATTCAGGATGTAAAGCCGCACCCGGATTTTGCGACCAATCGCCTGGTCTATTTCACCTACAATCGGCCGGTCGGCTATGACCCGGAAATGAAGCGGATCACCGCCACCACCATATTGGCTCAGGCACGGCTGGATGGGCTACGCCTGACCGAAGTGAAGACATTGCTGACCGGCGAGGCCATGGTGGGGACCGGCGGTTCGCGTATCCTGATTGCCGATGGTCGCTGGTTGTATGTGGCGGTCGGCGCGCTGAGCGAAGGCGATGTCCAGTCGGCACAGCGGACCGACAACATCTATGGCAAGGTCCTGCGGATCGCGATGGACGGGCGTATCCCGCAAGACAATCCCTTCACGCAGATCAAGGGCGCGCGACCGGAGATCTGGACCTACGGCCATCGTGATCCGCTGGGACTGGCTATCGACCCCCGATCGGGTCGACTGGTGGCATCCGAGCACGGACCGCAAGGCGGGGACGAACTCAATGAACTGCTGCCCGGTCGCAACTACGGCTGGCCAAACTCCACTTACGGAACCGAGTATGCCGGTTCGCGCCTGCCGATTGCTCCGGTCGCCGCGGGAACGGAAGGCCCGCTGCTGATCTGGTCCCCTGCAATAGCGCCCAACGGAATCGCATTCTACACCGGACAGGCCATGCCCGGCTGGTCGAACAACCTTTTCGTCGCCAGTGCCCGGCGCGGACAGATCAACGGTACAGGCGCGTTGATTCGTCTCGTCTTCAACGACCAGCTTCAGGAGATGCGGCAGGAGGTGCTGCTGGATGGTCTGCACCAGCGTTTCAAGGATGTTCGGCAGGGGCCGGATGGCTTGCTGTACGCTGTGACCGACGAACCAAACTCGGTGGTTGTCAGGATCAGTCCGGGTTCTGGTTCAGGCGCGGTCCCGGCATCGGTCGCGCCCTGATTCAACGGTGAACAAGGGGTGTGCGGGGTCTTCGCAATCTGCGCCACCCGATCACCACGCCCGCAACCGATGTGATCAGACCCATGATCGACATGGCCCAGATCAACAGCTCGCGTGCCAGCGGCGTCTGCAGCAACAGATTCAAGTCCCATCGATGGAACAGATCGAATAGCCAGCGATAAACTCGGCGCCTTGCATCGGATTCGCCGACAACCTCTCCAGTGTCCGCCGCGATATGGACCCAGCTTGACGCGGGATCGCCGAACGCAACCCGCAGGACAGGCAGGCGCAGTTCGCCTTTCACCGCATACCAATAGGCATCGGGGCGGGTCAGCTTGGTGATGCTCACGACCTTTGCATCCGGCACAAGCCTGGGGGCTGAAGCGGAGATGGCGGCCAGATCAGGCTGCAATGGTTCGAGCGTCGTCGCATCGAACAACTTATCCTCGCCACCGGCACCTTGTACGCGGACGAACGCGCGTCCGGCGGCGGCGCTGATCGCAACGCGCCGTGCGTCAGGAGCAATCGCCGCGATGCGCGCCAGATCGGGTATCATCAACGGTGCCTGACCCGCATAATCGCGTCGTGCGGCCAGTCTGATCCCTTCGCTGGAGAAGACCCTGCCCGGATCGACCGAGAGCCATCCCGAAAGAATCCACAGGATCAGGAAAAGGCTTCCGACGAGGCCGGAAACATGATGCCATTTCATCCACCCGGCGTAGGGCGTCATCCGCCCGTTTCCGAACCGCCTTTTGCCAGCCCGTAGGCGCATGACGCCGATCCAGGTGCCGGTCAGCGCGACCAGAATGCACGGCCCGGACGACCAGAGCACCACCTGACGCCACAAGGGCTGATTCTCGCGAAGCGCGCGCGGATAAAGCCAGTGTGGAACCGATCCCAGCCAGTTCCAGAATCGCTCCCGCGCGTCCGTGTCCAGCACCACTGCACCATCGCTGGATGAGACATAGAGGATGCGCCCGGCGTCGCCGGAAAGCTTTGCCTTCCACAGCGGACGAAGGGAATCATAGCGACTTGCGACCACCCATTGGTCGGTTTGGATGGCCTCCATCGCCTCAACGTTCGTCCGGCCGAAAGTGGCGGCGATGCGCTCCGCCTCGCGGCGGGAGGTCGCTTCCGCCGCGAGGCCGGTGCTGGCCCACAGGGTGAAAGGTGACCCTTCCCAGGGATCGATACGCCAGACCGGCCGGTCGCCGCGCATCTCCAGCACCATCTGCCGCGCTTCGCTGGCCGACCGGGCCAGCGAAACATCACCGTTTAGCTGTTCCCATGCGATGGGTGACAGGCCCGCTATGCGCTCCTGATCTTCCAGCGAAGGAAACGGGACGTAGAGCATTACCAGCCCTGATGCGAACCACAGGACGAACAGCAGGCAGGTCGCGATTCCGATCCAGCGATGAACCAGATAGAGCCAGCGTTTGATCTGATGTCCGGCCACGGGCGGATCGATCAGAAGCGGGCGCGGATGGACACGTCAAATGATTGCGGACGCCCCAATATCCACTGTTCGTTGCCATAGGTACTGAATGCGTAGTCCTTGTCGAACAGGTTGTAGACCCGCGCGTCGACCGCGAGATTGGGCGTGAACGCATAGGACGCACCCAGATCGACCACCGCATAGGCGGGTACGCGGAAGCGGTTGGCATTGTCGGTAAAGCGATGGCCGACATAGCGCAGGTTGGCGCCTGTTGAGAAACGCCCTCCATCGGTCCAGCGCAACTCAAGGTTGGCTGAAGCCTGCGGCACGCCCGCCGGGGTCTTGTCCTCGAACCCGGCAAACTCGTCGAAGTTCGCGTCGAGCACGGTGCCGTTGGCTGACAGGCCGAATCCGCCGGGGAGGTCGAAATCGAGACTCGCTTCGACACCCTGCGAAGAGCGCTGCCCCACCTGATCGATGGCGCCGCCCGGGACGGTCTGCGTGAAGAGGTTCTGCTTGACCAGACGATAGGCCGCCAAGGTGAAATTGCCGCGCCCGTCCAAGAACAGGCCTTTAATGCCGACCTCATATTGATAGCCATTGGCATAGGTCAGCTGGAACTGCTCGGACGAGGTGGCGAATGTTGTGAGCGTACCCAGCGGATCGACCGCGGTTGCATATTGTGCGTAAACTGAAAGCGCTTCGCTGGGCTGATAGACCGCGCCCAGGCGCCATGTGGTGCTGCTGAGCGTCTTGAACGCCTTGGCTCCGCCATCCAGAGCCGGTGTGTCGCCGATGATCCGGGCGCCTGTGTCATCATAAACCCAGTTCCAGCGACCGACCTTGTTTTTCTCGTAGCGCAGACCCCCGACCAGCGAGACCTGGTTAGTGATCGCCAGACGATCCTCGGCGAAGATGGCCCAGCTGGTGGTTCGCGTGTGATAGCGCGGCAACAGGCCCACTGTATCGAGGAACAGGCCGGGATCGAACGCGGTGACCGGGACCTCGTCCTCCTGAGGGACCGAGGCGAACTGGTGGGAATAGTTGAGTGTCACCCGGCTGACATCAGCGCCCACCAACAGGCTGTTTGCGATCCCGCCGATCTTGTGATTGATGGCGACATGGCCTTGGCTGCCATATTGGTTCACATCGTGAACGATGCCGTAGTTTTCGGCGCGATAAATGTTTCCGGGTGTCCCGAAACCGACGCCGTTCGGACAGTTTCCGTTATCGGCGATCCAGCAGTAGCTTTCGAGATTTCGCCACTTGCGGTTGCTGGTCAGCCAATACGTCGTGTTGGCGATTGATATGGCATCGCTCGCCGTCCATTCGGCGGTGAGCGCCAGCCGATTGTCGCGGTAGCGCATGGTGGCATCGCCGACATTGTAGTTTTCCCGCCGGATCGAGGTGTCGAGTGCGCCATCGATCAAAGGGGTGCCGAAGTATTTAGCGGGATGGGCGTTGCCGAAATCATTGCGCAGCGTAAGCGTCAAGGCCTCGCTTGGCGCGAACCGCAGCGCACCGGAAATGGCCAGATTGTCACTGTCCCCGCGGTCGACGAAACCGTCCGACTGTCGATAGCTGACATCGCCCCGGAAAGAGAGCGTTCGGCTGATCGGGCCGCCCACGCCCGCGGCTATGCGCCAGCTCTGCTGCGATCCGTAGCCGGCTTCGGCCTCGAATTCGGTACGCTCGGCATTGGGCGAACGCGGGATGACGTTGACCACACCGCCCATCGCGCCCTGTCCGAACAGAACCGAAGCCGGGCCGCTCAGTACCTCGATCCGTTCCACGTTCCACGGATCGGACGGGAACGAGATCGATCCATTGTTGGGAAAGAGGCGCACGCCGTCATACAGCTGCAGCACCGATCCCTGACCGCTGAATCCGCGCATCGCGAAGGACAGGCCGGCATTCCCCGGGTTGCCATCGTTTGTGACCCCGGTTGCCCGCGAAACGGCATCGACCACGGCGAGGTCGCCGCGGGCACGAATGTCGTTGCCCGTGATCACATTCACCGTTGCGGGTGTTTCCAGAAGCGTCAGACCAAGGCGACTTCCGGTCGCGCTTTCCTGGGTCAGGGTTCGTACGCGCTCCGCTGTCACGACGATCGTCTCTTCGGCGCTCTCCTTGGCGGCAAGCGGCGCGGGCAGTGCCGCAGCTATCGCAACGATGGAAATGCTGGTCAGGGTGCAAGAATATGGTCGCTTCACAGGCCCACCTTTCGATCCTCAGTACTGTCGGGAGTGCCCATGGTTTGGGACCGAATACCAAGGCCTGCGAAGGTGATAACGGGTTGGTTACGGTTCTCGGACGG
Source organism: Sphingosinicella sp. (assembly GCF_013911755.1). Classification (GTDB taxonomy): domain Bacteria; phylum Pseudomonadota; class Alphaproteobacteria; order Sphingomonadales; family Sphingomonadaceae; genus Sphingosinicella. Next base: position 18,161 of record NZ_JACESP010000036.1, read on the forward strand.
ACGGTAACGGTAACCGCCGGCCGTTCAAACCTGCTTCCAGAAGTGGGGTATGCGCCGATGACTTCCCGCACGAAAAAGGGAGCGCAAGTGGCGCGCTCCCTCGATTCATACCATCCATCCGGCGTCAGCACTCAGTGTTCCGCCGGCGCGCGAGTGCGTTACGTCCCTTCCGGGCTGCCAGTCAAACCGGCATGTGGGCTCATTAGAATGCCGACCGCGATGCATCGTCAATGATATAGCGCCATCCGCCGTCCGCCTGCTTGCGCAAAACTTCGATCCCGCCGCCGGTAAGCTCCTGCTTGACGCCGTCAGCGTTGGTGAAGTTCATCCTCCAGTGGTTCGTCGTCAGCGCGACGTCATGGTAGACGACGTGTCGACGGTTGCCGAGAACGATATTCGGTTTCAGTGCAACAAGTCCTTCGAAATCCACGCGCACTGCTGATTTGCCGTACAGCAACTTGCCATCCGGATTCACGTAAGTGACATCCTCTACGTAGAGATCGACAAGTCCTTCCAGATCACCAGAATTAAGGCGCTCCTGCCAAGCATCATAAAACTTGTCGAGATCGGTGACCGGGGGAACGCTGCGCGAACCCGTGGCGCCGGCAGCATAAGTTGGGCCGCCCAGACCTGTTGCAACCGCTCCCACCGCCATTGCGCGGAGGAAGGTTGAACGGGTCAGGCCGGGCTGGTCCGTATCGCCCAGAGCCGAACCCGATTTCTCAACTGGGGTCGCCCGGTGCCAAGCCTCGCGAATGGATTTGATCACATCGTGCTCCTCTAATGGCCTTGACGAGTGTGCATCGGCCCGATGCTCACCGTTGCTTTTGTATGTTGAGTCCGAGTTTGCAAGCAATCGCAGGGGCCGTCCATTTCATCTTCGGCCTAATTCGCAATTCTTTCGGCCGTGGTGTCCGGAATGAGTGCCTTGCGCGGAACCGTTCTTTCCTGACGTTACGGCGGGTCGCCAGCCGTATCGGACTGCCGCCGCCGTGGCGCGGATCGTGAGCCTGGCCGAAATTGCAACATATCGGAGAAGGCGGGCAATTCTATCTGAGGGGCGTCATGTCATTTTAAATTGAAGGAAAATGCATGGCAGGAGGGTGCCATGTCCCGCTCGGTCGAACGTGAGGACTTTCTTGCCCGACCCGTGGGACAGTGCAGTTCGTGACCTCGGCTATCCAATGGTGGGGTTTGGTCTTCAGGGAGTGGGCAGTTGAGCGGTCCGTCGCAACTTCAGACTGCGGTTGTAAAGGTGCATCGCTACCTTGGGCTCGCGCTTGCTTTTTTCCTGGTGGTGATCGCCGGAACAGGAAGCATCATCGCCTTTTATGACGACCTCGAGCGCACGTTGAATGCGCGGATGCGTGTTGTGACGCCGCAGGCCGAGCAGGTGACTGTTCATGATGCCCTGACCATCCGTGAACGACTGGAGACGGAGGATCCGCGCTCGCACCTATTCTCGCTGCAGTTTCCCCAAAAGCCTGACGAAACATTGTTCTCCCGGGTCATGCCGGCAATCGATCCGCACACCGGCAAGGCGTTCCAGATCGACTACGATCAGGTTTTCGCCAATCCCTACACCGGCGAAAGGCTGGGCCAGCGACTGATCGGTGCCGCAACGCTTCGTCCTTCCGGGCTGCCATCGTTTTTGTATTACCTGCACTATGCCCTGATTTTCCCGCTTGGCGTGGGCATCGTGTTGATTGGTGGGCTAAGCTTGGTCTGGGCCTGCGAAAGTCTGATGGGTTTTTATCTGACCTTTCCGGCCAAGGTGAAAAAGCGCCAGGCGGGGCCCAAGCCGCGACCCTTTCTGAAGCGCTGGTTCACCGCGTGGAAGGTCAGCCGAGACACCAACGCCAACCGGCTCGTTCTTGATCTGCACCGTGCGTCCGGCCTGTGGCTGTTTCCTCTTCTGATGATCTTTGCCGTAACAGGCTTTGCGCTCAATCTGGGGGGGTACTATGCCGGAATCGTCAGCAAATTCGCTGACTACGAGCATTTCCAGGAAGCGCCGCCATGGCCGACGCTGGCGGCGCCATTGATCGATCCGCCGGTTGACTGGTTCGAGGCTGCCGATCTGGGCCAGCGCTATTTCACTGAGCAGGCCAGAATCGAGGGCTTCGCTTTGCGCAAGCCGGCATCGATCGAATATCGCCGCGATTTGGGGGTCTATTTCTTCCAGATGCACACCTCGCGCGATCTGCTCGACGCGCAAGGCAATCCGACCGAGACGAACTCGCCCGCCACCGTGGCCACGATCGCGATCGACGCGCGAGACGGCCGGTTCCTCGGCTTGCAGCTGCCGACCGGCCAGCGCGCCGGGAACACAGTGACGAGCTGGCTGACGGCGTTGCATGTCACTGCGATCGGCGGGCGGCCTTGGCAAATCGCAGTGTCGGTTTTCGGTCTGCTGGTCGTCGGCATGTCTGTCACAGGCGTTCTTCTGTGGTCGCGTCGGCGCAAGTCACGCTCACCCAAGGTGCGTCCGGCATCAGGCCGTGGAAAGCCTGCCAACGCTCCGATTTCGTTCACCAAAAAAGTACTAACATGCAGGGGGAAAATATGATGACAAGGAACTTCAAGCGCGCACTCAGACTGTCCTGCGT
>NZ_JACESP010000037.1 GCF_013911755.1 Sphingosinicella sp.
GGTTCATCGCGTTCGTGGTGAGCGCCGAGGGCGGTCTCAAGGGACTGGTGCAGCGGGAGCGGGCAGCGCGGGCGAAGCCGGCGGTGAAGCAGACGACCGAGACGGTGCGGGCACGGCTGCGCGCGACCGAGCCGCTTGCGCATCTCGACATCGCGTCGGACGAGGAGTTCGTGCTGCTCGTCGCGAAAAAGAGCGATTCGGGTGGAATCGACGTGCTGGAAGCTGTCCCGCACACCAAAAATCTGCTCGAAGTGGCCCTAAAACGCCTCGCCGCGCGCTGAACTTGCCTCGCAGGAGGCAAAATCGCATAAGGCGGGTCATTCTCTATCCGGAGTATCGAGATGGCGACCGCCGCGGCGACTCATGAAGCGCCGAAACCTAAAGTTTCCCGTAACCTTCTGAAATCATTGGAAACGGCACTCTTCGATCACGCCCTCCCCGGCGAAACGGAGACATTGGGCAAGGATGCGGCCAAGGCGATCGTCGAATTCGCGGCGGGCCTCTTCGAGACGCGCACGCCCGGCGCCCCGGTCATCGAGATCGCCTCGACGGACGGCGAGCCCGGCCGCCGCCGCACGTGGATCGGCATTCTCAACGACGACATGCCGTTCCTCGTCGATTCCGTATCCGCGGCGCTCACACGCAACGGCATCACCATCCACCGCCTGCTGCACCCGATCCTTGCGGTGGAGCGCGACAAGACGGGCAAGTTGAAAGCGCTGGCGCCCGCGCGCGGTGAGGCCGACGGCGGGCTTCGCGAGTCTTTCATTTACGTGGAAGCCGACCGGGTCGGCGCGCGCGGCCGCACCGCGCTTGCGGAAGATCTTGCGCGCGTGCTCTCCGAAGTGCGCGTCGCGGTGGATGACTGGCGCGAAATGCTGACCCGGCTTGCCGATGCACGCATGGAACTCGGCCGTTCGGCGATCCCGGTTCCTGCCGACGAAGTGATGGAAGCCAAGGGCTTCCTCGACTGGCTGGGGCAGGACAATTTCACGCTGCTCGGCGCCTGCGACTACGAGTTCGGCCGTTCGCTCACCGATCCCAAGGTCGAACCGAAGGCGGGTGAAGGTCTTGGCCTGCTGCGCGACCCGGCGTTTCCGCTGTGGCGCGGCGCAGAAGGCTTCGAGGTGCTGCCGCCTGCGCTGCGCGCCTATATGGCGACGCCGACCCCGCTGCTCGTCACCAAGGCGAACACCGTGTCTTCGGTGCATCGCAATGCCTTCTACGATGTCGTCAGCGTCAAGCGGTACAACGACAAGGGCAAGGTGATCGGCGAACGCCGCTTCGCGGGCCTGTTCACGTCTTCCGCGCTCGCCGCCTCGCCGAAATCGATTCCGATCGTGCGCCGCAAGCTGGAACGCGTTGAGGCCGCACTCGGCTTCGACCCGCGCAGCCACACCGGCAAGGCGCTCGCTCACATCATCGAGACGTTCCCGCGCGAGGATCTGTTCCTTGTCGATTCCGAGCGGCTGACCGGCATGGCGCTCGGGATGCTGTCGCTGCTCGAACGCCCGCGCCCGAAGCTGTTCACGCGGCTCGATCCGTTCGGTCGCTTCGTATCGGTGATCGTCTACGTACCGCGTGACGCCTATCACAGCGGCATCCGCGAACGTGTCGGCGCGATGCTGGAAGACGCCTTCCAGGCGCGGCTTTCACGCTATGACGTGGAGCTTCGCGCCGAGGGCCTGGCGCGCGTCCAATATTATCTCGGCACGACGCCGGGACAGGTACCCGACGTGGACGAAGCCGCGCTCGACGCACGGCTCACCTCGCTGGTGCGTGGATGGGAAGAAGCGCTCGAAACGGCGCTTTCCGAACGCGCCGGCGCCACCCGTGCGGCGCGTCTTGCGCTGAGTCATGGTCGCAGCTTTACGGCCTCGTACCGCGAGCAGTTCAGCGCCGAGGAGGCGGCCGAGGATGTCATGCGCCTCACCGCGCTCGACACCGGCGAAGACCGCGACGTGTTCATCTATCGCCGGCCCGGCGACGCTGAAAACCGTCTGCGCATCAAGATATACCGGCTCGGCGAGATCATTCCGCTGTCCGAAGTGGTCCCGGCGCTCGAAAACTTCGGCTTCCGCGTCATCGAGGAGTATCCGTTCGACCTCGCCGGCGGACGGCTCGGCTGGATCCACGATTTCATGGTGGAAAGCGGCCGCGGCGAAACTATCGACATGGCGTTCGTTAAGGAACGCGCTGAGCCTGCGCTCCGCGCGGTGTTGAAGGGCGACCAGGAAAACGACGTGTTCAATGCACTCGTCGTCGGCGCGGGGCTTCCGATCGGCAACGTCGTCTGGCTGCGCGCCTATTTCCGCTACATGCGGCAGACAGGCGTCTCCTACAGCCAGCAGACCGTGGTGGATGCGCTGCGCGCGCACGGCGCGATCACGGCAGCGCTCGTCGACCTGTTCCGCGCGCGTTTCACACCTGGCCTGAAGGCCCGTGATGCGACCGTCGCCGAAGCGCGCGGGCGGATCGACAGCGGCCTCGCCGACGTCTCGGCGATCGACGAGGACCGCATCATCAGCCTGTACCGCGACATCATTTCCGCAACGCTGCGTACCAACGCATTCGTGGACGGCGGACCGGAAGCGCTGGCCTTCAAGCTCGATTCAAAATCGGTGCCTGGCCTGCCGCCTCCGGTGCCGTACCGCGAAATCTGGGTCTACAGCCCCCGCGTCGAAGGCATTCACCTGCGCGGCGGCCGCATCGCGCGCGGCGGCCTGCGCTGGTCCGACCGGCGCGACGATTTCCGCACCGAGGTGCTCGGCCTCGTGAAGGCGCAGATGGTGAAGAACGCGGTGATCGTTCCCACCGGCTCCAAGGGCGGATTCTATCCCAAGCAGCTGCCGCCCGCATCGAACCGCGAAGCGTGGCTCGCCGAAGGCCAGGAGTCGTATCGTATCTACATCCGCGCGCTCCTGTCGGTGACCGACAATATCGTCGACGGCAAGGACGTGCCCCCCGCGGGCGTCGTCTGCCACGATGCGCCCGATCCGTATTTGGTCGTCGCCGCCGACAAGGGCACGGCGACCTTCTCCGACATCGCCAATGCGATCAGCGTCGATCACGGGTTCTGGCTGGGCGATGCGTTCGCGAGCGGCGGTGCCAACGGATACGATCACAAGGCAATGGGCATCACGGCCAAGGGCGCGTGGATTTCCGTGCAGCGACATTTCCGCGAACTCGGCATCGACGTGCAGACGGACCCAATCCGCGTGATCGGCGTCGGCGACATGTCGGGGGACGTCTTCGGCAACGGCATGTTGCTGTCGAAAACGCTGAAGGTGGTCGCGGCGTTCGATCATCGTCACATCTTCCTCGACCCCGACCCCGATCCCGCGAAGAGCTGGAAGGAACGCGACCGTCTGTTCAAACTGCCGCGTTCATCCTGGGACGACTACGACAAGAAACTGATTTCGAAAGGCGGCGGTGTTTTCCCGCGCAGCCAGAAATCCATCGCGCTCACGCCCGAGGTGCAGGCGATGCTCGACGTGGACGCGAAGAACCTGTCCCCGAACGAGTTGATGAACGCAATCCTGAAGAGCCGCGCCGATCTCTGCTGGTTCGGCGGAATCGGCACCTATGTGAAGGCGGTGACGGAATCGAACGCGGACGTTGGCGACCGGGCAAACGACGCCGTTCGCGTCAATGCCGAGGAGATGCGCGTGCGCGCGATTGGCGAAGGCGCCAACCTCGGTGTCACGCAGCAGGGCCGCATCGCGTTCGCGCGTGCTCACGGCCGCATCAACACCGACTTCATCGACAATTCGGCGGGTGTTGATTGTTCGGACAACGAGGTGAACATCAAGATCGCGCTGCAGCCCGCGCTCGCTTCGGGCAAGATGACCATGGCGGCGCGCAACACGCTGCTCGAATCGATGACCGATGACGTTGCCCAGCTCGTGCTGCGCGACAACGTGATGCAAACGCAGGCGATCTCGGTCGCGGAGAGCGGCGGCAGCGGCGCGCTGCCTGCCTTTCAGCGCGTGATCCAGCTGCTGGAGGCGAGCGGCCGGCTGAACCGCGTCGTCGAGAACCTGCCGAGCGACGAGCAGCTGACTCAGCGCGCGCTTGCCGGCGGCGGATTGGAACGGCCCGAACTCGCCGTCCTGCTCGCCTATGCCAAGATGACGCTCTACGACACGATCGTCGACAGTCCTCTGCCTGACGATCCGCTGTTGGTGCAGGATCTGGAAATGGCGTTTCCGCCAGCGGTGCTGAAGGCATTCAAGGCAGGCGTGACCGGCCACCGGCTGCGGCGCGAGATCATTGCGACCAAGCTTGCGAACCAAATCGTCAACCGCGGCGGCATCACGCTCGCCTTCGAACTTTCGGAAGAACAGGGCACCAGCCTTGCCCATGTCGCCTCCGCCTTCGTGATGGCGCGCGAACTGTTCGACCTTCGCGACCTGTGGCGGACGATCGATGCCGCGGCGGTGGACGCACGCACGCACATCGTACTGCACACCAAATCGATCCGCGGCCTTCGCACGCAGATGGCGGATGCGCTGCGTGCGTCTGCGCCGGGAGACCAACCCTCCCAGTGCATCACCGCGTGGAAGAGCGGGATTCAGCGGCTGTCAAAACAGCTCGACAAGCTGCTCAGGCCGGAACCGCGCGCGCAGGTCGAGCGGCTGCGGCAGGAACTGCTGCGTGACGGCGCACCGGGCGACATCACCGAGCGTCTGGTGGAACTCGACGGTCTCGACGGGGCGATCGGCAACGCCAAACTTGCAGCCGAACTCGGCGTCACCGAACGCGCGATCGCGGATGCCTATACGCGCGTCGGCGAAATGCTGGGGCTCGACTGGGCAAAGGGCGTCACCGCGCAGCTCCAGCCATCCGACCCATGGGAGCGATTGCTTATCGCCGGGCTGCTGCGCGATTTCGAGCAGCTGCGCATCGACCTCATCAAGCGCCAGACGAAGAAGGGCGGCGATCCCGTGAAGGCGGTCGAGGTGTGGAGCGCGGCCAACCCGGCCGTCATCCAGCGCATGGCGGATGCGACGGCGCGGGCGCGTAAGGCCGGCGTCGTCACCACCGCGATGCTCGCGCACCTCGGGAGCCAGGCGCGGGCACTGCTGGTCTCTTCGTAGGAACGCAGCATTCGGCCGTCCGCGTCGCCGCGCTTCGCCGCAAGTTCAGGCACTGTTCACGCCGCGCGGCGTTGGGTAAGGGTGTGGCTGCCGTCCACGAGCGGACGGCGGCGGAAAGGAACGCGATGATTCGTCTGGCTCTGGTTGCGGCGATAGGAATGGCTGGCGCTGCGGTGTCGGGTACGGCACTGGCGCAGGCTGCCCAGACGGACAGCGCACCGCCTGCAAGTGCGCCGGCCGAAAGCAAACCGCCTGCGACCAACAGCGGCGTTCTGAAGCGCGTGCCGCTCGATCAGTGGATGCCGGAAAACTGCCCGAATCCTGAGCGCCGCGGCGAGATCGTCGTATGCGGCCGCCCCGATGAGGAACCGACGGTGGAAACGCCGCCGGAGCCCGGCGAGCCGGGAACGGACGTCCCGAGCGAGCGGCTGAAGCTTACCGAGCCGGGGAATGTCGCCCCGAGCAGCGCGTGCAGTGCGGTCGGCCCCGCGGGCGATGTCGGCTGCAGCCGGAACGAATACGAGCAGTGGCGCCGTGAGCGTCAGCTGCAGAAGGCGCGCGAGAAGGTTCCGGAGCCCAAGTAAGGGCCCTTTTAGAAATCCAGCTTGTCGTAGTGCGCGGGGGGCGAGAGGCCGTCCATGCGCTCGGAAAGAAGCGCGCGAAACGTTGGCCGGGATTTGATCGCCGAGTACCATTGTTTCGCTGTCGCATGGCCCTGCCATTCGAGCGCGGAGAGATAGTCCACTACTGAAAGATGCGCGGCTGCCGCGAGATCGGCGAGGCCGAAGGTCGTGCCGGAAAGCCAGCGGCGGTGATCGAGCAAGTATTCGATGTAGCCGAGGTGGTTTTCAAGGTTGCGGCCTGCGGTGCGCAGCGCCCCGCCGTCGGGGGCGGCGCGCTGAACTATACGCTTGTACATGCGCTCGGCGAGCAGGATGTGGCCGACTTCCGCGTAGAATTTCTGATCGAACCACACGCAGAGGCGCCGCACTTCGGCGCGGTCCGCCGCGCTTGCGCCGAGCAGCGGCATGCGTTCGACGGTTTCTTCGAAATACTCGCAGATCGCGGTGCTGTCGATGAGCGCGGCGCCGCGGTCTCCGACCAGAACGGGGGTCTGCCCGGCCGGATTGAGATCGACGAATTCGTCGCGCCGCGCCCACGGCAATTCGGGCACGAGTTCGACCTCGACGCCCTTCTCGGCAAGCGCGAGACGGACCTTACGCGAGAACGGGCAAAGCGGATATTGGTAGAGGCGCCACATGGTTAAGTCCCGTGTAGGGAGAAGCCCGCGGCGCTGCAACCTTACTCCGCGGCGACCACGCTTTGCGCATCCTCAAGCGGGTGCTTGAGGCGGCTCACCATCTCCTTGGGGCAGACCTGCACGAAGCGGGGAAGGGCGGTTTCCCAGTCTTCGAGGATCGACAGCGCCCACGCGGAATCGGTTTCGCGGTGGTGCGCCTCGATCGCGGCGCGGAGCACGCTTTCCCAGTAGGTGGCGCGCACCGGCTGCCAGATCACGCTATCCGGGTTGACGCGCGTGTCGAAGTCTCCGGCCGTGTCGTAGACGAACGCCATGCCGCCGGTCATGCCTGCGCCGAAGTTGTCGCCTACCGGGCCGAGGATCACCGCCATGCCGCCCGTCATGTACTCGCAGCCGTTGGCCCCGCAGCCCTCGACGACGACCTCCGCGCCCGAATTGCGGACGGCGAAGCGCTCGCCCGCCTGACCGGCCGCGTAAAGGCGCCCGGAGGTGGCGCCGTAGAGCACGGTGTTGCCGATGATGGTGTTCTCGTTCGACTTGAGCGGCGAGGAGACGAGCGGGCGCACCACGATCGTGGCGCCCGAAAGCCCCTTGCCGACATAGTCGTTGGCGTCGCCGAAGACTTCGAGCTTCAGGCCCTGCACCGCGAACGCGCCGAGCGACTGGCCCGCCGCGCCGCGCAGGCGGACGTGGACGTGGCCGGGCGCGAGGCCGTTCATGCCGTACTTGCGCGTGATCGCCGAGGAGAAGCGCGTGCCGACGGCGCGGTGCGTGTTGCGCACGCTGTACGTCAGCTGCATCTTCTCGCCGCGATCGAACACGGCCTTCGCGTCGACGAGCATCTGCGCGTCGAGGCTGTCGGGCACCTCGTTGCGGCGCGTCTTCAGGTTGAAGCGGCGCTCGCTGTCGGGCGCGTCCACCTTGGCGAGGATGGGGTTGAGATCAAGGTCGTCGAGATGCTCGGCGCCGCGGCTGACCTGACGCAGCAGCTCGGTGCGGCCGACGATCTCGTCGAGGCTGCGGAAACCGAGGCCGGCGAGGATGTCGCGGACCTCTTCGGCGATGAAGCTCATCAGGTTGATGACCTTCTCCGGCGAGCCGCCGAACTTCTGGCGCAGCGCCTCGTCCTGCGTGCAGACGCCGACGGGGCAGGTGTTCGAATGGCACTGGCGCACCATGATGCAGCCCATCGCGACGAGGGAAAGCGTGCCGATACCGAACTCCTCGGCGCCGAGGATCGCGGCGATGACGACGTCGCGGCCGGTCTTGAGACCCCCGTCGGTGCGGAGCTTCACGCGGCCGCGCAGGCTGTTGAGCGTCAGCACCTGGTTGACCTCGGTGAGGCCCATTTCCCACGGCGTGCCCGCATACTTGATCGAGGTCTGCGGAGACGCGCCGGTGCCGCCGACGTTGCCCGAGACGAGGATCACGTCCGCGTGCGCCTTGGCGACGCCCGCCGCGATCGTGCCGATGCCCGCTTCGGAGACGAGCTTCACACAGACGCGCGCATCGGGGTTGATCTGCTTCAGGTCGTAGATGAGCTGCGCCAGATCCTCGATCGAATAGATGTCGTGGTGCGGCGGGGGCGAGATGAGCATGACGCCGGGCGTCGAGTGGCGCAGGCGCGCGATCATCTCGGTGACCTTGAAGCCGGGAAGCTGGCCACCCTCGCCGGGCTTTGCGCCCTGCGCGACCTTGATCTCGATCTCCTCGCAGGCGTTCAGATATTCGGCGGTGACGCCGAAGCGGCCCGACGCGATCTGCTTGATGACGGAGTTCGCATTGTCGCCGTTGGGATAGGGCTTGTAGCGCGAGCGATCCTCGCCGCCTTCACCCGACACCGCCTTGGCGCCGATGCGGTTCATCGCGATCGACAGCGTTTCGTGCGCTTCGGGCGAGAGCGCGCCGAGTGACATGCCCGGCGTCACGAACCGCTTCCGAATCTCGGCGATCGACTGCACTTCTTCCACCGGCACCGGCGGATTGACGTGATTGAATTCCAGAAGATCACGCAGATAGATCGGCGGCAGATCGCGCACGCCGCGGCTGAACTGCAGATAGGTGGAATAGGAGTCGCTCGCCACCGCCTGCTGCAGCAGGTGAATGAGGTTCGCCTGATAGGCGTGCGGCTCGCCGTTCGCGCGGTAGCGATAGAGTCCGCCGATGGGAAGTGTGGTGACTTCCTCGTCGTAGGCGAGCGCGTGCCGGTCGCCTGCGCTCACGTGCAGCGACGAGAAACCCTCGCCCGAAATCTTCGCGGGCATACCGGGGAAGAAATCGGCCACGAGCGCGCGCGACAGGCCGACCGCCTCGAAATTATAGCCGCCGCGATAGGACGAGATGACGCTGATGCCCATCTTGCCCATGATCTTCAAAAGACCATCCTCGATCGCCTTGCGGAACCGGTTCACGCAGGCGGTGAGATCCATGTCGCCGAACAGGCCCTTGGCATGGCGTGCCGCGATCGATTCCTGCGCGAGCCACGCGTTCACCGTGGTGGCGCCGACGCCGATCAGCACCGCGAAATAATGCGTATCCATGCACTCGGCCGAACGCACGTTGATGCTGGCGAACGAGCGCAGCCCCTTGCGTACGAGATGCGTGTGCACGCCCGCCGCCGCGAGGATCATGGTGATGCCCGCGCGCGCCTTCGAGACGTTCTCGTCGGTGAGGAAGAGCTGGCTCTTGCCCGAACGGACCAGATGCTCGGCCTCGGCGCGCACGCGCGCGATCGCCTCGCGAAGCGCGGCGGGGCCGCCCGCGACCTCGTAGGTGCAATCGATGATGGCCGCCTGATCGCCGAAATGCGCAAGGAGCCGCGCCCAATCGCGGTTCGAGAGCACGGGCGATTCCATCACCATCACGCCCTGCTGCTTGGCATCCTTGTCGAGGATGTTCGCATAGTTCGAAAAGCGCGTCTTCAGGCTCATCACGCGCGTTTCGCGGAGCGAGTCGATCGGCGGGTTCGTCACCTGGCTGAAATTCTGCCGGAAGAAATGCGACAGGCAGCGCGGGTTTTCGGAAATGACCGCGAGCGGCGTATCGTCGCCCATCGAGCCGACGGCTTCCTTCGCGTCCTCCACCATCGGCGCGAGGATCAGCTCCATGTCTTCCATGGTGAGGCCCGCGGCGACCTGACGGCGGCGCAGTTCGTCGGCATCGAGCGTCTGGCCCGGCTCCGGCGCGTCCGCGCCCGGCACGTCGGCGAAGTTGCGGAAGCCCTTCACGAGCGCGGCATAATCCGCCTCGCCCGAAACGCGGTCCTTGATCGCCTTGTCGTCGTAGTAGCGCGCCTCGTCGAGATCGACCGCGATCATCTGGCCCGGCCCGAGCCGGCCCTTTTCGATCACGGTCGCTTCGGGCACCACGACCATGCCGGTTTCCGAACCGACGATCAGCAGATTGTCGCTGGTGCGCGTGAAGCGCATCGGTCGCAGTGCGTTGCGGTCGACCGCGGCGGCGATCCAGCGACCGTCCGTCATGGCGAGTGCGGCGGGGCCGTCCCACGGCTCCATCACGCTGGCGAAGAAGGCGTACATGTCGCGGTGCGCCTGCGCGAGCGTGGTGTCCTTGTTCCACGCTTCGGGCACGAGCATCAGCTTCGCGGTCGGCGCGTCGCGGCCCGAACGCACCATCACCTCGAACGTCGCATCAAGCGCGGCTGTATCGGACGCGCCCGCCGGGATCACCGGCTTGATGTCTTCCGAAAGATCGCCGAAGGCCTGCGCGGCCATCTTGATCTCGTGGCTTTTCATCAGGTTCTTGTTGCCGCGAACCGTGTTGATCTCGCCGTTGTGCGCAAGGCAGCGGAACGGCTGCGCGAGCCACCAGGTGGGGAACGTGTTCGTCGAATAGCGCTGGTGATAGATCGCGAACCGACTGACGAACTTTTCGTCCTGCAGATCGGGATAGAAAACCGACAGCGCCTCGGCGAGGAACAGCCCCTTGTAGATGATCGAGCGCGACGACAGCGAGCAGATGTAGAAGCCCTGGATCTGCGCTTCGATGATCTTCTTTTCGATGCGGCGGCGGATCAGATACAGATCCTTTTCGAACGCATCCTGATTTTCGTATTTCTCGCCCGGCTGCGGACCCTTGATCATGATCTGCTCGATCTCGGGGCGCGTCAGTTTCGCCTTGTCGCCGATCACCGAAGTATCGACGGGCACCTGCCGCCAGCCATAGATCTCGTAGCCGAAATTGATGATTTCGGATTCGACGATGCTGCGGCAGGTTTCCTGCTCGGCAAGGTTGGTGCGCGGCAGGAACACCTGCCCCACGGCGAGCAGCCGATCGATGCGGTGCCTGTGGCCCGCGTGCTCGATGTGCTTCGAAAAGAACGCGATCGGCAGCTCGACATGAATGCCCGCGCCGTCGCCCGTCTTGCCATCCGCATCCACCGCGCCGCGATGCCAAACCGCCTTCAGCGCATCAATGCCAAGCGCCACCACGCGCCGCGACGGTTTGCCGTCGGTCGCCGCGATGAGCCCGACGCCGCAGGCATCGGATTCCATATCCGGGCGGTACATGCCCTCGCGGGCGATGCGTTCACGTTCTGCGGCGTTGATCATTTCATTTCATCCAATGTTTCGCGCTGCGCGCGTCCTAAAGGGCAGACGATCTTGGGCGGTTCAGTCGTCACAAGATCGAAGGAGTTCATCTCGGGGTTGCCGGTTTCGTCTGCTTGGCCAGTTTCGCTATGTGCGCGTTCATCGCATCGATAACCACCTTGGACGCCGCTTGGGTATCCTGTTGCATGGTATGACCAAGTGACGCGAGCGCGCTGGGAAAAAACTGCGCGTAGAGAGTTTTGGACACGGTCCCCGCCGGTGTGCCGAGAAACGCATTCATCACGGTCATGTCCTCATTGCTCATCCTGCGAACAATTTCTTCGTCCGTAATCTCGGCGCTATCGGTGAACGACGCCAAAAGCTTTTTGTATGCTTCGCCTGCAGGACTTTTGAGAAAGTCGTAGGTCTGGTTGATATGATCTGGGGTCATATCCGTTGCGATCATGCCGGCCAGTTGCACCGTCAGCTCGCGCTGTGCGCGACGAGCCGTCGCGGTTGTGTGCTTTCTCACAGCCGAGACTGCAGTCTTTATCAAGCCAGGAAAACGCTTGTCTGTTGCAAGGATATCGGGATTGCTCTGCAGAGAGTCTCTGTGGCTCGCCACCGCTGTATCAACGATTGCCACCACCAGCGGGTCCCAGGGCACCCATTCCTCGGCCAATTGCACAGCCGTGGCCGGCATGGGGGCAGGCAATGATATCTCAGCGGGTGCGTCTTGGGCATTTGCGACTGACGGACTGGCGATAACCCCCAGCCAGAGTGAGCCAAGTGCAATTCTGGACCGGTATACGCTCATTTCGCCCCATCCAGCATTTCGCGCTGCGCGCGGGCAAATCCATTCGAGACGGCGGCCATGCCGGCGGTCATTCCGGCGCGTTCGCCGATCGCCTTCATGCTCGCCTGCGTCTGCTTTTCGGCAGCCATGAATTTCTGTCCGGCCGGGCTTTTCAGGAAGCCGATCGCGGCATCGAGTTCGGCGGGAGAAAGCGCATTCCTATAGGCCGTCGTGAAATCGGCAATCATCGCCGGATAGGTCTTGCGCAGTTCGGCGAGGAATTCCTCGGCCAGAATCTTCTGCAGCCGCTCCCGTCCGCCGCGTCCATTTTCGATGAGATTGCGAACGGTGCCGCTGGTGCCCTGGTCGGTCTCGAGCTGCGCGACGACCTGCGCTCCGAACATCGGCACGAGCGTGCTGAACACTTCGTCGAGCTTGGCTTCGATCCCCATGAGGCTGACGAGCTGTGCTGCGCGGTCCGGCTCCGCCGCGAGGGCAGGGGGCGCGGCGAGCAGAAGCGCCGCCGTGAGCGTGAAGAGACGGGCCTTCATGCGGCGGCTTTCTTGGCTGATGCGCCCGCGCGCGCGGCGAGATACGTGTGCATCGTTTTCGCGACGTCGCGGCCGTCGCGGATCGCCCAGACGACGAGGCTGGCGCCGCGCACGATGTCTCCGGCGGCGAAGACGCCGTCCACGCTTGTCATCATCGTCTTGTGGTCGGTGCGCAGCGTGCCCCAGCGCGTGACGGTGAGGTCCGGCGCGCCGAACAGCTGGGGCAGGTCTTCGGGATCGAAGCCGAGCGCCTTGATGACGAGATCGGCCTCGACACGGAAATCCCCGCCTTCGACCACTTCGGGCGCGCGGCGGCCCGAGGCATCTGGGGCGCCTAGGCGCATCTGCTGCGCGCGCACGCCCGCGACCTTGCCGCCCTTGTCGTCGAACGCCTGCGGCGCGGAGAGCCAGACGAATTCGACGCCTTCCTCTTCGGCGTTCACCACTTCGCGCTGTGAACCCGGCATGTTGGCGCGATCCCGCCGGTAGAGGCACTTTACCGAAGCCGCGCCCTGGCGGACGGCGGTGCGCACGCAGTCCATCGCCGTGTCGCCGCCGCCGATGACGACGACGTGCTTTCCTTCCGCATTCAGTGCGCCGCTTTCGAAGGCGGGGACGCTGTCGCCGAAGCTCTTGCGGTTCGATGCGATCAGGTAATCGAGCGCGGGGATGACGCCGCCCGCGCCGACGCCCGGCGCCTTGATGTCGCGCGCCTTGTAGACGCCTGTGGCGACGAGCAGCGCATCGTGCTTGGCGCGCAGCTGCGCGAGCGTCATGTCGCGGCCGACCTCGAAATCATAATGGAAGACGATGCCGCCTTCCTCGAGCCGCGCGAGGCGGCGCATCACGACCTCTTTTTCCAGCTTGAAGCCGGGGATGCCGTAAGTGAGGAGCCCGCCGCCGCGATCGTGGCGGTCGTAGACGTGCACCTCATAGCCGCGACGGCGCAGATATTCGGCGGCAGTGACGCCCGCAGGCCCCGCGCCGATGATGCCGACGGACTGGTCCGAACGGTCGCTGAGCGGACGCAGCGGGCGGACCCAGCCTTCCTTCCACGCGGTGTCGGTGATGAACTTTTCAACCGAGCCGATGGTGACGGCGCCGTGGCCGGACTGCTCGATGACGCAATTGCCCTCGCACAGCCGATCCTGCGGGCAGATGCGGCCGCAGACCTCGGGCATGGTGGAGGTGGCTTCGGAAAGCTCGTAGGCCTCCTGCAGCCGGCCCTCGGCGGTGAGGCGCAGCCAATCCGGGATGTTGTTGTGGAGCGGGCAGTGGACCTGACAGAAGGGCACGCCGCACTGCGAACAGCGCGAGGCCTGCTCCTCCGCCTTCGCGAGGATATAGCCGCGGCTGATTTCCAGAAAGTCGTCATCGCGCTCGTCCGCGGCGCGCTTTTCGGGAAACGCCTGCGCGAGCCCGACGAACTTCAGCATATCCTTTTCGGCCACCCGATTTCCCCTTGCGGTTCCGCCGCGGCTTTTACGGTCGTCAAACCGCCTTGTCACGTAATTTTCAGCGAATAGGACAGTAATTATTACCTAATAAATTGCCAAAAATGATCTATCGCGAATCGTTCGCAGATGTTGGGGTATAAACAAGGTCCGATTCGGTCATAACTCGTCAGGGGACGCCGCGAATCGGCTATGCTATGCCGCGCCCGACCTTTCCGCGGGAGAGCCCATGTCGTTTCTGCAACTGCTCATCATCGCCATCGTTCAGGGCGTCAGCGAGTTCCTGCCCATCTCGTCGTCCGGGCACCTGATCCTCATTCCCAAGCTCACCGACTTCCCCGATCAGGGGCCGATGATCGACGTCGCCGTCCATGTCGGCACACTCGCGGCGATCATCGTTTACTTCTGGCGCGATGCGCTCGGCCTCGTGCGCGGCGGGCTTTCGAACGTCGGCGTGGTGAAGGCGCCGGCCGAGCGGAAGCTCTTCTGGTGGATCGTGATCGGCACGATCCCGGCGGTCGTCTTCGGCTTCTTCCTGAAAACAGGCGGCTACCTCGAAGGCTTTCGCTCGACGCACCTCGTGGCGATCAACCTCATCGTTTACGGCCTGCTGCTGTGGGCGGCGGACCGTTGGGGCAAGCAGACCAAGGCCTATGAGGACCTGACGCTGAAGGACGCGGCGCTCGTGGGCATCGCGCAGGCGTTCGCGCTCATCCCCGGCACCAGCCGCTCAGGCGTGACCATGACGATGGCGCGCTTCCTTGGCTACGCGCGGCCCGAAGCGGCGCGATTCTCGTTCCTGCTTTCGATGCCCGCCGTGCTGGGCGCGGGACTGCTCGCGGCGCTCGACCTCGCCGAGGCGTCGGCGGCGATGCAGCGGGATGCCGTGATCGCGGGCGTGCTCACATTCTTCGCCGCGGTGGCGACGATGGCCTTCCTGATGCGCTTCCTGCGCCGCGGATCGATGCTGGTGTTCGTCGTCTACCGGGTGGCGCTCGGCGTCGTGCTGCTCGCCTTCTTTTAGGCAGGGCTGAACCGGCCGTGCGGGCGGAAGCGCACTAGCCAGCCGGGGGCGACCGCCGCCATCGGCGTCGCGGCGAGACCGAGCGCGGCAAGGCCGGGCGCGCCTTCGGACACGATATTGTCGCTCTGCAGCATCTTCCACTGGTCCGTGGTGAGCGGCGCGCCGGGCAGCCAGCCGGTGAGACGCGCCATCAGGCTTGCGGCGGCATCCGGCATATCGACGAGCATCGGGCTGCGCCCCGTGGTCTCGGCGAGCCATTCCAGGAGCCCGCGCATCGTCAGCACATCGGGTCCGCCGAGCGAGACCGTCTTCGCGGCGTGAAGCTGGGGCTCGCAGGCCGCAGCCGCGATGGCGCGCGCCACGTCCACCACATAGATCGGCTGGAACTTCGTTTTGGGCGCCACCACCGGCACGACGGGCAGGCGGAGGAGACCGGCAAAGCGGTTCAGGAACTGATCCTCGGGGCCGAAGATCACCGACGGCCGCAGGATCGTCGCCTTGGGATACGCGGCGCGCACGGCCGCCTCGCCGAGCGCCTTGCTGCGGCCGTAGCCGGACTCGCTCTCCGCGTCCGCGCCGAGCGCCGACACGTGGACGAGCGCGCCCGCGCCCGCCGCAGCGGCGGCCTTCGCGATCGCTGCGGCGGCGTTGACATGCACCGCTTGGAACCCGCCCTGCGAATCGGAGAGGATGCCGACGAGGTTGATGACGGCGTCAGCACCCTCGACCGCGCGCGCGAGCGAAGCCTCGCTGCGAAAATCCGTGCGGACGAAATCAAGCTGGCCGAGCGCCGCGAGTGGGCGCACGTGCAGCGCAAGGTGCGGATCGCGCGTCGCGACGCGCAGCCGCGCCCCCGTCTTCGCCAGCGCCTGCACAACATAGCGCCCCACGAAGCCCGAACCGCCGAAAATCGTAATCAGCTTCGCCACACCATTATCCTTCCGGCCACTCAATCGTTCCCGCGCCGCATATTCCATACCCAGGCCCATTGACAAGCACGGGGACGGACCGTAACCCGCATCGCCTCGCAAGACGAGAGCATCCGACCCCGTGCCCAGGTGGCGGAATTGGTAGACGCGCTAGCTTCAGGTGCTAGTGCCGGTAACGGCGTGAAGGTTCGAGTCCTTTCCTGGGCACCA
>NZ_JACESP010000038.1 GCF_013911755.1 Sphingosinicella sp.
TCATCTTCGTTCCTTCGTCACTGCGACGAAGACCCAACCCTCCTCAAATCACAACCTCAAATCTGTGCCATTGGCGCTGACGGGGAACACTCGAGCGCGGTATCCAGACGCGTGATATTCAGATCGGTCATAATCTTTGCATCGAGAACCTGGATGCTCTGCGGTGTCTCCTTGATAGGCACATCACCGCGATAGGCCTGACGCTGACCAGAGACGACGATGGTGTCATCGACAGCGGTGCTGTCGGCGTCCTGCGCAGCGACGGCGGTCGGCAGCGCCATCAGCGCCACGCTGGTGGCCAGGGCTGCCCGGAATGCTGATTGTCGTGTCATAGTTCCCCCCTATATTTGGCGATGTTGGCCAAGTGCATCTCGAGATGCGGTATCGGTGTTTCCCGCCGCCTGGAGCTCCCTCTGCTCGAAGGACGGTTCTCTTACTCCCTCTCGGCAGATTATGGGCGCGCTGAAGAATCTTGCACCGAAAAGGGCCCGTACGGCGGCGGATTGTAGTGAAGTCAGGTCACCCACCGCGCATTGTGCCGCGATTTACCATGCTGGCAATTTTGGCGGCATGGGCGGCCAAATGAAGGGCCTTTTCCGGTAGTGCTTAGGCGGAGGCCGCAAACAACAACGCGCACCGTCAGGCGCGTTGAAGACGGTGTCCGTCAGAAGGTGCCACGTAAAGTTGACGCGATCGCCCTAGCACAGCAGATTAGGCTGAACGCGTCATGCATTTTATTGAGTACGGAGGTTTACAGGCTTTGAATCTGCAACCTCGTCAACTCTGTGCTTTCGCTGCCCGGTGCGCTCAGCGGAGAGTCAGCGCGTAGAAAGTGGAAAGCAGACAGGCCGGGACCGATGTGGAAGCATCGACCCGATCGGTCACCTGAAAGTGCATGAAGAGTGTCTCACGGACATAGTCGACCAGCATGACCAGGCCGTAGAGGGGGCATCGGAAGGGCCTGCTTTCGCCGTGACAGTCATGGCCATCCTCCCGCTTCCCGCGACTCAGGCCGAGTTCATTCGGCTGGCGGCTCGAACAAATCCTTATAGAATCCTGCGGTTTTCAACATGATCGTGACGGGGACTTCACCACCATTGCGCCAGTACCAGCCATGCGTCCCATCATAGGGTGCGGTGAATGACCCCTGCGCTTCGGTCAGTTCCTTCTGCTTCCAATAGGTGCTGAATTCGCCTTCCTTGCCCTTCGTCGGCTCGCCATGCATGTCCATGCGAACCGCGCCGCCATTGGCGGCCCAGCGGAAGACGAGGCGATCGCCTTTGGCCATGTGGGCCTTGATTTCGATGCCGCTGTGCGGCGCGAGGGTAACCGTCTTCTCGTCGCTGCGCCAGGCGGCGGACGTGGCGATGTTTTCCTTGATTTGGGGCACGATAGTCAGGGTGGCGGCGGCGGAAGCATCAAGCGCCTCTCCCTCATCCTCCATCTCGTCCATTTGCGCCATGCGCGTCAGCCCCATGGCCTTGCCTGCACCTGTGGGGTCGATCCCCCATTCGGCTGGCAGCACGAACAGGAGCAATACGGCCGCCGCTGCCGCCGAAGCAGCAATGGATGCGCGGGCCAGCGCGCGAGGCGATGCCTGATAGGGCAATTGCGTGGCAGTCGTCGTCATGCGGTTCCCTCCATGAAATAGCCCGCCATCTGATAGCCGGTGAGGACAAGCCCCGCGCACATCAGCAGGGCGTTTGCGGGGAGTATCCCGCGCTTGAAGCTTGGGCGGCCTCGCCACAGGGTCATCAGGATGAGGATGATGCTGAGCGCCAGCACCTGTCCGGCCTCGACTCCGACATTGAAGCTGATGAGATTGACCAGCAAGCCGCTGGGCGAGGCGATCAGGTCCTGCAACTTTGTGGCAAGGCCGAAGCCGTGAAAAAGTCCGAAAATCAAAACCGCCGCCTTTTGATTGGGCTCCGCGCCCAGTAGCGTTGGGAACGCGCCCAAATTGTCGAGCGCTTTGTAGACCACGGAAAGGCCGATTATCGCGTCAACCAGATAGGGGTTCGCTTGGATATTGAACATCACGCCTGTCAGCAGGGTAACGCTGTGGCCCACCGCGAACAGGGTCACATAGACCCAGACGTCCTTCAGCCGGTAAAGAAAGAAGATAACGCCAAACAGGAACAGCAGGTGATCATAGCCTGTCACCATGTGTTTGGCGCCAAGGTAGGCGAAGGGGAGGATATTGATGCCTGGGTTGGCCTGGATGAAGGCCTTGTCGCTGTCGGCGACGCCGTGGGCCAGCGCCTCGAACGGTAGCGCCAGTAAAGCCAAGGCGAGCAGAAAGGCTGCCTTGATGGCCCAGGCTGGATTGCCGGTGTGTGTCATCGTCCCTCCCCCCGCGCCCACACAAGACCTGTTCCCGCGTGGGCGCCTGCCAGCATCACTTGATGGTGAATGTGGTGCCGTAGCGTGCCTTCGTCGCCTGGTTGATTACCTGCACGCCAACACTGGCCCCAGCAGGCAGGGTGAGCCCCTTGGCCACGAACTGGTTGCCTTTGCCCGGAACCATGGCAACGTCCTGCCGCTTGCCGCCGGCGGTGATGCTCAGCCGCGCAGTCATGCCGCTGGCCACGACCGGCTCGTCCTCATCGATGACATAAAGCGACACACCCGCGGGCGCCCGCACCAGCTCGAACAGCGTTTCGCCATTCATCTGCACGACCCCGCCATGTTGCGGTTTGGTGGAACCGTGCGCCAGAGCGGATGCTGGCAGAGCACAGGCAAGCGACAAGCCTGCAAGAATGGTCAATGCGCGTTTCATGGGGATTCTCCTCATTCCGGGAGGTGGGGCAAAGTGAATGCGAGAGTCGCAGAATGCTCGACCTGGCCGTAAAGTTTGGGATTGTCGCTCGGCCCGTCATAAACCGCGAGGACTACATTGAGGCCCTGGTTGCGCACGGGCAGGGTGACCGTTCCGTCTGCCGCTGAAAGCAGTGGCTTGGCATCGGGATCGTTGACGAGATCGTTGATCACCCTTGCCCCGGCCAGCGGCGCGCCGTTATACAGCACGCGGTAGGTCATCGGCGTTCCCAGAGTTGCGGGAATGTCCCCCACTGGCACGACCTGCAGCGTATGGCCGGCCAGCGCGGGAATCGGTTTGCTCAGCGGGCCCTGGATGGTGACGGCGTATTTCACGTTCCTGGTGGAAAATGTGGCGTTCGGCATTTCCAACAGCGTCTTCTTCTCGAAATCGCCATTGCCTACGCGGGACCACACGCCATAGGGCATCACCGCAGCGACCAGCGTCGGCTGGGCATCGGAATCGATCAGCACGATCGCCCCGGCAATGCGCGCCGCAGAGTTGATCGGGCGGTATTCCGCGTCGTAGGCGGCAATGCTCTCCACCTGCGGAAGGCGCCGCACCATATCGAGGTCGTCAGCCCCCACGCCATAGATCAGCGCTAGCTGTTTGGCGCGCTGCGCAAACCAAATACCGTGCGCGTTGGCGGCAACCGAAATGGTCATGGTTGCAGCAATTGTCGCAGCACAAATTGACCGTCGCAAAATGCGAGGCATGGTTCCATTCGTCATCGGTGTCTCCCTCCGTATGGCTTGGCCTTATCCTCCCTACGGTAAACCCGATGCCGGGCATTTCATGCCGAATTGCAGTGCCGTCACAGCGATGTTGCGCTGTCCAGCCCCTGCATTCGAGCGTTTGATTTTTTACGTGCAAGGTCTTCCCGGCAGCATCCCGCGCCAGGAGCCCCTCCTCTTCCTCCCTGTGGCACATGAGTTGCGCAGCGCTGACGGAACGAAATCCGCCGCCTGATCGTCACGGACGGTCGATGATCGGACTCGAGTTCAGCTTTTGTTCTGTTGTTCTATTTAAGTAAAGCTGAGAGTGATTATGATATCCCAGCCGATACCAAGGGATCTTCTCCAAAATGTTTCAGACTGCCCACGATGATCGGTCCGGTTGTGTTGCTTAGTACGGTGGATTTGGCCTGAAAAGCGCCCCCAAACCCGCCACTCTGAGTATTATTTTGTATTCATCAACAATTTAGGACTTATTGGGCGGAGCGAAAGGTAGGCAGGGCCATAGGCAAAATATCTGCTGCTCGATCTTGTCGATGTTCTTAATTTGGCCGTGACGCCTTCATCATTCCAGGATCGTCGCTGATGATCGCATTGTGCACAAGCGGGTCAGGCAGCCCGGAGTCGCTCCAAAATAAACCGGAATATTGATGCGGCACGTTCGGTTCAGCAATGCCCGGGGGAACGCGACCGGCCCGATATCTGCAGGGCCTCGCGCACGGTTTGCGACTGTGACATCTGTTGTCACCAGGCGCTCAGTGAGCGCCCGTCGGGAACTTGATCTCTTTGAGCATTCCACCAGGCTTGCCATTGCGCGAGGATAAAACGAGACATCCACCTTATCGCCGCCTTAATTGTATTACGCTTCCAGCCTACGCGCGTTGTGGGAGGAGGAGAAGGCAGCCCCTCGCGACGCCAGATGCGTTCGACCCGCTTGGCATTCACCTTCCACCCTTCACGCCGCAATAAAGCGGTGATCCGCCGATAGCCATAGCGACCATAATCAGAAGCGAGCCGGACTATGTCTGCCGTCAGGCGCTTCTCATCCGATCGTGGCGGCGCAGGACGGCGCTGAGTCGAACGGTGTAGGCCGATGGCCCGGCGCGCACGACGCTCGGACACGCCGAGCTTCGCACACGCATGGGCAATACCAGCGCAGCGTCGCGAGGGGCTCAGTACTTTCCCTCGATGACCTCCTTCAGGATCAGCGCATCCAGCGTCAGGTTGGACACCGCCTTCCTGAGCCGCGAGTTCTCCTTCTCCAGAGACTTCCGACGTGCCGCCTGCGTCACCTTCAACCCGCCATATTCACACCGCCAGCGGTAAATGCTCTGCTCCGAGATGCCCAGACCACGGCATATCGCCCCCGTCTTCTCACCCCCGGAAAGCCGTACCTCGGCCTCCCGCAGCATCCCGATGACCTGCTCTGCTATGCAGTTTTTCCGTGCCATTCTCCGCTCCTTTCAAGCGCAAAACAGCCGAAACTCTACCTGTCAAAGAGGACCAGTTTTCAGGGGGAAGGCCATCGCTTGTTGGAAATGCTCCAGCAACTCATTGGATGGGCGTTCGCAGACAATATCAAGTACGAACGGCCGGCTCGCGGCGAACGCGCGGTCTAGGGCGGGCGCTAGATCCGTAGAAGCAAGGACACGCTCGCCATCCCCTCCCATAGCGCGTGCCATGGCTGCGAAGTCTACCCGCGGCAGGCAGACCTCATAAGCAGCACCGAACTGCGCCACCTGTACATCGGACATCATGCCGTATTCCGAATCGTTCAACACAATGAGCAAGCTAGGGCCGCCTAGCTCGAAAAGCGTTGAGAGGTCGCTTAGCGACATCAAAAGACAGCCATCACCCGTGACACAGACAATACGCTCACGAGGCTCAGCCACTCGCGCGGCAAGCGCTGCTGGCAAAGCAAAACCCATGCTGGCCCAATCGCCGCCACCAATGCAATTGTGCCTGTTATGAATGGGTAGCAGGGTACGCGCCCAAACTTCATGATTACCAGCATCAACGACGGTTATTGCGCCCATATCAAGACGCGCGCGCAGCGCAGCGAGCGTCTCTACAAACAGATTCGCGTCCGAAGGCTTCGCATTTATAACGACTTTGCGAAGAGAAGTCTCGATATCGAGGCGGTTTGCGTCGCAGCTTGCAACGCCGCCCGTCATGCGCCGCTTCACGAGTAGAACACGTCCTGCTGCACGTGAGACGATACGTTCATAATTCGCAGCTTCACTGTCGATGCCGAAGAGGACACAGATATCCGCCTCATTTATGGCAGCGAAAGCCTGCGAACCAAACATGTGTTCGTGTGCCACGCCGATATAAAGCGGGTGCTGCTCACTGACCGCACCCAGCGCATCCCGCGTGACGGCAATGCGAGCGCCCGTGTCTTCAGCCATGTCCAACGCTAGAGCACGAGCTACGCCCTCCGCCGCGCCAGCGTCAATCACGACCACTGGATACGCAGCAGTCCTCAGCGCCGCACGCGCGGCAGTTATCTCGGCCTCAGCGAATCCCAACAGTGTCGGCGCTACCGGCGAATAGTACCAATCACCGCCCGCATCCGCAGAAAACAGATCAAGCGGTATTTCAACATAAGTAGGGCCGGGCCTGCCCGAACGCGCCAGTCTGAAGGCTTCCGCGAGCGTCGGCCCAAGCGCTTGCAGCGTGCGCACGCGCACTGCGGATTTAACAAGTGGTGCCACGGCATCGCGACAATAGTCTTCGCGCTGAAGCGCATGAAGTTCAAACGCCTGGGCGCCGCAGGGCACGCCTCCCGCCAGTAGCACCACGGGCCAGCCCGAATGCGCCGCCTGAGCCAGACCATTCATCGCGTTCAGCACACCCGGTCCTGCAGTGACGACGCCAACGCCCGTACGTCCGGTGAATCGCGCGTAGGCCGCGGCCATAAAACTCACTGTGCTTTCATGGCGAGCCGAAATCGCTCGAATTGACGGCGCCCGACGTAGCGCATCATAGATGCCCACGACATGCGAACCAACAATACCAAAGGCCGTATCGACTGCCTCAGCGCGCAGCGCCGCGACGACCATATCACCCGCACGCAACATGTCATCCACGGCCGATAGCCTCATCATAAGCGCGCATAATCGCTTCAGTAATGACGCCTGGCGTGTAGCTGCGCGCGCCAATGCTGCGTACAGCAGTGATTTCTGCAGCAGTGCCGGTTAGAAAGACCTCGCTCGCGCGCTGCAACTCTGAAGGGTGTATGTCACCTTCCCACACTTCCAAGCCTTGCGCGCGCGCGGTAGCCAATACGGTTTGCCGGGTAATGCCGCTGAGAATATAGTCCGGTCCCGGCGTCCGCAGCTTGCCGTCGATGACAGCGAAGATATTGGCTGTGGTCGCCTCAGCGACGAAGCCGCGGCAATCGAAAGTCAGGGCGTCGTCGCATCCCTTTGCTTCCGCCGCGTGCTTGGCCAGCGTGCCCGTCATATATAGTCCTGCAGCCTTGGATGCGATGGGTGCCATGTTCGGCGCCATGCGCACCCAGCGTGAGACATCAAGCGCGACGCCACGCAAGCGCTCATCAAGGGAGGGAGCCATCGGCGTCGCCCAAGCAGCTATGGCGACGTGGATCGTGTTGCGTTGACCCGAGACGCCCATCATCTCCGATCCGCGCCACGCGACGGGGCGAACGTACAACTCTTCCACGTCGTATTGATCGACAACCTCCTGCGTCGCCGCGCTAAGTGCTTCGACGCTGTAGGGAAGGTTGAAGTCCAGCAGTTCAGCCGAGCGTCGAAGCCTGCGCGAGTGCTGCTCCAGTGCGAAGACGCGCCCCCGATAAGCCTTCTCGCCTTCAAACACCGCACTTGCATAATGTAGGGCGTGGGAAAGGACGTGCAGCGACGCTTCGCGCCAAGGGCGCATCGAGCCGTCCATCCAAATGCGGCCCGGACGATCGTGGAACGGCGCACCCGCGCCCAAATACTGTGTGACCATCGCGCCCCCAATATTGTTCATTATTTGCTTCATTTCGACGGGGCGTCAAGACCAAAATGTTTGCGATTCACCACAGGCGGAGGCCGGGTACCCACCTCACCTATACGCTCGGCGGACTCTGCGCACTGATGATCTCTCCAGCCTCCGCTCCGATATTACGGAACCGATGCGGCTTCCGGCTACTGAAATAATAGGCGTCCCCCGCGCTCAGAACCTGGACATCGCCTCCCACGGTGACCTCGAAAACACCCTTGACCACAAATCCGCCTTCTTCGCCATCGTGAGACATCATTTCAGCGCCAGTATCACCACCAACAGCATACACACCCCAGAAAATTTGTATGGCCTGCTCGCCCATGTCCCAACCAATCTGGGTGAGCGAAATTCCTTTACCATCCGAGAGTTTCTTTAAGTCTGCACGGCGATAGAAAGTTTGGGGTTCATGCGTGAGGTCGTCGGAAAAGAACGCTGATAGGGTCGTGTCGAGACCATCAAGTATCTTCTTGATCGAACTGAGCGAGGGGCTGATGCGGCCCTTTTCCACTAATGAAATAGTCGTATTAGCGACACCCGACAGCCGCGCCAGGTCACGCTGCGAGAGCCCGCGCTCTGTACGCAGCTGGCGCAACCTAAGTCCGAACGATTCATCTACCGGGTCAATGCTGCGCGGAAGCACGGCGGGGTTGGGTTGCGACATCTGTCTCACTTTCACAATCGTTCAATATAATTGACATTTATTGGTGCGCCAGTTTAATATTGATCAACTACCGTATCCGAAAGTACCGCATTTCATGCCAGCAAACGACGGTCGCGTCGACGGAGCCAGACTTTGGCACTCATTGCAGGAGCTTGCGTGCATCGGCGCCACACCCCAGGGCGGTGTACGCCGCCTCGCATTCACAGCGGAGGACCGCGCCGGGCGGGCGCATTTCGTCGCACAATGCCGCGCGATCGGCATGCGCGTCGAACGCGACGCGATCGGCAACCTGTTTGCCCTGACGTCCGGCGATACGGAGCTCGGCTCGATCATGGTTGGGAGCCATCTCGACACGCAGGTCTCGGGTGGCAAGTACGACGGCGCCTTTGGCGTCATGTGCGCGCTCGAAATTGCGCGTACGCTGCATGAACGTCACCGCACGCTGCGCAGACCATTCGAGATCGCCGTCTGGGCCAACGAAGAAGGCGCGCGTTTTGCACCGCCCATGATGGGCTCAGGTGTGTTCGTGGAGCGCTTTGCCATAGACGATATGAAGGCACAGGTTGACGCCTCCAGCATACCATTGAGCGAAAGCCTTGCCGCCGACGCAGCATTATTGGCCCTCCCATATCGTACCGCCCGCGGTGTGCGAGCCTATTTCGAACCACACATTGAGCAAGGCCCCATCCTCGAGCAGAAAGATGTGCCCATCGGCATTGTGATCGGCGCGCAAGCAGTGTGCTGGCTCGATGTGCAAATTGATGGATTTTCCAACCATGCCGGACCTACGCCCATGCCGATGCGGCGCGACGCACTGCTTGCAGCGGCTGAAATCGCGCTGGCGGCGGAGTCAATTGCACTAAAAAATGCGCCACACGGGCGCGCCACCGCCGGGCAGATCGCGGTCACCAACCCAGCGCGCAATGTCGCTCCTGGCGCGGCGACGCTCTGGCTTGACCTGCGCCATCCCGATGAGACCGTCCTCGACTCCATGATCGACAGCCTTAGCGAGGTGGTTGTCAGCATAGAAGCGCATCGCCGTGTCAACATTTCGATCGATCCGATCTGGCGAATGGAAGCGACACAGTTCGATCCCACCTTGGTGGAGGCGCTGCACGCTGCCGCTAGGGACAACGGCATCGCCGCAATCGACATGATCTCAGGCGCTGGACACGATGCGCTTCACTTGGCACTGCGTTATCCTGCTGCGATGCTCTTCACGCCGTGCGAAGGCGGCGTCAGCCACAATGAAGCAGAGAACATGCGCAGTGACCACGCGACCCTCGCCTGCCAAATCCTCTATGATGCGATCGAGCCCATGCTGACGGGCGAAGCAGTCGAGGTAACACAATGACTTGGGGCGTAGCATGCGATTATGATGTGCTGACAGACGTAATGATCAGCTCGCCAGATCACTATGTATGGCTGCCCAATTGTGCGGTGGCGCGTGAGGCGATGGGTCATGGCGCGCGATTCGACCTTGATCTCGCCAAGCGGCAACACGAAGGCCTGCGCCGTACGCTGGAGGCGATTGGCGCCAAGGTGCACGAAGTCCCGCCGCGTTCGGACCTGCCCGATCTTTGCTTCACGCGCGACACAAGTGTCATGACGCCTTGGGGGCTGATGAGCTGTCGCATGGCCATGCCAGAGCGCGTTGCGGAAGTGGATGCCGTCGAAAATTATGCGCGCGCGCTCGGCATACCCCTATGGCGGCGTATTGCATCAGGCTGCATAGAAGGTGGTGACGTGTGCTTGTTGCGCCCTGGCCTTGCACTCATCGGCGTAAGTGGTGAGCGTACAATGCCTTCCGGCGCAGCCGAAGCCGCGCGAGCCTTCCGCGACGAAGGTTGGGATGTACATCTACACGCTTTCGAGCCATTCTTCCTACACCTCGACACCTACTTCTGCATGGTGGCTGAGGACGCCGCTCTCGCCTGCATCGACGTCATCGATGACGACCTTCTGGATTGGATTGGCGCGCGCGGCGTGCACATCATCCCGGTCAGCTACAAGGAAATGCGCAGGCTCGGAGCAAACGTGCTCGCGCTAGGTGACCGCCGCGTTCTTGCCGCCGCGCACAATCGAAGAATAAGTACTACCATGCGCGAGACAGGCCTCACCGTTATTGAGACCGACATTACCCAATTCACTTTGGGTGGCGGTGGCGTCCATTGCCTGACCATGGCTCTTGGGCGCGCGCGCGCCTGAGGAGTTGCCTTGTTGCCCCCCCCATTGGGTGCGCACCTCTGATACGCTCCTGCGGAAGCAAGAAAGGCGACCGGATGACAACGCCGAGGCCTCTCAAAGGCAGCCCTCTGCAATCGAAGTCAAGCTGTCGATGAGCAAGAAGGGCTGCGCCAAGGTAGGTTGGAGCAATTTTCTGATCCATCAAATGCAAACCGAGATGAATTTGAGCTGCGGCAGCAATTTGACCCATAACGTCACGGAGTTCCAATGGGCAAACGCCGAGCGCCTTGCGTCATTCCCCATTACTCATTCGCTTTGGACACTTGATGAGCCTAGTCGACTTTCAAAAAAGTCGAGTATCGCCTCGCCCACGCGAACAGAGGTGCGGTGCAGGCGCCAGTCATGCCCTTCGTTAGGAAGCAACATCGTTTCCACTGGCACGCCGCGTTCACGCAGACGCGCGGCCAAGTCTGTGGACTGATCAACATCCACAGCCTCGTCATCGTCGCCAGTAATGATCAGTACAGGCGAACGCCAGCCATCAATGGCATCGATGGCTGAGGAACGACGGAGCGTGTCGATAAAGCTTTGCGGGAACGCTTCCGACTCGAGGCCATATTGCTCGAAGCCGAAACGTGGCCAGTCGTGCACGCCGTGAATGTCTGCACCGGCTGCGAACACATCGGAATTGTGCGCCAGCGCGTACGCGGTAACGACGCCGCCGTGCGAACCACCCCAGATGCCAATGCGCGCGCGATCCGCGCCTGCTTCGCGCACGAGATAGTCAGCCGCCGCAAGCATGTCGGCATGTTCGGAACCGCCTTGCGGGCCTTGTCGCGGTGCGTTGCGGAACGCCGCACCATAGCCGGTGCCAGAACGATAGTTTACCACCAGCGCAATGAAGCCGCGCCGCGCCGCCAGTTGGCTCAGGGCGTAGGCGTTGCTGTAGTATTTCAGCTCGTGCCAGCCCGGCAGCATCTGTCGGTGCGGGCCACCATGTACGAAGATGAGCGCGGGCGGGTGAGTCCCAGCGGGAACATTCTGCGGCGTAAATACGTAGCCGTGTACGGGCTGACCGTCCGCTGCGGTGAAACGCACCATACGCGGCGGCTGGAATGCCTCTGCCATATAGGTCGGGACCTGGTCAAAGGGCGCGAGGCGGCGGATCTCTCCGCCCGCGCGCGCGATAACGCTCACCGACAATGGCGTCTGGAAGTCGCCGCCGATGAAGGCGATCTGCTCGCCGCCCGCGCTAACAGGATTGAGGTCGGTGCGTTCGCCGCTGGTGAGCTGGCGCCACTGGCCTGAAGCGATGTCGCTCGTCCAGACGTGGCGGCGATCAATGTCGCCGCAATTGTTAGACGTCAGCAGCTGTCCATGCATACGATCGATGGAGGCGTGTTCGACCTCGCACGAGCCTGGCGTCAACGGAGACACAGCGCCATTCGACACGTTGAGCCGATAGGCGCGCAACCAGCCATCATGTTCCGACTGGAACACGAGGTTGTTGTCGTCCGCCCAAGCGAGCGGCAGGCCAATCTCCTGCGCAAAACCGCCAGCGTCGCCCGGTGACGCCCAAAGCTCCCGGCCCTGCCCGGTGGCAACGTCGGCTATCCAGATCGAGAACGGCCACGGAGACAGCACGAGCGGATAGTCGTCATCGAAGCGGCGTCCGGCGATGCGGATAAACGCAACGCGACGCCCGTCAGGGGACCACACAGGCAGTGCGTCGCGCGCCAAGTTCGGCGCCATCCAATGCACGGCACCGCTGGCGAAATTGTAGACTCCCAAATAGGAGACCGCGCGATGGCGCTGAACGAATGCGATGTTCTCGCCCGAGGGCGAAAAACGCGCTCCACCCGCATCGCCGCGCATGCTGATAAGCAAGCGCGGTTCAGCGCCGCGCCGGGTAAGATCGAGACTAAGAAGACTCCGGCCGCGCTTGAAGATGAGTCTCGTACCATCTGGCGAGAGAACAGGCTTCGTCCCATGCGCCACTTGTCGCGTGGCCCCACGTTGCGTGGACACCCATATCTCCTCCGCCGCGCCCAATGCGCGACTCGCTGCGTTCACCGGCTCGCTCGCACCTAGCGGATCGCTGTTACGTGCAAAGGCGATGACATCGCCACGCGCACTGATTGAGAGTGAAGATATCTGATAGCCATCATCGCCTTCGAATTCGGCTACGCGCGTGGCAGCGAAGTCGGGCGCGGATGCACGCCAAACACTGCGCATTCCCTCCTGCTCCACAGTCCAGACGATTTCGCCAGCCCCGTTGGCAGCCAGCTGCGACGCTTGTGCAAAACTCAGCGCCTGCGCCACGTCGGATTGCTGCGCGCTTGCGCTCACGGGCAACCTCATGAAGACCGTCCAAACAACTGTCGCGACAATACCTTTCCAAATGCGCATCGCGGTTACCCTTAGCGTTGTTATACGAATGCCGTGTCTTGATGTGTACTAAGCTGACCAGTTCTTTGGACAGTATGCCTTGCTCTGAAAGCATGCCGGGTAAGTTGAAGCCAACACGCCATAGACAATCTATTGGCGTCTTAAGCAGCTGACGCAATATCAACCAATCCCATTTGAACTGCCTAACCTCGGCCAGTCTGATTTAATTGAGTGACACGACCCATATTGCTTGAAGAAAACAATTGTTGGCGTCATCGAAGCGCGAAGCAAAAAATCGCGTATTCATATGCCCCATGGAGTCGCATTTCCATTGCATGGTAGAATTCGTAAGCATGGGCCACTCTCCCTACCAATGTCACTCCCACTCAACGTTTCCGCAAACGCCAATGGATTGTCCTGAAATGAAGCGCGCGGCATCTGAACACAAAAAAAGAGCCATTGCTGCCACATCACTTGGCATTACCATCGTTCGCATGGAAATATAGCGTTGCACATCTTCAATCACAGCCGCGAGTCTTTGACCGGACGCTTCGGCCATACCCTGGAAAATCCTGCGGGCGCGTTCACCATCCACAGCACCGGGAAGAACTTCATTGCAACGAATGCCATAAGGCCCGAGTTCTCGGGCCAGTGTTCGAGTTAATCCTGAAAGCCCGGTCTTTCCCGCCACATAGTTCGACCGGTTTGGCGGCGCAGTACGAATACTGCTCGTGTTAACATTAAGGATGACGCCCCCGCCGGCCGCTTTCATGGCGGGAACGACTTGACGTACACAATAGAACGGACCTGAAAGATTGACACGTATGGCATGATCCCAAGCGACAATATCTAAATCTTCCACGGCCCCGATCGGGCCTGCCACGCCGCCATTGTTGATCAGGATATCGACATCTCCCTGCGCCGCCACCGCAGCCTCGATGAAGCGTGCAACATCGGCGGGCTCGCCGAGATCGGCGCGCATGGTAAAAACGTCCTCCTCCGCTTGATGGGCCGCTCGAAGCGCATCAAGGCTGATGTCACAGATGGAAACTCTGGCGCCATTCGCAAGGAAGGTGCGAGCCATCTCCCAGCCTATGCCGGATGCAGCTGCAGTAACGACGACATGACGTTCGCGCCAGTGCGTAGAGCCATCAACCCCTGCGGTCGGGACATTGGGGAAGATCATGCCACCAACCCAAGCTCGGCACGAGCCTCCGCAACCGTGGCGACCTGCGCGCCCATCCGCTCAATGATGTCGGCCGCTCGCTGTACCAACTGTGCATTGGTCGCCGGAACGCCTTTCTCCAGATAGAGATTGTCTTCCAGACCAACGCGTACATTGCCTCCCAGAATAACTGATTGGGCGACCATCGCCATCTGGTCTCGACCGATGCCAAAGGCGCCCCAGACCGCCCCTTGTGGAAGCATGTCGCACATCGCGACCATCGCCCGTGTCGTTGCGGGCATGCCGTATTTCACACCCATGCAAAGTTGTATAAGCGGTGGCGCATCGAATATGCCGGAGTCAATGAACTCTTTTGTTCGCCAGAGGTCTCCCGGGGAAAAGCATTCAATTTCCGGTTTCACTCCGATCTTTTGCACCTCTCGAGCGATATAATCGACGTGTGCTGGAAGGTTACAGTATACGCTATCGCCGTAATTCATGATCGGCACGTCCAGCGAACAGACATCCGGCCTTGCTGCACGAATATGCTGCAGCCGACGCTCGGGCGCCCAGAAATCCGTTTTCGCGTCATCCAACCTAGAGGGATTTTGAAGATCAAATGCGAGGCTCATACCGATCGCGGATGTGAGATTGATAATGATGTCCGTCCGCTGACAACGGATCAGATCAACGACGCGCATAAAATCATCAGTTTTCCACGATTCAAGACCGGTATCAGGATCCCTGACATGAATGTGCACCATCGTTGCACCCGCCGCGGCGACATCCGCAACGTCTCGCGCAATCTCCTCCGCCGTAACGGGTAGATGGCGGTTTCTGGAACGATTGTCGGCACCGCCAGTCACGGCACAGGTAATCGAAACTTTAGACTTCATCACAGATCTCCTGCTTGCCGTACGGTGGCCATGAATAGATCGAACGGGATCAGCTCAGTTCCACAGCCTGCTGCCGTGTGTGCAAGGTTGCGGTAGCATCCACGCCGCCGCCGTCCAGAAATTTGACTCCGTAAATATTCTGCGCCCTCTCCCGGGAGATGAATCCTTCGGCAACATCGGCAGCTACGCGCTCCGGATCGCGTCGTCGGGGATCGCCATAGCCGCCGCCACCGCATCCCACCGATACGATCCGTTCGCCAGCTTCGACGACAATCTGGGCACAGGCCTCAAGCGGCAGAACCTCGCCATTCCGATGTTTGAGCCATTGGCCCGCCCGACCACCAGTCTGCCCTCCCCGCGCGCCTTTAGGACCATTGATGTTTCCGTCGCCGACATAGCCGACTTCGAATGAAGCGCCGACCGGCCCGAACTCGCAAAGAAATGCGGGAGCCCCCCGGAACATGCCTGCGCCCTCGGTATCCGGCATGATATGCCTCTCGTATACATGTAGTGGCTGGTAGAGCTCCGCCAATTCGACGCTGTCCGTCGTCAGAACATTTGGCGCAACTCGCGGCGTAAATTAGCGGAGTGCGGGCCTCGTCTGGGGGTTGATGTTAGGCGGCGAGCTTG
>NZ_JACESP010000039.1 GCF_013911755.1 Sphingosinicella sp.
ACGACATCGATTTCCGCCGCCCGTCGAACCGGCATGTCGCTTTCGGATCCGGTATTCACAGGTGCATCGGTTCGTCCTTCGCACGCATGATGTTCGAAGAGATGGTGACGCAGATGTTCGAGCGTATCCCGGAATATGAGATCGATTATGCGGCGGCGCGGCGATATCGCTCGATCGGCACGATAAACGGCTGGGAAACGATGCCGATCCGTTTCGCCCCCGGGCGGCGCGTTGCCTGCGACCTCTCGCTCTAGCTGCAGGCAAGGCGAACAGAAGATGCAGGATCCAGATTACATCATCGTGGGTGCCGGTTCGGCCGGCGCCGGCCTGGCGTACCAGCTTGCGAGGGACGGACGCAGAAAGATACTGTTGCTCGAGGCCGGTCCGAGCCACCGTCACCCTTTCGTGTCGATGCCAAAGGGAATTGGCAAGATCCTTGCCAGTGAGCGGCATACCTGGCGTTACCAGGTCGACAGCGAGGACAGCGAAGCGCCCGAACATTGGGTGCGAGGGCGCCTTCTGGGCGGGTCGAGCGCGATCAACGGCATGATGTATTTTCGCGGACAGAAGGCCGACTATGACGATTGGGCCGAGGCTGGCGCAACCGGATGGGACGGGGAGGAAATGCTGCGGGTCTTTCGCGAGATGGAGGACCATGAATCGGTGGAGGGCGATGGGCGCGGCGTTCGCGGGCCGCTGAAGGTTTCGATTCCGCAAAGTGGCGACCCGCTGACCGAGGCGTTTATCGAGGCGGGTGTCCAGATGGGCTTGCCGCGCGTCCATGATCTGAACAATCCACAGCAGGATGGCGTGGGATATGCGCCGCAGACGATCGGTCGCGGTGTTCGTTCAAGCTCGGCGCGCGCGTTTCTGAATCAGGCCAAGGCGTTTCCCAACCTGCGGATCGTGACCGGGTTCGAGGCGGATCGGGTGATGTTCGACGGGCTGCGCGCCAGTGGCGTCGCCGGAACATACAACGGTAGGCGCACTACCTTTTACACGGGAGGCGAGGTCATTCTGGCCGCCGGCGCGCTTAACAGCCCCGCCATTCTCCAGCGATCAGGGGTCGGGAATCCCGATCTTCTCGGGTCCCTGGGGATCAGAGTCCGCGCCGCCAATCGACAGGTCGGGGAACACCTGCTGGAACACCGCACCCTGTTTCTCAATTACGATCTCGTCGATCGGCTCGGGGAAAATCACCAGTATCGCGGGTTGCGGCTGCTTGCCAACACGCTGCGCTACGCCGCGATGCGTAGCGGACCGATGGCCGCCCCGCCCTATCCGGCCGCAGGGTTTTTTCGCACCCGGCCCGGCCTTGATCGGCCTGATGCGGAGATTGTCTTCGCGCCATACGTGATGCAGATGCTGGAAAGTGGCCTGGCGACGGAAGCTCAGTCCAGTTGTCAGATATTCAGCTATCCTTGCCGTTCGCGAAGTCAGGGAACCGTCCGGATCCTCTCGGCGGACCCCGCGCTTGCGCCCCGTATTCGTCCAAACTACCTCTCCGATCCCTACGACAGGGAGGTGACCATCGGTTGCTATCGCTTTGCTGTCGAATGGATGCGCAAACCGGCAATGGCGGCTTTGATCGCCCGCGAACGCGACCCGGTGCGGCAAATCCGGACGGATGACGAAATCATCGACTTTTATAAGCGCCAGGGCGGTTCCACCTTTCACAGCTGCGGCACGTGCCGCATGGGCAGTTCCGCAGACTCCGTCGTCGATGCGCGGCTACAGGTCCGGGGAGTACATGGCCTGCGGGTGGCCGACGCGTCGGTGATGCCAACCATGCCGTCGAGCAACATCAACGGCCCCAGTTTGGCCGTAGGCTGGCGCGCGGGCGAAATCATCCGGCAGGGCAACGCATAGTCGGACGGCCGCCGGCCTTCTTGAGGCATCGGGAGTAAACTCCGCCTTCACCTGCGGGCTAGAATGCGGGGCGCCGGATGTTCCGCTTGGAGCACACGCATGCTAAATAGGCGCGCCTTGCGCATTGAACCGAAAAAATTCGGTCGCACACGGTTGTGGGAGGGATGCGAATGTGGACTGTCGAATGGCAGCGCAGCTTCGAAGGCCTGCATCTTCAATTTGAAACGCATGTCTGGAATGTTGGCGACCGTTTTGATGAAAAGGCGTCGCAGTTCAATTTCCAGCAAGCCTGCGTAAGACGTCCGGTTCGTGCGCGGCTGGCTCGCCCGATCGGCTCGCAATGTCGTCTCGGAGCACTCGTCCTGACGCCTGCCGACCTAGTCATGCCAGTCGTGGCCGTCGGCGACGAAACGGGGTTTCCCGTTCGCAAGTTCTCGCTCGACACCGACTGGTTCAATGGCTTGCTTTCGCCCCGGTTCGAGTTCGATTTTGCCCAGATCGAGGCACAGCCGGTTTTCGACAATCCGCTCACGGCCGCGACTCTGGACCGGATATCAGCCGAACTTTTATCGCCGACTCGTGATTCAGCCGACATGCTCGACTGCTTGGTCCGTATGCTCGCGATCGATACGGCACGCCTTCTCAAGGCACGCGCAGCTGCGACCACATATGATGGAACGAAACTGACGGCTGACCAGCTTGCCCGCGTGAACTGGTCGATCGAGATAACCGATCCTGCCGAGCTGTCGGCCGAGAAGATTTCCGGTGACTGCGAAATGAGCGTGTCTCGGTTGCGCGACGCCTATCGCCGCACTACCGGCCAGTCGCTCCGCAGCAGAATTGAGGAGGCACGCCAGTTGAGTGCGTGCCGTCTCCTGACAACAACGGGACAACCCTTGAAAATGATCGCGCACCGCATGGGTTTCACCCATTCAAGCGCTTTTTGTTACTGGTTCAAGAAATCGGTTGGGCTCACCCCAGGTGAATATCGCATCAGCAATGCCAGCTCTCCGGACCCAAGGGTCGCAATGCAATAAGTGCCTATTACAGGACGAGCAGGTGGAGGGGGGTATTCCGGGGTTTTCCGACATCGGGCGGCGCGGGGTATGAAAGGCCGGAAACGCATAACGGCCATGCCCGGTGTGCAGCTTCAGATCATCGAGGAACGCCAGCACTTGCCGCAGCGGCAAGCGGTGCTGCCGGCGGACACCATAAAAAAATAATTGAGAAAATCCAGTCACTTGGCGGACGAAAACGGACGTCCATGGGCGGATTCTGGTGCCAGGAAAGGACTCGATAGTAAAACGCAACATTTTGATATTAAAATCAAAATGTTAGCAAAAACGTCGATGCCCCATTTTGGTGTCCCTGCTCGTGCCCCTATTTCAAATCCGCTGTAACGGTTCGGATCTTCTTACAGGGCATCACTCAGGACTTGAATGTTAGCAGGCTATGGCTTCCGACTCAACGCCGGAGGGGAGTCCGACGCCTTCTTTGTTAACCAGAAGATGGAGCGGAGCTGGAGAATTTGCCGATCGCCCGCTTTGAACAGACGCATAATGCCTTCTTATTCTGGACATCGCATAAGATCATTCTATGTCCAAAATCGCATATTACGGTTTTATGCGATTTATAGCATAATGCGATTAAGGAGCCCCCTATGTCGCATATCGCACGATCGCCCTGCCAGTTCGGCAACGTCATTCAGCGCACCCGCAAGCAGCGGGGCCTGACGCAAACCGATCTCGCCAATCTGGCTGGGCTGCGCCAGGAAATGATCTCCAAGATAGAGACGGGGCACGAAGGCACCAAGCTCTCATCGATCTTTGCACTGTTTGCCGCGCTTGACCTTGAGCTGGTCATCGATACGCGTTCCGGGCGACCAGCCAAGGATATTGAGGATATCTTCTGATGTCGCGCTACAAGACACAT
The DNA here is from genome assembly GCF_013911755.1 of Sphingosinicella sp. GTDB lineage: Bacteria > Pseudomonadota > Alphaproteobacteria > Sphingomonadales > Sphingomonadaceae > Sphingosinicella. The sequence goes on from NZ_JACESP010000039.1 coordinate 3,802, forward strand.
GCGCCACCCAATATCCAAACGCCTCTTAGGGCGGCTGCACAAAGAAGTGAGTGCCCCGGTTAGCTTTGGATATTAGTAGAACTGGTTCGACTGGAACCAAGCGTTCCCAGACCCACCGTTGTCATAACGACATCGTGATTCCGATATAAACTGAGAACTTACAACATCGAACCCACAGGCTTCTAAACCACTGCACGTAAGCCCAAACAGTCTGTTATATTTACAGCAATGCTCTAACGCTTTCTATTTAAAAAACTCCCTACAAGAATCGGTTATTAAATGCCTACAAAATGTAAATGGAAATATATTTTTTTAAATATATGAATTAATTTACGGATTCGGAGAGTACTCTAGCACGACAAAACTGTTCGGGTGATAATACTCCTTGGCCTCTTTCCGATTTTCTACCGTCCGGACAGTTGAATCGGCCGACACAACATACAGTGTTCCGTTTCTGTCATCCATTGTCATCATCCGAGCATTCGCACGTGTACCGATCATTCCCAGCAGACGGTAATGGTCGGAGTCCATTTGCGAAATGATCGTGAGATTTGCATCAACACCATTGGAGGTCACGATCCGGCCGCGGGCATCGTCGACCGAGAAACCGTCGATGCCGCGTCCAATTGGCAGTGAAGCCAGGATTTGGCCATTGTCGGCATCAATCGCAAGGAAGCGCGGATCCTCGCCCGTACAGGCCGCAAGCAAGCGATTGGTCTGCTGCTGGAATCGCACTTTGGACACATTGCAGGGCATAGGCCAGCGCGCCCTTTCCTCGAGGGACTTGCCATCCAATTTGAGGATCAGGCGGTCGTAACGAACGGGAGCGAACAGATGCCCTTTGCCATCGTTCGCTGGGTCATCCATCTTCCGGAACGGAAACTGATGCGTTCGGAGTAATTTTCCTGTTACCGCATCGAGCGTAAACCACGTGCTATGCGTCTTTCCGGTGGCGGTGATCGCATGAACCTGTGCCAGGGAGGCATCATAAACGGCGCTGTTGAGGCCACTTTCCTTCGACAGCTTCATACGCGCGAGCGGCGCAAGTGTTTTGAGGTCGAAGCTAAGAAGCGAACCATCCGTCATCGCGCTGTAGCCGCGATTGTGCTGCGGAATCAGAAGTGGACCGTTCGCTCCGTCAGAATTGCGAATGGTGGTTACGATCTTTTTCCGATCGACGTCGAACACGGTGAGACCGTCTTTGCCGCGCGCGATGAAAAGACGGGATGTCCCGGGCTCCATCTTCGCATAGTCCCAATCCGTGTCGGTGCTGGGCAACGGGGTGACTGCAGTAAGCGTATAGAGAAGCCCATCATTCGGCACGGGAGCGGCCATCGCAAGTAGCAGGACGCTGAAGAGCATGAAGCAACCTTTCTGCCGTAATCAGCGTAGAGATCGGTGAAAAATGAAGTAGCGGAGTGATCAGGGCTTCGGATCGGCGGGGAGCGTGATCTGGAACAGCCTGCAATAATCGCCGATCATTGCACCATCGTCCGCTTTCACGACCACAATTTCGCTGCGCTCATAGGCGCGCACGGCGAGCATGACCATCGCCTGCTCGCGGTCCGGGAAAATCAGTCCGGGAAGCTTGCGGCATTTCTCCGGGAGCCAGGCATCATCGGTGATGCCGATCCAGAATATGTTACGATAGGCGGGGTAATCCGGATCATCCGTGACGGCGCTGACGCCGATGATCCGCGTCTTCGTCCAGTATTGTGCCGCACTTGCGGGCGCGGCGGTAAGAATCGCGGCTAGGGCAAGCACAGCCGACTTCCCCAAGTGTCGCCATGCCATGGATAGACTCTCCTCACCGCCCTCTTCAACTTGCATCGTATCCACCAAGATATCGCTCCATCTCAGGTGCGAAGGGCGCGGGGCATGGTGTGAAACAGGCACCGGCCGCAGTTCTCGTCGAGTTTAAAGATGGTGCATTTCCAGCAACGCCGGCCTTTCGTTTGGCACCTATGGACCTACTCCGGTGCACCTATCCTCGCCGCTTCAAAGGGGGGGAGAGCGGACAATGGAAATTGTCATTGGCAACGGCCGGGTCTGGCGACTGGCCTTCCTGTTGTTAGCGTTTCAGCCTGCAGCCGCTGTCGCGCGGAGTGTGGACACACTTCCCGCGCGGGTCGATCGGCTCGGTTTCTGGTCGCCGAGCGAACAGGAAGCGGGGTATCGCGCGATGGAAACCATCTTCCCGACGACCACGATCGAAGCCGGTGACGTGATCCGTGCACTGCCAGTCGCGGAAACGCCGCTCGAGATCGACTTCGTCTACGAACACCGCCCCTACACTATCGACGATTTCATGAAGGCGAACCGGGTGTCAGGCCTCCTCGTCATTTCGGGCGGACGGATCGTTGTCGAGCGCTACGGGCTGGGCCGCAAGCCCGATGAGCGCTGGACGTCGTTTTCGATCGCCAAGTCGGTGACATCGACGCTGGTGGGCGCCGCAATCCGAGACGGCAGAATCCGTAGCGTCCACGATCCGCTCAGCCGCTACGTGCCGGAACTGAAAGGCGGCGCCTACGACGGCGTCACGCTCGCCCAGGCGCTCACCATGCGCTCCGGCGTGCACTGGACGGAGGACTACAACGATCCCGCTTCGAATTTTAGCCGCTACGCCACGCAGATGGGGCCGGATTTCTATAGGCGCATGTCCGCCCTGCCGCGTGATGCCACGCCCGGCGCCAAATTCTATTACTCGACGGCGGAATCCAACTTGATCGGCGCAGCCGTGATAAACGCCACGGGCAAGTCGCTTTCGCGCTATCTGTCCGAGAAGATTTGGAAGCCGTTCGGAATGGAAGCGGACGGAGTCTGGATGTCGTCTCCCGAAGGCCTCGAGACTGGCGGCATCTGCTTCAGCGCGACGCTGCGCGACTATGGCCGCTTCGGCCTGTTCATGTTGGAGGGCGGCAGGATCGACGGCAAACCGGTGTTGCCCGATGGATGGATCGCAGAAGCGACCGCGCGCCATGCCGAAAGCGGCTTCGGCGACCTTGGCTACGGATATCAATGGTGGGTCGATCCGAACGGGGCTTACCGCGGCATCGGCATTATGGGGCAGGCACTGTTCATTGACCCGAAGCGCAAGCTGATCGTCGTGATCCAGAGCGCGTGGACGCGTGCAGGCGGGCCTGAGCGCTACGGTCTACAATGGGCTTTCCTGCAAGCCGCGGTGAACGCGAGTGACCGCGCCGCCGCAGCGGCGGGGCACTAAACCGATGGCGGGCACCGCACGTATCGGGACATTGGATGCGGTGCGCGGTTTTGCGGTGATGGGCATCCTGCTGATGAACATCGTCGATTTCGCGATGCCGGGCTTCGCCTATTACAATCCGAGCTATTATGGCGGGGAGGAAGGCGCGAACTTCTGCGCCTGGGCAGTCAACTACGTCCTGTTCGACGGCAAGATGCGTGGCCTGTTCACGATGATGTTCGGGGCGAGCACGGTGCTGATCGCCGAGCGCGCGCTTGGTGCGGGGGAAAGTCCGGCGCGCGTCACGTTTGCGCGCATGTGGTGGCTGCTGGTGTTCGGCATGATCCATGTCTGGTTGATCTGGTACGGCGACATACTCGTGCTCTACAGCCTGTGTGGGATGATCGCGATTGCGGCGTGGCGTTGGCCGCCTCGGCGGCTGTTCGTTTTCGGCGCTGCGCTGCTGTGCCTAAAGCTGGCTCTCGGGATCGCGGCCTACACGTCGTTCGCCGCACTGGAACGTGCTGCTGCCAAACCCAATGCATCGCCGGAAACGCTGGCCGAATGGGCTGCAACGCAGGAGCGGATCGCGCTTCCTACCGTACAGTCGCAGCTCGAAGGCTATCGTGGCGGCTATGTCGATGCGTTTCGGGCGCGTATTCCCCTCGCCGTCTACATCCTGACGGAAGCGCACCCCGCCGCGGTTCCCGATACGCTTGCATTAATCGCGATCGGCATGGGGCTCTTCAAACGCGGCTTCTTTTCAGGTGCATGGTCGGTTTCATCCTATCGCAGGGTCGCGCTCTGGAGCTTCGTCGTCTGCATTCCGCTGCATCTGCCGCTAATTGCCATCAACGTGGAAGCCGATTATCATCCGATCACGCTGCACCTTACCGAGGCGATCCACCTCAGCCTGCTGCGAACGCCGATGACGATGGGCTATGCCGCGCTCGTCATCCTGTTCATGCAGCGCTTCCAAGAAAGCGGTCTTGCGCAAAGACTGGTCGCGGCCGGTCGGATGGCCTTTTCCAACTACATCGGCACCAGCATCCTCTGCACGTTGATTTTTAACGGCTACGGTCTCGGGTGGTACGGCTATCTGGAACGCTGGCAGTGCTATTTCGTGGTGATCGCGGTGTGGGCGATCATCCTGCTCTGGTCAAAGGTGTGGCTCGACCGCTTCCATTTCGGACCACTCGAATGGCTGTGGCGCTCGCTTGCGCGCAGCCGGCTACAACCCTTTGTAAGAAGGAAGGAACGCTCATGTCCGCTATAGGCAAACATATGATGATAGCGTTCGCGGCCCTCACGATAGAAACGGCTGTCACTGCAGCACCAATATCGCCACCCACGCTGGCCGACGGCTTCGTCCCGACCGCCGCTGAGAAGAAGCGTCTGGAATTGATGTCGCAGCCGGAAAGCTGGTTTGTCGATCATCTCGCAGGGCCGCGCGAAATCATCGACGGGCAGACGCTCAATCCCAAGTTGCAATTCCACTTCGAAGCCCGCCGCGCCCGCTCGCTCGAAGAGGTGAAACGCGGGCTCGACATGTTCTATTCTGCGGAGGGCCGGACGCTCGCGCGCGAACGGTTGGCGCGGGACTGGGCCCTGCTCACCAAGGTCACCGCCCCAATGCGGCACGTCGAGGATCGCAGCATAACAGGACGTGGCGGCCATTTGATCCCTATCCGCATCTATACACCCGCGCTGGACGAGGCGGGACCGCTTCCAATCCTCCTCTATTTTCACGGCGGAGGCTGGCTCTACAGCAACATCGAGGCCGTCGATCGCTGTGTGCGGCTGATCGCCAACGAAGCACGCGCGATCGTCATCTCGGTGGATTATCGGCTGGCGCCCGAACACAAATGGCCCGCCGCAAACGACGACGGTGAGGATGCCTTCTTATGGGCGCGCGCCAACGCGGCTACGCTGGGCGGCGAGCCTTCGATGATCGGCGTCGGCGGCGACAGCGCGGGCGGCCATATCTCGCTCGCGATATCGCGGCGCCAACAGGCTGCGCGGAAGCCCGGTCCGCTGTATCAACTGCTTTATTACACGTCGGTTGATTTCACGCCGCGCTACCGATCCTACGAGTTGTTCGGCAAGGGCTACGGCCTCGACACCGCGTTTCGCGATTTCATGATGCCGCTCGCTTTCGGCGATGCAGACCGGATTGCCTCCGCAACGCGAGAACTGGACGAGGGGAGTATGGCCGGAATGCCTGCCACGATCCTGGTGACTGCCGGCTTCGATGTACTGCGCGACCCGGCACAGCTGCTTGCGCGGCGGCTGGAGCGCGAAGGGGTCGCCGTAACCTATCTCAACTATCCGACGCTCACCCACGGCTTCCTGCAATGGTCGGGCGTCGTCGCGGAAGCTGAGCGGGCGGCGGTGGACAGTGCTCGCCTGTTCGGCACGGCAATCCGCGGACGCAGCGCGGTACTGTCAATCAAGGCACCTGGATCGCAGTCTAAACAACTGAATAAAGAATGATTCATGTTTGGGAGAAAAGCCTATAGCGCTTCCCTCTCAAACAATCGGGGGCAGGTTCTATTTGGGCCCTTCCAGCAGAGTTTGCTGGATGCGTGCTACCTTCCAACCTGAGTCCTCTTTCGTCAGCTCGTGACTGATGAGAATCCGGAATTGCCGCTCAGCGCTCTTGATGTAGCGCATCGTGCTAGAAACCACTGCGACACGGGAATCGACGAGAGCATGTGTAACCGGGCCAGGCTCGAGGCTCCAGCCTTTCTCAGCGAACCATTCGCGGTGCCATTGCAGGATGGCGTCGCGGCCCGACACTGTCTCGCCCCAGTAATACACAATCTCCGGTGAGGCGCTCCGCGCCAGCGTCCGGTCGAGCTTGGCGACGTCTCGTTCGCGCATGGCGTCCAACATCGACGACAGAGTCTCTGCGATAGCGGGCGGGACTGCGGCCTGCGACGCTGGCTGCGGAGCGAGGTCACGGGCCAGCCGGAAGCCCACCGTGAAGAAGCCCTGATCGACGGGGCCGCGCAGGCGGAAGCGCGGATCGTGAAACTCGCCGGCGTCACCGTAGGAGCCACCCCTGATGCTGTGATAGCCCAGCTCCGTGCACGTCGTGCGCGCCGTACCGTCAACGGGCGCGCCATCGTAGTTCGCATGGTAGCAATCTGCCTGCCATTCCCAGACGTTCCCGCGAATGTCATGAAGGCCGAAACGATCCGCGGGAAAGCTGCCGACCGGCGAGGTCTCAATCCAGACGTCGCGGCCCCGCGCCGCGCCGCCGCAACATTCGACCCTGCCAATATTTGCCGTTGCGTGGCTCACCACAACCTCGCCGAGCAGTGTGACATATTCCATCTCTGCCTCGGACGGCAGCCGATACGTCTCGCCTGTTTGCCCACTGAGCCAAGCTGCATAGGCCTGTGCGTCAGCCCAACTGACACAAACGACAGGATCATGATCGGTCTGGGCGAAGCCCGGGGCCGACCAGCTACGTTCCGAGTCTATGTGCCAATTGGTTCCTGCTTCATAGACGTTGCATTTCTTTTCCGAGACGTACCCTGTCGTCTCCACGAACGTTCGAAACTCACCCAGCGTCACCTCGTACCGTGCGAGCGCGAAGCCGGGAACTGTAACATCGTGTTTGGGGCCGTCGATAAGGCCATAGCCTCGATCGACGGTCGCTCCCATGGAGAACACGCTGCCTGGAATCTCAACCATCTGCGGTTTGATCACTTCAGCGTTAGCATAAGAGGTCAGTGAGGCCGCAGCGTACAAGATACTCGCCAACCCATGCATGCCCAGAATTTGTCGGCTAATCGATAGCGGCTGCATGCCTTCTCCCTAGTGGCGCTATGCATTTGTAACGGATGCTAGCGGTCGCGCACCGCTGTCAGCGATGCGAATGTAGTTTCATATGGTGATGCAAGAACACCGGTCCGGGAGCGTGTGTGCCATTCCAGTTTCAGGAACCGTTGAGCATGGCCCACGACTTGACCCGGGCTTCCCGGCGCGCGGGTCAGGCGATAGGGATGGTCTAAGTCGCCGGCGTGGCGCAATCCGCGTTACCCTTTACCAAGGCCGACTTACCCAACTCCGTTGCTGGCCCATTTCGGTGCTTTGTGGTGTCCTCTGCTCGGCGCAGAATCGGGACATTCCCGCCAGGAATGTCCCGCCTGATCGTTTCAAAGAGGGAGGGCATCAACCAATGCAGACATTCACTATGAAACTATGGTCTGTCGCCGCGGGCGTCACGGCCGCGGCCGCAGTTGGGACGCCGGCAGCAGCAGCTGATCCGAACGCGCCCACCGTCCCGTCTCCTACCGAGTTCGTCTACCCCACGGGCTTCGACAAGGCACTGTCGCTGATGATGGCGGGCGAAGGCGGCGAGAACGGCATCGGCTCGCAACGCGTCTGGCCAACCCTTTCGTTCCCGGCGCTCACCACCGAACAGATCGCCAAGGCGGTCTCAGGTAACTCGCTCGTCATCCCCTATCACTATACGCACCAATACAGTACCGACGGCAAGATCGGCGGCTACAACATCCGTTACGACCCAGTGGACGTGAAGAAATGCCCGAAGAAGGAAATTCCTGGCGACGGC
>NZ_JACESP010000004.1:0-147500 GCF_013911755.1 Sphingosinicella sp.
TCTGCGCTCTGCCGACTGGCAAGGCGTGGGCCTCTAGCAGGGAAAATCGCCGACCGCAACAGCGGATCCGTGAGGGCTCAACGAAAAAGGGCGACCCTTTCGGATCGCCCTCTTTTCAACTGAAACCAGATGCCGCCATCAGGCCGCGACAGCGTCCTGCTGCGCCTTCGCGCTGGCGAGCTTCTTCATGAGCACTTCCTCGATCTTGGTCTGCGCTGCAGCCTCGTCGACGCCTTCCATGGCCGCGAGTTCGCGGGCCAGGCGGCCGATCGCCGCTTCGTAGATCTGGCGCTCGGAGTAGCTCTGCTCGGGCTGATCCTCGGCGCGGTGCAGGTCGCGAACCACCTCGGCGATCGACACGAGGTCGCCCGAGTTGATCTTCGCTTCATACTCCTGCGCGCGGCGCGACCACATGGTGCGCTTCACCTTGGGCTTGCCCTTCAGCGTCGTCATCGCGTCGGCGAGCGTCGCCTGGCTCGAAAGCTTGCGCATACCCACGGCTTCGGCCTTGTTCATGGGAACGCGGAGCGTCATGCGCTCCTTTTCGAAGCGCAGCACATAGAGCTCCAGCTTCGCGCCCGCGATTTCGGTCGCCTGGAGTTCAACAATCCGGCCGACGCCATGCTTCGGATAAACGACATGGTCGCCAACGCTGAAGCCAGGTGCCTTTGCTGCCATAGATTTGGTTCCTTCGTCAGATGTTCAAAGAGCGCGAACGTGCCCCCCCGAACCGGGCCGGGTGCACGAAAAATTCAGATTGTCCCTGCCGCGACCCTGCGTTCGGGCGGGCGGCCGGCAGGTACGACCGCGCGCGGTTGATTATACAAAGCAAGAGCGCCGTTCAGGGAGCTAAAAAGCTCGCAAAACTGCGCTCATTGAGGATTATATAACAGAAAAATGACGTCGGCGCTACGCCGAATCTGCGTCAATCAGGCGCAGGCGGCGCGAAATCAGCCCGGATTGGGCGAAAAATACTTCTCGAACTTGCCCACTTCGCCCTTGTGGGCCTCCGCGTCGTCAGGCGCATCCTTCTTGGTCGTGATATTGGGCCACTGCGCCGAATACGTGGAATTCAGCTCAAGCCACTGATCAAGCCCGTCTTCGGTATCGGGCAGAATCGCTTCGGCGGGGCATTCCGGCTCGCACACGCCGCAATCGATGCACTCATTGGGGTTGATGACGAGCATGTTCTCGCCCTCGTAGAAGCAATCCACCGGGCAGACTTCCACGCAGTCCATATACTTGCACTTGATGCAGGCTTCGGTCACCACATAGGTCATCGCGTGTCACCTTCAAAAACGGACGGCGTGTTTCCCGCGTCTGCTACACAGCGACGGTGGCCGGCGTCAATCCACCACAGCCCGGCGTGAGATCGGTATAGAGCTGGCGCGCCTCCACATAGGGCCCACGCCGCTCGGCGAGCGCTTCCACCCGCACGATATGCACCTCTCCGCCGCGCGTGTAGCTGAGTACGGCACCGGGCCGCACGCGCACCGAGGCGCGTTCGATGACGCGGCCATCCATGCGGAGGCGGCGGCTTTCGCACAGGTCCTGCGCTTCACTGCGGGACTGGGTGCAGCGCGCGTACCAGAGCCATTTGTCGAGACGAAGCGCGGGTCCGAATACCAAGGGCATCATCCTTTCTTCATGAAGGCGAGAACGGCAAAGGGTGAATGGTTTTGCGGTGCGACGCGTGGCGCGGGGCGCTTCGCTGGCAGGCCCCGCCAGGCAAAGGTGGTGCGGCCTTCCTGCTGCACGCTGCGATAGCCGAGCGCGCGCATTAGCTGGCTGAAGCTCTTCTGCGAAAGGCCGAGGCTTTGCATCCACAGCGCATCGGGCACGAACGGCGCGGCGCCGCGGCGCTGCTTGTGCATCGCCTTCACCAGCCGCTCGACCATATCGACGCGGACGGCATCGGTGACAATCGGCCAGAAGCCGGCAACCTCGTAGAAGGCGCGCGGGGTGTTTTCGTCGATGGGCACCGAGACGCGGCCGGGCGCGGGGGGCGGCGGGGCGGACTCGAGGCCGCTGCTCACAGCCCAGAGCGCGAGGCGCCAGCGCGTCGGTTCGGGGCGGAGGAGATCGGGGAAATAGACGTGGGTGGCGCCGATCCGAACGCCGCTTCGGTAAAGGAGCGCGTTGTCGGCCTCGCCGAGGTCGGAGAGGAGCGGGAGCGTGGGGGCGCGGGCGAGACAACCGAGACCCTGCGTCAACTGGACGACGAGGCCGCGCAGCGCGGGGGAGGCGTTTTGGTCGACGCGCGCCTTGAGCTTCAGGAGCGGGCCGAGGTGGCGCCCAACGAGGCGTGTGAACCACGCTTCGAGCCGAACGCGAACGGCGGCGCGCGAGGCGGGATCGACATCCGCGAGGCTGCGATCGAGCCGCACGCGCGGGCTGAGCGGATCGGGGCCGCGCGAGAGATAGCCGACGCGCGCATCGTTCCAGAGGATGCGCGGCGGCAGCGACCCGTTGAATTCGAGCGCGAGCGCATTGTCCTCGCAGGCCGCGAGCAGCGCCGCCCGACGCACCAGTTCGCCCGCGAGACGGCGCTCCGCAGCCGCGAGCAGTCTGCGCTTCTCGCCCGCGCGCGCAGCAGGATCGGTTTCGAAACGGAAGCCGGTCAAACGCCCGATCGCCTCGCCGCCCACGACGACCGCGCCGTCTTCGTCGATCTCTGTGGGTAGCAGATGGCCGCGCGCGGAAAGCTCGCGCATGAGCACCGAGGTGCGGCGATCGACGAAGCGCTGCGTCAGCCGCTGGTGGAGCGCATCCGAAAGCCGATCCTCGATCTCTCGCGAACGCTGCGTCCAGGCCTGCGGATCGACGAGCCAGTCCGGCCGGTGGGCCGCGAACGTCCACGTGCGCGCCGCCGCGATGCGGTTCGCCAACATCTCGATGTCGCCCTGCACGTCATCGAGCCGCGCGAGTTCAGCCGCCACCCAGTCCGTGGGAATCCGCCCCGAACCCTCGGTAAGATGGCCGTAGATGCGCGCGATGAAGCGGGCATGTGTGTCCGGCCCCGTCTTGCGGTAATCCGGGAGACCGCACACGGCCCAAAGCCGCTGCAGCCGCGCGGGGCTGTTTGCACGCTCGATGATCCAGTCTTCGCGAGCAAGGCGCTTCAGCACCTGGAAATCGACCTCGTCGTCGGAACGTGTGAGCCGCGCGTGCTCCGGCCGCACACCGAGCGAAGCGATGAGCCGCCCGAGCGAGCCGAAATCGAGCCGCGCGTTTCGCCACACGAGCCGGTCGAGCGCCGGGAACGTGTGCGCCTCGATCGCTTCCACCTCGCTCGCCTCGAAGGCGGGCCCGTCGTCGTCGGCCACCGCAAGCGGGCCGAAGCTGCCGTCGGTCTGGTAGCGCCCGGCACGGCCCGCGATCTGGGCCATTTCGGCGGGCCGCAACCGCCGCACGCGCTTGCCGTCGAACTTGGTGAGTGCGGCGAAGGCGACGTGGGCGATATCCATGTTGAGGCCCATGCCGATGGCGTCGGTCGCCACCAGATAATCGACCTCTCCGGACTGGTAGAGCTCCACCTGCGCGTTGCGCGTGCGCGGGGAAAGCCCGCCCATCACCACCGCCGCGCCGCCTTTCTGGCGGCGGATCATCTCGGCGAGCCCGTAGACATCCTCCGCGCTGAACGCGACGACCGCGCTGCGCTTGGGCAGGCGCGAGAGCTTTTTCGGCCCGACATGGCTCAGTGTCGAGAACCGCGGCCGACCGACGATTTCCGCGTCGGGCAGCAGCGCGCGCACGATCGGCCGGATCGTGTCCGACCCCAGGATCATCGTTTCGTCGCGGCCGCGCACGTGGAGCAGGCGATCCGTGAACACGTGTCCGCGCTCGGTGTCCGCGCCGAGCTGCGCCTCGTCGAGCGCGACGAAGGCGACATCCTTGCCCACCGGCATCGATTCCGCGGTGCACAGGAAATAGCGCGCGCCATCGGGAACGATCTTTTCCTCGCCGGTGACGAGCGCGACCTGCGCGGCGCCCTTGATCTGCACCACCCGGTCGTAGACCTCGCGCGCGAGCAGGCGCAGCGGAAAGCCGATCATGCCGCTGGAATGGGCGCACATACGGGTGACGGCGAGGTGGGTCTTGCCCGTGTTGGTGGGCCCGAGAACGGCAGTGACGGAGCGGTCAGTGCCGCTCATGGGCACGCTTCCTGACCGGGCTCTTCAGGCGAAGGTTTCGGTGCGGTGCACTCACGAAACAACACATCTCCCTAAAACACAACATATGGTGTCACCGATCCCTACGACACGCAAGCGACGAAACGATGAAACGAATCGTTTCGGATGCGCCCAACGGCTCGCCGCTCAAAACCTGTCGCTTCATCGCAGCCACGGCGCTTAACCCCCCGTGTTAAATTGACATTAAGCACTCTGAACGACACTTTGCGGCTCGCGGGGAACGGTCGATTTTCGGCCAATTCCAAATTGATGGGTCGCACGCAGATAGAATGTTCGCTCCGGCGGCAATGTCTGTGTTGAAAATTGGGGCGGGGGCTTCGTGTTTCAACCCACCACAGGCGCTTTTGAAGGCGCGACATTCTCGATCCCGGCGCCTTCGGCGCGGGCTCCCTTTGCGTCTGCAAAGCCTGCTGCGCGTCTGGCCGCTATGCGCGGGGTGGACATCGTCGTCGATCTCGGCGCCGAAATCGGCACCAAGCGCTGGTGGCGCGGCATGGGCACGCTTGGCGCGATGCTTGGCGTTGCGGCCACCATCGCGCTGAACCCGGCGCCGCTCGTGCAGCCCGTTCAGCCCGAACTCGCGCCCACGCAGCTTGCCGCGCTCGAAACCGTTTCGATCGCCCCTCTGGCGCAGACGCCGCAGGGCATCGCCTTTCACCAGCCCACGTCCCGCGTCACCGCGCTCGCCGAGCCGCCGGAGCGGCCGCGTATCGAAGTGACCGCGCGCCTGCGCGACGTCGACAGCTTCAACGGCGCGCTGCGCCGCGCCGGCGTTTCCGCCGCGGATGTCGCCAACGTCTCGCTGCTCGTTTCCGGCCATACAGACGTGAAATCGCTGAAGCCCGGCGCCACGATCGACCTCGTGCTCGGCCGCCGCAGCGACAAGTCGCAGCCGCGCCCGCTCGAATCGCTCGCCTTCCGCGCCGCGTTCGACTTGCGTCTCGAAGTGAACCGCAGCCAGGCCGGCGACCTGATCGTGACGCGCGACGAGATCGCGGTCGACGACAGCCCGCTCGTCGTCGCGGGCGACGTCGGCGGCAGCCTCTACCAGTCCGCGCGCGCCTTCGGCCTGCCGAGCCGCGTCGTCGCGAGCTACATCAAGGCGCTGAGCCCCAAGGTGAATTTCCAGCGCGACGTCAGCTCGCGTGACAGCTTCCAGATGGTCGTGGAGCACCGCCGCGCCGAAACCGGCGAGACCGAGACGGGCAACCTCATCTACGCAAAGCTCGGCGGAAAACGCGATGTCGAGTTGCTGCGCTGGGTCCACAACGGCCGCACCAAATTTTTCCTCGCCGACGGCTCCTCGGCCGTTGAGGGCATGATCAAGTCGCCGGTGGCTGGCGCGCGTTTCAGCTCCGGCTTCGGCACGCGTTTCCACCCGATCCTGAAGCGCGCGCGGATGCACGCGGGCGTCGATTTCGCAGCACGCAGCGGCACGCCGGTGATGTCCACAGCGCCGGGCACCGTCATCTTCGCGGGTCGCAACGGCGGCTACGGCAACCAGGTGCAGGTGCGCCACGCCAGCGGCATCGTCACCACCTACAGCCACCTTTCGCGCATCTCATCGCGCAGCGGCCAGCGCGTCGGCGCAGGCGACGTGATTGGCAACGTCGGCTCCACCGGGCTTTCGACCGGCCCGCACCTCCACTACGAGGTCCACGTCGCCGGCCGCCCGGTGAACCCGCGTTCCGCGAAGCTGCCGATCCAGGAACAACTGGAAGGCCAGGAGCTCGCCCGCTTCAAGGCCGAGCTGCAGCGTATGCGGCAGATGAAGCCGATCGCGGTGAGCCACGACGCGTAGGACACCCAGGCGTCTTAAAGTTCGTACCGCATGAAGACTGTGCCGGCGACGGGCGTTTCGTAGTAAGCCTCTGCCTCTTCAAACCCATAGCGGCGATAAAGCTGCTGCGCGGTGTGCATCGTCGGCAGCGTATCCAGCCATAGCTCCCGATAGCCCCGTGAGCGGGCCGTTGCGATAAGCCGATCGAGGAGCGCCCGACCGACACCCGCACCCCGCGCTTCTGGGCGAACGAAGAGCCGTTTCATTTCGCCCCCTCCATCCCACGGCATGGGGCGCAGCGCCGCGCAGGCCATAGGGTACCCATTGGCGGTTGCCAGCAGCAATTCACCGCCCGGTGGTGCGTATTTGCCAGGGAGCCGGGCGAGTTCGGTTTCGAAATCCTGATAGGCGAGGTCGACGTCGAGCGATGCCTCGTACGCGCGAAAGAGCAGCCGGATGGCATCGAGCGCGGTGGGCGTGCGGACTGGTTCGATATTGAACGCGCGCATCACGACCTCGTCACGAAACCGCGCGCGACTTCGTTCACCGCGACCAGCGGGCGAAGATCGCTGTCGGCAGGAGTAGCCCCCGCGCTTCCTCGCGGATCGTCATTTCGCCCGCCTGCACGCTGCCGCCGAGCGGGCGTGTCACCTCTTCGGTGAGGTTGGCGATGGCGATGGCGGACAGGCGCACGGCGTAGGCGGTGAGGACGAGGAACTTCGAGCGGTCGTCCAGCAGTGCGGCACAGGCGCTCATCAGCGCGGCGAGCTTCTCGTCGAGTTCCCACACCTCGCCCTTGGGGCCGCGTCCGTATTTGGGCGGATCGAGGATGATGCCCGCATAGCGGCGACCGCGGCGCACCTCGCGCTCCACGAACTTCAGCGCGTCATCGATGATCCAGCGGATCGGCGCGTCGCCGAGGCCGGAGAGCTTCTGGTTTTCGACCGCCGCGCCGACCGCCTTTTTCGACGCATCGACATGCGTGACGCGTGCGCCCTTCGCGGCCATCACGAGGCTGGCGACGCCAGTGTAGCCGAAGAGGTTCAGCACCTCGTCGCCGGGCGCGATGCGGTCCGCGATCCAGTCCCACTGCGGCGCCATGTCCGGGAAGAAGGCGAGGTGGCGAAAGGGTGTGTTGGAGGCCCAGAACTTCACGCCGCCGCGCGAAAGCGGCCAGCTTGGCGGCACTTTCGGCGCGAGCGTCCAGCGCCCGCCGCCTTCCGCGTCCGATCCGCCCACGAACTCGCCGTCGGCACGCCAGTCCGGGGTGGCTGGCGTCCACATCGCCTGCGGTTCCGGGCGGATGAAGCGCCACGGGCCATAGCGCTCGAGCTTGCGGCCGTGGCCGCTGTCAACGAGGCCGAAATCGGCCCAGGGTTCGGTGACGAGCGTTTCGAGCGCCATCAGGCCGCGAGCGCCTTCTCGGCCGCCCCCACGGAGGCGCGCGCCGATGGCCCGGCGAGCATCGCGGCGCCGGCAGCGCGGGCGTCTTCAAGCGTCACCGCATCAATTTCCGCCACAACGTCGGAGGGCTCGACGAGGCGGCCGTAGAGCGCGAGCTGACGGGCGACATAGCTCGCCTGCCCCTCCGTGCTTTCGAGGTTCATCAGCAGCCCCGCCTTCACCAGCGCGCGGGCGCGCGCCAGCTCGGCGGGCTCGAGATCCGTCACGGCACGGGCCAGTTCCTCACGCACGAGTGCCATCGCCGCCGCCGCCTCGCGCCGCTCGGTGGCGAGATACACATAGAACAGGCCCGCATCGTCGAATGCCTGCACGGCGGCATAGATGCTGTACGCAAGCCCCCGCTCCTCGCGCACCGACTGAAACAGGCGCGAAGACATGCCGCCGCCCACGGCCTCCGCGAACAGACGCGCCGCGAAATAATCAGGCGCGAGCGCGCGCGGCGCTGCAAAACCAAGCGCGAGATGCGCCTGCTCGAAGCGGCGCGGGTCCGCCGAAAGGCCGCCGACGAAGGTCGCTGGCTCGGGAAGCGTGGGCTCCGCATGGACGAGATCGCCGAAGCGCACGGCGGCAAGATCGACGAGCATGTCGTGATCGACCTTGCCCGCCGCGACGAGGATCAGCCCGTCCGGCCGGTAACGCTCTTGCCAGCGTACGAGGTCCGCGCGCGCGAGACCGCCGACGCTCGACTCGTCGCCGAGGATCGAGCGGCCGAGCGGCTGGCCCGGGAAGGCGACCGACTGGAGATTGTCGAAAATAATGTCGCCCGGCGTGTCGCGCGCCTCGCCGAGTTCCTGGAGCACGACGCGTTTTTCGCGTTCGAGTTCCTCGTCGTCGAAATGCGGCAGGCGCACGAGATCGGCAATGATGCCGGTGCCGAGCGCGAGGTCATCCGCCAGCAGGCGGGCGGAGAACACGGTCGTCTCGCGGCTCGTCGCGGCGTTGAGCTCGCCACCCACATCCTCGATCGCCTCGGCGATGGCGCGCGCGCTGCGTCCGCCCGCGCCCTTGAACACCATGTGCTCGAAGAGGTGCGCGAGGCCGTTTTCCCGCGCGTGCTCGTGGCGCGAACCGATGTCCGCGAACAGGCCCACCGACACCGTCTCGACGCTCGGCATCTCGCGCGTCGCCACGCGAAGCCCGTTCGCGAGCGTCGAGAGACGCATCATCTAGGCGTGGCCCTCGCCGTGACGAAATCGCGGACAGCGGCATAATCGCCGGGGAGCGACGTGAAGCTCTCCTCGCGGTCGAAGAGGCCGGAAAGGCGCGCGGGCAGCACGGGGCGCACGCCGGTCGCGCGCTCCACGGCATCGCGGAACTTCGCGGGGTGCGCGGTCGCGAGCGTCACGACGGGAATTGCGGGATCGAGATCGGCCGCGCGCGCGGCGGCGAGGCCGATCGCGGTGTGTGGATCGAGGATGTTCCCGGCCTTCTCGGAGGCCCAGCGCAGCGTGAGCGCCATCTCGTCCTCATCGACGCGGCAGCTGGTGAAGCGCTCGGCAGCGCGGGCGCGCATGGCGGCGGGAATCTCCATCACCTTCGACGCGTCGAAGGCCCGCATCATCGCGGTGAGCGTCGCGCCGTCGCGGTCCGCGAGGTCGAAGAGCAAGCGTTCGAAATTGCTCGACACCTGAATGTCCATCGAGGGTGCCGCGGTTGGCGTCACGGTGCCAGCCGAATAGTCTCCGGCGGAGAGCGCGCGGTGCAGGATATCGTTGATGTTGGTTGCCACGATTAGCCGCGCGACGGGAAGCCCCATGCGCGCCGCGACATAGCCCGCGAACACGTCGCCGAAATTGCCCGTCGGCACCGAGAAGGCGACCGCGCGGTGCGGCGCGCCGAGGCGGACGGCGGCGTAGAAATAATAGACGACCTGCGCCATCAGGCGCGCCCAGTTGATCGAATTGACGGCGCTGATCTCGAAGCGACTCGTCACGTCCCTATCGCCGAACATGCGCTTCACCATCGCCTGCGCGTCGTCGAACGTGCCGGAAATCGCGATGTTGTGGATGTTGGGCGCCATCACCGTCGTCATCTGGCGGCGCTGCACGTCGCTGACGCGGCCTTCCGGGTGCAGCATGAAGACGTCGACATGCTCGCGTCCCGCAAGCGCCTGGATCGCGGCAGAGCCGGTATCGCCCGAGGTGGCGCCGACGATCGTGAGGTGGCGCCCGGCACCTTTCAGGAAATGCTCGAACAGCAGGCCGAGGAACTGCAGCGCAACGTCCTTGAACGCGAGCGTCGGGCCGTGGAACAGCTCGAGCAGGAAATGGCGTTCATCAAGCTGGACGAGCGGCGTGACCGCGGCGTGGTTGAAGCTCGCGTAGGCTTCGTCGATCAGACGCTTGAGATCCGCGTCGGCGATCGAATCGCCGGTGAAGCGGCGAAAGATCGCGAAGGCCGTGTCAGCGTAGCTGAGGCCGGAGAGCGCGGCGATCTCGTCTTTCGACAGAACCGGCCATTCCTCCGGCACGTAAAGGCCGCCGTCCGACGCGAGACCGGCGAGCGTGACGCCCCGAAAATCGAGTGCGGGTGCTCCCCCGCGCGTGCTGATGTACCGCATAGCCGCGCGGACTTATCGGGAAGCGACGAGCATCGCAACAAATAGCGTATAATCCGGCGCTATTCCCGATCGTCATGGGGCGGGAAACAGAAAATATGAGCGCGCACCGATACGTGGCTTCCAAATAGACGTTGAGGAGAGTGGATGTGACGCGCGGCAAGCCCGGAATGTGTATCGTGAACCCGGCGCTGGTGGCGGATATCGCGCCGCTTACCGGATCCCAGAGCGAAATCATGCGCCGCGCGGGCATCAGCTGGAACAGCTGGATCAAGGTCTGCGCCGGCCTGCCCATCCGGGTTTCCGTCGGCCGCCGCCTCAAGGCGCGTATTCTACCGCGCGCGCACGAGAGCGAGGGCCTGCGCCGCCGATTTCCCGCAGAAACGATGGAGGGCATAGATCGCGCGGCGCTCGACGCAGCGTTCCTGCGCCCCATTGTCCCCGCCGTATCGGCAGACTCGATCGCGCTCCCGCCGATCCGCTCGATCCGACGCGCACGGCAATTGCTCGTCGTGCGCTATCCGGCCGCGGCTTACGGCGGCGCCGCGCTTTCCTGACGGGAACCTTCCGCCCCCTTCCGGGATTGTGCCCCCGGGAGAGACACATGGGCGACCGTTACCCGGACGGCATCACGCAAACGCACCTCCGCACCAGCCAATGGCACCGGAGCGCCAGCCCGCTGTCGTTCATCGTTCTTGCCACGCTCATCCTGATCGCGGTTTCAGGAGCGCTCGGCGGCCTGCCGAACCCTTCGCGGAGCGCGGCCGGGCCGACGGCACGGCTGACGCTGGAAGCGCCCCAAATCGCGCGCAGCGGCATGGTTTTCGAAATGCGGATGCGCATCGACGCCGCGCACGCGATTGCCCAACCCGTAATCGCGGTTTCGCCCGCCTACTGGCACGAGCTGACGATCAACACGATGATCCCGGCCGCTGCCGACGAAAGCTATGGACGCGGCGGCTACCGCTTCGAATACGCGCCGCTCGCTGCGGGCGACACGCTGCGCGTCAAGGTGGACGGCCAGATTAATCCGGCACTCGTCGCCGGCACGACGGGGCGCGTTACGCTCTACGACGGGGAAACGCTGCTCGCCGCGCTTCCGGTCCGGCTTGAGGTGCGGCCCTGATGGATATCGTGCTGCGCGCCTCGGCGGTCTTCGTCATCCTCTACCTGCTGCTGCGGCTGCTCGGTAAGCGCGAGCTCGGTCAGCTGACGCCCTTCGAACTGCTGGTGATGATCGTGATGGGCGACCTTATTCAGCAGGGTGTCACGCACAATGATTTCAGCCTCACCGGCGCGCTGCTCGCCGTCGCCACATTCGGTTTCCTCGCGCTGCTGCTGAGCTGGATCACGTATTTGTTTCCCGCGATGGAGCGCCTGCTCGACGGCAAGCCGCGCGTCGTCGTGCGCGACGGCACGATCATCGTCGAGAACCTGCGACGGGACCGCGTGACGCGATCGGAACTGGAATCGGAAATGCGCCTCGCCGGCATCGCCTCACTGAAAGAGGTCGCGTGGGCGATCATCGAGCCGCAGGGCAAGATCAGCTTCATCAAGGCGCAGGGCGGGGCTTCGGAACAGCGTGATCGCAGCGATCCGGTTTAGGCCGTGAAGCGAATCTCGACCGGCGCCGTACCTGAGATTTCAGCGACCACCGTTTCGCCCGGCTGGATCGGCCCAACGCCGGCGGGTGTGCCGGTGAAGATGAGGTCGCCGGGGGCGAGCGCCACGTAGGTGGAGAGCGTCGAGATGACCTCCGCCACGTTCCAGATCATCTGCGAGAGATCCCCGTTTTGGCGCAGATCACCGTTCACGCGGAGCGTGATGGCGCCCGCAGCAGGCGGCGCGCCGGGCGTGAGCGCACCGACAGGGGCGGACGCGTCAAAGCCCTTCGCCATGTCCCACGGGCGGCCCTTCGCCTTCGCATCGGCCTGCAGGTCACGGCGGGTAAGATCGATGCCGACGGCGTGGCCGAAGACCATGGCCGCCGCATCCTGGGCGGACACGTCGCTGCCACCCGCGCCGAGCGCGACGACAAGCTCGACCTCATGGTGGAGATTGTTTGTCTGGCGCGGGAACGGGAGCACCGCACCACTTTCGACGACCGCATCGGCGGGTTTTGAAAAGAAGAAGGGCTGCTCGCGATCGGGGTTCGAGCCCATTTCGCGCGCGTGATCGGCATAGTTCTGGCCGACGCAGAAGATACGCCGCACGGGAAAGCGCTGCGTGCTGCCGGCAATCGCGATCGTCGGCACCTCGACCTTTGGCAGATCCATCATTTCCCTCGTCTCAGCCGCGACACGTAAACCGCAAAGATAATGCCGAGCGTGGCCGCGAAGGCGAACCACTGCACGGCATAGGCCATGTGGTTGTTGGGTATATCTTCGGGCGAAGGCGGCGCGCTCGGTACCAACGGTGCGGGCGCGGCGTCGGAGACGAGCGTGTAGCGCGGTCCTGCCCCGCCCGTGCGGACGAGCGTGCCGGTAACGGTGAACGCACCCTTGGGCGGCCACGGCGCGGCCAGTTTCGTCCAGCCATCGGGGCGATCGGACCACCCGGCATCGACGAGGACCGGCTGTGGCCCGGCGTTGCAAAGCAGCAGCATCGAAAAGCCGACCTGCCCCGCCGCGTTCTTGCCGCTGCGGCCCCGCGCAGACGAAGCGGGGCAATCCACCATCAGGCGGACGCGGCGAAATTCCAGATCATCGGAAAGACGGGCGGTCTCGAGAACCGGCAGCTTCGCCTGCGCTTCCAGCCGCACGAGCAGATCCGCCTTCCACTCCGCGCGGTGCAGCTGCCAGAAACCGAGGCCGATCATCACCGGCACCATCACGGCAACCATCAGCGTCGGCATTAGCGGCAGGCGCATCAGCGATCGGACTTGTCGCTGAGCCGGCCTTCCGCGGCCTCGTTCCGGAATTCGAGCGCGAGCAGGATCGCCTTGCCGACGCGCAGGCCCCAGACGGTGAGCACGACGAGGATCGGCGGCCAGAGCAGCGCGTGGACCCACCACGGCGGATGCGCGCCGAACTCCAGCCACATGGCGAGACCGACGACGAGGAAACCGAGCAGGAATATCAGGAACGCAGCAGGCCCATCACCCACATTGAACCCAGCGATATCGAGCCCGCACGCGGGACAGCGATCCGTGAATTCAAGGAGATTGCGGTAGAGCCTGCCCTTGCCGCAGCGCGGGCAGCAGCCTTTGAGCGCGGCCCGGACCGGGTCGACAGCGCCGACGCCGTCCGGGCCGGACGCCATCAATGGCCTGCGACGACTGCCGCGCCGAAGTCGCTGCCCCAGACGTAGATCGCCACGAAGAGGAACAGCCAGACGACGTCGACGAAGTGCCAGTACCAGGCAGCCGCTTCGAAGCCGAAATGCTGCTTCGGCGTGAAGTCGCCCTTGTAGGTGCGGATGAGGCAGACGATCAGGAAGATCGTCCCGACGATGACGTGGAAACCGTGGAAGCCGGTCGCCATGTAGAAGGTGGCGCCGTAGATGTTTCCGGCCATGCCGAAGGCGGCGTGGCTGTATTCATACGCCTGCACGCACGAGAAGATGAAGCCGAGGATGATGGTGAGCCACAGGCCCTTCTTCAGCCCTTCGCGGTCGCCGTGGATCAGCGCATGATGCGCCCACGTGACTGTGGTGCCCGAGAGCAGCAGGATGAGCGTGTTGAGCAGCGGATAGACGAACGGATCGAGCACCTCGATACCGTGCGGCGGCCAGACGCCGCCGACCGCTTCGCCCGTGTCCGGGTACAGCGCGGCGTCGAAATAGGCCCAGAACCACGCGACGAAGAACATCACTTCAGACGCGATGAACAGGATCATGCCGTAGCGGTGGTGCAGCTGCACCACCGGCGTGTGATCGCCCGTGTTCGCTTCGCGGATCACATCCGACCACCAGCTGTAGAAGGTGAAGAGAACGCCCGCGAAGCCGAGGAAGAAGACCCAGCCGCCCCACGCCTGCTCATGCATCCAGCCGACGCCGCCGGCCGCCATCGTGAGCGCCGTGAACGCGCCGATGATCGGCCACGGGCTCGGCGGCAGGATGTGGAAGTCGTGGTTCTTGGCACCGGCCATGGTCTTACCCCTGTGTTCCGTCGGCCGCCTTTACGGCCGTATTGGCTGCTGTCTTATTCGTCTCTTCTTCCTGAGGGAAGAAGGTATAGCTGAGCGTGATCTCGTCGATCCGGCGGGCGTTCGCGTCTTCCAGAATCGCCGGGTCGATATAGTAGCTGACCGGCATGTCCACCGTCTCGCCGGGCTGCAGCGTCTGCTGATCGAAGCAGAAACAGTGGATCTTCATGAAATAGCTACCGGCCGTGTCGGGCGAGACATTGTAGGTCGCCATGCCGGTGATCGGCTTGTCGGTCAGATTCGTCGCCTGATAGAAGGCCATCTTGCGCTCGCCGATGCGGATCGTCGCCTGCGTCTGCACAGGCTTGAACGTCCACGCGAGGCCGGGCGCCACGTTTGCGTCGAAGCGGACCTTGATGAGCTTGTCGACCGCATTCGGGGCAGCGGCCTCATCGACGCGCATCGTGGTGCCGCCGAAGCCGGTGACCTGACAGAACAGGCGGTAGAGCGGCACGCTCGCATAGGCGAGGCCGAGCATCGCCACCGCGACGCCGCCCGCGATAAGCCCGGTGCGGCGGATGCCGTTTTCGCCGCTCATCCCATCCTCGCGATCGTGATGGCGTAGAACAGCACGGCAAGCCCGATGAGCACCGCGCCGAGCACGAGATTGCGGCTCTTCCGCTTCTTCTGAAGGTCGTCGTCCGCCATGATCAAGCCAGCAGCCAGCGATCGGCGACGAGCGCGCCGAACATGACGAAGAGATAGAGGACGGAGAAGGCAAACAGGCGGCGCTCGGGGCGCATCGCGGCGGGATCGGTCGCATCGTTCCGGAACACCGCGACGGCAAGCGTCATGAACACCGCGCCGAGCAACGCCGCCGTCACGCCGTAGATTACGCCGGTGAGGCGCATCGCCCATGGCAGCAGGCTGACCGCAACAAGGAGCGGCGTATAGGCAAGGATATGGATGCGTGTCGCACGCTCGCCGTGCGTCACGGGAAGCATCGGCACGCCCGCGTTCGCGTAGTCGCCGCGAACGAAGAGCGCGAGGCTCCAGAAATGCGGCGGCGTCCACAGGAAAACGAGCGCGAACAGCAGGATCGGCAGTGCCGTCACGTCGCCCGTGACCGCCGCCCAGCCGATCACCGGCGGAAACGCGCCGGCGGCACCGCCGATGACGATGTTCTGCGGCGTGCGGCGCTTCAGCCAGACCGTGTAGACGAACACGTAGAACAGGATCGAGACGGTGAGCAGCAGCGCCGACGCGAAGTTCACGGCGAGCGCCATCACGGCGACTGCGCCGATGGCGAGGCTGACGGCGAAGCCGAATGCCGAAGCCGGGTCGATGCGCCCGGCCGGGATGGGCCGATTCGCCGTGCGCTTCATGCGCGCATCGAGATCGGCCTCGTACCACATGTTGAGCGCGCCCGAAGCGCCGGCCGCGACCGCGATGCAAAGCACCGCCGTGAAGCCGATCACCGGGTGGATATGGCCAGGCGCCGCCAGCAGGCCGCAAAGCCCCGTGAAGACGACGAGCGTCATCACGCGCGGCTTTAGCAGCGCGAAATAGTCGCGCCAGTCAGCGAAGTCGCTGACCGGCGTGACGGAAACGGCGGGTACGCTGGCCACCAATGTGCCTTACTTGATTTCCGGCAGCGTTTCGAACTGGTGGAACGGCGGTGGCGAAGACAGCGTCCACTCGAGCGTCGTTGCACCCTCACCCCACGGATTGTCGGCAGCCTTCTTGCCGCCGATCAGCGAGATGATGACGTTCACGAAGAAGAACACCATGCCCACGGCCATGATGACGTAGCCGAGCGACGCGATGTGGTTCCAGTAGGCGAACGCATCCGGATAATCCGGGTAGCGGCGCGGCATACCATCCTGGCCCAGGAAGTGCATCGGGAAGAACATCACGTTCACGCCGATGAAGAACACCCAGAAGTGCAGCTTGCCGAGGAACTCGTTGTACATCCGGCCCGACATCTTCGGGAACCAGTAGTAGAAGCCCGCGAACAGCGCGAACACCGCGCCGAGCGAGAGCACGTAGTGGAAGTGCGCCACCACGTAGTAGGTGTCGTGCATGATCGTATCGACGCCCGCGTTCGACAGAACGACGCCGGTGACGCCGCCGAGCGTGAACATGATGATGAAGCCGATCGCCCACAGCATCGGCGTTTCGAAGCTGATCGAGCCGCCCCACATGGTAGCGATCCACGAGAAGATCTTGATGCCGGTGGGCACCGCGATGATCATCGTCGCGGCCGTGAAGTAGAGCTTCACGTTCACGTCGAGGCCGACCGTGTACATGTGGTGCGCCCACACGATGAAGCCGATGAAGCCGATCGCAACCATCGCATAGGCCATGCCGAGGTAGCCGAAGGCGGGCTTGCGGCTGAACGTCGCCACGATCTGGCTGATGATGCCGAAGCCCGGCAGGATCATGATGTACACTTCGGGGTGACCGAAGAACCAGAACAGGTGCTGGTAGAGCACGGGGTCACCGCCGCCGGCCGGATCGAAGAACGTCGTGCCGAAGTTGCGGTCCGTCAGCATCATGGTGATCGCGCCGGCGAGAACCGGGAGCGAGAGCAGCAGCAGCCACGCCGTGACGAGCACCGACCACACGAACAGCGGCATCTTGTGCAGCGTCATGCCCGGCGCGCGCATGTTGAAGATGGTGGTGATGAAATTGATCGCGCCGAGGATCGACGACGCGCCCGCGAGGTGCAGCGAGAAGATCGCAAGGTCGACCGCCGGCCCGGGATGGCCGGTCGTCGACAGTGTCGGATAGACCGTCCAGCCCGTACCCGCGCCATTGAAGCCTGCCGGCCCTTCGACGAACATCGAGGCGAGCAGCAGCAGGAAGGCCGGAATGATGAGCCAGAATGAGATGTTGTTCATGCGCGGGAACGCCATGTCCGGCGCGCCGATCATGATGGGAACGAACCAGTTGCCGAAGCCGCCGATCATCGCGGGCATCACCATGAAGAACACCATGATGAGACCGTGCGCGGTGATGAACGCGTTCCACATGTGATACGCGGCATCAACGTTGCCGCCGACCCAACCGGGCAGATACTGCATACCCGGCTCGGCAAGCTCGAGGCGCATGATGCCCGAGATCGCGCCGCCGATGATACCCGCGACGATCGCGAAGATCAGGTACAGCGTCCCGATGTCCTTGTGGTTCGTGGACAGGAACCAGCGGGCGAAGAAGCCCGGCGTGTGATGATCGTCGTGATGCGCGTGGGCGTGATCGCCGTGGGCGTCGTAGTGGGCGGCGGTGGTCTCGGCCATGAGTGTCGTTCCTACCCGAACTTGATCTTAAAGCGTTTCGGCGGCAGCGGCAGGCGCCGCTTCCGGTGCGGCGGGGGCGTCGGCCGCAGGCGCCGCAGCGGTGGGCGCCGCAGCCGCAGGCGCTGCAGCGGCAACCTCGACACCGGCATCAGCCTGGCGCGCGGCGACCCATGCGTCGAACTTGTCCTTCGACACGACCTCGACCGCGATCGGCATGAAGCCGTGCTTGGTGCCGCAAAGCTCCGAGCACTGGCCGTAGTAAAGGCCTTCGCGATCGGCCTTGAACCAGGTTTCGTTCACGCGGCCGGGAACGGCATCCATCTTCACCCAGAAGGCCGGAACCGCCCAGCTGTGGATCACGTCAGACGCGGTCAGCAGCACCTTCACGACGGCGCCGACGGGGACGACGACGCGGTTGTCGGTCGCGAGGTTGCGCGGCTCGTTCGCCTTCGCGGCGTCCGCATCCGAGAGCATCACCGCATCGAAGCCGAAGCTGCCCTGATCGGGATATTCGTAGCTCCAGTACCACTGGTGGCCGGTCGCCTTGATCGTGAGATCGGCCTTCGGCGGATCATATTGCGCGGCGAGCAGCTTGAACGAGGGGATGGCGATGCCGACGAGCACGAGCACGGGCACCAGCGTCCACACCACCTCGATGAACACGTTGTGCGTCGTCTTCGAAGGGACAGGATTCGCGCTGCGGCGGAATCGGAACATCGACCAGATCAGCAATGCGAACACGAAGGCCGTGATCACGCCCATGATGAGGAGCAGCGCGGTGTTGAAATCCGAACCGCGCTGACCAAGCTCGGTCACCTGCGGCTGAATGTGCCAGCCGCCCTGCGGCTGGCCGATCGTGGCGTCGGGCGCTGTGCCCATGTTCGCCAGATTGACGGCAGGTGCCGCCGTTTCCGCGACCGGAGCGGCTTCAGCAGCCTGCTCGACCGTGGCGGCGGCCGGAGCCGCCGCGTCCTGCGCCTGTGCCTGAACGGCGCCGAACGTCAGCGCTGCGGCGACGGCCAATGCCCTGAAACGGCTGTTAAATCCGCGCATCAAACCCCCACTAGTTCCCATACGGACGGTCGGCGCGCGAACGCACCGACGGAATCGATTTGGCGCGCCTTATAGATGCGCGCCGATTCGCGAACAAGCGATAGCTTGCCGCACCCGGCGCTTTCCAGCGCGCGCCGTGGTTCAAACCGCATCCTCGAAGCGGGGCGGCCGCTTCTGCAGCTGCGCGCCCATCGCCTCGCCGAGATCCGCACCCGGCAGGAACGCCGAATTCCAGATCGCCACATAATCGAGCCCCTCGGCGATGCTCTGGTCGCGGCCGCGATTCAGCACCGCCTTGGTGCCCTGAATGGCGACGGGCGATTTCGATGCGATCTCCCGCGCCAGCGCCTCGCCGGCGGCGATCGCCTCGTCGTGCGTGGGCAGGGCGCGGTTCAGGAAGCCCTGGCGCACGGCTTCGTCCGCCATAAACCGCCGCCCCGTGTAGGCGAGTTCGCGCACCAGCCCCTGCGGCAGCAGATGCGGGATGCGCTGCAGCGTGCCGACATCGGCGACGATGCCGACGTTGATCTCCTGAATACTGAAAAAACAATCCGCCGTGCCGATGCGGATATCGCAGGCCGTGACGAGATCGACGCCGCCGCCGATGCAGCCGCCCTGCACCACCGCGATCACCGGCGCCTTGCACGTGTCGACAACCGTGAAGCTCTTCTGCATCGCCTTGACCTTGCGGCGCAGCGCGAGCCGCTGCCGGGCGATTTCCCCGTCTCCCGCTGCCAGCAGGTCCGCACCCGCCCATTCGAGATCGAGCCCTGCGGTGAAGTGCTTGCCGGTCGAAACGATCAGCACCGCGCGCACCGACGGGTCCGCCTCGATCGCTTCGAAAACGTCCACGATCTCAGTCCAGAACGCTTCGGTCATGGTGTTGAACGCCTGCCCTCGCGTCATCGTCACGCGCGCGATTCCGTCCGCCACGGCGAGCGACAGCGTTTGCAGTTCCATTCGGCTCTCTCCCCGGCTAAATCTCACCTCGTCATGACTCGCTTCACCATCAACGGCAATCCTGTCGCTTTTGACCTGCCGGCCGAAACGCCGCTGCTCTGGGCACTGCGCGACGCAATGAACCTTACCGGCACCAAGTTCGGCTGCGGGGCGGGGCTTTGCGGCGCCTGCACAGTGCACATCGACGGGCAGGCACAGCGCAGCTGCCAGGTGAACATCGGCGACATCGAAGGCACGTTCGTCACCACGATCGAGGGCCTGTCGAAAGACGGCAGCCACCCCGTGCAGCAGGCATGGATCGCCGAGCAGGTGCCGCAATGCGGCTATTGCCAGCCAGGCATGATCATGGCGGCGGCGGCGTTCCTGAAAGACACGCCGAAGCCTACCGAAGACGACATCAAGACGGGAATCACCAATCTCTGCCGCTGCGGAACCTACCCGCGCATCAAGAAGGCGATCCTGCGAGC
This sequence comes from Sphingosinicella sp., assembly GCF_013911755.1. Taxonomy (GTDB): domain Bacteria; phylum Pseudomonadota; class Alphaproteobacteria; order Sphingomonadales; family Sphingomonadaceae; genus Sphingosinicella. Next base: position 19,859 of record NZ_JACESP010000004.1, read on the forward strand.
TGCGGGGACACCGCAAGAGGGGTAGGCGGGTTTGCCCACAGCCCGTGCCCCGGTTTCCGGAACATTCCGGGATGATTTTGCCATAATTCGGGCCTAGCAAGGCGACATCCTGTGAGATTCCCGGGGGAGTTGCCGATGTCTGGCGTCCTGCCCGCTTCATTCACGCCGAAGCTCGTAACCGTGCTCCGCGAAGGCTACGGCTTGGCCGGGTTGCGCGCCGATGCGCTTGCGGGCTTGACCGTCGCCATCGTCGCGCTGCCGCTTGCCATGGCGCTCGGCATCGCGAGCGGCGCTTCGCCCGACAAGGGGCTGGTGACGGCGGTCGTCGCCGGGTTCCTGATCTCCGCGCTCGGAGGTTCGCGCACGCAGATCGGCGGGCCGACCGGCGCCTTCGTCGTCGTCGTGTTCAACATCATCGCAGAGCATGGCTATGACGGGCTCGTGCTCGCCACGCTGATGGCGGGCGCGATCCTGCTCGTGGCGGGCTACGCGCGGCTGGGCAGCCTCATCAAGTTCATCCCGCACCCCGTCGTCACCGGCTTCACCGCCGGCATCGCGGTCATCATCGCGGCAACGCAGGTAAAGGACTTTCTCGGCCTGCGCATGGCAGAGGTGCCCGCCGACTTCCTGCCCAAGATCGCCGCCTATGGGCAGGCGATCGGGACCATCGACCTTGCCACGCTCGCGGTCGGCGCCGTGTCGCTCGGCATCATCATCGTGCTGCGCCGTTTCGCGCCGAAAGTGCCGGGTTTCCTCGTCGCCGTGGTCGTTGCGGCACTCGCCGTCTCGCTGCTCGGGCTTGCCGTCGATACCGTCGGCTCGCGTTTCCCGAACATCCCCTCCGGGCTTCCGATGCCGCACATACCGGCGCTCGGGCTCGACAAGGTGACGGCCGTGCTGCCGGCGGCGTTCACGATTGCGTTCCTTGCCGGAATCGAAGCGCTGCTCTCCGCCGTCGTCGCCGACGGCATGACCGGATATCGGCACCGTTCCAACCAGGAACTCGTCGGGCAAGGCGTGGCCAATCTCGCCTCCGCGCTGTTCGGCGGGCTGCCGGCGACGGGCGCCATCGCGCGCACCGCGACCAACATCCGCGCGGGCGGGCGCACGCCGGTTGCGGGCATATTCCACGCGCTGTTCCTGCTGCTGTTCATGGCCTTCGGCACGAAGCTGATGGGCTATATCCCCATGGCGGCGCTCGCCGCGATCCTGTTCATGGTGGCGTGGGGGATGAGCGAGTACGAGCGGCTCCTGCGCATCCGCGCGATGCCGGTGGGCGACCGCGTCGTGCTGCTGCTGACCTTCGCGCTTACCGTGCTCGTCGACCTTACCGTGGCGATCGGTGTCGGCGTCACGCTCGCCAGCCTGATGTTCATGGAACGGATGAGCCGCACGGTCGCCGTTACGGTGCGCGAGGTGGAAACCGAGGATGCCGGGCAGCGGGACGACCTGCCGCCGGGCGTAGAGGTGTTCCGCATCAGCGGGCCGTTCTTCTTCGGCGTCGCCTCCGATCTCGTTGAAACGCTGCGCCGGATGGGCCAGCCGCCGCGTGTCATCATCCTGCGGATGCGCGAGGTGCCGCTGCTCGACGCGAGCGGGGTCGAAGGCATCAAGGATTTCGTCAGCATGGCGCACAGACACGGCGCCGCGGTGATTTTCTCAAGCGTGCAGCCCCAGCCCGCGCAGGTGCTGCGCCGCAATGACCTCGGCCCCCGCAGCGGCAAGGTGCGCTTCGCGCCCGATTACGCCGCCGCGCTCGCGATGGCCTCAGCCGAAAGCACGCAGCCGGCTTAAAGCCGCCTTCGTCTCGGCGAGCGTGCGCGCGACGATCTCGGCGCAGCTCAGAATCGCATCGACGCCGCCGCCGCCCTGCCCCGCCGCGAGGCACTGCGTCGCCGGATCAACGTCGAGGATTCCGGCAATCGGCCCCAGCCGGTTCGCCTGCGCGGCTTCCATCACCTGAAGCGGGAACGGCTTCAGTTCCTCGGGATGCCGATCGAAATACTCGGTGGTGTCGTTGGCGATGGCGCGCAGCGTCTTGCCCGTGAAGCCCCGGCTGATCGTTGTTGAATCGTCGCGCATCGCGACGATCGCATCCTTGTAGGCCTGGCCCGCGTGCGCCTCGTGGCTGGCGATGAAGCGCGTGCCCATCCAGACGCCCTGACACCCGAAGGCGAGCGCAGCGGCGAGGCCGCGCCCGTCATAAAGCCCGCCCGCGGCGATCACCGGAACGTCGACCGCATCGACGCACTGCGGCCAGAGCGCGGCGCTCGCCACCTTGCCGGTGTGCCCGCCGCCCTCGGTGCCCTGCGCGATCACCACATCGCAGCCCGCCGCGGCCGCCTTCCGGGCATGGCCGACCGTGCCGCACATCGACATGACGACAAGGCCAGCCGCCTTCAGCTGCGCAAGGATGGGCGTCGGCACGCCGAGCCCAGCGATAAACGCCTTCGCGCCCTCTTCGATGATCACATCGACGCTTGTCGTGAGCGTTTCGGGCTGCGCGGCGAGGAGATCGACGCCGAAGGGCTTGTCGGTCAGATCCTTCACGCGCTTCATCTGCTCGCGGATGAAGGCAGGGCTGGTGCCCGCCATGCCGAGCGAACCGAAGCCGCCCGCGTTCGAAACCGCCGCGCACACCTCGGCATAGGAAACGCCGCCCATGCCGGCGAGCAGGATCGGGTGTTCGATGCCGAGCAGATCACAGATCGGTGTGCGAAGGGACATTCAGAGGCCTCCGTGCTGGTATTCGCCCGGAGTATGGGGGGCAGGCGGCGCGGCGCGTAGCTCGCGCTACTGATAAGGCCGCAGCCGGTCGGCGAGGAACCTTTTGCCTCTTACGGCAATTCAGCAGTCATGACCTGGGAGGAAATCGCCATACGGCTGGGTGCCGCGACCGCAATCGGGCTGGCGTTCGGTTTTGATCGGGAAATGCGCGGGCACGAGGCGGGGCTTCGCACGCACGCGCTCGTGTCGCTGAGCTCGGCGATGATCGTGATTTCGGCGCTCATGATGTTCGAAGCCGTCAAGAGCCCCGAAGCCCAGCCCGATCCGCTGCGCGCGATCGAAGGCCTCGCGCAGGCGGTCGGCTTCATCGCCGCAGGCCTGATCTTCGTACGCGGCGACAAGGTGAAGAACCTGACGACCGCGGCCAACATCTGGCTTTGCGCCGCCGTCGGCATCGCGTGCGGGGCCGGGCAGGTGCCGCTCGTGGTGATCGGCACGCTGCTCGGGCTCACCGTCCTCGTCGTGCTGCGCGTCCTTTACCGCGTGGTGCCGGACGCGCAGGACTGATTACTCGGCAGCGACAGCTTCGCCGTAGCCGATCATCGCTTTCGTCTCGAGGAACTCGCCGAACGCATGGTCGCCCCATTCGCGGCCGTTACCCGATTGTTTGTAGCCGCCGAACGGCGCCATCAGGTCGCTGCCCGCGCCATTGATGATGACCTGCCCGGCGCGCAGCTGCGACGCGATCTCGCGCGCCTTCTCGATATCCTTCGCCTGCACGTAGGCAGCGAGGCCGTAGACGGTGTCGTTGCCCTCTTCGATCGCGCGGTCGAGGCTGTCGTAGCCGAGAATGGAGACGACGGGCCCGAAGATCTCCTCGCGCGCCACCGTCATGTCGTTGGTGACGTTGGCGAAAACCGTGGGCTTCACGTAATAGCCGGTTTCCAGCCCCTCGGGCTTGCCGGTGCCGCCCGCTACGAGCTCGGCGCCTTCGTCGATGCCCTTCTGGATGAGGCCCTGGATCTTGGTCCACTGCAGCTCGGAAACGACCGGCCCCATGCGCGCATTGCCGTTGGGGTCGCCCGGCGCCCATGCCTCGGCGGTCGCCTTCGCCACTGCCTTCGCCTCGTCCATGCGGCCCTGCGGCACGAACATGCGCGTCGGCGCGTTGCACGACTGGCCGGAGTTGTTGAAGACATGCGCGACGCCCCGCTTCACCGCATCGCCGAAGCCGTCATCGTCGACCAGAATGTTGGGCGACTTGCCGCCAAGCTCCTGCGCGACGCGCTTCACGGTCGGCGCGGCGGCCTTGGCGACTTCGATACCCGCGCGCGTCGAACCGGTGAAGCTCACCATGTCGACGTCCGGGTGCGACGAGATCGCCGCGCCCACGGTCGGCCCGTCGCCGTTCACGAGATTGTAGACGCCCTTCGGAACGCCCGCCGCGTGCAGGATCTCGGTCCACAGCCACGCCGAGAACGGCGCGATTTCGGAAGGCTTCAGCACCATCGTGCAGCCCGTCGCAAGCGCGGGCGCAACCTTGCAGGCGATCTGGTTGATCGGCCAGTTCCACGGCGTGATGAACCCGCACACGCCGATCGGCTCCTTCGCGATCATCGTCGTGCCGCGCGGCTCGTGGAACCTGTAGGTCTTCAGCACCTCGATCGCGGTGTGCAGATGGCCCGCGCCGATCGCGGCCTGCGCGCTCTTCGCAAGCCACGCGGGCGCGCCCATTTCCTCGGTAATCGCCTCGGCCATCTCGCCGCTGCGCTTTGTGTATTCGGCGAGGATCGCCTGCAGAAGCTCGAGCCGCTCGGCGCGGCTGGTGCGCGAGAAGCTGTGGAACGCGGCCTTCGCGGCCTTCACCGCGCGGTCGACATCCTCCGCGGAGCCGAGGCTGATGCGCCCGGCGACGGCTTCGGTCGCGGGGTTGAGCACGTCGAGCGTTTTCGCGTCGCCCGCGGGATCGACCCATTCGCCATTGATGTAGAATTTCAGATAGTCGCGCATGTGAAGCTCCTCCTCGGGGGTTTGGGAGACTCCTAGCGCGATTCGGGTGCGTTCCGCATCCCCTTGGGAGTGTCAGGCCGCCCCATCCCGTGGCCTGGCGAAGGCAAGCCGCAGCTGCTTTTCCGCCTCGATGATCGCGAGCATCACGGCGCCCACGCCCACGACGAGCAAGCCCTCGCGCAGCGGCACCGCCGCGGTTCCGAAAATCCGCTGCAACACGGGAACGTACGTGATCGCGAACTGCGCCGCGGTGACGAGCCCGACCATCGCCCAGGTGACCCGCGTGCCGCGCACCAGCCGCCAGCTGAGCGATGTCCCCCGCAGGTTGCGGATATAGAACAGATGGAAGATCTCCATCACGACAAGCGTGTTGACCGCGATCGTGCGCGCGGTTTCGACGGAATGCCCCCGCTCCACGGCGTAGCCGTACATGCCGAGCACGCCCGCGAGGAACAGTCCCGATACGAGCACGATGTGCCAGATGAAGGCGCGCGTCAGCAGCGGCTCGCTGCGCGGCCGCGGCGGCCGGCGCATGGTGGCCGCGTCGGCAGGCTCGAAGGCGAGCGCGAGGCCGAGCGTGACATCCGTCACCATGTTGACCCAGAGGATCTGGATCGGCGTGACCGGCAGCGCGAGGCCGAACAGCAGCGCGAAGATGATCGTGACGGCTTCGCCCGCGTTGGTGGGCAGCGTCCAGCTGATCACCTTGCGGATGTTTTCGTAGACCGTACGCCCCTCGCGCACGGCGGCGGCGATCGAGGCGAAATTGTCGTCCGCGAGCACCAGGCTCGCCGCCTCCTTCGCCGCCTCGCTGCCCTTGCAGCCCATGGCGATTCCGGCGTCGGCACGCTTCAGGGCGGGCGCATCGTTCACGCCGTCTCCCGTCATCGCGACGGTGAGGCCGCGCGCCTGAAGCGCCATCACCAGCCGCAGCTTGTGCTCGGGGCTGGTGCGCGCGAACACGTCGACGTCGAGCACGGCGTCGGCAAGCGCAGCATCGTCCAACCGATCAAGATCGGTGCCCGTCAGCACGCGTGCGGGATTGGCGAGACCGACGTGGCGGCCGATCGCCGCTGCCGTGCCCGCATGATCCCCGGTGATCATCTTGACGCGAATTCCCGCGGCCCGACACTCCGCCACGGCAGCGACGGCCTCGGGCCGCGGCGGATCGATGAGACCGACGAGGCCCAACATGACGAGTGCATCATCGAGATCGCCGGACTCCAGCGTCGTTTGCCCCGGACCGGCGCGGCGCATCGCGAAGGCGAGCACGCGCTCGCCACTGCTGGCGATGCGTTCGGCCTCGGCGCGCCAATAGGCGCGGTCGATCGGCTGCTCGTCGGTGCCGTCGAATTCGGTCCCGCACATCGCTACGATCCGCTCGGGCGCGCCCTTCACATAGATGACGCCGCCGCTGCCGGTGCGATTGAGCGTCGCCATGAAGCGGTGCCGCGCATCGAATGGAAGCACGTCGCTGCGCGGCGCCTGATGCCGCAGCGCTTGCCAGTCGACGCCGATCTTCGCGGCGAAAGCCAGCAGCGCGGCTTCCATCGGATCGCCCTCCGCGCTCCAGGTGCCTTCCTGATGCCGAAGGCCCGCGTCGTTGCACGCCGCTGCGGCGCGGGCGAGTGCCTGAAGTCCCGGATGATCCTCTTCCGCCGCGGATGTTCCGTTCAGCGTCAGCTTGCCGGTCGGCGCATAGCCGTCGCCCTCGAGCAAGAAAGTGCGACGATCGACGGAGGCGGAGGCGGCCATCATCTCGTTTCGCGTCAGCGTGCCCGTCTTGTCGGTGCAGATCACCGAGACGGCGCCCAATGTTTCGATCGCCGGAAGGTGGCGCACGATGGCATTCCGCCGCGCCATGGCCTGGACGCCCACGGCGAGCGTGATCGTGAGCACGGCCGGCAGACCCTCGGGGATCGCTGCGACCGACAGGCCCACCACGATCATGAACATCTCGGCAAAGTCGCGCCCGGCAACGAGCGAGCCGTAAAGCAGCAGCAGCGCGGCGATGAACAGGATGAACAGAGTCAGCCAGCGCGCGAATACATCCATCTGGCGAACGAGCGGCGTGGTGAGCGGTTCGACCTGCGAGAGCAGTCCGCTGACCCGTCCGATCTCGGTCGCCGCGCCGGTTGCCACCACGACGCCGCGTCCGAGACCGCTTGTCACCAGCGTACCGCTGAACGCCATGCCCGTGCGATCGCCGAGCGGGACCTCGGCAGCCACCGGATCGCTGTGCTTCTCGACCGGCACGGATTCCCCGGTGAGGACCGCTTCCTGCACGGCAAGGCCGCGTGCTCGGAAAAGCCGGATATCGGCGGGAACGCGGTCGCCCGCATCCAGGAGAACGACATCGCCCGGTACCAGGTCTTCGGCCGCAATGGTCAGGCGCGTGCCGCCACGCAGCACATTCGCGCGCGGGGCGAGCATCTCGCGGATCGCATCCATCGCGCGTTCGGCACGCCCTTCCTGGATGAAGCCGATGACGGCGTTCGCGAGCACGACCGCAAGAATGACCCCGGCGTCGCTGGCGTGCCCGAGCCCCGCCGTCAGCACAGCGGCGGCGATCAGCACGTAGATCAGGATATTGTTGAACTGCGCAAGAAACCGCCGCAGCGCGCTTCGGCCCGGTGGTACGGGCAAGCGGTTCGCACCGAACGCCGCCCGTCGTCGCTCCGTGTCCGCGTTCGACAGGCCGAGTTCGGAACTGCCGACATACGCGAGCATCTCGGCGGCGCTCGCCGCATGAGGGGAGGGATGGGTCGGCGCCGGACGGTCCACGGCCACCCCGATAACGCAAAAAGGCGCCCCGGAGGGCGCCTTTTTTGTGCGTATCGGCAGAAAGGTTGGTTGCGGGAGCAGGATTTGAACCTGCGACCTTCAGGTTATGAGATAGCTACGGGGCGATTTTCACGGTCTTGGACGACTTACTCCAGCGATGGATATTGCACCATATATTTCTGTTTTTATTGATTTATTTTTGCCATCCCTTTACGATGATGAACGATCAGGAACGACGCAATTTCCTCCCGATTGATTCCGATTTGATTCCGGATGTTCCGGAAAAGCCGAGGTGGATGATGGTCAAAATCACGAAGCGTGCGGTCGATGCAGCCGCCCCTGCTGACAAGGAATTCTTCCTGTGGGATGATGAACTGAAAGGCTTTGGCCTGCGCATCTATCCCACCGGCCGAAAGATGTACCTCGCCCAGTTCCGGGCCGGCGGGCGCCTGCGGCGGGTCAATATCGGGCTTCATGGCGCCCTAACCCCTGACCAGGCCAGAACCGAGGCGATGAAGCATTTGTCGGAAGTCCGGTTGGGCGGTGATCCGGCCAGCGTCCGCGATCGCAAAAAGGCCTCGCCCACAATGAAAGAATTCGGGCAGCGCTTCCTTGACGAACATGTTGCCATCCACTGCAAGGCAACCACACAGGCCGAATACAAGCGGTCTGTTGAATTGTTCATCAATCCCAAGCTCGGGTCACATCGCCTGATCGACGTGACCCGCGCCGACATCGTCGCTCTCCACGCCTCGATGAAGGACAAGCCCTATCAAGCCAATCGTACCTTGGGCGTATTGTCTGTCATGTTCACGATCGCCAACGACTGGGAAGTGTTGACTGACGGAACCAACCCCTGCTGGAAGGTCAAGCGATACAAGGAAGTGAAGCGCGAGCGTTATTTGACGGAAGATGAGCTCGCGCGCCTGGGACAGGTTTTACGTGACGCGACCAGCGAACCTGAAGCCGTCAACTGCATTCGCCTCCTGCTGCTCACCGGATGCCGCCTCGGCGAGATCCAGACGCTCAAATGGGAGTATGTCGATCGCAAGGCAGGCGTCCTGCGACTGCCGGATTCGAAGACAGGCGCCAAACTCGTGCCGGTGGGCGATTCCGTGTTCGAGGTCCTGGATGGCATCAAGAAAATCGACAAGAACCCTTATGTCATCACAGGCTATGTCGAGGGGCGGCATTTGACCGACATGCAGCACCCTTGGCGACGCATCCGCAAACGAGCACGTCTGGAGGATGTACGCATTCATGATCTACGTCACAGCTTTGCTTCGGATGCGCTCGAACTCGGTGAAGACCTGACGATGATCGGCAAGCTTTTGGGCCACACCCAGGTCCAGACGACGGCCCGCTACGCTCATCTCAAAACGGCCCCAGTCAGGACGGCGGCGAACTCCGTTTCAGCTGCGATCGCGATGGCGCTCACCAAGCCTGTCCAAGCCAGCAATGATTCGGAGCAGGAAGAAGCAGCCTGACCGCCAGCGAGATATACATTTTGCGTTGGAATAGGCCCATGGCCAGCCCCGATCGCACCTCATCGAACGAGAAGGCCTGATGGCGCCTTCGGGTCACGAAAACTGAGCGTAATGATGATAGCCGATTTCCAGCGCTTTGCGCTTCGCCCCTTCATACCATTCGGTGACATTTTCGTATCGGCAGTCGATTGGATCCTCCACCTGTCCGTCGGGCTGAAGAATTGCAGGCAAATCATTGCGGCCATCATCCACGCCGTCCACCGTCCAGGGATGAAGATATCCGTCACCGCTGATTGACCAGCCCATCACTGCCTTCTTGTAATATCCGCCGACCTCGTTTTCTGATGCCCACCAAATTCCCAGCACATATGTCTCTGGAGCTGCGGGGACAAAGGATTGAGGGGTCCGGACAAGGGCCCTGTCCCATTGTGCCTCGTCGATGATGATTTCTTCATCCGAGTTTCGTAAAAATATCTGTACGCTGCCGTTCCCTAAATCCTTAACCGATCCGACATCCGCGACGGCATATTGCTTCTTGTCATTTCCGGAAAAGAACACTCCCGATCACTCCCTGTTACGTTCAAAATAAGCTATCCCGATACCGCTCTACCGCCGTTGCCACACGATCGGATATTTCAGGAAACAGGAAATCCATCAACGTCCTGACGCTGTCCTCTGGCTGAAACACCGGATCGTCGCGCTTGATACGACTGAATATCCCTTCGGCTCCCTTCAGTCTCTCACGCCATTTGCCGCTGCTATCCTGTTTGTTCAGAAGATCGACATGACCGTAAGCATCGACCGCGCTATAAAAAGCGATGAACAGACTTGGATAAGCCTCCGCGACCTGATGCGCGACCTGCACCAGCTTGGAGAATTTGTAACCCACCGGCTTTCCATCCCGCGCACTGTAGAGCGCGGATAGCATGACTCGCGTGGCTTCGTGGCTGTCGGGAAATTCGGGCAGATCTATCCCCCGACGTTCATATCGTTCCCGCAATTGCTCCCAGGTCGCACGATTTTCCGGCGTGTGGCGAAACGATCGGCCATGCTCCATCCAGAATTCGTGGAGGTCGGCCTGATCGATACGTATCGCCATGACCTTGGCATCATCGGCCTCCTTCTGGATCGCTGCGCGCAATCCGGCCTCGGCTGCCTGAAAGTCGAACAGGAAAAGCCGCTGCCCCTCCCGGTCCTGCGTAAGGTCAGCGAAGGCCACCACCTTCTCTTCCCAGGCATCAGTAACCTGCGCGCCGTCCCTGACCGGGATCCGATGATGGCAGCGAATGTGGAAGATGCCAGTCCGTTCGGAAAGTTCGGTCGTTTCCTCATCAACGATGAAAATATTGGAATTGTTGGAATAGAGCAGATCGTCTGTGGTGAGACGTCGATAGCCGGCATCGAAAGACCCAAACACCCAGACCAGCAGACCTCCCTCACTTCGATAGAAGGAGCGGCGCCCGGCGACTACGCTGAGGAAGGTCGTGGAAAGTTGCACCTCGAACGCGATCTTGCCTTGCGGATGTGCGGCCTGAACATCCGGCCGCCGGAAGCGCCTCGAATCGGTGCCTTTCCAGTTCCGTTCAACCGCAATGTCAGAAAAGACAATATCCGCCCTCAGGCTGCGCTCAATCAGGCTCTTGATATGTTTGTGCGGCGCGCTCTCGCGCAGGCCATGATATTTCCGCGCCGTGATCTCTTCCGCCGTCAGTGCCGATCGGGTTTTTGCGGAACAGGATTCGTCTTCCTCCGATCGATGCCGAAAGAAAAACCGCTTATCCGGCGTCGACACAAGATAGACGGGCGTGAGGCATTCCGAGCAAAGGTAGCGCGGACTGCCGCTGTTCATACGCTCCACGATCTGGACCCGGTTGTCGACCAGATCCTGATAGAACTGGCCGCCTATGACGGCCTTGGCGTTCGGAATCTCGCCGAGGTCAAGATCGATGACCTGATCGATCTGCGCATCCTCGACAGGCGTCGCATAGTCATAGCCCTCTACCGTCACGTTGTTCAGCCGCATAACGACAAACTATCATCAGGCGCCCTCAGAACAAGTCAGGAACGATAGCGCTGTTGGAATTCGGTGATGACTGAATCGCTGGCCGATGTGCCATGCGCCGGTTAGAGATTTTCGTGCCTAGGTTTGGGCGATCATGAGCGTAGTGCAACAGGATAGCCACCATCATCGGCATCAGCACCACAGACTTGCTCTCGTACAGGGCTCTCGCGGCCTCCCCGCGGGTTCGGAGTCCCTGCTAAAACCCCGTCATGCCCTGACACGGATACGTTGACGCAGGCGTTCGTACAGCGGCACTTCGGCTTCGTGCGAAATTTCAACGGTCACAGCGAAGGCCTGCTGGCCCTCGTCACCAGCCCAGCCACCGGCACATCGCACCACGAGATAGTAATTGTCGCCATAGCCCCTGATATTGCGTGAGAAGCTGACACTGGCACATTGCAGGCTCGATTTTTCCCGAACCGTCGAACTGGGCAGCAGCTTGCAGTTGTAGCGAGCTTCCATCTCAGGGAACGGCGCTTCATCGGCTGTACGCCGCCGGAAATGCTCGAAGATCATGTCGGGGTCGCAGCCCCTGATGAGCCGGAAGCCCATCGATACGCCATTATAATCGAGCCGGCTGTGGCGCACAGGCGGATCAAAAGCCAGGCTCACACGGATGGTGCGGCGGCCCCGTTCAGTCTGGAACAGCTCCGGGATCGGGATCTGGTAGACCGCGAAATGGTCGATCGCGAGCTCATCCTCGGCATAGAGGATCACCCGCGAATCGTCGGAAAAGGCGGCCCGTTCCGCATCGACCCGTCCATGACCGAACAGCGCTCGACCAGCGGTATCTCCCAGGAGAGCCAGGCGACGAACGCTCTCGGGCGGAGCGACCGCGCTAGTGGCGAGCAGGGCGCGAACGAGGTTGGCAGATGCGTCGGGAAAGCGCGCCAGGATCTGGCTTGCCTTGAACGCAACGAGAGGCGCGGCATGGGATGTGCCCGATCGCGCCGCGAAGAGCCGGTCGACAGGACGGTAGTGGAGCGACATCACGCCGGCTTCGGGCCGTACTTCGCCGCCCTGGAGGGAGGCGGTGGGGCCATCGTAGATCAGCGTACCGCCAATGTCGGTAAAGTCGGGTTTGATCGCACCGCGCACGCCAGGACCAGCGCGCGAGAATGGCGAGGGCTCAAACGCTTCGGTGATCGGACGCACCCCGACATTGTCCTGAGCGCGGGTGCTAAGACCATTGCTATGCGCGACGGAACCAACAGTGACGATGTTCATGCCGCCGGCCGGTTCGCACAGCCGGTTCTCCGGCTCCATGAGGTAGCCTGGATAGTCGGTGACTGACTCTTCGATGCGCATTCCGCGCCGTGGCTGACGGTTGCCGGCCGCGACGATGATGACGATATCCAGTTCGCGGACCAGTTCATCGAGCGTCTGCGCCCAGGGACCAACCTTGCCGCCTTCGACGACCTTGGTGCGATCACCGAGCGAAATGACAAAAATCCGGCAACCGAATTGCTCATGAAGCCCGGTGATCGCCTCGCGCATCAGCTTTGGCGTGAGACGCCGGTTGGGGAAATTGCCGGTGTGGTCGATCACCTTGGCTGAACACAGGCGCGCGTGCCGGACCAGTTCTCCAGCACCCAATTGCGCGCGCAGATCGCCGAAGGTCGCGATACCCCCGACAAAGGTTCCATGCCCATGGTCATCGGCTGTACCCAGCGTATCCGGCACGGCGATCGACCCGACGATGATATCCTCGATCAAAGGATGGTCATTGATCCCGCTGTCGATGATCCCGATGAGCGGCGCATTCTCGTCGAGATCCTCCACATCCGGCACATCGCCCAGCGCATCGTCGATGTGTTGTGCCGCGAGCAGATCCGGCTCGGGAGGCAGATCGACCTCGGCGATTTCCTCAATTGACAGAAGGGTGCGCGCAATTGCGCCATCGCACTGAAGCCGGACGAGCGTGAGATTGGGACCAATATGCCGGTCGAGCTCCTCGGCGCCCCGCGCCTCTGCATAGCGAACGATGTCGTCGATCTTGCGCTCGCGCAAAGCCCGGGCGCCAAGATCCCAGAGCTCGATATCAACCATGTACGCCTCGCCGACCTGGAAATCATCAACATCGACCAGGCCCGCTTCGCGGGCTCGCATGCCAATGCGATCGCGCGGCGCGACTTCGGCAATCGTCTCCACATTGGCAATGAACGAAGAGAAAGCCGGGTTCTGCCGGCCAGGCTGGACGCCCTGGCCATAGGCATCGAGCTTGCGTTGGAACTCGGTCAATTCATCGTTCGAAGAGAAGAGGACGAGTGTGCGATCCTCGTCGCTCGACAGAACGGTCAGGCCGACACGATTCCATTCCTCCTCGAGCAAAGGTCCGCTCATCCGGACCCGCAGGATCAACGACGGATCGACCGCATCGGGGCGACGACGCTGCCGTTGGGCGGCTACGGCCTGACCGAGCTCCTGACCCAGGCGATCACTGTGCCCGCGCGGATTGCGCTGGGGAGGAGGCCCACCGCCACCATTCTTGCGGCGGGGCAGGCGTTCGGGCAGCCGCAACAGCTGCAGGTGATCATAACGCGCCACGCGGCGGGGGTCAGGAGGTCATTCGGTCGGCTCTGCGCCGACGGCGTCGTTCATCGGCGATGGCATGAAGGAAATCCTGCTCCCTGACCTGTTTTCGTTTGTCGATCACCGACGCCTTGATCGCCTGGATGCAGATGCGATCCAGCTCGGCATAGGAATAGCCCGAAAGCTCTCCAATATGTGTTTGCGGGTCGAAAGCCAGCGCGACATTCTTGAACTTCATCGTGAGAAAACGCGCGATCATGCGGGTTTCGGGTGGATCGAACCAGATCACCTCATCGAAGCGTCGCCAGATAGCCGGATCAAGCGATTGATCGAGATTGGTGGCTGCGACCAGAAAACCCTTGGGCTCGATCCGGTCGATGAAGATCAGCAGACTGTTGACGACGCGCCGCAGCTCATTGTGCTCGCCCCCGTCCTCGCGGGCGCGGGCTAGCGCATCAAATTCGTCGAAGAAAAGGACCGTGGGCTGCTTGCGAGCGAACTCGAACAGCTTGCGGACATTGGTCGCGGTCTCGCCCAGATAGGAGGAGATCAGGCGGTCAAGCTTGACGATGTAGAGCGGCATGCCGAGCTCGGCTGCAAATATCTCCGCGCAGAGCGTCTTGCCGCAGCCCGGAGGGCCGCAAAACAACAGCTTGGAACGAACAGGCAAGCCGCGACGACGGACATCATCGGCCCGCCGAAACTCCCGCAGAAGATCGAGGAAAATGCGGATATTCTCACTCGACAGGATGATATCCTGCTTGTTGTGCGTCGGCTCCACCAGTTCGATGAAGTCGCCTGCGGCTTCAGGGAAAGGAATGAGCGGCGCCAGCGCCTTGGGTTTAGTCGGGCGCGATGGCGCGGCATCAAGTGAACGGCGGAGGGAGCGCGCGAGTACGCGATTGTTTTTCTTCTCTTCCTCACTGATGATCTGCTCGGCAACGGCACGGAACTCCTCATCCTTGCCGTAGCTCGCCAGCAATTTCTTCATCAGTTCACCGCGCGCCATGGGTCCGTATAAGCCTTTCCTTGTGCCGCAAGCATAGCCGGATTTCCTGAATCTGCCATGATTTCCTGCATCGGAACATGATAAATCCCGACTACGAAAGGCCGCCACGCCGGGGGAAGCGTGACGGCCTTTCCCGCATGCGGCGGGCGGTCCAAGGGTTTGTGGCTCTGCTAGCCCCGCGGATCAGCGCGAGACCGTGGCCGTGCTCGTGGCCGCACCCCGGACCGCCGACGCGCTGATACTGTTGCCGAAAGGTAGATCCGGCTTTTCGTTGCCATCGTGCAGGCCAGACTGACGGCCAGGGCCGTAACGTGCGACGGAGGCATCTGGCCGTTCTGGACACTGAGCCTTCCGATGACGATCATGCCCCGTCTCCATCGGCCAGGCCGCTGCCGATCGGTCCCTTCCTCTGACCTCCGAAGCCTTCGCCGGCATCGGTCGCGTGGCCGTCACCGAGAGAAGATTGGCGTCGGCGCTATTGGCCGTGGCCACCATCAGCACCGCATCAAGCGACAGACCTAATGAATGATGTTTTATACATCCATATTAAAGATCATATTTGATTTTTGACGATCTAAAATCTAGTTATAGCAGATGGTCGGTCTCCCTGCCTTTCTGACGCGCGCGATCTGCATTGCTGGCTGGTCATGACCGACGCTGCGGGCGATCTGCCAGACCTCGACATGGATCTGTTCTACGACGTCGTCTTCGCCATGGGGTTCGACCGACCTGAGCCCGGCTTCTCCCGTCAGCAGCCATCCGCGCGCGGAGGCCACATCCCCATTGCACTCGATGCGCCGTTCGGCGAGCGTGGGCCGATGCTGTTTCGCTTCGGCGACATGCTCTCGCTCCTGTTCAACTGGTCGACGGTTCAGAGTGGCATGCGTGTCAGCGATCCCGATCATCTCCTGTTCGACTATACGCGGATGATGATGGCGTTCCGGCTGTTCCGTCCCGATCCTTGCCGGATCGAAATGATCGGCCTTGGCGGCGGCTCACTGGCCAAGGCGTGCTACCGCGCCTTGCCCGATTGCGACATCAGCGTGGTGGAGATCGATCCTCAGGTGATTGCGCTGCGCGAACGATTCCGCATTCCCGATGACGACCACAGGTTCCGGGTCATCCACGCCGATGGGGTGGAGTTCGTGTCGAACGATCCGGGCCGTCCCGATGTGCTGCTGGTCGATGGCTTCGACAGCCGCGGCCTCCCTAAAAGCCTGAGTACGGCGGCGTTCTACGCGGCCTGCCGCGCGCGCCTGAGCCCAAATGGCCTGCTCGTCGCCAACCTGTGCAACAATTTTTTGTCCTACCCTGGGCTGCTGCGCCGGATCCGTACTGCCTTCAATGGCCAGGCCCTCGCCGTCACCGCGGAAAATGGCGGCAATCGCATCGTGTTCGCAAGCGCCGACCCGACCTTTCCGCCTGCGACCTCGCCTTTCCAGAGCCTTCCCGATCGACTGCTCGCCGATCGCACGATCGACTACGGCGCCAAGCAGCGCCGGATCGGGCCCGCGCTGCGGCGCTGGCACGTCAAGGCGGAAGTCTGAGCCTGCCTTACGCGCATGATCGTGTCATCTCGCTTTTCAGCCTTGCTATTTGATGTTTTATATATCACCCCGGCGCGATGATCACATCCCAACAGATGCGTGCCGCCAGAGCGATGCTCGGTATCGACCAACGCGGACTCTCCGAGATTTCCGGCGTTTCACTGCCGACGATCCAGCGTATGGAGGCCTCCGATGGGCAGGTACGCGGTGTGGTGGGCACGGTGATGAAGGTCATCAGCGCGATCGAAAGTGCCGGGATCGAACTTTTGGGTGAGAATGCACCAAGCGCAGGGCTTGGGCGAGGCGTGCGACTGCGCGAGACGCGCAGCGGCGAGGCGCCCCGCGAAAAGCTCACGCTCTTTTACGACAAGGCCCCCCTTCCCGATCCCGACTGATCGACCTCTTCGCGTTGATCGGAAGAACTGCTGGAGAGATCGAAGAACACGGTGCGTCCAAGCCCTTTGGTCAAACGGCTAGCCTCTCTTCCGAACAAACTCCGCCCGCAGTACCAAGCCTTTGATCCCTTCGTAACGGCAGTCGATTTCCTGCGGATCGCCCGTCAGGCGGATCGACTTGATCAACGTGCCGCGCTTGAGCGTCTGGCCTGCGCCTTTGACCTCGAGATCCTTGATCAGAGTCACCTGATCGCCGTCGGCAAGCAGATTTCCAACAGCATCGCGCACTTCAATCCGCCCGGCGGAGGCTCTGCGCTCGGCCAGTTCCGAGGCAGGCATCCATTCCCCGGATTCGTCGTCGTACACATATTCGTCATCACTCATCGGATTCTCCAAAGTTCAATTGAGCCCGTCAGGCGGGCAAAAGGTCTCAGCTCGATCACTGCAGCAGGCGGGCTTTCGTGAAACCAGAATGCTAAATCAACATCGTGCCATTCCATGCGCGGTCGCGGCCATCTGAACTGTCAGCTGGATGTGCCGGCAATCCTGACCAACTTGTGGCGGGCGCCGCCGCCGCGAAGAAGTTCGAGGCTCGAGACAGGTTGCTTGAGCGCATCGGCGAGAAGACGCAACACGGCCGCGTTGGCCTTGCCATCTTCAGGCGTCGCGGTGACGCGAACCTGAAGGACGCCATTGTCCTGGTCGGCAGGCATCTGGACAGCGTCGACGGAGGCGTTGGGCGTCACCCGAATGGACAGCCGCCCTGCCTCATCGGCCAACGCGCGGATTTCATCGGGCGAAGGGAAAAGGATCCGTCGACGCGCCATCAGTTTACTCGTTCCACCCGCTCGCATTTCCCAAAATGGGCCGCAGCGCCGCAACGTCCATGCAGGACATTCACGGTTGCGATCAATGATGGGCATGCACGGCATCGTCGTGCGACAGCCGCTCGATGACGAGAGCGATCCCTTGCCCTCCGCCGATGCACATGGTCACGAGTCCATAACGTCCGCCAATGCGTTCCAGTTCATGAAGCGCCTTGATGGTGATGATCGCGCCTGTCGCACCCACAGGATGGCCAAGACCTATACCGCTGCCGTTCGGATTGACCTTTTCCGGCGGGAAATCGAGCAACTTGGCGACCGCGCAAGCCTGGGCGGCAAAGGCTTCGTTGGCCTCGATCACATCGATGTCATCCAGCGAAAGGCCTGCTCGCCTGAGGGCGATGGGAACGGCTTCGACCGGCCCCAGCCCCATGACCTCGGGTGCAACGCCCGCATGCCCCCAACTCACAATTCTGGCGCGAGGCATAAGGCCCCTTGCCTTGGCGGCCTCGGCCGAAGCCAGCACCAGCGCTGCGCCGCCATCGTTGATCCCGCTGGCGTTGCCGGCGGTGACCGTGCCGCTTTCCTTGCGGAAGAGCGGTTTGAGTCCGGCAAGCCCCGATGGCGACGTGTCTTCGCGCACATGCTCATCGACCTTGAAGAGGAAAGTGCCGCCCCGACGCTTGACCTCGATTGGGACGATCTGCTCGCGGAACCGGTCCTCCTGCTGCGCCAGCGCCGCGCGCCGATGGCTTTCCGCCGCGAGCGCGTCCTGCTGTTCGCGCGTGATGCCGTGCCGATCGGCTACGTTTTCCGCGGTCACACCCATGTGGCCTGCGCCAAACGGGTCATTCAGGATGGCGTCCATGGCATCGATCATGGCTTCGTCGCCCATGCGCTTGCCCCAGCGCATCGCTTTGACGACATAGGGCGACTGGCTCATGCTCTCGACACCGCCGGCGACGGCCATGTCGCATTCGCCCAACATAATCATCTGGGCGACCGAGACGATGGCCTGGACGCTCGATCCGCACAGACGGTTCAGCGTCAACGCGGGGGTCTTGTCCGGAATGCCGGCCGCGATCGCGGAGATGCGCGACACATAGGCGTCGCGCGGTTCGCTCTGGATGACCTGGCCCATAACCACATGTCCGATATCGGCGGGTTCGATACCGGCCCGCCTGATCGCTTCGGCAATGACGATTCGCCCGAGTTCCCAAGGCGCGACATCCTTCAGGCTGCCCCCGAAATCACCGATGGCAGTACGCGCTCCGGACAGGATCACGACGTCTTTCAAGAATAATACCTTTCGACAACAAAGGCGCCCGATCGGGCGCAAGGACGGATACGTGCATTCGGCTCTCGGGAGCCTGCGGCGAAATCAGGGACGTGGGGGCTCGGGGCTTTCGAGCAAGCGAAGCGCGAGCGCCTGGGCGTTGGCGAAGTCGGCCGCGTAGAAGAGCTTATCCGAGTGGCCACCGAGGCGGACACGCTCGAGCATCGCCTTTGGCTGTTGCCGGACACCCGAGAGCACGACCTGGGCGCCGGCAATATGCGCCTGTTCGATGAACTCCCCGAGCGCCTGCACGCCGCTGGCATCGAGCAGGGGCACGAGCCGCATGCGCAGGATGATCACCCTGGGCGACTGGCCAACACGGCGCAGCGTATCGAGAAGTTCGCCGGCGACCCCGAAGAAGAACGGCCCGGTGATGCGAAACACCTCGACGCCGGCCGGCAAGGCATCGCGCTGGTGGACATCCTCGGAATCAAAGTCGGGGTCCTGTGTGCCGCTGGCATCGACTTCGACCGTTTCGGCCATATGCGTCATGAACAGCAGCGACGCCAGCGTGACCCCGACGCCGATCGCGACGGTGAGATCGACCAGCACGGTGAGGCCGAAGGTGAGCAGCAGCACAGCCCGGTCGCTATTGGGCATCCGCAGCAGGGCGATGAACCGCTCATACTCACTCATGCCCCAAGCGACCATGAACAGGATCGCCGCCAGTGCCGTCATCGGCACGAAGGCCATGAGCTTCACCCCGAACAGGACGAACAGCAGCAGGAAGACCGCATGCATGATCCCGGCAACTGGGGTCTTGGCCCCGGACCGGATGTTGGTCGCCGTGCGGGCGATCGCACCGGTGGCGGGCAGACCGCCGAACAGGGCCGAGCCAAGATTGGCGACACCCTGGCCGATCAGTTCCTGATTCGAACGATGCCGGGTTCCGGCCATGCCGTCGGCGACGACCGCGGAAAGCAGCGCCTCAATGCCGGCCAGAAAGGCGATGGTGAACGCCGAAGGCAGCACGGCGCTGATCTTGGCGAGAGAGATTGCCGGTAGCGCAGGCATGGGCAGTCCGGCGGGAATGTCCGGAAAACGCGAACCGATCGTGTCGACCGGCAGCTTGAGCACGGCGACGGCGACCGAACTGACCACCACCGCGATCAGGAAACCGGGGAGCTTGGGCGCGAACTTGCGCAGGACGATGATGATCGCCAGCGCGCCGGCGCCGACCGCGACGGTGGCGGCATGGGTGGTCGATATGGCCCCAAGATAGGCCTGCCATTTGGGAATGAAGTCGGCCGGCACCTTGTCGATAGCCAGCCCAAGAAAATCCTTCACCTGGCTTGAGGCGATGATGACCGCGATCCCGGCGGTGAACCCGGTCACGACGGGATGGGGAATATATTTGATCAGCCGTCCGAGACGGAAAACGCCGGCGGCGATCAGGATCAAGCCGGCAAGCAGGGTCGCAACGAGCAGGCCATCATAGCCGTGCTGAGCGATGACGTTGAAGATGACGACAACGAAGGCGCCGGTCGGGCCGCCGACCTGAACGCGCGACCCGCCAAGCGCGGAGATCAGGAAGCCGGCGACGACGGCCGTCACGAGCCCCTTGTCGGGCGATGCGCCGCTGGCGATGCCAAGCGCCATCGCCAGCGGCAAGGCGACGATCGCAACGGTCAGGCCGGCTATCGCGTCACGCCAGAACGTGGCCGGCGCGTAACCCTCGCGCAGGGCGGTCACCAGCTTGGGTGTGTAGGAGGCCGTCATGGTTGAGGTTCCCTGGCGACCGTCTTGTCATACAGGATCGACTGGCTGAGCCCGATGCGTTTGCCGTCCACCCTTTCACTCAGGCGGACGCCGCGCCCGGTTGCTGTGCTCGGCGCGTTTTCCCCGATGATCTCGATACCCGCCCCCTCGAGCGCGGTGATCACCTTCACCAGCGTATCGACCACCCCGCGCACCTGCCCGGCCGAGGATTCCATGCGCTGAATGGTTGGCAAGGACAGTCCGGCGAGTTCAGCGAGCTGGCGCTGATCGAGCCCGAGAAGGGCGCGCGCAGCGCGCATTTGCTGCGATGTGATCATAAGGGCCTCGTGATGTTTAATACATCAAAATGTAGGATTAACAATTTAATGTGCGGTTGTATATATGCCTTATGCCATCCATTGAATCACCTTCTGCGGTCGTCAGTCCCGCAGATGCCGCGAACGCCGGGCGTTTGCCGGTGAACCGCATTGGCGCTCATCTGCGGCTTCTCCCGGGCTTGGCGGAAGATTTCAGGCCAAAGGATTTCCGGATCGTGGTGACGTTCCATCTTGCCGATGGAACTCTGGGCGAGGCCGAACTTAAACCCCATGAGGCGGCCGGTCTCATGTCGGAACTCGCCAAGGCCATCGACAGAGGCAATCATGCGGCACCGGGCATCACGCCGCGCGAAGCGCGCGAGAACCGTCATGCCTGATCGCCGCACCCGAAAGTCTTCGTCGCGCTTGCGGCCGGACACAAAAAATCATCGCGCCGGCAACGCCGCCAGCACGCTTTCGCGGGACGCTGACCGGGTCCGGCGTCCGAGATTGTCTCCGCGTTATGGACCGCCCGATCCCGCCAGCGACTGAAACGTCACTCCCTCCCCCATCATCAGACCAGAGAGGCACCGACCGCATGACCATGACCCTCACCCGGCCGCAAGCCGCCATCAAACCCGGCGCCCTGCTGCATGAGAATCTCGATACGCCGCAGTTGGTGGAACGCGCCCTGCAGCGCCTCGAAGGGCACATGTCGGAGCATGGTGCGCTGGTGGTCGAGACCGGAAAGCACACCGGGCGCTCGGCACAGGACAAGTTCATCGTTCGCGATGCCGAGACCAAGGACGATGTCTGGTGGGGACCGTCCAACAAGCCGATGACCGGAGAAGCCTTCGAAAAGCTCCGCGAGGATTTCACCAGGCATCTCGGCACGCTGGACGAGGTGTTCGTGCAGGATCTCTTCGGCGGTTCGCAGCCTGAATATCGCGTCGGCGTGCGGATCTTCACCGAACTGGCCTGGCATTCGGCTTTCGTGCGCACCATGCTGGTGCGGCCGACCGCGGACGAGCTGCGCGACTTCCAGGCGGACTACACCATCATCGACCTGCCGAGCTTCCGGGCCGATCCCGAACGGCATGGCTGTCGTTCCAAGACGGTGATCGCCATCGACTTCATGAACAAGCTGATCCTGATCGGCGGCACCGGCTACGCCGGCGAGATGAAGAAGGCGGTCTTCACGATCCTCAACTATGTCCTGCCCAGGCAGGGCGTGATGCCCATGCATTGCTCGGCCAATATCGGCCCCGACGGCGACACCGCGATCTTCTTCGGGCTTTCGGGCACGGGCAAGACCACATTGTCCGCCGACGCCTCGCGCACGCTGATCGGCGACGACGAGCATGGTTGGTCGGACACCGCCGTCTTCAATTTCGAGGGTGGCTGCTATGCCAAGATGATCCGCCTGTCGGCTGAAGCCGAACCGGAGATCTACGCCACGACGCGGCGCTTCGGGACCATCCTCGAAAACGTCGTCATGGATCCCGAGACCCGGACGCTCGACCTTGATGATGCCTCGCTCGCCGAGAACAGCCGCGGCGCCTATCCGATCCATTTCATTCCCAATTCCTCCTCCGAGAACATGGGACCAGTGCCCAAGAACATCATCATGCTGACGGCCGACGCCTTCGGCGTGCTGCCGCCGATCGCCCATCTCACGCCCGAACAGGCGATGTACCACTTCCTGTCCGGTTACACGGCCAAGGTGGCGGGGACCGAACTGGGTGTGACCGAACCCGAAGCCACTTTCTCGACCTGCTTCGGCGCCCCGTTCATGCCGCGCCATCCCAGCGTCTATGGCAACCTGCTGCGCCGGCGCATCGCCAAGGGCGGGGTCGATTGCTGGCTGGTCAATACCGGCTGGACCGGTGGCCAGTACGGCACCGGCTCGCGGATGCCGATCAAGGTGACCCGCGCGCTGCTGGGTGCCGCGCTGTCGGGCAAACTCAAGCGGGCGGAGTTCCGGATCGACCCCAATTTCGGCTTCGCGGTGCCGATCGCGGTGGAAGGCGTCGACAGCACGATACTCGATCCGCGCGCGACATGGGCAAAGGCCGAAGACTATGATCAGGCGGCACGCGGCCTCGCCGACCGTTTCCGCCGCAATTTCACGCAATTCGTCGCGCATGTCGACGAGAGCATCCGGGCTGCCGCGCCTCCCGGGATGTTTAATGCCTGATCTTATGCGCTCTCCCTTTGACACATTTGCAGAAGAGACAAAGTCCGCCACCTCGCCTGAAGCCGGCCCGGTGACCACAGCGGTCATCCTGCCTGCTTCGGGCTGGACGGCAATCTCGCGTGGCTTGCGCGGGCGCTGTCCCCGCTGCGGCGAGGCGCGCCTGTTCGGGCGCTTTCTCAAACCCATCCCGCGCTGCGTGCGGTGCGACCAGGACTGGACGCACCAACAGGCGGATGACTTTCCCGCCTATGTCTCGATCTTCGTGACCGGGCACCTGATGGCGCCGCTGATCATCGCCCTGGCCCGCGACGCGGACCTGTCCGTATCGGCCATGGTGGCCATCGTCCTGCCGCTCGCCATCCTCCTGATGATCGGGCTCCTGCAACCGGCCAAGGGCGTCATCATCGCCGTGCAGTGGTGGTTCGGCATGCACGGCTTCCAGAAGGAGCGCCCGGGACAGAGCCCGGACGACGCCGAAGCATGACGATAGAATTACGCACGCTTGTCCCAGGCGAAGTCGGCGATGCCGCAAGGCTGTGGGACGCGTGCGGACTGACCAGGCCCTGGAACGATGCCGCGGCGGATGCCCGCAAGGCGCTCGATGGCCCCGCCTCCACGATCATCGGGGCCTTCGCCGGACCACGCCTGATTGGGACGGCGATGTGCGGATGGGACGGGCATCGCGGCTGGATCTATTATCTGGGCGTCGATGCCGATTTCCGGCGCTGGGGGATCGGCCGCAAGCTCATCGGGCACTGCGAGGAATGGCTCGGCCGGTTCGGCGCGCTCAAGGTCCAGCTCATGGTTCGCGCCGACAATGCAGATGCTGCACGTTTCTATGAAGCGATCGGCTATGATGAAGACGCATTCCGGTTCTTCTATCGCCGCATCACTCGCGAGTGTCATCGCGAGCAGCAATCCGAAGCACCCTGAACGGTCTGGCCGAGTGATGCTTCAGGCCTGCGGCCGGTGGCGTCTGGCAACCTGCGCGGCTGATCCGAGCCGGTGGTACTTTTTCAGGCAGACAATATTTGGAGTAACAGGCCTTGCCACAGAGCAGAGTCATCGCACGTTACGAAGACGCTATTGCAACAGGACAGTTGCGCCCCGACGACGCACAGCGCCAGGTCGCGCTTCGGTTCGGCAAGGCTGTCACCGATCTGGAAATGCAGGCTCAGCGGCCTGGTCTCCTGGCCCGGATTAGCCGGCGCAAACCCGAACCCGTCCGCGGCGTCTATCTCTGGGGCGGCGTGGGGCGCGGCAAGTCGATGCTCATGGATCTGTTCTTCGATTGCGTCGACATTGCCGACAAGCGGCGCGTCCATTTCCATGAGTTCATGCAGGAAGTCCATGATCGGCTCCGCGTCGAGCGCGCCAGGGAAACCGGCGACCCGATCCTGCCAGTGGCCGATGCGATTGCCAGTGAAGCCCGGCTGATCGCATTCGACGAGATGATCGTCACCAACTCGGCTGACGCCATGATCCTCTCCCGGCTGTTTACCCGGATCATCGGCACTGGCGTGACCGTTGTTGCGACATCGAACCGGCCGCCTCGCGATCTCTACAAGAACGGCCTCAACCGCGAACATTTCCTGCCGTTCATCGCGCTGCTGGAGGACCGGCTCGACGTCCTTTCGCTCGATGGTCCCACCGATTATCGCCTTCAGCGCCTGGGGGGCTTCCAGACCTGGCATGTGCCCAACGGCGATGCCGCGACCGAGGCTCTGAGCCGGTCCTTCTTCCGGCTGACCGATTTCCCGGTTGAAGACCGCGAGCATGTTCCTTCGGAGACAGTGCCGATCAAGGGCGGCCGGGAACTGTTCGTCCCCAAATCCTTGAAGGGCGTTGCGGTTTTCTCGTTCAAACGCCTGTGCGGCGAGCCGCGCGGCATTCCTGACTACATGGCCCTGGCGCATCGGTATCACACCCTCATTCTGGTCGGTATTCCTGTCCTCGACGCCAACCGGAAATCGGAGGCGACCCGGTTCAAGACCCTGATCGACACGCTCTACGAAAATGGCGTCAAGCTGCTCGCGTCGGCTGATCGTGATCCCGACACCCTCTACTGCGCATCGGACGATGCGTTCGAATTCGAGCGGACCATCTCGCGTCTCAATGAGATGGGCTCTCGCGATTATCTCGCGCGTGGCCATGGCGTGAGCACCGACACGGAGAGCCTGCCGCTGGCTCAGATCCGCCAAGGTTCCGATCGCGCCAGTGCGGCAACAGAGGATATGCCGACATGAAGCCGAAGCCCAGTTTGAAGCCCACTGTCCGCAACAGTGAATTCTACCGCCATCGGCTCGACGCCTGTCTCGCCGAGGCTCAGGCGGCCTCGCTTCCGCTGGTCAGGGAACGCTCGCTGCGCGCGGCTGCCGCCTGGAAGGACATGTATGAGAAGGCGCAGCTCTTCGAACAGCGGTCGGGTCGCTGAGACAGGCCTGACCACCATCTCTGGGTGGTCCGCCATCCGACCAGTTCCGATCCCGATCGGGCGCGGACACTTCGCGCTGCTCCTCCCATCGGCTTCCTTCAGATGACCGATGAGAGAAGGTTCGTGAATTATGATGAGTCCCGCATGCCCGTGACGTGCCGGTCCTGGATTTCTGTCCCGTTTGAGGAGGGTCCCTGTGGTAATATTTGCGATCATTCTCATCTCCCTGCTGTTGCTCGTGCTGTTTTTCGCCGTGACCGTCGCGGGAGGACGTGCCCATGACCGGCAGAATGCACGCCGCAACAGCGAGCGCCACGACAAGGACAATTCGAGAAACTGACGCTTGGTCAAGCCGCCACGCCCAGGGGCTTCACGTGGTTCGTTCGACGCGGGAACGATAAACGGCATCATGAACCACCTCCCATAATTTGAGGATCTTCCGACTGAACGGGAGTCGCCTGCGATGAAGGCGGCACCCTGCCCAAGAGCGACAGACAAAAGGCCGCCACGCCGGGGGAAGCGTGACGGCCTTTCCCGCATGCGGCGGGCGGTCCAGGGGCTTGTGGCGCCGCCCGCCGCGCGGATCAGCGCGAGACCGTGACCTTGCTCGTGGCCGCGTTCCCTACTGCCGATGCGCTGATGCTGTTGCCCGAGATGCCAATCCGGCTCGTCGAAATATCCGGCGACGTGACTGTATAGGCCGCATTGGTAACCTGGGCCGTGACAGCGCCGCTATTGGTCTGGACGCTGCTGATGCCGGACGCCGGCAAGCTGCCGAGCGAAGCCAGCGTCACCATGTTGGTGGCGCTGTTGCCATAAGCGGCCGCCGAGACGCTGTTGCCGGTCACGCCAAGGCGGCTGTCGCTGACCCCGGCGCTGCCATAGCTGACCGAGACGGTCGGGCTCGCGACATAGGCCGACACCCCACCCGCGTTCATCTGGACGTTGGACAGGAGCGCGGGCGCCATGGCGCTGTTGAGCGCGCCGGTGGTGATCGAGGCGAGGTCCGGCGTGCAGTCGTCTTCGGCCACGCCGCTTACGGCGAGCATATTGGTCGCCATATTGCCGCGGGCCATGGCCGTGGTCACATTGCCATCGACGAGGCTGGAGGCATCGGACGAGGCGTGCGCGCCGATGCCATAGGCGCTGGTCGCCTGCGCACCGACAGAGGCATAGTTCGACTGCTGGTTGAGCAGGCCGGCGCTGGCGCCGCCCTGTACCGCCGAGGTCAGTGCAAGGCTGTTGGCCGCATTGTTCGCGACGGCCTCGGCCAGCGTCTCGTTGCCGCTCGCCTCGAAGCTGGAGCGAACGAACGACACCGAGGGATCCACGGACTGACCGGTCGTCACCGCCGTCGCGCTGACGCTACCATCGGCGATCTGGTTACTGGCGAGGACATGATCGCCCATGACCTGCGAGGCATAACCGACATCCACCAGCGCTGCCGCAGGCTCCCCGCTCAGCGATCCGGCGCTAAGCGTGTCGACCCCGAGACTGTTGGTCGCATCGTTCATATGGGCCCGCACCACATTGCTGTTGTTCGACAGGAGCAGGCTGGAATCGACCGCTGCCGTGGTCACTCCAAGCTGCATGTCGGAGACGGCATCGACATTGGTATAAGCGGCCTGGGTCGAGGACAGAGCCGATCCAGGCGCCGGCTCCTCGGCACCGCCCAGCGTCGTAGCGGCAATGGTCAGGCTGTTGGCCGCGCCGTTGCCGAGCGCCGAGGCGGTCTGGCTGTTGCCGGTGACCTTGAGCGCGGAACGCACCGCGCCGTTGCCGGCGGTCGCATCGAAGTCCCCATAGGC
The DNA here is from genome assembly GCF_013911755.1 of Sphingosinicella sp. Taxonomy (GTDB): domain Bacteria; phylum Pseudomonadota; class Alphaproteobacteria; order Sphingomonadales; family Sphingomonadaceae; genus Sphingosinicella. The sequence continues at coordinate 47,026 of NZ_JACESP010000004.1, forward strand.
AGAGGCCTTGACCGCGACGGGAAGCTGATAGCCACCCCGGATCTCCTGGGTATTGGCCAGGGCATAGTCCGCCGCCGCGCCGACGCCGTAATCGAGCATGCCCGCCTGCGCATTTTCATGACCGCTGGCATTGGTCAGGCTATTGGCGGTGATGGCCATGCTGTTGGCGACCTCATTCTCGGTCGCGCTGGCGGTGAGGCTGTTGTCCGAGACGGTCAGGCTGGAATCGACCACATCGCCCGCAGCGGAAAGGATCGCTCCCGCGCGATTGCCCGCAGAGCCGACAGAGGCGCTGACCACGCCCTTGCCGAGTTGAAGGCTATTGAGATCGGCCGCTGTCGCAAGGCTGTTGGCATCGAGCGACAGCCCGTTCGTCGCCACATTGCCGCTGGCTTGCGCCCCAGCGCTGTTCCCCGTGATCGTGGCGTTCGATCGAACGATGCCGGTATCGACAGTAATCAGGGTCGCCGTGTCCGTCGCCTTTGCGGTGACGCGAGCCTGATTGAGCTGATCATTCTGGACGCTGAACGGCGCGGTGACGGTCATGATTCCATCGCCGTCGACCAGCGCGGTGCCGACCGGACCTTCCCCGCCGAAGCCTTCGCCGGCATCGACCACATTGGCCGTCACCGACAGGAGGTTGCCATCGGCGCGATTGGCGGTCGCCACCGCAATCACCGCATTGTCGCGGGCATCCAGGTTCGCCTCGACCGCATCGCCGGTGATGGCGATGCTGGCTCCGCCCTTGGCGAGCCCCTTCACGGGAATGGCTGCGGCTGACTGGACATTGGTGATGTTGGCGACGGCGCCGCCATCCCAGGCATTGTTGGCGATGGCATCGGCCGACAGATCGAGACCATTGGAAGACTGGTTGCCATAACCTGCCGCGACCAGGCTGTTGTCGCCATTGGTCACGTCCGAGGCGAAGGCGGTATCACCCACCTTGACGGCGAAGCCGCCATTGGCGCTCGCCGCCACGGCGCTGCCGACCCGCTGGTCGGCCAGCACGGCATAAGCGGCATTGACCGAAGGGTCGCTGGCATTGGCCTCGACGATCGAGGGCATGCCATAGCTCGCCGCCGCATCGAGCTGGACGGCGTCGATACCCAGTGCATTGCTCGCGCTGTTGCCATAGGCGACGGACCGCTGGAGATTGTCGCGCACATCGAGATCGCTGCGCGGGGCATCGGCGACCTTGAGCGCCGCCGTGCCGCTGAAGCGGGCCGCGACGGCAGCATCCCCGCCGACCGACTGGTCACTGACCACGCCGGCACCGGTGCCGACGGCAACGCCGGTGAGCGACAGGGTATCGGCAGCATCATTGGCCAGCGCAACGGCTTCCTGGGTGTTGGTGCTGACCGCAGCGCTGCTGTCGACCAGATCGCCAAGCCGCGCGCGAATACGGGAATTGGTGGTGGTGGCGGACACGGATGCGCCATCGGTTGCCTGGCGCGTGACGATGAGGGCCGGCGATTGCCCGTCGGTGCCGTCCGATCCGGTCGCCAGCCAGGTGCCGCCGGTCGCCGCTTCGAGATCGCGCGCATCAGGCGTCAGGGCGGCGCTGGCGCTATTGGCCCTCGCGGTGGCGCTGACGGCATTGCCGGTGACGGCGACGCTCGATCCATCGACCGCGCCAGTGGTTTCGACCAGGGGATTGGTCGCAGTGGCGCTGACCGGCGACCAGTCCTTGCTTTGATCGGTCACGATGACCTGCGCGCCGGTCGCGTCGATCCCCGGCGTGGGATCAGGCGTGGCGAAAGCGGGCGTGGCCAGCGAGCCGGCAAGGGCGAGAACCGCGCCGCCCATCAGGAGGCGCTGGCGGCGGGTCGAACAGGAAGATGCAGTCTGTTTCATGGGAAAATCCTTGTCTGAAGTTGTTCGAGAAACCGGGCATGCGGGTGTCGGGTGGGCGCCTCCTTTCGTGCGAGGGAGGAGACGATCAGCCAATGCGCAGGCGTGCGAGCCGCTGCAGGCCGGCGCCGGCGCGCTGGATGGCGGGATCGGTGGGACCGGGACGCCAGACCGGCGAGATCGCCGCTGCGGCGATGCCCTGCCTGGTGAGCGCGGCGGTCAGCGCCGCAATCCGGCGATCGGTCAGCGCCGCGCGCGCCTTGGGATCGAGCGTCTCACTGTCACGGGCGAGCAATGTCACGAAGACGCCGCCATGCTTGGCCGCCGCGACGATCCGGTCGATCGCCGCTTCCGCACCGCCCTGCAGGCTGTCGACACCGGTCTCGAACAGAAGCGGCACATCGACCGCCGCGCTGTCATCGCCACCGCCGGCAGGGCCGTTGAGCGCCGGACCATCGGCGGCGAGGCGCTGCCGCAACGTCGAGGTGGCCGCGATCCCCTGCACGGACGGCGCGAGTGGCACGCTCGCCGCCCAGCTTGCCTGGCTCATGCAAGGCTCGGGATCGACCCTGGCCACCGCGCCGATAAGGCGCATCGTCGCTTCCTCGAGCGCGGTGCGGATACCGAGCTGGAGCGGTTCCTGACCCTTGGCGCCGATATTGATGTCGAAGAGATTGGAGCCGAAGAAGCGGAAGATGCCGAAGCCGGTCTCATAGCCGGTGAACTGCTTGGTGAGGCTGACCGTGCGCACGACGAGCAGCGAGCGGGTATCGACGATGCGCAGATCGAGCGCGACGCTCTGGGTATAGGTTCGCGCCTTCGGGCCGACCGAATTTACGCCGGTTTCGATGCCGCCCGACCGGATGTCGTAATTAAGTTCGGTGATGCCGCCGACGATGTAATAATCGGAAGCCGCTATGCTCCCGCCGAAATAGGGCAGCCAGGGCACGACCTGCCGCCCCGACGGACCGGCAAGATCATGGACCTTGCCGTCGCCCAGTTGCCGGCGGTCAGCATAGGCCAGTTCGCGCTCGGCGATGACCGGATCGAAGCGCTCGGCGATCCGCACCGAGCCGCGCAGCTTGCCGAGCGCAGACGCCACCATGAGCGCGCCGCCCTGGGTGATCGCATTGCCTTCGTTGACCGAATATTTGCCGGTATAGTCGCGCACATCGCCGACCGCGATGACCGGCGGCTTGTTTCCACGCGATCCGAGCCAGCCCGCATAGCAGGCAAGCGCCGCGTCCATCGGCGTGCGATTGTCGCGCACCGGCGGCCCGACGACGATCGGTTCCTCGCCGATCCCGATCCGCTGCTGGGTCATGCTGGCGCAGCCGGGCAGCGCCAGGGCCAGGAGCGGCAGCGCAACCCCTCGCACGCCCACACCCCGCAGCCCCATCCTCTTCCCGGCCAGTTCCCGGCGGCCCGCCGTTGCCACGCCCATCAGTTGAGCGCTCCGAACGTGCAGCCGGTGGAGCCGGTGACGCTGGCGCTCTGGGCGCCGCTGTTCGACTGGGTGGAATTGAGCGCCTGCCAGGCGGTGCCATCGACCGCGACCGTCGTCCCGCCCGAGACCGAAGCGGAGACGAGGCCGCTGTTGCTCTGGCCCGAGCTGCTGCTCCCGGCGCCCTCGACACTGCTCGAACTGCTATTGCCCTGCGCGCCGGAGGTCGCGCCGGTGGTGGTCGGCGAATGGGCGAGCGCCGTCTGGCTGTCCACATTGCCGGTCGCAGTCGCGGTGACGCCGCAATTATACTGGCGCTCGATCGTCGTCGTGTAGGTCGGGCTCGCATAGCCGCCCGCGCGCCGCTTCTCCATGATGTCGAGGATCGCGGCTTGGTTGGCGCGGTCGGCCGAGGTGCGGAATTGCCAGGCGGCGCTTTCGCCATAATTGTTGGCGAGCGCCGGCGCTGCAAAAACGAGCGCGGAGAAAAGCGCCAGAGTGGCTCTTCCTCCTGGTGCAGAAGAGATCATGAGCATCATCCCCCGAAGGGCCGCGGCACCGTGCCGGGGCTTCGGGGGCCATCAAGAGAGCCATGAAATCAGCGGAGGCAACAGCGCGTTGCGGGCGTAAAAGACCGGCGTGGAAAGACAGGCAATGGCGTAGGAAGCAAAGAGCGGCGTGGGCGGGGCTGCGGTCTGGCCGGATCAGCAAAGCATCCTGGTCAATGGCCTCGATCTGCGCGAGTGTCTGGCGATTCGCTGCCTCAGAGCGTCACGCCGCGCCGGGCGATCGATCAGGGAGGATGGAAATATCGCGGAGCGTCCTGTGCAGGGCGCCGATATTGACGGGCTTGGACAGGATGGGGACATCCGCCAAACCACCCCCGGCATCGACGGCATCATAGCCCGAGCAAAACAGGATCGGCACGCCTCGTTCGCGCAGTTCGCGAGCTAAGGGATAAACAAGTTGCCCAGCGATATTGATGTCAAGCACGGCTGCATCAATGATCGCTGTTTGCCCCGCCAGCTTCCTCGCTGACTCCAGCGACGAGGCCGGCCCGATGATCGACCAGCCAAGATCTTCAAGCCCGGAGGAGAGTTCAAGGGCAACGAGCGCTTCATCCTCGACCACCAGCACGCACCGCGCTGAAGCGTCACTTTGCTGGCGCGCAGGCTCTGCTGCCGGGGCGCCTGCGGCGGACCGACGATTCTCGAGCGCATCGAAGCAATCGTTGAGCAATATGGTGACCCGCAAGCCCGAAGGGGCCCAGTCGAGTCTGAGGTCGCCCTGGAGCTGGTTGCGGATCACATCGTTGAGGAGCCGGCTGCCGAACCCCTTGGCGCAGGGCGGAGCCACGGGCGGCCCGCCGGTTTCGGTCCAGCTGATCGCGAGCCGCCGATCGCTTTCCATCACCCATTCAACCGCGATCTGGCCACTCGCGTGGCGAAGCGCGCCATGCTTGACGGCATTGGTGGCAAGCTCATGCATGACGAGGCTCAGAGGCTGTACGGCATTGGCCGCGAGGCGGATCGCCGGCCCGGCCACGATGCTCTGGCCGGGCCTGGTGTAGGCTGCCAGCTCATCCGCGATCGTGCGGTCAAGATCGGCGCCCTGCCAGGCGCCTTCGGAGAGGAGACTGTGTGCGCGCGCCAGGGCGGACAGTCTTCCCTTCACGGCTTGAGCATAGTCCGCGATCGTTTCAGCCCGGGTCAGAGAGACCAGGGCCTGTGCGACCGCCAGTGCGTTCTTCGCGCGATGATCGACTTCGCGGGCCAGCAGCTGACGCGCTTCTTCATTGCGTTGGCGTTCGGTGATGTCGCGCAGGATGACGGTCGCCAGATGGTCATCACCGATGCGAACGTGCGAGATCGAGGCTTCGGCAGGGAATGCCTCGCCATTGGCGCGCAGGGCATTTACCGCGCCGAGCGCACCCATGCGGCGGGTCGTCGCGCCGGCCTCGCGAAACTGGCGAATGAACTGATCGTGCGTAGAACGGAATTTCTCGGGGATGAACCGGGTAAGTGGCTGACCGAGGACTTCATCGGCAGTTATGCCGAACATGGCTTCCGCGGCCGGGTTGAACAGGACGACCCTGTGCCGCGCGTCGACGGTGATAATCGCATCCATGACGGACTCGACGATGCCTGCGAGCCTGGCTTCGGTCTCTCGTATCTTCCTGTCCATGCCGTTTGCCCCGCCTCCGCCAATGGCCTCGCTGATCCTCTCTTCGGGCCCGTCAGAACTCTCAATCTTTCAGAAAGCCGATGGCTCCGGGAAGAGCATCCATCAACGATGAACAATCAATAAAACAGACTATATTGGCTTATTGATGTTCTGCATATCATAATTGCATGAAGCGTTAATCATCCCGAGCGAAGGATGGGCCATGACCCACTTGATTCGCTGTCGCGCCGCCGCCTCGGAGATCGCCACATTGTTCGATGCAAAGCCCGATCCGGCACTTGACTGGTTACCGACCATCTGGCCGGGCGAGAAGGCGATCGTCGTGACATCGGGCGCGCGGGGACGGCACCTGCACGCGTTGCCCTGGGGCCTGCCAAGAGACCCGATCAGCCGGACGCGTGGCGATCGGCCGCGAACGACGCTGTTTGCGCGCGAGATTACGGGTAACAGCCGCGCGCCCCTTGGGCTGGACCTGCTCGAGCGTTGCCTGATTGCGGTCGAGGATGTCGCCTATCCCATTGGGGAGAAAGGTCATCGCACGCGCAGCTGGTTGGGACTTTGGGACGTGCCGATCTGCGCATGGGCGGGCCTGTGCTCGCCTGATCCGGCGACCGGCGGCTTTGCCGGCATGCTCACCGTGGCCAATGCGTGCGCGGATCCGGTCAGCCAGACGATGCCGATCCTGCTGCCGCCATCGCAATGGGACGCCTGGCTCGCGGGTGCTTCTTTGCTCGCGCTAGAGCAAGCCTATGACAATGACGCCTTCTATCTGGAGCGCACACCAGAAGTGTGGGCGTCCGGCGATGTTCCAGAAGACTGAACCGGCGGTTCAAGCCGCAGCTTATGGCTTGGTCGGCGATAGAGGATTGCGCCATCTCGTCCAGGACGGATGATCGCCAGCCATGAGAGGCTCATGCTGCGAGAGTTGATCGAGCGCCTCGTCGCAGCAGAAACCGATTTTATCCACCAGATGATTGAACGCCGGGTCGGCCGTGCTTCCCATTGCCTTGAGCGCGGCGATCTCCTCCGCCAGCATCGTCATCAATCGCATCGATCGTTGCGGCATTTTTTGGCAGCCTGTCCTTCTTGCGCGACCTGTTCCCGTGGGGACTTGTTTCGGTGTCCATGATAGGGTCGTGATGGCTGCCCGTCATCCCTTTGGACGTACCGTGCCGCCAAAATCATGCACCGTGCACGATCCGTTGCCGGATCAGGAACCGTTGCCGCGCCTACGCCTCACAAACCCCCGATCACTCATAATGAACCGCTCCACCATAGGAGCGATCAACCGTTCGACTGGCACGGGATCGGACAAGCCATTCTCAGCCGCATGAGCGCGGGCATAGTCGGCAAGCTGCCGGAACAGCGCGCCCGGGAGTTCGACCGTCAGCTTGACGGGCTTTTCCTCGAGGATCGGCCCCAGACGCAGCCGGCTCATGGCTGCGCCCCCTGAACAGGCTCGAGCACAAGATCGCGGGTGATCACCACCCGGATCGCAAACCCCGGCCGCACGGTGAGCGTCGGCGGTACATTGATCTCGCGCTGCACGACCTGCCGCCCGGTCTGGTTGATCGTGTCCTGCATGCCGTAGCGCAGCGCACGGGTGAGTTCATCATCGCCTTGGGCCACGAGCTGCGTGCCGGCGCCGAGCAGGGTCGAGACCATCGCGGCCTTGAGCATATTGCCCCAATGATAGTTCACCTTGTCCTGAAGGCCCGACATGCCCGCGGCATCGGCGCCAGGCTGGCGGTCGAGCAGGATCGAGCGGCCACCGGGCAGGATCAGCCTATCCCAGGCCAGCAGCACGCGGTTCTGCCCGGCCGAGACCTCGCTGTCATAGTCCCCGATCAGCCGCGAGCCTTGCGGGATCAGCAGGATGCGCCCCGTCGCGCTGTCATAGACATTCTGCGTCACCTGGGCGGTGATCTGGCCCGGCAGATCCGAACGGATCCCGGTGATCAGCGCGGCCGGAATGACGCTGCCCGCCTGCACCATGTAGGCCGAGGCCGGCGCCATGATCCGCTCATTGCTGACGACGGCGCGATTGCCTCCATTCTGGAGGAAAGCCCGTTTCGCGGCCTGGCCGGTCGGTTGGGCAGCCGGCGCCGCGCCAGCACCATCGCCCGCTGAGACCGCGCGGGCCGTCTGCGCACCATCGCCAGCGTTCGCGGCAGAAGCAGAGCGCGCGCCTTCAGCGCCAAGGAACAGCTTGCTGGCTCTCGCCGATTCCCGCTCCTGCATCACGCGCTGGCGAGCCTGCTCGGCGGCGGCGAGACGCGGATCGGGCTGTCCCGCGGCCGGCCCCATCGGCGGCACCGGCACGCTCTGCCCATTCTGCTGCGCTGACAATATCGGCCGTCCGAGATCGCCCGGCATAGGCTGGCCGAGTTTCGGCACCTTGTCGTAGCTCGCCGGCGCGGCGGTCACGACATCGGCCTTGTTGCGGCTGTCGGTATCGACGAGATTGACTGCGGGGGCATGATGGACCGGGCGCAGCGCATAGAGCAGCGAGCCGCCGATCCCGATCCCGGCGACCATGCCGATGACGGCAAGGGCCTTGCGCGACAGGCGCGTGACGCGCGGCGGTGGCCCCGCAAGCCGAAAGGCGCCGGGATTGGCGGGCTGCGCTACGGTCGCCTCCCGCGCCATCTCACCCGGTCCTTCTTCCCGTTCCGGCCGGTTCATGACGCCCTCCGCGCAGGGGCGTCCTGCCGCTCGATCGTGACTCGCTGCTCACCCTTGCGGGTGGCGAGCCGCAGTTCGGCCGCATCGAACAGCCGGTCGACGATCATGTAGCGGCCGGAGACGCGGTAGTTGACGAGTTCGGCATTGCCGTCGGCGCCGCGCACGAAGAGCGGCGGCATGTCCCCGGTGGCGACGCCATCGGGAAACTCGATCATCACCTGGCGCCCGTCGTCGAAGACATGGGCGGGCCGCCAGGACGGTTTGTCGCCGGACAGGCGGTAACGGAAATTGAGCCGCTCCATATCGATGCCCGAGGCGACCGGCGCGCCGCGTTCGCGCTCGGCATTGGCGCGCCGCAGCGCGATGAGCTGGTCGGCGGGATAGGTCCAGGAGACCGAAGCCATGTAGGTCGAGGCGGTCGCGCGCAGTTCGAGATGATAGGTGCGCCGATCGGTGTTGATGACGAGGTTGGTGCCGATGTCGGCGCGGGTCGGCTTGACCAGGATATGCACGCGCTTTGCCGATCCGGCCCCGCTCACGGTGTCGCCGATGATCCAGCGCACGGTGTCGCCGGCCGCGACCGGTCCCGATCCCACCAGCTCCTCGCCGTCCTGAAGGGCGATGTCGGTGACCTGACCGGGCGCGGTATAGACCTGGTAAAGGGCGCCATCGGCATAGGGATATTGCTGGATCGCGTTGAAATAGCCGCCCTTGCTCGGCTGCACGCGCGCGGCCGCATTAGCGGCGGTGACGCGCGTTCGCGGATCGGCGGGTTCACGGGCGCTGGCGGAGGATTCGAGGGGCTTCAATTGGCCGGGAAGCGGGAGCGGCGTCGGTACGCTGACAACCTCTACCGCCCGGCGCGGTTCGGGCGCCGGGGTGGCCGCGACCATCGGCGCGGGCGGCGCCCTGCGGCTTTTTGCCTCGGCGGCGGCACCCAGGGACAGCAGCGAGACGGAAGCGAGCAGGCAGAGCAGCGCACCGGAGCGCGCCCTCGCGGGAGACAGGCAGATCATGGGTTGAGTTCCTTCGACCAGTTGAGATTGGCGACAAAGACCCCGAGCGGGTTCTTCTGGAGGGCCTGGGGATCGCGCGGGGTCTGGACGGCGACGGTCAGGATCGCAGACCAACGCGCGGTTTCGGCAAGGGCGCCATCGACATAGCGGCGTTCGGTCCAGGCCACGCGGAAGCTGTCGTTCGAGGCGCGGATGACGCTCGACACCTCGACCGAGACCTGGATCTTGCCCAGCTGTGCGAACGGGTCATTGGCGCGGGCATAATCGTTGAGGAACAGGGCGCCCTTGTCGGTGGCGAAGTCATAGGCGCGCAGCCAGTTCTGCCGCAGCACGATCCCGTCGGCGGGGATCGAGCGGACATTCTCGATGAAGCGGGCAAGATGGAACGCGATCTGCGGGTCGGTGGGGCGATAGTCCGCCGTGGCGGGCGCGACCTCGCGCGCCTCGCCGAGCTTGTCGACCTCGACCACCCAGGGAATGATCGTGCCGCGCGCCGATTGCCAGACGAGGCCGCCGGCCAGACCGCCGGAGAGCGCCAGGCAGCCAAAGAAGGCGAGCCGCCAGTTCTTCGCCTGGACGCGCGCGGAGCCGATGCGGTCGTCCCAGACCTGCGCCGCGCGCTGATAGGGGGTGACGGGGTCGGGCGATTGCCCGTAACGGATCGATGGTCGCTTGAACATTGCGTGTCAGTCCTTCTGCGAGAGGTCGGGACCGGCGCCGCCGCCATGGCTGTCGCCGCCCTTCAGGGTATGAGCGGCCATGGTGGCGCCCTGGGTGATCGCCTGCCGGCGCTTCATCGCCGCAGCCCAGGCGGGCGGCGCGGCCGCGGCGGATCCGGTGCCGGATGCGGCGGCGGAAGCCTGCGCCCCCGCACCGGCGGCGGCGCCTGAAGCTGCGCTTCGGCCATCGGCATAGCTTTGCTTGAGGCTTTGCGCGGCGCGGCGCAGCGGCGAGACCACCGCGCCGCCGCTACTCTTGCCGACATTGGCGAGGCCTGCGCCGACCGCCGCCGCGCCCGATCGTCCGGCCGCGCCAGCGCTATAGGCACCCGAAGCAGCGCCAGCCGTGCGGGCCATGCCTGTGGCGGCGCTGCCTGCCATGCCCATCGCGGCGCCACCGGCGAGGCGGGCTCCCGCCACACCGCCGCCCAATGTCGCGCCTGCAGCCAATGCCGTTCCGGCCGCGGCGCCAGCGCCCAACTGAGGGCCACCGGTGACGATGCCATTGGCAATGCCGGGGCCGAAGATGCCCAGACCAAGCAGCGTCAGCGCGGCGAGCGCGATCGCCATCACCTGTTCGACGGTGGGATCGGCGCCGACGCCTGCGGAGGTAAACTGGCTGAACAGGGTGGTGCCGATGCCGGTGATAACGGCCAGGACGAGGAGCTTGATGCCCGACGAGATGATATGGCCGAGCACCTTCTCGGCCATGAAGGCGGTGCGCCCGAAAAAGGCGAAGGGGAGCAGGACGAAGCCGGCGAGCGTCACCAGCTTGAACTCGATGATGGTGATGAAGACCTGGATGGCGAGGACGAAGAAGGCCAGCACCACGATCAGCCAGGCAATGAGCAGCACGAGGATCTGCACGAAATTGGTGAAAAGGCCGACCGGTCCCAGAAGATCGGCGGTAGCGTCGAGCAGCGGCTTGGCGGCGGTGAGGCCGGTCGCGGCGACGGTGCCGGGCTTCATGAAGTCGGAGAGCGCCATGCCGCCGCCCGAGGCCTTGAGCCCCAACCCGGCGAAGCTCTGGAACAGGATGTTGGCGAGGTTCGAGAAATTGCCGATGATGTAAGCGAAGACGCCGATGTAGAGCGTCTTCCTGACCAGACGCTGGAGAACGTCCTCGTCCTGGCCCCAGGCCCAGAACAGGGCGGCAATCGTCACGTCGATGACGATGAGGGTCGAGGAGAGAAAGCCGACCTCGCCACCGAGCAGGCCGAAGCCACTGTCGATATAGCTGGTAAAGACCGACAGGAAGCTGTCGATCACGCCGGTATCGTTCATTGGGGCTTATCCTCTCCAAAGAAATGGCGCCGCCGCGCTTCCCAGGCTGCCTCACAGCCGCTGTCGGGCATGGTGAGGGTGCGGCAGCGGGCGAGAGTGCGGGTGGCGGGACCGGGCGCAGCGCCAGCGGCCGCGCCAACCGCTGCGTTCCCCGCCAGCGCCCCGTTTCCCGGCCCACCGCTTTCCGGCCGCACCATCGCGATGCCGACCGTCACGGCCAGCATCAGGCCGATCATCGCCACGCCAAGCGCGATCCGGCCCGGCCGCCGCATCTCAATTGCCCCGGAAGCGGCGGAAGCGCTCACGGCCTTCCGCTTCGGTGGCGGCATCACGCGCGGCTTGCAGCGTCTGGGCCCGACCCTGCGCGGCGATCGCAGCCGTCAGGTCGGCGAGCTGCTGCGACTGGAGCGCGAGCAGCTGATTGCCGGCCTGGGAGGCCTGCAGCGCCCCGCTCGCCGACTGGCTCGCGCCGACCAATGTGTCGATGCTCGCTTTGGCCCCATCGATATTACCGACGACACCGGCCTGGACCTGGAGCGCGTCCTGAAACGCGCCGACGCTGTCCTTCCAGCGCTCCTCGGCATTGGCGACCATCTGCGCCTGCGAGCCGGTGAGGTTGGCGCCGTTGTAGCGCTGGGTGAAGGCGCTCTGGATGTCCTGGACATTATAGGCGATGCGTTGGGCCTGCCCGAGAAGCTGGCGCGTCTGCTGCACCTGTTGCTGCAGGGTCGAGAGCGTCGAGACCGGCAGGCTGGTGAGGTTCTTCGCCTCGTTGATGAGGCTGGTCGCCTGGTTCTCGATCTGGCGGATCTGGTTGTTGATCTGCTCGAGCGAACGGGCGGCGGTCAGCACATTCTGCGCATAATTGCTGGGGTCATAGACGATCCCCCCGAACTGCGCCTGCGCCGGCGTGGTGAGCACAGGCCCGGCCAGCGCGGTCAGGCTGACGATGCCGGCCAGCAGGGCCCGGCGAAACGACGGCGTCTTCATGGATTGAACTCCTCGGGATCGAGCGGCAGGAAGGGATCGTCCGGGTCGGACGGTGATGCGGGTTCGGGCAGAAGGCCGGCGGCCCAGTCGAGACCGCGATGCTTGAGCCAGCCGGCAGCGAAGCCGGCACGGCCATGGGCAGCGACCAGTTCGCCGATCACGCGCTGATCGGTTTTCGAAGAGGCCGCCGCAAAGGCGAGCGCCACTTCGCCCAGCCCCAGTTCGAACAGCCGGTTGCCGCGCCGCGACTGGCAATAATAGTCGCGTTTGGGAGTCGCCCGGCTCAATATCTCGATCTGCCGGGCATTGAGCCCGAAGCGCTCATAGACCTGGCGGATCTGCGGTTCGGCCGCACGCTCATTGGGCAGGAAGATGCGGGTCGGGCAGCTTTCGATGATGGCGGGCGCAATGCTCGACGTCTCGATGTCGGCGAGGCTTTGCGTGGCGAAGATGACGCTGGCGTTCTTCTTGCGCAGGGTCTTGAGCCATTCACGCAGCTGCGCGGCGAAAGCCGGGCTATCGAGCACCAGCCAGCCCTCGTCGATGATGATGAGCGTGGGGCGCCCGTCGAGCCGGCCTTCGATGCGATGGAAGAGATAGGCGAGGACCGCGGCGGCCGAGGCCGCGCCGATCAGCCCCTCGGTCTCAAAGGCCTGGACACAGGCCTCGCCCAGCTGCTCGGTCTCGGCGTCGAGCAGCCGTCCCCAGGGACCGCCGACGCAATAGGGCGCCAGCGCCTGTTTGAGCTCCTGGGCTTGCAGCAGCACCGCAAGCCCAGTGAGCGTGCGTTCTCCAACGGGGGCGGACGCCAGCGACGTCAGAGCGGTCCAGAGATGCTCCTTGGCGGCGGGGTCGATCGAAACGCCTTCACCGGCCAGGATCGCGGCCAGCCATTCGGCGGCCCAGGCGCGTTCGCCCGGCTCGTCGATCCGGGCCAGTGGTTGCAGCGCGACGCCGTCGCCGATATCACCTTCATGCAGCGCGCCGCCGAGATCCTGCCAGTCCCCGCCCATGCCGATCGCGGCGGCGCGGATCGAGCCACCGAAGTCGAAGGCGAAGATCTGGGCTTGGGGGTAGCGGCGGAACTGCATCGCCATGAGCGCCAGCAGCACCGACTTGCCCGCACCGGTCGGGCCGACGATCAGCGTATGGCCGACATCGCCGACATGGAGGGAAAAGCGGAACGGGGTCGAGCCTTCGGTCTTGCCATAGAGCAAGGGGGGAGCGCCGAAATGCTCATCCCGTTCCGGCCCCGCCCAGACCGCGGACAGCGGGATCATATGGGCGAGATTGAGGGTGGAGATCGGCGGTTGCCGGACATTGGCGTAAACATGACCGGGCAGTGATCCGAGCCATGCCTCGATGCCGTTCATGCCCTCGATCGTGCAGGTGAAGTCGCGGCCCTGGATGACCTTCTCGACCAGCCGCAGCTTTTCCGAAGCGAGGGCTGGATCGCGATCCCAGACGGTGACGGTCGCGGTGACATAGGCGATGCCGGCCGCGTCCGCGCCCAGTTCCTGCAACGCCAGGTCGGCATCGGCCGCCTTGTTCGACGCATCGGAATCCATGAGGACCGACTGTTCGTTGGTCATCACCTCCTTGAGGATCGCGGCGAGCGACTTGCGCTTGGCGAACCATTGCCGCCGGATTTTGGTCAGCAGTTTGGTGGCATCGGTCTTGTCGAGCATGATCGCGCGGGTCGACCAGCGATAGGCAAAGGCCTGCCGGTTGAGTTCATCGAGCAGGCCGGGAAAGGTCGCGGTCGGAAAGCCGGTGATAGTGAGCGTGCGCAGATGATACTCGCCCAGCATGGGTTCGAGCCCGCCGGTCAGACCCTCGTCGGTGAGCAGCGCATCGAGATAGGCGGGCGTCTCCGGCACGCGCACGCGCTGGCGCTTGGTCGATACCGTGCTGTGCAGATAGGTGAGCGTGGTGCCGTCATCGAGCCAGGCAACCTCGGGCATGAAGCCCTCGACCAGATGCAGGACGCGATCGGTGCGGTCGATGAAGCTTTTGAGAAGTTCATGCGGATCGACGCCGGAACCCGACTTGCCCTCATAGAGCCAACTCTCCGCGCGCGCGCCATCCTCGGCGGGCGGCATCCACAGAAGCGTCAGATGGTAGAAGCTCTCGTAATGGGAGCCTTCCTCACAGAACTGTTCGTAGCGTTCCTGATCGACCAAGGCGGAGACCGGATCGGGAAAGGCGCTGTCGGGATAGTCCTGGGCGGGCACGCGGCTCGCCTCGACGAACACCGCCCAGCCCGAACCGAGGCGGCGCAGCGCATTGTTGAGGCGCCCGGTCACCGCGACCAGTTCGGCTGGTGTCGCGCTGTCGAGATCGGGTCCGCGGAAACGAAGGCTGCGCTGGAACGATCCGTCCTTGTTGAGCACCACGCCCTTTGCCACCAGCGCGGCCCAGGGCAGGAAATCGACAAGGCAGGCGGCCTTGGCGCGATATTCGGAAAGGTTGATCATGGCCGCATCCAGACGGGATATTTGAGGTGACGGCGGGCGACATCGACGAACTGGGGATCGCGCCGCGCGGCCCAGACGGCGAGCGCATGACCGATGGCCCAGAGCGCGAGGCCCGCGAGCCAGAGCCGCAGGCCGAGGCCCAGCGCGCCGGCGAGCGTGCCGTTGACGATGGCCAGGCTGCGCGGGGCGCCGCCCAGCAAGATGGGTTCGGACAATGCCCGATGGACCGGCGCCAGGAACCCCGGCACCTCTTCTTGCCCAGCCTCCATCATACCAGCGCTCCGCCGCCGAAGGAGAAGAAGGAGAGGAAGAAGCTCGACGCCGCAAAGGCGATCGACAGGCCGAAGACGATCTGGATCAGCCGCCGGAACCCGCCCGAGGTATCGCCGAAGGCGAGCCCCAGGCCGGTCGCGATGATGATGATCACCGCGACGATCTTGGCGACCGGGCCTTCGATCGATTCGAGGATCGACTGGAGCGGCGCTTCCCATGGCATGGACGAGCCCGAGGCATAAGCGGGACTCGCGAGCGCAATGAGGCCCATGCAAAGGGCGAGAGGTGCAGCGCCAAGCCGATGGGCGGGACGGCGGGACAGATCGATCATGGTTTTTCTCCGATGTCGGGGGTTGCGGGCGTGAGGCGGTAGTCGCCGAGGGCAGGATCGAGGCCTTCGACGCGCATGAGCTGGGCGAGGCGCCGCCCGGTGCCGTGCCGGACCAGCACGGCGACGAGATCGATGGTCTCGGCGAGCAGCGCCTTGGGCACGGTCACCACGGCTTCCTGGATGAGTTGCTCCATGCGACGCAGCGCACCCACGGCCGTGTTGGCGTGGATCGTGCCGACCCCGCCGGGATGACCGGTGCCCCAGGCCTTCAAAAGGTCGAGCGCTTCGCTTCCTCGCACCTCACCAATCGGGATGCGGTCGGGTCGCAGGCGCAGCGAGGAGCGCACGAGGTCGGAGAGCGACGCGACGCCATCCTTGGTGCGCATCGCGACGAGATTGGGCGCGGCGCATTGCAGTTCGCGCGTGTCCTCGATCAGCACCACACGATCGGAAGTCTTCGCGACTTCCGCCAAAAGCGCGTTGGTGAGCGTGGTCTTTCCGGTGCCGGTGCCACCCGCAACGAGGATGTTGAGCCGGTTGGCGACGCCAGCGCGCAGCACCTCGGCCTCGGCACGAGACATGATGCCCGCCGCGACATAATCGTCGAGCGTGAAGACCGCGACGGCGGGCTTGCGGATCGCAAAGGCCGGTGCGGTCACGACCGGCGGCAGCAGGCCTTCGAAGCGCTCGCCGCTTTCCGGCAGTTCGGCGGAGACGCGTGGCGATCGGACGTGAACCTCAGCCCCGACATGATGGGCGACGAGGCGGATGATGCGCTCGCCGTCGGCAGGCGACAGGCGCTCCCCGCTATCGCTGATCCCTTCGCCGAGCCGGTCGATCCAGAGGCGGCCATCGGGATTGAGCATGACTTCGATGACGGTAGGATCGGCGAGCCATGCCGCGATCGACGTGCCCATGGCGGTGCGCAGCATCCGCGCGCCGCGTGCATGGACTTCCGATCTCTGGCTGGCTGCGCCCATGACATATCCCCGTTCGAGCGCGCTGGCGATGATCCGCCCGGCGCGATGGGGATGAGTAAGAGACGCAGAAAGCTGCGCGGTTCAACAGCGCGTTGATCGCAGCGAAAGCCAGCGCAAAAAGACAGGCAGTGGCGTACAGGCCGGTCAGGACTTCCCTTGTCCGGCCGCCCCGCAAGGCACCAGCCAGCGCGGTCTGATTCGCGACAATTCGGAATAGAGCGCGTTGATCAGCAGCGGGTCAGATCCGACTGGCGAATAGAGACCAACGATACGCGGCTGCTTGTAGAGATCGTTCGTTCCCTGACCGGTTGCATAGAGCGTGGCGCGCATATTGCCGATGGCAAGGATCGCATTCTCGATCGTGGTCTGGTCGAGTTTGCTCGGCAACGGCAAGGCAGTCGCAATGCTCTTACCGCTGACGCCGAGCGACTGGACCGTGAGCGTCCCGGTGACCCGTTTCGCTTCAGCCTCTGCCCCGATCGCGGACAGCCCCGCCAATGTGAGGCCACCCTGCAGGGACAGGATGTCAGCGGAGAGACGCAGGCCTATCCCGACATAGACCGGCACTGTTACCTGTTGATAATGACCTTCCGCGAATTTCTCGGCTTCCGCCTCCAGGAAACGGGAGCGTGCGAGAGCAACCTCCGCAGGAGCCACAGACTGTAGGGCCGCCTGCATGCCGGTACTGTTGGAGATGACAGCATCATAACCGATGATCTTGCCGCCCATCGGCAAGGGATCGCTGAGCGCAACCGGAACGCTCTGAGTCTGGCCTGGCACCGTCACACGTTTGCGGATGTAGAATATTTCGGGAACCGCATCGGCCTGAATATAGTCAAGCACGGCCTTATACTGGCCGCCCTTACTGGTGAGCGTCGCTGGACCGAACGTCAGGCTCCCCTTCGTCTGGTCGAATGTCGCGACCGCAAACCGGATCGTCTGGTCTGGCAGTCTGCTGAGAACATCGGCGTTGGCCGTCACATTGCCTCCGCCAGATGTCTCCGTGCAGCTGTCCGCACCGCTGGCCTGATCGACCGGCAAGGGATCAAGCGGAACATAGCCATAAGCCGAAGCCTTCTCGCCCGGTGTTTCGATCCGGCCAATGGAAGCACAGCCTGTCAATGTCGACAGCAAAGGCATGACCAATAGAATCGCGGTCCTTTTCATGATTTTCCTCCCGGATATGTAATGGACGACTCGATCTTCATCGCTCCAGCATATTGTCGATGCAGACGAGCGAGCAGGCGTTTCAGCGCCGGATTGGGGTTATCATCCAACCAGCAGGCAAAGCTGGTCACATATTCGGGTCCGATCGCGCCCGTCAGTTCATGAAAGACGGTGCCCGCATACTGATCGCCGAGCATGGAATCGAGGCAAAGGCAGATACCGCGTCCTGCACCGACCATGTTAATGACGCCCCGCGTGCTGATGTCATGGATGACGATGGGCGGTGAGACCTGGAGCGGTGCGAAGCGATCCTCCAGCAGTTCGCGGATCGCATCGCTGGGATCATAGCCCGACACGAGAAACGTCTCGCCGATGAGATCCGGCCATTGCAGCAAGGGACGCGATGCAAGCGGGTGCTTGACCGGCAGGCACAGAATAATCCGTTCCGTCCAAAGCGGGGCGCTCAGTCCCTGAAAATTGGCGGGATTTCCGCGAACGATGGCCAGATCGATCCGCCCGCTCGCCAATGTCTCGAACAACCGATCGTGCGACAGTTCGACGGGGAGATGCTGAATATCCGGATAGGCCGGATCGGCGGCAAATAACAATCGATGCAAATCCCCGTTCGCGACGGAGCCATGATAGCCGATGGCGATCTGGCCAGCCTTGCCATCTGCGATGCGTCGCACCGCTCCCACGAGTTGATGGAAGTCCTGGAGAATCTCTGCGGTATGCCGAAGGAATACGCGGCCAGCGGGCGTAGGCACCAGCCGACGCCTTTGCCGTTCGAACACTGGGCATCCCAGTTGGAATTCGAGATCCCGCACGCGCTTGTTGACGGTCTTGGGCAGCATATTGAGCGCGCGGGCTGCTTTTCCGAACGACCCATGCAACTCGACGGCCAGTGCCGTTTCGATCTGTGCTCGCTCGACGCCTGTCCGGACCGAGACCGGATCAATCAGGGCCGGAGGTTTGCCATCGGCCTCGATTTCCTGGATGATCCGAAGCATAGGCGCTATGCTGTTCCAGTCCGACAGGACAGGCAGAAGCCGGCACTATGGCCCGCTGCTCTGACTGCCCGAAAAACCTCGCTCATGGCCTCGTCACCAGTTCCATGATTTTGGGGATGGCGTGGGCGCGCAGCCGGTAGCTGCGTGTCCCGGTCTCGATGAGGTCGGCCGGAAGCCCATGATCCTCCAGCCCGTTGCGCAGATGGCAGACATAGACCTTGATGACATTGGGGGATTTCGACGCAACGCCCGCCGACGAAGCGAGAACCTTCTGATCCACGAACACGTCGGGTTCCTCGATCATTCGCAGCAGGATGGCGGCACCCGGCCGTCCGGCGCGATGGATGCGGTGATGAATGCGCGTCTTGACCAGATCGCGCCAGCATTCCGAGAATTTCCGGTCGGGATGCGTGAGTTGCTCTTCGAAGGCGGTCGCGATGTTCCGGATATTGGCCAGGACATCCTCTGAAGGCTGCACCTCCAGAGGACGCTTTCTTCTCTGACGCGCCGCAGTTTTTTCCTGTTCTATCCGATCAGCCAAAAGGGTTTGCGCCAAGGTCAGAGCATCGGCCGCCACGCGCACGAGTTGCTTGATCTGGTGCAATTCCTGAGATTCGGTTGGTCCTCTGTCAGCCACCCTATGTTCCCGCCCCATCCAGATAGGCGGCCGCTTCCCTGCCCGCTGCGAGGCTGGCCGCCTTTGATGGAGCGAAGGCGCCATTCAACGCCAACGCAGCGATGATGCCGACAACGCCGAGAAGCTGGAGCAAGAGGAGCGCGATGATGACCCGGCTTCTCCCCGAACGCTCTTCTTTCGCGCGCCGCTTGGACACCTCGAGTTCGATGCTAAGCCGCAGGAGAAGACTTTGAGCATCGTCGAGACGACGACCATAGCGTTGATCGAGGCCAGCGACATAACCGTCGACCAGCGTGCATATATCGCGTGAAACGGCGAGCCGGGTCTCTCGCGCATCATCGATCAGGATATCCGCGATCAATTGCTCCGTGCGGTCGGTCGAGACGCCAGCGGCGGCCAGTAGCTGCCCCAACCCGACATAGGGGTTCGCCCCTGTCTCGGCGCGGCCCTGCGTGATCTTGCCTTCCGCTATCGGATCAAGGCATCCCTGCATAAAGGCGGCTTGATCACCGCCGCCCGTCGCGGTCGCGCGATCGAACGGGTCCGAACTCAGCCGGGACATTTCAGCGCCAGCCGGCGATCAAGCAATTGGGAGCGTTGTTCCAGCGTGAGCGCTGCACCATGGGTCGTCTCGATCTCGGCATAGACGTCGCAGGCCTGCGCGCTATTGGCTGGCCCCATGTCGGTCAGGGCTTGTCCGAGCGCAAACAGGTCGTCGATGATGAACGGCGCATTGGGAGCTTTCTCGTAGAGTTCGAGAAAGAGTTGGGCCGCCTGCGCGTGCTTGCCCTGTCCCTGAAAAGCCCGGGCAAGCTGAAAGCGTGCCTCGCTGGCGCGGGGGTCGGAAGGCCAGGCCGCGACGAAACTATCGAAAGCAAGCTCGGCCCTCGGCCAGTCCTGCCGCTCGGCATAGAGCATCGCCTGTTCAAAGCGGTCGTCAGCGCTGAGCGGCTGCGCGGCGGGTGCGACCGGCTGCGGAATAGATGCCGGCGGCGGCGCAGGTGCGGCCGCCTGGCGTTCCACCGCATCGAGCCTTGCCTCGGTATCGCCTTTTATGGTCTGCACCTGGGCCATGCCGATGACGAGCGCGCGGTGATCCTGTTCCTGCGCGGAAATGAGTCCGGAGAGGGCCCGCTCCAGAGCAGCGAGCCTGCGATCGAGCTGCATCAGGGCGTCGATCGATACAGGCTGGTCTGATGCAGCGCTCGCGGCTCCCCTGGCTGATCCTCCTGTTTCGAGTAGCCCCACCTTCTGTTCGACCTGCCGCAGGCGCTGCTCGATAGCGCCCAGGCTTTGCGCATGCGCCACGCCCGCAAACGACAGCGGCGCGAGCACCGCCGCCGCCCATTGAAGCGCAAGGCGTTTGCTCGGGAGCCAAGGCGAAAGCTGGTAGCGCATCAGAAGCGGAATCCCACGCCTGCGCCCATGATGATCGAGCGCATCCTGTGCGAAACGGTCTGGCTGGTCCCGCCCTGGTCGAGCGTGAGCTTCGAATTGGCGCCGAGATATTTGGCGTCGATGTTGATGTAGATTTGCTCGTTGATCGCGATATCGGCGCCGACCTGTGCGACCGGTGCGAGGCCGCCCTTGATATCCGCCGAATAGGAAATCGCCGGTGTCACCACGCGATTGGTGAGGACTTCTCCCGCCTTTTCGCTGTAGAAATTGGCATAGGACAGACCCACGCCCACATAAGGCCGCAGCAGCTTCGAAGCCGGCATCAGATGATATTGCAGCATGGCCGTCGGGGTGATCAGACCGGCAGAAACGAGCGTCCTGCCGTTGCTGTCCTTTATGTCATAGGGCGCGCCACCAAGGGTCAGCTCAGTCGCGAGGTGATCAGTCATGAAGAAGGTGAGGCTCGCTTCACCACCCGGCGCCGCCTTTGCCTTTGCGGAGACCGGCGTGCCGCCCACATCGACCGTGACGACACTGCTGCCCGTGCGCAGGACATAACCGCCCCGGATCTTGATCAGCACGTCGCCGGGCTCAGCCCATGCGGGTGTCGCTAAAGCCATAGCGGCCAAGGCCGTCAGTACGAAAGTAACAGGACGCATCTTCAATTTCCCCTCATGGTCTGGACAGGCCGCCGGGAAGACCGAGAAGGACGGTCTCGCCACGGCGGTTCTGGCTCTGGCTTGCCTCGCCGCTGCCGGTCGCGATCGGATGCTCCCTGCCGAAGGAGGTCACGAAAAGCCTTTGGGGTGCGACGCCCCGCGCGGTGAGGTAGAATTTCATGGTGGCCGCGCGCTTTTCGCCGAGTGCGAACTGCTGCTCGCGCGGCGCCAGTTCATCGGCATGCCCCTGGAGCGAAGCCCGCACCTCCGGGTGGGCGCGCAACCACTCCGCCTGCCGGTCGAGAATTGCGCGGGCGATCGGGGTCAGCTCGGCGCTGCCTCGCGCGAACAGGATGCGGATCGTGCCCGCATAGCGTTCGAAATCCTCTATTGTCGCGGGCGTCTCGACGTCCCGTATCTCCTGGGCAGGGAGGTTGTTCTCGCGCGTGGCGAGCGGCTCAGGCGGCGGTCCCTGAAGTTCGAACAACGGCGGCGGCAGTAATGGCTGCGTCGGCCGCTGACAGGCGGCGAGCGCGCCACACAGCGCGAGGCAGGCCAAGCCGTGAGCCGCGGGTATCCACCGAACCCTCATGGCCGCTGCCCCGACCAGGCCGGCTCCGAGGCCGCTGCGCCGGTTGCAACCGGCTGCTGTACTTTTCCGGTCAGATCGGTCAGCCAGATCGTCGGCAGCATGGCGCCAGCGGCGGTGCGCTGGAACATGATGGCACGCCCGCTCATGCTCCAGCTCGGGTCTTCGTCGCGGCTGCCCGATGTGAGTATCCGCTCTTTGGATCCATCGGGTTTCATGATCCCGATGCGGAGCGCTCCACCGTCGATCTGCGTAAAGGCGATGAGGTCGCCGCGCGGGCTCCAGACCGGCGAGGCATGTCCGCCTGCGCCAAAGCTGATGCGACGCTGATCGCTTCCGTCCTGCGCCATGACATAGAGCTGAGATTCGCCAGATCGGTTCGACTCGAAGACGATCCCACGCCCGTCCGGTGCAAAGCAGGGACTGGTATCGGTGCCTGCGCCACTGGTGAGCTGGCGCATGTTGCCACTGGCCAGGTCGACGGCATAGATATCGGCCTCACCGTCATGGGCGAGGGAGAAGACGATGGTTGCACCGTCCGGTGAGAAACGGGGAGCTGACGGGACGCCAGCAGGGACCTTGAGCGCGGCCGTGGAGCCACTGTCCAGATCGGCGACGACGAGCCTCGGTGCAGCGACGTCGACATAGGACAGGAAAACGATGCGGCGACTGCCTGGCCCAAAGCGGGGCGTCGCGACCAGTTCCTTGCCTTGGGTCAATTCCGTCGCGTTCGCGCCGTCATAGTCCATCGACACCAATCGGGTGCGCTGGCCCGGGATCGCTCCGTCCTGTGTAGAGACCAGCAGCCTTGTGTCAAAATGCCCCGGATCGCCGGTGGTAAATGCAAAGACCATGTCGGCGCATTTATGGGCGGCGCGCCGCCATTGCGCGGTCGCCACGATGATGCGCTGCGAGGCTTCGACATGGGCACCGAAAACATCGTAGAGCGCGCAGTCATAGGCCAGCTGATTGTTCCCGGCAGGGCGCGCGCGTCCAAGAACCAGCGCCTGTGCGCCTGCGCGTGCGAAGGGGGCAAAAGCAACGTCGTCCGCGATCGAATAGTGTCCATCGACAGGCACAAGCCGATAGAGGCCGGTCGACACCAGATCGGCCCGCACGATTTTCGCCAGGGCCGCGCCCGCATCCTCGCCGCCAGCAACGTCGGGAATGCTGCCGCTCAGAATATCGGGTACGGCAATCAGCAAGGGGGACGCCACGCCTTGCGTGATATCGACATGGAGCGGCCCTTCGGCCCGGAGCGGAGATGCCAGAGCGATGAGCGGGACGAGAGCCGCAGGAAGGAACGACCGTCTCATGATATGTCTCTCGGATCGAAATTTAGCTCGACGTCAGCCCAGGCGTCATAAAGTTCAGGCGGGAGCTTTAGGGGAGCGCAACGCAGGATGGCGCGCCGGACGCTCCCGGCAAGCGCATTGGCATATGCGCCATTGGCTGCGGTCTGACCGCCGATGCGGGATAGCGCCGGCGTGCCAAGCACGCCCCCATCCCGGCCAAGCCTGATCCGCATGACTATGGTGACGTGACCGCTATTGTCCTCCGCCTGCGGCGGGTTCCAGCAAGGGGTGATCTGCGAGCGGATCATGTCGGCGAGGTTGGTGCGCTGCCGGATCGAAAGGCCCGCCACGCCCTTGGGCACGGCCTGCCCGATCGCGGAGCCAATCGCTGCGGAATTGAGACGCGGCCGCGGCGCCGGCGCGGCGGGCTGCCCGAGCGAGCGGGCCAGCGCGGCCGCATCAAGACGACGCGGCGGCGATGGTGCTGGTGTTGTTGCTGTAACAGGCGCTGCGGCGGATGGTGAAGAGACGGGGGAAGCAATATGCGTGGGCGCCGGCGCCGGGGGTACGGGTGGCGCCGGCGCCGCCGGCTGCGGTCTGGCGACCGGGCCGGGTCCAAGCGCGGGCATCGGTGGCGCGCTTGTTGGCGAGGGAGGCGAAACGGCTTGCGCCGTCACGGGCTGCGGTGCCGGCGATGGCGCGGGTGCAGCCGGAAAGGAAGATGTTTCAACGGCAGAGGCGTCGACGGGTTCGACCTCAGCGCGGGCGGCTTGTTCGACATGCTGCTGCTTTGCAAGCACGGGATCAGGCAGCGGCATGGCGTGGTCGAGATCGACAATTTCGATCGCCATGCCGGCGGGCGGCGGCACGAGATCGCGCGCGCGAAAGGTCACCAGCGACAGCAAGGCCAGCAGTCCGAGATGCAGGACGAACGAGACAAGGGAAGGCAGACGCGCATTCACGGCGCTTCCTTCTGGTCGCTGGGCAGGCGCGAGTCCGAAAGGAAGGCGACCTTCGGGAAGCCTGCGGCGCCAACCTCGGCGACGATCTGCATGACCGTTCCATAGGCAAGGGTGCGATCGGCGCGAACGAAGACCCTCAGGCTGGCGGGATCGCCGGAAGCCTGCGCCAGTTGGCGCAAGGTGTCGCCGAACGCCTCACGGGCAACCACGGCATCTCCGATGAAAATGTCGCCGGTCGCATCGATCGTGATCATCAGCGGCTTGCTGTCGGAGGCGAGTTCGCGGGTTCGCGCTTCGGGTAGATCGACCTTCACGCCAGTCGCGACGAGCGGCGCGGTGATCATGAAGATCACCAGAAGTACGAGCATCACGTCCACCAGCGGAGTTATGTTGATCTCGCTCAGCAGCGGCCCATGGGGCGGACGGCCCCGGGCTATCGGGCCTGACGCGAGGGTCATATGAAACGGTCCTGTACAGGAGGAAGTGGACGCATGGTCATCAATGCACTACCGCGACATTTATTGTGTTGGCGCTGAGGCTGAGCGAACTGGTTGCGCTGTTGCCATAGGCAGCCGACGCTAGGGCATTGCCATTGATCGACAAGCTGGCATTGGTCACGCCGCCAGTGTTGTTAGCGCCGGTCGCCACCGCATTGATCGCGAGCGCCCCAGTGGTGACGCCGGTGCTGGCATTGATCGCTCCGGTATTGCTCTGGTTGCCGGCAATGGCAGAGGTGGTTGGGACCGCGCCGGTCGCCGGGCTGTTCAGAGCCGTCAGGGTCAGCGAGTTGGTCGCGGCGTTGCCATAGGCCACCGAGACCGCGCTGTTGCCATTCAGCGTCACCGCCGAATTGGTGACCGAAGGCGCCGTTCCGAGGGTGTTGAACGCGGCTCCGTAAGTGACGTTCGCCGCCGCCGCGATGGCGCCGGTGCTGGTCTGCTCGTTCATCACGGCAAAGCTTGCCGAGACGGTGTCCGCACGGGACGATTGCAGCGTTGCGGAGCCGCCAGAACTCGTGTTGGCGAAGCTGGTCGCCGAGGCCGAGAGCGCGTTGGTGGCGTTGTTGCCGCCGGCGCGCGCCGTGGTGCTGTTGCTGTTGAGCGCCACCGAGCTGCTGTCCAGCGGGCTCGGATCGACGGCCGGCGAAGTGGCGTTATATCCTGCGAGAGCGACATCCGCCGTGGTCGTGGCATTCGCCGTGACCACGGCGGCGCTGGACTGCTGGTTGAGAACACCGGCCGAAGCGTTGTCCGAATTGGCCGACAGGGTCAGCGAATTCGTCACGCGGTTAGCAAGCGCGGTCGCAGATGTGGCATTGCCACTGAGATCGACCGTGCTCTGGTTAATACCATCGGTTGCGAATGGCGAACCTCGGTCGTTGTTGCCGATGGTGGTCGTCTCCGTGGCAGTGGTCGGCTTGTCGGCCACGGACTGGACATTATTCACGACATAATCGGCACCTGCGACAAAGTCTCCAACGGTCGAACCAGCCAACGATGCGTTAGCGCCACCCGAGGTCGTCGAGGTCAGACTT
The DNA here is from genome assembly GCF_013911755.1 of Sphingosinicella sp. Classification (GTDB taxonomy): domain Bacteria; phylum Pseudomonadota; class Alphaproteobacteria; order Sphingomonadales; family Sphingomonadaceae; genus Sphingosinicella. The sequence goes on from NZ_JACESP010000004.1 coordinate 72,511, forward strand.
GTGTCGGCAGCGATCGTCATGCTGTTGATTGCGGTGTTGACCATCGAAGACGCGCTGTTGGTGTTATTGTCCAGCGCCAGTGTCGACGTGCTGCTCGCCGCCGGCGCGGCCACAGCCATCGTCGAAGTCGCCGAGAAAGCGTATGTTCCCGCAGCGTTCTGATTCGACAGAAGCGCACCATTGGTGGAGACGCTACCGCCGCTCAGCACCACGCTGTTGGTTGCCGTATTACCGTTGGTCGTTGCCGACTGCGCGTTGTCCGAAACGGACAGCGCACTGGCGGTCACGTCGCTGGCGGTCGGCCCCACCGGAGCACCAACACCGAGGGTTGCGATATTGAACGTCCCTGCCACGGTCGTCGTTTCACCGCCGTCCACCACCTGGATGCTGGCAAGGGCATGGTCTGCCTGTGCAGTGGCAGTGCTCGGGTTCGCGGTTGCACCACTGGTGGTGTCCGAAGCCAGAAGCGTGCCGCTGCCGGCTACGGCGACATTGTTGGTCGCGGCGTTACCGGTGGTCACGCCGGAGAGGACGTTGCCATTCACCAGAACGCTGCTGCTGGCGATATCCCGACCAATGGTGACATTGGCGCCACTAAAATTGGAGATGGTCGCTGTGAGCGTACCCGAATTGGTCTGGTTATTGGCCAGAGCCGAGGTGGCCGCGACGTTAGTGGCATCGAGCGTTACGCTGTTGGTGCCGGCATTGCCGGAAACGCTCGTGCTTTGAGCGTTGTCTGACACCGACACCTTGCTGGCGCTGACATCGCTAAGGGTCGTGCCGGAGACACCCGTCGCAGACACAGCGAACAGCGCGCCGACTGTGCTGGTAAGCGCTCCCGTGTTGGTCTGTGTGCTGGAAACAGCCATGTCCGCCATCGCGCTTCCTGCGCCTGTGGCCGAAGCAGCCACCAGACCTCCGCTTTTACCTGCGGTCAGATTGGTCGCACTTGCGGCCAAGACATTCTTAGCGCCGTTTCCGCGGGCCAATCCGGCGGTGCTGTTGCCATCGACGGTCACGATGCTGCCGGTGATATCGTTACCGACCGTGACAATCGCGCCACCTGTCGCGAGCTTTCCCGCAGAGCCTCCACTCGTGTAGGAAGCCAGGAACGAAGTAGTTCCGGCGCTTTGTCCAGTAGCGACAAGGTAGATGGTACCGGTCAAAGCGTCGCGGCTGAAAGTAAAGCCCGCGCCATATTGAGCGTTGAGGAAATTCACCTCAGACTGGGTATAGCCATCATCCACTGTCTGGCCGGAAAAAGTGCCTGACGTGGTGGTTCCGGTGAATGGGAAGACGTATGTTCTCGGCGCCGTTGCGGCTGTCCCCGCCTTACCGATCAACGCCGTGGCAGTGCCGTTCATCGTCTGATCGCTGGCAATGGCGGCAGTGGTCGCGAGGTTGGTGCCCGACAGCGTAATTGCATTGCCAGTGCCGAGCGTTTCATTGCCCGCCGCATTGGCTGCGAGGCTGTTGCCGTTCGAAGCGATGCTAGAGCTGATCAGGCTGCCGCTGATCGCGGTGCTGACATCGGTGCTCCTCGTCTGGCTGGAGAAGCTGTTGGTCAAGCCTGCCTGCACGCTGGTGCCAGACGCGACCGATTGTGCATTTGCCACGGCAAAGGCCGAGTTAGCGGTCGACACTTCGTCGCCAGCAACGCTTGCCGAGGGGACTTCGGTCCCCAGCGTGTTGATAGTGGTGGCCGATGCGGTGATGGCGTTGCCACCCCGGTTGGCCGCCGCATCGGCAAGCACGCTGTTGTTCGAGGCGGTGATCGCCGAGCTGCCGGTCACATCGCCGGTGATCGCGTTCGACACGATCGGGCCGTCCGAGCCTGCGCCGCCGACCTGCGCCACGATCGTCTGCATACCGGTGGCGACGGTCACATCCTGCTGCGAGGCGATCGCGGCAACCGTGCCAGAGGACGGCGTCGCCAGGCTGCCCGTCGCAATGCTGTTGGCGTCGATCGTGGTGGCGTTCGAAACCTCGTTGCCCCGCGCCAGCGCCTTGGCCGAGTTGCTGTCATTGGCCAGCGTCGAGCCGGTCACATTGCCGGTGACCGAAGCGAGATAGCCTGCGGTGCCTGCTGCATCATCGACCGAAGCGGTAACGGTCTTGGCGCCGGCGGTTGTCACCGCCAGTTCCTGCCTCGAGGCGATGGCATAGCCGGCAACGGCGGAAGTGTTGGGCACTTCCGGATCCGGACCGGCAGCTGCCACATAGGTCTGCCCCGCTTTGGCCTGACCATCAGACTGACCTGCGAGGGTAACATCATTGCCAGAGATCGCCTGGCTGTTGGAGCCGGAGTTGGCGACCGCAGTGGCAGCCTGGCTGTTGTTCGACAAAGCGACCGTGCTGCCGGTGAGCGCCGTGGTGGACGGCCCCGAACCGGTCGAGAACTTGTCAAGCGAGGACACCGAGGCGGTCAGCGAACCGTCGAGGCTCGACTGGGCCACGCCGATGGCGGACGAACCACTCGTGCTGTTGACGCTGGTGTCGAGCGCGGTCACGCCCGAGTTCAGCACACCGGTAGCGCTCTGGCTGTTGCCGGCGATCTTGGCAGTGCTGCCCGACATGCCGTGATCGATGGTGATGCCCATGTCGGTGCCATCGGTCACCGTCGCGGCCGTGCTGGCGTTCTGCTGTGTCAGGGCGATGCCGATGTCGGTCGTGCCGTCGACCTTGGCGCCGGTCGTTGCACCAGCTGATGAGGCCGTTTGGGTGGCATAGCCCGAGCCGGTGACGTTGTTGAGGTCACCATTGACTGTCAGGGTGGCGGTGTTGGCATAGCCGGTCGCCGTCGAGGCATTGCCGGTCGTCGCCGACGAGCCCACCGTCACCGTGCTGTTGGTCAGCGCGTAGGCAGTCGCGTCGTTGTTGTTGACGGTGGCGTTGACCGACCCTTCGGTATTGCCGTTCAACGCCAGCCCTGCAGTCGGCGTGGAATAGTCGTTGAACTCCTGCTGGACGCTCACCGAATTGGTCGAGGAAGTCGTTTCCGACGGTCCTGCGGCCAGCGCCTGTGTTGCGCCCAACGTGGCGAGCAGCGCCGTACTTGCGCCGGTCATCAATACCGAGCGCATTCTCCTGGAACGTGTGGACATGGCAATTCTCGATTAAAAAATGAAGGCGCCAGCGTTTCTGAATCGCGGAGCATGTGCTGGAAAAGGGCCGGGGAAATCCCCGCGCCGGATCGGGCGCGGGGTTCCCGCAAGAAGTCCGGCGCGCGCCCGAAGACACGCGCCGGACTTCCTTTTACGGACGCGCCACTGTGACGTTCACGTTGGTCCCACTGATAGTGAGCGTGTTGGTCGCGCTGTTGCCATAGGCCGCCGATGCCAGGCTGTTGCCGTTGATCGACAGGCTGGCATTGGTCACGCCGCCGGTGTTGCCGGCACCGGTCGCCACCGCATTGATCGCGAGAGCGCCGGTCGTGATACCGGTGGTCGCATTGATCGCGCCGGTGTTGCTCTGGTTGCTGGCGATCGCCGTCGTGGTCGGCACTGCGCCCGTAGCCGGGCTGTTGAGCGCCATCAGGGTCAGCGAGTTGGTCGCGGCGTTGCCATAGGCCACCGAGACCGCGCTGTTGCCGTTAACAGTCACCGCCGAATTGGTGACCGAAGCCGCCGTTCCGAGGTTGTTGAACGAGGCTCCATAAGTGACGTTCGCCGCCGCCGTGATGGCGCCGGCATTGCTCTGCTCGTTCATCACGGCGAAGCTCGCCGAGACATTATCATCCCGCGTTGCGGTCAGCGAAGCGGAGCCACCAGCACTCGTATTGGCGAAGCTGGTCGCCGATGCCGAGAGCGCGTTGGTGGCGTTGTTGCCGCCGGCGCGCGCCGAGGTGCTGTTGCTGTTGAGCGCCACCGAGCTGCTGTCCAGCGGGCTCGGATCCGTTCCGGTGGCCGCATCATAGCCAGCCAGAACGACATCCGCCTTGGTCGTGGCATTCGCCGTGACCGCACCGCCGCTGCTCTGCAGGTTCATGACGCCCGCTGACGCCGTGTCGGAATTGCCCGACAGGGTCAGCGAATTCGTCGCCCGGTTGGCAAGGGCCGTCGCAGAGGTGGCGTTACCGCTGAGATCGACCGTGCTCTGGTTGATGCCGTTGGTTGCGAACTGGGGTTGTGCCGTCGCGCCGCCGTCATTGTTCCAGATATTGGTAGTCGCCGTCGCGGTGACCGGGTTGGTGGTCACCAACTGCGAGTTGCCGACGACATAGTCAGCAGCTGCACTGTAGGTGGTGATGGTCCCCCCGAGCGAGGCGTTGGCACCGCCAGCCGTTGTCGAGGACAGGCTGGTATCGGCCGCAACAATCATGCTGTTGGTCGCCGCGTTGACCGTCGTCGACGCCGTATTGCTGTTGTTGTCCAGCGCCAGCGTCGATGTGCTGTTTCCGGCAGGCGCCGCAGCGGTCATCGTAGAGGTCGCGGAGAATGCAGCACTGCCCGTTGCCCGCTGAACCGACTGCAAGGCACCATTGGTGGAGACGCTTCCGCCTTCTAGCGCCATGCTGTTGGCGGCGGTGTTGCCCATGGTCGTTGCCGACTGCGTGTTGCCAGAGACGGACAAGGTGCTGCCGGTGATGTCGCTGGTGGCGTCCACTGCCGCAGGAGCGCCGGCGCCCAGCGTCACGATATCGTAGGTGCCGGTAACCGCTGTCGTTTCAGCGCCGCTCACAGTCTGGATGCTGGCGAGCGCGTGATCCGCAACTGCGGTGACCTCGGCCCCCGCAATGTGGTACGGCGTTGCGGTCGCACCACTGGTGGTGTCCGAAGCCAGCAACGTGCTGCTCCCGGTCACGTTGACGCTGTTGGTCGCGGCGTTGCCGGTGGTCGCGCCGGAGATGGCATTGCCGTCCACCAGAACGCTGCTGTTGGCGATATCCCGACCGACGGTGGCGTTTGCGCCACTGAAGCTGGAGATGGTCGCGCCGAGGGCACCCGAGTTGGTCTGGTTGTTGGCCAGGGCCGAGGTGGTGGTGACGTTGGTTGCATCGAGCGCAATGCTGTTGGTGCCGCTATTGCCGGTGACCGTCGAGCTTTCTTTGTTATCGGACACCGAGACCGTGCTGGCGCTGACATCACTCAGTGTCGGGCTGGTGACGCCTGTCGCCGACACGCCGAACAGAGCGCCGACCGTGCTCGAAAGCGCACCGGTATTGGTCTGCTTGCTCGATACGGCCATGTCCGCCGCTGCAACGCCATCGCTGTTGGCCGAAGCCTGAGACGAATTGCTGGTGCCATTGCCACGGGTCAGGTTGGTCGCGCTTGCCGCCAGAGCATTGGTGGCGCTGTTGCCCCTGGCCGAGCCGCTCGTGCTGTTGCCGTCCACGGTCACACTGCTGTTGGCAATGTCGTTGCCAACGGTGACCAGCACACCGCCCGATTTCGCGGTGGCGTTGCCGATCAATGCCGTAGCAGTACCGTTCATGGTCTGGTCACTGGCAATAGCAGCGCTGGTGCCCAGGTTCGTCCCCGACAGCGTGATCGCATTGCCGGTGCCGAGCGTCGCATTGCCTGCCGCATTGGCCGCGAGGCTGTTGCCGTCCGACGTCACGCTCGAGCTGGTCAGGCTGCCGCTGATCGCCGTGCTGACCGAGGTGCTCTTGGTGGGTGTGCCGAAGCTGTCGACGAGGCCCGCCTGCACGCTGGTGCCGGAAGCCACCGACTGCTCGTTTGCCACCGCGAAGGCAGCATTGGCGGTCGACACAACGCCGTTAACGCCAGCAGAGGGCACTTCCGTGCCCAGCGTGTTGATGGTGGTGGCCGACGCGGTGATGGCGTTGCCACCCCGGTTGGCCGCCGCATCGGCAAGCACGCTGTTGTTCGATGCCGTGATGGCGGAGCTGCCGATCACATCGCCGTCGATCGCGTTGGAAACGATCGGGCCATCCGAACCTGCGCCGCCGACCTGCGCCACGATCGTCTGCGTGCCGGTGGCGACAGTCACATCCTGCTGCGAGGCGATCGCGGCAACCGTGCCGGAGGACGGCGTCGCCAGACTGCCCGTCGCGATGCTGTTGGCGTCGATCGTGGTCGCGTTCGAAACCTCGTTGCCGCGTGCAAGAGCGCGAGCCGAGTTGCTGTCATTGGCCAGCGTCGAGCCGGTCACATTGCCGGTGACCGTGGTCAAATAGCCTGCGGTGCCTGCTGCATCATCGACCGAAGCGGTAACGGTCTTGGCGCCAGTGGTTGTGACAGCCAGTTCCTGCTTCGAGGCGATGGCATAGCCAGCCACGGCGGAAGTATTGGGCACTTCCGGATCTGAACCGGCAGCAGCCACATAGGTCTGCCCCGCTTTGGCCTGACCATCGGACTGACCTGCGAGGGTAACATCATTGCCAGAGATCGCCTGGCTGTTGGAGCCGGAGTTGGCGACCGCAGTGGCAGCCTGGCTGTTGTTCGACAGTTCGACCGTGCTGCCGGTCAGCGCCGTGGTGGACGGCCCCGAACCGGTCGAGAACGTATCGAGCGAAGAGATCGAGGCGGTCAGCGAACCGTTGAGGCTTGACTGGGCCACGCCGATGGCGGACGAACCACTTGTGCTGTTGACGCTGGTGTCGAGCGCGGTCACGCCCGAGTTCAGCACACCCGTCGCGCTCTGGCTGTTCCCGGCAATCTTCGCGGTGCTGCCCGACATGCCGTGATCGATGGTGATGCCCATGTCGGTGCCATCGGTCACCGTCGCGGCCGTGCTCGTGTTCTGCTGTGTGAGGGCGATGCCAATGTCGGTGGTGCCGTCAACCTTGGCGCCGGTCGTTTCACCGGCCGACGAGGCCGTTTGGGTCGCATAACCCGAGCCGGTGACATTGTTGAGGTCACCATTGACCGTCAGAGTGGCGGTGTTGGCATAGCCGGTAGCCGTCGAGGCATTGCCGGTCGTCGCCGACGATCCCACGGTCACCGTGCTGTTGGTCAGCGCATAGGCGGTAGCGTCATTGTTGCTGACCGTCGTGTTGACCGACCCCTGCGTATTGCCGTTGAGGGCCAGCCCCGCCGTCGGCGTGGTATAATCGTTGAACTCCTGCTGGACGGTGACCGAATTGGTCGAGGACGTCGTTTCCGACGGTCCTGCCGCCAATGCCTGCGTCGCGCCCAATGTGGCGAGAAGCGCCGTACTTGCGCCGGTCATCAATACCGAGCGCATTCTCCTGGAACCAGTAGACATTAAATGTCTCCCTTCTGAATGCATGGTGAAAAGAGGGAATTTCCGGCCGAATGGGGCCGGTCTCGGGAAGGCGCGTTCACCATGTCCGCGTCCCGAAATGTCGTGAGATTGCGACCTCGAGCAGGCCTGCGATCGAACGCCATTCGGCATCGACAGCGGCAAGCGCCTGGACGAGGCGGTTGTAACCAATGGAGGCAGGGATCGCGCAAAACAGCCCGACGGCCGTTGCGAGCAGTGCTTCGGCGATCCCCGGCGCGACCACGGCCAGCGACGTGTCCTGGCGCTGGCCGATCGCGAGGAAACTGCCCATGATCCCCCAGACCGTTCCGAAAAGTCCGATGAAAGGCGCCGACGTTCCAAGCGTCGCGAGCCAGCCGGTCCGGCCTGCGAGGCTGCGCCCCTCGCGCTGGATCGCCATTTCGGCGATCGAGACCACGCGCTCGCGAACCTGCTCATAGTCCCGGACGAGGTTTTCCGAGGACCAGCGCCACTCAACCTCGATCGCGCCTAGGATGCGCATGATCCGGCCTTCGGCCCCGTCGCTGAGATTGCGCAGTTCGTCCTGTGTGCCGATACTGGTCAGCAAGCGCTTGACGCTGACCGCCCGGTGCCGCTCGAGAGAGAGCGCCCAGGCCCTGCCGATGATGATCGACCAGGACACGACCGACGCCAGCATCAGCATGACAATGATCGCCTGAACTAGCCGGTCCGCCTGAAGGAAGATGTGAAACGGCGAGGATGGCGATGCCAGCCAATTAAAGGTCACGAGACTGTCCTCTGCTGCAGGATCATCGGCTCAGCGCTTCACGATCGCGCGGATGAAGGTGTCGATGTCGGGGAGGCCGGTGATGGCGATGCGTTCGGTGCGCTGGAAAGCCTTGAGCGCGTCGGTGAATGCGGCGGATGGTGCGCCGTTGGCCGTGCCCTTGAAGAGTTGTTTGGCGATCAGCGCGGCCTGCAACCGCTTCAGGCTGTCCTGATGGATCGAAATGGTCTTGCCGTCGGCTGAAACCTGGACGAGCGGAGAGGCTGCGGTCTGACGGAGCGGTCTGATCGCGGTGACGGCACTGCTCGCAGCATTTTCCAGCAGCATCTGCGGATTGCTGCGGCAAACGACGGCGACGACGTTCGGGAAATCGACGCCGGACTCGGTCGGAATGATGTCATAGGCGTCCGGGACAAGCCGGTTATGCGCGCTAGCATAACCCAGTAGCCAGTTACCGTAGCGGGTGAACTCTTCGGGTTTGGCGAGCGCGGCGACATAGGTCGCGCAGGTCTGGGATCCGATACCGCGAATGGCGAAGCTGCCATTGGCGTCAGCGGCCTGCGCGGCACCCGCGCCAAGGCAGGCGCCGGCCGCAAGGGCGAAGGAGAGGAGCGCGCGACGCGCAAGACAAACGGACATCGAAATTCCGATCCATGAACTGGGCGGCATCGGTTCGTCGTGAGACGAAGAACGATGCACGGTTGAAATCCTGCCGGGGGAAGTCCCCCGCGCCCGATCGGACGCGGGGGCACACCCGGAAATTGGCAGCGGTGGCAAGTGCTGCCGGTCGTATGGGGGTTCCCGGGCATCCCGGCGCCCCAGGGGAGGCGCGCCGGAATTCCTTGGCTTACGGTCCAGCGTGGGCGACGGTGACGTTCACGTTGTTCCCACCGATGGTGAGCGTGTTGGTCGCGCTGTTGCCGTAGGCCGCCGACGCCAGCGCATTGCCGTTGATCGACAGGCTAGAATTGGTCACGCCGCCGCTGTTGCCGGTGCCGCTGGCCACCGCGTTGATCGCGAGCGCGCCAGAGGTGACACCCGTGCTGGCATTGATCGCGCCGGTGTTGCTCTGGTTGCTGGCAATCGCCGTGGTTGTCGGCGTCGTGCCACTGGCCGGGCTGTTGAGCGCGGTCAGGGTCAGCGAATTGGTCGCGGCATTGCCATAGGCCACCGAAACCGCGGTGTTGCCATTCACTGTCACCGCCGAATTGGTCACCGAAGGCGCCGTTCCGAGGTTGTTGAACGAAGCCCCGTAGGTGACGTTCGCCGTTGCCGTGACGCCGCCGTTGTTCACCTGCTCATTGAGCACGGCGAAGCTCGCCGAGACGCTGTCCGTGCGCGACGAGGTCAGCGAGGCCGAACCGCCAGCACTCGTGTTGGCGAAGCTGGTCGCAGAGGCCGAGAGCGCGTTGGTGGCATTGTTACCGCCGGCGCGCGCCGTGGTGGCATTGCTGTTGAGCGCTATCGAGCTCGTATCGAGCGGGCTCGGGTCGCTCGCCGTGGCCCCATCATAACCGGCGACCACGACATCCGCCTTGGTCGTGGCATTTGCCGTAACCGTAGCGCTGCTGACCTGCTGGTTGATGACGCCAGCCGAAGCGCTGTCGGAATTGGCTGTCAGGGTCAGCGAATTCGTCGAGCGGTTCGACAGTGCGGTCGAGCTGGTGGCGTTACCGCTAAGATCGACCGTACTCTGGTTGATGCCGTTGGAGACGAACTGGCTCTGACCTGTTGCACCGCCGTCATTGTTCCACAGATTGGTCGTCGCCGCCGAGGTAACGGTGACATTCGAGTTCACCGACTGGGCATTGTTCACGACATAATCAGCAGCCGACGTATAGTTGCCCGACGAACCGGAAAGCGAAGCGTTGGTACCATAGTTCGATCCACTCACGGTGGTCGACACCAGGCTCGTATCAGCCGCCACCGTCATGCTGTTGCTCGCAGCATTGACCGTCGAGGAGGCGACGTTGCTGTTGTCGTCCAGCGACAAGGTCGAGGAGCTGTTCGCGGCGGGCGCCGCAACAGTCATCGTCGATGCCGCACCAAATGTTACGGTTGTAGATGCCGATTGCTTCGAAAGCAGCGCACCATTGGTGGATACGCTACCGCCGCTCAGCGACACGCTGTTGGCGGCACTGTTACCAGCGGTCGTCGCCGATTGCGCATTGTTCGAAACGGATAGCGTGCTGCCGGTAATATCACTGGTGTCATCCACCGCCCCGGGAGCGCCAGCGCCCAGCGTCGCGATATTGTATGTGCCGGTAACAGTCGTCGTTTCCGAACCGCTGACCGCCTGGATGTTGGCAAGAGCATGATCCGCCGTTGCATAGGCCGCCGGTCCGGTGCCCGCGTTCGGTGCTGCTGTCGCGCCGACCGTCGTATCCGAAGCCGCCAGAGCGCTGCTGCCGGTCACCTTGATGCTATTGCTTGCAGCGTTGCCGGTGGTCGCGCCGGAGAGGACGTTGCCGTCTACGAGAACACTGCTGTTCGCGATATCCCGGCCGACGGTGACATTGGCGCCACTGAAGTCGGAGATGGTCGCGGTGAGCGCACCCGAACTCGTCTGGTTGTTGGCCAGAGCCGAGGTGGTCGAGACGTTCGTCGCATCGAGCGCGACGCTGTTGGTGCCGGCGTTGCCGGTAACCGTCGAGCTTTCCGCATTGTTCGACACCGACACCGTACTGGTGCTGACATCGCTCAAACTTGGGCTGGCAACTCCGGTCGCCGACACACCGAATAGGGCGCCAACCGTGCTGGACAATGCGCCGGTGTTGGTCTGGCCGCTGGATACGGCCATATCCGCTGCGGCCGTACCGGTGACATTCGCTGTCGCCTGCGACGAATTGCTCACCCCATTGCCACGGGTCAGATTGGTAGCCATCGCCGACAGCGTATTGGTTGCGCTGTTGCCGCGTGCCGATCCGCTCGTGCTGTTGCCATCCACCGTCACGCTGCTGCCGGTGATATCATTGCCGACCGTGACGATCACACCGCCGGTCGATGGCGTACCTGCTGAACCTCCGCTGTTATAGGACGCAGCGAAAGAGGGATTGTTCGCTGCCTGCCCGGTCGCTTGGACAACGATGTTGCCGCCCGACAGGGTGAAGGTGAAGCCCGCACCGTATTGTGCGGTGAGCGCGGTAACCTCACCAGCCGTATGGCCGCCATCCGTGGTAGCACCGTTGAACGTGTACGGACCCGACCCCGTGTTTCCGGTCGAAGTGAACGTGAAGTTGTGCGTCGTCGGCGCCGTGGCCGCGGTGCCCGCCTTACCGATCAGCACTGCAGCGGTGCCGTTCATCACCTGATCGTTGGCAACGGCAGCACTGGTTCCGAGATTGGTCCCCGACAACGTGATCGCGTTCCCAGTGCCGAGTGTCGCGTTGCCCGCTGCATTGGCTGCCAGGCTGTTGCCGTCCGAGGCCACGCTCGAGCTGGTCAGCCTGCCGCTGATCGCGGTGCTGACATCGGTGCTCTTGGTCTGACTGGTGAAGGCATCGGTCAAACCGGCCCGCACGCTGGTACCCGAAGCGACCGATTGCTCGTTGGCCACGGCGAAGGCGGCATTGGCGGTTGCGACGCTGCCGCTGACGCCTGCCGCAGGCGCTTCCGTGCCAAGCGTGCTGATGGTGGTGGCCGAGGCGGTGATGGCGTTGCCGCCCCGGTTGGCCGCCGCATCGGCGAGCACGCTGTTGTTCGACGCCGTGATCGCCGAGCTGCCCGTCACATCGCCGGTGATCGCGTTGGAAACGATCGGGCCGTCCGAGCCCGCGCCGCCGACCTGCGCCACGATCGTCTGCGTGCCGGTGGCGACGGTCACATCCTGCTGCGAGGCGATTGCCGCGACCGTGCCGGAGGACGGCGACGCCAGGCTACCCGTTGCAATGCTGTTGGCATCGATCGTGGTCGCGTTCGAAACCTCGTTGCCGCGCGCCAGAGCGCGAGCCGAGTTGCTGTCATTGGACAACGTCGAGCCGGTCACATTACCGGTGATTGAGGCGAGATAGCCAGCGGTGCCGGCCGCGTCGTCCACCAAAGCAGTGACAGTCTTGGCGCCGACGCTGGTAACCGCCAGTTCCTGCTTCGAAGAGGTAGCATAGCCACCAATTGTGGCGCTGCCGCTGCCCGCGCTCGCCTGGCCCGCGCTCTGGCCTGCCAGCGTCACGTTATTCCCGGAAACAGCCTGGCTGTTGGAACCCGAGTTGGCGACAGCTGTGGCAGCCTGGCTGTTGTTGGTCAGATCGACCGTGCTACCCGTGAGCGCCGTGGTAGACGGCCCCGAGCCGGTCGAAAATTTGTCGAGCGAGGAAACCGAGGCGGTCAGCGAACCGTTGAGGCTCGACTGCGCCACGCCAATGCCTGACGAACCGCTCGTGCTGTTCACGCTGGTGTCGACCGCGGTCACACCAGAGTTAAGTACACCCGTCGCGCTCTGGCTGTTGCCAGTGATCTTCGCGGTGCTGCCCGACATGCCATGATCGATGGCGATGCCCATGTCGGTGCCATCGGTGACCGAGGCCGTCGCGCTGCTGTTCTGTTGAGTCAGCGCGATACCGATATCGGAGACGTCGACCACGGTCGCGCCGTTCGTACCCGCGTTGGATGAGGCCGTCTCGCTCGCATAGCCCGAGCCGGTGACATTGTTGAGGTCGCCGTTGACTGCCAGGGTTGCGGTATTGGCGTAACCAGTCGCGGTCGAGGCGTTGCCGGTCGTCGCCGACGATCCCACGGTCACTGTGCTGTTGGTCAGCGCATAGGCGGTCGCGTCATTGTTGCTAATCGTCGTGTTGACCGACCCCTGCGTATTGCCATTCAGAGCAAGGCTCGGAGAAGATGAGCTATAGTCGTTGAAGCCCTGCTGGACGCTGATCGATTGGGTCGAGGTCGTCGTATCCGACGGTCCTGCCGCCAAGGCCTGGGTCGCGCCCAATGTGGCGAGAAGCGCCGTACTTGCGCCGGTCATCAATGCCGAGCGCATCCTTCTGGAACGTGTATTCATGGAATACTTCCTTCGAATTGTTAAAGAACATGGTTAATTTTGTTAAGCGTGCAGACCCCTGTCTCGCCTTTGCCCCCCCTATTTCCTGATCTGAATCCGCGCGATTTCCTGCATTCCAGGGGTTCCGCGATGGATGGATGTGTCGGCCTTGTCGGGCCGCCAGGTGACAGTGACGCCAGCAGGGGTGATGCCGCGATTGGCGAGCGCAGAGACCACCGCCGTGAGGCGCTGGTCGATCAGACTATCGCGCTTGGCGGGATCCCAGTTCTCGGTGTCGCGTGCCGTGATGGTTACATCGACAGCGCCTTTGGCAGCTTGCTGTACGATCTGGTCCAGCACCGCCTGAGCGTTGCCAGCCAGGGTGATGTCGCCGAATTCAAAGCTGATCTGGAGCGAGTATCCGCCGGATAATCCGCCCGAGGCGCTCAGGTCGTTGAGCGTCGCGCCGGACGTCTGTGCTGGTTGGGCGACCACGGGTTGAGCGGGAAGGACCGGCGTAGCGACCGGGGTAGACGCATTCTGTCCACTGGGGCGGACCAGCGAGCGTCCTCGCAGTTCTTCTGCTGAAAGGTCCGGGATTGTCGCCTGCCGCTGCGCCATGCAGATGGCCGGATCGACCTTCGCCACGGCAGCGATAAGTTTCATCGTCGCTTCTTCGAGCGCGGCGCGGACGCCGAGTTGCAGCGGTTCCTGCCCCTTGGCGCCAACATTGATGTCGAAAAGTGCGGTGCCGAAGAAGCGGAAGACGTTCGCCCCGATCTCATAGCCAGTGAACTGCTTGGTCAGGCTGACGGTCTTGATAACCTCGAGCGAGCGGGAATTGACGATGCGCAGATCGACTGCGACGCTCTCGGTGAAGACGCGCGCCTTGGGACCGATATTGTTGATCGCTATCTCGCCGCCGCCAGAACGAATGTCGTAGTTCAGCTCGGTGATACCGCCGACGATGTAGTAGTCGGACTTCGTGATGCTGCCGCCGAAATAGGGGAGCCACGGCACCCGGTTGCCGTTGACCTCATGGACATCGCCGTCGCCAAGCTGGCGCCGGTCGGTGTAGCCGAGTTCCCTTTCGGCGATGGTGGGATCAAACCGCTCGGCGATGGCCAGCGGCCCGCCGATCTTGCCGAGCGCGGAATAGACCATCAGGGCGCCGCCCTGGGTGATCGCATTGCCCTCGTTGATCGAATATTTGCCGGTATAGTCCTTGACGTCACCGACCGCGATCACACGACGCGGCCCGTTCTGCGCGGTTAGTTGGTCACCGAAACAGGCAAGCGCCGCCTCCATCGGCGAGCGATTGTCGCGAACCGGCGTCCCGATCGGCGTCGGCACTTCACCCGGCGCCAGGCGCTGGGCGTCGAGGCCCGGATGCAGCACCGCACAACCCGAAGTCATCGCCGCCAGCGCCAGAAGCGCAGCCGACCTACCAAGATATTTGAGGCGTTGAGAATGACGCAACATGCTGATCATCTCCCGCCGTCAATTCAGCGCGCTGTATTGGCAGGCGGTAGAGCCAGTGACCGAAGCGGTCTGGTTGCCCGAGTTGGTCTGCTCGGTGTTCAGCGTCTGGAAATTGTCACCCCGCACGCTGGTCGAAATGTCGCCTGAAGTGCTCGAGCCGACCGTGCCGCTGTTCGACTGATTGGCGGTATTGCTGCCAGCGCCCGAAGCACTTGCCAGCGTCGTCGTATTGTCATTACCGGTGGAACTGGACGAATGCCCGGTCGTGCTCGGCGAATTGGCGATCGCACTGCTCGACGCCTGGTTGCCGGTCGCGGTAGACGTTACCGAGCAATTATACTGACGATCGATGTAGGTGTTATAGACGGGCGCGGCATAATAGCCGTTCTGCTTCTTCTGGCGCAGATCCTCCAGATAGGCCTTGTTGACCTTGTCAGCAGTGGTTTGGAACTGCCAGCCGGGATTCTCACCGACATTGTTGGCGAAGACGGCCGTGGGTGCCAGCAAGGCGAGGACGAGCACACCCGAAATGAGGGGTGACGTTTTCATAAGGGGACACTCCGGAGAGACGAGAGGAAAGGACCGGAACGCCCGGCCCTGCGGGGCCGAACGTCAGATCGGTACGCCGCGAGACGGCGGGTCCGATGAAAGCTGGCGGGACGATCCTTGCTCCGGAACAGGATGCGGGCGCGCTTCTGGTGGCTCGCCTCACACCCCGCCCAGGCGTCCTCTCCCGTGGACACTTTGATACGCGAAGGATGTGCATTGCCGGTTGAGTGACGAGGCATGGCGCCGTCCGTGCCGTGGCGCGGTGCGACCCGACGCCATGCCTCGCCTTCCCGTGGTGCGACCCGAGGGAACCGGCTTGAAAGGGTAATGGCCGGGCAACGGATCTCACGAGAATCCGATGGGCTACCTTCCGCAGCCGGCTGAAAAGAATGGAAGGGACGAGAGCGATCACTGGAAAATCTTCCAGCCCACCCAGAGCACCGCGCCCCAGAAGAGAATTGCAGTCGGGATGCCGACAACTACCAGTAGCGGCGACAGCGGACTGGGCCTGCCATCGCCGTCCTGGCGTCCCCGAAAGAAATGGTAGGGATCGGGTGGCCCCCAGGGAGAGCCTTCATGCGCACTCAGCCGAGCCTGTTCATGCTCCGGTCCGACAGGAGCATGACCGTGCCGTTCGACGTTCATGCGAACGCCCTCCACAGTTCGACAAGGCCCCACCAGAGCAGGCCACTCAATGGCACCGCCACGAGTATCCCGCGGAATGTGCTCCTGCCATCCGGCCAGTCCTCCGGCGGCGCATCGGGATCAGAGGCTGCGACCAGCCACGCCCAGCGCCCGTCGTGGCAACGGCGATCATCACCGGTCATAAGCGGCTCCATGAGAGATGACGGGGTTTTCCGGCCAACTGCCGTCCGAGGTCGCGTCGGAACGCTCGCCGTTCGGCGCATGACGCCAGGTCCGCAGAAGCGATGGGCGTCCCCAATGATAACCCTGCTGCCACCGCCCCCCGGCGGCGAGAACGATATCAGCCTGCTCCTGCGTCTCGACACCTTCGACGACGACAGTGGCGCCCAAAGCCTGCCCGATACCGATCAGATGCGGCAGCATCGCGCCCTCGGCGGCGGAGACCGACGCTCGCCGCACGAAGAAGCGGTCGATTTTTACGAAGTCGGGCGAGAACGCCAGCAACTGACGGATCGAGGCATAGCCCGTCCCGAAATCGTCGAGCGCAATCCGGCATCCCAGTCGGCGCATGCTGGTGACGAAGCGAACCGCCCCAGAAACGCTGGGCATTGCCGCAGTCTCGGTAATCTCGAGAACCAGCCGACGCGCCACATCGGGCATCGCGACAAGGCGTGATTTTGTCTCATCCCACCAGGCATCGTGGCGGACGGATTGAGCCGAGATATTGACGGCGAGAATGACATCCGGAGCTTGCTCCAGTTCATCGATGACCCGCGACACGACATAATGATCAACGACCCGTGCGAAACCGAGCCGTTCGAGAGCCAGAAAGACGTCGCCTGGTGGGTGAGCCTTTCCGTCATCGTCGAGCAGGCGAACCAGCGCCTCGCGATAGAGGACAAGCTCCGGCCCGGCTGCGTCACATACAGGCTGCCAGGCAAGCATGAGTTCCTGCCGTCCCGTATCGTCGGCAGAGCCCGAGATGATGCCGGACAGCAGCCCGGAGACCAGACCTACATCGCTACGATAGCGATCTGACCAGTCGCTCCGATCGTCAGGCCAAGCCCCACTAAAGCCAATGTTGCAGGCACCAGATTGCCCGGCCTTGAGTCCATGCGCCTGCATGAGCGCGCCGGGAATCTCCCATCGCCCGCTGACCCAGACATGAATGAAGTGCCCGGAGACTTCGATGGAGAGCAGAGGTGCAAGCCAGCAAAACTTGTCCAGCCATACCCGGCAGGCATCGGGAAGTGACCCGGCCCCCAGCGCTTCGACATTCCAGATCAGGACATCGATCTCGCCATTTGCCTCGGGGACGACGATGCCATCGGCGCGAAACAGGTCGACCAGCATCCGCTGGACGCCTGAAAGAGCAGCGCGCGCCCCTTCTTCGCCATAGGCGCGACGGATATGGGTGTAATTTTCGATGCGGATCGAGAAATGAACGGCGTCGCTATCGGATAACCGCTTGGGACGGCGCAACATATGCACGTTGCCGGCAGTCCCGCCGTTCCCCTCCAGATTGTGCGCCACATGGACCATTCAGACCCCCCGAAACCCGTCGGGTCGAACCGGCGAGTCTGTGACGGTCTATCCAAAACTGTATCAGCCAAGCCGAATGGGAGTTTTGGTAAGGCTCCGGCAGTTAGAGCGCCCCGAGAAAAATCTAGCATGGGGAGCCGGGAACAGATGCCGTGGACAGTCTTCAATCGCTATGGTCAGAGAAAATATCTGACTTCATCAGAAGTCGATTCATTTGTAAAATCGGCAAAGGGCACTTCGATCGAGGTGCAGAGCTTTTGCTGGATGCTTGCATTCAGCGGATGCCGTATCTCTGAAGCCTTGTCCCTCACCCGCGACAGCATCGACTTTGAAGCCGAGCACGTCATCATTAGGTGCCTGAAAAAGCGGGGAAAACGTGTATTTCGGGCGATCCCGCTGCCACCGGAATATCTTAAGCTGCTTCGCCGCTGGCTGGGGCAGGTTAAGAACGGAACTTCACCCTTGTGGCCTTGGTCGCGCATGACCGGATACCGGCGCATTTGCGAGGTGATGCAGTCCGCTGGCATCAGGGGAACCTACGCTACTCCGAAAGGGCTGCGTCATGCCTTCGGCATTCGTGCGATCCAGGCAAGCGTTCCCCTCACTCTCGTCCAGCGCTGGTTGGGCCATGCCGATATCAAGACCACAGCGATCTACACAGGCGCAATGGGACCTGAAGAGCGCGAAATCGCGGCGCGCATGTGGAAAACTAAGTCTATGTGGGGGCGGTCATCGAGCGGACCCAGCTCCACCCCAAGGAGCCACGAGCCAGACCCTATTAACGCTCCGTTCGACTATCATGAATTCGGCGAATATACCCGCGATACTTCGGCTAAATCGGAAAACTTCCAAGTTTCGACCGAAACTACGAAGATCGCCCCTGTGCCGACATCTCTCGGAGAGCTGGTTAACAGCGCAAAAAAGATCGCCGAAACGCGAATGGCGCGAATGCTCTATTGCCCTTTGATACAGTTTTGGATACAGTGTAACTCTGATTATCCCTATTTTTCATCATCTTACTCCTCCATTGGTGACGTTCCTCCCGCTGACGCGCCCTGGTTGATCCCCAGACTGGAGCCAACCGGTTGAACCTTGGCACAATCAATCGGATTTTACGTCACACTTGCCGGTCGACGAACCTTTCGGTCGGTCACCGATGAGGCATGGAGGGACTGACGAAGGGGTGAACCACGCACCGAACCGGGACGGATCGGGCGAGAAACAGGATCACGTCATCTGAAATCGCGCTTCTACAGGATGTTGGGCCGTTTTATGAACCGGTAGGGTCGGCGTTCGTGCGATCCTCGGCAAGCTCTTCCCTGAACCGGGGACCGAGTTCCATGCGGCGGTTCAGCGTGTCGATGAAACGCGTCCAGCGCTCCCGGCCCTGGGCATGGGCGGCCTTGACCGCGCCATCAGGGAGGGGTGGCGTCGCACTGAGCCAGGAGCGGATGAACAGGGCCAGCGTCTCGTTGGACAGTTCGACATGCCATTCGAGCCGCTCGACATCGCGCGTCAGGCGATCAAGACGCCGACTGAGCGAGGCTTCGAGCCGATCGGCTGCGTCGGGGGAAAGGAACGAGACCAGCGCCGCTTCGATGATCGCGGTCTGCGAGGCCTTGCGCCTGCGTGCATGGTCGGCAAGCGCCCGGGCGAGATCGGCCGGCAGGCGCACGCTGCGCTTGACCTGACCGCCGCTCACAGGAGCAGCCCGTCATCGGGATCGAGCGAGGCGTTGCGGGCGTTGCGGCGCATCAGCCGGTCGGCCTGCCGCCGCGCCTGCGTCGCGTCCTCCTGCGCGTCGTTGCGATCGAAATCGAACTCATTGGCCTTCGGCGTGGAATCGGGGGCAATATTCTCATGCGCCCCCAGCTCCGGCTCC
This sequence comes from Sphingosinicella sp., assembly GCF_013911755.1. Classification (GTDB taxonomy): domain Bacteria; phylum Pseudomonadota; class Alphaproteobacteria; order Sphingomonadales; family Sphingomonadaceae; genus Sphingosinicella. The sequence continues at coordinate 91,528 of NZ_JACESP010000004.1, forward strand.
TGCCGTATGCCGGCATTGGCCGCATCGTCCGTGGCTTCAGCCTCACCAGCGTCGACAGGCGCATCGGTCGCAACACCATCCTCGCCCGCCTTTCCGGTCGCTTCTTCGGTCTGGGCCGCAGGCGGCGGCAGAGGCGGCGCCTCCACCGGATCGAGCATGGTCCAGTCATCCCGAGGCCGTAGATCGGGCGCAAGGGGTTTGGGCTCGGGCGGTGGCAGGAGCCGCGCTTTGAACCGCGGATCGAGATAGTAGCGCGCCTTGGCCGCCCGGACCGGCGCGGTGCTGGCGACGAAGACGATCTCCTCGTCCTCGGAAAATTGCTGGATCTCGCCGGGGGTAAGCAAGGGCCGCGCGGTTTCGGTGCGTGAGACCATGATATGCCCCAGCCAGGGCGCGAGCCGGTGCCCGGCATAATTCTTCATCGAGCGCTGTTCAGTCGCAGTGCCGAGCGCGTCGGACACGCGCTTGGCGGTACGTTCGTCATTGGCGGCGAAAGCGACACGAACATGGCAATTGTCGAGGATGGCGTTGTTCTGGCCATAGGCCTTCTCGATCTGGTTCAGCGATTGGGCGATGAGGAAGGCCTTGATTCCATAGCCTGCGACATAGGCAAGTGCGCTCTCGAAGAAATCGAGCCGGCCGAGCGCGGGAAATTCGTCGAGCATGAACAGGAGCCGCTGGCGCTGGCCCTGCACTGTCAGTTCCTCGGTCAGCCGCCGGCCGATCTGGTTGAGCATCAGGCGCACCAGCGGCTTGGTCCGGCTAATGTCGCTGGGCGGGATCACCAGATAGAGCGAGACCGGCACGGGGGAGGATACGAGATCGGCGATGCGCCAGTCGGAAGCCCCGGTCACCTTCGCCACGACGGGATCGCGATAAAGCCCCAGGAACGACATGGCGGTGGAAAGCACGCCCGAACGCTCATTGTCGGACTTGTTGAGCAGTTCCTGCGCGGCCGCCGCCACGACCGGATGGACGCCGGCCTCACCCAGATGCCGGGTCGCCTTCATCCGCCGCAAGGTTTCCTCCACCGGACGCCGCGGATCGGAGAGGAAGGCGGCGACACCGGCGAGCGTCTTGTCGGCCTCGGCATAGAGGACATGGAGGATGGCGCCGACCAGCAGCGCATGGCTGGTCTTTTCCCAATGGTTGCGCTTTTCCAGACTGCCTTCGGGGTCGATCAGCACATCGGCGACATTCTGGACGTCGCGCACTTCCCACTCGCCCTTGCGGACCTCGAGCAGCGGATTGTAGCCGTTGGACAAAGGATTGGTGGGGTCGAACAGCAGGACGCGGCCATGCGCCGCACGAAAGCCCGCGGTCAGCGTCCAGTTTTCGCCCTTGATGTCATGGACGACGCAGCTGCCCGGCCAGGTCAGCAGCGAGGGGATGACGAGACCAACGCCCTTGCCCGACCGGGTCGGCGCGAAGCAGAGCACATGCTCGGGACCGTCGTGGCGCAGATAGCGTTTCTCGTGCCAGCCGATCACCACGCCGTCGTCGGCATAGAGCCCGGCCTTGCGGATCTCCTTCTCCGTCGCCCAGCGCGCCGAGCCATAAGTCTCGGATTTCTTTTCCTCGCGCGCGCGCCAGACCGACATGGCGATCGCGACGACCACGGCAGCCATGGCGCCCGAGACCGCGATGAAGGCGCCGGTCTCGAAGATCTTCGGCGCATAGGCGTCATAGGCGAACCACCACCAGAAGAAGGCGGGTGGCGGATAGATCGGCCACGGACCCAGCCAGAACCAGGGCTGCCCCAGTTCAGGCTGATAGGCGAGCGCAGCCGCCGTCCACTGGGTTGCAGCCCAGATACCAAACAGGGTCAGGGTGATGACGGCCAGCACCTGGCCCCAGAGGATTTTGGTTGCAGACATGGTCGATCCTCGAAAGACAAATGAGGATCGGGACCGCGATTGACGGAAGATTCAAGCATGGAATGCTACCGCCGCACTCTGGCGTAGAAAGACAGGGATCGGCGTAATGCAGGGATCGCAAATGTCCCTGCAAACAGATTGTCGGGCCAGATTTCCATGGCCCCGCTATAATCGACAAAGATGCTGTTTCAGGTCGAGTGATGAAGAAAGCTGGCCGCACCGTTACCGCAGGAAGAACTGCACCGGCACGACCAGTTCCAGCGTGTCGCCGGGTTTGTCGTCAGGAGGCTTGGGTAGCGGTTGAGCTCGCCGGGGCAAGGCCAGCGCCTCCCGGTCCAGATCGGAAACTCCGGACGATCGCTCCAGCGCTACGGACAGCACCTTACCCTGCCTGTCCATGACGAAGCGGATATAGGGCACACCCTGCTGGCGTCTTGCTTCGGCCAGCCTCGGATAGCGGCGATACCTGTTGAGCTGCACCAACACCCGCCCTTCCCATGTGTCCGGGCCATTGCTCGACACGCGCGGCGCGGGCGGCGCCGGCGCGGTCCTGGGGGCGGCCGTTTCCGGTTCTTTCGGGGCCGGATCGGCGGGCTGCACGGTCGGTACGGGCATCGGCGCCGTCACCGGCGAGATCGGGATTTTGGTTGGCTCGATCCGCTCGATTTTAACCGGCTCCTGCTGCGTTTCCTTCTTCTCGACTGGCTTGGGCGCATTTTTCGGTTCCGGGGGCGTATCGTCCGGCGCGGCGGGCGGCTTGAGGTCCATGACCGTCAACGTCGCCTGCTGCGGCCGTTTGACGTACGTGGTCGATATGGAGATCAGGAACAGCGCAGCCACGATGCCGTAAACAGCCAGCGAGCCGCCAATCCCGAACAGCCTGTTGCTACGGGAAGAAGAATAGCCATGCCGTTGGATCCGGTGACAGGCTGGCTGTGTATCGGGCATCGGTTGCATAGCGACAGAGTGCGGTTGATCGCCACTGTCGCTATGGGCATCATTGAGCAGCATCGAGTGCTCCACTCCGGGCAATAGCAGCCGGCCGCCGGTTCGCCCGTCGCCTGCTGCTACGGGACGCACGCTTCCTCCACCAGATATAGACGCCGGTGATGGACAACATCGCCACGACCAGCCCGGTGACGCAGATGAGGATACGACCGGGCAGACCCGCGACCTGGCCAGAATGAACCGGAAGCATCAGCCCTGCGATCATATCCCCGGCTTTGCCCGCACCTGCTTCTTCGACCGACAGGATGTGGCCATCCGCAGCGGAGACGAAGATCGTCGAGGCGCCAAAACCTGCCTGATGGGGGCGGCCAAAGCGTATGCCATAGAATCCCTGCGCACGGGCGGCATAAATCATGGCAACGGGATGATCCCAGTGGCGGCGAGCCGCCTCGCCCTTCGCTTTTGCGAGCGCGTCATTCCAATCGAGCGTCATGGGCGGCGCGGTCGGTGGTGCGGGCTGATCCCATATGCGCGGGCTGGTCGGCAGCAGGGCCGACAGGACCGGGCGGAACAATTCGCTGTTGAGGTTCAGGGAAACGCCGGACAGCGCAAGCAGGAACAATATTGCCAATAGCCACAAACCGCAGGCGCGGTGCAGGTCGAGATTGAGGCGATAAGGCCCGGCACCGCGTTTGATCGTCCAGGCCAGTTTCCACTTCTTCCAGAAGGGACGGCCGCGCGGCAGCGTGAGAGCGAAACCTGCAAAGCAATCGAACATCCATGCCAGCGCGATGCCGCCCATCAGCCACGCGCCCCAGTTGCCGGGCATGGTCAGCGAAGAGTGCAGCCTGTAAAGGAAGGGGATGAGGCGGAGCCGATCGAGGCCGAAGACGCCATTCATGCGCCTGCCAAGGATGGCGCCGGTGCCCGGGTCCACGAACAGCTGATCATAGGCGAGAGCGGTATCGCCGCCCCTGGAGCCGACAAACGCCTGGGCACTCTCGCCCGGCGCCGAGGGAAAGACGAGCGTGAAAATCTCAACAGCAGGATCGGCGTGTTCGATCGCCTTGGCGAGCCGCGAGGGCGACAATGACTGACCCGTCCGTTCGATATGGAACAGGCTGGGATTGAGCCAGGCGTCCAACTCGGACTGGAATGCCACTATGCTGCCGGTCAGTCCGGCGATGACGAGAAATCCCGCGATCGCCAGACCGACATATCGGTGAAGGATGACCAGCAGCGCGCGCATGGCCGGCGCCTAGAATCCCATTCTGGCCGTCAGCATGACATTGCGCGGATCACCGAAATAGCTCTGGCGCGACCAGCCCTCGATGCGGGTATAATATTTCTTGTCGGTGAGGTTTTCGCCCGTCAGCCGCAGGCTGAAGCGCTCGCTGAACTGGTAGCCGATCTGGGCCGAGAGCAAGGCATAGGCTTTCTGCTTCCATTCGAGATCGCCGGACCCGGCATAGATCCCGCTGCTCACATTGACGCCGCCGCCCAGAATCAGGCCGCGGCCGGTTTCCTTGCTGAAATCCCGCACGGCCCATAGCTTGAGATCATGCTCGGGGGTTCCGGGCGCGAAAACCAGGCCGGGCAGTCCTTCATCGGCGGTCAGATACCGAGTCCGCGTATAGGCATAGCCCAGCGTCACATTCCATCCGGTCGCGGGTTCTCCCACGACCTCCGCCTCGAAGCCCCGACTGCGCACCTTGCCCAGCGCCACCGACGCATCCGGATAGTCCGGATCGGTCATCGCCCGGTTACGGTCGATGATCTGATAGAGCGCCGCATGGCCGGTCAGCGCGCCGTCCAGGAACTGCCCCTTCAGTCCCAGTTCGTAGAGAGTGCCAGTGCGGGGCTTCAGCAGATTGCCGTCCCGATCGACGCTGGTCTGCGGAACGAAGGTCGCTGAATAGCTGGCATAGGCTGACAGCTCCGGCGTGATGTCATAGCTGAGCGCGGCATAGGGCACGAGCCGCGCCGATGCCTTGCTGTCGGCGCTCTGCCAGTTGGCCGACCCTTTGTACCAGCTCAGGCGGCCGCCCGCCGTCAGCGTCAAACGATCAACCAGCTTGAAACGCGCATTGGCATAGAGGCCCGTCTGAATGGTTCTGGAGGTCGTCGGCCCGTCATCCTCGAACGCAGGCTCGGGCGTCGTCGGATCGGGATTGAAGATGTTGCGGGTGATGACCGGTCCATAGATCCAGCGCGTGTAACTGCTGTTACGGCTGTGGTTGACGCCGATCACAAGGTTGTCGGCGCTGGTGAACAGCGTCGGCAGCGTCAGGCTGAGATCGACGGCCTCGTCACGGGAATGCCCGTTGCCCGCGATCTGCTGGATATCGACGTTGCCTGTCGCACGGTCGATATAGCTGTCGGTAAAGGCGCCCGACTTGAAATTGTAGGCACGGTCCGTTCGGTCGCCGCGCAGCCGGATCATCCCGCCATTGTCCAGATGATGCTCGACATCGACGAAATAGCGCTCGGCATCGTCGCGTTTGCGATCCCAGAGCGAGCCCATATAGACGCTGCGCCGCCCCATATAGAGGCCCCCGTCATCATAAGTGGGCAGGCCGAAGATCGGCCGCGAGGGGCCGCCCTGATGGATCGCGCCGACAGAAACGGTCGTGTCCGGCGTAATGTCATATTCCAGCGTGCCGTAGAGCACGAGCTTGCGCGCGAAGACATGGTCCATGTAGCTCCCACGATCATCATAGGCCGCGACAAGGCGGCCACGCAGGCTGCCGCTGGCGTCCAGACGGCCGGTCACATCCAGTTCGCCGCGATAGCGATCCCATGAACCGGCCTGCGCCATGATGTTGACATGCGTATCGGCGAGCGCCCGCTTGCGCACCAGATTGACCGCGCCGCCCGGCTCGCTGCTGCCCTGGAACAGCGCGGCGGGGCCACGGACCAGTTCGATCCGGTCATAGAAGGAAATATCGAAGCTGTCGGTCGTCCACGCCCCCTGCGTGTCGGCCGTCTGCAAACCATCGACCTGCAAGGTCGTGATGTTCATGCCGCGGGAGGTGAAACCGAAATTGCCGAGACTGTATTGCACCACCTGAACGCCGGCGACCTGCTTCAATCCATCGGCTACGCTATTGATGTTGCGGTCTTCGATCTGCTGCCGCGTGACGACGCTGACAGAATTGGGGATTTCCTTGAGCGACTGTGCTTGCCGGCCGATGGTGACGGCTTGCGCGGCATAGGATCCCGTTCCCTCGCTCGCCAGCATGGCGTCACCGCTTCGGGACGTGCCGGCCGCGCCCTCGACCTGCACCGGGCCGAGCTGGATGGCGTTTCCCGACGATTGCGGCGCCGTCTCGATCTGGACGCCGTTGCCCACGAAGCGGAACGTCAGGCCGGTTCCCGTGAGCATCTGGCTGAGCGCCTCGGCCGGGGCCAGCTCGCCCTTGACCGCCGTGCTGGTCTTGTCCTCCGTGACCGCACCTTCCGCCGTCACCTGCAACCCGGCCTGACGCCCGAAAATCATCAACGCCTGGGCAAGCGACTGCGACGGAATGTCGAAGCCGCGCCGTGCGCTGGCGCTCTGCGCCGCTGCCGGCGTGGCGACCAGGCCGGCCATCGCTGACGTCGCCATCAGGACTGCGCCCATTACCCCAAAGCGACGCCCGCGCCGCTCAGCACTCGCAAAACCCCCGAACATTGCAATCTCCACCTCATGTTACCGGCGCAGTTGCGAAGCATTTGCAATGCGCTCTCGAGGGCAGGATGCTCGGGACGGGCGCTTTTCCAAAAAAAGTTGAAATTATTTCGGGCGGGCGGTCCTGTCCGCTGTGCTTCGCGGACAGGAGCCTCAGTTTCCGCTGACGATCAACAGCCACGGCGTGATGCGCGTGATATGCCCGCCATAAGGCCGCACGATCATCTCCAGAGCCTTTTCGGGGTCTTTGACGTTATAGATGCCTGTCACGCGCCGACCGGCAAGCCGGGCGTCGTTGAGGACTATCCGGCCGCCGAACCATGGGCGGATTTCGTCGACGACGCTGCCGATCGTGCGGTTCTCGGCCAGCGCCTCGCCTTGCCCCCATCCGCCGACCAGTTGCGGCGCGAGTTTGCCGGTCTCATCGTGATGGGCGCCGTCGATACGAACCCAGTCGCCGGGAAGGAGGTCATGGGTAGTGGCAGGCACGTGCCCGGGATCCTCCACCCGCACATGTCCCCGCGCTACGGCAACGCTGGTAGTATCGCCCAACATCCGCACGTCGAACTTTGTGCCCAGCACGGTCGTCGTCACCTGTCCCGCCTCGACCCGGAACGGGCGAGAGGGATCATGCGTCACATCGAACAACGCTTGCCCGGAGAGCAGGCGCACGACGCGCCCGCGATCGCTGTAATCGACGGCGATGGCGCTGTCCGGCCCAACCTGCACCATGCTACCGTCGGCCAGACGCACCTGTTCGACGTGCCCCGCGCCCGTGATGTGATCCGCCCGCAAATGCAGGCTGACGATTGGAAGCGCCAGAACGATCGCGCATGCGGCAGCTACGGCCCCAGCGGCGATCTGGATGCCCCGCCTGCGCTGCTCCGGCGAGCGGCGGCGTGCAGATCTCCGTCCCCGGCGCTGTCCATTGCCAGGCAACGAATAGGAGCGCCAACCGGCAGGCGCGCGCCCGGCCACCTCCATGGTTTCGCACATATCGGTCCACGCTTCACCGTGGAGCGCATCGGCGCATAGCCAGTCCGAAAATTCGGCTTTCAGCGCCTCATCGTGCTCCTCCTCGCGGAGACGGACATACCAGTGAGAGGCGTCCCGGCGCGCCTCGGCCCCATCAAGCGCCATGGCCTGCGCATCCCACACCAGCCTCGGGAAGAAGCGCATACAAGGCGGGCGCTGGTGGCGGCTCATAGTGCCTAGATGCTTTTGCGCTGCGGTTTTCCAAAAGAATTTTGTTCGCGCCTCTCATTCCATGCCCCGTTTGCGCCGTTCGTCGCAAAGCTGCATCGCTTCGGTCACCAACAGATGTGCCAGCGACGTAGAAATACCGAGCCGCGTTGCGACTTCGCGCAGCTTCATGCCCTCGAAATGATACATTTTGAACGCCGCGATCTGCCTTTCCGGCAGGGCGTCCACCAAGTCCATCACCAGCCGCAAGTCATCACGGGCGATAAGTTCCGCTTCTGCCGACGGCGCCTCGTCGGGCAGCTGCGCGACGGCAGCCGTCATATCACCGCCGATGATCTGACCCTCGTAGCGGCTGCGACGTGCTTGCGCGAACACCAGATTGCGGACGATCCGCTTGAGATAACCCAATGGCTCGCGGATGGGTTTGCTGGCCGGTTGCCGGTCGAGCAGCAGCCAGGCGTCCTGCACGATATCTTCGGCCACGACAGGATCGCCGGAGAGTCGGCCCGCATAGGATATGAGCGACTCCCTGTGCGACTTGTAGAGGCTGAGAGCAATCGGCTCCGACTTCAACGCCACATCCTCGAACACGCGAAGCCCGCGCGCAGGAAACAAAGGCCTAGTTGCGAGCGATTATCAATAACCATGTAGCGGCGGCGGGCGGATTACGCAATGCTGAACGTTGGCATTGGCGGCGGGATTGATGGATTCGAACAGCAGTACCCACCCATGTTTCGCGCGAGGACCCGTGGTCAGCGTCCAGTTATCGCCCATGATGTTATGGACGATGCGGCTTCCCGGCCAGGTCAGCAGCGAGGGGATGACGAGACCAACGCCCTTCCCCGCTCGCGTCGGCGCATAGCAATGCACATGCTTGGGGCCGTCATGGCGCAAATAGTGCTTCTCATGCCAGCAGCAGCGTAGGCTCCTGTACGAAAGCTTCAGGAAAACATCAGGCTGGCGTTGCGCTGAGCCAGTCCATCGGCAACAACAATCCCTCCGGTCCAGCGCCCCAATGGATCCTGATAGCGGAACTGCATCGCTTTGAGGATTGGCCCGAAGCGTTGCCTCAGAGCCGCAGCGCCAGGCTGGACATGCACATTGGCCACATAGCCCGTGCAATAGGCTTCAGCCGCGATGGGATAGAGGAGAGCCGAACAGATGATATCGCAGATCTGGATACCGGCGTGGTTCTCACTGTGTCCGAAGGTCGGCAACTCGAGAATGCGCGTATAAACAGTCGATGAAGCCCGAAACTTCTGGGTGAAGACCGAATGCGCGACATTCACGTTTTTGAGATGGTCGCGACTGTCTGCAATGCAAAACCCAAGAGTATCCTCAGTCGACAGGAACTGGTCAAAATAGGTGTAAAGCCCCTGGATCGAGGAGGTGTAGACGGACTTGCCATTGAAAGGCTGTCCGAGCGCCTTGATCCAGATCCGGGCAATCAGGCGCACACCATGACTCTGCAGCATGGCGAGTAACTGATCGAGAAAGCCCGTTGCGTGGCGGCGCTGGTTGCGTCCCGATCGTGTCAGGTTGCGCCGAAGATCCCCGCCCTTGATCTCAGGGATGATTCGGTCGAGATGGTTGGAGGAAGGGTAAGGCAGGCCTGGAAACCACCGGCGCTTGAGATCAAGGAAATCCTGGGTGACGGCCTCGAGCCGGCTGGCGTCGATGATCAGTGCGCCGAGCACGAGAACCGGCTGGTCATTTCCCGCAGGCAGGGGCGCCGCTGGCAGTCCTCCAAGATCCCCGGATTCGTCGACGTACAAAATGTGCAATGACGAACCCCCAAAACAGCTATGGCCACCGTGAGGTGGCCATAGGATTTGCTGCCCGACGAATCGGGACAGCGATTAGCGTTGCTTCCGTTTAAATGGTCCACAGTTATCCAAAAGTCAAGATTTGCCCGTATTTCCACGCCACCGCCGCCCTGAGAGGCGTTGGCAATGCCGTCCGTGGCGTTTGGAGGCAAGGGTCATGGCTGGACCTTTTTGGCGAGAAAATGTATGGATATTGTCATGACAATGCCGTGATCGGTGCGGCGATGAAGGACAAAGATGATGGCGCGGGCAGAGCGGCACGAGAGCGGGCGGACGGCGCGCAAGGATGATGTGATCCAGATCCGGGCGATGGCAGGCACCAAGGCACTGCTCAATCGCGCAGCGGCGATGCGTGGCCAGAAGCTCTCCGAGTTCATGCTGGAGAGCGCGCGCCGCGAGGCGGAGAATGCCTTGCTCGACCAGCGCAGCTTCTTCCTCGACGATGAAGCCCATGAGGCCTTTGTGGCGCTGCTCGATGCGCCGCCTGCGCCCTCGTCGAAGCTCGTCGACCTGATGGCGCGCAAACCCGCCTGGGATCACTGAAGCGCTAGCGCGGGGATTATATGCCGGAACTATCGGTCACTGCGCCGGCGCCGCTGCGTGCCGATCATCTGGTTGCCGACTTTTCGTGCCAGACCCATGAGGCGCTGGACCACTGGCTGCGTGAGCGGGCGCTGACCAGCGAGGGGCTCTCGGCGCGAACCTATGTGATCTGCGCGCGCGACGAGCCGCAGCGGGTGGCCGGCTATTACACGATCACCACAGCCCAAGAGCATCGGGCGGTTCTGCCCAGCGCGAAGCCGCGCAAGGGGCAGCCGGACAGGGTGCCCTTGCTGCTGATCGCGCGCCTCGCGGTCGACGCCCGGTGGCAAGGAATGGGTCTTGGCGCCGATCTCCTCGCCGACGCCTTGCGCCGCTGTCTTGCCGCGTCGGGCATCGCGGGCGCGCGCGCCGTCATAGTCCATGCAATGGACGATGCGGCTGCGTCCTTCTACGAACGCTATGGCTTCTGCCGCTCGCCGCTGGGTGAGTTGACGCTCGTCCTGCCAATCGAGACGGTCCAGGCGATCGCCGGTTGAAACAGGATCATAGTCCGATCCCCCGACCGCGCCCGAGCGACCAGTCCACGCCGCCGCCAGGCTGCATGGTTCCGGTGATATGCTGGCCCAGATGCTGGTCGAGCGCCGGCCGCCAGGGCACGAGCTGGAAGCCCACCGCGTCGTCGATCATGGCGAAGCGCCCCGAAGCCAGAGTGACGCGCTCGCGATAGACGCCGCTCACATAATCGCCTGGCCCCGAAGGGCGATGGGCAAGGCCGGTGCGCTGCGCGATGGCGTCGATCTGCTGCTCGATCTCCTTCTCGCGAAGCGTCGCGATCAGATCACGCGCGAACAGGAAACCGGTCCCGCGCCGCTGGGCGAGCCCCTGGGTTTCGAGATGGCGGGCGCGCGCGTCCATCGCGTCGCGGACCTCCTGCCCGAACCCGTTGCCGGTCGCGACGGACTCGCGCGCGATGAGCTGACGGTCGAGCCAGGTCGCACCCGGCGCTTGTACCTGCTCGGCCAGCGTAAGGTCGGAGCGCGTCGCCAGCGACAAACGACTAATGCCTTTCACGTCCTGCCAGACCCGTGTCTCAACAATCGCACCGGCTTTGGCGTCACCGGTCATGTCGATGTCGCCGAAGCGCAGATGATGGGTGCGGCCGTCCGCGCCATCGATCACGGCATAGGCCGAGCCGGCCAGTTCGTCATGAAGGCCGCGCTCGACCAGCCGACCGATGATCGGATCGGCCGGCGTCGCCTGATGCAAGGCGATGCTGGCGGGATCGAGCGCGCGGGCCTGCCCCTGCATCGCCCGATGCATGGTCTTGATGATGTCGGTGCGGATCGAAAGATCGCGCAAGGTCTGCTCCGCGTCGGCGCGGAGCGTCCAGACTGCCGGCCCCTGATTATTGGCGAGACCCAGCCGTTCGAGCTTCTGCGCCCGCCCGATCAGCAATCGGTGCATCTCCGGATCATCGCCCGTCTGGGGGCGCAGATCGACGACGCCCGCCATCTCCTGGGCCATGCGCTCCAGCCGGCGATCGAGGCTGGTCCAGCGATCGGCGTCGACTTCGCGTTCGAGTGCGCTCCGGATATCCTGCTCGCTGCGCGGCCCCAGTTCCAGCGTGACGCGGGCCTGCGCCCGATCGCGCATACCTTCGCGGATATAATCACGGTCGATGACGAGATCGGCGCCGGTGTCGTCCACCCCGCGCAGCAGCACATGGATATGGGGATTGTCGGTGTTCCAGTGATCGACCGCGACCCAGTCGAGCCGGGTACCGAGATCGCGCGCCATGTCGTCCATCAGCTCGCGGGTGAAGGCACGCAGGTCGGCCATGTCGGCCGCATCCTCCGGGCTGACGATGAAGCGGAAATGATGCCGGTCCTGTTCGCAGGTGTCCGCGAAGGCCTTGCCATCGGCGGCATCACCCCGCGCATCGAACAGACTGGCGTCGCGCCCGTCGCGGGTAACGCCGTCGCGCTTCAGATAGGCGATGTGCCGGGCGAGCGGCGCCGCGCGATAGCGGCTGCCACTGTGCCGCACGACGCGCGCCTTGATAACGACGCGCCGGGCGTTGGCGGGCGAACGTGCATTGAGGCGAGCGATACGGCCGCGGCCATGACGCCCGGTCCCACGCCCCCGCGACGGTCCTTTGCGGCTATAGCCCGCCTTCGCGGCCGCGCGCTTCACCTGGGCCGCGAGACTCTGGGCCTTGCGCCCTACCCCCCTGCCCGCGTCCCCGCTCCTTCCCGGCCGCACCTCGAAATCATCGTCGCCGATGATCACAGGAGCCTCGCAGATGGCGGTGCCACCCGCTGACGCTTTGCATTGACGCGATAATTCCGAAAACGCGCCACCCGGGGCAATGCCGAGCCACCCGGAAAAATCCCACAATCCCAACCACATAACGCCCCACAGGTGGCGTCCTTTTTATCTCGCCTTCCCTTTTTCCCTTCAATTCCTGTGACTTGCCTTCCTTTCCACCACACTACGCCCTGCGCCGAATGACGCCTGCGAACGCCAGCGCGGCTCATCGCTCGCTGCTCCCCGAGACGGGCGCGAACAGCCCATGCGAAGCGAGGGTGGAGGCGCGTGAAGAGCGCATGGCAGACTGAGAGGGTGGAGCGGAGACAAGCCGTTCGGCCTGCGCGGAAGGTGCTGCACCGGATGCCGCATCGTCGCTGTCCGGTTCGCCATCGCCGCGCAGCACGAACAGCGTCGCGCTGCGCCAGGAGGGCCCGGCCGGTGCGATCGGCGTGCGCGAAACTACCGTCAGATCGGCCGACGCGGCGACGCCGGATGTGCCGACCATCGGCGCGATCTTCGCCACATAGGCGATCGTTTCGGCGGGTAGCGAACGACCACGCTGGCGCCAGTCGTCGACGCGGCCCGGCCCCGCATTATAGGCGGCGAGCGCGCTGGACAGATCGCCATAGCGGTCGACCATTTCGCGCAAGTATGCCGCACCGGCGAGGATATTGGCGCGCACGTCCCAGACATTGCTCCCCAGCCCATAGCGCGCGGTCAGCGTGCTCCAGGTGCCGGGCATGAGTTGCATGAGACCCATCGCGCCGACCGGCGATGTCGCGTTCGCATCGCCGTTGCTTTCGACGCGCATCACCGCCCATATCCACGCTTCGGGAATGCCGAAGCGCTGCGCCGCCTCGGCAACATGCGGGGCGTAAGGATGCGCGGCGATGGAGGCGACCTGCGCCGCCGCCGTGCCGGGCACCAGCAGAGCGATGACCGGGAAGAGGAAGGAAGCCGTGCCGGCAAGGACCGATGCGGCAGTGAAGCGAATGGCGCGGCGATGGCAGCGCGAAGCGAAGCGAGGCTGCATCGTCCTATTCCGCTTTGGGACGCCGCAGCCGCGGCGACCAGAGCAGCACATGTGCGTCACCGTCGCGATGGGAGCGCAGCAGATTGGCGCGAACCGGGCGCGAGAAGGACGGGCAATCGAGCTGGAGCGCGATGAAGCCGCCGGCCTTGCCGTCATGGTTCCAGCCGGAGCCGACCTCCAGCCCGATGCCCTCGGGCGCAGCGTCGTCGGCGAGATGGATGCGCCAGTCGGGCGCGCGGCCGTGGCCGGTAAAGCCGGTCGGCACGAGCCGCAGCGGCACGTCGAGCGTGAGCGTCAGCAAACGCCCGACGAAGCCGTCGCCGGATTGTTCAAAGCTACCGATCTGCATGGGACTTCTCCTTTTGCGTGGGGAAATGGTCTGAGCGCGCGCTACCGAAGCGCCAGCGCAGCGGCGCGTTCGGCGTGTCGCGGGTGAGGATCGGCGTCGCGCGGCCGAGCAGGCCCGCAGCCGGAACGGCCCCAAAATAGCGCCCGTCAAAACTGTCCGGTGCGGCATTGAGCAGGAACAGCTCGCCATCGCGCAGCACATGGCAGCCGCGCCAGACCGGCAAGGGACGGCCGTGGCTGTCCGCGGATTTCGCTGTCGCGACGCGGCGCCCGTCGATCGTCACCGTCGCATCGCGGCGGCAGATCAGGGCACCGGGCCGCGCGGCGACATGCTTGAGGAGCGGCACGCCGACAGGCAGATAATGGCGCTGCGCCATGATCCGGCCAAGCGCGGGCGGCGGCATGACGGCGACCATGTCGCCGACCGCCGGTTCGCGCAGCGGATTGATCGCATAGAGCCCGATCGGCGCGCTGGCGCTGGCGTTCCAGAGCAGCAATTTTGGCATGGGCAGGATGAGCGTGCTCACCGCCATGCCGATCGCCACGCCGGTCAGATGCGGCACATAATAAGAGAGCGGAAGGCGGCTCATTGCCCCAGCGCCTTGCGCTTGAGCCATGCCTGATGGCGCTCCATCGTATAGGCGCGGAACGGCTCGCCGGCGGAAAGCCGGTTGTGGACGTGGCGCCAGTGATCGGGCGCGATATCGCAGGGATCGAGGCCTTCGGCCTCGACCTGATCGATCGCCTCGATCACGGTGCGTACCCTGGGCCAGCCCTGGATCGAGAGCAGCAGTTCCCCGCCCGGCCGCACGAAAGGCACGGTGGTATAGGGCTCACCGCTGCGCACCGCGCGCAATATGTCGATGCGCGAATGGACGGTGCCATAGTCGTTGGCCGACCAGCGCACGAACGCGACGACGGCATCGGGCCGGAAGGCAAAGATGCGTGTCTTGCGCGTGAGGATGCGTTCGCTGGCGATCCGGCCGAAGCGTATCCAGTGCTCAAGCCGCTTCTCGATCCAGATCAGTTCGATCTCGGTGCGGTCATGGCGAAGCGGGACGGCGATGCCCGAAGGCACGCGCGCGCCGGGCGGCGGCTGGGTCATGGAAGGTCTCCGGAAAGAGGCGGTGCAGGGAGAGGAGGTGCGCAACCGAACGGCAGCGCCGCCGCGATGCGGATGCTCGCGCGGCGCGCCATGTCGGCGTCGATTTCGCAGCCAATGGAGCGCCGGGCGGTGGCGCGGCAGGCCTCGCCGACCGCGCCGGAACCTGCAAACCAGTCGCCGACGTGACCGCCCGGAGGACAACTGTTGCGGATCAGAATTTCGAGCAGGCCGACCGGCTTTTGCGTCGGATGGATGGCACGGCCATGACAATTGCGTGCATAGATGACCGAGCGCATCAGCCGGGGACCGCCATCCTGGCTCACATAGCAGCCGGCATCGATCTGCCCGGTATGCGGCGGACGATGCTTGCGCCGGGCGGTGCGCGCCGTCGCGTCGGATGTCGTCTGGACGTCATTGTAGATGTCCGACCAGCGCGCATCGTCGCGATAGAATTGGACGATCAGTTCATGGACACGCTTGAAGCGATCGGCATGAAAGGCGCTGCCATTCTGCTTTTCCCAGACCAGTTCCTGCGCATATCGCAGCCCGGCAGCGCGTATCTCGGCGCCGAGCGTGAGGAAGCTGCGCAGCGAACCGAACAGCCAGAGCGATCCTGAAGGCGCGAGCGCATTGTGCGCGAGTGCGAGCCAGCCCTCGACACGCCGATCCCAGCCCAATGAGGTATCGTCATAGGGCGGGTCGGCCAGAATCATGTCGAACGGCGCATGAGCCGGCATGAGGACGCGACAGTCGCTGGTCAGCAACGTCATGGCTGCGCACCCGCATGGCCTTGAAGAGGAGACTGACCGTTGCGCCAGTCTACGATTAAAGGACAACCAGTCTCCGGTTTAAGGGGAAGATCAGTCACCGATCACCCCCAGTCTTCGCTTTGCCGAAAACCGACACATTCGAACGCCGATCGTCCACAAACCGGCAACCGGTTAGCAAGAGTCCGAAGGACTCTATTGTTAGCACCGTTAGAAGGGGCGGATTCGTCGCAGATTTCCTGCGAGTCGCGCGGGCTTGAGGTTTTTGATAGGCCAAGCGGACGGTTTTCAATCGGCCAGGTCGCGCGGTTTTTAATAGGCCATGTCTCATGGCCGGTTATCCACAGGCCTGAGCTTGAGCCGGCGCATGGCGCGGTCGAGCGGATCAACCGGGGCGGCGACGAAGTTCAGCCGCTCGCGGCCGAAGCCATATTCGATGGTGAGGATATAACCGGGAAGCGCCTGTCGGCGGACGATACCGCGCACCTCGAACGCGAATTGCTTCAATGGCGAGAGCGCACCTGACTTGAGATGCAGATGCGCGATGTCGAAGCTCCAGCCGCCAGGCTGATGACCGCCATGCTTGCGCACGATGCGGTAGAGCCAGCGTTCCAGGCCACCGGTGAGATCGAAATAGGCGCGGTCGATGGTCAGCACGAGCGCGCGATCGACGACGCCAGCATAGAACCAGTCGGGCAGGATCAGTTCGATGCCGAGCGGTCGCCCCTGGCCATCGGCCAGTTCGCGCCATTCGTTGATCCAGGAAAAGCGATGACGGCGGCGCTGGTGCTGCTGGCGGATCGACGTGGCGACCGTGGTGGACTGCAGCCGGTCCAGCGCGGCCTTCAGGCGGTCATAATGATCGCGCCCGATGCTGCGGCCTGTGAAGGCGAGGATTTCATGGGGGGTCGTGACCATCAGCCGTGAGGTCGGGCGGCCGGCATCGCGCGCTTCGACGATCTGGCTCGCCGCCCAGATCAGGACATCCGCGTCCCAGATGGTCGCCATCCCGTGTTCCGGCACCGCCTCGACCGAGATCCATGTCTCGCCCATCCGGAAATCGATGGGCGCGGTGCGTTTGCGCTTGGCGAGGCTGAAGAAGGGCCAGGACATGAGATCCTGCGCATCGCGCGGGGCGATGTCGCCCGGCACCGACCGGAACAGGTCGAGCTGGGCGCGTTCGCCGGAGAGGGGGGAAACGGCGCGCGACATCGCCGGTCAATCCTGCCGGAACCGGCGCTGCGCGGGCAGGACGGTGCCGACGCCGGGATCGGAGGTCGATTTGCGCGTTCCCCGCGCCGCCCAGGCGTCAAGATCGTCGATCGCATAGACGATGCGACCGCCCAGCCGGCGATAGACCGGGCCGGTGCCAAAGCAGCGATGCTTTTCGAGGGTGCGGGGAGAAAGACCGAGATGCGTCGCGGCATCGGGGGTCTTCAGATAGCGCGGCCGCACGATCGCGGCCGGATTGGGCTCGGCGAGATAGCGTGGGCGAGCGGCGGTGGGCTCGGGCTCCATGATCGTCCTCCTGACAAGAGCCGGCAGCAACGGCGCTGACCGGCGATGAGGAGGGCAGGATTGGCGAGCGCGATGGCGTCGAAGAAGGGACAGACAAAAAAAGAAATTATGTCCCTATGGGCCGCCCAGCAGGGTGCGATATCCTCCTTCGACGAGTCGCATGGCCTCGGCGAGCCAGCGGCGCAGGCGCTTGCGCTCGGCGCTGTCGACCCAGTCGCCTGACGTAATGCGGGCGCAGGACGGATCGACGAGCACTGCGGCCATGTCGCGCAAGGGAATGCCAAGACGCGCGCCATCGAGCAGGCGCAGGAGGATATGGAGATGCGATCGTCGTGCCAGCGTATCCCAAAGCCCTTCGGGAGAAGGCTCCCGCATCTCGCCGCCGATCCGCGCCATCAGCCATTGGGCGGTGCGGGCGCGTGTACGGTTCGACGGCTCGAAGGGCAGCAGGATCGAACCCCAGCGATCCGCATCGGGCTCGATGCGCAGATGAACGATCGTCTCGCGCTCGCCCATCATGGCATGGAGACCGTCCTCGCCCTCCTCGACGATGGTCAGGCCCTGCAACCTGCCCAGTTCGATCGGCGCCACGCCGGCGAAGAGCGCCGGCATGCGGCCGATCAGCACGGTGAAGCGATTGACGTCAGCGCGCCAGATGATGCGGCGGTCAGGTGCCGGCCGGGATGGATCGACCAGGAAATCGCAGCCCCCACCGCTGGGCGGTGACGGCTTCCTCCTTTCGATCGGGATTTTTCCGGCGGGCGATTTGATCGAAATCATGGTGGTATGCAGGATTGCGCCGCAGAAACTCGAAAGCGGCGATGCCGATATCGGCATTGTCGGGAAGACGCGCGGGTTCCTCCGCGCGCCAGGCGTCGGCTGGCGACATGGTCCCCTCCCTTATCTTTTTGGGAAGGCAGGCTATCGCGTCACGGGAAAGGCGAATAATGCGCCTCGAGGCGTCAGGGACGCTACGGGAAGGACTGTTTCAGTCCTTTTTCGGCGATTCGCTACGCCGCATTTCCAGTGCGGCCAGTTGCCGGTAGCCCACCTCGGTCATCCAGCGGGCGCGAGCAAGGTGGGCCTCATGAACCTGATGTGCGCGGACGGGCTCGCGCGCGGCGTCGATTCCGAACAGGGTTTCCACTGTGTGCTGCCAGGACGTGCCCGGCGCCTTCTCCGCATCGAGCAACTGGATATAGGTGTCGAGATGCGCGAGATCATAAGCGGTGAGCACATCACTGCCCGGCGGAGTGTCCTCGAAAGGCACGATCGACATGTGCAGACATCCTTCCCTCACCCCAAGGCTGACGCGTCATGCCGTGCGCCACGCGGCCAGACGCGTGCCATTTCCTCGCCTCTGTGAACCATCCATTTTGGATCGATTGATTTTAGCGCCTTGACAGCGCCCGGACGACTCTTTCGCCGGATGCTAGTTTTCACGGATTTAGAGAGGGTTAAGGCCTCGAACCCGGTGGCCAAATTATTTGTCGATGACGTGAGGGGAGCCTCGCCGGCGTCTCGCGCGAGTCGCCTGACTGCCATCGCGATCAGGTTCAGCAAGAAAATCTCCAGCCTGGCCTCATTCTTACTGGCAGAATCCACGAGAGCCCCTCCCGATAGCCATTGTCGGTGTTGGGAGTTTCTCTAATCTCCGTCGCCAAAAAGCTGAGCTTTTCGAGTTTCTTAGCGGACCGCATTTTGTCGGTAATTTGCGGACTGGGCCAAAAATGTTGGAAGAAGGCGAACCGACGTGAAGGTCGCGCTTCGCTTCGATCACGGCAACAAGCGGGAAAGAGCTCAAGAACCGTCGCCGAGTTCGGTATTTACCGACATAATCCGTTCATCTTCCAACAACGACAGCCATGCGGCACACTGGCTTTCAGCGCGTCATGTAGAGAATACTCCGTGGTTAAATACTCTTCAAGAGTGCGTGTTTCCGGTCATGGAAATCCGGGAAACCTTTGCCGCCAACCTGCTCAAATATCGGCGAGCTGCTCGCTTGTCGCAGGAAGAACTTGCCCATCGAGCGCAGATAGATCGCACCTACATCAGTGCGCTGGAGCGGTGCGTCTATGCCGCCAGCATCGAGGTGGTCGACCGGCTTGCACGGGAATTGGGCGTAGAAGCTTCTGATTTGCTGGTTCGCTTCTCCCCACCCGGTCATGAGGCATAGCGCCGGCCACGCTCTGTCATCATCCTGTATGAATTGTCCCGTGCATTGGGCGTCAGCCATATCGATCTGGTGCGGCCCGACGATTGACCTTGAACGCTGCACGCGTCGGGGCGCCACCCGGCCGGTGCCGGGTGGCGCCCTGTCCGGCTCAGTCCCGCGCGCGGCGGGTCTGCCGGTTCCAGACCAGATCATAGCCGCCGTCTTCTGCTGCGAAGAGCTGCGCGAAGATCGGGGCGACGAAGCTGGGATCGTCGAGCTTGACCGAGAGATAGGGGCGGTCGTCGCTGGTCCGCTTCTCCCAGGCGGCGCCCACTTCGGCGTCTCCCACATAGATGCGGTGGCTGGGCGCGTTGCCGCTGGCCTCGCTGTCCGGGACGAAACGAACCGCCTTGGCCTGAAGCCCGAGCGTGACGATGTCGCCCTTGAGTTCACCCGAGACCTTCTTGAAGCTGCCGATCTTTGCCATTGCCTTTGTTCCTTTTGCTTCGAGCCCGCGACCATCGCGGCCTCGATGCGCAAGGGGAGCCGGCAGGCGACGGGCGCCGCAGCCTTCGGCCCGCAGCGCAGCGAAGGACGGCCGGCTGCCGATTTTCTTGGATCCGCGAGGAACGGCGGCACGCCGGGGGAAGAAAATGGGCGGAAGGCCGTTGCGGCAAGCCCGTCGAGCGGTACGCGATCCTGTCGGCATGACGCGCATCGAACCGAGGCCGCTCTGGCGCGGGCGGGCAAAGGCGCCAACAGGCTGGCGATTCCGGCATCTGGAGGTCGGGTAACCAGGAGACAACGGATGCCCCGGTACATGGGTTAAGCCTTCCTTGGCACCGGACAGGGACGCCCGTCGCGTCCAGCCACCGCGTCACTGTGGAAGACATCGGGCCTGCCGCCCGGAATGCAGCCAATGACCGGCCTGTCGGCTTTGCCGCGATCCCTCCGTGCCCTCTCGCGCCGCCTTATTCGGCGGCGGGAAGCGATGGCATCATGGGCTGCTGAACCTGTCCGCCCGGCTCGAAGCCGGTCAGCCGGGTCCAGGCGGTGCCCGCGATCAGGGCGGCGCCCAGACCGCTCAGAATGGTGAGCGTCGCACCGGGATCGATCGCGAGGCCCAACACACCATGGACGGCCTGATAGCCGGCAATGCCCGCTGGCAGGACGAAGAGAAGCGCAAGCGCGAGCCGCAACAGCGGCGAGCCCGACAGCGCGAAGAGCAATTGCCCGGCGAACAGCGTCGCGAACCCGGCCGCAAAGCCGGCAAGGATCGCGGGCGCATAGCCGCAGCCGGCCCCGTGCATCCAGAAGGCAAGGCCGATGCCAGCGTAGAGGGGCAGTGCATAGACGGCGAGGCTGAAGAGCAGCCAGAGCATATAGAGGCCGGCAAACAGGCCGAGAACGAGAAAGATGGTCATGGATAGCGTCCTTTGCATGACGAATGATCGTCGGACGCGCCCGCCACCACCTCCACAGCGCTTGTCTTGCAAGAAGCAACATAGCGCCTGAAGGGCCGAAGCGAAACAGATATTGCGTCGCTTCGACAAGGCAGGGTCGCCTTTTCGATCAGGAAAAGGGATCATATTCGCGGACCAGTTCGGCCGGATTGCCGTCGAACTCGTCCCAGGGCATCACCGCATAGCCATTGCCGGTCCGCACGATGACCATGATCGTCATCAGCGTCTTGGCGAGGTTCCAGGCGAGCGACTGGGCGGTCTTGAGCGGCATGGACTATACTCCTGTCGGAAGGAGCGGAAGACCATCCTCCGCTCGACAGGTGCCCCGCCGGCCGGGGGCTGGCCGCAATCACCGCGCCGGGACATGTCCCAAGCGGCCGCACGCTTGCGTAGCGGACCCCTTGCGGGTTGATTGAAGGAGGCCGGACTTCGGCCACAGGGATCAGCGCCGACACACGAGCGAGGTTGGACTTTTGCGTTACGGGCAGGCCCCATGCCGCGCCGCCCGGTCGCTCGCTTATGGCGCAAAGAATCTGATGGTCAGCACATGCGCGAGCCGCGTACAGATTCAGGATGACCGCATGACCAGTTCAGGGAGACAATGGGCTTGCCGAAATCCTTATCTTGCGAGATTGAAACCAGGCTGGCCGAATTCGACGAGCTGATTGCGTCACCGAAAGCGAACGAGAACGCCATTCAGGCATTTCTCGAGGCGAACACGATGTTCATGCCGACGCCGGACATGCTCAACCATCGGGTCCACATGAACAGCGTGATCGCCAAGTTTCCCGTCGGCGAACGATCGACCGATTATGCTTATCTGACCAAATCCAGCATCGAGTGGCGCCTGGTGCTGGTGGAACTGGAAGACAGCAGCAAGCCGATCTTCAAGAATTCCAGCAAGAATGTTGCCTTCAGCACCGAATTCAACGACGAGGTCGCGCAAGTCGACGTCTGGCGCGACTATGTCCATCAACATCCCGATCGCCTGCGCGACAAGCTGCGTCCGTTGATGGTGCCTGCGCCGATGGCGCAGCACCGGCTGTCGGTCCGCTACGTGCTGGTGATCGGTCGCTCGGCGGAATTTGAGCATCATGATGCACGCAAATTGCGGCTAGCCGGTTATGGCGCCGAACGCGATCTCACCATCATGACCTACGACACCATCCGCCGGGAGGTCGCGGCGGGGCACAACAAGCCGAAAGCGGTCTTGCGCGCCAATAGCCGCGGCTATCGCCTGCAGTCGGCAGAAGCGATGCCGACGATCATGTTCGCGCATATGAGGCCGGCTGAACTCGAGCTATCGGACATCGCCGAAGCCGCCCTGCGCGCCGAAGGCTATGACATCGATGCCTGGAAGCGGAACGAGCCGCTGGTCTTTAACGATAAATGGACCCGCGATTCCGAGCCGGCCCTGTATGAATCCATGCATCCCGCTGTCCAGAAATTCATGGCGCGGCAGAAGAAATCTCGGCCCGGCGGCCATTCCGGTTGAACGGCCGCCGGGCTTTACAATGGCGATGCAGAACCAAGGGCAAGGTTCCGGCCCCACCCGAAGGCGGGGCCGCCGCAGGCCCTGGGGGTCAGGCCGGCGGATTCCAGATGATGACCTTCTTCGTCGGATCGTCGCCCGGCGCGTTGGCGATATTGCCGTAGATGGGAGCGTCGAACTCCGGCGCCATCATCGACACCGAAGTATATTCGGCGCCGGTGGTCTGCGAGAAGCGGTTCCAACCGCCGCCCAGCTCATATCCGGTCTTACGGCTGAAGATGCGGTAGTCGGGCTCGCTGTCCTTCACCTTGCGGCCGTTGGGGACGATGGCGATCGGGGCCTGGACGGTCAGGGTGGCGAGCATGCCCTCCATGCTGCCGTCATTCTTCACGGTGAGGTTGGCGATCGTGGCCATGACGAAAACTCCTTGTGGTTGCTCGGGGACCATCCCCGATGGCGCCCACAGGAGAGACCGGATGCCGACGTCACCGGAGCGTCAGCGCAGGGGAACCCCTTGCGGGTTGACGGAACAAGGCGGCCGAGGCTCGTATCAGGCGACAAAAGAGGGGTTGGTCTCCAGCAGCCCGGAGAAAGTCCGCTGTGGCCATAGCCGACCTGTCTGAAGATCGGTTGCAGTGGCGCATGCCTATCGCACGCCTCAGCCCCAGAATTGCAGGCCTTCCCACCGCCGCCCCAGGGGCATCGCATCAGCCCGCCGCGCATCAGGCGCGGCGCGTCGCCAGGTTGCGGCGCAACGCTTTCCCGCAGACCTTCGGCGATCGTACCGCTGTTCGTGCCGCATCGGGTTCGGCTGCATCGCGCCATCGCCATGGGCCGGGCCGGACGATATTCGGGAAGATCCGCTCAGCCCGGCCGCCGGAACGCCTCACGGGCGCGCTGCGCTTTCGCGCGGGTGACGCAGCCTTGCGCATGATCGTTGATGAGGCCCATCGCCTGCATGAAGGCATGGACCGTAGTCGGACCGACAAAAGCCCAGCCGCGCTTCTTCAGATCCTTCGACATCGCAATGGACGCAGGCGAGGTTGAGGCGAGATACGGGATATCCGCGCCCTGCGGCTCGAAGCTCCAGACATAGGCAGCAAGCGATCCGGCCTCGCGCACGAGGTCCTGCGCCCGGGCGGCATTGTTGATCACCGCCTCGATCTTGCCGCGATGCCGCACGATGCCCGCATCCTGCAGCAGGCGTTCGACGTCGGCCTTATCGAAGGCCGCTACGCTGTCGATATCGAACCCGTCAAAGGCCGCACGAAAATTCTCGCGCTTGGTGAGAATGGTCCGCCAGGACAGGCCGGACTGGAAGCCCTCCAGACTCAATTTCTCGAACAGGCGGCGATCGTCATCGACCGGAAAACCCCATTCGCTGTCGTGATAGGCGATATAGTCGTTCGACGCCGCGCACCAGAGGCAGCGTGGTTGCCTATCAGGTGGCGTGAACAGGACGCTCATGTCGTGTGACGCAAAGGGGCATCCAGACGCAGCGCCGTGGTTTTGCGCATGCGCCTCACCCTCGCGATCACCTGTGTCACGCGCGCAGGCGACAGGTTGAACTGGCGACCGAGCGCTGCATAACTGGCGCCTTCGCTATGAAGCCTTTCAAGCTCGGCGTTGCGAGCAGCCTTGCCCGTCATCGAAAATCCCCTGCTAGAGTCCGCCAGCCCGTGCGGCAGATATATGAGATAGGGCATCGACGTTCATGAGCGCAAGATTTTCGTTCTTGTTTCGTTTCAAATTCCGGATCACCCGGCCCGTTTCCGGAAATCCCAGACGCGGATGCCGAGCTTGCGGGCCTTGTCGGCGAGATTGTCCTGGATGCCGGTGCCGGGGAAGACGATCACGCCCTTGGGCATGTCCGCCAGCATCACATCGTTGCGCTTGAACGGCGCGGCCTTCTTGTGCCGGTTCCAGTCGGGACGGTACGGATCCTGCGGCACATTGCGATCACGTGCCCAGCAGGCGGCGATGCGTTCTCCGCCGGTCGAGGTCGCGCCGTGCCTGAGGATCATCGTCGGCAGTTGCTGATGGACCTTATCGAGCACTTTATAGATGCGCTGGTGATCGTTGTAGTCGGCGCCGCAAGTGAAGACGATGCGTACTCCCTCGGGATCGAGCAGCCGCTGCTTCTGATAGCCGCGCTTCTCGACATGCTTGCGGCTGTCGAGCACCGCCGAGGTCAGCGCCTTGTGGTTGACCATCGGCCCGGAACGGGGAAGCCAGGGTTTGCGCAGATGGATGCGGAACTGGTCGGCGGCGGCATCGCGGAAAAACTCCATCGTGTCGCGGCGTTCGATCATGGTGATGCCTTCGGCGATCGCGCGTTCCAGCTCGACCGACTTGACCTCGCTGCCATCCTGTTCGCGCTGCATGCGCTTCTGCGCCTGTTCATTGTCGTCAAGCTCGCGTTCAACACGTTCGCCGGCGCGGTGGAAGACATTGACGATGCCCCAGGCGAGATCCTCAAGGTCGGGTTCGATTCGCGTGTCGATCAGGCAGGAGACCAGGGCATCGAACATTTCGGCGACCGCGCCGCCGGCGATGCGGTCGTCGGGCAGCGGGCGATGATCGGGTTCATCATCATAGGGCCGGTAGCCGTAAAGCTGCATTTCCTGAAGGAGATAGGCGGTGGAGCCGGGCTGCGGATCCTGGGGCTGGTCATCATGCGTCATCGAAAGTCTTCCGTGCCTGTCAGCCGCGCCTCTCGCGGCCTTCGTGGCGACGGCCAGCGGCGGGCGGAACGGGACTGCACCGCAGCCCCTGGGGTGCGGCCGGAGCAAAGCGGAGGATGGCGCAGCGGGGGCTATTTTGCCTCGCGATGCAAAGGGGCTTCAGCCCCGGCGGAAAATAGCCCCCCGCGCAGCCATTGCCGTCCCGGGCCGACTGCCGCAGTCGCCCTCTCCCGAAGGCCGGTGGCGTGGCGTCTCCTAAAGGCCGGAGCCGATGGCGATGATCCACCAGCGCAGACGGTGATCCGCTGCTCCTCAACCGAGCGTCAGGAAGCGCGCGGCATCCTCGGCCCGCAGTTGACCTCGAAGCCCTGCCGCCAGACGCTCCCGCCCGAAGGCCATAAGGTCGTCGTTGAAATCGCCGAGCCTCGGTTCAAGCGGCACGATCTCGATCCCCGCCGGGATCGTTCGCTGGGTCAATGTCTTCAACGCCCCCGCGCCGGCAGGATCGTCGTCGCGCGCGACATAGAGGCGCTTCAGCCCTGCCGGGAACAGGATGGCGGCGAGATGGGCGGCGGAGAGCCCGGCGATCGCGGGCATCACCGGCATGACCTGGCGCAGCGACAGCATGGTCTCGATGCCTTCGCCGGCCATCATCACCGCGCCGGCACGCCCGAACCGCACCCCGTTTCCGAGCAGGTCGCCCATGGCGCGGCGGGGATAGGCGACCGGCGCCTTGGCGGAGCCGTCGAGCGCGAGCCAGGTGCGATGCGCTCCGGTGATGCTGCCATCGAGATCGGTGACCGCAGCGATCATCGCCGGCCATGCGGGACGAACATCGGGGAGGTCGTCGTCCGATGCCCGATACCAGCAATGCGGATGGAAGCGCAGCGCCTCGCACCCCGTGAGATTCGTGATGTGCCGGGACGCGAGATAGGTTCGGACCAGGCTGCTGCCGATCGGCTTCGATCCGCCATGAAGCCGCCGCGCGGCCTCGGGCGTTCCGGTCGGCGCCTTGCTCCGTCTGAACGGCTCGTTCTCGACCGGCGGCGGCATGGGCAGGCTCAGGAAATGCCGGGCCTCGTCGAGCGTCTCGCGCAGGCTGTGATGCGAGCAGGCCGCGGCGATCACGTCGAGCAGGTCGCCATGATCGCCGCTTTGCGCATCGGTCCACTTGCCCGCCGCCCCGCGCCCGTCTGGGGACGCGGAGAGACGGACATAGAGGCTGCGTCCCGGCGTGTTCCGCACATCGCCCACCAGCCAGTAGCAGCCTTCACGATGGCCCTTCGAGAGATAATGGCGACACACGGCCTCGGCGTTGTCGGCAAGAGCAACGGCAATCTGGCTGGCCGGACTTGTCAGCATTTTGGTGGGCATCATGGGGCTCCTCAGGCGGCCTTGCGCCCGGAGATCCGCTCGACCGGGAAACGATCGAACAGACGCTCCAGCACGCCGACGCCGACAGCCCCTGTCGGCACATAGAGCTTCAGCTTCCACGAGACGATCTCGGAGATCAAGCCCATGGATTTGAGGCGCTCGACGCCCAGATCGTTGAAGCCGGTCA
The DNA here is from genome assembly GCF_013911755.1 of Sphingosinicella sp. Taxonomy (GTDB): domain Bacteria; phylum Pseudomonadota; class Alphaproteobacteria; order Sphingomonadales; family Sphingomonadaceae; genus Sphingosinicella. The sequence continues at coordinate 118,031 of NZ_JACESP010000004.1, forward strand.
GTTCGATCCGCCAGTCATTCATCGCGCGAACGCGCTGGAGCTTCTGGTTCTGCGCCAGAAGCAGCGCGGCTTCGCCCGACATCAGCAGCGCCATGGCTTCATCGCCCGTCAGCTTGACCGGGCCGTCATCATTGGCGACGCGCGCTGCCCAGGCCGGAGAGACGCGCCGACCGATGATCCGCTCGCCGTCATCGCTCTGCAACCGGTAAACGCGGGTCGATTCGTCCGGGAGCAACTTCCAGATCGGTAGCAACAGGCCCGAGACCATATGCAGCGTCGAGACCTCATGACTCGGCAAGCCGGCAAGCTCGGCTGCCCAGGCAGCGCTGAAGGCATCGCGCCCCACTTCCTCCCAGTGGCCGGCAAGCAGCATCTCGGCCGGGATCACGCTGTCGGTGAGTGGCCAGACCAGGCGCACGCGCGCATGGATCGCACCGTCATCATCGGTCACGCTGCGCGCCCGGCGCTGGATCGCGGCCTTGCCGGTCCTGGCATTCACCAGCAGCTTCGCGCCGCTTGTCTCGGCCTGTGCGAGGGCGTCGGCCAGCGACAGCGGGGTCAGCCGGTCCTTGCGCTCGATCGTCAGCAGCGCCGTCTGTGCGCCGGTGCCTGGATGAGTGTAGATCGGCGCGCGGCCGACGACGCGGAAGCTCTCGGCCTGCAAGGTCTCGAGGCCCACCTCATAGCTTCCCGACGCCTGCGCCTGTTCGATCCGGGCAGTGAGCAGACCTTCGAACGCCTCGAACAGCAGGTTCTGCATCGCGACGGTCAGCGCCAGCATGCGGTTCAGGAAGATGTTGATGCCGGGCAGCTCATCCTTGAGCCCGCCATCGCTGTCGAGCAGTGACAGGCCGGTCGCTGCCTCGAAGCGGGCGAGCGAGCAGCCCTCGACCTTGCCGCGCGCGAGCAGGACATAGAGCTGGCGCAGCGCATCGCGCGCATACCAGCTTTCCAGATTATCCTCGGGACGGAACATATTCTGCCCGCCGGTCTGGCGCTGGCCGCGCGTGATCGCGCCCAGCGAGTCCAGACGCCGGGCGATGGTCGAGATGAAGCGCTTCTGCGCCTTCACATCGGTCGAGACCGGCCGGAACAGCGGCGGCTGCTTCTGATTGGTGCGATTGGTCCGCCCGAAGCCCTGGATCGCGGCGTCCGCCTTCCAGCCCGCTTCGAGCAGATAATGCACGCGGCGGCGCTGGTTCACCGCGCCGAGATCGGCATGATAGGACCGGCCCGTGCCGCCCGCTTCGGAAAAGATCAGGATGCGCTTCTGATCGTTCTGGAAGGCGTCGGTCTCGAGCAGCGCCGCCGAGGCCGGACGGTTCTCGACCGCGAAGCGCACCGTGCCGTCGTCCCGCTGCTTCGGCACCACGCGCCGCGAGCGGCCCGTCACCTCCGCCACCATCTCCGTCCCGAAATGCTGCACGATCTGGTCAAGCGCACCGGGAACGGGCGGCAGCGCGGCAAGCCGCTCGATCATCGCATCACGCAAGCGCACCGACTCGCGGTTGACGATCGGATTGCCCTCCGCGTCATGGACCGGCCGGGACGAGAGATTACCCTCGCCATCGGTGAACGGCTCGTAGAGCTGCACCGGGAAGCTGTGCTGCAGGTAGGAGAGAACGCCGTCCCGCGGCGTGATGTCCACCGACACGTCATTCCACTCGTCGGCGGGGATTTCGGCGAGACGACGCTCCTGCATCGCTTCGCCGGTCGAGACGATCTGCACCACGGCGGCATGGCCCGCCTCCAGATCGCATGCGATGCTGGCGATGACAGCGGGCGTCTGCATGCTGGTGATGAGATGATTGAAGAAGCGCTGGAGCATGCCTTGGTAGGCCGACTTGGCCTGCGCCTTGGCCTGACGGTTCAGCGTGCCGTGACTGGCGCTGGTGACCCCGGCGGCTTCGAGCGCGGCGTCGAGATTGTTGTGGATCACCTCGAACGCCGAGGCATAGCTGTCGTAGATGCGCACCTGCTCAGGCGTCAGCCGGTGCTCGAGCATCTCATATTCGACACCGTCGAAGGATAGCGAACGGGCGGCATAAAGCCCGAGCGCCTTCAGATCCCTCGCGAGCACCTCCATCGCCGCGACCCCGCCATTCTCGATCGCGGTGACGAACTCCCCGCGCGTCGCGAACGGGAAGTCGTCGCCCCCCCAGAGGCCCAGACGCTGGGCATAGGCAAGGTTCTGCACCGTGGTCGCGCCGGTTGCGGAGACATAGACGATGCGGGCATTGGGCAGTGCATGCTGCAGACGCAGTCCGGCGCGGCCCTGCTGCGAAGGGGCGACATCGCCGCGTTCGCCCTTGCCGCCGGCGGCATTCGCCATCGCGTGCGCCTCGTCGAACACGATCACCCCGTCGAACTCGGTGCCGAGCCACTCGACGATCTGCTCGACCCGTGATTTCTTGCCGCCGCGCTCAGCCGAGCGCAGCGTCGCATAGGTCGTGAACAGCACGCCCTCGTCGAGCCGGATATCGCTGCCCTGCTTGAACCGCGAGAGCGGCGTCACCAGCAGGCGCTCCTGACCGAGCGCGGTCCAGTCGCGCTGCGCGTCCTCTAGCAACCGATCCGAGACCGATAGCCACAAGGCTTTGCGCCGGCCCTTGAGCCAATTGTCCAGGATGATCGCGGCAACCTGCCGGCCCTTGCCCGCGCCGGTGCCGTCGCCGAGGAACCAGCCGCGCCGGAAGCGGACACTACCCTCGCTATCCTCGGGCGCGGCGGTGACCACGTCGCAGGTGGCATCCACCTTCCAGGCGCCCGACATATGCCCGCTATGCGCTTCGCCCGCATAGATCACGGATTCGATCTGCGCGTCGGAGAGGATACCCAGCGTGGCGAGTTGCGGTGGCAGATGCGGCCGGTAAGAGGGCCTGGGCGGCGCGACGGAGGCCATCGCGGCGGACTGGACCAGCGGGGTCGGATGCGCGCCCGCGCCCGGAATCACGAGCGACTGGAGCGCATAAGGCTCATAGATACTCTCGCCGAGCCGGTCGGCGGGCGGCGTCCAGTCGATCGTCTTATAGACGAGTTCGACCGCTTCGGCCTCCGGGACGGCGGGAACCGAAGGTGTGGCCGTGATCGGTGCTTTCGCCGGAGCGCGCGAAGCCGATGCGGTGACCGGCAGGACCGCTGCCGGCGACGGCGTAACTGGTGCCCGCGGCGGCACGGTCTCCAGCACCCAGCCAAGCAGCGTGGCGGTATCGGCCGCTATGCCCGTGCTCGCCGGCAGCACCGTGGGATCGTCGGCCGGGAGCTTGTCGATCACGGTCAGCCGCGTGTCGATGGTCGTGCCATGCTTCGCATAGACCTTGCCGTCGATCGCGGCGGTGAACACCACGCGCGCGGACGCCTGCAACGTTTCGAACGCATCGCGCCAGGCCGGCGCATCGGGCGAACAGCTCGCGCCCGTGATCGCGACCAGCCGGCCACCCGGTTCGAGCCGGGCCAGCGCCGATGCGATATGGCGCAATGCCGCGTCCTTCATCGTGCGGTCGACATGCGCGACCGCCGAGAACGGCGGGTTCATCAGCACCACGCTCGGGCGCACGACGCCGGGCAGCCGGTCGTCGATCGACGCGGCATCATGGTTCGAGACGGCGATGCCCGGAAACAGAGCCCCAAGCAGTTCGGCGCGGGTCTCGGCCAACTCGTTGAGCGTGAGGCCCGCCCGCGCCAGCAGGGCATGGACGGCGAGCATGCCGGTGCCGGCCGAAGGTTCGAGCACATGATCGCCGGGCACGAGCACCGCGGCGACCGAAGCGACATAGGCAAGGCCGGGCGGTGTCGAATATTGCTGGAGCGCATGGGAGGTTTCAGAGCGGCGGGTGTGCGTCGGCAGCAGGGTGGCAATCCGTTCGATCAGCGCCAGCGCGCTGGCGGGCGCACGGCCGATGATCGTCTGGCCATAGCGGCGCAGGAACAGGATCTCGGCGGCCTCGCAGGCATCATAGGCGTTCTTCCAGTCCCACGCGCCTTCGGCGTCGGTCCCGCCAAAGGCTCGCGACATCGCCGCGCGCAAGGTTGCGGCGTCGATCGGTCGCCCGGCCTCCAGGCTGGGCAGGATGCCACGCGCGGCGGTGAGCAGGGCAACGCCCTGCGAAGCGAAGCCGGATGGAGCAAGGCCGGGTGCAGCCGCGAGGGGCGCGGCGCGAAGCGCCGCGTCGGACAGGGTGTGGGTCATGGGGGCAAGTCTCCGGGAGAGCGCGAAAGGGCGAAGCCCGCCGGACGCTCTCTCTAAGCCCGGCCGGGTTCCCCCTTCCCGGCCAAGCCTCTCCCTCTCACCCGGGCTCGATATCGAGGTCTTCCTCGACGCCCAGCGCCTTGAGCCGCGCATGATCGTCACTGCGCACGATCTCATAGTCGTCTGACCTGTGCGTGAAATGACCGGCCCAAACTTCGCCGAGTGTCGCCCAGACGCCATCAGGCCAGACGGCAATGTCGTCGCGGTGATAGGCTTGCGTGTCCTGGGTCATGGTCGTCTCCGTTCTCGTGCGGGACAATCCCCGCAGATGCCGGAAACAAGGGCCGGACGAGACCGTCACCGAGCGTCAGAGAGGGGAACCCCTCGCGGGTTGACGGACATGAGGCCGTACCTCTTGCCGGACGTCGGTCAGGCGGGATGGAGCCGTGCAGAGGCAGATGACCATGCCCGAAGATCGTGAACATGGCGGTCGCTTCTTCGCCTGAACCCGCCATGGGAAGCGGTGGAATGGCAGATCGCGCCCCCGGCGTCGCTTGAGCAGCTTTGGAGTAAAGGCTGCAAGGCGTTGAGCCAGGGATGAGTCGTGGAACCGCGACGCTATTGCGATTCGCTCGCAAAAATTGTAAAGTCCGCATCGTGCATGAAGGACGGAACCGTGGATCGACAGGGCGGGACTACCAAGCCCTTCGTCGAAGGGCGGAAATTTGACACATCCCGGTTTGGGGTGATTTTTCTGACGCTCGCACTCCACGGGGTGCTGCTCGCCGCCATTTCCGCAGCCTTCCACGTCGTTTTTCCGGGCGAAGTTCAACCGTCGCGGCAGCCGCTTGTGTTCGATCTTCAAAGCCATGGTTCGGCCCCTCGTCCTCAACCGGACGAAGGGATAAAGGGGACGATCGGCCGCACAGTCGCTCCGCGACCCTTGCCGCGATCCATGCCGGCCCCGTTGCCCGTTGCAAATACGGTCGGATTGCAGGCCCTGGCCGATCCACCGCTCGAGCCTACGGCCAATACGGATTCCGTCGATGTGGACGCTTATCGTCGCTCGCTGCACGACCGGATCGTCGCAGCCCGTGTCTATCCGGAAGCGTCCCGGCAGGCGCGTGAAGAAGGCAGTGCCCAGATCGCCTTCGTCCTGCACCGTGACGGGACCGTGTCCGACCTGGAAGTGGTGCAAAGCTCAGGCCATCGCTCACTCGATGCGGCAGCGCGCGATGCCGTGAGCCGGGCCGAACCCTTCCCCGTCATTCCTGCCGCACTTCCCGATCTCGTCGATATCCGCGTGCCGGTGGTCTTCGTTCTCGAACGCACGTCCGTCAGACAGGTCGCGAGCCGGTGAGCCAGAGCAGCCGACATTGGGGCCGACACGCCGGCCTTCATCATATTGGCTTGCGCCAATGGGTGCGTTCCAGGCTCGGCGGGCGGGCGGACGCGGACGATATCGCACAGGAATCCTGGCTGCGTGCGGGACCGGCCCTGGCGCGCGGAGGGATCGACAACGCGGAAGCCTATCTGAAGCGTGTAGCGTCGAACCTGATCGTCGATGATGCTCGCCTCACCAGCAAGCGCACGGAAATCATCTGCGATGCTCCCGAAAGGTTCGAGATCGCCAGCTCTGAGCCAAACGCTGAAGCGTTGCTCATCGAGCGGGAGCGGATGCGTTTGCTCTCGGAAGCGATCGACGACCTGCCGCCACGTTGCCGCGACGTGTTCCTGTTGCGCAAGCAGGAAGGTCTCTCCAGCATCGAGATCGGCAAACGGCTCGGCATCGGCCGCAACATGGTCGACAAGCATCTGCGATCCGCCATGATGCTCATCGCCGCCCGGATCGGGGAGGCGGAAGCGTGACCGGGACGCCCCTTCCAAAAGCGATCGCCCAAGCCGCGAGCGACTGGATCCTCCGCCGCGAGGAGGGCCTCAGCGCGGTCGACGAACATGCTCTGGATGCGTGGCGCGCCGCTGACCCTCGCCATGAGGACGCGCTCCGCCGCATGGAGGCGCTCTGGTATGATCTCGACCGTTGCGTCGAAACCCGACCGGTGGCCGCAGCCGTCACGCATCCGCGCCGCTTCGTGAGATGGTCCCAGGTGCCATGGGCCATCGCGGCCAGCCTGCTCCTGCTATGGCTCGGTCCGGGCGGTCACTGGTTCGCCCGCCTTGGCGCCGATTATGTTACCGAACCCGGCACCGTGCGAACCGTCGCGTTGGCGGACGGCTCTCAGGTCGTCCTCGACAGCGACACGGCTATCGCTGTGCATTTTACGTCAAGGAAGCGGGCGGTCAGGTTGATCGGCGGCCGCGCGCTTTTCGCTGTGGCGGCAGACAGGGACCACCCCTTCGTAGTGGAAGCTGCGAACGGCAGCGCGACAGCGTTGGGCACACGCTTCATTGTGGCGACCGATGGGACCACAGCCTCTGCGGTCGTCACCGAACATAGGATCGAGGTTCGGTCGGGAAATACCAGCAAACGCCTGGGGCTGGGCGACGCGGTCGACTGGCAGGATGGCGAGGTCGGCCGCGTCCGGGCAGTCGATATCGATGGTAGCCAGGCCTGGACGCGGGGAAAACTCGTCGCAGCTGGCATGCCACTCACCGATGTCCTGCGCGAAGTGGGACGTTATCGGCGCGGTTATGTCCTGGCCCTCGGCGAGGCCAAGACGATCCGGGTCAGCGGGGTCTTCGACCTTACCCGGCCTGACGATGCGATCGAGGCTGTCCGCAAAAGCCTGGGACTTCGCGAGACCCGGCTTACGGATCGGCTCATTCTGCTGCGGCGCTGATTTTTTGAGCGCGACACATACCCAAATCGGAGACCGTCCCGTCTTTGCTATTGAGTGTCGGTCGCATGTCGCGGCCGGCCGCAATATTCGGGGGAATGATGATCCGTCCAGCGTCCGCGCTCGCCTTGCTGCTGTCCACGTCGCTTGCTGCCACACCAGCCCTTGCCCAAACGACACAGACCACATCTGTCTCTGCCTATGCCATCCCGGCTGGCCCGCTCACCGCTGCGCTCAATCGCCTCGCGGAAGCGAGCGGACTGCAGATCTCCTATGAAGCGGGGTTGACCGAACGGCTAGCCACATCCGGTGTGGAGGGACGAATGAGCGCCGAGCAGGCGCTGTCCCAGCTGCTCAAGGGCACGGGGCTTTCCTGGCGCTGGCTGGACGGCCGGACAATTACCGTGGTCCGCGCATCCCGTGCCGCACTGGCGCTCGAGCCGGTTCTCGTCAGCGCGACGCCCGCTGCCGACGATAGCCGCAGCACCGCTTCCGAAAGCGCGGAGGGACGCTCCGCCCGCAGCAGGCAAGACATCATTGTGACGGCCGTTCTGCCCGACACCGCTGCGATCAGTGGGACCAAGCTTGCCATCCCGCTCATCGAGACGCCCCAGTCGATCTCGGTCATCGATCTCGACGAGATGCGGATGCGCAATGTCCTGTCGGTCGGCGACGCGGTCGCTTATAGCGCCGGCGTCTTCGCCAATGGCAAGGGCAACACCTATGGCGGCGATGCCGTCGCGGTGCGCGGCTTCGGCAATGACGGCACGACAGGCGCCGCCATCAACACCTATATCGACGGCCTCCGTCTTGGCGGCACCGGCTATGTGACGGCCGGGCTCGATCCATGGCTCTATGAGCGCGTGGAGGTGGTCAAAGGACCGGCATCGGTCCTGTTTGGCCAGTCGGTGCCGGGCGGACTCATCAACATGATCAGTCGCCGGCCACAGGCGGAGTTCGGCGGGGAACTGCTGCTCCGCTACGGCAGCTTCGATCGCAAGCAGGTCGGTCTCGACGTGACCGGCCCGGTCACGCAGGACGGCAGCCTGCTCGCCCGCTTTTCGGGGACGGCTTTCGAGACCCATGACATCTATTCCTATTCCGACAGGAAGCGCGTCATGGTGGCGCCTGCGCTCACCTGGCGGCCGGACGAGCGCACCAGTCTCACGCTGCTCAGCCATTACCAGCATGACGATTTCGCCGGATCGACGCTGAACTGGCTGCCGACGATCGGCACCATCATCGCCAACCCTTATGGGCAGGTGTCGCGGACGCTCTTCACGGGCGACCCCAATTACCAGCGCTGGGACCGCACGACGGCGTCGATCGGCTATCAGTTCGAACATCGTTTCAGCGACGCTGTCAGCTTCAACCAGGCGCTACGCTTCACGCACAACCGGCTCGACAATCAAAACACATACATCTCGCGCCTGACCGCCGATTTGCGCACCGCCAACCGGCAGGCCTTCGGACTTCTCGAGCATTCGAACGATCTCACCGTCGACACCCGCCTCTCGGCCCGGTTCATGACGGGCGGTCTCCAGCATCAGCTTCTCGGCGGTGTCGACTGGCAGCTGCTGAAGAGCGACACCTTGCGCGAGTTCGCGGTCGCACCGACGCTCGACATCTTCGCGCCAGTCTATGGCCAGACGATTCCTCCCCGCGTACAGTTCCGCGACCAGGCCTATCGCAACGAGCAGACCGGTCTCTATCTCCAGGACCAGATCGCCCTCGATCGCTGGCGCCTGCTGATCGGGCTTCGCCAGGACTGGGCATCGGGCCGCACGCGCGACAATCCCAGCGGTCTCAGCCAGACGCAAAAGGCTGACGCGCTCACCAAGCGCGCAGGCCTCCTGTATCTCTTCGACAATGGGCTGGCCCCTTATGTGAGCTATGCGGAATCCTTCACGCCGCAGGATGGGACGGACTGGCAAGGCAACGCTTTCGCGCCCGAACATGGTCGACAGGTCGAGGCCGGGATCAAATATCAGCCCAAGGGTGGTCGCAGCTTCGTAACCGCATCCATTTTCGACCTGCGCCGCCGCAATGTTCTCACCACCGATCCTGATCATCCGGACTTTTCCCGCCAGACCGGAGAGATTCGCATGCGCGGTTTCGAGGTTGAAGCCAATGTCGCTCTTGCCAAGACTTTCAGCCTGATCGGCAGCTACACGCTGCTCGATCCGCGCGTGACCAGCAGCAACGACAGCGTGAGCGGCATCAATCCGGTGACGCGGCAGATCGAGGACCGCGCCCAGCAGGGGCTGCGCCCGATCGCCGTGCCGCGCCATACGGCCGCTCTCTGGCTGAACTATGATGCGCCGGCCGGGGTCGGCGCCGGAGCGGGCCTGCGCTATGTCAGCGCGAGCTGGGGCGATGACGCGAACCTTTCCCGCGTACCGGCTTACGTCCTCGTCGACGCTTCGCTCCGGTTCGAACTCGGGCACTGGATCACCTCGCTCAAGGGCCTGCAATTCTCGGTCAAGGCCAACAATCTGCTCGACAAGACCTATGTCGCGTCCTGCAGCGGGATCGACCGCTGTTATTACGGCCAGGCGCGCAACGTCACCGCCGATCTCTCATGGCGATGGTAGATCGGCGCGGGCCATCGCGGGGTGCAGTGCTCGGCCGGACGATCGCAGCGCTCGGCGGCGGCTATCTGCTGGCAAGCCTGTGGGCGTCGCTCCTCGCCATCGCCCTGCCGGGCCCTGCCGTGGAAGCAAGCCTTGCTGCCTCGCTGTCGGCCTATATTCTGTTCGTCCTCGTCGCGCTCTGGGCCTTTGTCCCCAGGCGCGGCTGGACAGTCTGGGCAAGCGTCGCCGGCGCAGCCACGGCCCTGTTTGCGCTGGGCAGCATGGTCGGCCGATGAAGGACAGTTTCCGGCAAAGCATGGCCTTCCTCCATGGCTGGGCAGGCCTTATTCCAGGCTGGCTGCTCTATGCGGTCTTCCTCACCGGCTCGCTGACCTACTATCGGCAGGAGATCACACAGTGGATGCGGCCGGAGCTGACGGGCGTGACCGCCGATCCCAGCGCAGTACCCCATGCGCTCGCATGGCTTGGCGAACATGGGCAGGGGGCGACCCTGTGGCGCATCGACCTGCCGACACCGCGCACTCCCGTCACCGAAGTCCTGTGGAAAGGCGATGGCGGCTTCGCCTCGCAGCTGCTCGACCCGCGAACGGGCGGTCCACTCCGGGTGCGCGAGACCATGGGCGGCGACTTCCTGTTCTATTTCCATTTCGATCTCAATGCGCCGGGCAGCGGCGGCCGCTGGCTGGTCTGTTTCGCGGCGATCATCATGCTGGTGGCGCTCATCAGCGGGATCGTAACCCATCGCCGCATCTTCGCCGACTTCTTCACCTTCCGTCCCCGCAAAGGACAGCGCAGCTGGCTCGATGCTCATAATGTCGCGGGAGTCGCCGCGCTGCCCTATCATCTCCTGATCAGTTTCACGGGGCTAGTCGCGCTCATGACGATGTTCATGCCCTGGGGCATCGACAAGGCCTTTTCAGGCAATGTCAGCGCGTTCCGTAGCGCACTTGCGGAGCAGACGCCGATCACCTTCCCAGCGGGCCCCAGGGCGCCGCTTCGGATTGATGCGATGCTTACGGACGCGCGCAGCCATTGGCACGGCTCAGCGCCGGGGCGCATCCTTGTCGAGCATCCTGGGACAGCTGACGCCCTCACGACGATCGAACGGGCCGACCGCGATAGCATTTCCTATGATCTTGCCTGGCGGCGCTACCGGGCAGACGGCGCGCTCATCGACGCGCATGACAACAGCGGGCCGGCCGTCGCCGCCTATCAATGGCTCTACGGCTTTCACCTGGCGCGTTTCTCGAGCGAGGCGATGCGGTTTCTCTTTTTCGCATCGGGTCTGCTCGCGACCGCCATGATCGCCACCGGCCTCATACTCTGGGTCAAAAAGCGCGCGGCGCGCGAGGATAGTGCAGAGAATCTTGCCGCGCGGATCAATGTCGCGGTAATCGCAGGCCTGCCCATCGGCGTCGCATCGCTGCTGACCGCCAATCGGTTGATCCCTTCCGACTTTGCAGGGCGCGCCAGTCTTGAGGGGGCAGCGTTCTTCCTGGCCTGGTTGATCATGCTGGTCCATGCGCTCTGCGTTCGACCAGCCCGCGCATGGCGGCAACAAGGGGTCGTGCTCGGCATTCTGTGTCTTGCCACGCCTTTCATACCGATCGAACCGACCGGTATTGGTCTTCTTGCCTGGATAGCGCGAGGCAATGCAGCACCATTAATGGTCGATGGGGCGCTGCTGGCGGCTGGCCTGCTGAGCCTTTCGGTGTCCCTCTTTCGGCCCCAACGCGCGTGAACGGCGTGATGCAGATCGGCGTGGCGTTTGCGTTGCTACTTCTGTGCCTGTCGATGAAGCGGCACCAGCGCGACGTCATCGGACGGACGCTGCAACCATCACTGTCGCGCTCGTGCAGGCGGACGGGAATATTATTGCTTCTTCTGTCAGCAGTGCATGCCTGCATCGGCGGCGCCATGGCGATCTTCGCACTCTTGGGGAGCGCCAGCCTGACGATCGTCGCAATCGCTCTGCTCCTGCCTGTCTGCGGAGTTCTAAGAAAGCGATAGTTCCGACCAACAGCTGTTCGCTTAGTGCTGACGAAACAAAGTCGAAAGCCGCGACATAAGGCTGGCTCTGACCGGCAGGCATAGAAAAAGCCCGTCCCGATAACCGGGACGGGCTCCGCTCAGGCGGGAAGCATGGCGTGTCGGGCGGGATCGATCACGAAACCGTGTCGTCCGGCGCTATATTCGGCGCAGGGCACGAGCCAGGCGCGGGTTTGCAACGCATCGCGCCGACCACCATTCGCGGCGATGGTCTCGACGAAACCCGGATGCTGTTTGGACGTGACGGCGGAGATCACCACCCAGTCCGCCGCGTGTTCGCGCTCGAACCGCTGCCGGCCACGGGTGAACGAATCCTCGGCGCTCAGCACTCGGCCATGGACGGCCTCCCAGGCATCGGGTTCCCAGTCGCGAAGCGTCCGGTCGGCAGATCGTTTCTCCCGGTCGGTGAAGAGGTCGGGGAAGCCGACCGCCACCCGCGCCCAGTCTCCGTCTTCCTCATACCACCCGCCCTTGATCCGCAAGGCCGGATGCAGCGCGGCGTTGCGGGCGCGATCGAGCTTGAACCCGCCATGCGAAGCGGTGGAATGGCAGACCACGCCTTCGGCATAGATGGTCGCGCCCTGCGACAGGCCCCAGGGCGTCGAGACACGCAGCCGCACCTCCTTGCGTCCCAGGGCTTCGCGCTGGGTGAGATGGCGCGCGACATCCTCAACATGCGCGCGAAAGCCCGCGGCATCAGGCACGATGCCCTCGCTGCCATAGACATCGGCTTCGCGCCATTCCCCGATCGGACGCCGCAGCCGCCATCCCGACGCGAGACGCAGACCCGATGCGCCCGGCAGCGCGATATAGGCAAGGTCGCCGACCCGGGCCGCGAGGTGCCCGTCGGCGCTGGTGCCATAGTCCGGAAGGACCGCGCTCATGCTACCCTCCTGTCGCCATAAGCCAGCCTTGGCGCATGGTCGGGACCGTAACTGCGCGTTCGCGCGAAGCTCGGATCATCGGCCTCGTCGACCAGATACTCGGTGACCTCCTCGGCATAGTCGGCGTCGATCACGGCCGGATGGACCGGAATCAGTCCCACGGCGTTCCGGTCACCGAACACCACAGCGTCAGCGGCGCGCATGGCCGCGCGATGATCGCACGCATCGACCGCCACTTTGATCCGGATGGTCGCATAGACATGCACGAAATGACGCAGCCTGCTCATGCCGCCCTCCCGAGCCGAACGGGCGGCACGACGCTGTCGGGGGTCATGACCTCCTCCATGACCGCGCCATGATAGCGATGCTCCGCGGCCCAGGCCTCGGCCGCAGCAAAGTCGGGCGCGAGATGGTGCAGTTCCTCGCGGCCATCGCGGCGCGACAGGATACGGACCATGCCGGCCTTGGGCTGGTCGGCGATCTCGAACCGAAGCTGGCTGGTGACGGTGTAGATCCGGCGGACCACCATGGTGATGATGCCTTGGCTGCCATAATTGCCGAGATGGAGCGCGAAGGTCGCGGGCGACACAAAGCGGCCGGAATGACCGGCAGACCGCTCGACCAGACGCCCCATGCCATTCTCATCGTTCCAGGCGCGCAATTTGCGTGTGAACCTCTGGGGCGGACGCGGCTCGCCATTGGAGAAAGTGATCAGGCTGCCGAGCGGCGCGCTGTCATAGATATGCTGTGCGGACATTTTTATGCTCCTTGAAACGCGAAAGCCCGGCGCATGGCCGGGCTTTCGAGGGGGTGGTTGGGGAAGGGAAAAGGATCAGGCGGACGCGGCGCGCGCGAGCCGGATGGCGGCCATGGCGGCGCTGAATTCCAGACCGCGAAGCTGCTCGTCGAGGTCGAGCGTCGGGATCAGCGCGGCGCAGGCCTGGCGGATCTGCTCGTCGCTGACCGTGACACCGGCGGCATCGGTGCCCTCATAGGCCTGCTGGATATCCGCCACCATGGAGCGGATCTCGGCTTCGTCGAGCGTCAGCACGGGATGCTTGCCGTGCCCGGGCGCACAGCCAGGATCGCCATAGTCGGCGCGGTCAAGCAATTGCGCCTCCATCTCGTGGGTGGAACTCCAGAAGACATGGCCCGCCGTCACGACGGTGACACTGCCACCAAAACCATCGGGCTGCATCCTGGTGCAGGTCCAGGCGGAAGTGATGACGACATGATCGAGGGCATCGCAACGCCGCACGATCGGTTGGAAGATATGCGTCTCGTCCAGATCGGACAGGTCGAGTTCCAGTTCGACGTCATCGGGACCGGCCTGGGCCAGTCGATCCCGCACAAAGGCGGTGATTTCTCCCTCAACGATGGTTTCGGCGGCAAGCAGTGTCTTTGCCTCCGCAATGTCGAGCGAGACACTGCTCGACGCACCTTCGCTGGCGAAGAAATACAGCGCGTCGCCATCAGCCTCATGCTCGAACATGGCGGTGAGCAGGGCCAGTTCGAGCGGCGTAATCGCTCCGGCGGGAATGCTCGGGCGCACGACGGTCGGCGAATGGTAATCAGTCATGATCGGTCTCCAGATATGCAAAAGCCCGGCGCGACGGCCGGGCTCGGTGGTTAAACAAGGTGAAGGGGGGCGCCCGGCTACCCCCAGTCGAAGACGGGAAGTTCGTCGATCTCGTCTGCATCGCGGTCGAAGTTGATATATTCCGCGCCGAGCGAGCGGGCGTGCGCCATGATCGCGGCAAGATCGTCCGGTACATCCTCGCCGGGTTCTTCGCTGGCCCAGACGGACCAGCCATAGGGCGTCGACGACGCGATCACGTCCGTCCTGTCGACATAGCTGCGCGCATCAGGCGAGAGGTGCGCCGTCGAGCAATCGAGGAAGAGCCGCAAAGGATAGATGGCGGTCATGGTCCTTCTCCCGCTATGGGCGTCACCGCAGCGGGTTGCCGCTCCGGATCTCCGGTGGCGAACGGATCGACATCGCGATGGATCGGCTGCGCCCGGCCCATCCAGGGTTCGGGACGGATGCAGCGCACCCAGTCCGCAAAGCTGGGAATGAACCCGAGATCTTCTCGAACGTGCTGTTCGCCTATCTGCCGGACCGGAACAACCCGGCCTGTCGACACGGTGACGGTCGCTCCGAAGGCCCTCTCCAGTTCGAATATACCCTGAGCGTGGTGCCGGAGCGCACGATGACGGAAATCCGCTATGATCTCCTTGGAGGGTTGATCGAACCACTGGTGCAGGGCCAGATAGTCTTCCGGCACGCCGCCCCATTTGCGAACCGAAGAGAGCGCGTGATGATAGCAAGGTCCCATCGCTTCCTCCTCACCAGCTATAGGCATGATGTTCGGACGACATGAACCGCTCATTGTAGTCGAGCGTGATCGTGCCGGCGGCGACGTCGAAGGTGAATTCGCCATAAGCCCCGTCCGAATTTTCCCAGCCATCATGCTTCTCCTTGAGAAGGTCAAAGGCCATGGTCTCGAGCGCCAGTTCGGCACTGTGCTGCCGTTCGACAGGCTGGGTTTGTCCATAGGGAAGATCGAGGCTCAACACCTTGCCGTCGGGCAGCGCGACCTGCGCGTCACCCTGATAGGCGGTGATATCCTCGATCTGGCTGCTATCGCCTTCACCGTCGAAGAGCACGGTGACGCGCGTGATGCGGGCTGAGGCGAGGAAGGCGAAGAGCCGGGCCTTGTTGTCTGGGACGAGCGCGGCGGCGGCGGCTTCCCAGAGGGCGTATTTCGACATGAGCGCATCCATGTCGATGGTGGGCTGAGTGGTGTCCGTCATGACGGATCTCCTGAACGGCGAAAGCCCGGCGCTGTGACCGGGCTTTCTGGAAAAAACGGGACGGTGAAAATCGGGGACGGTGCGTCATTCGCGCAAAGCCCCGTTGGCGATGTCAGCGATCCATTCGGCCGCTTCGTCGAAATCGGTGTCATCATCCTCGACGAGCCGGGCGAGCGCCACGGCCCCCTCACGGCCCAACTGACCGAGACGGTGCAAGGCGGCGTGCAGGATGGGCGCCAGACGGTCGGCGCTGGCGGTCTCAAGATTGGCAGCAGACATGGGTCGATCCTTCAGGAACGAATGAAAGAAAAGACGGGGCAGCGAATGCCACCCCGCCCGGACGCTCAGGCCGCTTCCGGCAGCGCCTCGCCATCGTCATTGTCGGCAGCGGTGCCAGCCCCGTCCAGCTCCTCGTCGAGGAAGGCCGGAAGCGCTTCGGCTTCCTCAACCGCAGTCGGTTCATCGACCGCGAGCCCATCGACCAACGCCGGCGTGCGCATCGGCTCGGGCAGCCAGTCGCCATCCTCGAGCAGCCGTTCGGCCTCGCGGGCCATGTCGGCCTTCTTGAGATGGTCGATCATCTCCGCGAACTTCGCGCCCTTGGCCTCGGCCACATCGGCGATGATCCGCTGCTTGGTGACGCTACCGAGATAGCCCGCCACCGTCGGCCGCCAGCCCGCGCCGACCAGGTCCAGTCCGACCGCACGGGCAAGGACATGACTATGCTCGACCCGGCGCTCGATGCTGCTCTTCGAGATGCGGCCATTGTCGTACTTGGGGACCACCTCCTGCTGGGCATTGAGCACCCGCGAGGCGCAATGCGCGAACAGCGCCGCCTGCTCATTGCCGTCGAAGGCGAGCAGCACGTCCCACAGATCCTTGTCGGAATCCGGAAGCCGGTCGGCCCAGCGCTTGTGCCGCTCGGCGATCGCCCGCGCCGGCGCGCTGTCGCGCAGCCCCGTCGTCGAGAAACCGAACGACGCTTCATTGAGCGAGATCTGCAGGCAGGACTCGCGGGTCGAAGAGTAGAAGCAGTCGAGCACGAAGGCGTGCAGCACCGCCGCGAAGGCCGTCGAGGGCGACTGTGCGAACGCATCCTGCAGCGCCAGCGTCCGCCAGGCGGTGAGTTCGGCGACGAGCCGGTCGGGCAGCGGCTTGACCACCTCACCATCCTCATCGCCGTCGTCATTCGACGCCGCGCCGCCCACACCACCAATAGCGACCACGTTGGAGACGGCGGGGCCAGCCACGCCTTCCTCCTCATCGTCACCATCAGCACCGGCACGATAGTCGGCATCGCCATCGATACCGGCATCCGTCTCGCCATCGGCCTCGACCACCGGCTCATCCTCGGGACGGACATAGCCGCGCTCGACCGAAAGCGTGCCGTCGACCTCGATCGACAGGAACGCGCCGGCGATCGCCATGTCCTGCGCCTCGAAGGTCATCGGCCGTTCGATCAGAGCGCCGATCGCGGCATCGATGGCCTCGATACGCGCCTGGACCTCGTCGGGAACCTCGGGCGCATCGGCCCATTCGGCTTCCAGCTCCTCGATCTCGGTCTGGAGCGTGGCGAGCCGTTCTTCCTCCTCACCGGTCATGGCAAGTTCGACCCCGTCGATCTCGCGCAGGCCGTTAGTCACGCCCCAGGGCATGTCGACGGCGGTCGCGACCCATTTCCAGCCCTCGGCGGCAATGGTCTCGCCTTCGGCCTGAAGCTTCTCGCCGACCAGACGATCGAGCAGCGCGGGATCGGTCAGCCAGCCGCCATCATCGGGTTCGAACAGGTCGCGCATCACACAGCCGCCCGCCGCGACATAGGCCTCGACACCGATGAAGCGCACCCGCTTGTCGCCCGCGCGCACCGAATTCTCGGTGAGCTTCTGGCGGATATAAGCGCCCGACTTGTTATAGCTGTGCGCCAGCATCTCCCAGACCTGTTCCTGGCGCGCATGATCATCGGAGACCGCGAAGGCCATGAGCTGCTCGAGCGTCATGCCGTCCTCGGCATAGATGTCATGCAGCGTTGGCGAGACCCTGGCGAGGCGCAGGCGCTGATTGACGACCGCCGGGGTCACCAGGAAATGCGCGGCGATCGCTTCCACGCCCTCGCCCTTGTCGACCATCGCCTGCATGGCACGGAACTGGTCGAGGGGATGGAGCTGCTCGCGGAAGGTATTTTCCGCAAAGCTGTCTTCCTCGGCCGATACGGCATCATTGGCCGCCTTGACGACGCACGGGATGGGCGCGTCCTTGGCGAGCCGCTTCTGCTTGACGAGGAGTTCGAGCGCACGGAACCGCCGGCCACCGGCCGGCACCTCGAACTGGCCGGTCTCCTGGCCCGCCGCGTCCAGGATGGGCCGCACATTAAGGCTCTGAAGCAGGGTGCGCCGCACGATGTCGGCGGCCAGTTCGCCGATCGACACGCCGGCCTTCACGCGCCGGACATTGGATTGGGACAGGACCAGACGGTCGAACGGGATGTCGCGCGAGCCGCTGAGGATGATCTTTTGAGGCGCTTTGGCCATGGGTTTTCTCCATGACGGGCCGCCGGAAGACTCTCTCCCGGCTCCCAGCCCGTCACGAAGCCCCGGCTTCCCTCTTCCTCTTCCGGGCCTGCCACCGGCAGGCCCGTGTCGCTCACCCCCGACACCACCCGGCGCCCTCACAGCATACCGGCCAGAACCAGAACTGCCGCCCAGCACAGGAGCGCTCCCAGAAGGATGACCAGCAGCGACAAGCCTGGCGACAGGCGGGTTTCATGGACCCGCGCCTCATAATCTGCGGCGTCCATGTCGGGTGTTGCTTCCATCACAAGCCAGGCCGCGACAAAGGCGCGCAGGCGGGCAATGACAGGATGCGAAGAGGTGGTTTGGGTCATGGGGTTCTCCATGACGAGCGACCGCGAGACTCTCTCCCGGCTTCCTGCCCGTCACGAGACCCGCAGGGATCCTCTCGCTCTTGGGCGCCGCCGCAGGCAGGCCGCCCACGCCCCTATGCTCGGGCGCATGTCGAGCGCTGTTCACGGTCTGACGGGCATGTTGCTGTTGCCCGAGCGGGACGGACCCGCCAGACGAGCCTGATGATCATTCGCGCCGAAACACCCGCCGACATCTCGTCCATTCGCGCCCTGACCGAAGCCGCCTTCAAACATGCCGAACACAGCAGCCAGACCGAAGGCGCGATCGTCGACGCGCTCAGAGCTGCCGGCGCGCTCACCCTCTCGCTTGTCGCGGAGCAGGATGGCGAGATCGTGGGGCATATCGCCTTCTCGCCGGTGCTGATCGGCGGCAAGGATCTGGGCTGGTTCGGCCTGGGGCCGGTATCGGTCTGGCCCAACCGCCAGTGCGGTGGCATCGGCAGCGCCTTGATCCGGGAGGGATTGCAGCAACTTCGGCAACGGGGCGCGGCGGGATGCGTCCTGCTCGGCGACCCCGCATATTATCGTCGCTTCGGGTTCAGCAGCGATCATGCACTGCATTATGGCGATGTTCCGCCGGAATATTTCCAGTCGCTGATCCTGTCAGGCGAGCCTTGCGCGGGCGAGGTTTCCTACCATGAAGGCTTCGCCGCGCACTGACAGCGCCGTTGAAGTCAGCCTTGGCGAGCGCGCGTCAAGGCACGGCGGCGGGGGTATTCATCGCAAGTCGATTGCCAGAATGTTCGTTATTTGTTCTCATGTCCACATGGAACGAATCGAACGACAGGAACTGTCCGCCATCTTGCTGGCGGCGCCGGGCTGGGCACCCGTTGGGCTGACGATGCCCGATAAACATATGCGTGAACGGGCCGCCGATACGCTCGCGGCAACGATCATCGAGAAACTGGAAGGCGTGCCCGCGCCCGATATCAATCAGCTCAGGCTTCCGCTCTGAGCCTTTCGGTGCCCACAGGCGCGGCATCGAACACGCCCCGCCGGACCGCAAGACGATCGGAGAAGGTCACGACGTTGGTCCGTCCATCCGCGTCGACCTGGGTGAAGCGCAATATGTCACCCTTGAGGATTTCGATCGTCACCGGCGGCAGTTCGTCCAGCGGATCGTGAAAGGTCTGACGGTTTTTGGGCATCGGCGCGACTCCAGCGGAACGACGGTCCCTCCATAGCATGCGCCGGATCGGGATGCTCAGCGATGTTCCTCGGGCACATCCTCCTCATGGCCCTGCCAGACGATCCGATCGCCTTCATAGATGGTGACGAACCCGCGCCCGCGCACAATCGGCGCCGGCGGCTTCGCCGAGAAGTTCAGGCATCCGAAGGTGTCGACCGTCGCCGAAAAAGC
Organism: Sphingosinicella sp.; assembly: GCF_013911755.1. Lineage (GTDB taxonomy): Bacteria > Pseudomonadota > Alphaproteobacteria > Sphingomonadales > Sphingomonadaceae > Sphingosinicella. The sequence goes on from NZ_JACESP010000004.1 coordinate 137,639, forward strand.
CAGCGGCTTGCCCGCCTGCATCAGTACCCGGTCGCAGGTGCCAGACGGACGCTTAACCCGCCTTTTCGAGAGACCAAGCTGGAAGGCATCATAGGCGCGCACGTCCCAATCGGACGGCGGCGACCAGTGCCGGCAGTATTTGCAATAGCGCGGGGTCGGCGAGCCGTTGTCCTCCTCGTCGAGCGCCGGCCCGCCATTATGCCCGACACGGGCGCGCGGATCGCTCATGGCCCGCGCCCCTGTTCGAGCCAGGCGCGCAGGCGCTGGCGCATCACGCCGATCCCGGCGTTGATTTCGGTGATCTCGGCATCGGGGGTGATGCAGCGCATCTCGCGAAAGCCTTCGAGGAAGGCGCGCATGACCTTGAGGTAGAGGCCGCCACCGACCAGCGCGACGTCAGTGAAGGGCCGCGTGCCATGATAGCAGAGGCTGGCGATCTCGCAGCCGGGATGCGAGCCATAATTGTCGGGCTTGTTCGGGCTCGGCGGCCGTGGCCAGCGCATCGTCATGCCACCCGCGATCATACGGTCAGCGAGATCGGGCGACAGCCGCGCATCATAATCCTCGATCGGCCGGTCGCCCGCGCCGAAGCCGTAGCGCGCCGACAGGAAGCTGACGCGCGCGAGCTTGCGATCGGGATCGACACTACGCCAAGTCTGCCAGAGCGGCCCGTCATAGCGCTCCCAGGCCGGCATCCATCCCGGATCGTGCCGCTTGGTCGCCGAACAGGCGAGGATGAGGAGGCGATGCGAGAAACCGGTGGCGCGGGTATGCGGCAGATCGACCCGCACCACCCGAACCGGCTGCTGCCGCTCTGCTTCGGCAAGTCGGCCGATCAGCGCGATATCGGCATCGGTGCAGACGCCCCGGACCTGGAAGGTTGTAAGACCATCGGCGTCGACCGGCGGCACTGCGTCGATGAACAGGATGCCATGCCCGAGATGACCGCAATATTGGGGCGCCTCGACTGGAGGGAAGCCGGGTGCGGGCTCGATCCTGCGCTGGCCGACCCGCTTGAAGGCGTCGCCGAAACGGACAGGAGTCGCTATCATGCGCGCCTGCGGACGCGCATGATATTTCCACGGCGGCCGTCCCGGATCGACCTTGCCGATGCGGATCTGGTGCAACAGGTCCGAGAAGCTTGAGGGATCGCCCGGATAGGGACAATCCCGCCAGGCCCGTCGGATCGTCCGGCGCTGTGCTTCGGGAAAGGCGAACAGGCTCGCCCGTGCCGAGCGCCAGACGGCGGCGCGCGCGTCCCGCCGGTCCTGCTGCTGGCGGGGCCACCATTCGGCCCGGCGCGCCATCTCCTCCTCGACGCTATGTTGCCCTCTGGCGATCAGATCGGCGAAGAGTGGCAGCGCCTCGCGCTCGCGCCGCTGCTTATGGGCGAAGGCGGCGCGTTTGCGCGACGTCTCCTCATAGGCGGTGGGCCGGGGCCATTTGGCGAAGCGCATCACGCACCACCTTTCGCGGCCCGGGAAGCCCGATAGAGGATGCGTTCGCCTTCAATCAGCGAGCCGGCGCGGCGGGCGGCTTCGGCATAGACCGAAAGCGGAAACGCGCCTTCGAACAGGGTGTCGCGCTCGATGCCGAGACCAAAAGGCAGCTGGATCGCCTCCATCTCCTCCAGCGCAAAGCTACCCAGCTCCGGACAGCCGAAACCGAGGTCCGCGAGGCCGAAGAAAATGTCGTCCTCATCCAGCTCGGTCGCGAGCCAGGTGGCCGCTCCGACCGGATTGAAGAAACGGACCACCGGCACCGGATCGGGTGCCCGATCGCCGCGACGAAGCGCTTCGCACCGGGCAAGGTCGTTGGCGCGAAGCTGGTCGCGTAATTCTGGGGTGAGGAGGATCATGCCGCAGCCCTCCCTTCGAGCGCCATGGCGCAGTCGGGATCGGGGTCCGGATCGTCGTCATTGGCGGCGAGCGCGGATTCAGGCCGGAAGGCGAGCAGATAGTCGGCCGTCTTCGAGGCAGCACTGGCGGCGCGCAGGATGGCGCGATGATCGTCCTTGAGGATTTCAAGCCAGGAGCCTATATAATCGGCGTGTCGGACGGTGGGTGCGATTCCCAGCGCAGCGCAGCAGTAAGCTGCTGAAATCTCTGCAATAAGTTCTTCCCGCGCATAGCCGGGCGATCCGAAGATACCACTCTGATCGCGATTGAGACGCGAGGGGTGGCCGACCCAGTGCGACAGCTCATGCAGCGCCGTCCGGTGCCAGTTCACCGGCTCGAAATAATCGTCCGGCCGTGGCACCTGCACATAGTCATGGCGCGGGGAATAATAAGCCATTGCTCCGCCAATGCGGAAATCGGCACCGGTTGCTGCGATCAGCGCCTCGGCCTGCGGGAGGATCAGCCCTTCGGGGATCGGCGGCGGCGGTTCGCAGATATGGGCGGGAAGCCCGTCGCATTGCTCGACCGAAAAGACGGTGAAGCTCTTGAGGAAGGGGATGCCGCCCGAAGGTTCGCGTCCTTCATTCTCGGCGCGACGCCGCTCTTCGCCGGGGATGAAGCGGCGAGTATAAATGATGCCGACGCCATGCTCACCCTTACGCACCGAGCCGCCGAGCGCGATTGCCTGCCGGAAGGTCAGGAAAGCGTGTCCGGCAAAGCCGCGTTCGACGACGGCGTTCCACAGCGTCAGGATATTGAGGCCGCTGTAACGCCGGTTGCTGACGGCATTGTAGGGCATGCCGATCGCGGCGCGGGACGAACCCCAGGGCTGAACCCAGGGCACGCGCCCGGATTCGAGTTCGGCGATGATGCGGTTGGTGATCTGTTCGTAGAGGTTCACCCGTTCGGTCGTCGAGCGGGTGCGGCGTGAAGATGCCATGGCCTGTCTCCGCGGCGGGCCGGCGGCGAGCCTCTCTCGCCACCCTCAACCCGTCACGGCCAACCGGCTTTCCTCTCCCTCTATTGGGGCGTTACGGGGCGCGAGCCCCGTTCGAAGGGGTCCGGGGAGACTCGCAAAGCGTGGCTGCCCGGCAGGGGAAGGCTTTCCCCTTTAAGCCCACGACAAAGAAATTCTGGAAACTTTCATATTTTGGAAGTATCAAGAACTTCATGTCCTCCCTGGCACAGCAGATTAAGGCGGCAGGTCTCGCCGATCATATCCTGAGCGAACGCCAGTTGGGACGCTTGCTCGGCGGCGGCGATGCGCGGCGTTATGGTTTGGTCAATCGCGCGCTCAAGGATGGCTCGCTGCTCCGGGTCAAGCGCGGCACCTATCTGCTAGGATCACGCTATCGCAGCGAGATGGTCCATCCCTTCGCGATCGCGCAAAGTCTGCTGCCCGGGAGCTATGTCTCCTTCGAAAGCGCGCTCGCTTATCATGGCTGGATTCCCGAAGGTGTCTTCGTCACCGCCAGCGTCTCGCCGGGGCGCAAGACGCTGCATTATGAGACGCCGGACTTCGGCCCCTTCGATTTTCACCCGCTCGCCATCGCCGACTATCGCTTCCTGACCGGCGTTGATCGGACCCCCATCGGCAACCTCACGGCGTTCGTCGCGCAGCCCCTGCGCGCGCTGATGGATCTCGTCGCGCTGCGCAAGCAGCCATGGACCGGGATCGACTGGGTCATCGAGGGAATGCGGATCGAGGAAGACAGGCTTGCCGCGCTCCGTCGCAAGGACTTTGCCAAGCTCCAACCCGTGTACAAGCACAAGGCAGTCAACGCCTTCCTCGCCGCGCTGGAAAGCACCGTACTCCCGGCCAGAAAGCAATCACCAGCCCATGATTGACATCATCAAGGAAAAGCTGCGCCGATATGAAGCGGTCAATGCGCTCGAGGAGGAGAATGCCGTCAAGGAAATCCTCCAGGAGATCGCGCTCTATGCCCTGTGGCGCGGCGATTTCTTCGACGTCGCCTTGTTCCAGGGTGGCACCTCGCTGCGCATCCTGCATGGCCTGCCCCGCTTTTCGGAGGATCTGGATTTTCTGTTGCGCGTGCCTGACCCGGATTTCGACTGGTCGCCCTATCTCAAGATACTGGTCGAGGTCTTCGAGCAGTTCGGGCTCAAACTCGACGCGCTGCCCAAAGCGAAGATGGACAGCGCGATCCGGCAGGCCCTGCTCAAGAATGATTCGATCGCGAGCCAACTCGACCTGTCCTTCGCGGGAACCGGCAAACCCCGGACGATCCGGATCAAGCTGGAGATCGATGTTAACCCACCCACCGGCTCGTACGAGGATGCGACCTATCTCGACTTCCCGGCCGATCATGAAGTGCGCCACCAGGATCTGCCATCCAATTTCGCACTCAAGATCCATGCCCTGCTCTGCCGCGGCTTCCTCAAGGGCAGGGATTGGTATGATTTCTCCTGGTATGTCGCCAGGGGAACCGCGCCCAACCTCACCCTGCTCCGCACCGCGCTGATTCAGGCTGGCCCATGGGCAGGAGACGAGAGCATCGTCGTCGACATGCCCTGGCTCAAACAGGCGCTCGGCGACACAATCGCGAAGATCGACTGGAACGCGGCGGCCGAGGATGTACGCCGCTTCCTGCGCCCCGCCGAAACCAAATCGCTCGACCTATGGAGCGAGCGCTTCTTCCTCGCCAAGCTTGACCGGTTAACCCCTCTTTCGAGGGAGACGGACAATGCATGACTGCCCACCTCCCAAACAAGCGCTCGAAGCCTGGCTCAAAGCCTATGGTACGGTGCGCGGCGGCAATTACGGCCATCTCCTGCTCGAGCAGCAGCAGGAAATCGATGACGAGTTGATCACCGCGCTGCGCCCCTATTTCGAGTCGGCGCATCTCGATGCCCGGGAATATTTCCACCGCAAGATCGGCATCAGCCTGCATCCCGACGGTGCGGCGGCGCCTGTCATCGCCTATCCCAACTGCCTGCCGTCCAAGGCGCTCAGGGGCCTGTTCGGGGAAGTGATGGCCGGCCTCGTAACCGAGGCCTATCAGGAAGACTTTGTCGGTCAGCATGCCTGGCGCGTGCCGATCTTTCTGTTTCGCGAACATGATGATGTCGAGAAATATCTCTGGGCGCTGCGCTTCGATCCGGAACGTGTGCGGGAAATCTATGGCCGCCACGGCACAGATTTTGTCGGCATCGCCTTGAATGGCGGCGGTGAAGTCATCCGCGTCATTGCCGGCGAAGCCAAGTGGCGAAAGACGCTGACCGAATCGGCGGTGGCGGCGCTGCTGCACGGCAAGAAGGTGCGCAATCCGGACACGAACGAACTCGAGCATAATGGCAAGGGGATCTGGTTCGAGATGAACCGGGACACAGCCATCCCACATGGCCTGCGGCAATTGCAGTTCCTGCTCGAACAGCGTGACCGGGAAGGCCATGCGGCGACGATCGTATCGATTGACCGTGCTGTCATGCAACTCGGACCACAGCCCGAGCGAACCGACCTTGTCGTGATCTGCGGCAATGGCGCCGCCAAACGTGAGGCGAGTGAGACCGTCGTGGGCTGGGAGGAAAGGCCCGCCGATTACAAGGCCGGACGGGATCTGCAGGTTGTCGAGGTCATTCTGGAAGATGGCGACAGCCTGATCGATGACCTCTACGCCCTTCTCTGGAGTGAGGGCTGATGGCTGCGCTTGACGAAGAACGCCTGGTCCTGGCCGAACAGATCCGGCAGGCCCTCGCAATCGAGAACGCGCTCACCCGGCCCCAGGCGCGCGCCTATGTCCGCTGTCTGCAGACGACCTGGCAGGTTCCAACGATTGGCTGGGGCGACCGCGAATCGGCAAGTCAGTTGAACGACGCGCGCCGGCTTCTTCACGCCGCCCATATATTCAGCACAATCGAAGGCCGAGAATCCCCCCGAGCGGTCGATTGCTACCGGCGAACGGGAGAAATTCTCGAATGGCTCTCGCGGGCCGAGGATGGCGTGCGCGGCATCGTACCCATCGAACTTCTCGCCGCTGCGGCGTACCAACTAGGCGGTTTGCCCGCGATGGCGTCGGGGCTGCTGGATCAGATCGAGAGCGAGCATGAAGGTGTCCGCCTCTATTCCGCCTTCCTCCGCGCGGATTTCGACAGGGTCGTGCAGCGGAGCGCCGCCTTTTGGCGAGCCAATCCCGGACTGACGAGCGCAGACGCCGAGAACGCCATATTCGCCGCCATGCACGGTGAAGACGATACGCCCGGTTTCCTGTGGACCGTGACCGTCGAACTGGTGCGCTCGCTCGGCCTGATCGCCGACAGCCTTCGACGCGGGGACGATGAGCGTTTGGCGCCCGCGATGGCCAAGCTGCGAGCGTTGGACGACCTTGCCAACCAGCTGTTCAGCCATGATGCCGCGCTGGTGATCGGGCTGATGCGACAGGTTGCAGACCGCTATGTCGCCGCATCGATTTTCACCCCGCTGCGGCGCCTTGCTGCCTTGCGTCCGGAACGCACCGACCGGCTGCTACGCTATGCCCGTGACCAGTTCAGCCGCAATCGGGGCATCCTATGGACGTCCCAGCTTCATGGGATTGAACGGCTTCTTCGGGAATCGAGTTTCGCGCTTTGCACCCCCACGGGGTCAGGCAAGACGCTTGTCGCCAATCTGGCCCTCATCAAGGAATTGCTGCTCAGAGCGCCGGACGGGCTCGGGCCATTGGCGCTCTACATTGTCCCTTCAAGAGCGCTCGCTGGCGAGGTGGAAGCCAAGCTCAGTTCGGAGTTGCGTGGCGATGTCATCGTCACCGGTCTCTATGGCGGTGCGGACTGGGGGATTACCGATGCCTGGCTGACCAGTGAAGAGCCGGTGGTCCTGATCGCCACCGTCGAAAAGGCCGATGCCCTGCTGCGCTATCTGGGCAAGCTGCTGATCGCGCGGCTCTCCCTGCTGATCATTGATGAAGCGCATCAGGTCGTGCCCGAAGCCAGCGAGGCGACGGCCGTCAGCTTTTCCGACCACAGCAATCGATCGCTCCGCCTCGAGAACCTTGTGTCGCGAATCCTTGCCCAGCGCCCGGAAGTCACCCGGATTGCGCTGACGGCAGTAGCGGGCGGCGCATCCGGCCCGGTGGCGCGATGGATCGAGGGACATGCAGAAGCCAAGGCGGTCGGCGTCCGATACCGCAGCACGCGGCAGGTGATCGGTGTGCTGGAAACCGCGCCGGGATCATCCGGGCAGATCCTGCTCGACCTCATGAATGGTAAGCCGCTCTATCTGCGGGGCCAGGAGAACCCCGTCTATCTCCCGCTTCGTTTCGCGCCCATGCCCCTGCTGGCGGCGCAATGGCGTAACAGCCTCAATCGTTTCAACAGCCTGAGCGTCCTGTGGACGGCTCTACATCTGGCCCGTGAAGAGCAGCGCATCCTGATTTCGGTCGCGCAGGAGCCCGAGCAGACGATGCGCTGGTTCAGCGAGGCACTGGCCCTCGGCGCCTGGGAAGCGGTCGTCGAATTCGAGCGGCCGGAAGGATTTCTGGGCGACCGCTTCGATGAAGCCCGTGCCGCATGCCTCGATTATTGCGGGGCCGATTCTTTCGAACTGTTCCTGCTCGATCGTGGCATCGCCACTAGCCATGGCCAGATGCCGCAGCGGCTACGCCGCCTGATGGTCGAGATGATCGATCGGAAAATCTGTCCAATTACAGTGGCGACGGCCACGCTGACCGAAGGTGTCAATCTCCCGTTCGACCTTATCTTTCTGACTTCACTCAAGCGACGCTCCTGGGATCCGGTCGAGGAAGCCCCGATCGTCGCGCCATTCTCTACATCAGAGTTCCGCAACCTGGCTGGTCGAGCCGGGCGACCCGGCGCCGCACGCGGTATCGAGGGTATGACGCTGGTGGCGTTGCCGACACGGATTTCGACGACGTCGAATTCGACGAAGCCGAAGGCGCCCAGACCCGTTCAGGAACGCCAACTTCGCGAGTGGACGGCCGAGTATCAGGAACTGACCCGCAGATTGCTCGCCGAGGAACAGGAAGCCGATGCGGCCGAAAGCCCGCTGGCGCTGCTATTGACTCGAATCTGGCGCAAGGCGAACGAATTGCTGCGAATAGCGCCGGACGCTTTCATGGACTGGCTGGAGCGAACAGCTCCGGGAACCGTCAGCGGCGATGCGGGGACGGGAGCAAGCGATCCGACATCGCGCCTCGCCGATGCGATGGATGAACTCGACAGCGTGCTGCTGACCGCGCTTGCCGAGACGGAGCGCGATGAAGAGGGGGCGATGACGCCCGCCCGCGCCGAAGAACAGTTACGCGCGCTTTGGGCAAGGACATTCACGGCCGTCGCGGCCGAGCAGGAGGCGTGGCTGGAGGTCGCATTCATCCGTCGCGGCAGTGGGATCATCCAGCATATCTATCCCGACGCTGGCGAACGGCAGCGCCTCTACCAATATGGATTCACGCCTTGGGTGGGTCGGCGTTTTGAGGCGGTTGCGGCGCAGATCCTGGCCTCGATTGCCGGCGCGGTCGACTATGGTGCGCTCGACGCCGAAGGGCGGATCGACCTGTTCGAGCAAATTGGCAGCCTTCTCGAGGGCGATAAGGGATTCGGATTCCGCGTGCGCCCTACCCTCGGTGATCAGGCGCTGCTCGATCAATGGAATGACGTGCTGGGCTGGTGGATGAACGAGCCGGGCGCCAGAGCTCCGGACGCGGAAAGCCTGCGCGCGTGGCAACGCTTCGTGGCCGACAATCTCGAATTCCGGCTGGGCGTCGCGATTGGCGCTGTTGTCGCCAAAGCCTGGTCCGATGGCGCGCCTGACGCCGTGACCACGCCGACGCTGGCGGACTGGAAGCAAACGACCGGCTTGCCATGGTTCGGCTTCTGGGCGCGAGAACTGCTGCGTTGGGGCACCCATGATCCCTTCGTTGCCTTCTGCCTTTCGCAAGGACTGGCGCGGACCAGAGAAGCAGCCACGGCCCGGCGCCTGGAATTCGATGCATGGATCGAGGAAGATATCGATGAGCCGGACAGCGAAGATCGCATCGACCCTCAACTCTTCCAGCGCTGGCAGGCGAGCTTGCCGCGACGGGAAATGCCCGAAACAGCCCCGGAGTTATTCAACGCTGACCTCACCGGTACGAATGGCCATCGGCAACGATACGCGGTCATACCCGTGGAGGAAGGTGAAAGAATGCGCTGGCTTGATCCCGCCGGCTTTGAGCTTGCTGTTTCGAATGGAAGAAAGCCGGACGGCCGGGGACCTTTCCGGAGCGATTTCGAACTTCGCACAACAGGAAAACAGGCGGCCGTGATCCGCATCTTCCGACCGGTTTGAGAGAGGTCAGACACGCAGATGAAGCTGTTTTTGCAGGATCAACTCGAGGCAATTGCGGGGGCGCTCGGTGACACCGACAACGGCCTGCAGAACAGTGAAATCGGCTTTCTGCTTCAGTCTGCCAAAATGGTCGATCCTGGCCAGAGCACGAAACGGTTACGCATTTATAATGCGTTCGCGGAAAGTCAGAACAGCAAGCGCAATAGGACCCATGTGCTGGAGTTCATCCGGCTCGCGATGAGTCCGGCACGCTACAGCCGCGAACCCCATCGCTTTGAACCGATGCGCGCTGCGCTCAATCAGGCGCTGGCCTTCGCCGGTCTTGTCGTTGACGAAACAGGCGCACTGAAAAGCGTGGCGCAGGCGACAACTCTCCCTGAAGCACAACGCCGGGCGCGGGATTTGCGGACGGACCTGGAAGGTCGCGGTGTTCACCCGGACGTTCTTGCATTTTGCAGGGCCGAGTTATTGGCCGACAATTATTTTCATGCTGTGCAGGAAGCCGTGAAGAGCGTAGCCGATAAGATACGGCGCCTGACCGGCGTCACTGACGATGGCGGCAGTCTCGTCGATCAGGCGCTCGGCGGGGTATCCCCGATGCTGGCGATCAACTCCCGATCGACGATCAGCGAGAGAAGCGAACAGAGCGGCTTTGCCAATCTCG
>NZ_JACESP010000004.1:155000-170640 GCF_013911755.1 Sphingosinicella sp.
GCCCGCGAGCGACACGTTCATCCAGTGCATTTCAGCCGCCGCGTGGAAAGGACCGGAGATCGCCGCGAGTTCAACCCCGTAGTTCGTCTCCCCCGTCACCGGCAGCGCGGGCGTTGCGAGGAAGCGCACGTCGGTGGTGTGCACTTGCGGCCTCTGTCGATAGCGCGTGCCCGTGCCGACGGCGTCGGCGTCGCGGTAATGCGCGGAGGCGCCGAGGTGGAGTTGCGTGCCGCCCATCTTCGGCGCGAACACGATGCGGCCGTCGAAGCCATAGCTGCTGTTGGCATCATCGGAGAGGTCGGCGATGTTGTCGGTGAACACGCCGCCCTGCAGCAGCAGCGCCTTGCCGCGATACTGCGCCGAAATTCCGATCCGCCGTTCGAAGCCGAACGCATCGGTGAACGCCGCGCGCTCCATGAAGCTCGTATTGACGTCGCTCGTCAGCTCCTCGAGTCCTTGGAAACCGTTGTGCTGACCGACGGTGATCGTCGTCCGGCCGCGCGTGTAGTCGATATAGGCTTCCTGGAATTCAGGCGATGACGGCGCGAAATCGATATCCACGCGATACCCGAAGCCGCCCGGCATGGTGCCCTGCACGCCGAGATAGGCGCGCCGCACTTCGTTCGTGAAGCCGAGGCCGCTGTCTGCAATGCCCGCCGGGTGCGACAGGTTCGCGGCATCGAACTGCAGCCGCCCGCGCGGCTTGAAGCTCCAGCCTTTCGATGAGATTTCGGGAGCGCCCTTCCAGCTGACCTTGATCGGGTCGGCGGGGGCTGCCGCCTGTTGTTGAGACGCGGGAGCCTTTGCGACGCCCTGCGCGCGCAGGGCCGCGACTTCGGCCTGAACCGCTTCGAGCTGCGCCTGCAGCGCGGCGAGCTTCGCGACCGCCTGTTCGAGCGTGACCGATTCCGCCTGCGCCATTGCCGTTGTCGGCAGGCTTGCAGACAGGCCCATCATAACGAATGCCGGAAACAATGCCGCTTGACGCGTGGTCATGACCGTCCCCTTCAACGCGACCGCTCGTGCGGTACGCGCGGGGGCGCTAGCATGAAGTTCCCGTGACGGAAACATGAACCTTGCGTTACAGGCCGAAGATCCGGCCTGGCCTGCGGAATTCAGGCGTCGACAGTCTCGACGGGCTGAACCTTGCGCGGACGCCCGCGTGGGCGGCGCGGCTTCTCGTCTTCGGCTTCCACGGCAACGGGAGTCGCAGCCGGCGCTTCGGCCGCTGCCGGGGCAGCCTGCTTGGCCTGCGCGGGGGGACGGCCGCGCCGCTTGGGCGCCTCTGCGACCTCGGGCTCATCTGCATCGGCCCGGCGGGCGCTGCGGGCGAGCGTGCGGAGCGCACCTTCATCCTCACGCTCGTCATCGGCCGGCGGCGGCGCGGTGCGGGGCTGCGGAGCCGGGCGGGGCTGTTCATACCGCTCCTGACGCTCGGACCGTTCCGGGCGGTCGCGGTCCTGGCGCTCAGGGCGGTCCTGACGGTCAGAGCGTTCCTGGCGTTCCGCACGCTCGGACCGTTCCTGACGGTCGCGGTCCTGACGTTCCGGCCGATCGCGGTCCTGACGCTCCGGGCGGTCCTGACGCTGCTGGCGCGGTTCGAACCGCTGGCGTTCCTGGCGATTGTTGTGGATCGGGCCGCGGTTGTCCGCATCGCCCTCTTCGTCCTCATCGCCCTCGTCGTCGTCGCCGTCGTCCTCGTCGCGCATATCGCGCTCGTCATCGCGGCCACGGCGATCGGGCCGGTCGTTGTGCTGCTGATACTGCGACTGACGCTCTTCCTGCCGCGCGCGCATCTCGGCGACAACGCGATGGTAGTGATCGGCGTATTGCAGATAATATTCGGCCTGGACGCGTTCGCCCTGCTGATGCGCCTCGCGTGCAAGATTGGTGTATTTCTCAAGCAGCTGAAGCGCATTGCCGCGCTGGCGGGGCTCCATGTTGCGGTTGCCCATCTCACGGCCGCCGCCCTGTTGGGGACGCGGATTGCCGCGCCCACGACGCCGACCGGACTGCTGCTGTCCATTTCTCATGAAATACTCTTTTCCCCGATACTGCCGGCCGAGCCGACTGTCGTTGTTCAGGACATGCGCGGCAATCCACGCAAGGGTCCGGAAGCGACCGCCAAACGATTCTGCCTATCGTAAGTGCCCGGCGAGGGGATCATCGTCCTCGCCCATGCACAGCCGCTCTAGCGGCATTGGCATCGCATTCCAAGTCAAAAAACAGAGGCGATGCGACGGAAAACAACCGCTCGATCCCGCCCGGCAAGGTCGCGCTCCACCAGGCCGCCAAGGCCTGCTTCACGCCCCAGCGCCAAAACCGCTTCCGCTTGGCGCCATCCGATCTCAAGGATTGCGGCGCCGTCCGCCTCCAGCAATGCCGGAAGCATGGGAACGATGCGCCGATACGCCGCAAGGCCATCCTTGCCGGCGAACAGCGCGCCGTGCGGTTCATATTCGCGCACGCCGGCGCCGGTCGCCTCGTCCTCTCCTATGTAGGGAGGATTCGACAGGATTAAAGAGAAGCGCTCCGCTATGCCCTCGGCCCAGTCGGCTTTGAGAAAGCGGGATCGCGCGGAAAACCCCAGCCGCGCGGCGTTTCGCGCGGCAACGGCGAGCGCCGTATCCGATACATCGGTTGCGAGCACAGTGGCGCGCGGCCATTCGGCGAGCGCTGCGAGCGCGAGGGCGCCCGAGCCGGTACCGAGATCGAGAATGCGAAGCGCCGCATCCGCCGGAAACAGCCGCTGCGCGGCGGCAATCAGCGTTTCGGTATCGCCGCGCGGCACAAGGATGCCCGGCCCCACTTCCAGTTCGAGCGACCAGAACTCCTGCCGCCCGAGAATATAGGCCACGGGCTCGCCCGCCGCGCGCCGCGCGATGAACGGCTCTGCCGCCTCCGCCGCCACCTCCGGATTGCCGAGCAGCAGCGTCTCGCGGCTGATCCCGAGCGCGTGCGCGACGATCAACTCGGCGTCGAGGCGCGGCGTCTCTCCGCCGATCCGCGCCGCTGCGTCCCTTACGAGGTCAAGCGCCTTCATTCAGGTTCGCGAGCCGTGCCGCCTGATCCTCGGCGATCAGCGCGGCGACGAGTTCGCCAAGCCCCGTGCCTTCCATGATCTCCGGCAGACGGTGCAGCGTCAGGTTGATCCGGTGATCGGTGACGCGCCCCTGCGGATAATTGTACGTGCGGATGCGCTCCGAACGATCGCCCGATCCGACCATCGACTTGCGCGCGCCGGCGCGTTCGTTCGCCAGTTTCTCGCGCTCCAGCTCAAAGAGGCGCGCGCGCAGAACCTTCAGCGCCTTCGCCTTGTTCTTGTGCTGGCTCTTTTCGTCCTGCTGGCTGACGACGAGGCCGGTGGGAAGGTGCGTGATACGCACGGCGCTGTCGGTCGTGTTCACCGACTGGCCGCCGGGGCCGGACGAGCGGAACACGTCGATACGCAGATCCTTCTCGTCGATCTGCACGTCGACCTCCTCGGCCTCGGGCAGCACCGCCACCGTCGCGGCGGACGTGTGGATGCGCCCGGAGGCTTCCGTGGCGGGCACGCGCTGCACGCGGTGGACGCCGCTTTCGAACTTCAGCTTGGCGAACACGCCCTGTCCGGTGACATTCGCGATCACCTCCTTGAGCCCGCCCGCGTCTGCCGACGACATTTCCATCGTCTCGACACGCCAGCCCTGCGTTTCGGCATAGCGCTGGTACATGCGGTAAAGATCGCCCGCGAACAGTGCCGCCTCCTCGCCGCCCGTGCCCGCGCGGATTTCAAGGATCGCCGAGCGCTCATCCGCCATGTCCTTCGGCAGCAGCAGCACGGCGAGCGCCTTTTCGGCATCCGGCAGCTGATCCTTCAGCGACTGCAGCTCTTCCTCGGCAAGCGCCACCATCTCGCGGTCGCTCTCGCCGCCGTTCACCATCGCGGTCAGGCTCTCGGCCTCGTCGCGCATTACGCGCACCGCGCGGGCCGCCTCAGCCACAGGCTTCAGCTCGGCATATTCCTTGGAAAGCGCCACGAACTTCTCGGCAGGCAGATCACCCGCCGACATCTGCGTAGTCAGTTCGGCATAGCGCGCTTCGATCTGCCGGATTCGCGCGGTTGGAACGCCGCTCATCGCAGCGCCTCGGGAAGCTGATCGAGCGCCACGCGCCACTGCTCGCCCGTCGCGAGCCGCTTCACCGTCGCCTCGCCCGCCGCCAGTTCATCGTCACCGATGATGACGGCGTAGCGCGCGCCGGCCGCATCCGCCTTCTGCATCCGCTTCTTCATATTGCCGCGCCACGCCTGCTCGGCAGCGATTCCCGCGCGCCGCAGCGATTGCAGCACCTCATGGGACTTCGCCTCGGCCGCCTCGCCCATCGGCACGATTGCCGCATCGATTGTCTCTGCCGCCGGCGCCTCGATCAGCATCGCCAGCCGCTCGATCCCCGCCGCCCAGCCGACGCACGGCGTATGCGGCCCGCCGAGCGCTTCCATCAATCCGTCGTAGCGCCCGCCGCCAAGCACGGTGCCCTGCGCGCCCAGATGCTCGGTGATGAACTCGAACGTCGTGTGGCGATAGTAGTCGAGCCCGCGCACCAGCGCCTCGTTGCGCTCATAGGCCACGCCCGCCGCGTCGAGTCCCTTGCGCACGGCATCGAACCACGCACCCGCTTCGGCAGACATATAGGCATCGATCCGCGGCGCATCGGCGACGAGCGCCTTGTCGGCGGCGTCCTTGCTGTCGAGGATACGCAGCGGATTCTTCTCCAGCCGCTCGCGGCTTTCGGCCGAAAGCGCGTCGCGGTGCGCCGAGAAGTGCGCGATCAGCGCCGCCTGCCACGCGGCGCGCGTTTCCGGGTCGCCGAGCGTGTTGAGGTTGAGCACCGTCTTGCCCTCAAGCCCGAGTTCGTCGAGCAGATGCTGCGCGAGCGCGATGATCTCCACATCCGCCGCCGGCTCGCCCGACCCCAGGATTTCCGCGTCGAGCTGGTGGAACTGCCGGAAGCGCCCCTTCTGCGGCCGTTCATAGCGGAACGCCGGCCCCCACGCCGCGAGCTTCATCGGCGCGTGTTGCTGCCAGCCGTTGGAGATATAGGCGCGTGCGATTCCGGCAGTGAACTCCGGCCGCAGCGTCAGCGATTCGCCGCCGCGATCCTCGAACGTGTACATTTCCTTCGAAACCACGTCCGTGGTCTCACCCAATGAGCGCGCGAACACGCCGGTGAATTCGAACACCGGCACCTGCACCGGGCGAAACCCATAGAGCCTGCGCACGCGCGTGAAGGTTTCGATCACCTGATCGAAGCGCGCGGCCTCTTCGCCCACCATGTCCTGCGTGCCGCGAACGGCCTGAATCTTGCTGCTCATAAGCGCCGCGCTTTAGACCGTCTCGCGGGCCGTGGAAACCGTTCATGCGATTTCTGCTGCGCCGCAACATTCGGCGGTTCCCTTCGGCGCTAAGAACCGCTAAACGCCGCGCGCCATGGATATATCAAAGATTCCCGTCGGACCGAACCCGCCCCACGAACTCAATGTGATCATCGAGGTGCCGATCGGCGGCGAACCGGTGAAATACGAGTTCGACAAGGACTCGGGCGCGATTTTCGTGGACCGCATCCTGCACACGCCGATGCGTTATCCGGCGAACTACGGCTTCATCCCGCACACGCTCGGCGAGGACGGCGATCCGCTCGACGCGCTCGTCATCACGCGCTCGCCGATCATCTCGGGCGCGGTGATCCGCGTGCGCCCGGTTGGCGTGCTGCTGATGGAAGACGACAAGGGCGGCGACGAGAAGTTGCTCACCGTGCCCGTCGATTCAACCTTCCCCTACTACGGCAACGTCACCAACCACAGCGACCTGCCGCCGATCGTGCTCCGCCAGATCGAGCACTTCTTCGAGCACTACAAGGATCTCGAACCCGGCAAATGGGCGAAGCTGAACGGCTGGGGCGATGCCGACAAGGCACGGCAGCTGATTCTCGACGGCATCGAACGCGGCAAGGCGAAGGCCTGACCTTTACCCACTGACACAATTCCGTCATTCCTCACGGCAAATGCCTTGTTGGGGAGACTGTCTTGCGTGCGTTCTGTTCGTTCCTGATTCTTCTGGCGACGCCCGCCGCCGCTGAAAACAGCCTTCCCCGAGCACCCGCCCCTGTTCAAGCGGAACAGCCCGCGCAGGATATCCGCTACCCGGGCGTGATGACGCTTGATATCGACGCGACGGATACGGCGCGGCGCATTCTCGGCGTCCGCCAGCAGATCCCCGTCGCCGCGCCGGGGCCGCTGACGCTACGCTATCCCGAATGGCTCCCCGGCAAGCACGCCCCGCGCGGGCCGATCGCCGCCCTTGCGGGGCTCACGATCAGCGCGGGCGGCAAGCCCCTGCCGTGGAAGCGCGATCCGCGCGATGTCTATGCCTTCACCGTCGATGTGCCGAAGGGCGCGAAGGCGCTCGACGTGCGCTTCCAGTATCTTTCCCCCACGGAGGGCAATCAGGGCCGCGTCAGCGTGACGGCGGAGATGCTGAACCTGCAGTGGGAGACGGTCGCGCTCTATCCGGCGGGTCACTACACGCGGCAGATTCGCGTGCGTCCCTCGGTCA
This sequence comes from Sphingosinicella sp., assembly GCF_013911755.1. Lineage (GTDB taxonomy): Bacteria > Pseudomonadota > Alphaproteobacteria > Sphingomonadales > Sphingomonadaceae > Sphingosinicella. The sequence continues at coordinate 161,594 of NZ_JACESP010000004.1, forward strand.
CGCTGCCCGAAGGCTGGCAGGGCGTCGCCGCGCTCGACGGCGTGGTGCGCACCGGGAGCACGCTCCGCTACGCCGAGACCGATTTCGAAACGCTCGTCGACAGCCCGATGTTCGCCGGGAGCAACTACAAGGCGTGGGATCTCGGCCACGATGTCCGCCTCAATGTCTTCGCGGACCGCCCGGGCGACCTAGCCGCCACCGCCGAACAGATCGAAGCGCACCGGCGCATGGTCGATCAGGCGATAAAGCTGTTCGGATCGCGGCATTATGACCGCTACGAGTTCCTGTTCGCGCTCTCCACCGAGCTTGGCGGCATCGGCCTCGAACACCACCGCAGCTCGGAAAACGCGCTGCCCCGCGTCTATTTTACGGACTGGGCGAACACGGCCGCAATGCGGGGCCTGCTGCCGCACGAATTCGTCCATAGCTGGAACGGCAAATTCCGCCGCGGCGCCGATCTTTGGACGCCGGACTATCGCACGCCGATGCAGAACAGCCTGCTCTGGGTCTACGAAGGCCAGACGAGCTATTGGGATTCGGTGCTCGCCGCGCGCTCCGGCCTCATTTCCAAGGATTTCGTGCTCGGCGAGTTCGCGAGCCAGGCGGCCTTCTACGAAATGCAGCCGGGCCGCGCATGGAAGCCGCTCATCGACACCACCAACGACCCCATCACCAACGCCCGTCGCCCGCAGGCCTTCCGCACGTGGCAGCGTTCGGAGGACTATTACAACGAGGGCGCTCTCATCTGGATGGAAGCGGACATGCTCATCCGCGAGAAGACCGGCGGCAGGAAATCGCTCGACGATTTCGCGCGCGGCTTCTTCGGCGTGCGGAACGGCGATTGGGGCACGGTCACCTACGCGTTCGAGGATGTCGTCGCCGCGCTTGATGCGGTCGTGCCCAATGACTGGGCGACCTTCCTGAAAACCCGCGTCGACGAGATTGCGAAGCCCCCGCTCGGCGGCATCGAAAAGGGTGGCTATCGCCTCGTCTTCAAGGAAACGCCGAATCCCTATCAGGTTTCGAGCGATGCGCGCAGCCGCACAACCGATCTCAGCCATTCGGTCGGCATCACCGTCAGCGCATCGGGCGCGATCTCCAATGTCGTGTGGGACGGGCCGATGTTTCGCGAAGGCGTCACGACTGCGACGCGGCTCATGGCGGTGAACGGCCGCGAGTTCAACGAGGCCGATTTCAAGGCGACGATCACTGCCGCGAAGGACGGCAAGGCCCCCATCGAACTGCTCGTAAAGGAAGGCCCGCGCTACCGCACGATCCGCCTCGGCTATACCGGCGGGCTCCGCTATCCGCACCTCGAACGCGTCGGCAGCAGCCCCGCGCCGCTCGACCGCGTGCTCGAACCGCTACCCTGACGCGGCGAGCGTCCTCAGCGCCTCGCCGTCGACGCGGTTGACGGTCCATTCGTCCATCGGCCGCGCGCCGAGTGAACGGTAGAAATCGATCGCAGGCGTGTTCCAGTTGAGCACCGCCCATTCCAGGCGTGCGCAATCCCGCTCGATCGCAAGCGCCGCAAGCCGCGCGAGCAGCGCCTTGCCCGCGCCCTTGCCGCGCGCCTCGGGCGCGACGAACAGGTCTTCGAGGTAGATCCCCGGCCTGCCTTCGAAGGTCGAGAAATTGTGGAAGAACAGCGCGAAACCCAGGGGCGCGCCGTCATCCTCGGCGATCAGCACCTCGGCATGGGGGCGTGGGCCGAACAGCTGCTCGGCAAGCCCTTCGGCGTCGCCTTTCACCTCGTGGCGCAGTTTCTCATATTCGGCGAGATCGCAGATGAAACGGAAGATAAGCGGCGCATCCTCGCGCACCGCTGCACGGATCAACAGGGCCACGCGCGATCCTCACCGATCCCGATGTCGGACCCGGTTTTCATGCGGCCTTGCCGTGCAGCGTGTCCATGCTCACCGCGCTCCCCGCCTCGATCTCGGCAGCCTTGGTTTCAACGAGCCCCACGATATGCGCGATCATGTCAGCGTCCGCGATCGTGTGGTCGGTGACGCCCGACAAGTAGACCATGTGCTTGCCGTTGCCGCCGCCGGTGATGCCGATGTCGGTCTCGCGCGCCTCACCGGGACCGTTGACGACGCAGCCCAGAACCGAGAGCGACATCGGGGTCTTGATGTGCTGGAGCGCATCCTCCAGCGCCTGCACCGTGCGGATGACGTCGAAGCCCTGGCGCGCGCAGCTGGGGCACGACACGACGCGGACGCCGCGTGTGCGCAGGCCAAGCGTCTTCAGGATTTCATAGCCGACGCGGACTTCCTCCTCGGGCTCGGCGGACAGCGACACGCGGATCGTGTCGCCGACGCCGAACCAGAGCAGCGAGCCGATGCCGATCGCCGATTTCACCGTGCCGCCAATGAGCCCGCCCGCCTCGGTGATGCCGAGATGCAGCGGGCAATCCACGGCTTCGGCAAGCTGCTGGTAGGCGGCGACGGCAAGAAACGCGTCGGAGGCCTTCACCGCCACCTTGTAGTCGCGGAAGTCATGCTCCTCGAGCAGGCGGATATGATCGAGCGCGCTTTCGACGAGCGCCTCGGGGCACGGCTCGCCGTATTTTTCGAGCAGGTCTTTCTCGAGGCTTCCCGCGTTGACGCCAATGCGGATCGCGCAGCCGTTCGCCTTCGCCGCGCGCACCACTTCAGCGACACGCTCCGACGATCCGATGTTGCCCGGGTTGATCCGCAGGCACGCCGCGCCCGCGTCCGCTGCTTCGAGCGCGCGCTTGTAGTGAAAATGAATGTCGGCGACGAGCGGCACCCGCGCAGCCCGCGCGATCTGCCGGAACGCGGCGGTCGATTCGACGTCGGGACACGAGACGCGGATGATGTCCGCCCCCGCCTCCTCGCAGCGGCGGATCTGGTCGATCGTCGCCTTCGCGTCGGAGGTCGGCGTGTTGGTCATGGTCTGCACGGTGATCGGCGCGTCGCCGCCCACCGGGACGCTGCCGACCATGATCTGCCGCGATTTGCGCCGCGCGATATCGCGCCAGGGACGAAGGGACATGCTGGGGACTCTCACCTTTCGCGGCGGATATACGCGAGCTTCGCGGCGAACCCAAGACCTGCCGGTATCGGGGGCTGGACCGTCATGGCGGATCGGCTAGCCTCCGCGCATGGGGGATACACGATCATACGCGGGAACGGCCGGGCGCCACTACGGGATGGACTGGCTGCGCGTCGGCGCCTTCGCCCTGCTCATCCTCTATCATGTCGGCATGTATTTCGTGCCCTGGGATTGGCACGTGAAGGCAGCGCGGCCCGATTCTCACGTCGCGATCCTGATGCTGGCGACGAACAGCTGGCGGCTCGCGCTGCTGTTCGTGGTTTCGGGTTATGCAAGCGCCGCGGTCTTCGCGCGCGAGCCGAGCGCCGGCGGGTTCGCGCGCTCGCGCTCGGCGCGACTCCTCATCCCGCTCGTCTTCGCCGCGATCGTCGTGATCCCGCCGCAGCCGTGGATCGAGCTGATGTTCAAGCACGGCTACACGGAAAGCTTCGGCCATTTCTGGCTGCGCGACTATTTCCGCTTCGGCGCGCTTGAAGGCATCATCCTGCCGACGTGGCAGCACCTGTGGTTCGTCGTCTATCTCTGGGTCTACAGCATGGCGCTCGCGCTCCTCATGCTGATCCCCGCAGGTGTTCGCGCGCGGGCTGCGCAGCTTTGCGAAGCCGCGCTCGCCGGGCCTGCCGTCCTTGTCGTTCCAATCGCGCTGATGGCGCTGCGAACGCTCGTGCTGTTCCCGGGCGTCGGCGAAACCCACGCGCTTGTCGATGATGCGGCCGCGCACGCGCTGTATTTTCCGTGCTTCCTGTTCGGGGTGTTGCTGCGCGGGTCGCCCGTGCTCTGGGCCGCGATTCGTCGCTGGTGGCGCGTCGCCGCGGTGCTTGCCGTGGCTGCCTACGCCGTCGTGGCGATGATCGAATATCGCTATCCGGGCGATACGCCGCTCGATGACACGCTGACCACCCTCTTCCGTGGCGCCCGCGCCGTTCAGGGCTGGGCGATGATCGTCGCGCTCATCGGCATCGCCGACCGCTGGCTGAACGGCGACGCGCCGATCCGCCCGATGCTCACCGAAGCGGTGTTTCCGCTCTACATCGCGCACCAGACGATCATCGTCGTCGTCGGCTGGTGGCTGCTTCCGCTTGCGCTCCCGAACCTCGCCGCCTTCGCGATTCTCGTCACAACGACAGCCGCCGGGAGCTGGCTGTTTTACATCGTCGGCCGCGGCGTGCCGTGGCTCCGTCCCCTGATTGGGCTCGGCGCAAAAGAAAAGAGCCGCCCCGAAGGACGGCCCTCTCCAACTTCAGTCTGATGCGGGCTCAGCTCGCGGCAGCGCCGACCAGCACCGTGACGGCGCGGCGGTTCTGCGCCCACGCGCTCTCGTCCGAACCTTCAACGGCCGGACGTTCCTTGCCGTAGCTGATCACGCTGATGCGATCGGCGGCAACGCCCTGCCCGGCGAGGAAGTTCTTCACCGAGTTGGCGCGGCGCTCGCCGAGCGCGAGGTTGTATTCACGCGTGCCGCGCTCGTCGGCATGGCCTTCGATCGTGACCTTCACGTTCGCATACTGGGCGAGCCAGCCGGCCTGCTTCGTCAGCGTCGCCTGCGACGCGCTGTCGAGCTGGTAGCTGTCGAATTCGAAGAACACGCGGTCGCTGCCCGCCTGCTGGACGAAGTCCTCGACACTGCCCGGCACAACCGTGCTGGTGACGGGCGCAGGCGCCGGAGTCGGGGTCGGGGTCTCAACCGGAGCCGCGGGCGGCGGCGGCGGCGGCAGCTCTTCGGCCTTCTTCGAGCATGCTGCCGTCGTGACCAGCGCGGCCACCATCACCACTTTCAAGGCAGTCTTCATCATCACTCTCCCTGTCTCGGAACCCCAAAAGAACCCGGCGACAGTCGCCGGTTCCGGCTCAACAACGCGAATCCGTCATTACGGTTTCCAAACTGAACTCCATCGACAACCCTTAATAGCATCTGAATGCCATGCTTTTTAAGGCAAAAGTGGAGACCATGCCGGATCGGACCCGTCGAGCGGTGTCGGAATGCGCCGTTCGTTGACGCCGGTGAGGTCCACCGACCAGAGGTCGGCGCGGCCGCCGCGCTGGCTGCGGAAGAACATCACGACGCGGCCGTTGGGCGACCAGGTCGGGCCTTCGTCGCCCCAGCTGTCGGTCAGCAGCCGCTCGCCCGAGCCGTCGGTGCGCATCACGCCGATGCGAAAGCCGCCGCCGCCCATGCGCGTGAAGGCGATGAGATCGCCGCGCGGCGACCACACCGGCGTCGCATAGCGCCCGCCGCCGAAGCTGATCCGGCGCTGGTCGGAGCCGTCCGCGTTCATCACGTAGAGCTGCTGCGTGCCGCCGCGATCCGATTCGAACACGATCTTGCTGCCGTCGGGCGAATAGCTCGGGCCCGTATCGATGCCGGGCGCGCTCGTCAGCCGCTGCGGCGTGCCGCCGTTCACGCTCATGCGGTAGATGTCGGTGTTGCCGCCCTGCGCCATCGAGAACACGAGGCTCTGCCCATCGGGCGAAAAGCGCGGCGCGAAGCTCATGTTCGGAAAGTTGCCGACCAGCGTCTGGCGGCCGGTGCCGATGTTGTAGACGTACACGCGCGGACGGTTCTGCGCGAACGACATGTAGGCGATCGTCTGCTGGCTCGGCGAGAAGCGCGGCGTCAGCACGAGGTTCTGGCCGTTCGTCAGGAAGCGGTGGTTCGCGCCGTCCTGGTCCATGATCGCGAGCCGCTTGATGCGCTTCGTCTGGCGGCCGGTTTCCGAGACATAGACGATGCGGCTGTCGAAGTATCCGCTTTCCCCCGTCAGCCGCGAATAGACCGCGTCAGCGCACTTGTGCGCGGCGCGCCGCCAGAACGCCGGCTGCGTCGAGAACCCCTCCCGCGCGAGGATCTCCTCTGAGAATACATCGTATAGATAGCAGCCCACCGTGATCGACCCGTCGCCGTTCACCTGCACGAAGCCCGTGACAAGCGCCTGCGCCGCGACCGTCCGCCAGTTCGCGAAGCGCGGCGCGAGCACATCGGCATAAGCGACGGTGGTGGTGAACGCCGAAGGGTTGATCGGCTTGAAGAGGCCCGAGCTCGCAAGATCGTTCGAAACGACCTCCGCGACCTGCCGCCCGAGCGCGGCGGTATCCCCCGCCACCGTGGTCGCTAGCGCGGGCGTCGTGAACGTCGGCACCGCAATCGGCATCGGCTTCGAAATGCCCGCGTTGATATCGACGCGAAGCTGGGCGGCGGCGGGCGTCGCGGCGATCGCGATCAGCAGTACCGACAGTGCGGAGAGAAGGCGTTTCACAGGCATTTCCTTACAGCGTCTCGCTTGGGTCGAAGTTGAGCTCGAAATCCTTCCACCCGTCATAAAGTTCCGGGGGCAGTCCTTCCAGTGAGCAGGCGGGGTTCATCACGGCGCGGATCGCGGCGTCGCGCGCCACCCGGCCGTAGGCGGCGTTGCCGGGCCCGATGCCGCTCTGCGACAGCACCTCCGGCCGGCCGATGATCGTGCCGTCGCGTTGCACGCGCACGCGCAGCAGCGTCTTGATGTTGCGTGCGTCCGGCCCGCCCGCGCCCGGATCCCAGCAGCGGTAGATACGGTCGCGGATCGCCTGCGCCAGCGTCGCCATCGTCCGCGCATCCAGTTTGGCACCCTCGGGGATCGCCTGTTCGATCGATTTCGCGAAGTCGGTCGGCTTGGTCTTGCGCGGCGCGTCCTTTAGCGACTTGTCGATCAGGTTCGAAAGGTCGCGCTTGGGCTTCGGCTTTTCGACCGGCTTGGGGGTCGGCTTCTTCGGTTCCGCCTTGGGCTTGGGCGCTTCCTTGGGTGCAACCTCGACCGGCGGCGGCGTAGGCTCGGGCGTCGGCTCGGGCTCCACGACCTCCGGCTCGGCTTCCTCCACTGTTTCGCGCGGTGCCGCCTCGATCGAGGGCTTGGGCTTTTCCTGCACCGTCGGCACGTCGGAAATGTCGACGAATTCGACCGGGATCGGCTCCACGATCGGCGCGATGTCCTTCGACATCAGGCTCCAGCTCAAAGACAGCCCGGCGAACAGCGCAAGGTGCGCCGCGCCCGCAATCAGGATCGCGCGGTTCTCGGTCACCGGTCCTCAGCGCCGGCCTCGCTCACGAGCGCGACCTTTTTGAAACCTGCGGCGTTCACCTCGCCCATCACGCGCATGACGTTGCCAAAGTCCAGCCGACGGTCCGCCCGCACATAGACGCGCGGCCCCTCCGCTTCGCCCGCGCGCGCTTCGCTGATCGCGGAGAGCTTCGCGGCGAGCGCTTCGGCGGGCACGAGCTGCTCGTCGACATAGACCTCGCCCTCGGCGTTCAGCGAGATCTGGATCGGCGTGTTGTCCTGCTTCAGCGCGCCCGCCTTACTGTCGGGAAGGTCGATCGGAACGCCCGATACCAGCAGCGGCGCCGTGACCATGAAGATGATGAGTAGCACGAGCATGACATCGACAAGCGGCGTCACGTTGATCTCGCTCATCGGCGGCGCCTTGCCGCCCCTGCGCCCGCCCGGTGCTATGCCCATCGCCATGCGTCAGGCCTTCGGCGCCATGGTTTCAAGTTCGCGCGAGAGCTCGCCCTGAAATTCCTCGGCGAAGTTGTGCAGGCGCCCCTCGACGCGGCCGATGCCATAGAGAAGCCGGTTGTAGCCGATCACCGCCGGGATCGCCGCGAACAGGCCCATCGCGGTCGCGAACAGCGCCTCGGCGATGCCGGGCGCAACGACGGCGAGCGTCGTGTTCTGCGTCGCCGCGATCGAGGTGAAGCTGCGCATGATGCCCCACACCGTCCCGAACAGGCCGACGAACGGCGAAACGGAACCAATGGTGGCAAGGACGTTCAGCCGGTCCGAAAGTGTGTCAATCTCGCGGGCTATGGCGACGCCCATCACGCCCGTGAGACGCGTGCGAAGCCCCACGCGGTCGTACTTGCCGCCCGCGGTCGACCGCCGCCACTCGCTCATTGCCGCGGCGAACACCTTGGTCGCCGGATGCTCCGCCTTGCCCGGCGCCTCGCGGATATCCTCGAAGCTGTTCGCCTTCCAGAAGCGGTTCTCGAACGCCTCGGTCTGCTTGCCGATCACCTTCAGCCGCCGCGCGCGCTCGATGATGATCGCCCACGACCAGATCGACGCGAACAGAAGCCCGATCATAACCGCCTTGACGACGATATCCGCCTGCATGAACAGCGCCCACGGCGACATGTCCGCGGCCCCCGCCAATGCGACGTTCGCAACCTCAGTTTCCATTCGGCTCCCCGTTTCCTGCCGTTACGGCCAACGCTTCGAAAATCCTGCGCCATTCCGGCGGCTGGCGTTTCGGCCTGCCGTCTCGCCCCACAAGTGCTGCTGTAACAAGCGCATCCGTGACGAGTTCCCCTGAACGTACGATGACTTGCGCAATCCGGCACGACGCCGCGCCGATGCTTTTTACGCGACTTTCAACATGGAGCACATCGTCGAGCCGCGCGGGTCGCACATAACGGATATGAATGTCCGTCACCGCATAGGCACCCCCGCCCGCCTCGAAGAAGCCGCGCTGATCGATCCCCGCGACGCGCAGCATGTCTGACCGCGCACGCTCCATGAAGCGCAGGTAGTTCGCGTGATAGACGACGCCCGAAAGGTCGGTGTCCTCGAAATAGACGCGCACGGGAAAGCGGTGAACACCGTCCACAAAGGCGCCTGAGGTCGGGCCGCTTGTTGTTTCACCCGTCATTCCGCCCGGTGTCTAACCGGGCGCGACTCGGCGGGGAAGCCTGAAAATATGCCGATTCGCGATGCGGGACTCAGTCCTCGAAGGGTAGCACGTCGCCAGCGCCCGCCGGCGGCGCAAGCCCGAGGTGCGTCCAGGCCCGCCCGTTCAGCATCCGCCCACGCGCCGTGCGTGCAACAAGGCCCAGCTGGATCAGATAGGGCTCGATGACTTCCTCAAGCGTGTCGCGGGGCTCCGAAAGCCCAGCCGCCAGCGTCTCGATGCCCACTGGACCGCCCTTGTAGATG
>NZ_JACESP010000040.1 GCF_013911755.1 Sphingosinicella sp.
GGATGCCCAAGTCTGCAGCGCGCTCTGCGAGGTGACGCGACGTGCGCGAATAGCGGCGGACATCGATGATGATGAGGCACCGGTCGCCCGGATCTTCAAGGAGCACATCGGCGAAATGACCCGAGGCGCTGTCGATCAATTCCACGCCGGGGCGCACGTACTGGAGATTGTGCGCAAGCATCGCTGCGACGCCCCGCTCGGTCTGGAAGCCGACGACCTGCACCCGCTTGCTGCGCGCGATGAGTGCCACGGTATCCGACCACACCTTGTGCTGGCTGCGCTCGTATACGGCGACAAGCAGCTCAATCTCGCGTTCCAGCGTGCGGCGGCGCTTGTCGCTGTCGGTGAAATCGGAGAGGAAATCCTGAAACGCCTGCCCGGCGAGCCACGGCAGGTGCGCGGACATGCGCAGGTGCTCCTTGAGCTCGCGGAAATGCTTGAAGCCAAGCATTCGGCAGAACCGGCCGACTGTTACCGCGCTGACATCGAGCCGCTGCGCGATCGACGCCGCCGTTTCGAACGGGATCATCTCGCGATTGTTGAGCAGGAACAGCGCGATCTGGCGCTCCGCAGCCGTGTAACCCGCGTTTTCCGCTTCGAGCCGCGCAAACAGGTCGCTCATCTCATTCTCGCTCTGCAGAGCCATCATCACATTGATAGGCAGGGTGAGGGAAAGGGGAAAGCGCCAACGCAGGGATTTCGCGCGCTACAATCTCATGCGAACACGTCCAGCATATGATCGACGATGGGCGCTGGTCCGAACCGCAGCGGATCGCAGGCGGGGAGGCCGAGTTCCGCTTCGGCTGCGCGGATCGCGGCGCGCGCTTCGTCTTCGCCGAGAAGCGAGGTGTTGAGGCTGATTCCGATACCGCGCGCCTTCGGGTTGGTGAGCCGCGCCGCAGCAACGTGCGCGGCGAGCGCATCGGTGAGCGAAGGGCAGGCATAGTCGCCCTCATAGCCCTGCAGCTCACGCCGCCCCGCCTCGTGGCAGATGACGAGCGCGTCGGGCTGGCTGCCGTGGACGAGGCCGAGCGTGACGCCCGCAAAGGCGGGGTGCAGGAGCGCGCCCTGTCCTTCGATGACGTGCCAGTGATCGGGCGCCGCGTCAGGGGAGAGCCATTCCGCCGCGCCTGAGATGAAGTCGGCGACGACAGAGTCGATCGCGATCCCGCGTCCGGTGATCATGATGCCGGTCTGGCCGGTGGGGCAGAAAGTGGAGGGCACGCCGCGCCGCTGAAGCTCGCGATCGATGGCGAGCGCGGTGTACTTCTTGCCGACCGCGCAGTCCGTGCCGACCATCAGCAGGCGGTGGCCGGTGCGCTTCTTGCCCGTGCCGGTCTTGAACGTCTGCTGCGGGCGGCGGAGGTCGTGCAGTGTTCGTCCGTGTGCCTGCGCGGCTTTCGAAATTTCCGGGTGATCGACGAGACGCTGGTGCAGGCCGGCCGCGACATCGAGACCCGCCGCCAGCGCGGCCGTGATGTGCGGCACCCATTCGGGGGCAATGTAGCCGCCATCATTGGCGATGCCGATCACCAGCGTGCGCACGCCCTTCGCGGCGGCATCGGCGAACGTCATGTCGGGCAGGCCGAGATCGACCGGGCAGCCTTCCATGCGATATTGGCCCGCGCAGTCTCCCGCGCGCCATTCGGCGAGGCCTGAAGCGGTCTTGGCCCAGCCGATATCGGGGGCTGTACCCAGAAAAAGCAGAAACGGTGGTTGCATGGGTTTCGGTTTCCGGTTGGAGGTTCAGTCGGCCCGGCGGATCGCCTGGCCGGGTAGGGCGCCGGTCGGCTTTCCGGCCTCGACGACAGCGACGCCGTTCACCCATACGGTGCGGATTCCGGCGGGGAGGGCGGTGGGATTTTCGATCGTCGCGCGGTCGGCGACGGTGGCGGGATCGAACAGCACGAGATCGGCGGCCTGCCCAACGGCGATGCGGCCGCGATCGCCGATGCCCATGTGATCGGCGGCAAGCCCGCTCATCTTGTGGACGGCCTCTTCAAGCTTCAGCCGGCCGGTCTCGCGCACCATCCATGCGAGCACGCGCGGGAAGGCGCCTGCGCCGCGTGGGTGTGCATCCTCGATGCCGCCGTCCGAGCAGATGTTGCTGTGCGGCCAGGCGATGAGCGCGGCGACATCGTCATCCGCCATCGAGCGGCCCATCACCCCGTTCGACATGCCCTTCGCTTCCGCCTCGACGATGAGGTCGAGATAGGCGCGTGCCGGGGGCACGCCGCGCAGCGCGGCAACCTCGGCAACGGTCTTGCCGACATAGGCCGGGTTCGCGGGATATTCGGTGAGACGCAAATCCTCGGGCCGCGCCATGTGCGCGAGCGCGAATTCGGCCGCGGCGAGATCGGTGAAATCGCGGCTGGGCAACAGCACTTCGAGGTTCGATTGCCAGTAGGTGTAGGGGTAGACATCCGCCGTCACGTCGATGCCTGCGCGGCGCGCGGCGTCAAGCTTCGCGAGGAGGGGCGCGGTTTCGCCCCAGCGGTCGACGATTGCGATCTTGAAGTGCGAGATTTGCACGGGAAGACGCGCGGTGCGGCCGATCTCCAGAAGCTCGTCGATCGCGGCGTCGAGACGCGTGTCCTCGCTGCGCATGTGGCTGATGTAGCGTCCGCCGTGGCGCGCGGTGGCACGGGCGAGTGCGATCACCTCGGACGGGTCCGAATAGATGCCCGGATCGTATTCAAGCCCGGTTGAAAGGCCGAGCGCGCCCGCGCGCATGTTTTCCTCGACGAGCGCCGCCATGCGCTCGACCTCGGCGGGGGTTGCCGTGCGCTTGTAGTCCGTGCCCATCACGGCGGCGCGGACGCTGTTGTGGCCGATGTACGTGGCGACGTTCACGGCGACGGGCCGCGCTTCGCGCTTCGCGAACAGGCCCGCGACGGGCAAAGGCCCGCCGCCATCCTGCCCGGCGATGATCGTCGTGATGCCCTGCGCTGCCGCCGCGAGCGCGTCTGGGTGAGCGTCGAGGCCGGCGCCGTGGTGGCTATGCGTATCGATGAAGCCGGGTGCGAGCACGAGACCGCTGCCGTCGATGACGGCAACGCCCTTGCCGCGCGCGTGCTTGCCGACGGCGGAGATGCGGCCGTCTTCGACGTGCACGTCGGCCTTGCGCGCCGGCCCGCCGGTGCCGTCGACGACAGTGGCGCCAATGATGACGAAGCTCTCCGCGGCAGCCGCTGTCGCCCAAAACGCGATTGCCGGAACGAGTGCGGCACGCAGCACTGATCGAATCATGAGGGCTCTCCCCTGCGGGCGATGTTGGAAAATCACCCGAATCTCGTCATTGTTATCTTTCTGACATTGCTGACGAGATCGCGCAACCTGCGATTACATCCAGCCGGAGAAGCGCGGCCAATGTGCGGTGACCTTGCCGCTGTGGTCGGCAAGCAGATAGGCGGGATGCTGCGCGGCAGTGGCACAGGCATGATTTGGCAGGACGCGCAGCCGGGTGCCGATCGGATAGGCGGAAAGGTCGAGCGGCTCACCGTCGCGGCGCCCGACGAGGCCGTGCTCCTGATTGGCACCGGTGACGACGAGATCGCCGATGATCGTGCCGCCCACATCGCAGACGAGCCCGTAACCCTGGTCGACGCGCTGAACTGCCGTGCCCCGATCGCGCGACATCGCCATCCAGCCTGCATCGATGACGAGGCGCCCTTGCGCCTTCTGGTAGCCGATTACCGTCGCCAGCACCGAAAGCGCGATCTCCTCCGGCCGGCAGACACCGATCCCCGCCATCACCAGATCCTGAAAGACGTAGACCCCGGCGCGCACTTCGGTAATCCCGTCCAGCGCCCGTGCGAACAGGGCGGTCGGCGTCGACCCCATGCTGACGACCGGGCAAGGAAGTCCCGCCGCCCGCAGCCTCTCCGCGGCGCGCACAAGGCCGGCGCGCTCGAGCTCCGCATGGGCGGCAATCGCATCTGCGCCCTCGCAGCTATAGCTTTCGCCCGCGTGGGTCAGCACGCCGCCGAGCAGACCTGCATCTGCCAGCGTGCGCCCGATCACGAGGAGTTCATCCGCCTCCGGCGCAACGCCTGAACGATGGCCATCGCAGTCCACCTCGATCAGCACGGTGATACCGCTGTGGCCGGCGATCGCATCGGCGATCGCGTGCGCGACATCGGCCTCGTCGAGAATGATCTGCATACGGACGCCCGCATCCGCCAGCGCGCGGACAGTATCCAGCTTCGAGGGAACGATGCCGACCGCGTAGAGGATATCGCGGAAGCCCGCCTCCGCGAACATGCGTGCTTCCATGAGCGTCGACACGGTGATGGGCCCGGTGCCATCAAAGATCGCACGAAGCACATCCGGCGATTTGGCCGTTTTGACATGCGGGCGGAAGACGACGTCGAAGCGCGCGAGATGGCCATCCATCCGGGAAATGTTGGCGGTGAGGCGGGCCTCATCGAGAACCAACGCAGGCGTCGGTGCCTCCAGCAATGTTTGCGGAACAGATGTCATAGCGTCCCTGTGTGCCATTTTCCGATTAGAGGTTCTATTGTCACACAGAAATCGCACAGGCGCATCACGATGTTGCGCCTCTAACGCGCGCCGGTTTTGATGCACCGGTCGCCGGCATCCGCAAGTGCGCGGCCGATCAGTTGACGAGAGGCAGGGGGCCGCGCTCGACGTGCGAACACCCGGCGCACCGAAGCGTTTTCGGAACCATGCGATGCGGACGTCGCGGCGCGCTCCTCGGCGAAATGCCAAGCAAGTGTGACTGCCCGGGCAGGCAGCCTACCATTCTTTCTATTTCAAGCGATGGGTATCAATCGGGTTCCGGAAGAAGGGCAACGACCGTCACGCCCGGCGTGCGGCAAGCTCCGGCGCTCGTTTCAACCTCAAGCATTCGCGCGGGGCATGTTTTCGCCTGTACGATTTGGCCCGCCCGTTATTCGGATACGCTGGTTTTCCGACGTCGGGGCGGGCCATGGCAGAACGGGCGATCGGCGGGCTCCGCCAGGTCAGTTCGCACCGAAGGGGATACGCACGGTCGCCCCGTACGTGGCCGGCGGAGCGTAGATCGAAGTCACGCCCAGGATACCCAGGTTGAGTGCATAGGCCCGATACTGCTTGTCGAACACATTGCGTCCCCAGGCGGTGATCGAGATTCCCGTGCGATCGTGACGATAGGTCAACGACGCATTGGTGACGTTGTAGCTCTTTTGCAGCGAACCCTTTCCGTTGGTCACTTCAAGGAACTGATCATCATACCATACGCCATCGATCTGCGCGGCGAGATTGCCGGCCGCAACATCGACATTGTACCGCAGCAGATAGTTGAAGCTGTACTTGGGAGCGTTTGGAAATTCCGCATCGCTTATGGCGGTCTGCGGGTAGGTGCAGGTGAATACGTCGCTGTTGTTGACGCAATATTGCGAGTCTGGTGCGCCCGGGAATATCGCCGGCGCGAACTGCTGTACCGTACCCGGAATGCTGTCCACCTTCGAAGTCTGCCATGTCGCTCCGACCACAGCATCGAAGTTTTTGGATGGTGACCAGAAGGCTTCCAGCTCAGCGCCGGTCGAGCGGGCATCGCTGTTGAACACCTGCGGTACGCCGCCCGCCAGTGAGAAGGCCTGATAATCGTCGTACATATAATGGAAGATCGTGCCGTTGAGGCGGAGGCTGCGATCGATCAGGCTGGTCTTGAAACCGCCTTCGAGACTGTTCAGCGTCTCAGGGCGGTGACGGAAGCTTTGGGCAGCAATGTTCGACGAGAGTGACCAGTTGCCGCCCTTGATGCCGCGGTTCCATGAAGCGAACAGCAGGGTATCGGGATTGACCTGATAATTGAGCGACACGCGCGCAGCCCAGTCGCCATATTTCTCGCGATTGACGCCTGGAGCCACTGCGGCCAGATCCTGATCGGTGAACAGGATCTTCGGGTCTGGCTGGGCGGCAAAAGTCGGGTCGCTCAGCACATTGGTGTAGTCGATCGACTTGTTGTCCTTCGAGTAGCGTCCTCCCAGCGTCAGCGAAAGCTGATCGGTCAACTCCAGGTCGCCCTGGGCAAAGAGCGACCAGTTCTTGGAACTGATGTTGTAGAGCTGGTCGACGGTCGGCAATGAAAAGCCGCCATTTCCGGCTAGGGCGAGATCGGTGATCGGTGCGCCGGTCACCGCGTGATTACCCTTGTACTTCATGTCGAGATAATAAGCGCCGACTTGCCATTTCAGCATGTCCGTGTCGCCGCTCAGCCGGACTTCCTGGGAGAACTGGCTGAAATCCACGCCGCTATCGACATTGACGATAACCAGCGGCAGCGCGTCGCCGTCTTCGGCGTAGAGCTTGTCCATCTCCAAATAGTTGGTGATGACAGTCAGCTCGACGTTCCCCAGCGTCCAGTCAAGCTGGCCTTGATAGCTGTTCATGACGCGGTCAAGCCTGCCAGGCCGTTCACCGAAATGCTCATAAGGCGACGCTGGGCTGCCTGTAACTCCGTTGAGCACGCCGTTGGTCGCGTCGCTCAGCCCTGCGGCGTTGGTGTCGCAAAAGCCATTGGGCAGGAAATTGCAATTCTCGAAGACGTAACCGCCCGTGGCAACGTGGTTGTCCTCCGAATGCTTGTACCAGAGATTCAGCGTGGCGTCGGGCGAGAGGTCGGCCTGGATGTTCAGGCGCGCTGCCCAGCCATTTTTGCCGCCGAGGTCCTGACCGCTTCCGGGAATAATTCCAAGGCCAAGAGCAGTCGCATCGGTATCGCGCGACTTGATGTAGCCATCGGCTTTCTGGACGCGGGCAGCGGCGCGGAAACGGACGCCCTCGAGCAGCGGCCCGCCGACCGCGGCTTCAAGCGAGCGGTCGTTGAACCGGCCATATTCCGCCTGCACATAGCCGTTGAAATCGTCCCTGCTGGCGTCTTCGCTCAGATAGTGGATAAGGCCGCCGGTCGCGTTACGGCCGAAGAGCGTCCCCTGGGGCCCACGCAGCACCTCGACACGTTTGATGTCGAACAACTGGCCCGAGAGGGCGTTCATAGAACCGATATAGGCGTTGTCCTGATAGACCGCGACCGGCGCTTCCAGATTGTCCGTGAAGTTGCTTTGCGAAATGCCACGCAGGCTGAAAATGGTCAGATTCGGGGACCACGCATTGACTCTCAGCGCCGGAATTTGCTGAGTGATCTGCGTTGTTTCAGTGATACCCAGACGACTGATCTGTTCGCCGGAAAATGCGCTGACGGAGACCGGAACCCGCTGCAGGCTTTCGTTGCGCTTGGTGGCCGTTACGATGATTTCGCCAGCCAAGCCTTCATCTGCTTTTTCAGATGCAACGTCCTGAGCGGCAGCCACCGCCGGAATGGTCAAAGCTGTGCACGCAATGAGAAGAGATGCGCGCCGAGCGCAAATGGCATTTAGCATACTGATTTTCCCCCAATTCCCCGCTGAACTATCCCTCAGTCCGGCAGTGTTCTGCCTGAACTTCCATTGCAATGTATCTCACGGTTTACAGACAATGGCAATATGGGTTGATTGTTGCAAAAAAGGAACAGAAATTTCATGCGGAGAGGCGAGAGATATTTTCACTCCAGTGGTTCGCGGAACGCATCTAACAAATTGAAGATAATTATATTTTTATCTCAAGAAGGTGGATATAATTAGTAACAATCAATGTTTTTTGGCGATATTGTTAACATAAAATAATTCTCGTACATATAGCGGGGGGTGCTGATTCGCCCCGGATGGAGGGGCCGTATGTCCAAAATTTCAACGGCAGCCGAGGGGACGCTGCCAAACGTCGCTTCGATCGACCGGCCCGGTGCTGCAGAACTGGTGGGCCGAGCCAAAGCCCTGATCCCGGTTTTGCGCGAACGCGAAGCCGATGCGATCAGAAACCGGCAGGTGCCCATTGAAACGATCCAGGCATTTCGAGAATCGGGCTTTTTCCGGATCCTGCAGCCCGCCCGCTACGGTGGCTTCGAGATGTCCCCGGCTGTCTATTGCGAGATCGCCAAAACCCTCGCCGAAGGATGCATGGGAAGCGCCTGGGTCTATGGCGTCATTGCAGTCCATAACTGGCAGCTTGCGCTGTTCGATCCGCAAGCAGCCGAGGATGTGTGGGCCAACGACAATTCGGTTCTTATCAGTTCATCCTACATGCCGACCGGCAAGGCCGCCAAGGTCGATGGCGGCTATCGCTTGAGCGGACGCTGGGCGTTTTCCAGCGGGTCTGAACACTGCCAATGGGTCATTCTGGGCGGCAACATGGTTGCCGAAGATGGCGATGGCGTGCCGGAGCCTTACAATTTTCTTGTCCCGCGCAGCGACTATCAGATCCTGGATACCTGGCATGTGATGGGGCTTTGCCCCACCGGTAGCAATGACATCGTGGTGGAGGATGCGTTCGTGCCCGCGCATCGCGTTATTCGGGAAAGGGACATGTTCAATCTTTCATGTCCCGGGCATGTCCAGAACACGGGCGCGCTGTATCGAATTCCCTTCGCGCAGCTTTTCAATCGCACCGTCTCGACGACCTCGCTCGGCTCATTGCGCCGTGCCCTTGATGTATTCGTCGAAGCCACACGGCAGAAGCGAGCCACCTACACCGGGGCGCGACTGGCGGCTGATACCACTATCCAGGAAGCCGTGGCTGATGTCACGCTGACGCTCACCGATCTTGAACTGCGGCTGGCCAGCGACTTGGCCGAGTTGGAGAGCCGCGCACGCAGCGGAGACTGGCCGATCGAGCGGCGCGCACAGCTGGGTCATCACACGACCTCGATGGTTTCTCGCTGTGTCGAGGCGATCGACAAGCTGATGCTGTTTTCCGGCGGGAAGGCGATTTACTTGGGCAATGTCGTTCAGAGGGCATTTCTGGACATTCATTGCGCGCGCGCCCACGTGGCCAACAACCCTTATCCCTATGCGCGCAATCTGGGTGGCATGACCTTCGGGTTCGAGAACGATTGCCTGGACCTTTGATTGCCGGGCCGCGGATCGGCGTCGCGCTGGCGGAGGCGGCAGCCCTGTCTGTGGCCCGTTTCAGATTGCCGAGGCAAGGCCCAAAATCGAATCCCGGCCTGTTCCGGCATGGTGCTGCATTTCGCTGCGGACGAAATCGACAAAGGCCCGGACCTTGGAAAGCGCAAAGTTCCCTCGCGGGAAGATGATGTGCAGCGCTATGCTCTCGTTGACGATGTCTTCGAGCAGGGGCTCAAGCCGTTTGGCGTTGATATCGTGCTCGACCAGAAAGCGGGGAAGGTAGCTCACGCCCAGGCCCTCGAGCGTGGCCTCGCGGGCCATGCGTACCGAGTTGCTGGTAAGCGGGCCGCGGTTCACAGCAACGGTGACATCATCGGACAAGCGCCATTCGCCAACCTTGGAAAGGTGCGTTTCCACAATGCACGTATGTTCCTTCAGATCGTGAGGCGTGGAAGGCCAGCCCGCGCGCGCGAGATAGTCCGGCGCTGCGACCAGGACCATGGGATAATTACGCAATTGCACCGACTCAAGGCTCGCATCGAACGGGTCCCCCATCCAGAACGCGACATCGAAACGGCCCTTGAGCATGTCAACCTTGCTGTCCGACAGGTTGAGGAACAGGCGCACGTCCGGATAGGCCTTCAGAAACCGGGGAATTATGGCGGTCAGCTCAAAGAGCGAGGAGACAACCGGTGCGTTAACCTTCAGCTCGCCGCGAGGCTTGGAAATCATGCCGGTGATGATCTGGTTTGCTTCGTTCACTTCATCGACGATGCGGGCGCAGCGCGCATACATTTCCCGCCCCGCGGGAGTCAGCGTGACCGAGCGTGTCGTGCGATCCAGCAGGCGGACGCCGATACTCTGCTCCAGCTTCGCGAT
>NZ_JACESP010000041.1 GCF_013911755.1 Sphingosinicella sp.
CACCGTGATAGCCGCCGGTCGCCCATGCGGGACGCAGCGTGACAACCGCCGGTGCTGCCACCGCGCCAAGCCGCAGCAGGGCGCGCCGCGAGGCCTTGCCTTCTGCCAGCTCCATCTCGTCGCTTTTGCGTTCGTCTGTCATATGCCTGTCCCGAAATCCCTCGAATACACTTTATACGCCGACTTGCTCTCATGGGAAGCAAGGACCATACCATTGCTGCGTTTCTAATGGGTTGCGAAGTAAACGGCAGCCAGAAAAGCGAAAGTTGTAAAACGTGCCGACATCTACGGATGATGCCCTGGACGCTGACGGCGCCGGCCGGAACCGGTGGATCGCGGTCGCTGCGGCGGTCGTGCTCGCGGCAGCGGCGGGCTATGCGTTTGCATGGAATGAGCTGATCGGCGCCGCCCTGCTCGCGCTGCTTGCGACTGCGGCCGGGGCGTTCGCCGCGCGCCCGCCGCGAACGCCGCCCCGGCTTCCCGAGGAGGGCGCGGCGAACACGGATGATGCGCAGCCGTCAATCATGCTCGACTCGCTCGAAAACGCGGCCGTTCTCGTCGATCGCAACTTCGGTATCCTCGCGATGAACGCGGAGGCGGTGGACGCTTTCGGTGCCCATGCGCTTGGCGAGGACATCCGAATCGCCATTCGGCATCCCGCGGTGATCGAGACGGTGACGACCGCGATGCGGCAGAACCGCGATTCGATCCGCGAGATCGAGGGGATCGGGCGGCACTCCACGGTGTTTCGCCTACGCGCCGGGCCAGCGGGAGACGCGCGGCTGCTGCTGTCGTTCGCGGACGTTTCGCCCGCGCGGCTCGCCGAGCGGATGCGCGCCGATTTCGTGGCGAACGCCAGCCACGAACTGCGGACGCCGCTTGCGACGCTCGTCGGCTTCATCGAAACCCTGCAAGGGCCGGCCGCGAACGATCCGGCGGCGCGCGCGCGTTTTCTCGACGTGATGGCGAATGAGGCTGCGCGCATGACGCGGCTCGTCGACGACCTGATGTCGCTGTCGCGCATCGAACTCGACAAGAACATCCGCCCACGCGAGATCATCGATCTCGCACCGCTGTTCGAAAACGTCGCGACGACCTCCGCCATGGCGCTGGAGGCGGACAAGCGGCAGCTCGTGATGGCCATAGAGCCGGAGCTGCCACAGGTGATCGCGGACAAGGACCAGGTACTTCAGGTGCTCCACAACCTGATGACCAACGCGATCAAATACGGACGCACCGGCACACCGATCACCGTCTCCGCCGATCGGGCGAAAGCGCTGCAGGGAGAGGTTGTGCGAATTTCCATCGCCGATGTCGGCGACGGCATCGCCGCAGAGCATATCCCGCGCCTTACCGAGCGCTTCTATCGCGTGGATACAGGCCGTTCGCGGCGTCTTGGCGGCACCGGGCTCGGGCTCGCTATCGCCAAGCACATCGTCGAAAGGCATCGCGGAACTCTGGAAATCACCAGCGAGCAGGGGGTCGGCACCACCGTCAGCTTCACTTTGCCCGCGTCGGTGTCACAAATCTGAAAAGATGACACCACACAAGCGCCCGGAACGTGCAACCGGGCGAATCAATCCGCCGCACCGTCGCGGCAATGGGCGTATCAACGAGAAAGGATGAAGGCGTGCGTGCCGGAAGGTTGGCAATGCGCGCCGTTCGATCATGTCAGCAGCTGCCCTGATCCTTGTCCTGCTCGGTCTGGCCGTCGCGGCGTTTCTCGCTGCCCGCGCCCGTGCCGCTGCGTTCGCGGGTGGACGTACGTTCGCGAACGCTGCGGACCGGATCTCGTCGATCCATTCCCGTCCCGCCTATCACGGCTGGTATGTCGCGCTGTGGGCGCTGGTGCCGGCGCTCATCCTCGTGCTGGCTTGGACAGTCGTTGGCGAAAGCATCATCGCGGACCGCACGATCGCGTCGCTTCCCGCTGAAAGCCAGCCGCAGACGACGCTCGACCGGCAGGCCTTCCTTACCGAGGTGCGTGGCGTCGTCTCGGGGCAGCTCTCGGGGGCGTTCAACCCCGCGGCCGATGCGGCGGTCCCGATTTATCGCTCGATCAAGACGCAATGGTCTCTGGTGATCGCTGGCCTTGCGGCGCTGCTTGCGATGTCGGGCGGCGGCTTCGCCTGGCTGCGCGTGCGTCCGCACTTCCGCGCCCGGCCCCGCGTCGAACGGTTCATCATGGTTGTGCTCGTCCTGTCGTCGCTGGTGTCGATCCTCACCACCTTCGGCATCGTGCTTTCGCTCATCTATGAAAGCGTCGAGTTCTTCCGCCGCGTGTCGCCGATCGAGTTTCTGTTCGGCACCAACTGGAGCCCGCAGACGGCGATTCGCGCCGATCAGGTCGGCTCATCGGGCGCGTTCGGCGCGGTGCCGCTGTTCTGGGGCACGATTTTCATCGGCGCGATCATTGCGATGATCGTCGCGATCCCGCTGGGGCTCATGTCGGCGATCTACCTGACCCAGTATGCGAAGCCGCGCTCGCGCAAGATCATGAAACCGATGCTGGAGGTGCTCGCGGGCGTGCCCACAGTGGTCTACGGCTATTTCGCGGCGCTCACCGTCGCGCCCGCCGTTCGCGAATTCGCGCTCTCGATCGGCATTTCGAACGCCAGCTCCGAAAGCGCGCTGGCGGCGGGCGTGGTCATGGGCATCATGATCATCCCGTTCGTCTCCTCAATGGCGGACGATTCGATCACTGCCGTCCCCGCAGCGATGCGTGACGGCAGCCTCGCGATGGGCGCCACCACCTCGGAAACGATCAAGCGCGTCCTGATCCCGGCCGCGCTGCCCGGCATTGTCGGCGGCGTGCTCCTCGCCGTAAGCCGGGCGATCGGTGAAACGATGATCGTGGTGATGGCCGCGGGCCTTGCCGCCAATCTTACCGCGAACCCGTTCCAGTCGGTGACGACCGTCACGGCCCAGATCGTGCAGCTCCTCACCGGCGATCAGGAATTCGATTCGGCGAAGACACTCTCGGCGTTCGCGCTCGGCCTCGTGCTGTTTGCGGTGACGCTGTGCCTCAACATCTACGCGCTCGCTGTCGTGAAGCGCTACCGGGAAGCGTATGAATAGCCCGCGCGTACAGACCGATTGGGCATCGCCCGTCATGCAGGCGCGCGTGCGACGGCGCTATGCGAAGGAACGCCGCTTCCGTTTCATGGGGTTCGCTGCGCTGGCGCTGGCGGGCGTTTTCCTGCTGTTCCTGCTGGGGACGATCTTCGCGAACGGTTACACGGGTTTCCTGCGGACCGAGGTGAAGCTTGCGGTCGAATACGATCCGTTTGTGCTCGGCATCGACAGCAGCGCGCTTGCGGGCGCAGGTAGCGAAAATGCGCTTAACACGGCGAATTTCCAGGGTGTGATGACTGCCGCCGCCTCTGCGCGCGCCGAGGGTCTCGGCATCGCCGCGAAGGATCTCGTCAGCGACGGTGCGTGGCTTGCGCTGCGCGATGCTGTACGCGGCGATCCGGCGCTCATCGGCCAGCGCGTGGATGTGTGGGTGCCGACTTCGGGTGATTTTGACCTGCTCGGTAAGGGGCTTATCGAGCGAGACGCGCCCGAAGCGAACCGCCCGGTGTCGGACGCGGAGATCGCGGCGTTTGACAGGCTGAAGTCCGAGGGCGCGGTGCGCACCACGCTCAACACCACATTCCTGACGATGGCGGATTCGACGAGCCCCGAGCTTGCCGGCATATGGGGCGCGGCGAAGGGCTCGCTGCTCACGCTCGCCGTTACGCTGCTTCTCTGCTTCCCGATCGGCGTGATGACGGCGATCTACCTTGAAGAGTACGCACCGAAGAATCGGTTCACCGACATGATCGAGGTCAGCATCAACAACCTCGCCGCGGTGCCTTCGATCATCTTCGGTCTGCTCGGGCTTGCGGTGTTCCTCAATTTCTTCGGGATGCCGCGCTCGGCGCCCATCGTTGGCGGGCTTACGCTCGCGCTGATGACGCTGCCGGTGATCGTTATTGCCGGACGCATAGCGATCAAGTCGGTGCCGCCGTCGATTCGCGACGCCGCGCTCGGCGTGGGCGCCTCGCAGATTCAGGTGGTGTTCCACCATGTGTTGCCGCTGGCGCTGCCGGGCATCCTTACCGGTACGATCATCGGCATGGCGCGTGCGCTCGGCGAGACGGCGCCGCTGCTGATGATCGGTATGCGCGCCTTCGTCACTGACGTGCCGGGCGGTCTCGCCACCCCTGCGACGGTGCTTCCGGTGCAGATCTTCCTGTGGTCGGACGAGGTTGCCCGCGGTTTTGTCGAGAAAACCTCGGCAGCGATCATGGTGCTCCTCGTTTTCCTGATGCTGATGAACGGCCTCGCGATATACCTCCGCAACAAGTTCGAGAAACGCTGGTGAACGATATGATGGCGACCATGACGGCGAATGCGGAGGCGGCGGTGACGTCGCCGCCCAAGATGACGGCGCGTGACGTCAAGGTGTTCTACGGCGACAAGCAGGCGTTGAACGGCGTCTCCATCGACGTGCATACCGATCTCGTCACCGCCTTCATCGGCCCTTCGGGTTGCGGCAAGTCCACCTTCCTGCGCTGCCTCAACCGCATGAACGATACGATCGATGCGGCCCGCATCGAGGGTCGGATCGAGCTTGAAGGGCATGATATCTACGCGCCGGACATGGACGTCGTGCAGCTCCGCGCGCGCGTGGGCATGGTATTCCAGAAGCCGAACCCGTTTCCCAAATCGATCTACGAAAACGTTGCCTACGGTCCGCGAATCCACGGGCTTGCCTCCACCAAGGCGGAGCTCGACACCATCGTCGAGCAGAGCCTCGTGCGCGCCAGCCTCTGGAGCGAGGTGAAGGACCGTCTGCAAGACAGCGGTACGGCGCTTTCGGGCGGCCAGCAGCAGCGACTGTGCATAGCGCGCGCCATCGCCGTCGACCCGGAGGTGATCCTGATGGACGAGCCGTGCTCGGCGCTCGATCCCATCGCCACCGCGAAGATCGAAGAGCTGATCGATGATCTGCGCGGCCGCTACGCGATCGTGATCGTCACGCACAACATGCAGCAGGCAGCACGCGTCAGCCAGCGCACGGCCTTTTTCCATCTGGGCACGCTCGTCGAATATGGCGATACCGCGGAAATCTTCACCAATCCGCGCGAGCAGCGTACCAAGGACTATATCACCGGCCGCTTCGGCTAGGAGGCAGGATCGCCATGAACACCACGCCCACTGCGCACACCGTCAAGTCCTTCGACGAGGATTTGCGGCAGCTGCGCCTGCTCATCGGCGAGATGGGCGGGCTTGCGAAGGATCAGGTCGATCGCTCGGTCGCCGCTATCGTTGCGCGCGATGCGGAGGCTGCGCAGGCGGTCGTCCAGTCGGACCCGCGCATCGACAAGCTGGAAGCGGAGGTCGAGCAGCTCGCCATCGCCACGATCGCGCGCCGCGCGCCGCTTGCCGACGACCTTCGCGAGGTGATCGCTGCGCTCAAGATTTCTGCGGTGATCGAACGCATCGGCGACTACGCCAAGAACAATGCAAAGCGCGTGAATTCGATCGCGCAGGATTCGCCGATCCGCCCGATGGTGATCGTGCCTGAAATGGCGCGCATCGTTTCGCAGATGGTCGATGATGCACTTGATTCCTATGCCCGCCGCGATCCCGAACTCGCGCGTGACGTGTGGAAGCGCGACAACTCGGTCGATGAATATTACAACAGCTTGTTCCGGGCGCTGCTGACGTTCATGATGGAAAACCCCCATCACATCACGCCCTCCACGCATATGCTGTTCATCGCCAAGAACCTCGAGCGGATCGGCGATCACGCCACAAACATCGCCGAGGTCGTCTACTACACGGCCACGGGTGAGCATCTGACCGATCGGCAGAAGGCCGACGAAACCGTCTATACGGTCAGCGAAGACGTCGAAGGCGAACAGGAGCGATAGCGACATGAAGCCGAAGATTCTGGTGGTCGAGGACGACGCGAACCTCGTCGAGCTGATCCGGTACAACCTGGAGCAGGAAGATTTCGCGGTCGTCAGCACCGAAGACGGCGAGGAAGCGCTGGTACTCGCGGACGAGGAGAAGCCCGATCTCGTCCTTCTCGACTGGATGATCGTCAATCTCTCGGGCATCGAGGTCTGCCGGAGGATGCGCCGCGAGCCGGCGACCGCCAACCTGCCGATCATCATGCTGACTGCGCGCACCGAGGAGGCGGACCGCATCCGCGGCCTCGAAATCGGTGCTGACGACTACATCACGAAGCCCTTCAGCCCACGCGAACTCGTTGCGCGCATCCGTGCCGTCTTGCGTCGCCTGCGCCCTGCGCTTGCCGGCGGCAACCTCGAATATGCGGGTATCTTCATGGATACGACCGCGCACAAGGTGACGCGCGACGGCCAGCCTGTGGCGCTCGGGCCCACGGAGTTTCGTCTGCTCCGGCACTTCCTCGAACATCCGGGCCGCGTCTTCTCGCGCGAGCAGCTGCTGGATTCGGTCTGGGGGCGCGACGTCTACGTGGAGCAGCGCACCGTCGACGTGCATATCCGCCGTCTCAGGAAGGCGATCAACCTTGATGGTCTGCCGGATGTGATCCGCACGGTGCGCTCGGCGGGTTATTCGCTCGATACGGACGGCCGCCGGGAAGCTGTCGCATAAGACGGGTTTTCGCAAGAGGACCGCTTCGCTAGGCAATCCCCCGATTTCGTTTTCGGGGAGCTGCTTATGACCATTGATTTCAAGGGCCGCGTTGCGATCGTCACCGGTGCAGGTGGCGGCCTTGGCCGCGAATACGCGCTGGAGCTGGCAGCGCGCGGTGCCAAAGTCGTCGTCAACGATTTCGGCGGTGCGCGCGACGGCAGCGGCGGTTCGGCGACCGCGGCGGAACAGGTCGTTGCGGAGATCGAGGCAAAGGGCGGCACGGCCGTGCCGAACCCCGCGAGCGTTACCGATTTTTCCGCCGTCGAGGCGATGGTCGCGGACACGCTTTCGCGCTGGGGCCGTGTCGACATCCTCATTAACAACGCGGGCGTGCTGCGCGACAAGAGTTTCGCGAAGATGACGCTCGACGATTTCCGCTTCGTCCTCGATGTGCACCTGATGGGCTCGGTGAACTGCACCAAGGCTGTGTGGGACGCGATGCGTGACGCCGGCTATGGCCGCATCCTGATGACCTCCTCGTCGACCGGACTTTACGGCAATTTCGGGCAGGCGAACTACGGTGCAGCTAAGCTCGGCCTCGTCGGCCTTATGAAGACGCTGGCGCTTGAGGGCGCCAAGTCGAACATCCACGTCAATTCGATCTTCCCGGTGGCGGGCACACGCATGACGGAGGATGTCATGCCCGAAGAGATGCTGCGGCTTCTCGCGCCGAAAAACGTGGTTCCGGCCGCGCTTTACCTCGTCAGCAACGTGGCGCCGACAAGCACGATCCTCGGTGCCGGTGCAGGGGGCTTCCACGCCGCGCACGTGACGCTGACGCACGGCATCATGGTGCCTGAGGCGGAGCGCACGGTGGAAACCGTTGCAGCACGGATCGCAGAGATCACCGACCGCGCCGGCGAGACCGTGCCAACGAACGGCGCAGAGCAGGGCGGTCTCGTCATGTCGCGGCTGGGCGAGTTGAAGGGCTAGAGCATCGTGCGGAAAAGTGGGAACCGGTTTTCCGCCCCGAACGATGCGACAACAAAAAGATAGAGCGCGCGTCCTGCGTCCGATTTCACGCAGCGCGCTCTAGACGTCCACCAGCTTCAAGAGCTTGCGCTCCAGCGGCGCGAGCAGCGGCGGCAGTTCGTGGCCGCGGCGCAGCACGGCGCCCGCGTCGCCGAGCAGCAGGTATTGGCCCTGCCGCGTACGCAGCTCGGGGCGTTTCACGACGCGGATCTCGGGGCGCTCCGAGGCGCGGCGGAAGGCGGAAAACACCGCCTCGTCCCGGTTCATGTCAACGGCATAGTCGCGCCAGAGGCCCGCAGCGACCATACGGCCGTAAAGGCTCATGATGTGGTTCAACTCGTGCCGGTCGAAGAAGACCTGGGTGGGGCAACGCCCCGCAAAAAGGGGCGTGACGTTGTTCATGCCTTCCGGGCGGAGGCCCCCGGCTTGGCAGGCTTGAGGTCGGCGGGAGTCAGTTCCGCCAGCCGCTTGCGCAGCGTTTCCACCTCACAGCGCAGGATTTCGAGCTGCTGCGTCTGCGGATCGAACTTTTCACTGCACGGCGTGCCGTAGGGCACGAAGTCCTGTGTCTCCGGCTTCACCTCGACAAGCGTCGAGCGTGCCGGGATGCCGACCATCGTCGCGCCTTCCGCCACATCCTTGGTGACGACCGCGTTCGCGCCGATGCGTGCGCCCGCGCCAACGGTGATGGGACCGAGGATGGCCGCGCCGAGGCTGATGATGACGCCGTCCCCGATCGTCGGGTGCCGCTTGCCGGCGACGCCGTTCGTGGGATTCGTGCCGCCGAGCGTCGAGCCCTGGTACATGGTCACATCGTCGCCGATCTCGGCGGTTTCGCCGATCACGACGAATCCATGATCGATGAACAGCCGCTTGCCGATCTTCGCGCCGGGGTGAATGTCGATGGCCGTCAGCGCGCGCGAAAGGTGGTTTACGAAGCGTGCGAGGAAGAACATCTCGCCGCGATAGAGCCAGTGCGCCACGCGGTGCAGGCCGAGCGCGAGGACGCCTGGATACAGCAGGATTTCCCAACGCGAACGCGGGGAAGGGTCGCGCGCCTTCACCGAATCAAGGTAGGCAACAAAGGTTTCGAACATGATCGTACCGCTTCCCCGGACCGGTCCAGCTGGAAGCGAATCTAGGGCGCGCGATGGCGAATTGCCAGCCCCTCGTATGGAAGGTGCTGAAAGCCCGCTGCGGAGGTGGGTTTGGCACCGCCAAGAAAAACTCGCTTGTGGGCGCGACTCTATATGCCATCAAAGTGGTAGAGAATAGCCGCAGATGGAATTGCCCTCGCTTATGCCGACGGAACTGTTGTCATTCATTGCCGTGGGTTTCGCTGCACAGCTCGTCGATGGTGCTCTTGGCATGGCGTTCGGCGTCATTTCCTCGACCTTGCTCGTCAGCCTCGGCGTTCCGCCCGCCGCGGCGTCGGCGGGCGTCCATACCGTGGAGACCTTCACCACGGCCGTTTCAGGGATCAGCCATGCGCTCCACCGCAACATCGACTGGAAGCTGTTCGCGCGCCTTGTCATTCCAGGTGTAATCGGCGGTGTTCTTGGGGCTTACCTGCTCACGCAGGTTTCTGCCGAAGCTGCGCGCCCGATTGTGCTCGCCTATCTCTCGTGCATTGGCATTCTGCTGATCTGGCGCAGTTGGCGCTATCCGCCAAAGATCAAGAATCCGCGCATTGTCGAACCGCTGGGTCTTGCCGGCGGCTTCCTCGATGCGGCGGGCGGCGGCGGGTGGGGCCCGGTCGTCACGTCGAACCTGTTGATTCAAGGCGCATCGCCCCGCAAGACGATCGGCACGGTCAACACCACCGAGTTTTTCCTGACCCTTACGGTTTCGGCGACGTTCTTGTTCACGCTTGGCGTCGAGTTCTTCACGAAGGCGATGCTGGGACTGCTCATCGGCGGCGTGATCGCCGCACCATTCGGCGCGTGGCTGGCAAAGAGGATCGAGCCGCGTCCGCTGCTGATGATCGTCGGCGTCGTGCTGACGCTCACCAGCGGTTTCGGTATCTGGCGCGCCTTCTTCTAGCGTTCCCAGAACGGGTGCGGCCCGCCGGGGAGGGGGGGGATCCGGCGGGCCGCGGGGGGCTTCAGTGA
>NZ_JACESP010000042.1 GCF_013911755.1 Sphingosinicella sp.
GCTCAAATATTACCGCAACAACACCGCCGCGAGCCGCACGCTGATCGAATCGGCGGTCAGGAACGGCGTGAAGCACTTCATCTTCTCGTCGACCGCTGCAGTCTACGGCATCCCCGACCACACGCCCGTGGACGAAGAGACGCCGCGCGTGCCGATCAACCCATACGGCACGTCGAAGCTGATGACGGAGTTCATGCTGGCAGACGTCGCGGTCGCGCACCCGATCAATTATGCCGCGCTTCGCTACTTCAACGTCGCGGGCGCGGATCCGGCCGGGCGCACTGGCCAGTCCACGGCGGGGGCGACGCATCTTATCAAGGTCGCGGTCGAGGCGGCGACGGGCAAGCGACCGCACGTATCGGTTTTTGGCACCGACTATGCGACGCCCGATGGCACCGGCGTGCGTGACTATATCCACGTCAGCGACCTTGCGGCCGCGCACGTGCTGGCGCTTGCCTGGCTCACCGAGCGCCCGGAGGAGTCCGTGACGCTCAACTGCGGTTACAACCGCGGTTTCTCCGTGCTTGAAGTGCTGGATGCGGTGGAACGCGTGTCCGGCCGCAAGATCGAGCGTCGCATGGAGCCGCGCCGTGCGGGCGATCCCGACGCGCTCGTTGCCGAGAACGCGAAGATTCTCGATGCCTTCCGCTGGCAGCCGCGCCACGGAAATCTCGACACGATCGTCACCCATGCGCTTGCATGGGAGGAGAAGCTCGCGGCCCGCGGCTGACCCTTCAGGTGGAGAGAAAGCGGCGCGAATCGCCTTCAAGCACCATCGCCGTGAGGCGCCCGGTGGCGTAGGCGCCAGTATCGATGCCGGTGCGGTTCGCTTGAGCATCGACATCGCGCGTGATCGAATGGCCGTGGACGACGTGGAAGCCGTGGTCGCCCTTGTGTTCGAGGAACGCCTCGCGAATCCAGATGAGATCGCGCTGGCGCTGCTCCTCCACCGGCACGCCGGGGCGGATGCCCGCGTGGACGAAGAGATAGTCCCCGGCCCGGCGCATCAGTTCGAACGATTCGAGAAGCTCGAGGTGCGTGCGCGGCATCACCTCGCGGAGCGCGCCGAGTGCGGCGGCCTCGTCGTCGCCGAACGCGAGCGCAGCAGGAAGACCGTAGCTCGCCAATGTCTCGCGTCCGCCGTGCTTGAGCCAGGCGGGATAGAGTGATTCGTCTTCGCGCGGGCGGTCGCTGACAAGATGCGAGAGGATTGATTCGTGGTTGCCCTTGAGCAGAGTCCAGCGCTGGCCTTGCGGCGGGCCCTCGGCGAGCCGGTCGAGTACCGCCGCCGACGCGTTGCCACGGTCCACATAGTCGCCAAGGAAGACGATCTCCGAATCACCGCTCCAGCCTTCAAGATCGGCATCGATCTGGACGAGCAGCGCGTCCAAAAGGTCGCGGCGGCCGTGAATGTCGCCAATCGCGTAGAGGCGCAGGCCCTCCGGTAGGCGGTCGGTGCGTTTCGGACGGGATCGGAAGCGGGAGAGCATGGCGCCCATGTAATGCACACGGCGCGCCGGGCAAGCCGGAAGCCTTGACTTCATGCGGTTTGCCCCGTAGGGACGCGCGCTCTTGAACAGCACCAGAATCAGTTTCGCAGGCGGAAAACATGAAGATCCGGAACAGCCTCAAGTCCCTGAAGGGACGTCATCGCGATTGCCGCGTCATCCGCCGCCGCGGCCGCACCTATGTGATCAACAAGACGAATCGCCGCTTCAAGGCGCGCCAAGGCTGATTCTTCGCTGCTGCATCTTCCGCTACTGGCCGAAGCTGCGATCGACGCCGTCATCTTCGATGTCGGCGGCGTTCTTTATCACTGGCACCCGCGCTATCTCTACGAAAAGCTGATCCCGGACCGGGACCGGCTCGAATGGTTCTGCGCCAACGTCGTGACGCCGGAATGGCATTTCCAGCACGACGCCGGGCGGCCCGCCGCCGAAACCAGCGCCGAACTGATCGAAGCCTTCCCCGCCGAGCGCGACCTTATCGAGGCCTATGTGCCGCGCTGGCTGGAAACACTGCCGGGGCCGGTCGAGGGCATGATCGAACTGGTGCACGCGCTCGCCGACCAGGGCGTGCCCCTTTACGGCATCACCAACTTCTCGCACGAGTTCTGGCCGCGATTCGCCTCAACCGAACCGGCGTTCGCCCGCTTCCGCGACATCATCGTGTCGGGTGAGGAACGGCTGGTGAAGCCTGATCCCGCCATTTTCGCGCTGGCGAAGCGCCGCTTTCCGGTGGACCCGGCGCGGGCGTTGTTCATTGACGATCGCGACGACAATATCGCCGCCGCGGAAGCGGCAGGTTATCGCGGTCATGTGTTCACCGATGCGGTGCGCGCGAGAGCGGCGCTGACGGCGCTGGGGTTGTCGCTCTGAGGTTGGCAGGGCGGCGCGGCGATCACGGGTGCGGAAAGCAGGACCGGCGTCGCGAACAGTGCAAGTCCTGCTGACCCCGCGCCAAGCAACAGCAGGTCGCCATGAAGTTTGCGCATGATGAAAACATCCTGAAATCGTGCCTGATGAAGCACGGCTACAGGGCGGTCGTCAGATAAGCGTCAAAATGGAAACGACGGAGGCGAAACAATTCTGTGCGCGTGTTTTCGCGCGTACGGAAATTGATTTGCAGCGGCCTATTTTCGGCCCTTCAGTTCATCGCCGGTAAGCCGCGCGATGTGGAGCACGTTCGTCGAGCCCGGCGTGCCGAAGGGAACCCCGGCCATGATGATGATTCGGTCGCCGCCGCTCGCGACGCCGGCGCGTAGCGCCATGCGCTTGGCCTTGTTCACCATCTCCTCGAAGTCGTTCACATCGCGCGTATGAACCGCATGGACACCCCAGAGCAGGCCGAGCTGGCGCGCGGTCGCGAGCTTCGGCGTCAGCACCAGAAGCGGCACGTTGATCCGCTCGCGGCTGGCGCGCCGTGCCGTGGAGCCGGAGGTCGTGAAGCAGCACACCGCGCGCGCCGATATGGTCCCGGCGATCTGCCCCGCCGCGCCCGAAAGTGCGTCGGCGGTCGTCGGTTCGAGCAGCGTTTCGGTGAAATGCACGCGCCTTGCGTGCTCGGGATCGGTTTCGACCGCGCTCGCGATCGCGTCCATCATCCGCACGGCTTCGACAGGCCATGCGCCTGCCGCCGATTCGGCGGAGAGCATGACGGCATCGGCGCCGTCGTAAACGGCATTGGCGACGTCGCTCACCTCCGCGCGCGTCGGCGTCGGCGAGGTGATCATCGATTCGAGCATCTGCGTGGCGACCACGACCGGGCGTCCCGCCTTGCGCGCAGCCTGCACGATGCGCTTCTGCGCCATCGGCACCGCCTCGGGCGGCATTTCGACGCCGAGGTCGCCGCGCGCGACCATGACGGCGTCGGCAATTTCCAGAATCTCGGTGAGGCGGTCGAGCGCCTGCGGCTTTTCGATTTTCGCAAGAAGCTGCGCGCGCCCGCCAATGAGCGTCCGCGCCTCAGCGACGTCCTCTGGGCGCTGCACGAAGCTGAGTGCGATCCAGTCGACGCCCGCGTCGAGCGCGAAATCGAGGTCGCGGCGGTCCTTCTCCGTCAGCGCGGCGAGCGGTACCACCGCGTCGGGGACGTTGAGGCCCTTGTTGGACGACAGGCGCCCGCCCACCATGACCTCGGTTTCGATTTCCTCCGGGCTCACCGCGAGCACGCGCAGCGCCACCTTGCCATCGTCGATAAGCAGCCGGTGGCCAGGCTCGCTGGCACCGAAAATCTCGGGGTGTGGCAGGAAGGCGCGCACGGCGCTGCCGGGGGTATCGAACCGGTCGAGCGTGAAACGCTGGCCGTTCTTCAGTTCCACGGGAGCATCGAAGCGGCCGATGCGGATTTTCGGCCCCTGCAGATCGGCAAGGATCGTCATCGGCCGCGCGGTTTCGCGTTCGAGCGCGCGGATATGGCCCACGACCTCGGTGTGGCCCTCATGCCCGCCGTGGCTCATGTTGAGCCGGAACGCGTCCGCTCCGGCGAGATAAAGCGCCCGAATCTGTTCGTAGCTGCTCGAGGCGGGCCCGAGCGTTGCGAGAATGCGGACCTTGCGGCGGCGCGGCTCTATCTTCATGTGACCCCTTCGCAGTGCGTGCGCGCGGATACCCCTAGAGCCTGATCGTTTGAGAGGGAAGCGCGGTGCGCTTTCCTCTCAAACGTGAATCAGTCTCTAATCTATAGATGAGGCAGCGATTCACGTTTCAGGCTGAAGAAGCCTGAAACGATCGCGGCCGAGCATTACGCTTGTGGGTGCAAAGACAGGAGATGGCGATGGCAATCGAAGACAGCGTGCGGACCGAAATGGAAGCGGCGGCGTTCCGGCGGCTGGTTGAGCACCTCCGACATCGCACCGACGTGCAGAATGTCGACCTCATGGGCGTCGGCGGCTTCTGTCGCAACTGTCTCGGCGACTGGCTGCAGGAGGCGGGCGCGGCGCGCGGTGTGACGCTCGGCAAGGACGAAGCGCGCGCGCTCGTCTACGGAATGGACCCGGGGGACTGGAAGGAAAAATACCAGACTCCGGCAACCGACGCGCAGATGCGCCGCATGGACGAAAGCGTCGCGAAGAACGCACACTGAGCCGCCTTGCGGAAGCGGGCGGCGCGACTTACCAACCCGCCTCCGATTTCTTCATCCATGATTCGAGGCAGGCATGACCGACAACGTATCAGTCGAACAACTCCGTCTTTTTATCGAGCGCATTGAGCGTCTTGAAGAAGAGAAGAAGGGCATCGCCGACGACATCAAGGATGTCTACCTCGAAGCGAAGAGCCAGGGCTTCGACCCCAAAACGATGAAAACCGTCGTGCGCCTGCGCAAAATGGATAAGAACGCGCGCCAGGAAATGGAAGCGCTGCTCGATACCTACAAAGCGGCGCTCGGCCTCGAGGAGTGACACGTGCGTCCCGTTGCGGGACGCGCGATGCACGGACCGTCCCGTTCCGGGACGGTAGGCCGACAGCACAAATTAGTCGATCTCAATAAAATCAATATCTTGAGATTCTGGCACGGCGCTTGCTGTTCTCTGGACAGCCGCCGGCGCCACGGCCCCGGCAAAGGCGGCGACCCAACCTGGCGGTGGTCAATGACCCCGATTGCCTCCAGGCGAAAACCCTGAGTTGAGCGGCGATACCACGGCCCCGGTATCGCCGCTTTTCTCGTTTCAGGCGGCTTGGCGCATCGCATCCGCACCGATACTATCCCGCCCATGCAAATCAGCCTCACCGTCAACGGCTCCCGCCGCGAGCTCGACGTGGAACCGACGATGCTGCTCGTCGAAATCCTGCGCGATCAATTGCGCCTTACCGGCACGCATATCGGCTGCGACACCAGCCAATGCGGCGCGTGCAACGTGCTGCTGGACGGCAAGGCGGTGAAGAGCTGCACGGTGATCGCCGGGCAGGTGGACGGCTGTGCGGTGACGACGATCGAGGGGATCAGTGCGGACGGCGCGCTGCACCCGATGCAGGCGGCGTTTCGCGAGGCGCACGGGCTGCAATGCGGCTTCTGCACGCCGGGCATGGTGATCGCAGGGATCGCCATCGCCGCGCGGCACGGGCCGGACGTGGACGAGCAAACCATCCGTCACGACCTTGAAGGCAATCTCTGCCGCTGCACGGGCTACACCAATATCGTGAAGGCGATTCGCGCGGGAGCGGCGGCACTGTGACAGGCTATTACCGGCCGTCGAGCCTTGCCGAAGCCGCCACGTTCCTCGGCGGAGGTGGTGACGTCGCCTGCCTGGCGGGTGGGCACACGCTGATTCCGGCGATGAAATCGCGCCTCCGCGCGCCCGATGCGCTCGTCGATCTCGCGCACGTGCCCGGGCTTTCGGGCATATCGCGCGAAGGCGACCGGGTGTGGATCGGGGCGATGACGTGCCATGCGGATGTTGCGAAGGCCGCGCCGATCCCAGCGCTTGCGCGGCTCGCGGGCGGCATCGGCGATCCGCAGGTGCGAGAGCGCGGCACGCTCGGCGGCAGCGTCGCGAACAACGATCCGGCGGCGGATTACCCGGCGGCAGTGCTGGCGCTGGATGCCGTTATCGAAACGAACCGTGGCACGCATGCGGCGGGCGATTTCTTCCTCGGCATGTTCACAACCGCGCTCGAAGACGCCGAGATCATCACGCGCATTGGTTTCCGCGTGCCGCAGGGGGCAGCCTATGCGAAGTTTGCGCACCCGGCCTCGCGCTACGCGCTCGTCGGTGTGTTCGTGGCGCGCTTCGCGGAGGGTGCGCGTGTTACCGTGACCGGCGCGGGGCCGGGCGTGTTTCGCTGGACGGACGCGGAAGTCGCGCTCGACACAGGCGGCGCACTGCCGGCGCTTGCGCCGGACAATCTCAATTCCGACATCCACGCCGGCGCCGAATATCGCGCGCATCTCGCCGGCGTGATGCTGCGCCGCGCACAGGGAGACATGGCATGATCCTTTCCACCACCCCCACCATCGAAGGTCGCCCAGCGACCAAATACCACGGCGTCGTCACAGGCGAAGCGATCCTCGGCGCGAACATTTTCCGCGATCTCTTCGCGGGCATCCGCGACATCGTCGGCGGGCGCGCGGGTTCGTATGAAACCGTGCTGCGCGATGCGCGGCAGCAGGCTCTCGATGAACTGGCGGCAGAAGCGCAGCGGCTTGGTGCGAACGCCGTTGTCGGCATCGATCTCGACTACGAAGTGCTGGGGCAGGGCGGATCGATGCTGATGGTTTCGGCGTCGGGAACGGCGGTTACCGTTTCCTGAACATTGCCAGTAGCGCCCTCGCTCGCGTAAAGACCCGGCCACATTTCCAGAAACCGGCATGAACGAGTCCCATGGCAGGCCATTCCAAATTCAAGAACATCATGCACCGCAAGGGCGCGCAGGACAAAAAGCGCTCGGCGATGTTTTCCAAGCTCTCCCGCGAAATCACCGTCGCGGCCAAGATGGGCACGCCCGATCCGGACATGAACCCGCGCCTGCGCGCTGCTGTGATGGCGGCGAAGGCGCAGTCGATGCCCAAGGACAACATCCAGCGCGCGATCGACAAGGCGAGCGGCGGCGATGTCGAGAACTATGAAGAGATCCGCTACGAGGGCTTCGGTCCCGGCGGCGTATCGCTGATCGTTGAGGCGCTCACCGACAACCGCAACCGCACGGCGACGAATGTGCGCACGATCTTTTCGAAGAACGGCGGCAATCTCGGCGCTTCGGGATCGGTGAGCCACGGCTTCGACCGCATGGGCCTTATCGAATATGCGGTGAAGGCGGGCGACGCCGAAAAGGTGTTCGAGGCGGCTCTGGAAGCGGGCGCGGAGGATGTGCAGTCGAGTGAAGACGGCCACGAGGTCTGGACCGCGCAGGATGCGCTGCACGAGGTCGCGAAGGCGCTCGAAGCCGTGCTCGGCGAGCCGGAAGCCGCGAAGCTCGCGTGGCGGCCCCAGACGATGGTGTCCGTTGCGGAAGGCGATGCGGGATCGCTCCTCAAGCTGATCGACGCGCTCGACGACGACGACGATGTCCAGACCGTTTCGGGCAACTACGAAGTGTCGGACGACGTAATGGAGAAACTCGGCTGATCATTCTCGGAGTCGATCCGGGGCTGAACGCCACCGGCTGGGGCGTGATCCGGGCCGAGGGTAACCGCATCTCGCACATCGCGCACGGCACGCTGCGCATCCCGGCGGACATGCCGATGGCGGCGCGGCTCTCGGCGCTTTACACGGGGCTTGCGGGCGTCGTCGCGGAAAGCGGCGCCGGGACGGCCGCCGCCGAAGAGGTGTTCGTCAACAAGAACCCGCAATCGACGCTGAAGCTTGGGCAGGCGCGCGGCGCGGTTCTCGCGGCGCTCGCGGGCTCGGGGCTGGACGTCGCGGAGTATGCGACGCGGCTGGTCAAGAAAGCGCTGGTGGGTACGGGCGCTGCGGAGAAGGATCAGGTGCGGGCGATGGTCGAGCGGCTGATGCCCGGCGTGAAGATAGCGAGCGCTGACGCGGCCGACGCGCTTGCGGTCGCGATCTGCCATGCGCATCATCAGGCGAGCGCAAAGGCGCTGGGGGAATACGCACGATGATCGCCAAGCTGAAGGGCCTGCTCGACACAGTCAACGCAGACGCTGCGGTCATCGATGTGAACGGGGTCGGGTATCTCGTCTCGGCGTCGACCAAGACACTTGCGTCACTTGGCGGCGCGGGCGCGGCAGTGACGCTGCATATCGAGACGCATGTGCGCGAGGATGCGATCCAGCTGTTCGGCTTCGTGACCGAACGCGAGCGCGACTGGTTCCGGC
This sequence comes from Sphingosinicella sp., assembly GCF_013911755.1. Lineage (GTDB taxonomy): Bacteria > Pseudomonadota > Alphaproteobacteria > Sphingomonadales > Sphingomonadaceae > Sphingosinicella. The sequence goes on from NZ_JACESP010000042.1 coordinate 8,275, forward strand.
TGCTGCAGACGGTGCAGGGTGTCGGTGCGAAAGTGGCACTGGCGATCCTGTCGGTGCTGACGCCGGATGAAATCCATGCCGCCATCGCCAATCGCGACAAGACGATGGTGGGCCGCGCGAGCGGCGTCGGTCCGAAGCTCGCCGAGCGCATCGTCAACGAACTGAAGGACAAGGCCGGCGGCATCGCGGGCGTGGCGATCCCGATCGGCGGCTTTGCGCCCGCTCTGCCCGCAGGCGGTATCGCCGCGGACGCGCTCTCCGCACTCGCCAACCTCGGCTATAAACCCGCCGAAGCGAACCGCGTCGTAACGGCGGCCATGGAGGAAGCCGGAGCGGGCGCCGATGTCGGGACCGTCGTGCGGCTGGCGCTCAAGAAAGCCGCACGGTGATGAAAGGAACGTCAATGCGCGGGCTGATCCCGGTTGCACTCATGATGATGACCGCCGGCACCGCCCAGGCAGAACCGTTTCGGCCCGGCCCGGTCTTTTCGGACTTCGGCAAGATCGCACCGGTCGAATCCGATCTCCTGATCCCGAAGGACACCGTTTTCAAGGTGGCGTTCGATGTCGCCAAGGGCGCGGATGCGGGCGAGATCAATCGCACGTTCGACAGCGCGGGCCGTTTCATCAACATGCATGTCGCGGCGGGCGTTCCGCTGGAAAACATCCACCTGGCGATCATCGTGCACGGCACCGCCGGTTGGGACGTGACGAACGATAAGGTTTACCGTGCGCACAACGGGGACAAGCCGAACGGTTCGGCTGCCGTTGTCGCCGCGCTTCTGGAGCGTGGGGTCGCGGTCTACCTTTGCGGACAAAGCGCAGCACGCATGGGGGTGACCAAGGCGGATCTGTTGCCCGGCGTGAAGCTTTCGCTTTCGGCGATGACGGCCCATGCCCTGCTTCAACAGCAGGGATATACGCTGAACCCGTTCTGATGCAGCTGCCCGTCGAAGGCTCGACAGGCGCGGCCGGCTATCGCATGGAGACGGCGTGACGGATCAGGAACGCATCGTAAGCTCTCAGCGTACCGGCGAGGACGTGGATGCCGCGCTTCGGCCGAAGCGCGGCATCCACGTCCTCGCCGGTACGCTGAGAGCTTAC
>NZ_JACESP010000043.1 GCF_013911755.1 Sphingosinicella sp.
GCTTAGGGGTGGGCGGTACGTTGCGCTCGGGAAGACATGCACTTAATTTCGGCTGATGATCGAGGTAACCGACCAGTTTCGTGTCGTTGGGGCGCAGCTGTTCAGGGGCGCGGTTCAGCCCTGTTTGTCGCAACTGAGTACGGTCCTTGCTGGTTCGCCGGCTGATGAAGTGGGCGTTCGCCTACACGGGAACGAAGCACTCGAAACGTTGCTGGCTATTGAGGGAGGCATCGGCGCGATCGCTGCGATGGCTTTAGGTCCTCTTGCCAGACCGGTTCGGGCCATCCTTTTCAACAAGACACCCACAACAAATTGGTCATTGGCTTGGCATCAGGATCGGACGATCTGCGTTAGGGAAAGGTGCGAGGTTGAGGGCTTCGGGCCTTGGACGGTCAAGCAAGGCCTGAACCATGTAGCGCCTCCCTTCGATCTTCTTACCCGGATGGTAACAATTCGTGCCCATCTCGACGACGTGCCTGCCACAAACGCACCCCTTTTGATCGCTCCAGGCTCTCACGCTGTCGGTATGGTTCCAGTTTCAAAGGTGGAAGAGATCGTGGCTCGTTGCGGCACCATGGCTTGTTTGGCTGCGGCGGGCGATCTTTGGCTGTATTCGACGCCTATTCTGCACGCTTCCGAGGCCGCCACAGAACCAGCCCGAAGGCGCGTTCTTCAGGTAGACTATGCGGCCTTCGATCTGCCTGGTGGCTTGGAATGGAAAGGCGTCTAATTCCGGCGTCCCCTCCCAATTCCACGAATCGACCTTAGGCTTGCTAACGAATTTATGCCCTTGAGAAGGTTAGAGAACGAAACCGCCTCTGTTGTTCGGGTCGTGCGCCCCTCGACTTCGCTCGGGATGATGATCGTTGATCAAAAAGGCCCTTCATCCCGAGCGAAGTCGAGGGACGCACGATTTTCCAGTCCGCTCATCCCCCCACGGGCCGCCGCGTCAGCCGGGAGAGCGCATCGCCGAGAAAATCCATCACCGCCCTTACGTGGGGCACATGTCGCACGCGTTCGTGCGTCACCAGCCAGACGCCGCGTTCGACGCCGCCGGGCACGGGAATGCAGCAGATGAGGTCCGGGTCCGCGTCCGCGACGAAACCGGGGAGAATGGCGACGCCTGATCCTGATTTCACCGCCGCGAGAATGCCGGTGACCGAGGCGTGATGGATGGCGACGGCGGATCCGAGGTCGTTTTGTTCCAGAAAAGTCTTGTAGATTTCCCATATCCGCCCGCCGCCTCCGACGATCAGCGGATGCTCGCGCAACGTTTCGACGGTGCGGGGCACGCCATTCGAGGCCGCATAGCTGCGGCTGCAATAGGCGGTCCATGGTTCGTCTCCAAGGCGGCGGCAGACAAGCCCTCCGCCGTGAATGCGCCGGGCCGAGCGCAGCGCGACGTCCGCTTCTCCTGCGGACAGATCGCGGACCGTATCCGTGGTGTCGAGCTCGATCGTGATGGATGGATAGGCGCGGCGAAGGTCCCGTAGCACAGGGGCAAGTACCGTGACTGTGAGGATTTCCTGCGCGGTGAGGCGCACCATGCCGCTGGCTTGCCGGATATGGTGGTTGGCGGCGTCCGCGAAGTTGGCCGTCGCCGTGTCCACCGCCTCTGCATGGAGGAGCAGGGCTTCGCCCGCCGGGGTCAGCGCATAGCCGCTCTGCCGCCGCTCGAAGAGCGTCACGCCCAGCGCGGCTTCCAGCGCGGTGATGCGCCGCGCCACGGTCGTCTGGCTGACCCGCAGCGCCTGACCCGCCGCAAGCGTGCTGCCCGTGCGCGCGACGGCGAGGAAATGGCGCAGATCGTTCCAGTCGAACACGCACGCATTCTGCACATTTGCAGAACGTGCTGGCAATATCGTTGTTCGGAGAGTGGGCGCAAACGCGCTATTCAGGCACTGCGGCGCCGCGAACCCCTCCCACACTGCATGGAGTTCAAACGATGAAAACCCTGCTTGCGCTCTCCGCGCTCGCCGGCGCCCTGTGGGCGCTGCCCGCCGCCGCCGAACCTACCACAGAGGCCACGCGCGTCGTGTCCTACGGCGATCTAGACCTTGCGACCCACGAAGGGCGCCGCGCGCTCGATCGCCGCATCGGGATCGCCGTGCGCAGCGCCTGCGGCACGGCATCGAGCGCCGATCTTGTCGGCAAGCGCGAGGTGCGCCGCTGCCGCGAGGCAACGCACGCGGCCATCGGCCCCGTCGGCGCCGCGATGCAAAGCGCCGCCCTTGAAGACGGTTCGGCGCGCCCTCCCACGCGCTGAGCCGCTCTGGCCCGTCGCAGCATCACCTGCGACGGGCCGTTCGTCGCACCTGTCCGAACCCTGACAGAGACATTCACAAGCCGTTCAAGGGCCGAGTCGCAATCTCTCCCGTGTGGTCATCGGCGGCTTTCGTTCCCCTCCCGCCGATGACCACCAACGAAGAGTGGAGAGACGGATATGTTCAGGAAGATTCTGATGGCCGCTGCGGCGATGACCATGCTGACCGCCGCGCCGGCGATGGCCGACAACGACCGTTGGGATCGTGGCGGCAAGCATTGGCAGAAGGATCGCCACGACGAACGCAAGGCCTATCGCAAGGGCTATCACGACGGTCGCAAGTACGACCGCTGGGATGATCGGCGCGACAAGCGCCATGCCTATCGCGAAGGCTATCGCGATGGCCGCTTCTACGACGGACGCCGCTATTACGACAGCTATCGCCCGGTGTATTACCGCGGCTCCAGCGACTATCGCGGCGGCTGGTACGGCAACAATGGCCGCTATTATTCGAGCTACGACCGCTGCCGCAAGGACAGCAACATCGAAGGTACGCTGATCGGCGGCGTCCTCGGCGGTGTACTCGGCAACGAGGTGGCGCGTCGCGGCGACAAGACCGTCGGCACCGTTATCGGTGCGGGTCTCGGTGCGCTCATCGGCCACGAGATCGACGCCAAGGGCGGCAAGCGTCGCTACTGCTACTGAAGGCCGTGCCGCCGGTTCGTATTGAACCCCATCGCGGCCGGCGGAACGGGCCGCCCGGACATGTGCCGGGCGGCTCTTTTCTTTCGCGCGAAAGAGGCTAACAAGCGGGCGAAGACACAGCAGGATCAGATCATGACCGAAACCGACAGCCCGCCAGACCGCTTGAGCGCGGACCCGGATAGCCCGTTCTTCAGCCAGGAGGCGATGGAGCGCGGCGTGGGCATCCGCTTCAAGGGGCGCGAGCGCATCGACGTGGAGGAATACAGCGTCAGCGAGGGCTGGATTCGCGCCGCGCTCGGCAAGAAGGTGGACCGGCGCGGAAAGCCGCTCACCATCACGCTGAAGGGCGACGTCGAGGCTTACTGGCGGAGCTGAGCCGATGCTGGAAGGCGCGCAGAAGGTCCCGAGTCCGAAGCTCGACCTCTACATCCGGAAGCGCTTTCTGACCCCGGAGGAATGCGCCGGGATCGTCGCGCGCATCGATGCGAAGCGGCGCCCGTCCGAAATCGCCGACGATCTGGGCTACGCCGCCTACCGGACCAGCGAGACCTGCGATCTCGACGGCGCGGACCCCGTTGTCGCCGCGCTCAATGAACGCATCTGCACCTGGATGGGGATTGATCCCGCCTTTGGCGAACCCATTCAAGGCCAGCGCTACGCGGTCGGGCAGGAATTCAAACAGCACACCGACTATTTCGAACCGGATGGTCCCGATTACGCGCGCTACTGCACCGTCTCCGGGCAGCGCACGTGGACGGCGATGATCTACCTCAACGAGCCCGCCGCGGGCGGCGCGACGCGCTTCAAGGTGATCGACAAGATCGTGCAGCCGGAAACCGGAAAGATCGTCGCGTGGAACAACCGCCGCGCCGACGGCACGCCCAATCCCGCGACGCTGCACGCCGCGATGAAGGTGCGGAGCGGTGTGAAATACGTCATCACCAAGTGGTTCCGCGAACGTCAGTGGGCGTGAAATAAAAAGGGCCCCGCACGCGGCGAGGCCCTTTCCGTCTGACCCGGAGTTTTAGAACTTCGCGCTGAGACCCAGCGAGAAGGAACGGCCGATGTCGTAGGTGTTCCGATCGACACGTGTGCCGTTGAACTCTTGGAATTCCTCGTAGTTCTCGCCCGTCAGGTTGCGTGCCTCGAACTTCACCTCAAGCTCGCGGCCTGCAACCGTGAAGCCCTGTCGCGCCACGAAATCGAGACGCAGGCCGGGTTCCTCGATGAAGTCGATCGGCGTGCCCTGATAGGAGAAGCGGTTCGAGATGCGGTTGCTGGCGTAGGTCAGCATCAGCGTCTGCTGCGACAGGCTTTCGCTGTCCTCGAAACCGATCTGCACGTTGACGATGTGATCCGACTGGCCGGTGAGCTTCGCACCGTCGTTGAAAACGAGCGAGGCCGCGATCGGCACGCCTGCGGTGTCGGTGGGGATCGTCGTGTCGCCGGCGCTCACCTTGATCTTCGATTGCGTGTACGTGTAGTTCGTCGCGATCAGCAGGTCGCGCGTCTCGAAGAACTTGCCGGGCAGCCAGTCCGAGAGCGCGAAGTACTTCTGCACCTCGAGTTCCGCACCGTAAAGCTGCGCTTCCGGCGCGTTGGCGAAGGTGGTGAAGAACGTCTGACCCTGCTGCGTGGCGATTGCCTCGATCGGCTTGTCGATCTTCTTGTAGAAGCCCGCGAGCGACACGCGCTCGTTGCGGCCCATGTACCATTCGTAGCGCGCTTCGAAATTCAGGAGCTCGCTGTCGGTCAGGTACGAGTTGCCGATGAACGTACGATCCGATTCCGTATCGAAATACTGCTGCGGCGCCAGCTCGCGGAACTGCGGGCGGGCGATCGTCTTCGAGGCGGCGATGCGGAGTTGCATGTCCTCCGCGAAGTTCCACGTGATCGTTGCGGCGGGCAGGAAATAATCGTTGGCAAGTCTCGTCGAAAGACCGGCGCCGCCACCTGTGCCGAAAAGATCGATGGCGTTCACGAACTGCTTGGCGTCCTCGTAGCGAACGCCGATGCTGGCGTTCAGGAATTCCATCAGCTCGATCTCGGCCTGCACGTATCCGCCGTGTACCTCCAGACCCGCATCGTACTTCGCGACACCCGCTGCACCGGAGCGGTCGGTGAGCACGATGTCGTAGGTGTAGATGTTGTAGTCAGAAAGCAGATAGTCGGGCCGCTGCTGCGCAACCGCAAGGCCGAGGCTCGCTTCCGGCAGGAAGGCGAAATCGCGGCGCGTCGAGGTGCGCGTCGTGTCCGCGTAGGCATAGCCCGCGGTCAGCGTGATATCGCGTTCAGTCGGCAGCTTCCAGCTGACGTTCGCGGAGCCCGCCCACACGTCTTCAGAAAGATCCGAGAACGAGATCGTCGCGCTCTGGCCGCCCGTGCGCAGGTCATTCAGGAAATCGCCGATCTCCTCGTCGTAGCGATAGCTGAACGCGCGCTCATACGGCGCCTCGCGCTGCGTGTTCGCATAGGTGCCGCGCACGTCGAGTGCGACATCCTTGAACTTGAACTCGCCGACAAACTGCGTGTCGATCAGCTGGCGCTCGAACCAGTTCGTGTAGCTCTTGTTCAGGCGATCGGAGCCGACATTGATCTCGTCGACGCCGTCCTGGACGCGCGCCTCCTTGGAGGTGTCGCGGATGTAGAGGTTGGTCCAGCGCAGCTTGTGCTCGCCGAACTCGTAGCCAAAACCGAGCAGGCCGTGCACGACGATGCGATTTTCGGTCGAAAGGAACCGGAAGTTGCTGTCTGGCTTGATGATATCCTGGCCTTCGCTGTTCGCGGAGAGGCCGATCGTCTGCTGCTGGAGTCCGCCGCGCGTTTCCCAGCTGTTGTCCCATCCGAAGGCTGCAATCACGCCGAAGCGGTCGCTGCCGATATCGAAGCTGAGACCGCCGCTGAAATCGAGCGATCCGTTGAGCGGAATGTCGTCGTTGCGCTGCACGACCGTGGTCGGCGCATTGAGCAGGCTCGCAGTCAGGCCCTTCATCGTATCAAGGCTGAAATTCGGGCCGACCACCAGAAGGTTGCCGCTGTTCATTGCAGCCTTCAGGTTCGCCGGAGTCGTGCGCGATCCGTCGTCGAAGCCCGTCCAGTCGGTGTCGCTGCCGTAGTAGGTGTAGCCGCGCTCGAAGGTGGTTTCGCTGTCGCCGCTGATGCTGCCGCCGACTTTGAGGAAACTCTCCTCGGGGATCGCCGCCGTCGTCAGGTTGATGACACCGCCGCCGAATTCGCCGGGATAGTTCGCCGAATAGCTCTTCTGCACAACCGAGCTTGCGATCACGTCCGTCGGGAAGATGTCGAGCGGCACAACGCGGCGCAGCGGTTCGGGCGAAGGCAGGGGGAGGCCGTTCAGAAGCGCCAGCGAATAGCGCTCGCCGAGACCGCGCACGTAGACGAAGCGACCGCCCACGAGGCTGAGACCGGTGACGCGCTGGAGCGCGCCCGCGATATCGCCTTCGCCGGTGCGCGCGATTTCCGCCGCGGAGAGGACGCTGATCACTTCCGGCGTTGCGCGAAGCGGTTCGGGTATGTAGCGGCCCTGCACGACGATCACCTCGTCGCTGGCGCTCACGCCGGGCGCGGAAATATCAATGGATTCATCTTGCTGCGGCTGCGGCTGCGGCTGCGTTTCCTGCGCCACCGCAGGCATTGATATGAGCGCGCTCGACAGCAGCAGGGTGGTGATCGACGAGATTCTGGTCATGCGGGCTTTCCCATCTTCCTGAACTGAAGGGGGGCGACGGCCGCCGATGCGCGCCGCCGCCCCGGATGCTTCACGGACGGATCAGTTCGCCGGATTGACGGTGCAGGCGGTTCCAGTACCGAGGCCGCAGGTCCAGCCTTGCCACCACGTGTCGGCAGCGTTCCGCACGGCGCCGATGTAGTCCACGTTCTGGAAGAAGCTGTTCACGGTCGCGAGGTTGTTGACCGCGGTGACGCCGCTTTCGTTGGCACCGTTCACGAAGACGCTCGTCAGCGTGGATGTTCCGGCGGCGGTGTTGTTGTTGCCGGCTACCTCGAACAGCGCCTGAATCTGCGCTCCCGTGACGTTGGCATCGTCAATGTAGGGCGCCGCGCAGGCGAAGAACACCGACTTGAACACCGGCGGGCCGTTCTCGTCCGTACCGGCGCCGGCGGCCTGAATGGTCGCCGCACCGTCGATATCGAGACAGGCGGAGGACGCCGCGCCAGCCAAGACCCAGTTGGTCAGCTGATAGTCGCCGCCGCCGCGCAGCAGGATCGCCGCGCCGCCGTTCGCCACGGCCGTGACGTTGGCGAAATGCGTGTCCTGGCGGACGGTTTCGTTGACCGATCCATCGCCCGAGCCGGCTTCCCAGACATAGTCGCCGCCAGCGGAGCCGGCCGTGGCGCGGTGCGTGACGATCACAAACTGGTTGACGCCGGTATAGCCGTTGTCGGTGTCGATCGAGTCGTCGTCGTTGCCGGTCAGCACGATATGCTTGCCGTTCACGGTGCCGCCGAACCACTCGATGCCATCGTCCGAGCTGTTGTGGACCTGCACGTACTCGAAGGTCGTGCCGCGGCCGACACCCGCAAGTGTGATGCCGTTCAGCTCGTTGCCCGCCGACAGCGCGAAGCCCGAGTAGCGGATCTGGAAGTACTTGAGCCGTCCGCTGTTGTCATTGGCGAGACCGCCGCCGTAGTAGGCGTTGGTGACGCCTTCCACCGCTGCCTGACAACCCGCCGTGCCTGGCGTCGTGCCGCCCGCCGAGCAGGTGCCGATCGGCGCACGGCCGAGGATGACGAGACCGCCCCACTGGCCGATGCTTTCCGCCGTCGAGGTGCCCTCGATGTTGGCGCGGCTCGTGAAGACGATGGGTTCGGCAGCCGTGCCTTCGGCATAAATCTGCGAGCCGCGGTTGACGACGAGCGCATCGGCGCCCGAGGAGCCGAATACGGTGACGCCCGGCTCGATGGTCAGGATGCCCGCGGTGCCGCCCGGCGCCGTGCCGTCAGAACCGACGTCGACGCCGACCTGAACGACGCCCGAAAGCGAATAGACGATGCCGTCGAGTTTGCGCAGCACGAGGCTGCCGGTGATCGTGCCCGAAACCTGGCAGGTGCGCAGGCCCGCGACCGAACTCACCTCGGCCGTGCCGGTCGGGCAGTCAGCCGTGGGGGTCGGCGTCACGATGACGCCCTCGCCCGGGGATGCAACGTCGTCAGCGCCGCAGGCGACAAGCGCGAGCGCGGAACCAAGCATCAGGAAACTGCGGAGATGTGACATTGAAGCACCCCTTTGGTGGTCGTTGGCAAACAAGGCGGTCATTGCGAATCAGAAGCAATGACTGCCGTCCCGAGCCGGACGCCTAGGGGTGATTCATGATGGAAATATTACAAATTTCGCAATGTTTTGCGAACGCATATTGTGACAGTTCGAATCAATACTTTCACGGTATTTTCGTGAAAGTGAAATAATTCTGTAACAATACGATCAGTCGGTGAAGTCGACCACCGCTTCGCGGGCCTCACCGTCGCGCATATAGCCGATCACGACGCGCTTTGACTGGGCGAGTTCGTCGGCAAGTTCCATCACCTTTTCCTCATCATGGAGGCCGCCGCCGTTGATCGTGCTGACAATATCGCCGTCTTTCAGGCCGGCGCGGGCGAAGAACGGCATCGTGGAGATCTTGCGCACGCGGAAGCCGAGCATCATTTCGCCGTGCTGTTCGCGGACGAGGCCGAGCTGGAAGGCGAGCGTCTGGCGGCGGCGGTTGTCGCCGCTGAACGCCGCGCGCGACAGCGTGGGGGCCTTCGCGACGGGCCCGGCTTTCGCCTTCGTGTCCGTCGTCACGAGCGTCGCCGCGGGGGCGGTGCCGTCGAATGTGAGCAGCGGCACTTTCAGCCGCGTGTCGCCGCGCGCGACGATGATGTGGCCGGG
>NZ_JACESP010000044.1 GCF_013911755.1 Sphingosinicella sp.
TCGCCGCAGATTGACGCGATCCGTTTGCCCGCCAGGCTCGACCCGGTGAACGTCACCTTGTCCACGTCCGGATTGCGCACAAGCTCTTCAGAGACCTCGCGCTCTGCGGTCAGCATGTTGAGCACGCCTGGCGGCAGGCCGATCGCCTCGGCAACCGCCGCCACGGCGTAAGCGGCGCTGGGAGCCTCGGGCGATGCCTTGAGAATGATTGTGCATCCGGCAAGCAGCGCCGGCGCAATCTTGTAGGCGATAAGCAACGGCGGCGCGTTCCACGGGATGATCGCCGCGACGACGCCCACCGGTTCGCGCACGAGAAGGCCGACATTCTCGGTCTGGAGTGTGTGGACTTCCTCAAACGCAAATTTATCCGCCAGACCGGCATAATAGTCATAGACGGCGGCCGACCACCCCGCGACGCCTTCGGCAGCCGGCAGGATGATGCCCATCTCGCTCGACCAGGATCGTGCGATCGCAGGCGTGCGCTGCTGCAGCGCCTTGCCCATTGACCGCAGATATTCGGCGCGCTGGTGATGCGTCAGCCGAGGCCAAGGGCCATGGTCGAAGGCCGACCGCGCGGCCGCGACGGCGCGCGCGATGTCGCCGGCCTGTGCTTCCGCGACTTCGGCGAACAACTCCTCGGTCGCCGGATTGATCACGCGGATCGTGGTGGCACCGGACGATGCCGACCATCGACCGTCAATGAAGAGTTTATCGGCGTGGTCGATCGTCATTTATCATCCTTCTCGGTCCGGTTCCGGGCTTCGCCGCGCCCCGTCGCCTTCTGCGCGGCCCTCGGCTTTCTGCTCCGGCCCTGAAGTGCGCAGGAGCCACACGAGGTTTTTCACCGCGGCGCCCGCCCGTCCTTCCGTGCAGCCGGCCCGATCGACCGGCCGCAATTCCATGCAAGCAGCCACCACCATTCAACAAGTAAACGCTCGTACCCTGTTGCAAAGGCTCCGCCCATTTCGAGAAGAGCTATTTCTGTTACGAAGTTCGCCTGCCCCTCTTGCCCCCCCAAAGGAATTTCGCATCTCTCCAAGGCGCGGAAATGTAGAGCCGTTTCACTGACCTTGGCCCAAGAATGCGGAAGGCCATGGTTCGAATATGGCGACGCTGGATATAATCAAAAAGCGACGTGGGAGTATTGCTATGAAAAGGGTGCAGAAGGTCACGGTTCTGCTTTGCGGTTCGGCGGCCCTGGCGGGAGTGCAACCGGCGTTAGCTCAGTCGGCGCCGGACGTCCGGTCCGAGGCGATCGAAGCGCGAGAAACGCCCAATGATGATGCGATTATCGTTACCGCGCGGCGGCGCGAAGAGTCGCTTATCGCGGTCCCGGTGGTCGTCACGGCTGTCGCCGGAGAAGCGCTGCAGAACCGCGGTGTCGTCAATCTGGATGGTCTGTCGCGGATTGTGCCGCAGCTCCTGATCGGTCCGCAAGGCGGCGCAGTGCAGGGCGGCAACATCTCGATACGGGGGATCAGCGGGCCAGATTCGAACCCCTTCGGCGACCAGGCGGTATCCTTCACGATCGATGGGGTACAGATTGCCAAGTCGTCAATCCGGCGAATGACCGACTTCGACGTGGCACAAGTCGAAGTGCTCAAAGGTCCCCAGGCGCTGTTCTTCGGCAAGAACAGCATGGCCGGCATCGTCACGATCCGGACCAATGACCCCGGCGATCACCTCGAGGTCGGCGCGAAGTTCGGATATGAGCTCAATGCCCGCGAGATGCGGGCCGAAGGCTATTTCTCTACCCCGATCACCGACAGCCTCGGCTTCCGGCTCGCCGGCCAATATTCAGACATGCAGGGGTATCTGATCGATCAGACGCCGCGAGACTCGATCTATTTCGCCGACTCGCGCAACCCGCAAGCCACCAACTACGGAGTTCGCGCGACGCTCAAGTTTGAGCCTGCGTCCAATTTCGACGCACGGTTCAAGTTCAACTATGGCCGGGTCGACGGCAACGGTCCGCAAGCCGCAGGCGCATTTGTGAGCTGCCCGCTGGGCGTCCGCCAATTCTCCTTTCTGGGTCCGGTCATCGGCGACAACGCGCAGTGCGGCGCCGGCAAGTTCAACGTCAATGCTGGCTACGGTCCCGTGCTCGCTACCATTCCAGCGACCTTGGATCTGTTCCGAAGCGACGGCAAGAATTTCCAGGTTCAGGACCAGTACCTGTCGAGTCTGGTCATGAACTTTCGTCCTTCTGAAAAATTTACGATCACCTCCGCGACCGGCCTGTACAAAGTCGTGCTTGATCAATGTCAGAATTACGAGAGCAGCTATGCCGTCATTCTGCCAAGCTGCAACACGTTGAATAATAAAGAGTATTCACAGGAACTTAACTTATCTACGGACCTGGATGGCCCGTTTAATTTTTCATCAGGTCTCTATTATAGCAACATTAAAGCCCGGACCCAGTCCTACACTTATTTGTTCGGCGGGCTATTCCCGCTGTTCGACGCCGTCATCCCAGGCCTGGGTGGGCCAAACACGCCCGTACAGATCAACAATTACAGCTTTTCGATGAAGGGCGAAGCCTATTCGGCATTTGTCGAGGGGACCTTCGAAATCACCCCGCAACTGGAATTGTCGGGTGGCGTGCGTTACTCATATGAAAAGAAGCGTCTGACCGATGTCCGCGACGGCGGCGGACTCTTCGTCGGCTTTGCCGGCGGGCCGAATACCACCATCCTCGACGATACGACGATCCTGTCGACAACCCCCAACGCTCGCGGCGCCTCGCTCCTCAAGGACCATGACAGCTGGAAAAACTGGTCGCCGGAAGCTACTGTCTCGTTCAGACCTAACGACGACCTGACGCTATTTGCTTCGTACAAGCAGGGTTTTCTGTCGGGCAGTTTCAATTCCAGCTCGGTGGAACTGTTCGCGCCGGACGTCGATCTCAGTTACAAACCGCAAACGATCAAGGGCTTCGAAGCCGGCGTCAAGGCGCGCCTCGGCCGTACGCTTCTCGTCAATGCCGCTGCCTACACGTACAAGATCAACGACCTGCAGGTGGTGAATTTCACCAACGCCACCAGTTCGATCCGCAATGCGGCATCGGCAAAGGTCGAAGGGTTCGAGGCCGACTTTACCTGGCGCACACCGCTCGACGGTTTGTCGATCAACGGCGCGCTGGCGTATAATAATTCGCGTTACAAGGATTTCGCGACGGCACCTTGCTACAATGGCCAGACCATCGCGCTCGGCTGCAATCTCAATTTCAGCCCCGCGCAGAACAATGGGGCGGGCGGCTTCGAAGCCCAGCAACTCGCCGGACAGGTCATTCCGCGCTCGCCGAAATGGAATATTCAAGCCGGTTTCAACTATGACACGCCGATCGGCGATCAGTACAAACTCGGGCTGACCGGCGGCCTCACTCATTCGAGCAGCTATCTGACCGACGCATCGAATGATCCCGCCAGCCGGCAGAAATCCTATACATTGTTCGATACATCGGTACGCTTCGGTGCCGACGACGACATGTGGCAGATTTCCGTCATCGGACGCAATCTGACGAACAAGTTCATATTCGTCGCCTCTCCCAACGTGCCCTTCACGCCGCTCGGCAATGCAGGGACAGGGACTGCGACCGGCACCTTGGGCGACCGGTTCGCCTATCTCGGAAGGGGGCGCGAGGTTCTGCTGCAAGTCGCTTTCAAGTTCGGGCGATAACAAACGCCCGGTCGCGCTCAGGCGGGGAGGCACGTTCCTCTCCGCCACCTGCGCGAGGGTTCAGCACCCGTTGATTTGAGGGGACAGCCGTGCTTCAGGCTCGCGGCAAGGAGCCTGAATGCATCATATTGGGTTGGATGCCCCCTTCCGAAACACTCTGTCCAGATAGACGCTGGGAGAAGGGGATGTGCGAGCGCCTCTTCAAAGGTCGCTGGTTTACGCTGGACGACCTTGTGCACAAAAGCGAACGGCCGCTCCAAACAGTGCCGAGTTATCTGGCAAGGTGCGACTGTCTATCAAGCCGCTAGCTGGAGCAAATGAGCTCACCCGCAAAAGAGTAAGGTGTCGCAACCGCTTGGACCGTTGGCATTCTGGCACCACCGATAGTTGATCAACGACCTCAACTGGTCGCTTAACGTCGCCCACGTGTGAATGTCGGCTATCTTCGATTCAGCCTCGGAAGCTGCCGGTCTGAAGTCGGCCCAAAACTGGACCACGAATCGGTAAGGAACGGTGTCGCTAACGGCTCGCTTTCAGACTCGAACCATTCCGTGGAAAAGTCCCTGATATCTGTCATCGTATGAAAGAGACGAAAATTTATCAAACTTCGAATCCTTTCCCGGCGCTATTTGGTTTGTCGCAATGTCGACACCGAGCGCAAATCTAGCTTGCATTGAGCTCCCGATCGAGCAGCCTCGCCACGACCTTGCGGAACAGGTGAGGGGCCTTGTCGCTCGGCAGGAACGCTTTCTTGCGTGACGCTGGCGTCAGATCCCAGATGCGTTGCTGGGCTTCGATCATCGTGCGGTCTTCCGCGAACGCGTCCATGACGATCTTGTACATGCGTTCCATTGCCTTGGGCGACGGCGTCGTGCCTTCAAAGCCTGCGGCGAAAAGATAATTGCACGAGTTTTCGCCTGTGGGCGTGACCGCCTGTTGATCCACACGGCGGAGCAGCGGCACAAGGTCATCCGACGGCGCGGCGAGGCCGCAGCGATCCGCCGAGCCGCGCGGATAAAAGGTCGTGCGCATGACCAGAATGCCGGGCACGCTGAAATCGTAGCAGCTCCAGATGTCGGTCAGTTCATTGCCGCCGGGACTGCTGGGCCGGTCCCTCAGCCAGCGCTCGATGTGGACGCCGCGTTCAAGGGGAGTCACGCGTGGGGGCTGGACTGACCAGCCGCCCGATGTTGCGCCGCCCAGTGTCGTTTCATGCAGGAAATCCAGGTGCGACAGGTCGCAGAGATTGTCGTTCACGAGCTGATAGTCGGCCTCGTAGCGGATCTCGCCATGGCGCATGGTGAAACGCGGATCGCCGAGATCGAAACCGCGCGGGATCAGCGCTTCGTTCGCGAGGTGAGGAGCGCCGGCCCAGACCCAGACCCATCCATCGCGTTCGGCGACCGGAAACGTGCGTGCGGTGGAACGCGGCGGAATTTTTTCCGTACCGGGCGCGTCGATACAGTTGCCGGCCGTATCGAAGGTGAGCCCATGGTATCGGCACTGCAGGTGCTCACCCTGCACGCATCCGAGCGACAGCGGCGCGAGTCGGTGAGGGCAGCGGTCCTCCATGGCGACGAGGGCACCCGACTCGGTGCGGTAGAGCGCGATCGGCTCGTCCAGAATCTGCCGACCGATCACGACCCCCGCCGGCAGCAGATGCGACCACGCCGCGACATACCAGCAATTCCGCACAAACATCGCCGCTCTCCCCTTGCTTTTGCGCGGGATGCCGGACCTCGGCGTTCCCCGTCGCTTTATACCCGTTGCATAAATGTGAGGATGAGGTATGAGTATAAAAAATGCAAGAGGGGGGATAGGGGGCGATGGACGGCATCAATCGACACTTTCCGCCGTTTTTCTTGCGTTTGCAGCGGCAGGAGAGGTGGCCGAGGCCGCTGGCGGTTACCGTGACGGCCCCGCGCCCATGGTGATGGTCTACGATCTCGTTCTGCCGATCGCTCTGGCGGTCATGATGTTCTCGCTGGGGCTGGCGCTCAGGCTGGACGATTTCGCCCGCATCGTGCGCCATCCCAAGGCGCTGTTGGTGGCGCTGCCGTGTCTGCTGGTGATCGTGCCCGCGATCGGCGTCGGTGTCGCGCACCTGAGCGGGGTGGCGCCCGCGCTCGCGGTCGGCATCTATCTTGTCGCGACCTGCCCCGGCGGCACGCTTTCGAACCTGCTGACCTTCTGGGGCCGCGGCGATCTCGCACTTTCGATTTCGATGACGGCGGCGGGGTCGGTCGCCTACAGCGTGCTCGCGCCGCTGTGGCTCACTATCGGCTACGCCATTTTCATGGGCGGCATCGAACGGGTTTCCATTTCGCCGCTGGAGGCGATCATCCCGGTGGCGCGCATCTCGCTGCTCCCGGTGGTGCTCGGAATGCTGGTGCGGGCATACCTGCCCCGCGTGCGCGACGCGATCGAGGCGCCGCTGCGCCATGTCGCGGCAGTCGTTATCATTGCGATCTTTCTGCTGCTGATGTGGCAGCAGCGCGAGACCTTCGTGGAAGCTGTGGCGCGCGTCTGGCCCGCGGTGCTGGCGCTCAATCTGCTCATGGTCGGCACGGGCTTCCTGTTCGCGCGCCTCTTTTCGGTGGCGCGGGCTGAGCGCACCGCCATCGTGTGCGAACATGCCATCCGGCAGGAAGGCCTGGCGATCTTCATCGTCACGTCGCTGCTGGCACAGCCTGCGATGGCGCTCCCGCTGATCCTCAACTCCGCCACGGGTTTCGCCGTCGGCATGGCCTATATCGGTGTCGAGCGCTTTTTGGCGGGCCGTGCCGTGCGCGGGCCCCGGGCTCAACTTTCTTCATTCAAGGGACCGAACTGATGCGCCTGTCGGCACAAGGATTCATTTCGCCGCCGGGCGCGCCTTCATTCCCCATCGCGGTGCGCGGCGAAGGCGTTTACATCTTCGACAAGGACGGCAAGTCCTATCTCGATGGCTCGTCCGGTGCGGTGGTGACCGGCCTCGGCCACAGCCATCCCCGTGTGCTCGCCGCCATGCGCGCGCAGATGGAAAAGATCACGTTCGCGTATGCCCGCATCTGGGAAAGCCGGCCCGACGAGGAACTGGTGAGCCGATTGGCCGAACTGTGTGGAGGCGAATTCGATTCCGCCTACTTCCTGAATGGCGGATCGGAGGCGACCGAAGCGGCGCTGAAGTTCGCGCGGCAGCTCGCCCTCGCGCGCGGGCAGGCGAGCCGCCACAAGGTCATCAGCCGGATGCCATCCTATCACGGTGCAACGCTCGGGGCGCTCAGCGTCACCGGCGATCCGGTGATGGAGCAATTGTTCGGACCGATGATGGTGCCGATGCCGAAAATCCCGGCGCCGATCACCTATCGCACGCCGGAAGGCTTCGATGCGGACACCTATGTCGATTATTGCGCGGAGGCGCTCGACGAAGCGATCAGGCGCGAAGGGCCGGAGACGGTTCTCGCCTTCATCGTCGAGCTCGTCGGGGGCACATCCACCGGCGCGCTGGTTTCACCGGATCGCTACTATCGGCGTATCCGGGAGATTTGCGATCGCCACGGCGTATTGCTCATCCACGACGAGATCATGAGCGGCGCGGGGCGCTGCGGCAAATTCCTCGCGTCGCATTATGTCCCGGGCGCGGCGCCGGACATCCTCACCTTGGGCAAGGGTCTGGGGTCCGGCTATGCGCCGATCAGCGCATTGGTGACATCTTCGGCGCTGGTCAATGAACTGCGCGCCATGGGCGGCTTCGCGCACGGCCACACCTATGTCGCCAACCCGATGGGCTGCGCGGTCGGCTGCGCGGTTCTGGATGAGCTGTTGCGAAGCAATCTCGTGGCGCAGAGCGAGGCGACGGGCGCCTATCTCGAAGACCAGCTGAGAGCCGTGCAGAAGCGGCGGCGTTCTCTGGGCGATATTCGCGGGCGCGGCTTGCAGCTTGCGATCGAGATTGTCGCCGATCAGGGCACCAGAGAATCCTATCCCTTCGCGCTGAACGCGCCCGCGCGGATCGAGCATCTGATGATGGAGCGCGGGCTCGCGATGCTGCACCGGCGCACGGGCGGCGGGCAGTTCGGGGAGTGGTTCATGGTGTGCCCGCCGCTGATCTCGACGCGCGCGGATATCGATAGGCTCGTCGAGATCATCGACGACGCCCTCGGCGCATTCGAGCGCAGCATCGACGGCACGCTATCATGAACGACGACATCCACCTCTCCAGCACGCTCGGCGAGTTGTTCGTGCGCGCTGCGCGCCGCTTTGGCGATCGGGTTGCCCTCAGCGACGATCACGGTGCCATGACCTATCGCGAGATGGGCGAGCACATGCGTCGCTACGCGGGCGCCTATCTCGCAGCGGGGATGAAACCGGGCAGCGCGTTTTCCCTCCTCTCCGCCAATCGCGTTGAAGCGATTGTCGCGCTCGCGGCCGGGCTGATGCTCGGCCTGCGCTACACGCCGCTCCATCCCAAGGCCAATGTGGAAGACCATGCGTTCGCGCTGCAGGACGCGAACATCGATCTTTTCATCGTCGACGACCGCCATTTCGCGCAGCACGGCCGCGATGTGGCGGCGCAGTGCCCCGGCGTGCGCACGATGTCGTTCGGTGGCCTCGATTACGCGCCGAGCATCGAGGCGGCGGCGGAAACGGCTGAACCCGTGCCGCTGCAGGCGGTGACGGG
>NZ_JACESP010000045.1 GCF_013911755.1 Sphingosinicella sp.
CCTACACGCTCGCCCACCGCATCAAGACCATGGTCGGCATCAGCGTGAAGATCGACGTTCAGCCTGCGGGGTCGCTCCCGCGGTCACAGGGAAAGGCGAGCAGAGTCATAGACAAGAGAACACTGAGTTCCTGAGCAATGTGTAATTCGTCATCCAGCACAACACAGAAGGGGGTAATGATGAAAAGAGAAACGATCCGCACTCTGGCGAAATCATCCGTCGCGATCGCGGCGCTGATGCTGCCGGCCGCCGCGTTCGCGCAGAGCGGCGAACAGGCCGCGACCGACAATACGGAGGTCGTCGGCGGTTTCGAAGACATCGTCGTCACCGCGACGCGCCAGTCGCAGGCGATCAGCAAGGTGCCGCTCAGCGTCAGCGCCTTCACGCAGGAAACGCTCGATAGCCGCGGCGTGCGTGAATTCGCCGACGTGATCCGGCAGACGCCGGGCATCGTTTTCGAAGCGACCAACACGACGACGAACATTTCGATCCGCGGCATCAATTCGACCGCAGGCGCGGCGACCACCGGCGTCTATATCGACGACACGCCCATTCAGATCCGCTCGCTCGGCTACAGCGGCGGCAACGCCTATCCGGTGATCTTCGACCTGGAACGCGTCGAGGTTCTGCGCGGTCCGCAGGGCACGCTGTTCGGCGCGGGTTCGCAGGGCGGCACGATCCGCTTCATCTCGCCGCAGCCGAGCCTGACGCGCTCTTCCGGATATGTGCGGGCGGAAGCCGCGCTCACCGAAAACGGCGGCCCCAGCTATGAAGCGGGCGTCGCCTACGGCGTGCCGCTCGTGGAGGACAAGCTCGGGATGCGCGTGAGCGGCTATTACCGCCGCGACGGCGGCTTCATCGACCGTGTCCGCTTCGAAGACAAGGGCGTGGTCGACGACGACGCGAACTACCAGAATTCCTATGTCGGCCGCGTTGCCTTCACGTGGGCGCCGGTGCCGGAACTCCGCATCACGCCGTCGATCACCTATCAGAAGATCTATACCAACGACAGCCCGGAGTCGTGGGACAATGTCCGCGCCGATTTCACCGTGCCGGACGCGCCCTTCTCCGACTATGACAACGGCGTGTTCCTGAGCGGCAACCGCGTGCAGGAATCGGGCCGCGACCGCTTCTATCTGCCGACGCTGAACGTGCAGTATTCGTTCGGGGGTGTCGATCTCACCGCGATCGGATCGTATTTCGATCGCAAGCAGACCTTCCGTTCGGATTACACGCTATTCGACCAGAGCCTGTTCACGGGCATCACGCTGCCGATCTTCCCCGATCAGGAAGGCTTCAGCGATTTCGTGAACACGCAGAAGATCACCACCGGTGAAATTCGCCTGCAGTCCGCGAACACGGATTCGGCGCTCACCTGGGTGGTCGGCGGCTTCTACCAGAAGGCGAAGCAGCTATCGATCCAGCAGGTGGAGGATCGCTTCCTGTTCGACTACGCGCCGTTCCTGATTCCGTTCTTCCCGCCGCTCGTCGATGGTCGTCTCATCTACGATCAGTCGACGACTTCGAAGGATACGCAGATCGCGGCGTTCGGTCAGGTGAACTTCAAGCCGATGGATCAGCTGACGCTGACCGTGGGCCTGCGCTATGGCCAGACCAAGTTCAACATCAATTCGTTCGCGCAGGGCCCCGTCGTCGGGCCGCCGGTGACCGACATCGGCACGCAGAAGGAAAAGCCGTTCACGCCCAAGTTCGGCATCGAATTCCAGGTCGATCCGGCAAACATGATCTACGCCTCCGCATCGAAGGGCTTCCGTCCCGGCGGCTACAACCCGCAGGTCGGCGTGCCGTGCCAGGCGAGCGATCTCGATCCGCTCGGCTATCCGGACGGACGCCCGGAGACGTACAAGTCGGACTCGGTGTGGAGCTACGAGGCGGGCGTGAAGAGCCGCACGCTCGGCGGGCGTCTCAGCGTGCAGGGCAGCGTCTACCAGATTGACTGGAAGAACATCCAGCAGGTCGTCGGGCTTGGCGGCTGCGGGTTCCAGTTCACGGCAAACCTGGGCTCTGCTCGCAGCCGCGGCTTCGACCTGCAGCTCGATTACCGCGTGACGGACGACTTCACGCTGCAGGCGGAAGTCGGCTACACCAACGCCAAGTTCCTCGACACGTTCTTTGGCGGTCCGCTCGCCGTCGTGCCGCTGGTGACGGAGGGCAACCACGTCACCACGCCGCCGTGGACGGTTTCGGTGCACGCGCAGCACGAGTTCTCGTTGCGTGAGGAAGACGATGCGTATGTGCGCGCCGACTTCGATTACCGCGCGCACCAGACGAGCCTGACGCCGGGCCTCGATCCGCGCAACGGTGGTGTCGATCCGACGCTCAGCAACGCACCGGCGATCCGGGCGCTGTCGCTGCGCGCGGGTTACCGCATGAACGGCATCGACCTGTCGATGTTCGCGAACAACGTGCTCGATCAGGCCGTGTGGTCCGGCCGCCGGGCACGCGACAACAACAACGCGACGATCTATCGTTCGAACATCGTGCGGCCGCGTACGTTCGGCGTGACCGCAGCGTATCGGTTCTAGGGAAGCGAAGGGCCGCAGTTGCAGACGCAGCTGCGGCCTTTTCGAATAGGGTTGGGGAGAGCGATGATTTCGATAAACAAGCGGCGTACGGGAATTGTGATTGCAGCCTGCCTTGCCGGTCTTGCGTCGCCGGCATTCGCGGCATCGCCCGCCACGATCTACTACAACGGACAGGTCTACACGCCGGGCGGATGGCAGACGGCGTTTGCTGTGCGCGACGGCCGCATCGTCGCCGTGGGCAGCGATGCGGACATCCGCAAGACGGTAGGCGCGGCGCGCACCGTCGATCTCGGCAAGCGCACGGTGCTCCCCGGTCTCTTCGACATGCACGTGCACCCGACGCTTGATGCGCGGGGCTACACCGGCAGCTGCAAGCTCCCGCAGGAAGCCGGTGCGAAACAGATTCAGGACAGCCTCGCCGCCTGCGTGAA
The DNA here is from genome assembly GCF_013911755.1 of Sphingosinicella sp. Lineage (GTDB taxonomy): Bacteria > Pseudomonadota > Alphaproteobacteria > Sphingomonadales > Sphingomonadaceae > Sphingosinicella. The sequence goes on from NZ_JACESP010000045.1 coordinate 2,978, forward strand.
AACGAAAGCGCCGGGCGAATGGTTGACGGGCGGCCAGTGGCAGGCGTCCAGCATCACCGATGGTCCGATGAATGCCCAGACGCTCGATGCCGTGTCTCCGAACAATCCCGTCACGCTCGTCGATATCAGCGGACACTCGATCTGGGCGAATTCGAAGGCGCTCGCTGTCGCGGGCATCATGAAGGATACGCCCAATCCTGAAGGCGGCATTATCGAGCGCGATGCGAACGGGAACCCCACGGGTCTTCTTCGAGAGTCGGCGAGCGAACTGGTGACGCGGCACATACCGCCGCAACCGATCGCGGAAACGAAGCGCCTGCTCGGGAAGAGCCTCGATCATCTGCTGTCTTACGGGATCACCGGTTTCGTCGAGGCTGTCGCCATGCGCGAGGACCTGGAGATCTATGCCGATCTCGCCGACAAGGGCGCGCTGAAGCAGCATGTGCAGGCGTGCATCGCGACCAGCATGGCCGGGCACGCGAATTCCGAGCTCGATGCGACCATCGCCGACATTCCGAAATACACGCGCGCGCGCTTCAAGCCGACGTGTGTGAAGGTGTTCGCGGACGGCGTGCCGACCGACAGCCACACGGGCGCGATGCTGGAAGCCTATCAGGCGGGCCAGCCCAATGCGCCCGCGAAGGGGCTCCTGTTGTTCGACCCCGAAACGCTCAACCCGCAGATGGCGAAGTGGGACAAGCTCGGCCTCACGGTGCTGTTCCATGCCGCCGGAGACTGGGCGGTGCGCGCGTCACTCGATGCCGTCGCTTATGCGCGCGGGCAGAACGGCAATGGCGGCCCGATGCATCAGGTCGGGCATCTTACCTTTGTCGATCCGGCGGACCTGCCGCGCGCGAAGGCGCTGAACGCCGCGTTCGAATATTCGCCGTATCTGTGGGACCCGCAGCCGATCAGCGACGACATCACCAAGGCGGTCGGGGAACCCCGCATCTCGCGTGTGTGGCCGATCAAGGACGGCTTCGATGCCGGCGCGCTGGTTATCGCGGGGTCCGATTGGATCGTCGTGCCCGCGCCCGATCCCTGGCTCGGTATCGAGACGGCGATCACGCGGCAAAGCCCGGGCGGCAGCGCGCGGACGTTCGGTGCCGGGCAGGCGATCACGCTCGATCAGGCGATCCGCATGTTCACGATCAATGCCGCGACGCGCCTTGGCCTCGACAAGGAACTCGGCACGATCGAGGCGGGCAAGCGCGCCGACTTCATCGTGATCGACAAGAACCCGTTCCGCATCCCGGCGACGGAGATTCACACGATCAAGGTGCAAAAAACCTACATCGACGGCGAGGCCGTGTTCGAGCGCACGGCAGCGGCCGGAGCAGAATAGCAGGCGGTCTTTTCAGGGAGAGAGGCATGGTTCGAGGGTCGGTGAAGGTTCGGCGGGCGTTGCTCGCAGCCGGTGTAGCCATGCTTGCCACCGCCGCCCACGCGGCCTCGCCGTCAACGATCTACCGGAACGCGCAGGTCTACACGCCCTCGGGGTGGAAAAACGCCTTCGCGGTGAAGGACGGGCGCATCGTCGCGGTGGGGAATGACGAGGAGGTTCGCAAGGCCGCGAAAGGTGCGCGCGAGGTCGATCTCGGCAGCCGCACCGTGCTCCCGGGCCTCTACGACATGCACGTGCATCCCGTGCTGCAGGCGAAAGGCGGCGAAGGACGCTGCAGCATTTCGCCCGATCTCCCCGCCGCCGAACTCCTCGCCGGGGTCGGCGCCTGTGCGAAGGCCGCCGCCCGGGACGAATGGGTTGCGGGCGGCCAGTGGCAGGCCTCCGTGCTCGCCGGCACGCCGATCACTGCCGCGACGCTCGACGCGGTTTCGCCCGACAATCCCGTGCTGCTGTTCGATGTGAGCGGCCACAGCCTGTGGGTGAATTCGAAGGCGCTGGCCATCGCAGGCATCACGAAGGACACGCCGAACCCTGAGGGCGGCATTATCGAGCGCGACGCTGCGGGGCTGCCGACGGGCGTGCTGCGCGAGACGGCCCGCAATCTCGTGCTGCGTCACCTCCCGCCGCAGCCTGCCGAAAGGACGCAGGCGGAGCTGAAAAAGAATCTCGATTACCTGCTCTCCTTCGGGATCACCGGCTATGTCGAGGCGATGGCGTTTCGCGACGATCTCGAAGCCTATGCCGCGCTCGCCGACAAGGGCGAGTTGAAACAGCATGTGCAGGCGTGCATCGCCTACAGCCACGCCGGGCATCCGAATCCCGATCTGGACGCAACGATCGCCGCGATTCCCGAATACACGCGCGAGCGCTTCAAGCCGACGTGCATCAAGGTCTTCGCGGACGGTGTGCCGACCGAGAGCCACACCGGCGCGATGCTCGAAGATTACGAGGCGGGGCAGCCGAATGCACCTGCGCGCGGGCTCTTGTTGTTCGACCCCGCGAAGCTGCATCCGCTGATGGCGAAATGGGACAAGCTCGGGCTCAACGTGCTGTTCCACGCGGCGGGCGACGCCGCCGTGCGCGCGTCTTTCGATGCGATCGCCTTTGCGCGCGAACAGAACGGCAATGGCGGCCCGATCCATCAGGTCGGACATTCGACGTTCGTCGATCCGGCGGACTTGCCCCGCCCGAAGGCGCTGAACGCCGCGATCGAATATTCGCCCTATCTGTGGGATCCGCAGCCGATCAACGACGACATCACCACGGCGGTCGGCGCGCGACGTATTGAACGCGTCTGGCCGATCAAGGATGGTTTCGAAGCGGGCGCGCTCGTGATCGCCGGGTCGGACTGGGCAGTGATTCCCGCGCCCGACCCCTGGATCGGCATCGAGACGGCGATCACGCGGCAGAATCCGGGCGGCAGCGCGCGGACGTTCGGCGCGGGGCAGGCGATCACGCTGGAACAGGCGATCCGCATGTTCACGATCAACGCCGCAACGCGCCTTGGGCTCGACAAGGAACTCGGCACGATCGAGGCGGGCAAGCGCGCCGACTTCATCGTGATCGACAAGAACCCGTTCCGAATTCCAGCCACCGATATCCACACGATCAAGGTGCAAAAAACCTACATCGACGGTGAAGTCGTGTTCGATCGCGCCAACGCAGGCGCCCGATGAAAGCGGCGTTCGCCTTCGCGCTGTTTGCGGCGCTTGCCGCGTCGCCTGCACAGGCTGATCGTGTCAAGACGGTCTCGGTCTACAAGGGCGATTTCGCCACGGTGAATTCGTTCGTGTTTTCGAACGGCACGTCGCTCGTGGTGATGGACGTGCAGCGCAAGGCGAACGAGGCGCGAAAGCTCGCCGCTATGATCAAGGCGATGAAGCTGCCGCTGACGCATATCCTCATCAGCCATGGCCATACCGATCATTTCACTGGCATGGCGGTGTTTCGCGAAGAATTCCCGGACGCGAAGATCGTCGTCGCCAATGAGGACATCAAGGCGGACATCAAGCGCTACGCGATCTACATGGTGTCCGTCGTCAGAACATTTGGCGCAACTCGCGGCGTAAATTAGCGGAGTGCGGGCCTCGTCTGGGGGTTGATGTTAGGCGGCGAGCTT
>NZ_JACESP010000046.1 GCF_013911755.1 Sphingosinicella sp.
CGAGCGCATCCGCCACCTCGCGGAAGGCGAGCTGCACGGTCTTCTCGTACTGGGCGACGGCGATGTCCTCGCGCGCCTCCGCGACGGTGAGATTGCCCTTGCGGCGGCCGAAATCGAAGATCGGCAGATTGAGCGCCGGACCGACGCTCCAGTTGAAGCTGCCGTCATCGAAGAGCGAATCGAGTTCATTCGACGCGAAGCCGAGCGTGCCGGTGAGCGAGATGGTCGGGAAGAAGGCCGCGCGCGCCGCGCCGATGTTGGCGCGGGCGGCGCGAAGCGTTTCCTCGGCAGCGAGAATGTCGGGCCGCAGCGTCAGCAGGTCCGAAGGCAGGCCCGCCGCGAGCCTCGGGAAGCCATCTTGCTCGGAAAGAGCAAGCGGCGCAGCGGTTTCGGGCAGCGGGCCGCCGACGAGCACGGCGAGGAAGTTCGCGTTGCGGCTGCGCGAAAGGCGGAGCCCTGCAAGCTCGGTTTCGGCCTGCGTGAGCAGCGATTCGGCCTGCCGAAAATCGAGCGCGGAGGTGACGCCCGCATCGAGGCGGCGCTGGGCGATGCGCACGCCGTCTTCACGGCTTTTCACCGTCGCTTCAGCGAGCGTGATGCGCTCCTCGGTCTCGCGTAGCGCGAACCAGGTGGTCGCGACGTCGCGGACGAGGCTGAGCCGGAAAGCGCGTTCGGCCTGCACGGTCGCGAGATATTGCGACCGTGCCGCTTCGGAGAGGTTGCGGACCCGGCCCCAGAAATCGAGTTCGAACGCCGAAACGCCGACACCGACGGAAAAACGATCCTGCTCCGCCACGGCAACGCCCGCGGGCGTAATCACCTGCCCCCGGTTCCGCACTGCATCGCCGCTCGCCGCAATCGTCGGCAGCCGGTCGGCCCGCTGGATCCGGTAAAGGCCGCGCGCTTCCTCGATGCGGGCGATGGAGACGGCGAGGTCGCGGTTGCGCTCGAGCGCCGTGCCGATCAGCGTGCGGAGCGCCGGGTCCGCGAAGAAATCGCGCCAGCCGACGGTTGCCGCCCGCGTTCCGTCAGCCGGATCGAGCGAAAGCGGATATTGAGGCGCGGTGGGCAGCGCCGGGCGTTCGTGCTTCGGCGCCATCTGACACGCGGACACGAGCAGCGCGGAGAGGAGCAGAAGCTTACGCATCGGTCGTCTCCACGTGACGCAACTCGCCGGGCGCGGGTGGGCGCCTGCGGCTGATCCAGCGGCGCACCGCATAATAGAACAGCGGAATGAGGAAGATGCCCATCAGCGTTGCGGTAATCATGCCGCCCATCACGCCGGTGCCGACTGCGCGGCGGCTCGCCGCACCCGCGCCGCTCGCGATGAACAGCGGGAACATGCCGCCGATGAAAGCCATCGACGTCATGATGATGGGCCTGAGGCGGAGCTTCACGGCTTCCATGGTCGCTTCGAGCGGAGATTTGCCCTTCGCTTCCTCCTCGATCGCGAACTCGACGATGAGGATGGCGTTCTTCGCGGCGAGGCCGATGATGGTGACGAGCCCGACGTTGAAATAAATGTCCGCCGAAAGCCCGCGCATCGCCGTGAGCAGCACCGAGCCGAGCACGCCAAGCGGCACGATGAGCAGCACCGACATGGGCACCGCCCAGCTTTCATAGAGCGCTGCGAGAAGCAGGTAGACGACGACGAGCGACAGGCCGAGCAACAGACCGATCTGACCCGCCGACTGCTTCTCCTCGTAGGAGATGCCCGTCCATTCGTAGGCGAAGCCTTCCGGCAGCTGTTCGGCGAGCCGCTCCATTTCGGCCATCGCCTCACCCGTCGAACGGCCCGGCGCGGCGGCGCCGGAGATCGTCATCGATGGATAGCCGTTATAGCGCTGGAGCTGCTGCGGGCCCGCTGTCCATTCCACCTGCGTGAAGGCCCCGAACGGCACCATGTCGCCCGATGCACTGCGCACCTTGAGATCAAGCACGTCCTGCGGGGTCATCCGGAAGGGCGCATCGGCCTGCAACAGCACCTGCAGAACGCGGCCGTCGCGCGTGAAATCGTTCGCGTAGGCGCTGCCGAACGAAATCGCGAGCGTATCGTTCACATCGCCGATCGAAAGCCCGAGCGCGCGCGCCTTGATGCGATCGATGAGCACGCGAAGCTGGGGCGCTTCCGGTTGTCCGTCAGGCCGCACGCCCGATAGCACCGGGCTCTGCGACGCCAAACCCAAAAGCTGCCCCTGCGCCGCAGTAAGTGCCTTATGCCCGTGACCACCGCGATCCTGCAGCTTGAACGTGAAACCGCCGGCTGTGCCGAGTTCCTGAATAGATGGCGGATTGAGCGCGAACACCATCGCCTGCTTGATCTGCATGAACGCGCCCATGGCCCGGCCGACGATCGCATCCGCCTTGTTCTCGACGCCCTTGCGTTCGTCCCACGGTTTCAGGTTCACGAAGATGATCGCGTTGCCCTGTCCCTGCCCGAAAAAGCTGAACCCGCGAACGACGAAGACGTTCTCCACCTGCGGCTGCGAGGCATAGAACGCCTTCACCTGGACAATCGCTTCCTCGGTGCGCTCGCGGGTCGCACCGGCAGGCGCCTGAACAACGGTGATGATGCTGCCCTGATCCTCCGTGGGCAGGAAGCCGCCCGGAAGCCGCGTGAACATGATCGCGGTGAGCCCGAAGAGCAGCACGAACACCGCGAGCCAGCGCAGCGGCCGCGACAGAACCTTGCCGACCGCACCCTGATAACGATCCGTCGACCGGGAGAACCATGCGTTGAACCGATTGAAGAAGCCGCCCGTCACCCGCGCGAACCGGCCTTCCCGTTCCTTGATCTCCGTGTGCGGCTTCAGGAACGTGGCGCAGAGCGCGGGCGTCAGCGTCAACGCGAGCAGCGCGGAGAAGCCGATGGAGACGATCAGCGTCACCGAAAACTGGCGATAAATCTGCCCGGTCGAGCCCGGAAAGAACGCCATCGGAATGAACACCGCCATCAGCACGAGCGTGATGCCGATGATCGCCGAAGTGATCTGGCTCATCGCCTTCACCGTCGCCTCGTAGGGGGACAGTTTTTCCTCGACCATGATGCGCTCGACGTTCTCGATGACGACGATGGCATCGTCGACGAGGATGCCGATCGCGAGCACCATGCCGAACAGCGACAGGACGTTGATCGAGAATCCGAACAGCCAGAGGCCGAGGCAAGCCCCGGCGAGCGCGATCGGAACCACGATCGTGGGAATGAGCGTCGCCCGCCAGTTCTGAAGGAACAGGAACATCACAAGGAAGACGAGCAGCATCGCCTCCGCGAGCGCTTTCACGACCTCGCTGATGGAAACGTTGATGAACGGCGTCGTGTCGTAGGGAATCGTCCACGTGATGTCGGAGGGGAAGCTGCGCTCCAGCTCTTTCATGCGCGCATTGACACCCTGCGCCGTGGCGAGCGCATTCGCGCCGGGCGTCATCTGCACGGCAATACCCGCCACCGGATTTCCGTTCAGTTCGGAATCGAACAGGTAGTTCTGCGCGCCGAGTTCGACGCGGGCCACATCCTTGAGCCGTACGGCCGAGCCATCCGGGTTCGCGCGCAGGATGATCGCCGCGAACTGTTCGGGATTCGTGAAGCGGCTCTGCGTGATGATCGTGGCGTTGAGCTCGCTGCCGTTCGCCAGCGGCCGATCGCCGAGCGCACCGCCCGGCGACTGGCTGTTCTGCTCGCGCACCGCCGCGAGCGCTTCGGCGGCCGAGAGGCGGTAGTTCGCAAGCTTCTGCGGATCGAGCCAGATGCGCATCGCGTAGGGCGGCGTGAACACCTGCACCTCGCCGACGCCCGACACGCGGCGCAGTTCATCGACGACGCGGCTGTTGGCGAAATTGCCGAGATCAAGTGCGGCGGTTTTGCCGCTCTTCGATTGCAGCCCGACGATGAGCAGGAAGCCGGTGTTCGCCTCGGCGACGGAAATGCCCTGACGGCGCACCTCCTCGGGGAGCCGTTGTTCGACGCGGCGCAGGCGGTTCTGCACCTCCATCTGGGCTTCGTTGATATCCGTGCCGGTGCTGAAAGTGACCTGGATTTCCGCCGTGCCGTTCGAGAGGCTGGTCGACGACATGTAGAGGAAGCCCTCGACGCCGTTCAGCTGCTGCTCGATGACCTGCGTGACGTTCTGTTCGAGCACCGCGGCATCGGCGCCGGGATAGGTGAGCTGGATCGTGAGCGAGGGCGGCGCGACCGACGGGTACTGCTCGACCGGCAGGCCGCGCAGCGCCAGCACGCCCGCAAGCGTGATGCAGAGCGCGAGCACCCACGAGAAGACGGGGCGATCGATGAAGAAACGCGGGGTCATTTGGCGCCGGCAGTCTTCTCGGCGGCCTTTTTCGGCGCGGCGCCCGCGATGCGGACCGGCTGGCCGGGGCGGACACCCTGAAGGCCGCTGACCACGACACGGTCTCCGCTGCGAAGCCCCTCATCGATCACCCAGCTGTCGCCCTGAAGCCGGCCGAGCTTCACGGGGCGCACCTCTGCGACGTCCTTAGCGCCGACCACGTAAACGCTGCCGCCGTCTTCAGCGACGGTGACCGCGCGCTGCGGCACGAGGATGCCGTTCGCCCGCGTTCCGGCACCGATCTGCGCGCGCACGAACTGGCCCGGCAGCAGGATCCGCCTGGGGTTCGGGAATTCGGCACGCAGCGCGGCGGTTCCCGTCGCCTCGTCGATCGAGAGGTCGAGGAAGTCGATGTGGCCGGTCTGCTCATACGCCGTGCCGTCCTCAAGGATCAGCGTCACATCCCAGCGGCCAAGCTCCGGGATGTGCAGCTTGCCGCCGGCGATGTCGCGGCGGATGGCGAGCAGATCGGAACTCGACTGCGAGAAGTTCACGTAGATCGAATCGATCTGCTCAATCGTGGTGAGCAGCGTGCCCTGCGAGGCGCTGACGAGCGCGCCCTCGGTGACCTGCGCCCGCCCCGCGCGGCCCGCAATCGGCGCCCGCACGGTCGCGTAGCCGAGATTGAGCCGGGCCGATGCGACCTGCGCGCGCGCCTGATCGACATCGGCCTGCGCGGTGCTCAGCCGTGCCTTCGCCGCATCATATTCCTGCTTGCTGATCGCCTGACCGGCGATCAACCCTTCGTAGCGCTGCAGATCCTGCGCCGCGTTCGCCGACGTCGCCTGCGCGCGGGCGAGCGTTGCCTGCGCGGCATTCAGCGCGGCGGTCATCTCGCGCGGATCGATGGCGAACAGCGCCTGCCCTGCCTTCACGTCCGTGCCCTCCTCGAACAGGCGGCGTTCGATGATGCCGTTCACGCGCGCGCGCACTTCCGCCGTACGGATCGCCTGCACACGCCCCGGCAGCTCGATGACGTTCGCAACCGGCTGGGACCGGACCGTGACGACCTCGACTTCGGGTGGAGGGGGCGCGGGCTGGGCATCCTCCGCGCAGGCGGAAAGCCACGCGCAGGCGGCCAGTGCCGCTGCTGCCAGCCATCGGTTGTTACGCATGAAAACTCCGTCGCGGGGGGATGAATCGGGACACTGTCGGTACCGCCCTTGTCAAAGCAAGTAGTGTAACGTACATTACAGGTCAATAACCAAAGACAAGATCCATATGGGGAACGCCAAAATAGCATGAACGCAGAGGCAGACCAGCTTGACGCACCGCGCTTGACGCAGGACGAGCGCCGTACCGCCCGGCGGCAGGCCATTCTCGACGCCGCGGAGGCATTGTTCCTTGAATACGGCTATCCCTCCGTCAGCCTGAGCACGATCGTGCAGCGCTCCGGCGGTTCGCTCGCCACGATCTACCAGATGTTCGGCAACAAGCAGGGCCTGCTGCGTGCCGTGGTCGATCGCAGCAACGACGAAAGCCTCAAGGATCTCGACACGCTGCTGGCCAGCGGTTTGCCGCCACGGCGCATCCTCGAAGAGTTCGCGATCCGCTATCTCGCTTTTGCAACAGCGCCGCGCAAGATCGCCGTGATGCGCCTCGTGATCATGGAAAGCCTTAACGACCCCGATTTCGGCGCGGCGTTCGATAACGACATGCAGATGAAATACGTCGCCCATATCGCGACGCTTTTCGAAAACTGGAACGCGCGTGGCCTTGCGCGAATCGACCGTCCGCAGCAGGCCGCAGAACTCTATCTCGCCATACTGCTCTGCAATCTGCCGATCCGGTTCATGCTGGGTAGACCGGCGGAAAAACCCTCACGCGAGGACACGCTCTGGCGCCTCTCCGGGTTTCTCGATCGCTTCGGAATGAAGGATGAGGCCGGAGCTTAACGCGCAGGCCCCATCCAGCGGTTGAACCAGGCAACGATGCGCTTCAGCGCGTCATCGCGCTCGGGCGTCGCACCCTTCATGAACACGTGGCCGCCGGGCGCCTCGTCGTAAATCCTGGCCTCGTGGACCTTGCCGTTCGCCTTCAGCGCATCGATGAGCCGACCGGTATGGATCGTATGCGGCACGATCTTGTCGCCGCTCGTGGC
>NZ_JACESP010000047.1 GCF_013911755.1 Sphingosinicella sp.
GGGGATGCGCGACACCGCGGCGCGCCACTATCTGCATGAGACCGGCCGCTCCTGGGTGCCCGCGACCGGCAACCGCATCTCGCTCGGCACGACCGCTGCGATCGTCGATGGCCGGGCCTATTTGCAGGCGCGGCGCGAGCGGGTGCGCGATGCCAATATGGTCCATGGCACGCCCGTGGTCTTCGCCGGCGGGCGCCTTCGCTTCGCCAGCGACGACGAGGCCAAGCAGTTTGCCGACAATCTGCTGCGGACCCTCAAGGCCGTGCGCGAGCGTGTGGGCGACATGTATCTCGTCCATGGCGGCGACATGAAGGGCATCGAGCGTCTTGCAGCATCCTGGGCCGAGCAGAACGGCATCCAGCAGCTGCGGTTCGGCCTTGATCGCAAGCTTGGCGATCGTGCCGGCTTCCGGCGCAACGAGCAGATGCTCTCGGTCAAGCCGCGCTACGTCATCGCCTTCCAGGGCAACGGCGTCACCGAAAGGCTGGTGATCGAGGCCAAGGCGCGCGGCATCCATGTCGTCGATCGCCGCGGACCGCTCGGAACGCCGCCGGCGGCTTTATCCCGCGGCTGACCGCCGTGCCGGCCGCTTCGGCGGCCGGCTTTTCTCAATCTCACGAATGCCGGTGCCGGAGGGGAGGGGGCGGGGTGGATGCGTCCCTTGTTCCCTTCGGAGGTTCCGCATCATGTTCATGCCCGATCGCGCCAGTGCGTGCGCGCTCCTTGCCTTCCGCGCCGCGCATGGCCGCCACTGGAAGGCGAAGCTGCTGTCGTTATGGTCAACGGGCAGCGATGTGGACGAAGCCGATGGCGCTTACTTACGGCATTTGCGCAACCAGGCCGGTCCCTCCTGGCTCCGCCAGCTGACGCCGCGCCGCTGGCGCGCGATCGAAAGATTGGCGGCGCCCGGCGATCCGGTGCTTGTAGCCGTGTTTCTTGATCGTGCGCGCGAATTTCATCGCGGCGCGCAGATTGGCGCGCCTATTGCGCTTGCGCCGGCACTGCACTTGCTCGCGATCTCCTGCGAACTGGGTTTGAAGGCGCATCTTTTGGGTCATGGCTGGACGGACGATGCGCTGGCCCGCGATATCCGTCATGACCTTGTCCGCGCCCTCGACGAGGCGCGGCAGCTAGGCCTGCCGGCGCCCGGTCGTCCGCTGGCCGATTTCATCAAGAGCCTCGGCCCGGCCTATGCGGTGCATCGGATCGACGCGCTGGTGGCAGGTGGCTATGCCTGCGACATCGGCGCCGTGCTTTGCGAGACCGGGCAGCTCCTCGATGCCGTGGCGGCCTGCCTGAGGCCAGCCACGCCAGGCGCCGCCACCTTGCGTACCTCCTCTTCCCCCTCCGCGTGATCGTGCAACGGACGTCGTGTCGAGCCCGCGAGTGGCCATGCGAAGGATCTACAATCCCGTCCTGCGGCTCAAGGGACGGGCAGATAAGGCACGGGCGTAAGGTCCGCGAGATGCCGGACCGGCGAGCTCAGCAAAGCCGGCAATATCGGCGGTTTCGATGGGTGGGCTCCGGTCATGGCCCAAGCGACGCACCGTCCTTCTCCTCATCTGACCCCTAAGCCGGCCGTCCGGCCCATCCAACCCGCAAGCCATCGGGCCGAGTTGCCGTGTGCCACGGCTGCCCGCACCACCCCTTGTCTCGGGGTTCCCCGGCGCTGCGCTGCCGGTGGATGGGCCGTCCTGTCCGCCTTGGCCGGGGATCAGTCGAAGGGACGGTCCCTTGGACCCACATCGAAGGAACTCAGGCCATGCAGAACCTCGTCATCCTCGCCGGCAATGTCGGTGGCACGCCGGAAACCCGCACCACCCAGGGCGGCACCCGCATTACCCATTTCAGCCTCGCCACCTCGCGCCCGAAGCGCGACAGCAACGGCAAGATCCTGCGCGACGACAACAATCGCCGCCTCGAGGACACCGAATGGCACCGGATCACCTGCTTCAACGGCGTCGGCAAGACGGTCGAGCAATATGTCGACAAGGGTATGAAGGTCATGGTCCGGGGCCGTATCCACTACACCCGCTGGACCGACAGCGAGAATATCGAACGCTACGGCGTCGAGATCATCGCCGACGAGGTGACCTTCCTCACCCGCGCCAAGTCCAACGAGAATAGCGGCGGCGGCAACGAGCCCGAAGACGATGAAATCCCCTTCTGAGCTCGGACAGGGCGGCCCGGCGGCATCGCCGCCGGGCCTCTTATCCTGTTCAGGCGCGGCATGGTCCCAAGCGGATCAGCGGGATCGGCATCGCCCCTTGGCATAGCGCTCCCAGCGCAGCACGGTGCCGGTCGCAATCATCGCGCAGCTGAGATCGCCGATGCCGGGCGCGTTGCACCAGGCGCCGGTCCGGTTGCCCTTGGCTTCGCCGGTCGAGACGCAGCGCATGGTGGGGCCAGCCACGCGAATATGCCCGGTGGATGTCTGGCCGCGCGGTCCGCCAAGCAGGCGCACCAACGCATCGCGGGCGGCCGGGCCACTTGCTCTCGGACAGGGCTGGCCGGGGCGGCAGCTGTTGTCGATCTCGCGCGCGGCAATGCCGGCGAGCCGCACATGGGCGCCCTCGCGGCACCAGATCGGGCCATCGCCATCCCAGACGCGCGTCGGTGTGCAGGCGAAGGTCTGACCATTGGGGACCACGGCGGCGGCAAGCAGGAGCGGGAACAGCATCCGGCGGGGCTAACCGACAAGCGGCGGCCTGTCATCCGGACCCCGTTGGATGGAGCGGCAGGCAGGGCAAGGGGTGGGGCGCGACATCGGCGGGGACCTGGCCTCCTGGCCGGCGGGTTCGCCCGCTCTCAATCGGCGCGATCCTTGGTCCACCCGGTGACCTTTTGCGATCAACCCGCAAGGGGTCCGGTCGCTTCGCTACGGCTTTTTGGGCCTACAGCCGAAAAAGTGATCGCGGCCACCGGCCGGACACATCGGGCGCCTGTCGAGCGGGACGAACCCGCCGGCGCGCAAAGGAGCCTCGACATGTTCACCGACATCGCAATCGCACGCCGCCATGCCTTCAGCCTCTCGCGCAGCCTCATGGTGGTCACCTTCGTCATCGCGATCGGGCAGCATTATGGTGTCATCACCGCCGAAGACGCCGACGGCAGCGTCGCCATCGTCACCGAATTCGATCCCTTTGCCTGACGGCTCGTCCGGGAGCCGCTCGGCTCCCGGTTATTCCCCTCGCTTCGCTCGCGGCTTGCGCCGACGACGAGAACCGATTGTTCAGATGCCGCGACTATGCTGTGATAATGACGATTGAGGCTGAGATAGCGAATGCCCGCGATGATGCCCTGTGGGCGCGTATCACCCAGGAGGTGAACGCCTGGCGCGGTGCCTGTCTGCAATGCTTCGCCTCGGTGGAGGTGGCCGTTACCGAGACTTTGCTGCATCTGAGCGCTCAGCCGGGACGAGGACAGTCGGTGAAGCTGCGGCATTTGGTCGGGCAACGGCTCGATGACCTTGCTGCACTCGTCAATGAGGGCGGCCCCTTTTCCGTGGAGGGAAAGGGTGTCGCGAGCCTGCTGGCGGAATTTCGGCACCAGGAAGGGCTGCGCACGATGCTCGCCCATGGCCAGGCGAAGCTGACAGTCGAACGGACCAGTCGATGGGCCGCCATCTTTCGTGTGATCGCGATCCGGGCACGGCAGGCTGATCGTTCGACGCTCGTGATCGAAGAGAACGAGGCGGCGGAGAGGCTTCAGCAGCTCCGTAAGGTATCGCAGAAATTGTGTTCTGCACTTGGCAATCTGCGACGGGCGGTTGCCGTCTGAAAGTCGGATTTCTCTGCATCTATGCCCTGAGAATGGCGGCTCCGGCGCGGCCGGACCGGGCTCTAGGCTTCGCCCTGAGCCTTGTGCCAAGTCTCAGCCCATTCGGGTGACGATCCCTGCCGTGGCTGCTCGCACTCTTCAACCCTGCGCGCAAACGATGGCCCGGCCGGTCGCGCCGCGCGCTGGAGGGCAGTTGGCCAGGCCTGCGCGCAGGTGCTCATCGTGCAGCAATATGTGCCAGGGACGGTCATGGCCGCGCGCCGCGAGATAATAGGCCGCGCCGTCGCAGCCGACCATGCGGCATCGGGCCTGCCGGTCGATGAGGCTGGCGCCTGCTCCATGGAGCCCGATCAGGGCATCGACATCCTCGCGCATCAACCCGCCGCAGCGGCGGCATTGCGATCGGACGAGGATCTGGCGCAGCCGCATCGCCTGGAGTGACGCGGTCCAGGCCGGGGCAAGGCGGAAGAGAGTGGCGCTGCTCGTCATAATGAGCGGAGGATAGCGCCGGGCTCTCCGCGGAGCCAGAGGATCGGGACACCGCGATCATCTCTTCGCGATCCCGCCCGCCAAGACCTTCCTCCTGTCGGCTTGCCTGGCCGGCGCGCGCGCCCGCGCAAGCCCGCTTTGCGGGCTTCTCCACTGCCGTTGCGACCCTGCCGGTGCGCGGCCGCGCTCTGCCGCCGGCCCTTGGCACGCCTGTCGGAAGGCCCCGGCGGGCGGGGCCGGACAGATCAGGAGCGTTCTCATGTCCCAATCCTCCCCGAATGCGATGAGCCAGGCCGAGCGGATCGCCCGCGTCGCCGAACTCAATGACGCGCTTCGCCGGTCCATCCATAGCCCGGGCCGCAACCAGATCGTGATGACTGCGGGCGTTGCGGCGCTGATCGGCGACGTCGCCCTGTTCCGCGGCTTTCGCCGCCGCGCGGAGATCCTCCGGATCGTGCGCGACTATGACAGCTTCACGCCCGACAACGATCCGATCGACGAGCATGATTTCGGCCGCTTCGAGTTCGAGGATGCGATCCTCTACTGGAAGATCGACTATTACGATCTCGAGCTCGCCTATGGCTCGCCGGATGCCGCGAACCCCGAGGTCACGACGCGCGTGCTCACTATCCTGCTGGCCGACGAATATTGATCCGGCGCAGCCATCCCCCCGACCGGGGGGATGGCCCGCATAGTCTGCTTGAGCAGACTATGCGGGCAACGGACGCCGCATCCGCAAATGCGGGAGGGGAGGGCGCGGGTCCGAGATGTCGCGCGATTGCGCGTGGCCGGCGCCAGTGGCGCCGTTCGCTTGCCCGTTCACTGGCTCCAAGGAGACTTATCATGGCCGCATATTTCGCCGCGCATCCCGATCACGCGTTTCTCTTCGCGTTCGGCTGCTTCGCCCTCACCGTCTATCTGTTCCGCTATGTCGGTCCCGGCATTGGCGGTGGCGGCGACTGGTCCTCGCGCGATCATTATGAGCGCAACCTGCGCGATGGTCCGGACGACTATTGCTGAGGTGCCGCGGTCATGAAGACGATCGTGGTCAGCCTGCTCAAGGGCGGGGTCGGCAAGACCTTCCTCGCCACCCATCTCGCCTGGTATCTCGCCGAACCGCCTGAGCGCCGCGTCGCCTTCGTCGATCTCGATCCCCAGGGCAGCTCGACGCGGCGCCTGGGCGGCGAGCGGCAGGGCGGGTTTTCCGCCGACCTGTTCGATCCTGCCGCTGCCCTGTGCGCCGACGGGCAGGCCGGGCTAACCGTGCTCGGCGCCGATCCCCGCCTGCAGATGGTCAAGGCGGCGCAGGATGTGCGCGACTTCATCGGCCGCTTCCCGGCGCTCCGCCCGCATTTCGACTATTGCGTTATCGATACCGGTCCCAAGTGGGACGAGCTCACCTTGAGCGCGATGGCGGTCGCCGATGCCGTGATCGCGCCGGTGCAGGTTGCCGAGGATTCGGTCGAATGCGCCAAGATGCTGCTGACCGCGCTGCGCAAGGCCGAGGCCGCGCGCGCCGGCCGCAAGATCGCTTTCCTCGGGCTCCTCCCCTCGATGGTCAATCCGTTCGACCGGCGCGAGATGGAGAATGCGGTGAAGCTGGCGCATGCGGTCGGCGAGAAGCTCATGTTCCCGGCCTTCATCAAGGCGCGGCCGACCTACAAGCATGCCGCGGAAAATCATCGTCCGGTATGGCAGGAGAACGGCAGCGGCGCCAAGGCGGCGGCCGAGGAGATCCGCGCGGTGCTCGCCGAGATCGAGCGGCGCATGACAAGCCAGGAGGTCGTGGCCGCCTGATGGGCAAGTTCGACGAGCGCATCGAGGAGTTCGGACTTCTTGTCGGCGACCATGAACGGGCGCGCCGGGTCGAGG
>NZ_JACESP010000048.1 GCF_013911755.1 Sphingosinicella sp.
TTTCTGTGCTGCCGCGCGTCGCAGTCGGCGCCGTCGTCTATATCGCAGCCCATGTGCTGCTCTGGAAGCTGGCGGGATCACCCGACGGCTTTGAAAGCAAGGCGCTGGAAATCCTGAACAAGGCGCTTACGCGCTTCCGCCGGCCCTCTGCAGCCTAGCCGATTATCCTGGCAAGCGTTTCCACGATAGCGCGCACGTCGGCCTCGCGGAGCCGCGGGTCGCACGGAAGCTCGATCTGGCGCACGAATCGATCGCCCAGCAGGCTCGCGGCTTCGTCCGACCATGCCGGATAGGGCGTGCGCACGGATATCCCGGCGTCGAGCATCGCAGAGCGGACCTCCCGCGATGTCCGGCCTCCATCCCATGCCACGATCATGCGCGTGCGGTAGGCGCCGGGCACGTATTGCGGCAGCCACATGGGCTTCGCGACCGCGTCGGCGTACCAGCCCATGATGCGCGCGCGAGAAGCACGGATCGTCGGAAGTTTCGGAATCTGCGAGAGCACTGCCGCCGCCGCCGTTTCCGACATATGCGAATGGCTGTCGTCGCGCGCTTCGCACCACTGCGCCACCGGCCGCACGAGGCGCGTCGCATAAGAGGGCAAGCGCCGCGGAAACGGATCCAGCGCATACGCATAGAGAAACCAGGCGTGTTGCCGCCGCCGCAAGGGCGCGCGCGGCATGGCCTGCCACGCCGCGCGGGTCGCATCACGAAGCTCCGGCGCATTTACCAGCAGCGCGCCGCCGCCGTTCGGCGCGCCTCCGGCCAGCGTTTTCGATTGATTGAAGCTGAGCAGCCCGAAATCCCCGCGCGTGCCGAGATCGTCGCCCAGCACATGCGCCGCATCGTCGATGACGCGAATGCCGTGGGGCCGGGCGATCGCGGTCACGGCATCCACATCCAGCGGCGCCCCGTACATGTGGACCGCGACGATCGCGAGCACGTCTGCCCCCACAGCGGCGGGCAGGGCTTCAATGTCCAGATTGAGATCGTCCCCCACCCTCACCGCCAGCGGTTCCAGGCCCGCGTCGCGCACGGCTCTGGGGACGGCGGGGCAGCAATAGGCGGGCACCAGCACCTTTGTGCGGCCCGGCGCCTGCGCCTTCATCACGTCCAGCGCCAGTGAAAGGCCCGTTTTGCCGCGATTGACGAGATGAACGTCGCCGTAGCCAAGGCCGGCAATCGCAGCGGTCAGCCGCTCGGGGGCGTCCGCCGCGCGACCGGTCCACCCGGCGAGCACGGCGCGCACCTCGTCCGCGCCCCAGTGGCAATAGCCGATGCGCGCATGCCGCAAAACCGATCCCCCGCAACCAGAAGCGCGCAGCCTGTCGCTGCGCCGCTGCGCATTCACCACCCCCTTCCGCATCCGTCAAGCACACCGCGAATTGACAGGCGCGCGCGAAGCCCGCAGAGTCCGCCGCAGCATTCGTTCCAAGGGGTACCCGGTGGTCGCCGGGCTGAGATCGCCGCGCGAGCGGGGGAACCCTTCGAACCTGACCCGGGTCGTGCCGGCGTAGGGATCGGAACCGCAGTTGCCCAAGGCCGGGCGCGCTGCCACTGCCATATCCCCGCGCCAGCCCGCCCCATGAGACGGAGCACGAGACATGGCCGACATCCCCGCCCGCACCGAAATCGGCGTTACGACCGGACCCATCCGGGGCAGCCGCAAGATCTACGTCGGCCCCCACAAGGTGGCGATGCGCGAGATCGACCTCGAGCCGACCTCGGGCGAGCCGTCCGTCCGCGTCTACGACACCTCCGGCCCCTACACGGACCCCAATGCCCGCATCGACATCCACGCCGGCCTCCCCGCGCTCCGCCGCGACTGGATTCTGGGCCGCGGCGACGTGGAGAGCTACGACGCCCGCGAAACCCGCCCCGAAGACAACGGCCAGCTCGGCCCGGACCGTTCGGGCGGCGTGCAGCCCTTCCCCAATGTCGTGAAGCGCCCCCTGCGCGCCAAGCCCGGCATGAACGTCAGCCAGATGCACTACGCCCGGCGCGGCATCATCACGCCCGAGATGGAATATGTCGCGGTGCGCGAGAATCTCGGCCGCGAGCGCCTGCGCGAATACGCGCGCGACGGGCAGGACTTCGGCGCCGCCATCCCCGATTACGTCACCCCCGAGTTCGTCCGCGACGAGGTCGCGCGCGGCCGCGCCATCATCCCCAACAACATCAACCACCCGGAATCGGAGCCGATGGCCATCGGCCGCAACTTCCTGGTGAAGATCAACGCCAACATCGGCAACTCCGCCGTCGCCAGCAATGTGGCGAACGAGGTGGACAAGATGGTCTGGTCGATCCGCTGGGGCGCGGACACGGTGATGGACCTTTCGACGGGCCGCAACATCCACGACACGCGCGAATGGATCCTCCGCAACAGCCCCGTCCCCATCGGCACCGTGCCGATCTATCAGGCGCTCGAAAAGGTCGGCGGCATCGCCGAGGACCTGACGTGGGAGATCTTCCGCGACACGCTGATCGAGCAGGCCGAGCAGGGCGTCGACTATTTCACCATCCACGCGGGCGTGCGCCTGCCCTATGTGCCGCTCGCGGCAAAGCGCATGACCGGCATCGTGTCGCGCGGCGGCAGCATCATGGCGAAATGGTGCCTCGCGCATCACAAGGAAAGCTTCCTCTACGAACGCTTCGACGAGATCACCGAGATCATGAAGGCCTATGACGTCGCCTACTCCCTCGGCGATGGCCTCCGCCCCGGCAGCATCTACGACGCGAACGACGAGGCACAGTTCGCAGAGCTCTACACGCTCGGCGAACTCACCAAGCGCGCATGGGCGCAGGATGTGCAGGTGATGATCGAAGGCCCCGGCCACGTGCCGATGCACAAGATCAAGGAGAACATGGAGAAGCAGCTCGAAGCCTGCGGCGAAGCCCCCTTCTACACGCTTGGGCCGCTCACCACAGACATCGCGCCCGGATACGACCACATCACGAGCGCCATCGGCGCCGCGCAGATCGGCTGGTACGGCACCGCGATGCTTTGCTACGTGACGCCGAAGGAGCACCTCGGCCTCCCCGACCGCGACGACGTGAAGGTCGGTGTCGTCACCTACAAGCTCGCCGCCCACGCGGCGGACCTCGCCAAGGGCCACCCGGCCGCGCAGGTCCGCGACGACGCGCTCAGCAAAGCCCGCTTCGAATTCCGCTGGCGCGACCAGTTCAACCTGTCGCTCGACCCCGACACGGCCGAGCAATATCACGACCAGACGCTCCCGGCGGAAGGCGCGAAGACGGCGCACTTCTGCAGCATGTGCGGCCCGAAATTCTGCTCGATGAAGATCAGCCAGGAAGTCCGCGACTTCGCGAAGCTGCAAAATCAGGACAGCGCAGCCTTTATTGCAGCAGAAGAGGCTGAAAAGGGCATGGCGGAAATGAGCCAGGTCTATGAGGACACGGGCCGCGAGCTCTATATGGGTGCGGGTGATCGGGAGCATGATTGAAGGCAGCCCTCCAACAAGAGCGCAAATATATGCTGGCTGGCAATTTCTAGACGACCGTAAAGAAGGTCGTTAATCAAGACCAAGAATATACGCTTGGGGGGGTGAGGAAAAATGCCAGAGCTTCGTAAGCCGGATATGGCTGCTGTTTTGGCGCGCACTAATTTAGCGCGCCATATAGGCGGTTTTCTGCTTCCCGTATTTGAAGCGGTATCGAACTCCATTCATTCCATAACGGATAAGTATTCCACAGAAAAATCGGGAATCGATGGAAAAATTACGATAAGGGTGACCGATACCACCAATATTAGCGACTTTAAAGTGTCTGTATTGGACAACGGGAAGGGTTTAGATTCCAAGAATTTTGAAGCATTTTTGACCCCTTTTACTGGAAACAAGTTACGGAAAAATGGAAAAGGTTTTGGACGATTTATAGCCTTTAAAGTATTCGAAGCTGTCGAGTATGAAAGCAAAATATCTGAAAAGGATGTTACATTCAGATTTGATTTTAACGTATATCGAGACGAAGAGATCGAACAGCGGAGCGGTCGCCGACACTTCCCGTTCGACGAAGGTTGCTTGGTAACATACTCGAAAGTGAAATCAGAATATCACAATGGCTGGAAGAGCATAAATGAGAAGTCTTTTCTAGACCAAATTACCCAAAACTTTCTCACCTACCTAGTTGATGGCTCAATGCCACAAACAGAGGTTATATTTAACGGCAATAGCACCGACTTGCGATCTCATTTCTTATCAGTTTTCAAACACGAAGAGACTCATGATTTCCACATTGATCTTGAGGGAGAGAAATTCCTATTTAAGCTCGACGTCTCACGTGTAGATCGCGGAGTTCCATTTAATCGCCACACAATAATTTTCTTTGCGGACAACAGGATACTTGGCCAAGGGCGCTCGATTGAAGGAAAGCTAGGCCGCGCCTATTTTGAGGACACAGACGAAAGGGAATATGTAATTATTGCTTCGGTTAGCGGAGAATATTTAGATCGTCATGCCAATAATGACAGAACATTTCTGGAGGCAAGTGAAGACGATATTAAGGAAATTATCGACGCCGCTTGCGCCTTAGTTCTGAAGACTGAAAAAGGTCAGAATGAGCTTATCAAATCCGAGCAAAAACAAGAAGTTTTAGACCTTCTCCAGAGCCATCCGCTCCTTCGGTTTGGATTAGACGGAAAAACTATCGAGCAATACGTCAAACAGAAGCCAAATAGTTGGAAACGAGAGCGATTCGTATCCGACCTAGCAGTACAACGCCTTCGTGCTGAACGCCGATGGGATGAATACGTTCAAGAAACAGTATCTGACGAGGCTTTATTTAAAGAAAGAAAAGATAAGCTTTTAGAAAAGGTCACTGATACGTATCGCGACGCCTTGAGTGAATATGTCGTTCATCGCCGCGCAGTATTAGAAATCGCAGAGGGATTAAGACGCTTCACGGACGAAATGAAGATGAGCGCAGAGGATGCAGTTCATCAGCTGATATTCCCAAGAAATTCCGATACCACTGAAACAAAATATTATCAGCATAATTTGTGGCTTCTCGACGAGAGATTGTCGTTCGTTTCTTACGCCTCGAGCGATCGCACGCTGCATGGTGGCCGCCGTTCAGCCGGCGACAAGGTCGTGGATATTGCGTTCTACGATGAAATTTTTGTCGCCGGTGGTGACGGCACATCAGCCGTAATGATCGTCGAATTCAAAAAACCCGGCCGGAACGATTATTCGTTCGGGGCGGACGGACGAGATCCCATTAAGCAGATAAACGATACTGTTCGCCAAATTAGAGAACGTGGATCTTTTGTGACAAAAGATGGTGCTACGATCACTGTATCACCCACCACGCAGATCACAGCATACGTAGTAGCTGATCTAGAACCATCACTAAGAAAACTTTCTCAAGACTATGATTTTAAAATTTCTTGGGATTCCAAATCGCTCTTTAATTACCATGAAAGCTTCAAAATATACACCGAGGTCTTTGGATACGACAAGCTTCTTGAGGACGCAAAACGACGGAATGGTCCATTTTTTGATGTCCTATTGAGCGATATCGGCCACTAAGGACCATGCGCGCCCGGAACCCCTCACTATCATGGCCAAGTTGCCACCTAAGGTTCAGGCGCAGACCGCCGCGCTGCCGCTTCGCGAACCTGTCACGCCCACCGCCGCCAGCCGTGCGCGATGCCCACGGCTTCAACCCCGATGATTTCGAGTGGATTCCCGTCGCCCGCCAGCCCGACGCCGTTCCCGCCGCCCTGCCCGCGCCCCCCGCCGTCATCCCGGATATCGCCCGCGCGCTCGATGCGCTGATGCCCGTCTGCCCGCCCGATCCGCACACGCTGATACATCCGGAGGAT
>NZ_JACESP010000005.1 GCF_013911755.1 Sphingosinicella sp.
GTCTCCAGCGCCGGCAGCGCGTCCGCCATCGCGGCGAGGTCGCGCGCGGGCAGCCTCGACAGCGCCATTCGCGATCCCGCCGCGCGCGACCTCGCCGCGATGGCGGACGCGCTGCCGGCGCTGGAGACGATCGCCTTCAACGGACGTACCGCCGAGCGGATCGGGCTGCGCCAGCTTGGCGAGGATGCCGCGCGCTGGCGCGTGCTCACGCTCCTCTCCAGCAGCGGCGCCTGCGCCGTGCCCGGCGCGGTGAAGCAGGCGGACTGGATGCGGCTGCGCGCGTGTCTCGCGCCGACCCTCAGCTCTTGAGCGTAACGAGCCCGCCGGGCTTGTTCGAAGGCTGCGAAACGTTGGTCTTCTTGGGCTTTTCCGCCTTTGGCTTGCGGGCTTCCTTGTTCGATTTCATCTGACCCTTGGCCATTGCCGTATCCTTGTTTCGCTGGAGCGGATGCTCCGCCGCCGTCCTTAGCCGCAATCGCGAACGGATGCGCCGGAAATCGGCAGAACCGGATGGCGCGTCGTGCGTTGTATTGACGGGGTTGCGGTCGTTCCTCTTTTGTTCTATTGAGAAACGACGGAACGGATGAGAGGCGTGTCATGCAAAACGTCGTTTTCCATCGCTATTTCCTCGCGCTGCGGCCGCCCTCGCTGCTCGCGACCACGCTCGGGCTCATGGGGCCGGTCTACCGGCTCGCCGGAACGCGGCTCCCTGCCGAGCGGCTGCACATCCCGCTCGCGATGATCGGCGGCACCTATGAAACGCCGCAGCCGCGGCTGGTGGAGCGCATCGGCGAGGCGCTGCACGATGTTCCGCTCCCCGCGCAGCGCCCCGTGCTCGATCAGCTTGTGCGCGCGAACGACCGCGCGCTGCTCACCGCGTCCGAACCGCTGACCTTCATCGAAAGCTTCCGCCACGATCTCGTGCAGCGCCTTGTCGAGGCGGGTGTCGCGGCATACGTGCCGGCGTCGCCCCCGCACATGACCCTCGCGCACGGGCACCAGTGGCGCACGGGCACCGAGGCTGTCGATCCGATCAGCTGGCGCGCGGACGAGCTGGTGCTCATCGAAAGCCATGTCGGCGCGGGGCGTCACATCACGCACGGATCATGGCCGCTCGGCGAGGTTACGGAGAAGGTGCAACTTCCGCTGCCGTTCGCCTGGGCAGCGTGAGCCTGTGAGCGGGGGGCGGATACGCGTCGGCATCGGCGGCTGGACTTATGAGCCGTGGCGCGGGACGTTTTATCCGCAGGGCCTCGCGCAGGCGCGCGAGCTTGAATATGCAGCCGCGCGGCTTGGCGCGATCGAGATCAACGGCACCTTCTACAGCAGCTTCAAGCCCGCGAGTTTTGCGAAGTGGGCCGAGGCTGCGCCCGAAGGCTTCGTGTTCACCGTGAAGGCCTCGCGCTTCACCACGGCCCGCAAGAAACTTGCCGACGGCGCGGAGTCGGTCGCGAAGTTTCTGGGCCAGGGTCTTGAAGCGCTCGAAGACAAGCTCGGCCCCATCCTCTGGCAGTTCCCGCACACCAAGGCGTTCGACGCGGAGGACTTCGCGGGTTTCCTGAAGCTGCTGCCCGCGAAGATCGGGTCGCGCCCCCTGCGCCACGCGCTGGAGGTCCGCCATGCGAGCTTCGAGGATGTCGCGTTCGTGCGTCTCGCGAAGGATGCCGGCGCGGCGATCGTCTACGCCGACAAGCCCGGCTATCCGACGATCGACGAAGCCACCGCCGATTTCGCCTACGCCCGCCTGCAACGCGCGGAGGAGGATCTCCCCACCGGCTACACCCCCGCCGCGCTCGATGATTGGGCCGCCAAGGCCCGCGCCTGGGCCAGGCGTGGCGATACGTTCGTGTTCATGATCAACGGCGCCAAGCTCCGTGCGCCCGCGGCAGCACAGGCGCTGATCGCGCGACTTTAGCGCTTTTTCACGAATTCGGCGCGCAGGACGAGGCCTTTGATGCCCTCGAACCGGCAGTCGATTTCCTGCGGGTCGCCCGTCAGGCGGATGGATTTGATCACCGTGCCGACCTTCAGCGTCTGCCCCGCGCCCTTCACCTTCAAATCCTTGATGAGCGTCACGCTGTCCCCGTCGGCAAGCAAGTTTCCACTTGCATCCCGCACCTCCACCACAGCCCGCGCCACCGCATCGGCCGCGCTGATCCACTCACCCGTTTCCTCGTCGTATACATAGTCTTCTTCGGCCATCGCTCGTTCCCCATCGCTGCGCGCCCCCTCTGGGCCTCGCCGCACGGCGATGCAAGCGCTCAGCCGTTCACGATCACCCCGCCATTGGGATGCAGCACCTGCCCCGACATGTAACTCGCGTCCTCACAGGCAAGGAACAGAAAGGCGGGCGCCACTTCATTGGGTTGGCCGGGACGACCCATCGGCGTCGACTCACCAAAATGCTCCAGCTTCTCCTCGCTCGCCCCGCCGCACGGATTGAGCGGGGTCCAAATGGGCCCAGGCGCGACGGCATTGACGCGAATGCCCTCCCCTACAAGGTTTTCCGAAAGGCTGCGCGTGAACGCGGTGATCGCGCCCTTGGTGGCCGAATAGTCGAGCAACTCCTCGGAGCCCTGATACATGGTGACGCTGGTGCAATTGATGATCGCCGCGCCTTTCTTCAGGTGCGGCCGGGCCGCCTGCGTCAGGTAGAACATGCCGAACACGTTGGTCTGGAATGTGCGGCGCAGCTGCTTGTCGGTGATATCGGTGATGTCCTTGTCGGGATGCTGCTCGCCCGCGTTGTTGACGAGGATGTCGAGGCGGCCGAACGCCTTCACCACCTTCGCAATCGCATCCTCGCAGAATGCCTTGTCGCCGATGTCGCCCGCGATCGTCAGCGCCTCGCTGTCCTCCTCCTTCACGATACGCGCGGTTTCCTTCGCATCGTCATGCTCGCAAAGATAAAGGATCGCGACCTTCGCGCCCTCGCGTGCAAAAAGCGCCGCGACTGCCCGTCCGATGCCGCTATCCGCGCCCGTGATAAGGGCGACCTTGCCTTTCAGCCGCCCGGAGCCCGGATAACGCGGCTCGCAATCAGGTTTGGGCGCCAGCCGGCTCTCGTGCCCCGGCAGATCATCTTCCTTAAGTTTGCTTACCTTCGCAGCCATCGCCAGTTCCTCGTCCATCGCGCCCCCGCCATGAACAATCAGCAAACCCCGCAGCAGTTCCTCGCTTCGTCGTGAGCGGGGTGCCCGCCCGCCAAACCTGCGGTAGGCTGAAAGAAAAGGTGGAGGATCTGCATGACCTACGTCGATGGTTTCGTGCTCGCAGTGCCGCAAGATCGACTGGATGAGTATCGGGCGCTTGCCACGCTTGCTGGCAAAGTCTGGATGGAGCACGGCGCGCTTTCCTATGTGGAGTGCGTCGCTGACGACGTGCCCTATGGCGAACTCACGTCGTTTCCGCGTGCCGTGCAGGCGAAAGACGGCGAGGTCGTGATCTTTTCGTGGATCACTTACCCGTCGCGCGAGGCGCGGGACGCAATCAATGCCAAGGTGATGGCCGACGAACGCCTGAAGCACGACCATGAGAACACGCCCTTTGACGGCAAGCGCATGATCTACGGCGGCTTCAACACGTTCTTGAGCTTCTGAGCCCTACTTCGCGCCCTTGCCCTTGGTGCCCGCGTGCGCGGCATGCCATGCCTTCACCGCTGCGAACGTGCCGGTGATGTGGCCCTTCGGCGCCATTTCGGAATGGACGAAGAGAATCTTGCCGTCGGGTGCGATCACGTAGGACGTACGGTTGGAACGGCCGGGCATGAGCGCCAGCGGCACATCGTACTTTTTGATGAGCGCCTTATCCGCCACGCCGACCGCGAACTTGTTGCGGCACTCTTTCACCGAGAATTCGTTCAGCTTCTCGATCGGGTCATTGGACATGCCGATCACGGTTGCGCCCATTTTCGCGAAATCGTCGGTCGCGTCGGCGAAGGCGTTGGCTTCCACCGTGCAGCCCGGAGTGAAGGCGGCCGGGAAGAAGTAGAGCACGACGGGGCCTTTCTTCAGCGCCGATGCCAGCGAGAAATCAAAGGGCTTTCCGGCAAGCGAAGCCTTTGTCGTGAACACCGGCGCATTCGCGCCGACGGCGAGCGCGGCGAGCGCGGGGCTGGCGACAGTGACGGCTGCGGCAATGGCAAGGCTGAACAGGCGCATCAAACGATCCTCCTCGGGGGCTTTGTGCGCAAGCTATGTCTGAATCGGTCCGTCTCCAAGGCGCTTTTCGGGGCACCGTGCGTTCTTTCCAAGGAAGTGGGCCCAATCGGAGGCAGGATGATGTTCGTCGCAGCCTATTGGTGGAAGGTGAAACCCGGCAAGGAAGCGCAGTTCCGCGCCGCGTGGCGGCGCGGCACCGAACTCATCCGCGAACGCTATGGCAGCCTCGGCTCGCGTCTGCACCGGGATTCGGACGGCCGCTTCATCGGGGTAGCGGAATGGCCCAATGAAGCGAGCTGGCGCCGGGCCTTTGATGCGAAGATGACCTATGACGACCCGGAAACGCGCGCCGCATTCGTGGATGCCATCGAGGACGCGGCAGATGAACCGCTGCTGCTGATGCAGGTGACTGACGATCTGCTCGACCGCGCAGATGACAAGCTCGGTTAATCGCTGCCATAATGCCGCAAGAGACCTGAACGAGAGGGGACGAGAGATGCGGACGCTGGTGATTCTGCTCGCCGGATTTGTGGCCGTGGCCTGCGACAACGCAGCCCCGGCGGACCAGCCCAAGGTGGATGCCACGGACCCAAGCAGCGTAGATGCGGCGGCAGGCGGCACGACACCGGAAGCCGATGTCGAAACCGCAGCGCCGACGCCGGCGGATACCGGTGCGGACACCGGTGGAATCGATCTCGCCGCCTACGCCGGCAAGTATCCGTTCGACAAGGTGAACGACGTCGCCTTTTTCGATCAGCCCGTGGTCAAGTCCGCGATCGCCGCCGCGATTCCCGACAAGGCCGTGCTCGGCTGGGTGATGGGCGAACACGGGGGCCCCTCGGCCCCCTTCGAGATGAAGAACGGCAAGGTCGTGGCGTGGGCGTGCGAGCAGCACAATTGCGGCGACCATCAGTGGACTGTGTTGATCGACCCCGCCGGAACGGCCGCCGAGGTCTGCTATCAGGATGCCGCCGCGCTGCCCGGCAAGACGCGCTGGTATCGCGCCGGGGCCGCGCCCGAAACCCGCGAAGGCACCTGCCAGCTCTGATCGGTCAGGCGGGTTTCGAAACGACCCGCACGATGAACCCCGCAAGGAGCGGCGCGATCACGCCTGCGATCTGCATCCACAGCGGAACGCCCGGAATCGTGAAGCCGTTGTAGAGACACGCCGCGAGGATGAGCCCGGCGATGATCCAGCCCGAAGCCGCCCAGCGCGTGATCCGCACGGCGATGAGGCCGCCGATGAGCGCCCCCAAGAACCAGCCGAGCGCCATCACCACTTTTGCCGACGTCGGCACCGCAGCGAAGTCTGCCGCGCTCACCGCCTCCGGTACCAGCATCCGGCTGACATAATCCATCGCCGCGACCACCAGCATCGCGGCGACAATGCCTGTGAACGTGCCCAGTATCTTTCGAACCATCGACCGCCCCCCCTCTTCCAGGGCGGTCATGATAGCTGAATTCGGCGCAGGCGTCAGCGCTTTAGAACGTAGTAGAGGACATAGAACCACGAGAAGAAGCCGTGGACGATCGCCCACAGGATCGATTTGTGGAGGCTCCACGAAATCGTGATCGCGAGCGCCGTGCCGAAGCCGATGCCCGCCTTCGCGGTTGAAATCGTGACCGAACGCGAGTTCGCCATTGCCCGTCTCCGCTGTGCGTATTTCAGGCTGAGGAATAGCGGCTGTCGATCTTCTTTACACCCTTGAAAGCAAGCGAGAGAAGCTACGGCTGGAATGCGCGCTTTCCATCATCTGGCATGGTCCATGCTTTGTCTCACGCGACCCTGGGGCCACCCTCGGCGGTATTCGGAACGCGGCATACGACAACGAGAACAACGACCATCTCACCCGCTCCGACCGGCGATCACCCGCCGATATGCCGACCGCGAACAGAACGGTGCTTGAAAAACGGGTCACGCTGCCAAAACGGGCGGCCTCGGTATTACACCGGGGCCGCCCTATAATCTGCTCCGCATCATCGCCTCGCACTGGCAACAAAAGAGCCCGTGGTGCATTGTCGCAGCGGGCGCCGTCCCCCGCATCCAGGCGCCCTCGCCTTCGTTCGCACCTGAAAAGAGGGAGCCATTGCCATGACAACCGACCGTTTGCCTGAAGACCGGAACTGGGTCGCCTCCACCGGCCTCTCGCGCCGTGGCGTGCTCGTCGGCGGCACGTTCGCCGCTGGCTTTGCCGCCGCCGTGCAGCCTGTCGCCGCGAGCACGCTCAAGACCGATCTCAAGGGCCTCGACGAGCGGATGCTTTCGATCTCGGTTCAGCAGGGCCAGATGCCCGCCTATCGCGTGAAACCCGCAGGCAGCGGACGCGCGCCGGTGATCCTGGTGGTGCACGAGATTTTCGGCGTGCACGAGTGGATCAAGGACATCTGCCGCCGCCTCGCCCACGCGGGCTATTATGCGATCGCACCCGATCTTTACGCGCGCTGGGGCGACGCGACGAAGGAATCGGACATCCAGACATTGATTTCCACCATCGTTTCGAAGGTGCCCGACGCGATCGTGATGGACGATCTCGACAGGGCGGCAGCGTTCGCGGCTGCAGATGGCGGCGATCCATCGAAGCTCGGCATTACCGGCTTCTGCTGGGGCGGGCGCATTACGTGGCTTTATGCCGCGTACAGCCCGCGCGTCGATGCCGGCGTCGCGTGGTACGGGCGGCTCACGGGCGAGAACAAGCCGCCGATCATGACCAGTCAGCCGATCAAGGTGGCGGCGCGACTGAAGGCGCCGGTCCTCGGCCTTTACGGCGGCAAGGACAAGGGCATTCCTGTCGCGGACGTCGACGCGATGAAGACTGCGCTCGAAAAGGCGAAGTCGCCTTCGAAGATCATCCTGTACCCCGAAGCCGACCACGGCTTCCTCGCCGACTATCGCCCCAGCTACAACGAGGCGGCGGCGAAGGCGGCGTGGGGCGAGGCGCTCGGCTGGTTCAAGGCAAGGCTGAAATAGCTCAGCCGGCGATGTCGCGCCCGCGCGTTTCGGGGAGATAGAAGTACGTCACCAGTAGCGCGACCGTGACGATGACGAACGTGTACCACAGACCGCCGAACACGGCGCCCGAAGACACGACGATATATTGCGAGACAAGCGGCAGAAGCCCCCCGAAGACGCCGGTGCCGATGTGGTACGGCACCGACATGGACGTATAGCGGATGCGCGCGGGAAACAGCTCGACGAGCATCGCGGCGGCGGGGCCGTAGGTCATGCCGGTGAGCAGCGTGAGCATCGCGGCCGCAAGCACCACGAGCCAGCCCTGCCGATCGGCCTTGTCCGAGGTTTCCGGATAGCCTGCCGCATCGAGTGCCGCGCGGAAGGCTTCGGGCTGGAACCCGGAAATGCGCGCATCTGCGACGCGGACTTCGACCTCCGCCACTGCCGCAGGCGTGCGCGCGTAGTTGAGGCCGTTCGACGCGAACCATTCGAGCGTTTCGGCGCACGCGCTGTTCTGCGTGTCCGCGAAGGGATCGTAGCGGCAGGCTTCGGGCGTGACGATGGTGACGGGGTGTGCGGTCATGGCGCGCTCGAGCGCCGGGTTTGCAGCCGCGCCGATCAGCCAGTAGAGCGGAAACAGCAGGACGAGCGTAAGCGCGAAGCCGGTGAGGATGACAGGCTTGCGCCCCACCCGGTCCGACAGCCAGCCGAAGAAGATGAAGCTCGGCGCGCCGACGATCACGGCGGCGCCGACGAGCAGGCGCGCGTCCGCCTCCGCCACTCTTGCCGCGCCTTGCAGGAAATAGAGCGTGTAGAACTGCGCGTTGTACCAGATCACTGTGAAGCCCGCAGCGATGCAGAGCGCGACGAGGATGCGGCCGAGATTGCCCTTCTCGCGGATGCTCTCGACGAACGGGTTCGCAGAGGTCTTCCCCGCCGCCTTCATCGCGCGAAATACCGGGCTCTCGTTCAGTTTCATGCGAATCCAGAGCGAGATCGCGAGCAGGATGAGCGAAGCGAGGAACGGGATGCGCCATCCCCACACCTCGAAGGCGTCCTTGCCGACGATCGCAGTCGCGGAGACGACGACGATGATCGACAGCAGGAAGCCGCCAACCACCGAAATCTGGATCCAGCTCGTATAGAAGCCGCGCCGGTGCGCGGGCGCGTGTTCGGCCACGTAGACAGCCGCACCTCCATATTCACCGCCGAGCGCGAGGCCCTGCGCGAAGCGAAGCCCGATCAGGATCAGCGGCGCGGCAACGCCGATCTGCGCATAGGTCGGCAGCAGGCCGATCGCGGCGGTAGCGAGGCCCATAACGGTGATCGTCACGAGGAACGTGTATTTCCGTCCCACCTTGTCGCCGAGATAGCCGAAGAGGATCGCGCCGAGCGGGCGGACGAGGAACCCCACCGCAAACGTCGCAAGGCTGAGCAGGAAGGCGAGCGTTTCACTCTCCACCTGGAAGAACATGCGCCCGAGCAGCGCGGCGAGCGTGCCGTAGATAAAGAAATCATACCATTCGAAGACGGTGCCGAGCGACGAGGCGAGGATCACCAGCCGATCGCGCTTGACGTCGAATTCCTCTTCGGCGCGGTCGTCCGTCCCCATGTCCCCCCCAATGTTTTTCTCAGGTGCGCAGCGTCTCGTCGAAGCGGAAGGGTTCGCCGATGGCGGCACCGATGAGGCCCGCATCCCACATCACGCGGCGGCCGCGGATGATCGTGCCGACGGGGCGCCCGGTGAGCGTCATGCCCTCGAACGGCGACCAGCCGCACTTGGATTGCAGCCAGTCGTTCTCGATCGTCCAGCGCGACTTCAGATCGACGATACTGAAATCCGCGTCGAAACCGGGCGCGATGCGGCCCTTGGCGGTGAGGCCGAACAGGCGCACGGCACCCGCTGACGTGAGATCGACGACGCGCTCCAGCGTCACACGCCCCGACGCCAGATGATCGAGCAGCAGCGGCAGCAGCGTCTGCACGCCGGGCATTCCGCTCGGGCTCGCCGGATAGGGCTTCGCCTTTTCGTCCTTCGTGTGCGGCGCGTGGTCCGAACCCCACACGTCTGGCACGCCCTGCTGGAGCCAGTGCCAGAGCCCGTCGCGATGCGCGCCGGAACGGATCGGCGGGTTCATCTGCGCATAGGTGCCGAGGCGCGGATAGGCTTCCTCCCCGGCCAGCGTCAGGTGCTGCGGCGTCACCTCGCAACTCGCGATATCCTTGTGCTGTGCGAGCAGCTCAAGTTCGGCGGGCGTGGTGACGTGGAGCACGTGGATACGCCGCTTGGCCTCGCGCGCGAGGCCAAGCACGCGGCGCGTGGCGAGGATGGCCGACTCGTCGTCGCGCCACACCGGATGGCTGGAGGGGTCGCCCTCGATGCGCAGATCCTTGCGCGCCTGCATCCGCGGCTCGTCCTCGGCATGGATGGCGACGCGGCGGCGGCCCGATTTGAGCACCTTGAGCAGCGTGGCATCGTCTTCCACCAGAAGACTACCGGTGGAAGCGCCCATGAAGACCTTCACGCCGCACGCGCCGGGGAGCATTTCCAGCTCCCGGAGCTTTTCCGCGTTCGCATCGGTGGCGCCCACGTAGAAGGCGTGCTCGCACCACATGCGGCCCTTGGCGCGTGCCAGCTTGTCGGCGAGCGCTTCGGCAGTATCGGTATTCGGATTGGTGTTCGGCATTTCGAAAACGCCCGTCACCCCGCCCATCACGGCGGCGCGGCTGCCCGATTCGAGGTCTTCCTTGTGCTCAAGGCCGGGCTCGCGGAAGTGGACCTGCGTATCGATGACGCCGGGAAGCACCGTGAGGCCCGTGCAGTCGATCACTTCGCCCGCGTCGGCAAAAGACCCGAGGGCCGCAATGCTGCGCCCGCGCACCCCTACATCGGTCTGGACAAGGCCCGCAGGCGTGAAGACGTGGCCGCCCTTCAGGACGAGATCGAAGCTCTGGCTCATGAACGCGATGCTATACCCCCTTGCACGTGGCGCACCAGTCCCTAGCTTCTTCTCATGATTGCATATCTCGATGATCGCACCGTGCTCGTGGTTTCCGGCGAGGACGTGCGGGGGTTCCTGAACGGGCTTGTTACGAGCGACGTGTCGGAAACGGTGCTGACGCCGGAAACACCGGTGTGGGCAGGGCTGCTCACTGCGCAGGGCAAGTATATCGCCGACATGATCCTCTACGACGGCGGCGAAGCGGGCATCTTCATCGATGTCCACAAAAGCCGCGCCGACGATCTTGCGAAGAAGCTGAGGATGTACCGACTGCGCCGCGCGATCGACATCGCACCCTCGCAGCTTCGCGTCTTCGCGGGCTGGAAGGAGCGCGCGCTCTCCCGTCCCCACGATCCCCGCCTCCCCGCGCTCGGCCACCGCTGGCTCGCGGCGGGCGGCTCCGTGGATGCGGACACGGCGGACTGGCACACATGGCGGATCGGCCTCGGCGTGCCGGACACGCCCGACTTCGAGATCGACAAGACGATGTGGCTGGAAACGAACGCCGCCGAGCTGAACGGAGTGAGCTTTTCCAAGGGCTGCTACGTCGGGCAGGAAAACACCGCGCGCATGAACTGGCGCGCCAAGGTGAACAAACGCTTCCTTCCGGTGATGCTGGCGGAGCCCGTGGGCGAAGACCGAACGATCATGGCCGGAGACCGCGAGGCGGGCACGCTGCGCAGCTTCGCGGGTGCGCATGGTATCGCCTATCTTCGCGTGGAATATGCCGATGCACTGCTGACGCTCGCCGGCCATCCGGTCAGCGTCGAATGGCCGGAATGGCTGCCGCGCGCGGCCGAGGGGGAGGACTGAGAATGGCGAAGAAGAAGCCGCAGCGAATGCGCGACGACCGCAAACTGCTGTTCATCCTCGGCGTCTGCGGTGTGCTGCTGCTCGCAATGCTCGTGCTGATGTCGAGCTGAGCAGGCAATCCTCTCCCCGACTGGGAGAGGGAGCACGACTACCCCAGTCTTGCCAGTGCCGCCCGCAACCGCTCCGCCTCGGCGGATTTCTCAGCATGATCCGCGCGCGCCTTTTCGACCGCTTCGGGCTTTGCCTTGTCGACGAACGCCGGGTTGCCGAGGCGGCCCGCGAGGCTGTCGCGTTCCTTCTCAGCCGCCGCCGCGTTCTTTTCAAGACGCACGCGCTCGGCGGCGAGGTCGATGACGCCTTCGAGTGGCAGCACATAAGTCGCCTCATCGACGACGATCTGCGCTGCGCCGCCCGCCGGCGCGGGTTCGTGCGAGATGCCCTCGATGCGGGCCAGCCGCTCAACCATCGAGCGGTTGGTCTCAAGCCGCGCGACAGTGACCGGCGAACAATCGCGCACGTGCAGAGGCAGTTTCGTG
Source organism: Sphingosinicella sp. (assembly GCF_013911755.1). Lineage (GTDB taxonomy): Bacteria > Pseudomonadota > Alphaproteobacteria > Sphingomonadales > Sphingomonadaceae > Sphingosinicella. Next base: position 11,462 of record NZ_JACESP010000005.1, read on the forward strand.
CCCGGCGGCACGCCAAGCTCGGTGCGGCTGGAGCGGATTTCGGAAACGAGCCGGATCAGCCAGTCGATTTCCGCCGAGGCGGTAGCATCAACCGCGCCGACGTCCACCCACTTCGCCGTGATAAGGTCGTGTCCGCCCCGGTCACCAAGCGCGTGCCAGAGTTCTTCCGTCACAAACGGCATCACCGGGTGGAGCATGACCAGAATCTGATCGAGCGCCCATCCCGCAACCGTGCGCGTTTCGTCGGCCCCTTCCCCGCCCTCGGCGAGCACCGGCTTGATGAGTTCGAGATACCAGTCGCAGAAGCGGCTCCACGTGAACTGGTAGATCGCGTCCGCATAGGCATCGAAGCGCAGCTCCGCCATCGCGGTTTCGAGCGCCTGCGCGGTCGCGGCGACCTCGGCGATGATCCAGCGGTTGACGGCGCGCGAGGCAGCAGGCGCGGCAATCGTGCGCGAGGCTTCGATGCCGTTCGACTGGCAGAAACGCGCGGCGTTCCACAGCTTGGTCGCGAAGTTGCGGTAGCCCTCGACGCGGCGCTCATCCATCTTCACGTCGCGCCCCTGGCTCTCCATCGCCGCCATGAAGAAGCGCAGCGCATCGGCGCCGTACTTGTCGATCAGCCCGAGCGGATCGACGACATTGCCCTTCGACTTCGACATCTTCTGGCCGTCCGCCGCGCGGACGAGGCCGTGCAGGTAGAGGCGCTTCCACGGCACGTCATTCATGAAATGCAGCCCCTGCATCGCCATGCGCGCATCCCAGAAGAACAGGATGTCGAAGCCCGAGATGCAGAGATCGTTCGGGTAGTGCTTGCTTAACAGCGGCGCGTCCGCGTCCGGCCAGCCGAGCGTCGCAAACGGCCAGAGGGCTGAGGAGAACCAGGTATCGAGGACGTCGGGATCGCGGCTCAGTTTCTTGTTGCCCGCAAGCGCCTGCGCGGCTTCCGCCGTCTCCGCCACATAGGCGGTGCCGTCCTCATCGTACCAAGCCGGTATCTGGTGCCCCCACCAGAGCTGGCGGGAGACGCACCAGGGTTGGATGTTTTCCATCCAGTTGAAGAAGGTCTTTTCCCACGTCTTGGGGACGATCTCGATGGCGCCGCTGCGCACGGCTTCGATCGGCTTCTTCGCCAGTTCCTCGGCATTCACGTACCACTGGTCGGTGAGCCACGGTTCGATGACCACGCCGCCGCGATCGCCGTAGGGCGTCTGGATCGTGCGCGGTTCGGCGTCGTGTTCAGTTTCCTCACCGTCCTTGTCCTTGGTGACGTGCAGGATCAGGAAGCCCTGTTCCTTGAGCCGCTCGACGACCAGCTTGCGGGCGTCAAAACGGTCGAGGCCAAGGAATTCCGCCGGGATGAGCCCGTCCGCCGTCTGCACGACCTTTGCCTCGGCGTCGAACATGTTGAGCATGTCGGCGGGCTTGATGCCTGCGCGCTTGCCGACCTCGAAGTCGTTGAAGTCGTGGCCCGGCGTGATCTTCACGGCGCCCGAGCCGAGTTCCGGGTCGGCGTGCTCGTCGGCGACCACCTTGAAGCGGCGGCCTGTGATCGGCTGGATGATGTCCTTGCCTATGACGCTCCTGTAACGCTCGTCCTCCGGGTGGACCGCCACCGCCATATCGGCGAGCATCGTCTCCGGGCGCGTGGTCGCAACCTCGATGTAATCGCGGCCGTCGGCGAGCGTCGCGCCGTCCGCGAGCGGGTATCTGAAGCGCCAGAAGTGGCCCTTCACCTCGCGCGTTTCGACCTCGAGGTCGGAAATCGCGGTCTTCAGCTTCGGGTCCCAGTTCACCAGCCGCTTGTCGCGGTAGATGAGGCCCTGATCGTAGAGGTCGACGAACACCTTCACGACCGCGCGCGTGAAGTGCGGGTCCATGGTGAACTGCTCGCGGCTCCAATCCATCGAGCAGCCGAGGCGGCGCAGCTGGCGCGTGATCTGGCCGCCGCTTTCGGCCTTCCAGTCCCACACCTTCGCGATGAAATCCTCGCGGCTGTAGTTGGTGCGCTTGTCCTGCTTCGCCTCAAGCTGGCGCTCCACCACCATCTGCGTCGCGATGCCGGCGTGATCGGTGCCGACCACCCACAGCGCATCCTTGCCGCGCAGCCGCTCGTAGCGGACGACGATGTCCTGCAGCGTATTATCGAGCGCGTGGCCGATGTGGAGGCTGCCCGTGACGTTGGGCGGCGGGTTTACGATCGTGAACGGCGCCGCATCGGGGCGTTCGGGACGGAATTTCCCGTTCTCTTCCCAGTATTTGTACCAGCGGGCCTCGATTTCGCCCGGTGCGAAGGTCTTTTCGATCGTCATGTGCGTCCCTTTGCCAGCGATGCTGCGATGCGGCAAGCGGGCGGTGCGCTTACTTGCGCGTGATGCGGGCGATCTCGCGGGCGACCATCTGCTCGACGATTTCCGGCAGGTTGGCATCGAGCCAGGACTTCAGCATCGGCTGCAGCAGCTCGCGGACGAGACCTTCGAGCGTTTCCGGCCCCGCCCCATTGCCGCGCAGGCGCAGGGAGGACAGCGCGGAGAAACTCTCAGACGCCTTCGCCATGATATCTTCGGAAACCGCGGATTGCGCTTCTTCCGAAAGCTCCAGCACCGCGGAAGGCTCCGCCTCGAACCGCACGCCCGTCTCGTCGAGCGGCTCGTCCTCGTCGTCGAACTCGGGCTCCGGGTCCGGCGCGCGCACGCGCTCGCCGTCATCCTCCGCGATAATGCGGCGGATCGACGCGAGGATTTCCTCCATCGTGGGTTCGGGCTTGCCTGCCATGCGTGCGATTTAGCGCCAATCGCCGGGCGTTGTCACGCGGCTACTGCTGGACGCTCGGCGGAACCGGCGGCCCCATCGTGTTCGGTGCTGTCACCTGCGTGGTGACCGGCTGGCGTTCGCCTGGCGCCCAGTCTACCCAGTGCCTCTTCGCCTGCGCGGTGTAGGCTTCGGGGCGATAGATTTCGACCGGCAGGTCGAGGTCGTCCGCCTCGGCGCGGCCCACCGTTGCGAGCAGCGCGTAGCTGGCCACGAACGCATCGCGTTCCGCGCGCACCAGCGTGACGCGCGCATCGAGCAGTTCCTGCTCGGCGTTCAGCACATCAAGGATATCGCGCGAGCCGACCTCGTTTTCGGCGCGCGTGCCTTCAAGCGCGAGTTCGTTGGCACTGACCTGAATCTTCGCCGATTCGATCGTCGAACGGGCGCTTTGCAGGTTTTCCCACGCCTGACGCGCGCTTTCGATGGCATTGCGTTCGGCGGAGAGTGCGTTTTGTTCGGCCTGCGAGAAGCGCGCCTCAGCCTCTCGGATACGCGAGCCCTGCACACCCGCCTGAAAGATCGGCAGCGTCAGCGTGGCGCCGATGTTCTGCGTATAATCGATGCCGCTGCTGCGGACGCCCGCGCCCGCAGCCGAGAGGCCGCGAAAGTTCGTATAGCCGACGCCGAAGGTCGCATCGACGCTCGGCAGGCGCGCGCCCTTCTGCACGCGCACATCCTGGCGCGCGGCTTCCTGCTCGGACTTCGCGGCGAGCATGAACGGGCTGTCGGCAAGCGCAAGGTCGATCGCCTGCTGCTGCGTGCCGGGGATCAGCGTGGGGAGCTGCGGCTGCTCAAGGTTTTCCGGCGCGTGGCCCACGACGCGCTCGTATGTAGCGCGCGCGTTCGCGAGGTTGCCGAGCGCAGCGATACTGCGGCTGCGCGCAAGCGCAAGACGCGCCTCGCTCTGCGCGACGTCCGTGCGGGTGAGGTCGCCGACCTCGAAGCGGTCGTTCGACGCCTGCAGCTGGCGTTCGAGCACACGCACCTGGTTCGACGTCAGGTCCACCTCGGCCTGCAGCCGCAGCACATCCATATAGGCGACGACGGTATCGAAAATCGTCTGGTTCTCGATCCCGCGAAGCTGTTCGCGGCCCGCGATCTCACGGTTCTTCGCGGCCTTCAGCCCCGCCTGCAGACGGCCGCCCTGATACACCGGCTGGCTGAGCTGCACCCCCACCGTCACGAGGCGGCTCATGTCGTTGAAACGGCCGGGGCCGGTGGTATCCTGATTGAGCGCGGCCTGCGCCCCCAGGGTGGGACGGAACGCGCCGAGCTGCTGCACGACACCTTCGGACACCGCCTGCTGGCCCGCGCGGGCGCCCGCCAGAACGGGGTTGTTGGCGTAAGCGGCGGCCATCGCATCGCGGAGGCTTTCCGCCGCCGCCGGCGTTGCTGCAAGCGCGGCGAGCGCCGCGCCCCCCATCAGAACGAAAAACCTGCCACCCATTCGCCCGCTCCTAGAACTCGAAAACCCGCGGCCGCTCGAAACCCTTGAGCCGCGGTGCGCCCGCTTCGAGCAGACGCGTCCAGCCGACATGCCCGCCCGCGACACGGCCCACCGCAACGCTCGGCGCCGCGCCGCGCTCGGCGAGCACCGCCGCGATGCGTCCGCCGTCGCGCACCTGCGCGACGAGCGCGTCCGGCACGTCCTCGACCTCGCCGTCGATCAGCAGCACATCATACGGCGCGCCCTCGGCGCAGCCCTCGGCAAGCGGACCTTCGACGACGCTGACGTTGGAAACGCCGGTCTTCGAGATCGCGGAGGACGCGCGGCGCACGAGCGTCGCATCGTCCTCTACCAGCGTGACATGCGCGCAGAGTCGCGCAAGGATCGAGGCCGAATAGCCCGTCGTGCCGCCCACGATGAGCGCGCGCTCCGTCGGCGCAACTTCAAGCGCGGACATCAGCAGACAGCCGACAAGCGGCGCCGGCATCGCGCGGCCCGGCACGACCTCAAGCGCCTCGTCGAGATAGGCCAGCGAGGAAAGCTCGGCGGGAACATACATCTCGCGCGGCACATATTTGATCGCGGCGATGAGATTAGGCTCGACGATACCGCTGGGACGCAGCTGGCTGTCGATCATTGCGCTGCGCATCTTCCTGAAGTCCGGCAATTTCACGGGCTTCGCGTCCTCCTGACCTGTTCACGGTGTTATATATAAATAACACACTAAATTTGCAAGCCGCGGTCCGCTTGAGGCACGGCGCAGCTGCATCCGGCTTTAGGAGTTTCGCACCGCATCGCCAAGGCGGAAAGTCGGCGTCCGTCCAATCCCGTGCGCCTTCCGTCGAAAGGCATCGCCACAGAGACGTTTACACCGCCCCTTGCGATGGTCTAGAGAGCGCGCCTCCCGCATCGAGGCCCGATGGCGGAGTGGTTACGCAGAGGACTGCAAATCCTTGCACGCCGGTTCGATTCCGGCTCGGGCCTCCACATTTTCTCACAATTTTCTACAATCTTCTCCGTGACACGCGCCGTTTCCAGCGCGTGGAAACGAATTTCCATTAATGAACTCATTCAGGTTGAATTTTTCCATTTAGGATAGCCAATATCCTGAATGGCGAATCGCCGCAGGGATGGGAGTTGACGATCGATGGGGAAACGGAAAATCTTTCGCTGGCTGGGCGTCGCGCCTGCCGTGCTGCTGCTCGCACACGCGGCCCCTCTGCCGGCCGCCGCCGAGAGTGCACCACGCATCACCGCTGGCAAGGCGGTCACGGCCGGAATCGACAAGGTCATGGCGGAAGCAATCGAGAGCGGAAAACTCGCGGGCGGTGCGGTCGGCGTGATGAAGGACGGCAAGATCGTCTTTCTGAAGGGCTACGGCTATTCCGATCTCGAGGACGGTCAGCCGGTGAAAGCCGACACGATCTTCCGCATCGGCTCGATCACCAAGCAGTTCACCTCGGCGATGTTGATGATGCTGGTGGAGCGCGGGCAGCTCTCGCTCAGTGATCCGATCAGCAAATATTTCCCGGATTTCCCCAAGGCCGACGGCATCACCGTCCGCCACCTGCTGGATCACACCTCGGGCATCCACAGCTACACCGACAAGAATTTCCAGTCGCGCGGGTGGCGCGCGCACGACACGAAGGAGATGATTTCCTACATCGCGGGGCAAGACAATCTCACCGACTTCGCGGTGGGCGAAGATTATCGCTATAACAATTCGGCCTATGTTCTTGCGGCCGCGATCGTCGAGAAGCTGACCGGCAAGCCGTATGGCGTCGCGCTCGAAGAGATGATCACGAAGCCCCTCGGCCTCACCGACACGGCCTACGACGACGAGCGCGCGATCGTCCCACGCCGCGCGAAAGGTTACGATCTGCTGGACGGCAAGCTCGCCAATCCGCTGCCGCTTTCGGTTAGCGTGGCGCACGGCGCCGGCGCGATACGCTCGACCGCGGCGGACATGCTCCGCTGGCAGGAGGCACTGTTCTCCGGCAAGGTCGTGAAGCCTGAAAGCCTCGCGCTGATGATCGAACCCGCGAAGCTGAAGGACGGACGCCTGACGAGCGCGGTGAGCAAGTCCTTTCCGAGCGGACCCCCGCCGCTGGAATACGGACTCGGCCTCGCCGTGGGCGAACGCGACGGCCGCCGCGTGGTTGGCCACGGCGGCGCGATCAACGGCTTCAATTCGGCGCTCTACACTTACCCGGACGAGAAGACGGCCATCGTCCTCCTCGTCAACACGCAGGGCGGCGCAAACCAGCGCTATCATGACGTGGCGAAAGCCTGGTTCAACAGCAACAGCGGAGCAAAGAAGTGAAGATGATCCCGACCATGCGTATCGCGGGCACGGCCCTGCTTCTTGCCTCCGCAGCCGCGTTCCCGGCCGCCGCGCAGGACGCCGCCTATGACATCGTGATCAAGGGCGGCACCATCGTCGACGGCAGCGGCCTTGCCGCCTATCGCGGCGATGTCGCGATCGCGGGCGGACACATTGTTGCCGTTGGAAATCTCGGCAAGGCGAAAGCCGTGAAGACCATCGACGCCGCCGGGCTCGTCGTCGCGCCCGGCTTCATCAACATCCACAGCCATGCCGAGCCAGAAGGCGTCTCGACCGCGGTGAACATGCTGACGCAGGGCGTCACGACCGAGATCATCAATGCCGACGGCGGCGGCGGCAACGATATCGCCGCGCAGCTCCCGGAGATGGCCGCGAAAGGGCTTGCCGAAAATATCGGCGCCTATGTCGGCTTCAACGCCGTGTGGCGGGATGCGATGGGCGACCGCGACCTGCGCCCGACACCCGAGCAGATTTCGTCGATGAAGGCCGCGATCGAAAAGAACCTGACGGCGGGCGCCTGGGGCGTCGCCTCGGGTCTCGATTACCGCCCGTCCTACTATGCGAAGCCCGAGGAGGTGATCGACATCGTCTCGGTCGCGAAGCCCTGGCGCACCAACTTCCCGAACCACGACCGGCTGCGCCCCGAAGACAACCTCAGCTCGTTCAAGGGCATGGAAGAGACCGTTCTGATCGGCGAGAAGGCGGGCCTTGTTCCTGTCATCACGCACATCAAGAGCGCGGGCAAGGAACGCGGCAACGCGCCCAAGGTGCTCGAAATGGTCGCCGCCGCCACCGCGCGCGGTGCGTGGACGGCAATCGACATCTACCCCTACCTCGCCGGGCAGACGATGCTGCAGGCGTTCCTCGTCCCCGGCTGGGCGGCTGACGGCGGACGCGACGCGATGCTCGCGCGCTTCAAGGATCCGAAGCTCCGCCCGCAGCTCGTCGAGGCGGCGGAATATGCGATGGCAACGCGCCTCGGCGGCGCCGAAGGCATTGCGCTCCCTGATCTCGGCAAGCGGCTTACCGACATCATGGCCGCTGAAAACATCCGCGCCGGCGAGGCGGTGCTCCGCACGCTGGAACGCGATCCCTACACCCGCGCCAACATGACGTTCGGGGACGAGAAGGATGTGATCGCCTTCCTGCAGTATCCGGATACGGCGGTCGCCTGCGATTGCGGCGCCTCGATCAAGAACCGCGGCCATCCGCGCTACTTCGGCAGCTTTCCGAAAATCCTCGGCCATTATGTGCGCGACACCGGCACGATCACGATGGAAGACGCCGTCCGCAAGATGAGCGCACTGCCCGCCGCGATCATCGGCATGGTCGACCGCGGTCAGCTCGCGCCCGGCATGCGCGCCGACGTGATGATCTTCGATCCGAAGACCGTTCGCGACCACGCGACCTTCGACGCACCGACGCTGCCGTCGGATGGTGTCCGCCACGTCATCGTCAACGGCGTTCCGGCGCTGGAGGGCGGCGCAGCGACCGGTGCGAAACCGGGCGCGATGCTGCTGCGCGATGCGCACATGCCGAGCCGCCCGATGAATACCGCCTCAAAGGCACGCGCCTTCACGGCGAACGGACAGTCGGCGGATTACAGCATCACCCTCACTGCGAAGCAGGGAGCAAGCGAACGCTTCGCCACCGGCACGGTGAAACTGAAGGACGTGAAATCGGGCACGGTGTGGACCGCCGACCGGCTCGGCACGGTTCAGACCGCCAAAGGCTGGGCGAGCGTCACCGCGGTGCTGAAGGACAAGGCGGGTAACCGGAAGGCCGCGACGCTGACGCTCGATCGGGCGGATGGCGGCGCGGAAACGCCTGTGGTCACGGTGGCGCTGGGCGGCGAGCCCGCGGCGATCGTTCCCGCCAAGGGCTCGGTGCAGGCCGAATAGACCGTCGCGCGGGGCAAATTGCGGATGGAGAATCGCGTCTCAGTCGTTAGACAGGGCGCGATTCTTCATCGTTCGCTTCGAGCCCGGCCTCGGAGCGAACATTCCGGCAGGAGCAGCCATGATTGAAGCCGAATGGTGGGATGCAGAGGATTCCGCCGAACTCGCCGCGTCGGCGGCGGGCGACATCCAGTTCATTATCGAAAGCGCCATTGATGCGCGCGGGCAGGCGCTGATCGCCGTGCCCGGCAGCGGCATCGCGCTCATAGTGCTGAAAGAGGTCGCGAAAGCGAAGTTCGACTGGAAACGCGTTACCATCGTGCCGACCGGCGACTGCCTCGTCGCGGTCGATAGTCCGCTGTCCGCCGCCGCCGCGCTCGCCCGCATCTTCCTGCCGAAAGGCGCGCGCGTGCTGCCCATCGGCAGCGAAAACGCCGATTACAAGGCGGCTGGCCGCGCCGCCGACGCGCGGCTCGAAGACCTGCAATGGCCGCCCGATCTCGTGTGGCTCGATGTCGGCGCGAACGGCGAGACGGCGGGCATCTTCCGCGGCCCCGATCTCGACGAGGCTTTGAACGGCCCGAAGGCGCGCCGCGCGATCGGCGTGATGCCCGATCCGCTGCCGAAGGACGCGCCGGTGGCGCGCGTGACGCTGACCCGCGCAGCGATCACCTCGGCGCGCACGCTCATCCTCGCGCTCCAAGGCGACGAGGCGAAGGCCATACTCGAAAAGGCGCTGGAGGACGGGCCGCTTTCGGACACGCCGATCGGCCGCGTGCTCGCCGAAGTCACCGTTCCGGTCGACATTCACTGGTGCCCCGCCTGACGGCGCGATGAGGATCGTCGCAGCCGATATCGGCGGCACGCACGCCCGCTTCGCGATCGCAGAGATCGCAGGCGGGCGGTGTGAACTCGGCGAACCGGTGACGCTGAAAAGTGCGGACTTCGAAGGGCTTGAAGCGGCTTGGGCTGCCCTTCCCGCCCTCTTCGGCCATGCGCTGCCGAACGCCGCAGCGATTGCCGTGGCGGCCCCCATCGCGGGCGATGTGCTTGCCTTCGTGAACAACGACTGGAAGATCCAGCGCGCCGGACTCGCCGGACGGCTCGGCCTCGAAAGACTGACCCTGCTCAACGATTTCGGCGCGATGGCGCACGGCGTCGCCACGCTCGGACATGCGTGGACCGAGCATCTTTGCGGCCCCGACGTGCCGCTCCCGCTCGACCATCCGGTGAGCGTGATCGGGCCGGGCACCGGCCTCGGCAGCGCCATCCTGCTCCGGCGCGGCGGGCGAGTCGAAGTCGTGGAGACGGAAGCCGCGCACATCGCCTTCGCGCCGCTCGATGCCGCCGAAGAGGCGATGATGCCCGCGCTGCGGCAGATGTATGGCCGTGTCTCGAGCGAACGGCTCGTCTCCGGCCCGGGCCTCGCCGCGATCCGCGCCGCACTCGATCCCGAAGCCGCACCGAGGAGCGACGCCGACCTCTGGTCCGCCGCGCTCGCGGGCGAGATGGACGCGTTCAACCGCTTCGCGATGATTTACGGCGCCGTCGCTGGCGACATCGCGCTCGCGCACGGCGCGATGGGTGTGGCCATCGTGGGCGGGCTTTCCAACCGCGCGAAAACGCGGCTTCGCGCCTCGGGCTTTCATACGCGTTTTCTCGACAAGGGGCGCTACGGCGCGCGGATGCAGCAGATTCCCGTCAGGCTGGTCACGCACATGCACACCGGCCTTGTCGGCGCGGCGGCCGCCTTCGCGCAGGAGTATGCGGCCGCTTAGCTCGCGGCTGCCATGCGCGCTTCGTGCGCCTCGGCGATCTCGTCCGTGAAACGGATGCCGAGTTCGCCATCGTTAAAGCGCACGACGACCCCGGACCGTATACCCATGCGCACCGTCGTCAGCACGACCCGCTCGCCGATCGCGATCTGCTCGTGCGTGGCCAGACGGGCGCCCGTCATCGACATGTCGATGACGCGCGCCGTCACCTGGCCACGACGGTAATCCATCCTGGCCAGATAATTCGTCGCGGCTCGTGCGGCATTCCGGTGATTATCGGGTGTGTTCGACATGTCCCGATTCTCGCACGAAAATGGTTAGCGGATCGTTGCCGATCAGCTGTAAACCTCAAACAGGCCAGCCGCGCCCTGCCCGCCGCCGATGCACATCGTGACGACAACGTATTTCGCGCCGCGCCGACGCCCCTCGATCAGCGCATGGCCGGTGAGCCGCGCGCCCGACATGCCGTAGGGGTGCCCCACCGAGATAGCACCGCCATCCACGTTAAACTTTTCGGGATCGATGCCGAGCTTATCGCGGCAATACAGCGCCTGCACCGCGAACGCCTCGTTCAGCTCCCAAAGGCCGATGTCGTCGATCTTCAGGCCGTTCTGCTTCAAAAGCTTCGGGATCGCGAACACCGGCCCGATGCCCATCTCGTCGGGCGCAACACCCGCCACCGCCATGCCGACATAGCGGCCGAGCGGCTTCAGGCCCCGGCGTTCCGCCTCCTTCGCCTCCATCACCAGCGAGGCCGAAGCCCCGTCCGAAAGCTGGCTCGCGTTCCCCGCCGTCACATTGTGGCCCGGGCCGCGCACGGGCTGCAGGCCCATCAGACCTTCAAGCGTCGTCTCGGGCCGGTTGCCCTCGTCCTTCGTCAGCGTCACCTCGTGCTTGGTGACCTCGCCCGTCTCCTTGTTCTTCATCACCATCACGGAGGGGAGCGGCACGATCTCGTCGTCGAATTTGCCCGCCAGCTGCGCCGCCGCCGTGCGCTGCTGCGACTGGAAGGCGAATTCGTCGCACACGTCGCGGCTGATGTTGTAGCGCTTGGCCACGATCTCGGCGGTGTCGATCATCGGCATGTAGGCCGCCGGGTGCATCTCGATCAGGCTCATGTCGGGCTCCACCCGCATCTTCTCGTTCTGCACCATCGAGATCGACTCGACGCCGCCGCCCACCACGATCTGCATCCCGTCGACGATCACTTGCTTCGCCGCCGTCGCGATCGCCATCAGGCCGCTCGCGCACTGGCGATCGAGCGCCATGCCCGCCACCGTAACCGGCAGCCCGCCGCGCAGCGCCGCAAGCCGCCCGATGCACGGCGCCTGCACGCCCTGCAGTATGGCCGAGCCGAAGATGCAGTCGTCCACCTCCGCGGGATCGATCCCCGCGCGCGCCACCGCGTGCTTCACGGCATGGCCCGCGAGCGTCGGCGACGGCGTGGCGTTGAAGGCGCCGCGATAGGCCTTGCCGATCGGCGTGCGGGCGGTGGAAACGATAACGGCTTCGCGCATGGGAAAGTCTCCTGTTCCTGAATCTTATACGTAGGTGAGGCCGACCCATTCGGCCAGCAGTGCGGGCTTGTCCTCGCCCTCGATCTCAACAACCACCTCGTAGGTGGATTGCAAAACACCCGGATTTCGTTCCGTCACGTCGAGCAGCTTCATGCGCCCGCGAACGCGCTTGCCCGAACGCACGGGGGCGAGGAAGCGCAGCTTGTTCATGCCGTAGTTCACGCCCATCTTCGCGCCTTCAAGCTTCGGGAACAGCTCGTAAGCCATGGCCGAAAGCAACGACAGCGTAAGGAATCCGTGGGCGATGGTGCCGCCGAAGGGTGTTTCCGCAGCGCGCTGGGAATCGACATGGATGAACTGAAAGTCCTCAGTGCATTCTGCGAACGTATCGATCCGTTTCTGATCGACTTCGAACCAGCGCGAAACACCGAGTTCCGTGCCGATCATGGCCCTGTAGTCCTGCACCGAAACCGTCATCCACACCTCCCTTTTTCGCGCCCGGCTTAGGATGCCGTGGCCACCATGCCTAGATAGGCAAAACGTGAGTATTCTTGACCTCTTCAAGCACCGCATAGGTCCGCGTTTCCCGCACCCCAGGCAGATCGACGAGCGTATCGCCGAGGAAGGCGCGGTAGGCCGCCATGTCCTTCACGCGCGCCTTGATGAGGTAATCGAACCCGCCCGCCACCATGTGGCATTCGAGCACGGCGGGCATCCGCCGGACGGCGGCAGCGAAATCGTCGAAAACGTCCGATGTCGTGCGGTCGAGCAGCACCTCGACGAAAATCAGCAGCGCGCAATCAAGCAGCACGGGATCAAGCACCGCGACCGTGCCGACGATGTAGCCCTTCTCGCGCAGCCGCCGCACGCGCTCGTGGCAGGCTGCGGGCGACAGGTTGCAGCGTTCGGCGAGCGCCTGGTTGGTGATGCGCCCGTCTTCCTGCAGCGTGCGCAGGATAGCGCGATCCACGGCATCGATCATCAATACGAACCTTCTTCGGTGAAATGAGAATTCATCGGATATAATTCCGACATATCACCAAAATTGCAAAGCACATTTTCCGCATTCGCTGGCATGATCGAAGGATCATCAGCGAAAGATCCGTCATGCCCATCGCCGACATCCTTGCCGATATGCAGCGCCTGCACCGCGCGCCCGAGCCCGACGTGATCCTGCCGCTGTGCGAGGCTGCGCGCGTCGATGCAGCGGCAAGGGGCCGGATCACCGCGCGCGCCGCGGGCCTCCTCGACGAACTCCGCGCCGCGCAGTCGAGCGGCTGGGTCAACCGCTTCCTTCAGGAATACCGCCTCAACACCGACGAGGGCATCGCCCTCCTCGCGCTCGCCGAAGCGTTCCTGCGCGTGCCGGATGCCGAAACCGCCGACCTCCTCATTCGCGACAAGCTCGGCACCGCCGACTGGTCGGCGCACGCGGGCAAATCCGATTCCACGCTCGTCAACGGCGCGACATGGGGCCTCGTCGTCACCCGCTCGCTCGTCGGCGAGAGCGGATCGACGCTGAAGCGCCTGATCGGCCGCGTCGGCGAGCCTGTGGTCCGCACTGCCGTCGGCACCGCGATGCGCCTGATGGGGCAGGTGTTCGTGATGGGCCGCACGATCGAGGAGGCGCTGGAACGCGCGAACGACAAGGATCACACCGGCTTCGTCGCCAGCTTCGACATGCTCGGCGAGGCGGCGCGCACGCGGGCCGACGCAGAGCGCTACTTCCGCTCCTACGCGGATGCGATCGACGCCATCGGCAAGGGCAGCAAGGGCCGCGACCACAGCATTTCGGTAAAGCTCTCCGCGCTCCACCCGCGCTATGAAACCGCGCACGCCGACACCTGCGTTCCCGAACTCTCCGCCATGCTCGTCGAACTCGCAGAACGCGCCGCCAAGGCGGACATCGGCCTCACCGTCGACGCCGAGGAATCGGAGCGGCTCGTCATGTCGCTCGACATCATCGCCGCCGCTGCCCGCGCGCCGTCGCTTTCCGGCTGGGACAAGCTCGGCATGGCCGTGCAGGCCTATTCGAAGCGTTGCCGCGCGGTCATCGCCTGGGCGGACGCGATCGGCGGCGAGACGAACCGCAAGATCGCCGTGCGCCTCGTGAAGGGCGCGTACTGGGACAGCGAGATCAAGCGCACGCAGGAGGCCGGGCTCTCCGACTATCCGCTCTTCACGCGCAAGGCCGCGACCGACGTCTCCTACCTCGCCTGCGCGCGCGACATGCTCGCTGCGAAGAACATCTACGCTGCGTTTGCCAGCCACAACGCCCTCACCGTCGCGACCCTGCTCGAATGGGCGGGCGACCGCCGCGACTTCGAATTTCAGCGCCTGCACGGCATGGGCGAAGGCCTTCATGATCGGCTGGTGCGCGAAGGCGGCTACAACTGCCGTATCTACGCGCCCGTTGGCGGCCACCGCGACCTCCTCGCCTATCTCGTGCGCCGCCTGCTCGAAAACGGCGCCAACTCCAGCTTCGTGCATCAGCTCGCCGACCCGAACGTCACCGAGGAAGAACTGCTCGCCGATCCGGTCGAGAAGATCGCGTCGGTGCAGGGCACGCGCCACCCCTCCATCCCCCTCCCCGCCGACCTGTTCGGTGCCGTGCGCGGCAACAGCGAAGGCCTTGATCTGCAGGACGCCATGACCCTCGAAGACACCGCATCCGCCATCGCCGCACGCGCCGACATCGGCGCCCCGCCCGCCGATTCGACCGTCTCGGAGGTGCACGCCGCCATCGCCGCCGCCGACGCCGCATTCGAAGGATGGTCGCGCACCCCCGTCGAAACCCGCGCCGCCGCGCTCGATCGCCTCGCCGATCTGCTGGAGGAACACCGTATCGAACTGATGGCGCTTGCCGTCCACGAGGCAGGCAAGACCCTCGGCGACGCGATCGGCGAAGTCCGCGAAGCCGCCGACTTCTGCCGCTACTACGCCAATCAGGCGCGCGCAGAGTTCGCGCCCATCGAACTGCCCGGCCCCACGGGCGAGAGCAACACGATGCGCCTCGAAGGCCGCGGCGTCTTCGCCTGCATCGCGCCGTGGAACTTCCCGCTCGCGATCTTCCTCGGGCAGGTCACGGCAGCGCTCGTCGCCGGGAACAGCGTCGTCGCCAAGCCCGCGCCACAGACGCCGCGCATCGCCCTGCGCGCCGTCGCGCTCGCCCACGAAGCCGGCATACCGAAGGACGTACTGAAGCTCGTCGTCGGCGCCGCCGAGCCCGGAAATGCGCTCACCGCCGATCCGCGCGTGATGGGCGTCGCCTTCACCGGATCGACCGGCACGGCCAAGGCCATCGCGCGCAGCCTCGTGGCGGACGACGCACGCCCGATCGTGCCGCTCATAGCCGAAACCGGCGGTCTCAACGCGATGATCGTCGATTCGACCGCGCTTCCCGAGCAGGTGATCGCTGACGTCGTGACGTCAGCCTTCCGTTCGGCGGGCCAGCGCTGCTCGGCGCTGCGCTTGCTCATCGTGCAGGAAGATGTGCTCGATCGCACGCTCGAGATGCTGAAGGGCGCGATGGACACGCTCGTCGTCGGCGACCCCGCCGATCCGCGCACCGATGTCGGCCCGGTGATCGATGACGCGGCTTACCGGAAGCTCGAAGATTACCGCCTGTCGGTGGCGGACCGCTGGCTGCACGCGGTCGCGGTGCCCGAAGGCCGCTTCGTCGCGCCGACCGTCATCCGCCTCGACCGTATCGAGGATCTGACGAAGGAATGGTTCGGCCCGATCCTGCACGTCACCACGTGGAAGACCGGCACGCTCGACGAGACGATCGCGCGCATCAACCGCAGCGGCTACGGCCTCACCATGGGGCTCCACAGCCGCATCGCCAGCCGCTGCGACCGCACGGTGGCGGCAGCGCGCGTCGGCAATCTCTACGTCAACCGCTCGATGATCGGCGCGATCGTCGGCTCGCAGCCGTTCGGCGGCGAAGGCCTCTCGGGCACCGGGCCGAAAGCAGGCGGGCCGCACTATCTGCCGCGTTTCGCGGTGGAGCGCACGATCAGCATCGACACGACCTCGGCAGGCGGCAACGCCAGCCTGCTTTCGATCGAGGATGTGACGCTTTAGATCATCGTGCGGAAAAGTGGGAACCGGTTTTTCCCACGATGCTCTAGGGTACGGGCTGAAACTCGCGTGGAATCGAAAGCGGATCGACCACCTTGCCGTCGAGCCCGCCGAGGAAGCCCATCTGCGTCGGATAGGCGAAGTCCACAGCCAGTTCATTGAAGCGGCGCACGACGCCGAGCATGAATGCCTGCCGGGCGCTCATCATTTCCTGCATGCCCGCCGCGGCGACGTTGAAGACGATCTCCATGTCGATGGAGCTTGCGCCGAAATTCCAGAAGTGCGCGCGGTCGAACTCGATAAGCGGAACCTGCTCCGCGATCTTCCGGATTTCCTCCGGCAGCGTTTCCATGACATCGGGCGGTGTCTGATAGATGATGCCGATCTGCATGACGACGCGGCGCTGGTGGATCACCGCGTAGTTGTGGATACGGTTTTCAAGCAGCTTGGCGTTCGAAACCGAGACCAGTTCGCCCGCAAGCGAGCGGATCCGCGTCGTCTTGAGGCCGATCGCCTCCACAGTGCCGGTCAGCGTATCGACCGTGATGACGTCGCCGCGCACAAACGGCTTGTCGAACAGGATCGAAAGCGCCGCAAAAAGGTCTGAGAAGATACCCTGCGCGGCAAGGCCGATGGCGATGCCGCCGATGCCGAGACCCGCGACGAGCGCAGTGACGTTGACGCCGAGGTTGTCGAGGATGACGATCCCCGCAATCGCGAAGATCGCCACGTTGAGCAGGATGCGGATAACGCCCATCGCCGATACGAGCGTCGAATTGTGGGGGTCCTCCCCCTCAGCCCGCCGCGCGATTACCGCCAGCGCGAACTCGCGCAGCCAGATGGCGCCCTGAAAAACCGCCGCGAACGTGAAGAGAAACCTTACCGCCGGAAGAATGCTTGCGAGCCCGGGGACACTCGCCGCGACGGAATGCACGGCGACGGCCGCGAGAAAGAAACTGTTCGTGCGCCGGAGCACCCGCCCGAAAATCGCCCGCCAGCTGTTGGGCTGAAACGCCGTGGGCGAACCGACCACGCGCCAGGCGATGGCGCGGACGCCGACCAGCAGCAGGTAGATACCAACCGCGACAGCGCCGTAGATGAGGAGCGCGGTGCCGTTGGTGGTGATCCACGAGGACGCCTCGCGGAACGTCTCGACGTCGGAGGCGGGAATTATCGAATTGTTTCGCATCTGCTTTCCAACGCCGTCGGCCGCTTGGGGTTCAATGGGATTGTAAAGGCGTCAACGCGGCGTTGGAACCACCCTCTCCCACGCATCAGGCTTTTGCCGGCGCCGGAGACCCCATACCGCCTGCGCGCACGCGCGGGCCGAACTTTTCCTCGTCCCTGATCGCAAGGCGTTCGCGGCGGGCAATGTGCGTCGCCGCGATCGTAATGGCGAGAAGATCGTAAAACGGCGGCTGGAACGCGATGCCCACGAACATCGAACCACTCATGTAGACGAGTATGGAAACCAACATCATCGTACCGAGATCGCGAAACCAGATATCGCGGTCGGGATCGCCCGTACTGATCTTTCGAAGCTTCCACGCCGCCTGGAGGGTGAGAGCAACGATGGCGAGATATATTGCAAGCCCCGGATAGCCGAGCTCGCCCAGAACCTCGAAATAGCTGTTGTGGAAAGCACGCGAATTGTCCTGAACGGTAACGGTCCGTACGGCTTGGTTATCTGCATCGCCTTCGCGGCGCTGCATATCGATATCCAGCCGGTTGATCCGGTAAACGCCAAACCCGCCCCCGAGCGGATGCTCCGCAACATAGTCCAGCGTCCAGCCCCATACGGCGAGGCGCGTCGAGGCCGACGCATCCTCGTCGAAGCTCTTGATCGTCGCCATGCGATCCGTGAACGAGGTCGGCAGCAGCGGTATCGCGACCACCGCCACAGCCGCGATCAATGCTGCAAAAACCAGTTTACGCTTGCTGATCCACCAGAGCAGGATGATGAGCACTGCGCCCGCGACCAGGCCCGTCCGCGCTTCGGCGCCTATGGTCACAAGCAACATCGAGAAGATTATGCCTGCCGTCGCGAGAAACGTCAGATTGTTGCGCTTTATGATCGTGTTACGGCGATAGAGCCAGAGTGTGATCGGGATCAACGACAGTGCCACCGTCGCAAGCGTGCTGCCCTCGTAAAGGCCCGTATTGCTCACCACGAGGAACGATACGTTCCCGTAACCACCGCCGCCCAGCAAGGTCTTGATGCCGCCCGATATGGTGATCGCGGCCGTGCTCAGAACCATTACGAACGCAGCGGCTTCCACGCGCCGGCGCGTTGTCAGCACCCACGGCAAGAAGACGGAGAACAGCAACCCCTTCCAAACCCAGTCCCACTTTTCTGCGGCATGATCCGTAACCACGGCCCATCCAAACGTGGAAACGGTCGCATACAGAACGAGCAGGACGACCAGAACCTGCGCTGTACCGATGCGAATACGCTGTTTTTCATCCCGCAGGATGTAAAAGGCGAATGCGCCGATCGCCATGAAGAGCGCAATCGATGCGCCGCTGAGGAACGAGTAGGTCAACTTCTGGGGTTGCAGGAAATCAACCCAGATATAGCCGAGCGCCATGAAATAAGGCCGCCGGAACGAAGCGGCGACAAAGGCAAGAATCAAGCCGAGGAGAACAATATCGCGCATCAGGCTTCCGGCGTTTTGTCGACTTCAGCCGATTGCCGGCGGTTTTTGGGTCCAAACGCTTTGGACCGCATGTTGTCGCCCTCGTCCGGAAGCGTGAAGCAGCGCCACAGCACGACGATCATCATCAGCTGCGACACCAGCAATGCGAAATTGTCTACCATCCGGGCCTTGTCCCTAGCGTGCGTGGCTTGCCGCCGCCGTCATCGCGCTGTTAACCGCCCCCGCTTAACATCTCGTGCATCGAAGGGCAAAGCCGTCACCGTATGGAAAGCCCCTGCCGAATGTTTGCGCCCCGGCCTTGCGAAAGCCGGGCGCATTGGCAATAGGACGCGGACGTGAAAAGGGAAACGGAGCACGCATGACCAGGCGAGTGCACATGATCGCGGCGGCGCGCCCGAACTTCATGAAGGTGGCGCCGCTCTGGCACGCGCTTGCCGCTCACGATGATTTCGAGCCCGTTCTGATCCACACGGGGCAGCATTATGACGCGAACATGTCGGACGACATCTTCGCCGATCTCGATCTCCCCGCTCCCGATCACCACCTCGGCGTCGGCTCCGGCAGCCATGCCGAGCAGACCGGCAAGGTGATGATCGCCTACGAGAAGATCGCAATGGACGAACGGCCGGACTGGCTCGTCGTCGTCGGCGACGTCAACTCGACCGCGGCGTGCGCGATGGTCGGCGCCAAGCTCCACATTCCGGTCGTTCACCTCGAGGCGGGACTGCGTTCGGGCGACCGCGCCATGCCCGAAGAGATCAACCGACTGGTGACGGACGCGATCTCCGACGTGCTGTGGACGCCCTCACCCGACGGCGACGCGCATCTTCGCGCGGAAGGTATCCCTGAAAGCCGGGTTACCCGCGTCGGCAACATCATGATGGACAGTTTCGAGCGTATCCGGTCCAAGCTCGATGCCGAAAACGCCCCCGCCCGCTTCGGCCTCACGCCCGGCAATTACGGCATCGTCACGCTGCACCGCCCGTCGAACGTCGATGAAGAGCCGCAGCTCAAGGCGCTCGTCGATGCGCTGGTCGAAGCGTCGCAGCGCCTGCCGCTGATGTTCCCGATGCACCCCCGCACGAAGAGCCGCGTCGAAGCGTTCGGCCTGGCGGAGACGCTCGCCAAGGGCAACATCACGCTCGCCGAGCCGCAGTCCTACAAGCCGTTCATGAGTCTCTTGAAAGACGCGCGCATCGCGATCACCGACAGCGGCGGCCTGCAGGAGGAAACCACCTACCTCGGCATCCCCTGCCTCACGCTCCGCGACAACACCGAGCGGCCGGTCACCGTCACTGAGGGCACCAATCGGCTCGTGAAGGCCGATGCGCTCGTCGGCGCGCTCGATGCAGCGCTCGCCGCCGCGCCCGGCACGGCGAAACGCCCGGAATTCTGGGACGGCCGCACGGCAGAGCGCTGCGTCGCCGATCTGGTGCGGCGCGGACGCTGATGGCGATCAAGCCGCTTCACATCCTCGATCACTCGCTGCCGCTCCACAGCGGCTACACGTTCCGTTCGCGCGCCCTCATTGAAGGCCAGCGCCGCCTCGGCTGGCAGCCGCTGATGCTGACGACGCCGCGGCACTATGCCGAAGGGCCGGACCCGGAGGTCATCGACGGCCTCACCTTTCACCGTTCCCGGCGTTCGGGACTGCCCGTCATCGGCGAGATCGCTGCGACGTCGAAGCGGCTCGATGCGCTGATCGAGGCCGAGAAGCCCGATCTGCTGCACGCGCATTCGCCGGTGCTCACCTTCGCCGCGGCGTGGGGTGCCTCCCGCCGCCACAACCTGCCGCTCGTCTACGAAATCCGCGCCTTCTGGGAAGACGCCGCAGTCGGCAACGGCACCGGGCGCGAGGGCGACCTCAAATTCCGGCTCACCCACGCCGCCGAAAGCTGGGCCTGCCGCCAGGCCGATGCCGTCGGCGCGATCTGCAAGGGCCTCCTTGGCGACCTCCGCGCACGCGGCATCGACGAAGCGAAGCTGTTCGAGATCCCGAACGCGGTCGATCTCGCGCAGTTCGGCGATCCATTGCCGCGCGACACCGCGCTCGCGGCTGAGCTTGGCCTTGAAGACGCGGAGGTCATCGGCTTCCTCGGCTCCTTCTACGACTACGAAGGCCTCGACATCCTCATCGCGGCAATGCCCCGGCTCGTCGCGGCACGGCCGAAGGCGCATCTTCTGCTCGTCGGCGGCGGGCCGATGGAGGCCTCGCTGCGGGCGGCGGCGGCGACATCGTCCGCAAGCGACCGCATCCGCTTCGTCGGCCGCGTGCCGCACAGCGAGGTCGATCGCTATTACAGCCTCGTCGATGTCCTCGCCTATCCGCGCAAGGCGATGCGCCTCACCGAACTGGTGACGCCGCTCAAGCCGCTCGAAGCGATGGCGCAGGAAAAGCTCGTCGCCGCTTCAAACGTCGGCGGACACCGCGAACTTATCGAGGACGGCGTCACCGGCACGCTCTTCGCGGCCGACGATCCCGATGCCACCGCCGATGCCCTGATCAGCCTCCTCGCCGATCGCAGCGCGTGGCCCGCGCGGCGGGCGCACGCGAAGGCGTGGGTCTCCGCCGAGCGCAACTGGGATCGCAGCGTCGCGGCCTACGTGCCGGTTTACGAACGCCTGCTCAGTCGCGCACGGTAAGCGCTTCGAAATGCAGGCGCCGCGCCTGCATCGTCCCGTGCCGCAGACTGTCCTCGCCAATGATCACGAGATCGGCGAGGAGTTCGCCGGGAAGGTCGATCTCCTCCCCCAGCAGCGTGCCGCACACGCGCAGCGCCGCGCGGTCGACGCTCGCCGCCTCGCCGTCGATGCGCAGCGTGAAGGCATGGCGCTGTCCCTCGAAGGTGGCGCTCGCCCAGGGCACCGCATCATAGGTTTCAACGGCGCCGTGAAGCGCATCCGTGCAAGCCTTCAGGCGGCCCCTCACCGTTCGCATCAGGGGGCAGGGCATCAGGCGCCGAGCCCCCGAATATAGGCCTCGATGCGCGCCATCGTGCGCGGGCGCGGCTCGCGCCCACGCCGCAGGTCGAACACCAGCCGAGGGTCACCGAGAGCATTCCGCCCGAAGCGGGTCGGCGTCAGACGTGTGCGTTTCAGGCAACGTTCGATTTGAAACAACAACGACATTGTTTTTCTCCCCTTTTCTGTAGGTAAAAAACAACTATGAAGCGATTTCCTACAAGTCTAGGATAAAAACGATCATTATTTGCCCGAGGGAGGCACACCCTGAACGCAGCCGTGGTTCGCCGGACACTCGACACGCTCATTCGCGCGCGTGGAGAGGATTACGCGTCTGTGTCGCGCCTCATCGGCCGTAACCCGACCTATATTCAGCAGTTCATCCGGCGCGGCGTGCCCCGCAAGCTCGACGAGGATGACCGGCGCACGCTCGCGCGCCATTTCGATGTGCCCGAACACGTCTTGGGCGGCCCTGAGTCCCGCGTCGGTCAGGCGGTCATCTCCCGTGCCGCCGAGGGCGCGGCGGCGGACGACTATCTGCTCATCCCCTGTCTGGATGCCGCCGGAGATGCGCCAGAGGCCGCGCTCGCCTTTCAGACACGCTGGCTCACCGGGCTGTGCAGCGGCGATCCGCAAGCGCTCACGGTCTTGCGCATCGCGGGCGATGCGATGCACCCCACGCTTTCGCACGGCGATCCGGTGCTCATCGACATGGCTGACGGTGCCGAAACCCTGCGCGACGGCATTTACGCGCTGCGCAGCGGCGGAAGCGTGGTCGTGAAGCGGTTGACGCGAAACCCTGCGTCAGGCGGCATCGCCATCAAGAGCGACAACCCCGGCTGGCCCGACTGGGAGGATTGCCCGGCGGAGAGCCTGGACATCGTCGGCCGTGTGATCTGGGTGGGCCGCGAACTGCGCTGAAATTCAGCGCTTTCGCCTGAACACCGTCCATAGAACGGCAAGCAGAATTCCGGCACCCATGCCGATGACGGCGCCGAGCATGGCCTGATGCCACGCAATACCGAATCCCGTGCCTGCAAAGAGCCCGAGCGCGATGAACAGTCCTGCGGGAGAGCTTTGGTTTTGCCCCGGCCGTTCAGCCTGCATTTCTCATTCCTTCGATACCTTCAGGTCGATTTCTGCACCAACTGTCCCGTCCTGAAACAGGCCGCACATGCCATGCAGACAGTGAAACAATAAAGCCCTTTGAATTCAGGCGATTGGCTTCTGGCATCGGCCTTGCTGGAGACGGTGCAGGAACAGGATAGGCGGGGGTAATCTCCAATGCAATTGCTTGCCATACATGATCGCGGTTCGCTCGAGGATGCCTCGAGCCTGATCGCCAAGTTCGGGGATGACGCTGTCGTCGAAGCCGCGACCATCGCCGATCGCTACCGCGACTCCGGCAATCTCAACCTTTTCTGCCGCTGGCGGCAGGTCGAGCGCGCCATCATGCTGCTCCAGCTGGAGGACGTCGTCGGCGAAGTGCACTGATCCGTCGATGAGCCGATAGGCCGAGGCGGAAACCCGGCAAAATTCCCCTACCGGCGCGGGGCCGGCTTCGGCTAGACCCGTGTAATGTATCGAGCGCTGATCGGCACCAGTATCGCGGCTATTGCGCTCTTCCTGTCGTCACCGGCGGCGGCCCAGCAGCCTGCGACCCCCGCATCGGGCGAAAAGCCAGCCCCTGATGCCGCTGATCCTGCGGACGCGAACGACCAGAGAACCAACCCCCGCGCCCCGCTCCCCGAGCTTCCCGAGATCGAGGACGAATGGAAAGACCTCTTCGCCGAAGAGGCCGCCGACGCCGACGTCGCGCTGGAGACGCAGGAAGCGCCCGTCGATCTTCGCTATGATTTCGATCTGGGGCCGATCGGCCACCTCAAGGTCGCCGACGCGTTCAAGTCGCTTTCGGCGCTCTATGCCGGGCGCAGCAAGACCGTACCGTCGCTCGCCGAGCTTCAGCGCCGCGCGCGCACCGATACCGAACTGCTGACGCGCCTGCTCCGCGCAGAGGGCTATTACGATCCCGAAATCGCGATCGAGGTCGATCCCGCCGCCCGCAACGGCCGCGTTAAGGTCACTGCCGCGGTCGACACGGGGCCGCGCTACGCGCTCGGCGATATCCAGGTCAATGTGGACGACGAGGCGGAACGCGCGCTCGTCGAGCAGAAGCTCGACCTCAAGGAAAAGCAGCCGCTCGTCGCCAACGACGTGAACGCGGCGCTGGACCGGCTTCGCCTCGGCCTCGGCGAAAGCGGCTTTCCGTTCGCGGACGTTGAAAATCCGGACATCGTCGTCGATCACGATACGCGCACGGCGACCTATGCGCTGAATGTGAAGCTCGGCGACAGTTCCCGCTTCGGCCAGATTCGCGTCGATGGCGACCCGCTGTTCAGCGCCAAGCACATCGGCCGTCTCGCCCGCTTCAAGCCGGGCGACCCTTACGACACGCGCGAGATCGAAGACCTTCGCCGCGCGCTGATCGCCACCGGTCTCGTCAGCACGGTCAGCATCACCCCGGAACGCCAGGAACCGCAGGCCGACGGCACGGTGCCCGTGAATGTCGTCGTCGCGCTCACCCCTGCCCCGCAGCGCACGCTGGCCGGGCAGGTCGGCTACAGCACCACCGACGGCTTCCGCGTCGAGGCGAGCTGGCAGCACCGGAACCTCATCCGCCCGCAGGGGCAGGTCACGTTCCGCGGCGTGCTCGGCACGCAGGAGCAGCGCCTGTCCGCCGATCTCCGCCGCTCGAACTGGAAGCAGCGCGACCGCACGCTTGCCGCGCGCGTCGAGGCGAGCGTCGAGGATCGCGAGGCCTATTATGCGCGCACGCTCAGCCTCGGCGCCTTCATCGAGCGCGAGACCAACCTCATCTGGCAGAAGGCGTGGACCTACCGGTTCGGCGCCGAGCTGCTGGCTTCGGAAGAGCGTGACCGCAGCCTGCGCATCGCGCCGGGCTTCGCGCCGCTGCGAACCTTCATCATCGCCGCCGCGCCGGTGCAGATCGCCTACGACGGCACCGATGATCTGCTCGATCCCAAGCGCGGCTTCCGCCTCACGGGCTGGGCGAGCCCGGAAGGCTCGTTCCAGGACGGGTTCTTCGGCTACACGCGCGCGCAGGTGGATGGCTCGGCCTACCTGCCGATGATGGAAGACAAGCTCGTCCTTGCCGGACGCGCGCGCCTCGGCACGATCTTCGGCGCCACGCGCTCGCGCATCGCGCCGTCGCGGCGTTTCTACGCGGGCGGCGGCGGCTCGGTGCGCGGCTACGGCTATCAGGATGTCGGCCCGCAGGACGCGGACGGAGATCCGCTCGGCGGCCGCAGCCTGATGGAGTTCAGCCTCGAGGCGCGCTACCGCTTCGGCAACTTCGGCATCGTGCCCTTCGTCGACGCGGGCCAGATCGACACCCGCTCCTACCCGCGCTTCCGCGACCTGCAGTTCGGTGCCGGCATTGGCGCGCGCTACTACACGAACTTCGGCCCCGTCCGCATCGACGTCGCCACCCCGCTCAACCGTCAGAAGGGCGACTCCCGCGTCGCCGTCTACGTCTCCATCGGGCAGGCGTTCTGATGGAGCGCGACGGCATCATCGAGGAGATCGAGGACGAGGTGCTGAGCCGCCCGTTCTGGACCTATGCGATGCGCGGTTTCCTCTGGCTCTCCGCGATCGCCGTTGGCCTTGCGCTGCTCATCGCCGCCGCGCTTACCGTGCTCGATACGGACAAAGGCCGGGCCTGGCTCGTCGCGCGCGTCATGGGCCTTACGCCCGAATCGGGGCTGCGTATCAACATCGACCGGATCGACGGCTCGCTCTACGGCGCCGCCGTCGTCCACGGCCTCACCCTGTCGGACCCGCAGGGCCGCTTCCTCGAAGCCCCGCGTGTCGAGCTCGACTGGCGCCCGCAGGCGGTGTTCAGCCGCCGGCTCCATATCGTGAAGCTCGTCGTGCCCGAGGCGCGGCTGCTCAAGGTCCCCAAGCTGATCCCGAGCGAGGAGGAAAAGCCGATCCTCCCGAACTACGACATCTATGTCGGACGTTTCGAGATCGGCAACCTGACGCTCGAACCACCCGTTCTCGGCAAGCGCCACCAGATCTCCGCGGACGGCGGCGCCGACATCGCGAGCGGCCGCCTGCTCGCCGCGCTGCGCGCCTCCTCACGCACTGGCGGCGACGCGCTCGTCGCCCGCGTCGATGCCCGACCCGACGACAAGGTGTTCGATATCGAAGGCCGCCTCGTGGCGCCCGCAGGCGGGGTCGTCGGCGGCATTCTCGGCCTCGATCAGCCGCTCGTCGCCACGATCGAAGGCGAAGGCAGCTGGCAGAAGTGGCGCGGCACGGCCGTCGGCAAGCTCGGCGACGCCCCGCTCATGGACCTCGCGCTCAGCGCCGACGACGGCCGCTTCGCGCTCAAGGGCACCGCCTCCCCCGGCCTTGCCGTCGGCGGTCTCGTCCGCAAGTTCGGCTCGCCGTCGATCGAGGTGGACGCCGCCGCGACGATTGCCGAGCGCGTCATCGAAGGCCGCGCCTCGATCGTCTCCCCATCGGTGGGCATCGAACTCGACGGCACGGTGGACCTCGCCGAATCCCGCTTCCGCACCGTCTCGGTCGGCGCCTCGGTACGCCAGCCGAAGGCGCTCATCTCGACGATGACGGCGGACGACATGCGCCTCGCCATGACGCTCGATGGCCCCTTCTCGCGCCCCCTCGTCGATTATCGCCTGTCCGCCAACTGGCTCGCCATCGGCACCACGCGCCTCGACCGTGTCGAGGTGACGGGCAAGGGCGAACTCCCGAAGGACAAGCTCGCCGTTCCCGTCGAGGCGCGCGCGCTTCGCGTCACCGGGCTCGGCGAACTCGTCGAGGCCCTCGCCACCAACCCGCGCATCACCGGCGTCATCGCGCTCGAAGGCCCCAACATCGTCGGCAAGGGCCTCAAGGTTTCGAGCGACCGCGTCACAGCGCTCGCCGATCTCCGCATCGAAACGCGCACGGGCCGCTACAGCGTCAAAGCTGACGGCAACCTGCCACGCTATGTCATCCCCGGTCTCGGCAGGGCCGACATGAAGGCGAATCTGCTCTTCGAACCCGACACGCGCGCCGGCAATCGCCTGCGGATCAGCGGCAAGGCCAACGCCGCGATGACGCGTCTCGACAACGGCCTGCTCAGCTTCCTCTTCCAGGGCAATCCACGCGTCGTCGCCAACATTGTCCGCACGCCCGACGGTCTCGTCACCTTCACGAACGCTGTGCTCACCTCGCCCGACATGCGCGTCACCGGGCGCGGCACCTATGCGATGGACCAGCGCATCCGCTTCACCGGCAATGCCGTTTCGGAGCGCTACGGCCCGATGGACGTGGAACTCGGTGGCCTCGTGACGCGCCCCGAAGCGCGCATACGTGTCAAAAGCTACGCGGCGGGCATCGAGCTTCGCGACATTCGCGCCACCTTCACGCCGCAGGGCGAGAATTATGTCTTCACCGCGCTTGCCGACACGGTGGCAGGCCCGGCGCGCGCGCGGGGCCGCATCCTCACCGGCGCGCCGCAGACCGTCTACGACATCGAAGCCGCCGAGATCGCGGGGCTGACAGCATCGGGCCCGCTCCGCGCGGTGGAAGGCGCACCGGCAGTCTCGGGCGTGCTCGACGTGCGCGGCACCGGCATCTCAGGGAAAATCCGCCTGTCGCCCGAAGACGGCGTGCAGCGCATCGACGCCAATCTCGGTGCGCGTGCCGCGCGGCTCGATTTCGGCGGCGGCACCACCATCCGGCGCGGCTGGGTAGACGGCAGCATCGTGCTCCGGGAGGCCGGCGCCGAAATCTCCGGCCGCTTCGATATCGAAGGCCTGAAGCAGTCGGCGCTGCTCCTGAAGACGCTGAAGGGCACGCTTGAAATGCAGGCGGGCGAAGGCACCGCCGCGCTCATCGCCACCGGCGAGCGCGGCGCGCCCTTCACGTTCGATCTTGCGGCGAGCTTCGATCCCGAAAGCGTCATCATCACCAGCCAGGGCACGATCGCCCGGCAGAAATTCGCGCTTGCGGCGCCCGCACGCCTCGAACGCGGCGAAGATGGCTGGCAGCTTGCGCCCGTGGTGCTCAACCTGCCGTCGGGTTCCGCGCGGATCAGCGGCACGTTCGGCGACACGATCGCTCTCACCACCGATCTCAATGCCGCCGGGCTCGGCCTGCTTCAGCTCGCGCTGCCGGGCATGAACTTCACCGGCACTGCGAGCGGCCGCATCGACATGATCTTCCCCTCCGGCGGCCTCCCGCGCGGCACGGCGAAGCTGCGCGTCACCGATTTCACGCGCGCGAGCGAGGCCTTCTCGAAGCCCGTCGATCTTGCCGTCGTCGCGCAGCTCGAAGCGAACAAGGCGGTGATGCGCGCCGCCTTCCTCGATAATGGCCAGCGCCTCGGCATCCTGCAGGGCCGTCTGCTGTCGATCCCCGGCAGCATCGACGACCCCTGGCTCGACCGCCTGATGAAGGCGCCGATCACGGGTCAGCTCCGCTGGCGCGGCCCCGCCGAGATGCTGTGGCCCTTGACCGGCGTCGGCGCGCTCAGCGTGCGCGGCAACATCGCGGTGGCGCTGGAGATCAGCGGCGAGCTTGGCGACCCCGCCCTCACCGGCGTCGTGCGCTCGCGCGCCTCGCGCATCGAAAGCGCGATCACCGGCACCGTCGTGGACAACATCCGCCTCGACGGGCGCTTCACCGGCTCGCGCCTCGAACTCACCGGCTTTTCCGGCACCGCCGGCACCGGCAGCATCTCCGGTAGCGGCGGCATCGACCTTTCGTTCGCGCGCGGTTTCCCGATCGAGATCGCGATGATCATGAAATCGGCGTTGATCCTCAATCGCGACGACCTGCGCGCCACCGCGAGCGGCCCCTTGCGCATCAGCAACAGCCCGGAAGGCGCGATCATCTCGGGCGACGTCAAGATCGATCGCGCCCGCTTCAATATCGGGCAGACCGCGCAAACCGAGGTTCCCGCGCTCCGCGTGCGCGAGAAGAACACCGAGCTGCTGCGCGCGGAACCCCTCGTCGTCGAAGGCGCGGCAGAGCCCACCGTCTGGCAGCTCGACGTGAAGGCAAAGGGCAACAACGAGATCATGGTCCGCGGCATGGGTCTCGATTCGGAATGGTCGGCGAATCTCGACATCAAGGGCTCGGCGACCGCCCCGCGCATCAGCGGCGTCGCCGAACTCGTGCGCGGCGACTACGAATTCGCAGGCAAGACCTTCCGGCTGACACGCGGCGAGCTGCGCTTCACCGGCACCTATCCGCCCGATCCCGTGGTGGACATCGCCGCCGAGGCGCGCGTGGAGGGTCTCACCGCCACAATCACGATCCGTGGCACCGGCCAGCGTCCCGAAATTGCCTTCTCGTCGATCCCGGCGCTGCCGCAGGATGAGGTGCTCTCGCGCGTGCTCTTCGGCACCTCGATCGCGAATCTCTCCGCGCCCGAGGCGCTGCAGCTCGCCGGCGCGGTCGCCTCGCTGCAGGGCGGCGGCGGCGGTATCAACCCGATCAACGCCGTGCGCCGCGCCGTGGGCCTCGATCGTTTGCGCATCATGGAGGCGAACCAGCTCACCGGCCAGAAAACCGCCGTCGCGGCGGGCGAGTACCTGACCGACCGTGTCTACGTGGAGGTCGCCACCGACGCGCAGGGCTACACGGCCACCCAGCTGGAGATCGAACTGACCCGCGCGCTTTCGATCCTCTCGTCGGTCGCGACGCTCGGCGGCACCAGCGTCAACCTGCGCTGGTCGAAGGACTACTGACGGACGGAAAAGCAGGAAAATGGGGCGACCGACGGGGATCGAACCCGCAACCTCCGGTACCACAAACCGGCGCTCTAACCGATTGAGCTACGGTCGCCACACGCGATGAGGATGCGCACATACGGGCGCCCCGGCCCGCCGTCAAGCGAGGCACTCGCCCCTGCTGAATTTTTAGGCAAGATGCCCGGAAGTCGTGCAATCGTTGGTCGGCAGGCTGCCTGAAAATGCGCTTTGCCGCGCTGCGGTATCTGGCACGGATCATGCGTTACGCGAGGGCAATACCCCGTCCGGGGCAGATCGAATTCGTTCAAGGGGTAAAGCCAGGTGAAAAAGATCGAGGCGATCATCAAGCCTTTCAAGCTTGATGAGGTGAAGGAAGCGCTGCACGAAGTCGGCGTGTCGGGCATCACCGTTGTCGAGGCCAAGGGTTTCGGCCGCCAGAAGGGCCATACCGAACTTTACCGCGGTGCCGAGTATATCGTGGACTTCCTCCCCAAGGTGAAGCTCGAGGTCGTCGTCGACGACGCCATCGTCGAGCGCACCGTGGAAGCCATCGCGGGCGCCGCAAAAACCGGCCGCATCGGCGACGGCAAAATCTTCGTGTCGACGATCGAGTCGGCCTACCGCATCCGCACCGGCGAGCGCGACAGCGAAGCCATCTGAACAATCAATCGGGCAACAAACTCCACACCAGCAGGGTAAAAAGAGGAAAGGCGAGTAATGGCGAACAAACCAGCCGACGTTCTGAAAATGATCAAGGACCAGGAGATCGAGTGGCTCGATGTCCGCTTCACTGACATTCGGGGCAAATGGCACCACATGGCGATGTGCGCCGGCGTGGTGGATGAAGACATGCTGACCGACGGCATCATGTTCGACGGCTCCTCGATCGACGGCTGGAAGGCCATCAACGAGTCCGACATGATCCTGAAGCCTGATCTTGACGCAGTCTATGTCGATCCGTTCTCGGCGACGCCGATGCTGATCGTGTTCTGCGACGTCGTCGATCCGGCGACGGGCGAGCTCTACGGCTCC
Organism: Sphingosinicella sp.; assembly: GCF_013911755.1. Lineage (GTDB taxonomy): Bacteria > Pseudomonadota > Alphaproteobacteria > Sphingomonadales > Sphingomonadaceae > Sphingosinicella. Next base: position 41,780 of record NZ_JACESP010000005.1, read on the forward strand.
GACCCGCGTTCGGTCGCCAAGCGCGCCGAAGCGTTCCTCGGCAACAGCGGCGTCGGCGACACCGCCTACGTTGGCCCCGAGGCCGAATTCTTCGTCTTCGACGACGTGCGCTTCGAAAACGGCTACGCCGGCTCGGGTTACAAGATCGACGACATCGAGCTGCCGACCAACACGGGCCGCGAGTACGACGAGGGCAACATGGGCCACCGTCCGCGCGCCAAGGGCGGCTACTTCCCCGTCGCGCCGGTTGATCCGTGCCATGATCTGCGTTCGGAAATGGTCTCCGTGATGCTCGAAATGGGCCTGCCCATGGACAAGCACCATCACGAAGTTGCTGCAGCGCAGCACGAGCTTGGCCTCACCTTCGGCACGCTCGTCCAGACCGCCGATCGGATGCAGATCTACAAGTATGTCGTGCACAACGTCGCGCACGCCTATGGCAAAACGGCAACATTCATGCCGAAGCCGATCAAGGACGACAACGGCTCGGGAATGCACACGCACATCTCGATCTGGAAGAAGGGCAAGCCGCTGTTTTCGGGCGACGGCTACGCCGGTCTTTCGGAAACCGCGCTGTTCTTCATCGGCGGCGTCATCAAGCACGCCAAGGCGCTGAACGCGTTCACGAACCCCTCGACGAACAGCTACAAGCGTCTCGTCCCGGGCTTCGAAGCGCCGGTGCTGCTGGCCTATTCCAGCCGCAACCGTTCGGCCTCCTGCCGTATTCCCTACGGCACCGGTCCGAAGAGCCGCCGCGTCGAGTTCCGCTTCCCGGACGCCACGGCAAACCCGTACCTCTGCTACGCCGCGATCCTGATGGCCGGCCTCGACGGTATCGAGAACCGCATCCACCCCGGCCAGCCGATGGACAAGAACCTCTACGACCTTCCGCCGAAGGAGCTGAAGAAGGTTCCGACCGTGTGCGGCTCGCTGCGTGAGGCGCTCGTCAACCTCGACAAGAACCGCAAGGTCTTCACGCGCGGCGGTGTCTTCACCGACGAGATGATCGACAGCTTCATCGACCTGAAGATGCACGAAGTGCAGCGCTGGGAAATGGCGCCTTCGCCTGTCGAATTCGACATGTACTATTCGGCCTGATCGGGGGATTTGGGCCGTTCAGGGGCTCGCGCGAAAGCGCGGGCCCCTTTTCATTTTGGGCAGCATGGCCTGCAACCCGAGACTACCGAAACATCTGCCGAATGGCACGGATGATTGGCGGTATTGCGAACAGGAAACTGACATAAATCGCTATTTCGACAGCCAGTTTGGGAGCATCAACGTAGATCAGAATTAGCCCGAAACCGCCTGCGACACCCGCCAGCCAAGCCGAGATATCCGTCGCCACGACTCTTCTCCCACTGGACGTTCACTGCTACAGTTCCAAGGCGCACAAAGAAAGCCCCGGAAGTCCTGAGACTTCCGGGGCTTTCCCCGTGACGATTACATTATCGGATCAGAACGCCGCGGTCAGCGAGACCACGATGGCTGCGTCCGTGATCGTGTTGATCGACGGGTCGCCGCCCTTGATGTCGGTGTCGACGTAGGACACGCCGAGCGTCAGCTTGTCGTAGGAGACCGACGCGCCGAGCGACCAGTCGAGATAGTCGCCGTCGGTCGAGAACCCGCGGTCGACCGAAAGCGAACCGTCGGTGTAGCCGACGTGCGCGTTCAGCGAGACCGGCGTGTTCGGGATCGCGGCCGACCAGTCCGTATAGAGGTAGAAGCTGTCGTCGTTGCTGAGCGAATCCTGCTTCGGTGCGTAGGCAACGCCGACCGTGGCGCCGACCGGGCCGAGTTCCTTGCTCAGCGAGGCGGTGACTTCCACCACGTCCGTCCCGCTGGTGCCCGGATAGAGATACCAGATCGCGCCGATGTCGTAGCCGAAGCCGCCCGCTTCGCCGGCATAGCCCGCGTAAACGTCGATCTCGGTGTTGGCGCCGCCGTAGGAGCCGTAGCCCGCAAGGCTCGAGCCCCACGTGCCGACATAGAAGCCGCTGGAATGCGCGACGTCGATGCCGCCCTGGAAGGCCACTTCTTCATCGGAAAGCGAAACACCGCGCCAGCGATACTGCGAGAAAATTCCGGCGTTGCCCGAGATTTCCCAATCGCTGGGCGCTTCCGCGTCCTGCGCGAAGGCCGGAGCCGCCACTGCGAGGCTGCCGACAAGCGATGCAGCCGCAAGCACGGTCATCGAGATCGCGCGGCCGCCAATTCCCTTTTTCATCATTCCTCCACCTTCATTTCAGCTGTGATCGCTGCTCGCCCTGGGAGGGGTCGTTCCGAAGCTTATGCTTCAAGGGGGAGCGTTGACCACGCTGCGGCGATGCACAAGCGCTTTCGCCCCTTTGGTCACAAAGTTGCAACGCAGCTGATGCTTTCACGCAACAGTCTGAATCCAGACAGAAAGAAGGGCCGGCGTTACCGCCGGCCCTCTAGTCAAATCCTTGGGGAGGATTGCCATATAGGCACAATAATATTGCACTGCAGCACAGCGTGTTGCAACGCAAAAATGCATCTCCCGCAAAAAAAGGCGACGTCGTCGACGCTTAAGGCGTTTTTCACGCCTGTCACCTATGAGGCATGGGATGATGGACGTGGACGCAGGCGGCTGGACAGTGAGCGAATCCTATCGGAACGCCGCCGCGTTTCCGCCCGACATGACCGAAGCCCTCGCCGCGCGCATCGCGGACATCGCGGCAGAGGCCATCACCGGCATTGATCCGCACACCGGCCTCGCGAGCGATTTCCTCAATCAATTCAACGAAGTGTTGATGCTCCTCGAAGTCGCGGGCAGCGATCCGGCGCTCCACCGCGACCTCCATGCCTGGTGCCCGCGTGACTACGTCGAACACTTCGAAGCGAGCCAACTGCGCGATTCAGCACTTGTGATCGCAGCCTATACGCTTGCCCCCGCCTCCGTCCGCCGCCGCTTTGATCGCCTGAGCGGCGACCTCTCGGCGTTCATCCTGAACGGGCTCGCCGAGCTGCGCCCGCTGGAAGGCGAGGCCGCGCGATATGCGAGTGAGGCGTTGGCGGAGCGGATTCGCAGGCGCGTCGAATCGCTGTCCGCGATCATTCACCCCGCGGAGCGGCGTCTCGACAACGACACGATTTCGGCGCTCTTCAAGCAGGCGCGCTAAGCCCTTCACCCCTGCCTCGGCGCTCCCTATAAGGCCGCTATGAGTGATCTCTTCACGGGCGCCGCCAACCCGACCGACTACACCGCAGACCAGATCGAAGTTCTCGAAGGGCTGGAGCCCGTGCGCCGCCGCCCCGGCATGTACATCGGCGGCACGGACGAGCGCGCGCTGCATCATCTCGCCGCCGAAGTGCTCGACAACAGCATGGACGAAGCGGTCGCCGGGCACGCGAACCGCATCGAGGTCTCGCTCGCGTCGGACGGCACGCTGACGATCTCTGACAATGGCCGCGGCATCCCCATCGACGCACATCCCAAATATCCGGGCAAGTCGGCGCTCGAGGTGATTTTCACCATGCTGCACTCGGGCGGCAAGTTCTCGAGCAAGGCCTACGCCACCTCGGGCGGCCTTCACGGCGTCGGCATCTCGGTGGTGAACGCGCTCTCCGACGAGCTCGTCGTCGAGGTCGCGCGCAACCGCGAGCTTTACCGCCAGCGCTATTCGCGCGGTCACGCGGTCTCCAAACTTGAAAAGGTCGGCGCGGCCCCGAACCGGCGCGGCACCACCGTCGCCTTCCACCCCGATCCCGAGATCTTCGGCGACAAGGCGACGTTCCGCCCCGCCCGCCTCTATCGCCTTGCGCGGTCGAAGGCGTATCTCTTCCGCGGCGTCGAGATCCGCTGGTCGTGCGACCCGGAGCTTATCAGCGACGACACGCCCGCGACCGCCGTGTTCCAGTTCCCAGGCGGGCTTGCCGATCACCTTGCCGAACAGCTCGGCGACCGCGCGTGCGCGACCAATGAGTTCTTCGCAGGGCGCGCCGAATTCCCGGATTCGCAAGGATCTGCGGAGTGGGCGGTTGCGTGGCCGCTCTATGGCGAAGGCTCCGCGAGTTACTACTGCAACACGATTCCCACCCCTGCGGGCGGCACGCACGAGGCGGGCCTGCGCACGGCGCTGGTCAAGGGCATCCGCGGTTTCGCCAGCCTGATCGGCCAGAAGAAGGGCGAAGGCCTCACCGCCGAAGATGTGCTCTCGGGCGGAGAGATCATGCTCTCGGTGTTCATCCGCGAGCCGCAGTTCCAGAGCCAGACCAAGGACCGGCTGACGAGCCCGGAGGCCGCAAGGTTCGTGGAGGCTGCGGTCAAGGACCATTTCGACCACTTCCTTTCGGACAATATGGAGCGCGGCCGCGCGCTTCTCGGCTTTGCGCTCGAACGCATGGACGAGCGGCTGAAGCGCCGCGCCGAAAAGGAAATCAAGCGCAAGACGGCAACGAGCGGCCGCCGCCTGCGTCTGCCCGGCAAGCTCACCGATTGTTCGGCGGACGCGCCCGAAGGCACCGAGATTTTCATCGTCGAAGGCGATTCGGCGGGCGGCTCGGCGAAGCAGGCGCGCGATCGCAAGACGCAGGCGATCCTGCCCATTCGCGGCAAGATCCTGAATGTCGCCTCGGCGAACCGCGACAAGATCGGCGCCAATCAGGAAATCGCCGATCTCATCCAGGCGCTCGGCTGCGGCACGCGCGACCGCTTCGATCCCGATGCGCTCCGCTACGACCGCGTCGTCATCATGACCGACGCCGACGTTGACGGCGCGCACATCGCCACGCTGCTGATGACCTTCTTCTTCCAGGAGATGGCGGGCCTTGTGAAGAACGGCCACCTCTACCTCGCGCAGCCGCCGCTCTACCGCCTCGCGCAGGGCGGCAAGGTCGCCTACGCGCGCGACGACGCACACAAGGACGAGCTGCTCGCGGGCGAATTTTCCGGGCGCGGGAAGGTCGAGATCGGCCGCTTCAAGGGCCTCGGCGAGATGTCACCCATGCAGCTCCGCGAAACCACGATGGACCCGGAAAAGCGCACGCTCATCCGCGTGACGCTGCCGGACACCTACGAGGAGCGCGCACCCGTCGTCGATCTCGTCGACCGCCTGATGGGCCGCAACCCGGAGCACCGCTTCAATTTCATCCAGGAACGCGCCGCCGGCGTTTCGGAAGACGCCATCGACGTCTGAGGGACGCACCCCCTCGTCAAGCCTCGGATAGCGCCGCCACCAGATCGCGCACCTTCTTCTGCCGCCACTGCGCACTCGGCGCGATCAGCCAGTATGCCTCGTCCGAAAGCTTCGGCTCCATGACGACAGCGAGCTTCCCGGCAGCGATGTCGGCGTCGGCCAGCACCAGCGGCACGCGCGCAATCCCGTAGCCCGCGACCGCGCTGTCGATGGCGAGCCCGGCGTCGGCGACGCCGAGGCTGGCGCTGCGGTCCGTCATGTGCACGCCATGCGCCTCGAACCAGCCGCGCCAGTCGGCGGATGGGTGCTCGATCAGCGGCTGGGCGGCGACTTCCGAAACGATCTTGACGTTCGCGGCGATCTCGGGCGCCGCCACCAGCACGGTCGTGCCCGGCGCGATCAGCTTGCCGCTCAGTTCCTCCTCGGCGGGCATCGCGCCGAAGAAGATCGCGGCATCGAGATTGGCGGCGTTGAAATCGACGGGCCCTTCCGTGGGGAGGATCGTCACCTGCCGCGCGGTCGTCGATGCCTTGATGAGGCCAAGTCTGGGCGCCAGCCACTTGCCGATGAAGTCGCGCGGCGCCGCGATCGTCAGGCGTTCCTCGCCCTGCCCCGCCTGCATGATCGCCACGGCCTCTTCCAGCTTCGCGAAGCCTTCGCGGAGCGCAGGCAGGCTGCGCACCGCCTCGTCGGTAAGCTCGAGGTTCCGCGTCATGCGCCGGAACAGCACGGTGCCGAGCACGTCTTCCAGCGTGCGGATCTGCTGGCCGACGGCGGCGGGCGTCACCGCAAGCTCATCCGCCGCCTTGGTGAACGACAGATGCCGCGCCGCCGCATCGAAGACACGCAGCGCGTTGAGTGGGAGCAGGGTCCGCTTCATGGCCGCGACGATTACAGGGCGCGCGCCGGGCGATCAAACGCGAAAAATCAGGCTTAACCCGAATTTTACCATACGCGCGCTAAACGGGGCTCGTGCCTCGCGGCACACCTTACCTCCCCTAGCTGGATATCCAGCCGACTGATTTTTGAAAGGCCGCCCGGTCGTATCCGGCGGCCTTTTTCTTTTTGGGCCGATCAACTCTTGCCGGGGATGCGGAATCGAAACGTCTGGCGCGCGCCGGTGCAGCCGATCTGTTCGCCCTCCCGGTAGATCGGCTTGAACCGCCAGCGGCTGATGATCCGATCCATCGTCTCTTCGAACACGAACGGCGGATAGGCGAACACGATACGCGGCGATTTCGTCTTCCCGTCGGTGCCGATGTCATAGTTCGAAACCATGTAACCCTCGAAGCCCCAGTTCAACGCTTCATGCGGGTAGTCGCTCGAACTGGCGCCGGTGCTTGCCGGAATCGGGCTCGCATCCACGAGGGCGCATTGATCGGGCCGCAGCCCCGTTGCCGCGAGATAGCCCGACGCATGCTCCTGCGCTTTTCGTTCAAAGGCGATCGAGGCGAGCCGCAGCGCCGCAAACTGGGCAAGCGTGTCGGTCTTCGCATTGCCGCGTTCGAACACCGCCGTGTAAAGCGGTATCGCGCGTTCGCTGCGCTTGTGCCTTTCGAGCTGCAGGCCCTGTTCGACACGGAACCAGTCGACGACATCGGCGGGCCAGTCGGCACCGGGCTGCATCTGAAGCGCCTCGTCGCCGCGCTTCATCAGGCTGCGGGCCACAAGCACGCCCAGAATGGCTCGGGTTCGCGAAGAAATCCCGTTCGCCTCCATGATCTGCCGCGCGCGTTCGATGTAGACGCCGTCCTCGTCTTCCTCCGCAAGCGTTGCAAGAACCGGGACGAGACTCATCGCATCCGGCCCATCGGCAGCTTCGCGCCTTGCAAGCTCGGCGCGAAGTGCATCGGTGCCCACCCGGCTATCGACATCCGGCAAGGGTTTCTTTGCGTTCACTTCCTTTATGAGCTCGCGCAGAAAGCCGGCACCGATCCAGCGCCGGTCGGTATTGAACGTGCAGCGGGTCGCGATGCGGATGGAAAACCGCCAGAACGGTTCCGTCTTCTCTATCTCCTCGGCAGACCAACGCCATGCCCGCGCCGCTTTCACGAACTCCGCCTCGATCTTGCCCGGCTTCGTCGAATAGATGGGCGCGGCGCTGATGACACGGCCGTCCTCACCCAGCGCGATGTCGAGCACGACGAGATCCTCCGGACCGATACCGAACGCCGGAGAGCAATCCGGCAGTTTCAGCGCACTCCCGTCGGGGAATTGCGGCCCCTTGCCGCCCATACGCCCCAAACCCGTCATCGCGATGTAGTAAAAAGCCTTGTCGTCGTCGCCGGTGAGATGACTTGCCACCGCGAGATCGGACCTGATCGCGACGTCGGACAGTGAAACCCGCATGCCAACGCCGCCCGCGCTTTTGGCCGCCTTCTTGAACCAGTCGAGCGCCTCGGCGTGATTTCCCGCGTTGAGCTCTATGCGTCCGCGCAAGGACTGGAGTTCGCCGAGCAGTTCGCCGCTGCGCTTTTTGTCTTCCATCGGTTTGAAATCTTCGATCATCGCATCGACAAGGCGTCGCGCGAGGGGCGCATCGGTGAAAACGGCAGCCCGCGCGAGCGGAATCGACAGGGCGGTCTTGCGGGCGGGATCGGTGTTCAGCCGCAGCGCCGCCTGATAATTCTCCGTCGCCCGTTGCATTTCGCCGAGCTTTTCATGGGCGCGGCCGAGAAGGCTATACGTCTCCATCAGAAAAGGCTGACCCGGCGCCTTCGCATAAATGGACACGATAGGTGCCAGCACGGCAATCGCACGCTCCGGTCGTCCGAGCGCGATGTCCGTTTCGGCGATGCGTCGCCGTAAATAAGCGTCCACCGTAGTGCCGCGCTGCGATTTTGCGAGGCGTCCTTGCACCTCGGCAAACAGTGTTGCCGCCTTGTCGTATTCCCCGGCTGCGAACGCCTTTTCAGCGGCGTCATAGCGCTCCTGCAGCTTCTGTGCCTGCGCGCCTGCAGACGTAAGACAAATCCCGGCAATCGCCGCGAAGATGTGCCTGCGCATAAATGCCCCCGAAACTTGCCCCTGTCCGATGAATTGACTATCGCGCCACCATGACGACTTCGCAACCGGCCATCGTTCTACTTTCCGGAGGCCTCGATTCCGTTACGTGCGCGGCGATCGCGCGCGCCGGGGGTTACGCCGTGCACGCGCTCACCATCGACTACAATCAGCGCCACCGTGTGGAGCTGGAAGCGGCGCGGCGGGCGGCATCCGTTTATGCGGTGCGGCACATCGTTCTGCCGCTCGATCTGCGCGCGTTCGGCGGATCGGCACTCACCAGCGACATTGCCGTGCCCAAGGGCGACGGCCCCATCGACAGCGGCGTCATCCCGCCGACCTATGTTCCGGCGCGCAACACCGTGTTCCTGTCCGTCGCGCTCGCGTGGGCGGAAGCGATCGGCGCGCGGGACATCTTCATCGGCGTCAACGCGCTCGATTATTCGGGCTATCCCGATTGCCGCCCCGCCTTCATCGCGGCGTTCGAGGCGCTGGCCGCGACCGCCACCAAGGCGGGCAGCGAGGGCGAGCGCTTCAAGGTGCACACGCCGCTCATCGACCTCGACAAGGCCGGGATCGCGCGCAAAGCGACACGGCTGGGCGTCGATATCGCCGGAACGTGGACGTGCTACGATCCCGCCACGGGCGCGGACGGCACACCGCTCCACTGCGGCCGCTGCGATGCCTGCCGCCTCCGCCACAAGGGTTTCGAGGAGGCGGGCCTCCCCGACCCCACCGCCTACGCCGCGCCGTGACCTACACCGTCAAGGAACTCTTCCTCACCCTGCAGGGCGAGGGCGCGCAGACCGGGCGCCGCGCCGTGTTCCTGCGCTTTGCGGGATGCAACCTCTGGTCGGGCCTTGAACGCGACCGCGCCACGGCCGTCTGCACCTTCTGCGACACCGATTTCATCGGCACCGACGGCCCCGGCGGCGGCAAATTCGCCGACGCCGAAGCGCTCGCAGACGCCGTCGCGGCGGCATGGGGCATGGGCGCCGAGCATCGCCTCGTCGTCTGCACCGGCGGCGAACCGCTGCTGCAGCTCGACCGCGCGCTCATCGATGCCCTGCACGCGCGCGCCTTCTCGATCGCCCTCGAAACCAACGGCACGCTCCCCGCGCCCGCCGGGATCGACTGGATCTGCGTCAGCCCCAAGGCGGATGCCGAGCTGGTGCAAACATCGGGCGATGAACTGAAGCTCGTCTACCCGCAGCCGAACAACAGCCCGGAGATGTTCGAGAGCCTCGATTTCCGCAACTTCTTCCTGCAACCGATGGATGGCCCCGCGCAGGCGCAGAACATCGCCGCCGCCACGGCCTATTGCCTCAGCCATCCGAAATGGCGCCTGTCGCTCCAGACGCACAAGCTGATCGGCATTCCCTGACGCCGAGGGGTTTGTGCGTCCCTCGACTTCGCTCCGGATGATGATTGTGGAGTAATAGGGCCTTCATCCCGAGCGAAGTCGAGGGACGCACAACATCAACCTCGGCCCCTTCCAAAATAGGGTTTCGCATGAAAGACTCGCCGCGAACCGCGATACGCGTTCGCCCGTGGAATCCGCTCATGCAAAAAACGGCAGGCCGGTGTGGAAAATCAATCCCCAGGCGCACCCGCGCTCACACGCGCCCCCGCGCGCGATCATGCGCGGGCATGTCTCAACTTCATCAACTTCGGGGGGTATCCGGGCACGAAAAGGCCGGGATTCCGGAGGTATCGACCCATAAACCCTATTGGGCAAGACTCCCGTCCCGCCGGAGGATCTCGCTTATCCTCGCCCCCGGTAAGGCGCGACGCCCTGATCCGGCACCCAAACGTCGGCAGGCGGCGCGCCCGATTGCCAGAACACGTCGATCGGAATGCCCCCGCGCGGATACCAGTAGCCGCCGATCCGCAGCCAATGCGGCGCCATCTCGCGGAACAGCCGCTCGCCGATGCCGACCGTGCAATCCTCGTGAAACGCCGCATGATTGCGGAAACTCCCGAGGAACAGCTTCAGCGACTTCGATTCCACGATGCGCGCGTTCGGCACATAGTCGATCACGATGTGCGCGAAATCGGGCTGGCCCGTCACCGGGCACAGCGATGTGAACTCGGGCGCCGCGAAGCGCACGAGGTAGCGGCTTTCGGGCCGCGGATTGGGGACGTAGTCGAGCTTCGCGGCGTCGGGAGAGGCCGGAAGCGCGCTCACCTTGCCGAGATGCGTCGTTTCCATGGGTTTCGCGTTAGAGCGCCCATACGCCATTGGCAATATCGGGGCGTCCGACTATTCAGGAAGTCCGGTTGAGACACAGGTTCAAGGAGCAACGCATGGATTCGCTGGTAACGACGGAATGGCTCGCGAAAGAGCTTGGCGCAAACGACCTGCGCATCGTCGATGCCTCCTACTTCCTTGACGCGCGCGATGCCCGCGCCGAGTTCGAGGCCGCGCACATTCCCGGCGCCGTGTTCATGGATCTCGGCGAGCTCTCCGATACCGGCTCCAGCCTGCCGAACATGGTGCCCAGCGCCGAGAAGTTCGCGAGCCGCATGCAGGCGATCGGCCTTGGCGACGGCAGCCGCATCGTCGTTTACGACAACTCGCCCCTGCGCTCCTCGGCGCGTGCGTGGTGGTTGCTGAACCTCTTCGGCGCGCATGAAGTTGCGATCCTCGATGGCGGCCTCCAGAAGTGGAAGGCCGAAGGCCGCGCGATGGAATCGGGCAAGCCCGTGGTGCGCCATCGCCACTTCACCGTCTGGAAGGACAAGGCGCAGGTCCGCGACCTCGCGCAGATGAAGGAAAACCTGAAGACCAAGGCCGAGCAGGTCGTCGACGCGCGCGGCGCGGCCCGCTTCCGCGGCGAGGAGCCGGAAACCCGCCCCGGCGTCCGACCCGGTCACATCCCGGGCTCGTTCAATCTGCCCTACACCGAGCTTTTCAACGAGGACGGCACCTTCAAGCAGGGTGAAGCGCTGCGCGGCGCTTTCCGCGAAGTCGGCGTCGATCCGGATCAGCCTGTCGTCACCACCTGCGGTTCGGGCGTCACTGCCGCCGTGCTCTCGTTCGGGCTGCACCTGCTCGGCGCGAAGAAGACCGCGCTCTATGACGGTTCATGGTCCGAGTGGGGCGGCGAGGCGGACACGCCCGTCGTGACCGGAGCGGCGTGAGCGGCGACGAAGACGACGCCCCAGCCACGAAGCTCGTCCACGCCGGGCGCCGCCCGGAATGGACGCACGGCGTCGTTAATCCGCCGGTCTACCGCGCCTCGACCTGTCTCTTCGAAACGCTGGACGCCTACGAGGCGGCATCGCGCAACCCGGATGCAGGGCTCTACTACGGCCGCCGCGGCACACCCACGCAGTGGGCACTCGCCGAGGCGCTGACCGAAATGGAGCCGGGCGCGGCGGGCACGCACCTGTTTCCGTCGGGCGTCGCTGCAATCGCTGCCGCGCTCATCGCCGCCACGTCCGCCGGCGACCACGTGCTGATGGCGGACAACGTCTACGAGCCGACGCGCGTGATGGCGAAGGCGCTGCTGGCGCGTAGCGGCATAGAGACGGAGTTCTACGACCCCCTCATCGGCGCGGATATCGCCGCGCTGATCCGCCCGAACACGCGCGTCATCTATCTGGAAAGCCCCGGCTCGCTGACCTTCGAGGTGCAGGATGTGTCCGCCATCGCGGCGCTCGCCCGCGCACGCGGCATCCTCACCATCCTCGACAACACATGGGCAACCCCCCTGCTCTTCCCCGCGATCCGCCACGGCGTCGATCTTTCGGTGCAGTCGCTCACCAAATACGTGGTCGGCCACAGCGACGCGCTGATGGGTTCGGTGACCGCTGCCCCCGATGCGTGGCAAAGCTTCCGCAACACAGCGCTCCGCCTCGGCCAGACCGCCGCGCCCGATGACTGCGCGCTCGCCCTGCGCGGCCTGCGCACGCTCGCCATCCGCATGGAACGTCACGGCAAAACCGCGCTGGCGCTTGCGCAGGCGCTCGCCGCGCACCCCGCCGTCGAGCGCGTGATCTGCCCCGCCCTGTCAGGCGACCCCGGCCACGCGCTGTGGACGCGTGATTTCAGCGGCTACGCCAGCCTGTTCGCCATCGCGCTGAAACCGGGAAGCCGCGAGGCGCTTGCTGCCTGCGTGGACAATCTCCGCCATTTCGGCATGGGCTTCTCGTTCGGCGGCTACGAAAGCCTCGTGCTGCCCGTGAAGCCGCTGCGCACAGCGACCCGGTGGCAGACCGAAGGGCCCATGCTCCGCATCCACTGCGGGCTGGAGGACGCAGACGACCTGATCGCAGACATGACCGCGGGGCTCGACCGGTATCTCGAAAACGCCTGACGCAAGGGCTGTGCGTCACCCTCAGTCGTCGTCGGAAACGACCACCTTCTCGCCCGTCACGCGCTGCGCGAGCGCCGCCGCCATGAAGTCGTCCAGATCGCCGTCGAGCACATCATCCGGGCTCGTGTTGACGATGCCCGTGCGCAGGTCCTTCACCTGCTGATAGGGCTGCAGCACGTAGCTGCGAATCTGGTGGCCCCAGCCGATGTCGGTCTTGGTCGCGTTCACCGCGTTCGCCTCAGCCTCGCGCTTCTGAAGCTCAGCCTCATAGAGGCGCGCCTTCAGCTGCTTCATCGCTTCGGCACGGTTCTTGTGCTGGCTGCGCTGGTTCTGGCAGGCGACGATGATGCCGGTGGGAACGTGCGTGATGCGCACGGCGCTGTCGGTGGTGTTGACGTGCTGCCCGCCGGCGCCCGAGGCGCGGTAGGTGTCGATCTTCAGGTCGCTTTCGTTGACCTCGATGGCGATGTCGTCATCCACCACGGGATAAACCCACACGCTCGCAAAGCTCGTGTGCCGCCGTGCCGCGCTGTCATACGGGCTGATGCGGACCAACCGGTGTACGCCGCTCTCGGTCTTGGCGTAGCCATAGGCGTTCTCGCCCTTCACCATCAGTGTCGCGGACTTGATGCCCGCCTGTTCACCGCCGTGATAATCGACGAGCTCGACCTTGTTGCCCCGTCGTTCCGCCCAGCGCTGATACATGCGCAGCAGCATGGAGGCCCAGTCCTGGCTCTCCGTTCCGCCCGCCCCCGCATTGATCTCGATATAGGTGTCGTTCGCGTCGGCCTCGCCCGAAAGCAGCGCGGCGACCTTATCCTTGTCGGCACGGTTCGCGAGCGCCTCGAGCGCGGCGACGCCGTCGTTCACGAGATCCTCGTCGCCTTCCGCCTCGGCCATCTCGATCAGCTCGACGGTATCGTCGAGTTCGGTCTGGATGCTCCGCGTCGCCTGGATCGCCTCATCGAGGCGGCGCCGCTCCAGCATCAGCTTCTGCGCGGCCTTGGGATCGTTCCAGAGATCGGGATTCTCGGCCTCGGCGTTCAGCTCATCGAGACGTTTGAGGGCGACATCCCAGTCAAAGAAACCTCCTCAGCAGGGCCAGCGCCTGCTTGATCCGGTCGACATGATTGAGCGCTTCAGCGCGCATTGTCCTGTTCCTGTCCGTTGAAAGTGGCGGGTTCTAGTAAATGCCGCCGGTGGATTGCAAGAAGTCGCTGTCCGATCGTACGACTTCACGCTTCGCGAACGGATCGTAAGCGGCAGCGACGCGGCGCGGTTCGCTTTCGGGCTTGAACGCTTCCCAGATCACGGCGGCGCGCGGATCGGTATCAACCTGCCAGCCACCGTATACGCGCTTTCCCGAACGCCGGTCGATCCGCACCATCCGCACGCCGGGCGATATCTCGAAAGGCCGTTTCGGCGCGTCCTTCAGCGCGGCGATGGCGAACTGCTTGAAAACGGGCGCGGCGAGCGTGCCGCCCTGCGCGTAGCCGCCCATATTCTGCGGATCGTCGAAGCCGATATAAAGCCCCGCGACGATATCCGCGGTGCCACCCACGAACCATACGTTGGTCGGGCCGTTCGTGGTGCCGGTCTTGCCGAACATCGGCCGATTGAGGTCGCGCAGCACCACCGCCGTGCCACGCTGCACGACACCTTCGAGCATGTGCACCACCTGATAGGCGGTCTTCGCGTCCATCGCCTGCGGCCGGGCATCGGCGGGACGCGGCATCGCGTCGCCGTCCCAGTCCGGCGCGTTGCAGCCTGCGCAGTCGCGCGCATCAGCGCGGTAGATCGTGCGGCCGTGCCGGTCCTGAATGAGATCGTAGAGCACCGGTGACTGCCGCTTGCCGCCGTTCGCGAGCATCGCATAGGCGTTCGTCAGCTTCATCACCGTCGTCTCGCCCGCGCCGAGCGACATCGAAAGCACCGGCGCCAGCTTGGCGATACCCATCTGGTCGATCGTTTCGACGACCTTGTCCATGCCCGTATTGTAGGCAAGGCGCACGGTCATCAGGTTGCGCGATTGTTCAAGACCCCAGCGCATTGTCTGCGGGCCCGCGTAGCCGCCCGAGAAGTTGCGGAAGCACTTGGTGCCGAGCGAACGCGTCTGGAACACGCAGTAGGGTCCGTCGACGATCACCGACGCGGGTGTGTAGCCGTTGTCGAGCGCGGCGGCATAGACGAACGGCTTGATCGCCGACCCCGGCTGCCGCATCGCCTGCGTGGCGCGGTTGTATTGCGAGCGCCGCGCGTCGAACCCGCCGACCATCGCCAGCACGCGCCCCGTGGAAACCTCCATCACCACCATGCCGCCGCCGACGTCCGGGATCTGGCGTAGCGTGTAATCGTCGCCGGAAAGGCGCTTCACGGGGATGACGTCCCCTGGCGCGAGCCGCTGGAACGCCGGCACGCCGACGCCCCGCACGGGGATCGAAGCGTTCTGCGCGGACATGCGGCCGTTCGTTCCGTCTTCAAAGCCGAGCGAGATCACCCCGCCCGCCTTTTCGAGCACCACGGCCGCGCGCCAGTCATCGTAGCCGACCGGCAGGTTCACGGCGCGCAGGCGCTGCGGCCAGCCCTCGCCGAGCTCGATCTTGTCGGTCACGCCGCGCCAGCCGCGCGGGCGGTCGTACTTCACGAGGCCGTCGCGCAGCGCCATTTCGGCGACGCGCTGCATCACCGGGTCGATCGTCGAGCGGATCCACAATCCGCCCGTGTAGATACCGTGTTCGCCCTCTTCGCCGTACTTTTCGACAAGTTCGCGGCGGATATCCTCAATGAAATAGGCGCCCGTGCGGTCGCGCGGAATTTCGGCGCGGTTGACCACCACGATCGGCTCGGCGGCAGCGGCGCGTGCTTCGGCAGCGGTAACGTAGCCGTTCTCGGCCATCTGCCCCAGCACCCAGTTGCGTCGGGCAAGCGCCCGGACACGGCCCTTTTCGGTGGCGGGGTTGTAGTTGGCGGGCGCCTTCGGCAGCACGGCGAGGAACGCCGTCTGGGAAAGCGAAAGCTCATCGACGGGCTTGTTGAAATAGGCGAACGACGCCGCCTGCACGCCATAGGCGCTGCGGCCGAGGAAAATCTGGTTGAGGTAGAGCTCGATGATCTCAGGCTTGGTCAGCGCCTGCTCGATGCGCCGGGCAAGGAAAATCTCCTTCACCTTGCGCACATAGCTCACCTCGTTCGTCAGCAGCAGGTTCTTTGCCACCTGCTGCGTGATCGTGGAAGCACCGACGGGCCGCTTGCCCGTGCCCATCGCTTTCAAATTCGTGATCGCCGCCTGAAAGATGCCGGGCAGATCGATGCCGGGGTGCGTGAAGAACGTCTTGTCCTCGGCGGAAACGAACGCGCCCACGAGCTGTTTCGGCGTCTGCTCGTAATCGAGGAAAATGCGCCGCTCGCGCGCGAAGCTCGTGAAGGGCGTCCCGTCCGCCGCGCGCACATGGCTCGGCAGCGGCGGTTCATACTCGGCAAGCTGCGCCGCGTCGGGAAGCCCGCGCGCAAAGATCAGCCAGGCGGCGAACACGACGAGGATGCCAAGCAGTACCGCGCCACCCGCGACATAGCTGAGCGCCCGCGCCCAACGCGGCAGGGCACGGAACCGGCTTTTGAGGTCGCCGAGAATCTGGGCAAGACGTGCCATCGACGCTGCCTATAGCAGGCCGGCAGCCAGTCTCAAGCCGGACGCGCCGAACCGCACCTGGCACGCCAACGTCATCGTCCCGCAACACGACTGGCATCGAACCGTTACCAAGCGTTGCTAACCGGCCGCCATGGATACGGATTTTCCCCACGAACATTGCCTGCAGATCCCCGCGCATCTGAAGGCCTCGCTCAGAATCATGCTGCTGGCCAAGCACGCCTGCGGCGATGGCAGCCATGACCGCGTGGACGGCAACCACGCCGTCTATCACCACGAGCTGCGAAGCACGCTCGAGAAGATTGGCCTCAATGTCGTGACCGCAAACAGTTTCGACGCGCTGTTTGCTGAGCCCGACGTCGATTTCGTGTTCCCGCTGCTGAACCGCGCCGGGTTCCTCAACAGCGAGATGCTGGCGCCGCTGCTGCTTCAGCGTCTCGGCATTCCTTATCTCGGCGCCTCGCCGATCCTGCGCGGGCTTTCGGACGACAAGCACCTGATGAAGCTCGTCGCCCGCCAGCACGGTGTGCCGACGTCGGATTGGCGCATCCTCCGTCGCGGCACCGATCTTGCCGCCGTGGCGGCGCTGGACGCCGCGCGCTACATCGTGAAGCCGAATGCGTCCTCGGCCTCTTGGGGTATCGGCGTCACTGAAAGCTGGTCGGGCGCGCTCGCGCACGCCGCGCACCTCCACACTGCGGGCCACGATGCGATCATCGAGCCGTGGCTGCCCCTTCTCGATGTCGCCGTGCCGGTTGTCGGCGGCCGCGCGGCGGAGCCGTGGCTGTTGCCGGCGATGGCCTACATCCCAGCCGACCCCGATGCGCTCCGCAGCTACGAGGAGAAGCGCGCGCTTACCGAGCAGCGGGACGACCCGCTCGAAGTGCTGGCGAATTCCCGCGTCGCCGAGCGGCTTTACGCGATGACGCGCACGCTTTGCCGCGAGCTCTGGCCGTTTGATTACGGCCGCTTCGAATTCCGCTACGATCCGGCGACCGAGAGCGTGTGGTTCATGGAAGTGAACCTCTCCTGCAATCTCTGGTCGAAAAAGAGCATCTCCCGCTCCGCCGCGACGCTCGGCATCGAGCATCACGAGCTCGTCGAGTCCATCGTCGCGCATAGCCTGTGGCGGCAGGGGCTGATAACCGCCGCTTCGGACCGGCTTGTCGCCTGAAATGAGCGCCGCCTTCTCCGCCATCGTGCTCGCGGGCAAGCGCGACGGGCGCCTCGATCCGCTCGCCGCGAACGCGGGCGTCTCGCACAAGTGCCTTGTCCCCGTCGCCGGCAAGCCGATGCTCCTCCACGTCCTCGAAGCGCTCGACGCATCCCCGGGGGTTGCCCGGATCGTCGTTTCGATCGACGCGCCTGAAATTCTCGCGCCGCTCATCCGGCATCTCGGCAGCGGACGCATCCTCGTGGAGCGCTCCGCGCCCAATCTGGTCGACAGCGTGATCGGCGCCGCGGATGCATCCGCCCCGCCCTTCCTCGTCACCACCGCCGACAACGTGAACCTGACCCCCGCGAGCGTCGCCGAAATCCTCGCGGCGGCGCAAGGCGCAGACGCCGCCGTCGCATTCGCCCGGCGCGAGCGCGTGATCGCCGCCCACCCGGACGGGCAACGCCGCTTCTACCGCTTCCGCTGCGGCGAATATTCGAACTGCAACACCTACGTGATCGGCTCGCGCGAAGCACTGAAAGCCGCCGAAGTCTTCCGGGGCGGTGGCCAGTTCGCCAAATTTCCGATGCGGATCGTGAAGGCGTTCGGCCTCCTCAACCTCATCCGCTTCCGCTACGGCCTAGCGACGCTCAGCGGCGCATTCCGCGGTTTCTCGCGGCGGTTCGGCTTCGCCATCCATCCCGTCCTCGTCACCGACGGCGCGCTTGCCATCGATGTCGACAACGAGCGCACGCTGCATGTCGCCGAGACGATCCTCAGCGAGCGCGGTTCAGCGCTGGGCGAGCCGCCGCAGGAAATGCGCCTCGACCGCACGGCGCACAGCCTTGGCGATCCGCTGCTGGCCTGACGAGGAGAAGAGGAACTTCGAGTCCTCCTCGTTCGAAAGATAGCCTGTCTCCAGCAGCACCGAGGGCACATCCGGCGCCTTCAGCACCAGGAACCCCGCGAAACGGTGGAACTGGCTGCGGACCTTGATGTCCTGCCGCATTTCGCGCTGGAGGATGGCGGCGAACTCAGCGGAGGTGTTCATCGTCTCGCGCTGCGCAAGGTCGATAAGGATGTCGGTCACCTCGTTGGTCTCGACCGCGAGATCGACGCCCGCGATGATGTCCGATCGGTTCTCCTTGGCGGCAAGGCGCGCCGCCTCGGCGTCGGACGCGGTCTCAGAGAGCGTATAGACCGTTGCGCCGCTCGCGTTCGGAACAGGTGCGCTGTCGGCATGCACGGAAATAAACAGCGCGGCATTGCTGTGCCGCGCAATGCCGAACCGGTCGCGGTGGCGCAAATAAGTGTCGTCGTCGCGCGTCAGGATCGCCTTTACGCGCCCCGAGGCGTCGAGTTCCTTTTTGATCGCCTTGGCGATCGCGAGAACCACGTCCTTCTCGTATTTCTTCTCGCCGAGCACGCTGATCGTGCCGACGTCCTTGCCGCCATGTCCGGCATCGATCACCACGACCGGCAACCGCCCTGCAAGGCGGGGGCGCGGCGCAACCGCCGCAACCTTCGTGGGCGGGAGCGCAGCGGGTTTCGCCGTCGTCGGCGCAACCTTGGCGGGGACCGCCGGGACAGGCTTCGGAACCGACTTCGGCGGTGGCGCCGCGGGCTGCATCGATGCGACGATCGGCTTTTCCGCCTTCGGGGGCGTAGCGATCAGCGTCGTGCGTCCCGCCGCGACGAGTTTTGCGAATACGGCCTCCGTGGTCGGCGCCACGGTCAACCGCAGTTTCCCGCCGGAAAACGTGCTTGACGTGATCCTCGCGGGCGATGCGAGGTCCAGAACCAGCCGCGCCGTATCAGTATCGAACTGGGCGTTCCGAACCTTGGTGACAAGCCCGCCGCCCGGCGCGGACCCGCCCGGCGCCGTCATGCCGTCGAGATCGATGGCGAGCCGGGGCGGGCCGGACAATGCAAACGCCGAGACACGCCCGGCCCCCTCCGCACCGATGCTGACGGCAGCGCCGTCGCCGCTCGCGGTGACGACCGCATCGCCAAGCCGCGCGGCCATGGCGGGCGCGGAAAGCGTGATGCACGCCGCGATCAGCGGTGCGCAAAACGCCTGCCCTCCCCGCCTCAACCAGCGCGACATGTCCCATCCCCCGCAAGAGCACATTTGTTCGCCCGGAAACCCCCGGAAATGGCGAACTTCTGCCGAATCTTATGGTTAAGGTTCGGAGTATTCAAGTGAATTGCACATTTCCGTAACGCTTTGTGTTGTTCATGCCACGCATAGCTGCTAGCAGACCGAATAGCGGCCAATGTCCGGTCCTTCGACAGTGTCCAAACCGTCTACTCTTTTACCGGGTCGATGGTTTCACGCCTTCCCGCGCGAAACGGCACTGGCATTCTGCCGGACGGGGAGATGCTGCCGCTAAGATCGAGGTTTTGACGCATGTCGGCAATGCGATGCCATGAGGAGACGTTGAAGGCGATGGCCTTCCCCTCGGCGCGCGATATGCGGCTCGCCACAGTTCCAAACCATCGGAGCGCGGGCTTGCCCGACGCTCCCGTAACACGTGCCCCATCGCCTGCGGCTGAAGCCTCAGCGGTGCCGAGGCCTCGGAGAATACTAAATGTCAATGCGCATGCTCATCGACGCGCGCCACCCGGAGGAGACCCGGGTCGCCGTCATAGAAGGCAACCGGATCGAGGAGTTTGACTTCGAATCCGCCCACAAGGAACAACTGAAGGGCAATATCTACCTCGCCAAGGTTACACGCGTCGAACCCTCACTACAGGCGGCGTTCGTGGAATATGGCGGAAACCGGCACGGCTTCCTCGCCTTTTCGGAAATCCACCCGGATTACTACCAGATCCCGAAAGAGGATCGTGACGCGCTGCTCCGCGAGGAGCGCGAAGCTGCCGAGGCGCACCGCGCCGAGATGGACGCCGAGCACGAGGATGACGACGACGACGCGGAGAGCGCCGACGAGCCGTCCGACGACGGCGAGGACAGCGAACCGCCCGCCCCCACCACGGTCGGCAGCGATCATCACGACGATCACGACAACGCCATGCGGGCGAAGCGCCAGAATCTGCGTCGCCGCTACAAGATTCAGGAAGTCATCAAGCGCCGTCAGGTGCTGCTGGTGCAGGTCGTCAAGGAAGAGCGCGGCAACAAGGGTGCGGCGCTCACGACGTACCTCAGCCTTGCCGGCCGCTACTGCGTGTTCATGCCGAACACCAACCACGGCGGCGGCATCAGCCGGAAGATCTCGAACCAGAGCGACCGCAAGCGGCTGAAGTCGATCGTTTCGGAACTGCAGCTGCCGACGGGCATGGGTTGCATCATCCGCACCGCCGGCCTGTCGCGCACGCGCGCCGAAATCCGTCGCGACTTCGATTATCTCACGCGCCTTTGGGACGAAATCCGCGAGAAGACGTTGGCCTCATCCGCGCCGGCCCTGATCCACGAGGACTCCGATCTCATCAAGCGGGCGATCCGCGATATCTACAATCGGGACATCGGCGAAGTGCTGGTGGACGGAGAGGAGGGATATCGTGCGGCCAGGAACTTCATGAAGCTCCTGATGCCAAGCCATGCGAAGAAGGTTCAACAATACGTTGATCCTGTTCCGCTTTTTCAGCGCTTCCAGGTGGAGCAGCAGCTTGCGGCCATGTATCACCCGGTGGTGCAGCTGAAGTCGGGTGGCTACATGGTTATCAACCCGACCGAAGCGCTCGTTTCGATCGACATCAACTCGGGCAAGTCCACGCGCGAGCACAATATCGAGGAAACCGCGCTCAAGACGAACCTTGAAGCGGCGCGCGAAATCGCCCGCCAGCTTCGCCTGCGCGACATGGCCGGGCTCGTCGTGATCGACTTCATCGACATGGATGTGCATTCGAACAACCGCAAGGTCGAGAAGGCACTGAAGGAAGCGCTGAAGCACGATCGCGCGCGCATCCAGGTCGGCCGCATCTCGTCGTTCGGCCTGCTCGAAATGAGCCGCCAGCGGCTGCGTACCGGCGTGCTCGAAGCCTCGACGCATGTTTGCCCGGTGTGCGACGGCGCGGGCATGGTCCGCACCGTGCAGTCCGCCGCGCTCGGCGCGCTTCGCGTGCTGGAGGCCGAGGCGCTGCGCGGCAAGCACAGCCGCATCACGCTGCGCCTGCCCTTCGAGGTGGCGATCTACATGCTGAACGTGAAACGCAGCCAGATCTCGCGCGTCGAGGATCTGTACGGCGTCATGGTCGAGATCGCGCCGAACGGCGACCTCAATGTCGGTGATCAGGAGATCGACGGTAGCGGCCCGCCGCCCGTCGCCCGCGTCAGCCTGCAGGCGCCCGTTGCGCCTGTCGCCGAGGATGACGACGACGATATCATCGAGGAAGACGAGGACGAGGTCGAGGAGGAAGAGGTCGAAGCCGAAGCCTCCGACCGCCGCGAGCGCAGCGATGAGCGCCGCGACGATGGCGGCCGCCCGCGCCGCCGCCGCCGTGGGCGCAACCGTCGCGACCGCGAACGCGACGACGAGCGCCGCCCCGCGCCGCAGGATGCCGCAGAAGCTCTCGACGCCGGCGAGGATGCGGACGAAGCCGCAGAAGGTGAAGCCGGACGCGCCGAGACGCAGGAGCAATCGCGCGACGACAAGGATGAGGATGGCAACAAGCGCCGCCGCCGCCGCCGGGGTCGTCGTGGCGGCCGCCGCAGGAACGGTGACGAAGTCCCGGGCGAAGCCGCTGAAAGCGAGACCGCAGAGGACGAAGCCGCGCCGAACATCGAACCGGCTGCGGAGGAAGCACCCGCCGAGCCCGCGGAAGCCCCTGCACGCAAACCGCGCGGTCGCCGCAAGGCCGTGAAGGCCGAAACCCCGGAAGAAGCGGCCGAACCGGAAACGGTCGAAGCACCCGCCGTCGAAGCGCCTGCTGCCGAGGCCGAGGCCGAAGCCAAGCCCAAGCGGAGCCGTCGCAAGAAGGCGGGGACCGTGGAAGCTGCGCCCGAGCCGGAGCCTACACCGGAACCCGCCGCACAGGCTGAAGAGATTGCCGCCGAAGCGCCCGAGAAGCCGAAGCGCGCGCCGCGCCGCAAGGCCGCCGCCAAAAGCGCGCCTGCAGCGGAAACCGTGTCGGAGGCCGTAGAGGTCGCCGAGACGGCCGAGCCTGCCGCGAACGATACGGGGGAAGTCGCCGCACCGCCGCGTAAGGGCTGGTGGCAGCGGACGTTCGGCGACTAGGACGCCAGCGTACCAGAGACACGGCGGCGGGCTTGCAATCGCCCGCCGCCGCCTTAGTTTCGCTCATTGGGGGTTCAGTCGCGAAAGGTGATAGGGCGGCGATGACATCCCGGTTTGTTTCAGCCCGAAAGCCTTTTTCGGCGGGCCTGCGCCTCCTGCTCGCCGCTGTTCTCGCCTTTATGGCGTCGATCCGCCCCGCGCTTGCCCAGAGCATCCTGCGCGACGCGGAAACCGAAGCCTTCTTCCATGAAATCTCCGCGCCGCTCGCCGAGGCCGCCGGGCTCAATCCGCGCTCGCTGGATGTCATCCTTATCGGCGATTCCTCGATCAACGCCTTCGTCGCGGGGGGACAGGCGGTCTACATCCACAGCGGCCTCCTCATGGCCGCTGACGACGTCAACGAGGTTCAGGGCGTCATCGCCCACGAAATCGGCCATATCACTGGCGGCCATGTCGTGCGCTTCAGCGAGGGTGCCAAGACGGCAACCTCGATCACCCTCCTCTCGATGCTGCTCGGCGCGGCGGCGATGGCGGCGGGCGCGGGCGAAGCCGGCATGGCGATCTTCGCGGGCGGGCAGCAAGCCGCGCTCGGCAAGTTCCTCGCGTATTCGCGCACGCAGGAATCGGCGGCCGACCAGGCCGGCGCGACCTTCCTTCACAAGGCGGGGCTTTCCGGCCGGGGCTCGATCAGCTTCTTCAAAAAGCTGCAGAACCAGGAGTTCCGGCTCGCGATTCCGCAGGACAACGGCTACGCGCGCACCCACCCGCTGACGGGCGATCGCATCGCTTCGCTCGAAAACACCTACAAGAACGATGCAGCGTGGGAAAAGCCCACGGATCCGGCGCTGCAGGCGAAGTTCCTGCGCATCAAGGCAAAGCTCCACGGCTATATCGAGGAGCCGTCGCGCACCTTCCAGAAGTACCCGGAAACCGACACGTCCGTACCTGCGCGCTACGCCCGCGCCTATGCATGGCACAAGAATGCCTTCCCGGACCGCGCGGAGACCGAGATCGACTGGCTGCTGCGGGACGCGCCGGACGACCCATTCTTCCTGGAGCTCAAGGGACAGGTGCTGCTCGAATCCGGCAGGGTCGGTGATGCGATCGGCCCGCTGCGCCGCGCGGTGGCGCTCGCGCCCGATCAGCCGCTGATCGCCGGGATGCTCGGCCATGCGCTGATCGCGACAGAGAAGCCCGAGAATACGGAGGAGGCAAAGCGCGTGCTGCGGGCGGCAGTGGCGCGCGACAACCGCAATCCCTTCGCCTGGTATCAGCTCGGCATCGCTTACGCGCGCGGCGGCGACGAAGCGCGCGCCGCGCTCGCCACCGCCGAGCAGAACAATCTCACCGGCAACGCACAGCTCGCGCTCGCGAGTTCGCGCACGGCCATGGCAGGCCTCAGCCCCGGCACTCCGGACTGGATTCGCGCGCAGGATATCTACATGGTGAGCCAACACGCCGTCGAAGACGAGGACGGCAAGCGGAAACGTCGTTAGGGGCTTTATGATCGACTTCTACAAACGCCTGCGGGCGCGCTGGCCGCTTGCGGCCAATATCGCGGGCGCGATCGCGCTGCTGCTGCTCGCAGGTGGCCTGCTGATGCTGCTCACCGGACGCCAGCCTTCTGTGGCGAACGGCGGCGCGCTGACGAAAGCGCAGCGCGAGGAGGTGGAGAAGATCGTCCACGATTATATCCTCGCGCACCCGGAGATCATTCCCGAAGCGGTGAACCGCCTGCAGGCGCGCGAGGTCTCCAGCCTCGTTTCCCAGAACCGCGACGAGATCGAAACGCCCTTCGGCAGTGCATGGGCGGGCGCGAAGGACGGCGATGTCACGCTCGTCGAATTCTTCGATTTCAACTGTCCCTACTGCCGCCTCTCGCACCCGGACGTCGAACGGCTGCTCAAGGAGGACAAGAATTTGAAGGTCGTCTACCGCGACCTCCCGGTGCTCGGCGAAGCCTCGCGCGAAGCTGCGCTCGCCAGCCTTTCCGCCGCCGAGCAGGGCAAGTACCGCGCCTTCTACAACTGGATGTTCACGGACAAGGCGCGCGTCTCCACCCAGAAGACGATTCAGGGTGTCCGCAAGGCGGGGCTGAACGAAGCCAAAACCGCGACCGACATGAAAAGCGAGCGCCTGAAGCGCGAAATCGACAAGAACCTCCGCCTCGGCAACGCGCTGGGGCTGACGGGCACGCCGAGCTACGTCATTGGCAATCGCATCCTCTCGGGCGCGGTGGGGTATGACGAATTGAAAAAGGCGATCAAGGAGGCACGCAAGGCAGGCTGAGAGGCTGCCGCACGACCGTTTTCCTGCCCTGTACCGATCACGATTATCCAAAACCCTGACTTGCGCCGAAACGTTTTGGCGCTAATTGATATGATATACTGTCTCATATCATTCAGGGGGAAATCGTGATTCTTTCATTGCCGTTCAGGGCCGGACTTCTGCTCGGCTTGCCGCTTCTGACCGTTCCCGCATATGCCGACGATGCGGAGGACGAGAAACATCGCAACCCGGAGATCGTCGTCACCGGTATCGCCGCCGACGACAGCTATGCGCCGGAAACAGCGGCGGTGGCGGGCAAGAGCCCGGCACCCCTTATCGAGATTCCCCAATCGATAAGTGTCGTGACCCGCGAACAGATCGAAGATCGCAACCTCTTCACGATCGGCGAAGCCCTGCAGCAGGTGACGGGCGTGACGGTGATGCCCTTCGACGGATCGAACCCGGACTACCGGGCGCGCGGATTCGTGCTCGATTATGCTTACGATGGCGTCCCATCGACCTTCTCGTCCGGCGTGCCGGAATTCGACCTGGTAATTTATGAAAGGGTCGAGGTTCAGCGCGGCCCGACCGGCCTGTTCCGCGGTGCCGGATCACCGGGCGGCACGATCAATCTCATCCGCAAGCGCGGCCTCGCTGAATTTTCGATGTCGGCCGCCCTCGCCGCCGGTTCGTGGAACAACTATCGCGGCGAGTTCGATATTGGCGGGCCGATCGATGCCGCCGGCAAGCTTCGCGTCCGCGCGGTCGGCAGCCTGCTCGACCGGGATTTCTTCCAGAAGAAATCGCATACGCGCAAATTCGTCGCCTACGGCGCGGTCGATTACGACCTTACGCCCACCACCACGATCGGCGCGTCGGTCAGCTATCAGCATAACGAGGCCAACCCGCCGCAAAACGGCCAGCCCGCATTCACCAACCAGCAATTCCTCGGCTTTCCGCGCAGTTTCCAGCACCTTCCAGACTGGAACATCTTCACCGATACGACCGTCGAATACGCCGCAGAGGTCGAGCAGCGCATCGGGCGGTGGACGTTGAAGGTGCGCGCGCTGGAACGCGAGATTCCGCGCTCCTTCGTCGATGCATTCATCCAGCCGGGAACCGGCGTCGATCCCGCCACGCTGACGGCAACCTATGTCAACCGCCGCAGCGACGGCGAGAACGGCAAGCGGGCGGTGGATGCCTATGCGACCGGTCCCTTCACGCTGTTCGGGCGCGAACATGAACTGGCGCTCGGTTACAGCTTCGACAAGCGGACGACATCGTTCCTGTCCCGCTCTCAGACCGTGGTCGGCCGTTACTCGATCTTCGATGTGGATTCGATTCCGCAGCCCGGCCCGTTCACGCAGGGCAGCGAAACCGATCTTCGGCAGAGCGGTTTCCATGCGCAGGCGCGGCTCCGTATCCTCGATCCGCTGACTGTGGTGCTTGGCGGGCGATTCAGCAACTTCACCAACAAGTCCCGCAATATTCCGCCCTCAACCGCAACCGATTTCCGCGTCACATCGCGGGAACGTGGGCAGTTCACGCCAAGCATCGGCGCGGTGCTCTATCTCACCGACAATGTCACGCTTTACGGAAGCTATTCCGACATCTTCAACCCGCAGACCGCGCTGCAGCAGGATGGGACGACGATCGATCCGCGCGTCGGCGAGCAGTACGAAATCGGCCTGAAAGGCCGGTTTCTGGACGGAAAACTGAACGCCAGCGCCGCCGTATTCCGCAGCAAGGACAAGAACCGCGCGCTCGCCGACGTCTCCGCACCGGGCTTTTTCGTGGCCGCCGGAGAGGTCAGCATCGAAGGCTTCGAGTTCGAGGTAACGGGAAGCCCGCTTGCAGGCCTCGACCTCAATCTGGGCTACACCAACGTCAAGACCGAATACGAGGTGGGCACAGCAGTGCAGACCGGCACGGTCTTCGACATCTTCACACCGCGCCACCAGTTCAAGGGCTATGCGCGCTACGAACCCGCTGCGCTCAGCGGGGCGTTCGCGTCGATCGGGGTCAATGCACAAAGCAAGGTCGTGGGCGGCGGTGTCGCCGGTATCCGCGAACAGGGCGCGTTCGCGGTCGCCAGCGCCCAACTCGGCTACCGCTTCGACGAGCAGCTACGGGTCTTCGCGACGGTGAACAACCTGTTCGACAAGGTCTATTACGCCCGGGTCGGCTCGATCAACACGTACAACAACTACGGCGAGCCGCGGAACGTGCTGCTGACGCTGCGCGCCAACTATTGAGGGGGATGGGACTAACACCCGGCCCTGTACCAATAAAATTTCCGCACCCTCCACAGTTCGTTTAACGTCCCCATCGACCTGACGGCGATTCTGCCGTTCCGGTCGGTGGGGGGGCACCATGACTGCAAGCGCCAAGCCGCAAATGATCGGCTTCTGGATGACGGCCGCACTCGTTGTCGGCACCATCATCGGCTCGGGCATCTTCATGCTTCCGATCAGCCTTGCGCCCCTCGGCCCCAACGCACTGATCGGTTGGGTCATCAGCGGGGTCGGTATCCTGTGCATCGCCTATGGCCTCGCGCGCCTGTCGCGCCTGGGCGGCGATGGCATCCAGGCCAATGTCGAAAAGGAATACGGGTCGACGGTCGCGTTCCTCGTCGCGTGGAGCTTCTGGGTGTCGAACTGGGTGGCGCAGGCGGCGGTGGCGCTCGCCGCGGCGGCGGCCCTCTCTTTCGTCAGCCCCTCGCTTGGCGGCGATGCCGCGATCGTCCCGATGGCAATCGGCTGGCTGATAGTGCTCACCGCGATCAACGCGGTGGGCGTGCGCGCTGCAGGCAGTTTTTCGATCATTACCGTCGCCATCAAGCTTATTCCCTTGCTGGCGGTCGTCTTCCTCTTTGTCGAACGCGGCGTAACGGGCGGCACCTTCGAACCCTTCGCGCCGGTGGCGGTGAACTTCGCCAACATCGCAACGGCGACGGCGCTCACCTTTTTCGCCTTCACCGGCTTCGAAACGGTAACGACCCCGGTCGGCAAGGTCCGCGATCCCGAGCGGACAATCCCTCGCGCGCTGATCGGCGGCACGGCCTTTGTCGTTTTGCTCTATCTCATCGCCGGAACGGCGATCCAGATGCTGCTGCCGACCAGCGCCATCGTCGCTTCGCCGGCGCCTTTTGCCGATGCGCTGGTGTCGCGCTGGGGCAATACCGCCGCAACCGTAAGCGCGCTGACCGTCGCGGTCGCAGCGATCGGATGCCTGAACGGTTTGATCCTCGGCAGCGGTGAGCTTGGTTACGCGATGGCCCTGCGCGGCGAGATGCCCAAGGCCATGACAAAAACGCGCGGAAGCAACACGCCCGTCGCCGCGCAGATCGCGGCCACCATCCTCAGCGTCATTCTGCTGCTTGCCAACAGCAGTCGCGCGACGGCGCATCTCTTCACGTTCATCATTCTGCTTTCAACCGCTGCGATGGTGCTTGTCTATCTGACATCCGCGCTCGCGGCGTGGCGGTGCAGCCCCGCCCCCGCCCAGCGTCTCCTGATCGCGGGCGCGATCCTCTTCATCGCCTTCGCGACTTACGGCATCGGCCTCGAAGCGAGCCTGTGGTGTCTGGTTCTGCTTGCGATCGGCCTTGTCGTTCGTGGCGTGATGTTCCGGCTCAACAGGATAAGCGCGGCGGCCACGATGCGGTAGGCGGCTTCCGCTTACTTCACCCGCGTCCACACCTGCGATTTGCAGCCGATGCCGCCGATGAGGCAGCCTTTCCCTTCGAGCGTATCGGCATCGATGATCGTGACGGTGCCGTGGAAGGTGCGGTTGATGTCGGGCACGAAGACCTTGCCCTTCCAGCGGCCTTCCTGCTGTTCCTCGAAATCCTGGAAGAGCTGACGGCCGATGAGCTGGTCCGTGCCGCCGCGCCGCGCGTCAGCCTTGGCCTTGTCGTTCGCCCACACCACGACGCCGCACATCTTGCCGTCGCACTCCTGCGCCTCGACGTGGACGCTGTTCTTCGGATTCTTCCACGTGCCGTAGGTCCGCTCCGGAAGCGTTTGGCTCTGCGCCAGCGCGGGTGCTGAAAGCAGCAGCATCGACAACAGCACGGATCGCTTCATGGCTACCGCCTCCCGAACAGCTTCTCGATATCCCCGCGCGCGAGCTTCACATAGGTCGGGCGTCCGTGGTTGCACTGGCCCGAATGCGGCGTCGCCTCCATCTCCCGCAGCAGCGCGTTCATTTCTGTAACGCTGAGCGATCGCCCTGCCCGCACCGAGCCGTGGCAGGCCATCGTCGCGAAGACTTCGTCGAGCCGTTCCTTGAGGCTGTGCGCGGCGCCGAGGCTGGTGATGTCGTCGGCAAGATCGCGCACGAGCGCCTTCGCGTCGGCATTGCCGAGGATTGCGGGTGCCGCGCGAACGAGGATGGCGCCAGCGCCGAAGCGTTCGATCTCCAGCCCCATTTCGGCGAGCTCGGCAGCGTGAGCTTCCAGGCCGTCGCATTCGGCTTCCTCGAGTTCGACGACCTCGGGCAGCAGCAGCGCCTGCGCGCGGACCCCACCGCCTTCCATGGCGCGCTTCATCTTTTCAAGCGTCAGGCGCTCATGCGCGGCGTGCTGATCGACGATGACGAGCGCGTCTGCCGTTTCCGCGACGATCCAGCTGCCATGCACCTGCCCGCGGGCCGCGCCGAGCGGGAATGCCGTGAGGTCGGCGTCGCGGCTTTCGGCGTAGACGGGTGACGGCGCTTCGGCGCGCGCCTGCGGAGGGGCATTGAAGCGGAAGCTGTGTTCGCCGAACATCGACGCTGAGCGGTGTGGCTGTGGCGCGGGCGCCAGCGGCTCGGCGTGAAATGCCGCAAGCGCGGCTTCGGACACCGTCGTCGCGGCGTGGCCGCTGCCACTGTCGAGCGCATGGCGCAGGCCCGACACGATGAGGCCGCGTACCAGTGCCGGATCGCGGAAGCGCACTTCGGTCTTCGCCGGGTGGACGTTCACATCGACGAAATCGAACGGCACGTCGAGGAACAGCGCGAGTACCGGATGCCGGTCTCGCGCCAAGAGATCGCGGTAGGCGCCGCGCACCGCACCGAGCAGCAGCCGATCCTTCACCGGACGTCCACCGACGAACAGATACTGATGATCCGCCGCACCCCGGCTGTAGGTGGGCACCGCTGCGAGCCCGCCGAGGCGAAGCCCATCGCGCACCAGATCGATCGCCACCGCGTTGTCGGTGAACTCCTGCCCCAGGATCGCTGCGAGCCGCGCCACGCGGGCACTTTCGAGGAGGTCCGCCGAAGGCTGCGCGTCGAGGATACGGCGGCCTTCGTGGACAACGCTGAACCCGACATCGGCGCGCGCCATCGCGAGGCGGCGCACGGTGTCTAGGCAGGCGGCAAGTTCGGCGCGCGGGCTTTTCATGAACTTGCGGCGCGCGGGCACCTTGCCGAACAGGTCCGCGACGCTAACACGCGTGCCGGGCGGCAGTGAAGCGGGACCGTCGCGCAGCACAGCGCCGTGGTCGATCTCGATCTCCCACCCCTCCCCGCCTGCCGTGCGGCTGGCGATGCGGAAGCGGCTGACGCTGGCGATCGAGGGTAACGCCTCGCCGCGGAAGCCCATCGTGGCGATCGCTTCAAGGTCGCCGGTCGGCAGCTTCGAGGTGGCGTGGCGTTCCAGCGAGAGGCGGAGGTCGTCCGCGTCCATCCCGCAGCCGTCGTCGGTTATCGCGATGAGATCGAGGCCGCCGCCTTCAAGCTCGACCGCGATTCGCGTTGCGCCCGCATCGAGCGCATTTTCGACGAGTTCCTTCACCGCGCTCGCGGGCCGCTCGACGACTTCACCGGCAGCGATGCGGTTGACGAGGTCTTCAGGCAGGCGGCGGATCGACATGGCCGCGTCTTCCTAGCAACGATCGCAAGGCTTTGTTAGCGGTTCGTCGCGTATTGCGTGGTGAAAGCCGCGTTAACCACGAAAGCGACGCCAATGCGCCCCTTGCACTTCCCCGCGACAACACTGCATATGCAGGCCAACGCGCGTCCACACGCATAAAAGAGAAGAACTCCATGCTCAGCCGCCTTTTTGGTTTTCTTGCCCAGGACATGGCCATCGATCTCGGCACCGCCAACACGCTCGTCTACGTGCGCGGCCGGGGCATCGTGCTCAATGAACCGTCGGTGGTCGCGATCGAAACGATCAACGGCCGCAAGGTCGTGAAGGCGGTCGGCAACGACGCCAAGATGATGATGGGCAAGACGCCGGGCAACGTGGAAGCCATCCGTCCGCTGCGCGACGGCGTGATTGCCGACATCTACGTCGCCGAGCAGATGATCAACCACTTCATCAAGAAGGTGCACACGCGCAAGTTCGGCAATTATCCCGAAATCGTCATCTGCGTGCCTTCGGGCTCCACCAGCGTCGAGCGCCGCGCGATCCGCGATGCCGCGAACAATGCCGGCGCGAGCCAAGTGTATCTGATCGAGGAACCGATGGCCGCCGCAATCGGCGCCGGAATGCCGGTCACCGAGCCGATCGGTTCGATGGTTGTCGACATCGGCGGCGGCACCACCGAAGTCGCCGTGCTCTCGCTGCGCGGCCTCGCCTACACAACATCCGTGCGTGTCGGCGGCGACAAGATGGACGACGCGATCGTCAGCTACGTCCGCCGCAACCACAATCTTCTGATCGGCGAGGCCACCGCCGAGCGTATCAAGAAGGAAATCGGCACGGCGAAACCGCCGCTCGACGGCGTCGGCGTGACGCTGGAGATCAAGGGCCGCGACCTGATGAACGGCGTGCCGAAGGAGATAACCATCAACCAGGCGCAGATTGCAGAGGCGCTGTCAGAGCCGGTGTCGGCAATCGTCGAAGGCGTGCGCCAAGCCCTTGAAAACACAGCACCAGAGCTCGCCGCCGACATCGTGGATCAAGGCATCGTGCTCACCGGCGGCGGCGCGCTTCTCGGACAACTTGATGAAGTTCTGCGCGATGCGACCGGGCTTCCCGTCACCGTTGCTGACGATCCGCTGACCTGCGTTGCGCTCGGCACCGGCCGCGCGCTCGAAGAGCCGATCTTTCGCGGCGTCCTGACCACCGCACTCTAGGGAGTTACTGCGGATGGCGTGGCCACCCCGCAGATCGAGCGGGCGGAGTTCGCGCCGTCAACGCAACATTGCGCTTCTGGGACGCGCGGCGACGATTGCCGCCGTCGCCATCGCCGCGATGCTTCTGGTGCTGAGCCGCGCCAGCCCCGACCGCTATTCCGCGCTTCGCAGCGGCGCAGCCGATCTCGTTGCACCGCTGTGGGCCGCCATTCTCGTGCCGCTGGCAGAGGTTCAGGCCGCGGCGGGCTCCGTCGCCGATTATTTCAAGGCTGTCGAGAAAGTGCGCCTGCTCGAAGGCCGCGACCGCATGTACCAGATCGAGCGCGAACGCCACCTGCAGGCGCTGCACGAAAACCGCGAACTCAAGAAGCTTCTCAGGGTCACCGAACCGTCGCGCGAGCGCATCGGCGTGTTCGCGATTTCCGGCTCCTCGACGGGCGCCTATGTCCGCTATGCACTGATCAGCGGCGGCGCACGCCACGGCGTCGAACCCGGTCAGCCAGTGCTCGCCGCGGCGGGGCTCATCGGGCGCACCGTCGATGTCGGCAGCCGCGCCACACGCGTGATGCTGCTCACCGACGTTTCGAGCCGCGTACCCGTGCGCGTGGTCCGCACTGGTCTTCCCGCGCTCCTCATCGGGAAGAACCTGCCGCTGCTCGACGTCGACCTTTCGGGGCCCTCCAATTCGGAAGTCCGCGTCGGCGACCGGCTCGTCACATCGGGCGACGGCGGGCTTTTCCCGCCCGGGCTTGCTGTCGCAACCGTCGTGCGCGTTTCCGGCGACATGCCCGAAGCCCGCCCCGCGACGACCCCGGACGGGCTTGATTACGTGATCGTCGAGCGCCCCTACATGCCCCCGATGCCGCTTCCCGAAGAAACACCGCGGGAGCGCGAATCCCACCCCGAAGCCGTCATCCAACAGCAGGCCGCCGAGTGATTACGACGCCGTGGCATCAGATGACCGCGCGCGAACGGGCGCGCTGGATCTTCGATCACTGGAAGTTGTCGATCCCGATGATCGTCGTCGTCACCGCCTATATGGTGATGACACTTCCAATGTTCGCACCGCTGCCGGTGATGCCCAATCTCGCGCTTCTGCTCGTGCTACTCTGGACACTCTACCGCCCGCAGCAGATGCCCGAATGGACGGGGCTACCGATGGGGCTTGCCGGCGACATCCTGCTCGGAACCCCCGTAGGCGCGAACGGGTTGCTGCTGCCGCTGTTCATGATGCTCGTGCGCTATGCCGACGCACATGTCCGCCGCGCCAGCTGGATCGGCGACTGGCTGTTCAGCATACCCATACTGTTCGTGTACCATCTGGCGCTGTGGAGACTTTGCGCCCTCGTCGCGGACCCGTTCCCCTTCCTGCCGCTTGCGACGCAGACCGCGGCGACGATCGCCGTGTATCCGTTCGCCGCGCACTTCTTCGCGCGGATCCAGCGTAGGTGGGCGCCATGAAGCTCACCTCCGAAGCCGCCCGAGAGCAGATGTTCACGCGCCGCACATTATTTGTCGGCGCGGCGACCGGCGGCCTCGGCCTGCTGCTTGCCGGACGCATGGCCTATCTCTCGATCTTCGAGCAGGAGAAATACAAGCTCCTTGCCGAGGATAACCGCGTTTCCGTGCGGCTGATCCCGCCGCGGCGGGGCTGGATCGTCGACCGGAACGGCAAGCCGCTTGCCGTCAACCAGCCTGATTACCGGCTGGAGATGATCCCCGAACAGATCGCCGACCTCGAACAGACACTTGCCGATCTCACCCGCCTGTTGCGGCTGCCGCCCGAAGAGGTCGCGCGGATTCGCGAGGCGGCGGCAACGCAGCCCAAATACCTCCCCATTCAGGTTGCGGCGGGCATCAGCTGGAACGATTTCGCGGCGATAAACGTGCGCCTGCCCGATTACGACGGTGTGCAGCCGGTGCGCGGCTTCACGCGTTATTACCCCGATGGCGAGGCGGTCGGCCACCTGCTCGGCTACGTCGGTGCACCAACGCGCGAGCAGTATCTCGCCGCGGACCGCGACCCGCTCTACCTGCACCCGGCCTTCAAGCTCGGCAAGGACGGCATCGAGAAGGTGCTGGACGTGCCGCTGCGTGGCAAAGCCGGTGCGCGCCGCGTGGAGGTGAACGCGCGCGGCCGCGTGATCCGCGAGCTTTCCACGGTGAACGACTCTCCGGGCCAGACGGTGAAGCTCACCATCGACCGTGATCTTCAGTCCTTCGCGGCGCGGCGGCTCGGGCCCGAATCCGGCAGCGTCGTCGTGATCGACGTGTGGACGGGCGACGTGCTGACGCTAGTCTCGATGCCCGCGTTCAATCCGAACAGCTTTTCCGACGGCATCAGCCACAAGGAATGGAACGCGTTGATGTCGGACGACCACAATCCGCTCATCAACAAGACCGTGCAGGGGCTTTATCCGCCCGGATCGACGTTCAAACCGGTCACGGCGCTCGCCGCACTCGAATACGGCATCGATCCGGAGGCGACGGTGCATTGCCCGGGCGCCTATTATCTGGGTAGCCATCGCTTCGGCTGCTGGCGGCGCGGCGGGCACGGCACCGTGAACCTCGACAAGAGCATCTTCCAGAGCTGCAATGTCTATTACTATACGCGCGGCCGCGAGATCGGCATCGAGCGCATTGCCAACATGGCGAAACGCCTCGGGCTCGGACAAGAGTATGAGGGCCTGTCGCTGCCCACGCAGCGCGACGGCCTCATTCCCACGCCTGAATGGAAACGGCGCCGCTACGACAAGGAGTGGTTGACCGGCGAGACGCTGAATACCGCGATCGGCCAAGGCTACATGCTCACCTCGCCGCTGCAGCTTGCCGTGATGTCGGCGCGCATCGCTTCAGGCCGGAGCGTCGTGCCGCGCCTCGTTTCCGGCG
This sequence comes from Sphingosinicella sp., assembly GCF_013911755.1. Classification (GTDB taxonomy): domain Bacteria; phylum Pseudomonadota; class Alphaproteobacteria; order Sphingomonadales; family Sphingomonadaceae; genus Sphingosinicella. Next base: position 76,486 of record NZ_JACESP010000005.1, read on the forward strand.
GCAGCACGCCGGGCACGCTCGACGTCGATCCGGAGCATCTGGCGCGCATCCGCTATGCGATGGGTCTCACCGTGAACGGTCCGCAGGGCACCGCCGGACGCTCGCGCCTGCCCATCCCCATACAGATGGCGGGCAAGACCGGCACCGCGCAGGTGCGCGCGCTGACCAGCGCGACGCGCGGCGCCAATTACAAGTCGATCCCCTGGAAGTTCCGCGACCACGGCCACTTCATCGCCTTCGCGCCGGTCGAGGAGCCGCGCTACGCCGTAAGCGTCGTCATCGAGCACGGCGGCGGCGGGAGCATAACCGCGGCGCCCATCGCCAAGGATGTGATGACCTTCCTGTTCGCGCCCGAGATCGCGATGGCAGCGCTCGAACGGCTGGAGGAAGGCTGGGGCCGCGAAGCCGCGCAGCGTGCTGCTGTGGCCGCCGCAGCGGCGCAGGCGGCCGCCCCGCCCTCACCCACAGAACCCATCCCCGATGCTTAACAGCGCGATTCCCGATCGGCTGCAGGCGCTGCCCTGGCGGATGCTGCTGACGCTGCTCGCGCTCGGCGGATTCGGGCTGGCCGTGCTCTATTCGGCCGCCGGCGGGCACGTACGCCCGTGGGCGTTCAATCAGGGCATCCGCTTCACGCTGTTTTTCGTGATGGCGCTCGCCATGAGCCAGGTGCCGCTATCGTGGTGGCTGCGCGCTGCCTATCCCGCTTACGGCATTGTTGTCGTGATGCTTCTCGGCGTCGAGATTCTGGGCAAAGTGGGTGGCGGCAGCCAGCGCTGGCTCGATCTCGGCATCATCCGGCTGCAGCCCTCCGAACTCATGAAGATTGCCATCGTGCTCGCGCTGGCGCGCTTCTTTCACTACCTGCCGCGCGTCGAAACGCAGCGTTGGGGCAGCCTCGTCGCGCCCGCGATCCTCATCGGCCTGCCCGTTGCGCTCGTCATGCTGCAGCCCGATCTCGGCACGGCGCTTTCGATCGCGTTCGGCGGGGTGGTGATCGTGTTTCTGGCGGGCGCGCGCATGTCACTGTTCGTGGGCGGTGGCGCGGCGCTGGTCGCGGCAATCCCGATCGCCGTCAGCCTGCTGCACGATTATCAGCGGCGGCGCATCCTCATCTTCCTCGATCCGGACGCAGATCCGCTGGGCGCGGGCTACCACATCACCCAATCGAAGATCGCGATCGGCTCGGGCGGGCTTTCGGGCAAGGGCTTTCTGTCGGGCACGCAGAGCCACCTCCAGTACCTGCCCGAGCTGCATACCGACTTCATCTTCGCGACGATGGCCGAGGAATGGGGCCTCTTCGGCATGATCTTCGTGCTCGCCTGCTACGTCGTCATACTCGGTTGGGGTTTCTCGGTGGCGCTCCGCGCCCGCAACCAGTTCGCGCGGCTGACCGCGGCGGGCCTCACCTGCACCTTGTTCTTCTATGTGTTCGTCAATCTCGCAATGGTGATGGGCTTCGCGCCCGTCGTCGGCATTCCGCTGCCGCTGATGTCCTACGGCGGATCGGCGATGATGACCGCAATGCTCCTCATCGGCATCCTGCTTTCGATCGACCGCCAGCGCGAGGAAACCATGATCGGCGAAGGTCCGTCATCATTCTAGGGCGTCGGCATCAATTCCGGCCTTGCAACCCCGCATACCCCGCGCTATAGCCCCCGCCTCGCGGTTGAAAGCGGCGCCCCGGCGCCTATCTCATGCCCGATGTGGATGCATAGCTCAGTTGGTAGAGCAGCTGACTCTTAATCAGCGGGTCCTAGGTTCGAGCCCTAGTGCATCCACCACTTTCTCTCCTCCCGAAACCTGAATTCAGACGCCCGGCGCAAAGTCTGCGACGAGGTCGTGGCGGTCGCCGGGGAAGAGCTGCGAGACGCTTGTCACCGGCTCTCCGCCGCGCCATGTCCAGCGTTCGATGCGGAGGCACGCGGTGCGCGGGATGCCGAGCAGGCGGGCTTCGGCGGCGGTAGGCATCACGGCACTGATCCGGTGCCGCGCCTCGCTCCACGGCACGCGCTTCAACAGCCACGTGCCGGGTGCTTCGTCCGTGAAGAACTCGGCTTCGGCCTCGGGCACCGCGGCGAGCGAGATTTCGCGCTGCTCGATGCAATAGGGTTCATCGCCCGCGTGATGGAGGCCGGTGACAACAATTGTGCCGTCCCGCACCTCGCGCTTCAGCCTCTGCCAGCGATAAGCAAGGCCGCGCTCGGCGACGACCCTCGCAAGGTCAGGGACCTCCAGAACCGCCGAATGGACGCGCGGATGCGCGACGAACGATCCCGCCTTGCGCCGCCGCTCGATAAGCCCCGCGCGCGCGAGCATCTCCAGCGCCTTGCTTACCGTGGCGCGCGAGCAGCCGTAGAGGCGGACAAGTTCATGCTCGAAGGGGATGCGGTCTCCCGGCTTCCATTCGCCTGAACGGATGCGTCCCTCGATATCGGCGCGGATGCGCTCGCCAGGCTTCACGCGGTGAGGCGCTCCAGCGCAGCGGCATAACGCGCCGCGATCGCCCCGCGTGCGACGTGCCGGCCACCTTCGACCTTACGCACGCCGCCGACCCAGACGCTGTCCACACAGTCCGCACCGCCCGCGAAAATCCAGCTATCGACAATCATGTCGCTTTTTCTTGCGGCGAGCGCCGGATGGCAAGCGCTGAGCGCGACAATATCGGCAGGCATTCCCGCGGCGAGCCCACATTGCATGCCCAGTGCCTGCGCGCCGCCCGCGAGCGCCGCGCCGAACAGCCGCTCGCCCACCGACGCCGTCTCTTCGCAGCCGAGAATGCTGCGGCGGCGGTGGCGAAGCCGCTGGCTGTATTCGATCATGCGCAGTTCGCTCGCCGCATCGACGAGGATATTGGAGTCGGTGCCCGTAGCGATGCGGCCTTCGAGACGCAGATAGGCCTCCGCCGGAAACACGCCGTCGCCGAGGTTCGCTTCCGTCACGGGGCAGAGACCGGCGACGGCGCCCGATGCGGCCAGCCCCATCACTTCCGCATCATCCATGTGCGTCGCGTGGATCAGGCACCAGCGTTCGTCCACGCCCGCGTTGTCGAGCAACCACTCGACAGGCCGCGCCCCGGACCATGCGCGGCAGGCATCCACCTCCTTCGTCTGCTCGGCGGCATGGATGTGGATGGGGCCGCCCTCCGCGAGCGGCAGGATCGCGGCGAGTTCTTCCGGTGTCACCGCGCGTAGCGAATGCGGGGCGATGCCGATCACGTCACCCTTGCGCAGTTTGGCGCTGCTCGCCTCCATCAGCCGCGCGAAACCGTCGATATCGCTGATGAACCGGCGCTGCCCCGGCGCGGGAGGCGCTCCACCGAAATCGGCGTGGGCGTAGAACACGGGAAGCAGCGTCAGCCCGATACCGGTTTCCGCCGCAGCCGAGACGATGCTGCCCGCTGTTTCCGCCGGGTCGGCGTAGCGGGCACCGCCCACATCATTATGCAGGTAGTGAAACTCTCCGACACGCGTGTAACCGCTTTCCAGCATCTCGGCATAGGCGAGCGCGGTAATCGCGGCGATGTCGTCCGGCGTCATGCGGTCGAGGAAGCGGTACATCACCTCGCGCCATGACCAGAAATCGTCGTCCGGCCGCCCGCGCCGCTCCGAAAGGCCCGCCATGCCGCGCTGGAAACCGTGGCTGTGGACATTGCAGAGCCCCGGCATGGCAATGCCGTGGCGTTCATCTCCGGCCGCTGCCACGACGCCTGTCTCGACGCTTTCGATCACCCCGCCCGACAGCGTGAGCCGCACGTCCTTCGCCCAGCCACTATTCAGTCTTGCCTGCGAGAACCAAAGCCTTTGCATTACCACCTCGATATTATGTCTAGACATAATAGCCGATCGCGCTGAGAATGACACGCATGAATCGCCTCTGGCACAACGCAAGACTCATGACCCTCGAAGGGCGTGGCCTCGGCATCGTCGAGGACGGCGCCGTTGCGTGCGAGGACGGCGCCATCACCTACGCGGGGCCGAGCGCAGGCGCGCCGAAAACCGCTGAGCGCATCGACTGCCAAGGCCGCTGGATCTCGCCGGGCCTCGTCGATTGCCACACGCATCTTGTCTACGCGGGAAACCGCGCGCGCGAGTTCGAACTGCGCCTCGCGGGCGCCTCCTACGAGGAGATCGCGCGGAGTAGCGGCGGCATCGTCTCGACGATGAAAGCCACGCGCGCGGCCACCGAGGACGAGCTTGTCGCGGCCTCCCTGCCCCGCCTCGACGCGCTCATCGCCGAGGGCGTCACCACGGTGGAGATCAAGTCCGGCTACGGCCTCAGCCTCACCGACGAGCGCAAGCAACTCCGCGCCGCGCGCCGCCTCGCCGACCTGCGCGCCGTCACCGTCACCACCACCTTCCTGGGCGCCCACGCCCTGCCGCCGGAATTCGCGGACCGCGACGCCTACGTGGCGCATGTCTGCGACACGATGCTGCCCGCGCTCGCCGCCGAAGGCCTCGTCGATGCCGTCGATGCCTTCTGCGAAGGCATCGGTTTCTCGCCCGCGCAGGTCGCCCGCGTGTTCGAAATCGCTCGCACGCTCGGCCTGCCGGTCAAGCTCCACGCCGAGCAGCTATCCGATCTCGGCGGCGCCGCGCTCGCCGCCGGCCACGGCGCGCTCTCCGCCGATCATCTTGAATATCTGGACGAGGCGGGCGTTGCCGCGATGGCGGCGTCCGGCACCGTCGCAGTCCTCCTCCCTGGCGCGTTCTATTTCACGCGCGAGGAAAAGCGCCCGCCCGTCGAGGCCCTCCGCGCGCACGGCGTCCCCATCGCCCTCGCCACCGATTGCAACCCCGGCACCTCGCCGCTCACCTCGCCGCTCCTCGCCATGAACATGGCCGCCACATTGTTCCGCCTGACGGTCGAGGAGTGCATCGCCGGCTTCACCCGCGAGGCCGCCCGCGCGCTGGGGCACAGCGACGTCGGCACGCTCGAACCCGGCAAGGCCTGCGACCTCGCGATCTGGGACATCGGCCAGCCGGCGGAACTCGTCTACCGCATGGGCTTCAACCCGCTCCATGCCCGCATTCGGAGAGGTCAATGACCGTCACGCTTCGTCCTGGCGCCATCGGCTTCGCCGATCTTCGCGCCATCTATCGCGGTGAGGTCGCTATCCTCGACGACGCCTGCCGCGCCCGCATCGAAGCGAGCGCCGCCGCCGTCGCGCGTATCGTCGCGCACGGCGATCCGGTCTACGGCATCAACACCGGCTTCGGAAAACTCGCCTCGGTGCGCATCGCGGACGCCGACCTCGCGACGCTCCAGCGCAACATCGTACTCAGCCACGCCGCCGGCGTCGGCGCACCCACGCCGCGCGCTGTCGTTCGCCTGATGCTGGCCCTGAAGCTCGCGAGTTTCGGCCACGGCGCCTCGGGCGTTTCGATGACCACCGTCCGCCTGCTCGAAGCCATGCTGGCGAAGGACCTGCTGCCCACCATCCCGTCGCAAGGCTCGGTCGGCGCTAGCGGCGATCTCGCTCCGCTCGCGCACATTGCCGCCACAATGATGGGCGTCGGCGAGATCGACGGCACCCCCGCCGCCACCGCGTTTGCGGACGCCGGGCTCACCCCCCTCACGCTCGGCGCCAAGGAAGGCCTCGCCCTCCTCAACGGCACGCAGTTTTCTACTGCCTATGCGCTCGCGGGCTTGTTCGAAGCGGAAAGCCTGTTCCGCACCGCGCTTGTCACCGGCGCGCTCTCCACCGAGGCCGCCAAGGGCTCCGACACGCCGTTCGATCCGCGCATCCACGCGCTCCGCCGCCATCGTGGTCAGATCGACGTGGCGGACGCACTCCGCACGCTCATGCAGGGCTCCAAAATTCGCGCCTCGCACCTCGAAGGCGACGCCCGCGTGCAGGATCCGTACTGCCTGCGCTGCCAGCCGCAGGTGATGGGCGCCGTGCTCACGCTGCTGCGGCAGGCCGGCGAAACGCTGGTCGACGAAGCGAACGGCGTCTCCGACAATCCGCTGATCTTCGCCGACACCGACGAGGCGCTGTCGGGCGGCAATTTCCACGCCGAGCCCGTCGCCTTCGCCGCCGACATGCTCGCGCTCGCCTTCTGCGAAATCGGCTCGATCGCCGAGCGCCGCGTCGCAATGCTCGTCGATCCCGCGCTCTCCGGCCTCCCCGCCTTCCTCACCCCGCATCCCGGCATCAATTCGGGCTTCATGATCCCGCAGGTAACGGCGGCCGCGCTCGTTTCCGAAAACAAGCAGCGCGCCCATCCGGCCAGCGTCGATTCGATCCCCACATCGGCCAATCAGGAGGATCACGTCTCGATGGCAGCGCACGGTGCCCGCCGGCTGCTGCCGATGGCGGAGAACCTCGCCTCTGTGCTCGCCATCGAATATCTCGCCGCCGCGCAGGGCTGCGACTTCCTCGCGCCGCTCACCTCCAGCCCCGCGCTCGAGCAGGCCCGCGCCGCGCTCCGTGCCGAGGTTCCGAAGCTTGAGGACGACCGCCATTTCCATCCGGACATCGTCGCGGCAACGCACATCGTGAATGCCGGTACGCTTGCGGCCTTCACGGAACTTGCCGTCCTGTGACCTGGCTGATGGTCCACCAAGGCGACGCGCCGCTCGTCGTCGCCTTCCCGCACACAGGTACGACGATCCCGCTCGAAATCGAGCAGACCCTGCGGTCGCCCTGGCTCGCGCTCAAGGATACCGACTGGTGGGTGGATACGCTCTACGCCTTCGCGCGTGATCTGGGCGCAACCACAATCCGCACCGGCATGTCTCGCACCGTCATCGATGTGAACCGCGATCCCGCCGGCGTCTCGCTCTATCCGGGCCAGATCACCACCGGCCTCTGCCCCGCCGAGACGTTCGACGGCGAACCCTTCTACCATCCGGGCGAAGAACCCGATGCCGCCGAAATCGCGCGCCGCCGCGAAACCTGGTTCGATCCTTACCACGCCGCGCTCGCCGGGGAGATCGCGCGCCTCCGCAGGCGGCACGCCCGCGTCGTCCTCTATGACGCCCACTCCATCCGCGGCCACGTCCCGCGCCTGTTCCCCGGTGATCTTCCCGACCTCAACGTCGGCACCAACAGCGGCACCACCTGCGCTACTGCGCTTGCCGAAGCCATGATGGCCGCCTGCCAACGCTCGTCCTACACGCATATCCTCGACGGCCGTTTCAAGGGTGGCTGGACGACGCGCCACTACGGCCGTCCCCGCGAAGGCGTCCACGCCGTCCAGATGGAGCTCGCCATGCGCACCTATCTCCCCGAGCCGCCCGTCACCGCGTGGGGCAACTGGCCCGCCGACTACGACCCTGCCCGCGCCGCACCGCTTCAGCGCTTGCTGACTGAGATCCTCGAAGCCGCGATCGCCTTCGCGAAGGAACCCGCATGACCCGCACCGACACCACCCGCGTCATCCGCCCTGCCACGGGCACCACGCTCAGCGCCAAGAGCTGGCTCACCGAAGCCCCTTTGCGCATGCTGATGAACAACCTCCACCCGGACGTCGCCGAGCGTCCCGAGGAGCTGGTCGTCTACGGCGGCATCGGCCGCGCCGCGCGCGATTGGGAAAGCTATGACAAGATCGTCGAGACTCTGCGCCGCCTTGAGGACGATGAGACCCTGCTCGTCCAGTCCGGGAAGCCCGTCGGCGTGTTCCGCACGCACGCCGATGCGCCGCGTGTGCTCATCGCCAACTCCAACCTCGTGCCCCATTGGGCGACGTGGGAGCATTTTGGCGAACTCGATCGCAAGGGCCTCGCCATGTACGGCCAGATGACCGCGGGCTCGTGGATCTACATCGGCACGCAGGGCATCGTGCAGGGCACCTACGAAACGTTCGTGGAGATGGGCCGCCAGCACTACGGGGGCGACCTTTCGGGCAAATGGCTGCTGACGGCGGGGCTTGGCGGTATGGGCGGCGCGCAGCCACTCGCCGCCACGATGGCCGGCGCCTCCTGCCTCGCGATTGAATGCCAGCCGAGCCGCATCGAGATGCGGCTTCGCACCGGCTACCTGGACCACGCGGCTGGGAGCCTCGACGAAGCCCTCAAGATCATCACCACCGCCACGAAGCCCGTCTCCGTCGGACTCCTCGGCAACGCCGCCGAGCTGCTGCCCGAAATCTACCGGCGCGGCATCCGTCCCGATCTCCTCACCGACCAAACCTCCGCGCACGATCCCGTGAATGGCTACCTCCCGGCCGGCTGGAGCCTCGAACGCTGGTTCGGGATGCGCGAACAGAACCCGGAAATCGTTGCCGAGGCCGCAAAGGCCTCGATGGCCGCGCACGTACGCTCCATGCTCGATTTCCAGAAAGCGGGCGTGCCCACGGTCGATTACGGCAACAACATCAGGCAAGTCGCCAAGGATGCCGGCGTCGAGGACGCCTTTGCCTTCCCCGGATTCGTCCCCGCCTACATCCGGCCCTTGTTCTGCCGGGGCATCGGCCCGTTCCGCTGGGTGGCGCTTTCTGGCGACCCTGAGGACATCTACAAGACCGACGCCAAGGTGAAGGAACTCACCCCCTACAATCCCCACCTCCACAACTGGCTCGACATGGCGCGCGAACGCATCCGCTTTCAGGGCCTCCCCGCGCGCATCTGCTGGGTGGGCCTCGGCGACCGCCACCGCCTCGGCCTTGCCTTCAACGAAATGGTCGCTTCCGGTGAACTCAAGGCCCCCGTCGTCATCGGCCGCGACCATCTCGATTCCGGCTCGGTCGCCAGCCCTAACCGCGAAACCGAAGCGATGCGCGACGGCTCCGACGCGGTCTCAGATTGGCCCCTCCTCAACGCCCTTCTCAACACCGCGTCCGGCGCGACGTGGGTGTCACTCCACCACGGCGGCGGCGTCGGCATGGGCTATTCACAGCATTCGGGCATGGTCATCGTCTGCGACGGCACCGAAGCGGCCGCCCGCCGCATCGAACGCGTCCTCTGGAACGACCCCGCGACCGGCGTCATGCGCCACGCCGACGCGGGCTACGACATCGCCCTCGATTGCGCGCGCGAACAGCGCCTCGATCTCCCCGCCATCGGCTAGACGTGGCGTTTCGTCCTGTGCCATAGGCCCCGCAGGCTGTGGCAGGAGAAGCGCATTGGGTGAAATCGATCTGGTCGGTGCGACCAAGCAGGCGCTGCGCCGCCTCGCCACCACGGTCTGCGTCATCAGCAGCCGCCACGAGGGCGAGCGCTTCCTGATGGCCGCGACCGCCGTGGAGGCTATGTCGATGGACCCGCCCTCGATGCTCGTCTGCGTCAACCGCTCTGCCTCGATCCACGCGCCGCTCGCGGCGGGCGCGGATTTCGCCATCAACGTGCTCTCGGCCGATCAGGAAGACATCTCGCGCCTCTGCGGTGGCGGCGCCAAGGGTAATGAACGCTTCGCCTGCGGTGACTGGCGGGATGGCCCCGGCGGCCTTCCCCTGCTTGCCGGAGCGCAGGCAAACGTCGTCTGCAAGCAGGATGGCCTGTTTGCCTACGGCACGCACACCATCGTTATCGGCCGCGTCGAGGCGGTCACCGTCGGCGACACCGTCGACCCGCTCCTCTACGTGGACGGCCGCTACACACGCGTCCCCGCCTAGGCAGGCTCACGCCAGTCCCAGGACAAAGTCACGCGCCATCGGGAGTCGCGCAAGGTGCCGCGTTGCCCTACCATCGGCCATCAAACCGGTTTCAGGGGGAAACGCGTGACAGGACGGATGGAAGAACTGGCGCACGAGATCGTCCGTCTGCAGCAGGAACTTGACCGCGAGATCGAACGCCGCCGCAAGGCGCTCGGCTGGTCACTGAAGACGAGGCTGGTGGAGTTCGAGCACGGCATCGTCGCCGAGCACAAACGCCTGCGCATGGGCGTCACGCAGTTCATCGCCCAGTCGTCCTTCAGGACGCTCGCGACTGCACCCGTGATCTATTCGCTGATCGTGCCGTTCGTGCTGATCGACCTTTGGACCAGCCTTTATCAGGCGATCTGCTTCCGCGACTACGGTATCCCACGCGTCCGCCGCCGCGACCACATCGCACTCGATCGCGGGCACCTCGCCTATCTCAACTGGATCGAGGCGCTGAACTGCACCTATTGCAGCTACGGCAACGGCGTTGTCAGTTACGTGCGGGAGGTCGCAGCCCGCACCGAGCAATACTGGTGCCCGATCAAGCATGCGCTGAAGGTCAGCAGCGCACACGAACGCTACAGCGCCTTCCTCGAATATGGCGACGCCGAAGGCTACCGCGCCCGCCTCGAATCCTTCCGTGAAGCACTGCGCAGCGACAAGGCCGATCCGTCCTAACGAATGAGCCGTTCATGGTGCCACGCGAGGTGCTGCGCCATGAAAGTCGAGATGAAGTAATAGCTGTGGTCATAGCCCTCGCGCATTGCCAGCGTCAGCGGAATGCTCGCCTTCGCGCACGCCGCTTCCAGCAGTTCCGGCTTCAGCTGTTCCTTCAGGAAATTGTCCGCCCCGCCCTGATCGACAAGCAGATCCGGCACGCGCGCGCCGTCCTCGATCAGCGCGCAGGCATCATACTGCCGCCATGCTGCACGGTCCGGCCCCAGATAGCCGCCGAGTGCCTTCTCGCCCCACGGGCAGTTCAGAGGGCTGACAATCGGCGCGAACGCCGAGGTCGCGCGGAACCGACCGGGATTGCGCAGGCTGATGGTCAGCGCACCGTGCCCGCCCATCGAATGGCCCATGATGCCCTGCCGCGTCATGTCCGCGGGGAAGTGCGCGCCGAGGACCTCGGGAAGTTCGCTTTCGATGTAGCTGCGCATCCTGAAGTTCGCGGCCCAAGGCGTGGTCGTCGCATCCACATAAAAGCCAGCGCCCTTGCCGAAATCGTAAGCGTCGTCGTCTGGCACGTCATCCCCGCGCGGGCTCGTGTCGGGCGCCACGAAGATCAGGCCGAGCTCGGCGCACGCGCGCCTGAATTCGCCCTTTTCTGTGACGTTCGCGTGCGTGCAGGTGAGCCCCGAAAGATACCACACCACCGGCAGCTTCGCCCCCGGCCCGTGATCGGGCACGAACACGCTGAACACCATCGGGGTGCCGGTTTCGCGCGAGCTGTGTTTATAAACACCCTGCGTGCCGCCAAAGCTGCGGTTGGTCGAAACGGTTTCGATGGTCATTTTTCCTCCATGCGTGGCGAATTACCAGCCTATTACAATGTGTTGTCAGATACTTCCTTGCTGTACCCACCACCAAACCAACACGCGGCAATCGGCGACAAGCGGCCTTTTTTCGGCTACACAACAGCCTGAATTTTTCTTTGGGGGCAAGGGGATGAAACGATCGTTCGTGGCGGCTGCGTGCCTGATTGGCGCCTCGCTGGCCGATTCCGCCGTGGCGCTGCCTAGGCTCGCTGTCACGCCGTCCGGACTGCCTGAAGCTGTTATGCGTGTGGCAACTGAGGAGGAGGCCCGCGGCAAGGTGGCGTCCGCCTGCATGGACAAGCGCATGGCGGTCATCACCAATACGCCCGGACAGATCGTGTGCGAGGCGCCCATGAACACAGGGCAGCAGATCGCGACGCAGCTCCTGCTCGGCAACAGCTATTCGACCACTCCGCGCCAGTTCCTCCGCGTCACCTTTGCCGACGTGGGTGATACGGTACGCGCGCAGGCAGGCGGGTGGGTCGAGACGCAAATGGCGATGGGTCAAATGCGCCAAATGCCGTTAGACGGCGATGATGACTACAACAGCTTGCTCGGCTTCCTGATCGAGGCCGGCGGCACCCTTCCCGTCGGCACGACGTTCCCGAATGCCGTCTGGCTGGGCATCGAGGGAGATTTGGGGACGGATGGGCGGAACGGGTATCGTCGCGTTAAATCGGTGACGCCGGACGGTCCTGCTGCGGTCGCTGGAATGCTGCCGGGTGATGTCATCACAAAGCTCAATGGACGCCCATTCAAGGACGAGGTCACGTGGTTCAAGCGCCTCGGGGAGCCCCATAAGCGACCCGCCCACGATATCGAGATCATGCGCGCCGGAAAGGCGATGGTTCTCAGCGTACCGAGCCGTCGGCGGCCGGCGGTCACTGAGTGATGAAGACGCGCCTATGCAGAGGTGGATCAATGCAGTTCAGCGTGCTTTCGGGATTGATTTTGATCCTTGCGCCCAGCGCCAGCGCAGGTCCGGTTAGAGCCGTCACCGTGCCGCCAGTGGGCACAGACGCCACGGCGACCGTGGGCGTCGCCGTGTTTGAGCGCACTCGCTATGAGGCGGTCGACGGGGCGATCCTCAAGGCTCCATTGAAGGTGAAATTCTATGACAGCGCCCAAGCTGGCGCCCATATGATTTCTGCCTCTACACGCACCGCTTTCAAGGCGTGCGACGTGAAAACCGGTTATTGCGGTCTGGACGATGACGGAGACGGCAGATTCGATCGATCGGCCAGGGACTCCGCAACGCAGGCTTTTAAGCTGGCGGAGCCTGTCCCCTATGAAAGGGCCGAACTGCCCGCCCCGGATACCGACACCTTCAAGCAATCGGTCACGTATCTCGGCTTTGCGGGTGGCGTACTCCGTCTTTCTTACCGGGAGTTCGCGAATGACATGGCGCGCCCCGCGTTCACCGAAGACTATAGCTTCGAAATCGGTTCGGCCTTCCCTGCCCCAGTTGCTTTTCGGGACGTGCGGATGACGGTCCTCGGAGTCGACGGGTCAGGGCTTCGATATCGCGTGGAGGCGGTTGGACAGTAGGCCGAGAGGGTTTGGGAGGAGTTCAGATAGGTGAGTTACGCCAATACGATTCTGGCATTCTGCCTAACCACGTTGGCCGCATGTGGCGAACAATCGAGCGCGATGACGTTGTATCGAAATTCGCCAGTCGATCATTCAATGCGCATCCACTGGTCTTCCTTCGATGCGAAGGTTGATGGTTCCTACAATATGAACAACTGCATGATGGGCGCGAAGCTGTTGAACGCCAATGTTACGGCAATCGCCAAGGCGGACGGAAAAGAGCGCGACCCCTCGATAGGCTTTTGGTGCGAACCGGGCGGCTACAAGGAAAAGGGAATGGTGCCAGCTTCTTTTGAGGAAGCATTTCCTGCGGCCGTATATAGCCGCTGATGTAAATCAAAGCGCCCTGCAGGCCGGCGGTGCTGGACGCGCCGGCCACCCTCATCGTATTGTGTGAGCATGAAAACTTGGGGGGATTTCTTACTCGGGGCGGTCGCGGGCCTGATCGTTACACTCGGGATCGCCCTCATCGTCTATTCGCTGGGGCAACCTGTGAACGCCGAAGCGTGGTTAAGCTTCACCGGCGCCTTGATGGGTACCGCCTTCGCGGTCAGCGGGGCCGTCTGGATCGAAGACAGGCGTCGGCGCCATGAGGTTCGGGAGGACGTTACCATGGTTCTTCATGCGCTGGGCAAACTGCGCAGAGCACATGATCAAGGCCACGAACTCAAAGTGCTCACCTCATTCGATCCAGAAAATCAGATGAAATGTATCGACGCGCTCGAAGTGTACCTTCAAGCTTGTCGTATGGTCGAAAGCACGCAATCTCTCGCTCGCGTGCGTGATGCCGGGTTCATAGCTGCGCTGCGCGAAGTCATGGTCGATATGGAGAGCGGTAGAAAAGTGGTGTTGCAGGCAGAGGGCGAGATTGTGCGCGCCAATCGGGCCCGAGAGTTGCAGGATGCGGTAACTCAATTCCGTTATCACTGCCGAATGACCGATCAGGGCCTCGCTACCGCGATTGCCAACTGCCATCGGTTGCTAGCCTAACATCGGGCCGACCGGTTGATGGTTTTGGCGGTGACTACACCGCAGCCTTCATACCGATCAATTCGATCTGGTGGACAGTCATCCGGCTCTGAGTGTGGAAACGCGTTTTTGCACGGAACGCCAACCTAGCCGCGTAGGCCAAAAGGCCGAACAAAGGATTGACCGACGCCACCGAGATTAAATGGTATTCGAACAGCCTATGGAAGTCCTCGCTCCGAATTAAGTTTGGAATCGCGGAGGCAAATTCTTCCGACTCCTCATCAAGGGAGTGAGGGCTTTGCAGCAGCCCGGTCAAAAACGAGAGCGCGATTATCGGCGCAGACCTCCAAGAATATGAAGCTGACAGCAGCGCGTTCACCATATGGCGCTCGCGTTCGGTAAGTTCTAGCTTGGCAAGGTTTTTCGATACTTGGATGAGGCCACGGCGCGCCGGCCGCGCCGCTATCGAGAGAAGCGCGAGCAGGGCAATGTACCCACCGACCAAGATGAGGATCTGCGTCATATCTCTTGCTCCAAAGGTAGTCTCGGCTCGTCCTGGCCGCAAGGCTTCTCGGGTAGAAGTGGAATTTCCGGACGCGTCACAACATGCACGATATCGTACAGGAAGCTACCAGCGCAGGCAATCAACAGGAAACCGGGAAAGTGCTGCTTCGACCAAATAAGCTCATTCAAACCTTCAAATAATCCAAGAAATTCTAACACTTGAGCAAAGAAAGCAATCTCTCCAGCCCTTAAAAAGGAGCGTCGAAAGATACTCCAGAAGTCAAACAGCCCCAAGAACGCCCCCTGCGATTCTGTCGCATCCTAGCGGCTGCTCATTGCATCACCAAGCTCCCCGCCCCTCCTATTTCGCAACCGGAAATCATTTCCGGCCCTTGACCGCTCCAGAGCCTCTCCAGACCCGCTCCGGGACAGGTCCACAGCGCAACGCCAGTTGGCTAGCCGGTGGGCATCAGTTCAGCACTCCAGCAGAAATGCCCGAAACGCCAAGAGAATCCGCCCAGCCTTGGAGGACTAGCCCTCCGCTCAATGCCGCCCCGGCGTGGCGCCCATCGTATGATACGTGGCTTCATAGGCCTCGGCCGCCGTGCGCAGGTATCCCGCAATGTTCTCAGGGCCGCGGCGGGCGCTCCAGACGGTGCACGCCGCAGCGAGCATCCCGTTCGCGAGCTGATCGTCGTCGATTCCCAGCGCCGCGAATGAGCGTATAAGGTCGCTCATGGCGTCGTGCACTGCCTGCGTCTGCTCGGCGTCGCTGGCGAACGCCGTGGTGATGTCGGGGGTGCGCATCAACCCATCCCCCGCGGTAGCGTACGGCGGGTGGCACGCTGCATTGTCGTGTTGCTGGCAGCGTTGATGATTGGGCCGGCAGCATTGTTGATCTCGCGGCGGATCATGCTGACAGTTTCTGCGGTTGCGCCGGGAGCGTTGATCGTGATGGAAAGCGCAGCGCCACTATTGCCTCCGCGCCCGGTCGGCATGGGACTTACATAGCCGCCGACGCTTCCCATTCGGAGTTCTTCCGGACCATGCTCGCCGACGCGGATTCGCTGGAACGGATGGACGGCGCCGCCCGTCGCCTTTCCGGTCGTTCCACCGGAGAAAAACGTCCCGATGCTGCTAAGCAGGCTGCCGAAGAACCCGCCCCCGCCAGACCCACCGCCCTTAAGCGCATCCGCGACGGATTTGGCCAGCGGCTCGATAATGGTCAGCCGGATAATCAGTCGCGCCATGTCCTCAAGCAGACCATCGAGAGCGCCGTCCAGATCGCCGGAGAGAATGGCATCCTCGAACGCGCCGGAGAAAGAGGCGGCAAATTCCTGTGCGACCTGATCGAGTCGGCGGCTACGCTCCTCCATTCCGTCGAATGCCTTGCCGATGTCGCGGTCGACGACGTCGGCAACTTCCTTGAAGCTCTCACCGAGATATTCAGTGAAAGAAATCGTCTTGCCGATACGGACGTTGGCAAGGTCGATTTCCTTGGTGGATTCGACGAAATCCTTGATGTCCTGTTTCGCGTCGAACGCGTAGTCGGTGGACTCACGGTACTTTTCGAGCGCGGATTGCTTGGGCTTTTTGGCCTTGCCGGCCTTGCCTGCCACGCCGAGCGGCGTCCCGCGAGGGTCGGTAGGCGCCGCCTTGTCCGAGCTCAGCGCCGCAGTCGCAGCAGCCAGCTCCTTTTCGAGATTGGCGCGCGCTTCCTTGGAGACCTTGATGACGCCGGCGTTCACGCGGTCGAGCGTCGCCTTCAGTTCCAGAACCTTGCCAGCCTGAAGCGCGACAAGGCCCTGCCGCGCCGCCTCAAGTCGCGTCTCGACCTCGTCCGCGATGGCGCTGCCCTTGCCGGTTTTCGGCAACAGCGCCTCATCGCGCGCGATCTGCTCACGAAGCTGCTGCTCGATCGTCTTGCCGGTCTTTTTGCCGCCGCGGCGGTCGACGCCGATACCCCGATCGATCAGGTCAGGAATGGAGTATCCGGCCTTGCGCGGATGATTCGCGATCGTGTTCAGCGTGGTCGCGAGCCGGTCCAGCGTCGCCAGCCCGCCCGCCGCGATACGGATAACAGCCGCGATGTCCTCGCCGAGACGCCGCAGCGAGCCGTCCTCGTCCATGCGCTTGAGGACGGACGCCAATTCGTCCGTAGCTTCTGAAAGCGCGCCCATGAAACCGTCGGCGGTCGAATTCGAGATGTCGTCCAGCACCGTGCGTAGGCGCTGAAACGGCGCATTTGCCGCCTCGACAGATGAGGGCAGTTCCTCGCGAAGCTGAGCCGCAAAGCGAGGCAGGAAGTCCGCAGACAGGAGCTGCCCCTGCTCCAACATCTTGCCAAGCTCGGCAGTCGTCTTGCCGACGGCGCGCGCCGCGATCTGGAACGCGCCGGGCAGGCGCTCGCCAAGCTGCCCGCGCAGCTCTTCGGCGCTCACCGTGCCTTTGGAGATGATCTGCTGAATGGCGAGGAGTGCGCCGTGCGCTTGCTCAGCGCCTCCGCCGGTAGCGATGACGGCTCGCGTGATCGCGTCGAAGATGTCGCGGGTTGCCTGGCCTTCCAGCGTCGTGCCACGCGCGGCTGCAGCGAGGCCGACATATTGCTCAGCCAAGGTAAGCAGCCGGATGCCGAGCTGGTCAGCCGTCTTACGCAGGAATGAGAATTCCGCGTCGGCCTTCTCGGTGGAGCCGGTTGCAATCCGCATCCCCTGCTCAAGGCGCTTGAAGTCCAGCGCCGTCTGCACGGCGGCGCGTCCGATCGCGACGACTGAGATGCCGGCGAGCGCTGCCGACATGGCGCGTGCGGCGGTGCTGACGAGGAGTTCGGCACGTTTCGTCGACTTCCCGATGCCGTCCATTGCGCGCGCCGTTTCTTGATGTGCCGCGCGCACCTCGCGGCGGTAGCCTTCCATGCGAGCTTCCAGCAGAACAACAATTTCCTCGACGGTAGCCATGTCTATCCCCTCACCTGACGAGCAATGACCCTGCGCACGAGCTGCACAGCCTCGCCGCGGCGCTTCACGGCTGCCGGCCGCATGTACGGACGTTCGGTCATCTTGGACGTGCCCAGCTCCAGCGGAGCGGCGTGCGGCGCGTTGCTGGAAATCTCGACCTTGAGGTCGCCGACCTGAGTCACTTCGATCTGATTGGCGAGCGCGCCCGTGTCATTGTTCGGCGGCTCGCCGGGGGCGCTCGGCACGTGCCCCTTGCCCGAAACGGCGCCGGTCGTGATGCTGATTTGCGCTTCCGTTGCGATCAGGTGCCCGCCAGCGAACAGCGCGGCGCCGATCTCACGATGAGCTTGCGCGCCGGCCATGCGGTCGAGGCGGCGCAAGACGCGATCGGCGCCGGTGATCTTCACCACGACAGCACCCGCGAAAAGTTGCCGCTCGGCGGGAAGCAAGGAACCGCCGAGCGGCGCTCATCCGACCGTCGGAGAGCATTCGAAGAAATGCCCGCGCCGCACGCGCAAAGGGGACCATGGCAGCGGCGCGGAGTTGCCGGTGCGCCACGCTGATGCGCGACCGGGGAGGATCTTGTGATCGTCACGCTGCTGCCTGCTCGGCGTTTGGCAGCTGAGCAGGCTCGGCCATGAGCCCAGCACGGCGGGCGGCATACAGCTGCTCGCGGTTGACGTGCGCCGTGAGGCCATCGGGGCCAACGCGAACGTCACCGGTCTTTGTGGCGATGGTAGCATGGCCCTTCGCGCCAGCCGGCAGCGCGAGGTGGAAGGGGTGAAAGGCATCATCGCCGAGCACATCGACGACGACGCCAATCTCGCGGGCCGCCGTAACCTGCTCGGCGGTCATCTCCGCGAAGAAGGCATGGTGCGCCAGCGGATTGCCGGTCGGGTTGGCACGAAAGCGGACGCCGCGGACGCCGTAGCCGAGCTTATTGTGCACGATGGCCCAGACCGGGTGGCCAGAAACAGCGCGCTCGCGTGCGATCTCGCGGCTTTTCTGCTCGCTCTCGCGCTGGGCAACGAACGTGTCGGGAATCACGCCAGCCCGTCGCGGCCATGCCAGACCGTCGCTGTCCCAGCGCGGAATTTTCATCTCCGCAAACCGGTTGATCGGGCCACCATGCGCCGAGTGGAAGTTGCCCGGCACGCCGCGCGCCAGTGCTTCGGCACCACCTGTGCGGATGCGGAGGCGATCGAGGCGGGACTCATTCGCAGTGGTGCGCTCGAAAAGTTCGATCAGGTACGAGACGATGCCCGGCACCCGGTCGCGCCACTCGGCCACCAGCGCGTCGCGCTCGGCCTCGGCGGCCTGTTCATCGACGCGGCGCTTGGCGGTGGCGTCGGCGGTCTCCAGCGCTGCCACCTTTTCGGCGAGCAGCTTCACCGCGGCGACTTGACGCTCGGCATCGTGTTCGTGATCGGCGGCAGCGTGACGAGCGGCGCGGGCTGCGTCGGAAGGTGTGCGGGGATCGATCGCGATAGCGCGAGCCTCGGCTGCGGCATCGGTTGCCGCCTGCGCTGCGGTCTGGGTTTCGGCGAGCACGGCACGAACGTCGCCGAGACGCGCGCCCGGCATCAGCGCGGCGCGCTGGCGGTCTTCGAGGGGTTTCGCCATGTTACGACCTCCACCCGATATTGGCGCCGATCTCGGCGGCCTCGGCTGGCGCGGCATCGGCGTAGCGGTTGCGCCGGGCCTGATCGCGAATGGCGGCGGTATCGGTGGTGGTGGCAGCGGCGGCGGGAGTGCTAGCGATAGGCGCGACGTCGGTTGCGTATCGGTTCCGGCGCGCGGCGTCGCGGATGGCTGCCGTGGTGTGCGGTGCGGGGCCGCCGTAGCGGGTGGCAAGGGCGTGGTCGCGGGTGGCCTTGGCGGCTGCGGTGTCGCCGAACT
This sequence comes from Sphingosinicella sp., assembly GCF_013911755.1. Taxonomy (GTDB): domain Bacteria; phylum Pseudomonadota; class Alphaproteobacteria; order Sphingomonadales; family Sphingomonadaceae; genus Sphingosinicella. The sequence continues at coordinate 95,527 of NZ_JACESP010000005.1, forward strand.
CGGCAGCGATGCTGGCAGCGGCGAGGCTGGCCACGTAATTCTTGACGATGGAGGTGATATCCTCCTCAAGGCTCAAGCGCGGGCGGGTGGCGAGAAAGGTCTCGACATCGACGTTGTGATTTTTGGCGAGCGCCGCGAAATGGAGTTTCACAGCTTCGTCGAGCGCCTTCGGCGCCTTGTCGGCGTCACGGAAGGCGATGAAGCCGGCGGCGGTCTGGCGGTCTTTGAGGATGAGCGGCTGGCGGACTGCGAATCCGTCGCGAATGGTGCCGTCGCTGTCGATGGCTTCGACCGGATCGCAGATGGTGCCGTCTCGGCGGGTGTAAAAAAGCATTTCGTCATTCTCCCATTCACCCGGCGACATGCCGGGGAGTGGGAGAAGGATGACGAGAACCCGATCAGCGGACACGTGCAAAAAGCGTGCCGGTGCCATTCGAACCTAGGTGAGCATCGGCGGACGTGCAGTCCTCCAGACTGTCCAGCGTGGGCCGCAGATTTAAGCCGATCTCAGCACGGCTCCGGTGCCATGCCAACCGTTGCGCCAACCGGATCGCCTGCCGTGCGCGGTTCCAAGCTGCCACAATCGCGTTGGCCTCGCGGATGATGGCCTCTTGTTCACTCTCGGGCTCGATGACGGATTTGATCTGGACGGGAGGTTTCGGATTGAGGGCGCGTTGGACAGTGCTTTTGCTCAAGCCCGTCTCTTCGGCGATCTGCTGAGCGATGCTTGTTTTCGGCCTTCCACCCTCCGGACTGGAAATAGGTTTCGGTTCATTTTGAAGCAAAACCTCTTTCGCGCGGATCTCCAGCAATTCCGCGTATCGCCGAATATGCCTGTCCCGCTCGTCCTTCGTCAGGTCGAGACGGCAAATCCGTCTTGGTGTCCGACCTTTTCGTGCAAATTTGCACGATTTACTCGCCGCGCTCAGCAGTGTCTGCTGCAAAACCTTTGTTTCCACGGCCTTCAAAACTACGCGAAGTTTGCGCAGTTTCTAATGCCTCCCACACCTCCTTACGTCGCACCGTGATTTCGGCGCTTAAATGTACGGTTTTGTCCGGTTCTTTGTGCGTCGACGGCGGCGGCATCCTTAACGTTTGTTAACAAGCGACCCGCCCTTTTCCGCTCTCGACGGCGGCGGCGATTTCAACATTTTTCAACATGCGCTCGCCCTTTTCCGCTCCTGACGGCGTTTGCGGTTTCAGGTTTTTTCAAGTTCTCAGCGCCCAGGCCTCACCTGCTCCGTCCCTGAAAACAGGCCCTCGCGCGCGGGCGCGATCTGTCCGAACTGTACGACCTCCCGTTGTTCCTGCGTTGATAACAACGCACCTCGCGCGCGCGATCTGTGCGGATTGTGCGGCTCAGTACGGCAGGCAGCCCGTGCACCCAGGGTCGCCACACAGCGGATTGCCGCAAAACTTCCCGCGCCAGACGTGGCCGCGAATCTCGTCCAGCGCCACGAGCGCCAGCGCCCGGTCGCCGCCACAGCCACGGATGAGCTCCCGAGCCATGTCGCGGAGTTCGTCGGTGGCTATCGGTTTCGGGGCTGCGGTGGTCATCGCGCGTATTCCTTCACCGGGGCATTTTCCCCACTTTGAAATTTCAAGGTGAGGGCCTTCCTCACCACCTCACCCCACCCACTACGTATAGTGGGGTGGGGATGAGGTTCGGGGTGGATTTCCCCACCTTTCCCCACCTCAGGTTTGAAGGTGAGGAGGTGATCATTCTGCACCCTTCGCCGGGCTGTCGACATGGATGCCGACGCGAACGAATTTTCGCATGTTGCTTTTCTCATCCTTACCCTCGACCACACGCAGCACATCGGACTGAATCCACCCTTTGGCGAGCGCCTTCACACGGGTCTTGTCCGTCGAATTTTCCAGATCGGCGCCCAGCACGTCCGCGATGGCGATGCCTACCCAGCTGGTGGATTGCGACGATGCCCTCCACTCACCGTCAGCGACCCTCGCCTGAACGGCCCGCAAGACCGTGTGATCGATGCCGTCGAAAGCGTCGGGCGGCGCCCAAGGCTCAACCACGCCGATATCGTCACCGTTGCCGAGCGGCACGGATGCGATGCGAAACCACTTGGCCTTTTCAGGCGGGGCGCGATTGTGCTTGTCGTCTTGGACCGTGAAATGCCGGCGGCGCTCGGCGTCGTCATTGATGCCGAAACGGTCGGCTTCCTCGGCGGTCATCCGGTTGAACACGAGCACCGAGCGGGCGGCATTGATGAGAGCAACCGCACCGCGCGAGGCTTCCGCCGTCACGGCCTGCCCGGCGAGTTTCCGGCTATGGTGAACAAGGACGATCGCGCACTGGCAATGGGAGGCCAGGCGCCCCCAGCGCTTCGCGATGGCGTCGATTTTCGTGTTGTCGTTCTCCGAAACCTGATGAGACGACACGAACGGATCGACGATCAGGACGTCTATGTCTCGGCGCTCCAGTTCAGCCGCGAGGGCCTCATAGACCGGTTCAATAATCTTGAAGCCGTTGGCATCCTCGGTCGCCGTGCAAAGCCCCTGCCCGTCGAGGCCGCTGTCGACGAACAGTCGATCGGCGCAATCCTCCGCGCTGACGCCGTGGTGCAGCGAGGCGGCGAGCAGCACGCGGTCCAGCTCGGTCGCGTCGTCTTCTAGGTTCCAATACCAAACGCGCTGCGCCCGGTCCCAGACCTGCTCGCCGAGAATGGGGCGGCGACTGGTGAGCGCGAGCGCAGTGCTGGCCATGAAGGCGGACTTGCCGACGCCTCCCGGCGCTACTGCGGATGCGACAGTGCCCCGCAGCAACAGGCGGCCGAGAATGTAGGGGCGCCGGGGCATGGTGGCCGGATCGTGCCAAGCGAATGGCGTGGCGATGATCTCGGGGTGAGCGGTGCCCGCCGGCGGCGATTCAGCCTCCCGCGGTGCGAACCGCTCCACAACGACGTTCTCCGGGCTGAGTGGGCTCATGTTGCCCTCCCGAGATCGTTGAAGTCGGCGCCGATCTGGCGGGGATAGATCACCGACGCCTCGCGCCCCGCGTCGGCATACCGCTCGGCGACAGCACGCGCGGCATTCTGGCCCGGCTCGTCGGCATCCGCGAAGACGGTCAGCGCCTCGATTCCGGGCAGCACCGGAAAGCTGGCTATGCCCCCGGCCGAGCAAACCGCCCAGACCGGCGCCCAGCCCGCCGCGAGCACCGACAGGGCGGTCTCGATGCCCTCGGCGATACCGAGACCGTGCGTTACATCGTCGGAACGGCTCAGCATGATCGCGCCGGCTCTGCCGAGCATCCGGCGATCGAGCTTCATTCCTTGAGGCGAGAAGGCGGTACGGTGGACGCCGATCGCCTCACCTGTCGCCGGATCGCGCATCAGGGCGAGCATACACGGCAGGCGCTGCCCTTCGCCGAAAGGACATGCGGCATGATAGCGGATCATGCGGGACGGCTCGGCAGGCAGCGCCACACCGCGACCGGCGAGATAATGGTCAGCCATGGTCGCCTCGGCGCTGATAGCCTCGTTCCACAGCGCCAGCGCCCGGCGGATGCGCTCCGCGTCATCCTTGCGGGGCTTCGCGGGTTCCCCTGCATGGTCGCGATCGGGGGACGGATTCGCCAACCTCTCCGCGCGCCGGCGCGGCACGGGCGCGCCCGGCGCTGGCGAGATGAAGCCCATTTCACGAAGCCACGCGACGGCCTCGCCGGGCGTGCAGTGCCTTTCCTGTGCGATCAGGCTGAGTAACCCGCCACCTTCGCCGGCCTCGAAATCGAAGTAGGTCGCGGCTTCCGTGAACACGGTCAGCGAGCCTTTGCGGCGGTAGCGCATCTCACCCGGCCGGCTGGCCTTCTGGGGTGCGCCGAGAAGGATGCGCGCGACTTCGGGCGCGGCGGCGATGAGTTCGGCGGTATCGAGTGGGGCGAGCGTCATGTCCGCACCTCGATCCCGCGCTCGGCAGCTTCGATCCCGGCCCGGACGACTGCCGCTTGCATTTCAAGGCCGCGTGCGAGCGTGACGAGGTGCCCGCCAACGGGACCATGCAGCTCGACTTGCCAGCCGTCGGGACGCTCGGTGATGACGAGGAACAGGCGGGGCTTATCCATTCCGCACCACCAGACCCGCCAGCCATGCCACCGACATGCGTCGATCGATCTCGGCGATTGTGGACAGCAGCGCGGTATCAGGGTATGAAGTCGGCAGCCGGTAGTCCCCAAACTTCGGTGCAGCGCCGCCCCCGCCAGGGCGGCGTTTCTGTGTCTGTCTCATCGCTACGCCGCTTCCTCACCGAGGAGCCGGCGAATGCTGGCGACCTTGATGAGCCGGCGCTTGCCGAGGCGAACCGAGTCGAGTTCGCCGCTGTTGACCAACTGATAAAGCCGAGTTGTGCCGACGCAGAGCTGACGCTTGGCTTCATCCACGGTGACCGCGATCTGTTCCATTTCGATCCCTTCAATTGAATTCAACTGAAAGGAAGTTGCGCGAAGTGTGGGCGCCCTAAACTTGCAAAAAACGTGCCGGTCGAAAATAAATCAGCTTGTCGACGCCGGGTGCGATGTCGGCTTTGCCCACAAGAAAAGCGCGCTTTTCCGCCTGGGTCAGCGCATCGGTTACCCAATCTGAAATGAACGCGAAATTCAGCAGCGCGAACTGCTTTGGATATCGCAACCTCCCGCCCTTCTCGACAAAATCCCACATCGCGAGGCGCGCCTCAAGCGCGAGGTGCGCAGCCGGGAAGTACGGCAGCCACAGGGTGCGGCGCGGCGCCGGATTGTGGCCATCCTTCTGCGTGTCGGCGATTACGCCGCCCGCCGACGCCTCACGAACAGCCTTCTCGATGGACCGCGCCCGTTGAGGCAGAATGCGGCGCAGGCTGGATTCTGCGTTGACGATTGCATCGTTGAGCCAAAGCCCGGCTCGCATGGATTGTGCAAAGCGGTTCTCCAGATATCGGAGGCGCCGATCGAGCACGACCGGCTTGTGTAACTCCCTCCCGGCGGCGGCCTTCACCTGATCGCGCACGAGATCGCGCCCACGGCCTTCGCCTCGCGCTCTCAGCACGACGGCGGCGAACTCCTTTAGCGTAAGTTCAGCCTCTGCGGCCTTTTTGGGATTCGCGGGGTGGCAAAGGTGCGCGACGAGCTGCGGCGCCGCCAAAACGATGTCGCCATGAACATCGACGACGCGGCGCGGCGGTGTTGTCTCGACCGCATGGAATCCGTCCTCAAACATCACCCGCTCCCCAGCGGCCCGGTTCGTATCGCGAGGGCAGCGCGGCCGGGTAGCCGCGTTTTCGGCCCGTCGACCCAGCCCTCGCGCCCGGCGTGTTGCCGGAACCTTTGGCGGATACACAATCCGCCGAACTTATCGCGCCCTAGCGCCGAAACTGGCCGTGGTGGGGCCCGCTGGGCGCTCTTGCCCACGCCGAGCCCCACCACGGGGCCTATCCGAAATCGACCAACTCCCGGTCGTGCTCATCCTCGGCATCGACGTCGTCTCCCGCCCCGCCATCATCAAAGCGAAAGGCAAGGTCGTCGTCGTGGCCGATGCAGCAATCCTCGTCGCCGTCCTCAAGGTCGGGGTCTCCGTCCGCGGCGTCAAGCATCGTGACAAGCTCCTCGATGAGCTGCTCCAATGCGGTGCGGGGGAGCGCCGTCGCGTGACGAAAGGCGGGCGGAAGAGCGAATGTCGCGCTCATGCTGCCCCTCCCCCGTTCAGGCGCCTGAGGTCGTTGCGAACGTCAATCAGAAGATTGCAGCTATCAACCTCGTCGTGGAGCATATCGATCTTCTGGATGACCGCCGCCAAATCCGGTGCGGGACATTCCATCAGCGTGTTCGCGGCTTCGGTTCTATCATCGCACGCGCTGGACCACGCGGCTTCGAGCTCATCCACGCGGAGATGAGTGCAAAGCTTCTTATTCTCCAGCCTGACCCGGTGGTGTTCTTCCACCGCTTCAAACGCTTGCCGGATGACCGGGTCGGTGTCCCTTTTGCTTTCAGGAACGCCATCGATCAGCCTTTCGCAAAACTGCAGGCTGTAGAAATATTCCTCGCCACGCTCGTCCTTGATTGCCACTTTTGGCGTGGGCAGACTCTGCCGCGTAAGGGCCGCACTCGCGGCCTTGTATGGCTTCAGGGCAACCCTTTCGGCGTCGAAGGCCATCTTGAAGCCGTGTAACGCTGCGGTCCACGCGCTCCGATCCGGCACGTTTGCAAGGGCGGGGAGCGCTGCGACAGGCGCGAGCGCCATCCCTGCGAGTACGGCCCTCCTATCGGTAGACGCGCTCATGCCCCAGCTCCCACTCGCACCGCATCAGCGCTCTCGCCTTTGACCATCGCCTTGATGATGTTGATCCGACCCGCAAGGTCCTCGATGACCATGTGGAACGCGAGTTCGGCGTCGTCGTCGTCAAGCCCATGGTGCATGAGGCGAAGCGCATTAACGACGCCGCCGGCCTCGAACAGCGCATCCTCGATCCTGTGCGGCTTCACCAGCGCAGACGTCTTGCGCCATTCGAGCAAATGGTCGAGCAGCTCGGGGCGCGTCATGCGGCCGGCCTCGTAAGCGTCGAGAAGCGTGGCGGGTGTGTGGGCATTGGACAATTCGTCCGGCCTCGGTAGGGTACTTACAGCCATTTTCGTCTCCTGTGGACGTTGGTGGTAAGGCCCGTGCCAGCGGTACCAGCGCCAGCACGGGCCGCTATCGGCACTACGCCGATCCGTTCCGCGACGTTGCCGCGATGTTCGTGAAATCAATGACGTCGGCGCCCTGCCCGCCCTCCAGAAAAGCGGCCCACGCGTTCATCATGGCGCGGCGCTTCTCCAGCAACGTGCCCCGCCGATAAGCCGCCTCGACAGCATTCGAAATCTTGTGGGCCAGCGCCTTTTCGGCGACTTCGCCGGGGAAGTTTGTTTCTTCCGATATCCAATCCCGAAAGCTCGACCGGAAGCCATGCACCGTGCACGTCTCGCCGGCATCGCGGAGGATTTTGCCCAAGGTCGCATCGCAAAGCGGCTGGCGCTTCACGCCGGGAAACACGAGCGGGCATTTTTCGAGCCGGGGAATCTGTTTCAGCAACGCAAGCGCGGCAGGGGATAGTGGGACGACATGCTCATCTCCGGCTTTCATGCGCTCCTTCGGAATGGTCCAGAGCGCCTTATCGGTGTCAAACTCATCCCACCTCGCGCCGCGCGCTTCTCCCGAGCGCGCCGCCGTCAGGATTACAAACTGCAGCGCGAGCCGACCGACCGTCACCGTCTCGGCGCGGACGCGCTGCATAAAGCTCGGTACGTCGGTGTAGGGCATGGCCGCGAAATGGCCGCTGCGGCGGGGCTGGGGCGGCAATCCCATACGGATGGCCCGCACGGGCGCCTCACTGTCGCGGTAGCCGTGCGCCGCGCCCCAAGCGACGACGGACGCGATGCGCTGTAGAGCTCGGCTCGCGGTTTCGGGTTTCGTCGTCCAGATCGGCTTGAGCGCCTCGACGATCAGCGGCCCGGTCACCGCATTGATCGGGAGCCGCCCGATTTTCGGGAAAACGTGGTGCTCCATGGAATTCAGCCACTGTTCCCGGTGCTTCTGGCTTTTCCAGCCGTCCTCGCGCTCGGCGTAGACCTTCCGGGCAGCCGCCTCGAATGTGGGCACGACGCGCGCCGCCTTGCGCTTCTCGGCGAGCGGATCGAGCCCGGCGCGGGTCTGGCCACGCAACTCGCGTGCCTTCTCGCGCGCCTCGGCGAGGCTCACATCAGCGAGCGGCCCGAGGCCGATATCGCGTCGGCGACCGTCTGGACTGCGCACGCGCGCGATCCATGAGCGGGTGCCGTTCGTCCCCACCACGAGCAGCAGACTGTCGCCGACGGAGTGTTTCCCCGATGTGCGCAGCGCGTCGATTTCCTTGACTGTCGCGGGCCGCGATCTGCGTTTTGGCGTGGTGGGCATGGCGTTCCGTTCCAACTGCTATGCCCACCAGAAAACACGACAGCTAGCGAATGTCAATGAACGTCAGTGAAAGAGGAATGGCGGTTTTACAGTGGTTTTCGCCAGTCCAGCGAAGGAAAATGAACGTCACCGAAGGCAAGTTAAGAGGATCATTTTTCCTCCAGAATCGGAATGTGGGCGATGATCAGCGCATGTCCCCACGCTTCGAGAGCGCGCACAAGGTCAGGCCCGGACATGCCGACCGTCGCCGTGTTGCGCAAGGGGTGGACGTTCACCGTCTCCGCCGCCGCGAGGGCCGCATCCAGCGCCACCGTTACCACGCGGCCTGCATCGTTGAATGCTGCGAGCGGCGTCACCGATCCCGGCGTGATGCCGAGCAAGCGCTCCATGTCCTCCGCCTTTCCGAAGCTCAGCCGCCGCGATCCGAGCACGGCAGGCAGTGCCTTCAGGTTCGCGCGCGCGTCGGCGGGGATCGTCACCAGGAAGAACGCGCCCGCCTCGTCCTTCAGGAACAGGTTCTTGGTGTGCGCCCCAGCGATCACTTGGTGCAGCGCCTCGCTCTCGCCCACGGTGAATACCGCCTCGTGCTCGTGCTTTGTGAAAACAACGCCGAGCCCGCCGAGCGCAGCGTCCAGTTCCGCTTCCCGTGATGTCACAAATATCCCCTTTCCGCCCGGCGCATACAGCGCATTAACCCTCGCGTGCCAGTATGTTTGCACCCTGTCGCGTTTTGCCGGAGACTGGCCGTGGGCCGTGAGATAGAGCTGCCGGGATTTTCGCCCGGTCCCGAGGAACTCGATTTCGTCCGCAAGGCGGTCGATCATGTCCGCGTCCGTTCTGAAGCGGCGCTCGCCCGCAAAGAAAGCGAAGTCCGCCGCCTGCGCGCCGAGGTCGAGTGCCTACAAATCATCAAGCAACGCTTTGAATCGATCGTCGACACCGTCCCCGTCATCATCTTTGCGTGCAATTCGAAGGGCGAAGTCACCTACATCAACAACAGTTTCACCCGGCTCACAGGCTGCCCGTCCGAAGATGCGCTCGGCGTCGGCTGGCAGAGCTTCACGCATCCTGACGACGTCGCGATCGTCAAATCAGCCCTCGCACTCGCGATCCAAAGCGGAACCCCGCGCGGGGCGATCATGCGGATGCGGCCGCCGGGCGGCGAATACGTGACCTTCAGCGCCACGGGCACCGCCGTGCGGGACGGCAACGGCAAGTTCCTCGAATGGTACGGTATGCTCATCCCGCAGCCTGGCGAGGTTCATCTGCTGAGCGTCTGAACGCCAAATCAATACGTTACGTCTTCGAATCGACCTGTCGACCTGTCTCATCCTGGCACAAATGGGTCGATAAACCTTACATTCCTGTGGCCCCCAATCCTCGGAACACTGCAATTTCCGTAACATGGGGAACTGGCACCCTCCTTGCGTGTTCCAGCGACGAGGCGCCCACATTTGGCGCCGGGTTGAAAGGACAAGGACCATGCTCGACACGCGCGCCTATGATGGCTCGAAGCAGGGCTACCGGCTTGTGTACCGGCCGTCGAAGATCAACTGCTGCCCGGGCTGCGGGCACACCAACTGGTACATCGGCCGCAGTTCCGCCGAATGCGCCTTCTGCGCGACCGCGCTGCCGCTCCAGCAGACGGGCGGTGCCGACTTTCTCACCGATCTCGGCGTACTCGTCGCGGCCTGAAGGCAAACGTACCGAATAACCCCGGGTTATAGCGCGCCGCGCAGATACGCTCTTGCTGCGCCGGGCCGTATGCCCTTCCCTCTCCGCTCGCTCAGTTGGAGGGGGTTACTCATGAAACGGTCCCGTGTTCTTGTTGCGCTTATTGCCGTGATGCCCTCGTCTCCGGCCGCGGCGACCGATCTCGACGCTGTCCGGAAACTCGTTTCCGATTCGGGCGCCGCTGCGGCGCCGGGCTGCGCGGTCGGCGCGTTCAAGGCTGGCAAGCCGCTGTTCGTCACCGCATCCGGCATGGCCGACGTCGAGGCAAAAACGCCGCTCGATGGCGACACGCTCATCTATGCCGCGTCGGTCTCAAAACAATTCACCGTCCTTGCCGCCGCGACGCTCATCACGAAGGGTAAAATCGGCCTTGATGAAGATGTCCGCAAATACCTTCCGGAACTGCCCGCCTATGAGGTGCCCGTCACCGTCCGGATGCTCATCCACCACACCTCGGGCGTGCGGGACTGGCTGGCACTCGCACGCTGGTCGGGCAGCAACGACGCCGCGACCTTCACGAAGGCGAAGGCGCTTGATTTGGTGCTGCGCCAGAAGGCGACCAATTTCACCCCCGGCACCGATTTCACCTATTCGAACGGCGGCTATCTGCTGCTTGCGGAGATCGTCGAGCGCGTCTCGGGTATGCCGTTCAGCGACTATGCCGCGAAGGCCGTGCTGAAACCACTCGGCATGAAGAACAGCCTGTTCATGAACGGCGCGAGGCCGCAGGGCAAAGTGGCGCACGGCTACAAGCCGAAGGATGGCGGCTTTGAAATTCGCGACACTTATCCGCTGATCAGCGGTTCGGGCGGGCTGATGACGACGATCAACGATCTCGCGCGCTACGAGTACGATATCGAGGTCGGCCACAAGGTTTGGACGCCCGCGGTCAGCGCGATCATGCTCGAACCCGGCCGTTTCACGAACGGCGAACCTGCCCTCCGCAAGCCTAGCCGGCAGGCATACGCGGGCGGGCTGATGGTCGGCGAGCGGCGCGGGCAGCACTTCGTCCAGCACAGCGGCGGCGCGGAAGCCTTCCTCAATCAGTACCAGCGCCTGCCGGAGCGCCGCCTCGGCATCGCAGTGTTCTGTAATCGAAGCGACTGGAATCCCGTTGAAAAGGCCGACGCCATTCTCGAACTCATCGAAGGCAAAATCCTGCAGCCCAATACCGCAACACCGAGCGGGCGCTATTATGCCGAGGAACTGCAAGCGACCTACGACATCTCGTCGGAAGGCCCACGGCTGACCGCCGCGATCTCATCGCCCTATGCAGAAACGGGCGCACCGCTGAGCTTCACGCTTTCACCCGACGGCATCTATCGCGGGGAAGGCATGACGCTCAAGTTCGCCGACGACCGCAGCAGTTTCACGCTCGGGACCGAGCGCGTGCGCGGCATCACCTTCATGCGGACGGCGGACGGCAGTTAAGCCGCCGCCTTGCGCGATTCGCGCTTACGCTCGTGCGGGTCGAGGAAGCGCTTGCGGATGCGGATCGACTTTGGCGTCACCTCAACCAGCTCGTCGTCGTCGATGTAGGCGATCGCCTGTTCCAGCGTCATGCGCTTCGGCGGCGTCAGGCGGATGGCATCGTCCTTGCCCGAAGCGCGGAAGTTGGTCAGCTGCTTGGATTTCAGCGGGTTGACCTCAAGATCCTGAGGCTTCGCGTTCTCGCCGATCACCATGCCCTGATACAGCGGCTCACCGGGCGAGATGAACAGGATGCCGCGATCTTCGAGCGCATTCAGCGCGTAGGCGACGGCCTCGCCCTGCTCCATCGAGATCAGCACACCGTTCTGGCGGCCCGTGATCTGGCCCTTGTGCGGCCCGTAGCTGTCGAACAGCCGGTTCATGATGCCGGTGCCCCGCGTGTCGGACAGGAACTCGCCGTGGTAGCCGATAAGTCCGCGCGACGGCGCGATGAACGTCAGCCGGGTCTTCCCGCCGCCCGACGGGCGCATGTCGGTCATCTCGCCCTTCCGGAGCGCCATTTTCTCGACGACCGTGCCCGAGTGCTCCTCGTCGACGTCGATCACGACGGTCTCGTAGGGCTCTTCGCGGCCGTTCGGACCGTCGCGGAACAGCACGCGCGGACGCGAGATGCCCAGCTCGAAGCCTTCACGGCGCATCGTCTCGATGAGCACGCCAAGCTGAAGCTCGCCGCGTCCCGCCACTTCGAAGCTGTCCTTGTCGGCGCTTTCGGTGACGCGGATGGCGACATTGCCCTCTGATTCGCGCAGCAAGCGGTCGCGGATCATGCGGCTCGTCACCTTGCTGCCTTCACGGCCTGCGAACGGGCTGTCGTTGACGGCGAAGGTCATGGCGAGCGTCGGCGGGTCAATCGGCTGCGCGGGCAGCGCCGTCGTCACCGAAGGCTCGGCAATCGTATTGGCGACGGTTGCCGTCGAAAGCCCCGCAATGGCGACGATATCGCCCGCCTCGGCGCTTTCCACCGGCACGCGCTCAAGCCCGCGGAACGCGAACACCTTGCTGGCGCGGCCTTCCTCGACGACCTTGCCCTCGGGGTCGAGCGCGCGGATCGGCATGTTGGCGGAAAGCTTGCCGCTGGTGATGCGACCGGTGAGAATACGGCCGAGGAAGTTGTCGCGGTCGAGCAGCGTCGCCAGCATGGCGAATGGCCCCGCCGGATCGGCGTCCGGCGCGGGCACGTGCTCGACGATCTTCTCGAACAGCGGCGTCAGGTCGCCGGAGCGCACGTCCGCCGAAAGCCCGGCGTAACCGCCACGACCGCTGGCGAAGAGCGCCGGGAAGTCGAGCTGCTCATCGCTCGCGTCGAGCGCCATGAACAGTTCGAACACTTCGTCGAGCACCTCATCGGCGCGCGCGTCCGAACGATCAACCTTGTTCACGACGACGATCGGCCGCAGGCCGAGCGCCAGCGCCTTGCCGGTCACGAACTTCGTCTGCGGCATTGGGCCTTCGGCGGCATCGACGAGCAGGATCACGCCGTCCACCATCGAGAGGATTCGCTCCACCTCGCCGCCGAAGTCGGCGTGGCCGGGCGTATCGACGATGTTGATGCGCGTCGTCTCGCCGCCGTGCGTCCACTCGACGGAGGTGCACTTCGCGAGAATCGTGATGCCGCGCTCCTTTTCGAGGTCGTTCGAGTCCATAGCGCGCTCTTCAACGCGCTGATTATCGCGGAAGGTGCCGGACTGGCGGAACAGCTGGTCCACGAGCGTTGTCTTGCCGTGGTCGACGTGGGCGATGATTGCCACGTTGCGAAGGCCCATGGGGGTCTCTTTCAGATTCGAGGAAACGGATTTGGCGCGCGCATACAGCACCTGCTGCATCGCAGCAAGGCGTGTCACCTCTTGGCGAAGCCCCCGTCACCCGATTAGAGCTTCAAAACCAACAAGGAGGATCGCCCGTGACCAACAGCCTGCACCCCGAAACGCTAGCGCTTCACGCCGGCTGGCGCGCGGACCCGACGACGGGCGCGGTGGCCCCTCCGATCTATCAGACGACCTCGTACCAGTTCAAAAACACCGAGCACGCGGCGAACCTCTTCGCGCTGTCCGAACTTGGCAACATCTACACGCGCATCATGAACCCCACGACCGACATCCTCGAGCAGCGCATTGCCGCAATCGAGGGCGGCGTTGCGGCGCTCGCGGTCGCGTCGGGTCAGGCAGCGTCGGCATTCGCGATCCAGAATCTCGCCCGCGCCGGCGACAATATTGTCAGTTCTACAGACCTTTACGGCGGGACATGGAACCTGTTCGCGAACACGCTGAGGGATCAGGGCATCGAGGTGCGCTTCGTCGACCCAGCCGATCCGCAGGCGTTCGTCCGCGCCAGCGACGATCGCACCCGCGCCTGGTATGCTGAGACGCTGCCGAACCCGAAGCTGCGCGTGTTCCCGATCGCTGAGGTCGCCGCGCTCGGCCGGGGGCTTGGCATCCCGCTCATCGTGGACAACACCGCCGCGCCGCTCCTCGCGCGCCCGTTCGATCATGGCGCTGCCATCGTCGTCTATTCGGCAACGAAGTATATCGGCGGCCACGGCACCTCGATCGGCGGCCTCATCGTCGATGGCGGCAATTTCGATTGGGAAGCGACGCCGGAGCGTCACCCGACGCTCAACACGCCGGACCCGAGCTACCATGGCGCCGTCTGGACGCAGGCGGTGAAGCCGCTCGGCCCCATCGCCTACATCCTGCGCGCCCGCACCGTGTTGCTGCGCGATCTCGGCGCCGCGCTCTCGCCGATGAACGCCTTCCAGCTGCTGCAGGGCCTAGAAACCCTGCCGCTCCGGATGCCGCGCCATTGCAGCAACGCGCAGGCGGTTGCCGACTATCTGAAGAAGCGCAAGGGGATAACGAAGGTTATTCATCCCTCAGCCGAAGGCAGCGAAGCCCGTGCCCGCGCCGACAAGTATCTCTCTGGCGGCTACGGCGGCCTGCTCGGCTTCGAACTTGAAGGCGGCCGCGAAGCCGGCCGCGCCTTCATCGACAATCTGAAGTTGCTCTACCACGTCGCAAACATCGGCGACGCCCGCAGCCTCGCCATCCACCCCGCTTCGACGACGCACTCGCAGCTCTCGGAAGCTGACCAGATCGCCACCGGCGTCTCCCCCGGCTACGTGCGCCTGTCGATCGGCCTCGAGCACATCGACGACATCATCGCCGACATCGAACAGGCGCTGGTGGCCGCCGGGGCCTAAAGCACCCGCGCCAGCAATGCCCGGCTCGATGCATCGAACCCTTCCCCCGCGCTGCCGTCCAAAGCGGCGCGGGCCATCTCCTTGCCCAGCTCGACCCCCCACTGGTCGAACGGGTTGATGCCGAGCAGCACCGCCACTGTGAACGTACGGTGCTCATAGAAGGCGATCAGCGCGCCGAGCGTGTGCGGATCCAGCGTTTCAAGCACGATTGCGCTCGATGGCCGGTTACCCGGAAACGTCTTCGCCGCTGCAAGCGCGGCATCGCCGCCGCTCATCGCCAATGCCTCTTCGGTCGTCCGCCCGCGCATCAGCGCCGCCCCCTGCGCAACGGCATTTGCCAGCAGTTGCCGATGATGGGCCGCCCCGAGCCCGTGCTCCGGCGTCTTCACCATCACGAACTCGGCAGGCACAAGATGCGTGCCCTGATGCAGCAGCTGGAACACGGCGTGTTGCGCGTCCGTGCCCGTGCCTCCCCACGTGATCGCCGCGCTTGGATGCGTCATCGCCCAGCCCTCGCGGTCAACGCGCTTGCCGTTGCTTTCCATCTCGAGCTGCTGGAGGAAGGACGGCAGTAGCCGCAGCCGCTCATCGTAGGCGAACACCGCTCGCGTCTCCGCGCCGAGCAAGGCCGCATAAAGAACGTCCACCATCGCCGCGAGAACGGGCGCATTCGCCGCCGGCGGCGCGCTTTCAAAGTGCGTGTCAATCGCCCGCGCGCCCGCCAGAAGTGCCTCGAACGCCGCCCAGCCGAGGCTGAGTGCCGCCGTCACGCCCACTGCGGACCACAAAGAGTAACGCCCGCCCACGCTTTCCGCAAAGCCGAGCACGTTGTCGCGCGCAACGCCCCACGCCGCCGCCTTCTCGGGCGCCGCCGTCACCGCGACGAAGCGCGCCGCGCTGCCGATCCAGTTGCGCGCGCTCTCCGCATTGGTCATCGTCTCCACGGTCGTGAACGTCTTTGAGACGACGACGACCAGCGTCCGCGCGGGGTCGCAGGCGCGCATCGCGCGCTCCAGCGCAACACCGTCGATGTTGGAGATGATGTGCGTATCGTACCGCCCGGCGTTCCCGGCGAGCGCATCGACGAGCAGCGCGGGGCCCAGAGCCGAGCCACCGATGCCAATGTGGAGGATGTGTCGGATCTCGCCGAACGCCCCCGCCTCGACGCGTTCCACGAGCCGCCGCGTCGCCGCTCGCGCGGCGTCGGCCGCCGCGACCGCGGAGCCACTTCCTGAACCCCGCTCCGCCACGTGCGTCGCCGCCCGCCCCTCGCTGGGGTTCACGACCGCGCCCGAAAACAGCGCCGCCCGCGCCGATTCGAAGCCCGATACCGTCAGCAGGTCCGCAAGCGCGACCTCCACGCCCGACGAAAGGTGCGTCTTCGAAACATCGACGTGCAGCCCCGCGACGTCCACCGAAAGCCGGCTCACTCGATCCGCTTCCGCTGCGAACAGCCCCGCCAGCGTCGGAACCTCACGCGCTGCCGCTTCCGCCGCCGCCCAGGCCCTGCTCCGCTCGTCCATCCGCCCTCCGCTCCTTGCTTGACACCCCGGACCGGGGCCAATAGTGCCGCCCTGTGAGCGATCCCGAAACCGTAGACCCTTCTACCGAAGCCTCCCGCGCAGTCCATCAGGCGCGGGGTGAGCAGATGCTCGGCTCGATGAAGGAAGGCCTCAGAACCATCGTCGGCGCGGTGCTGATCGCGCTGTTCCTGCGCTCCTTCGGCTACGAA
The DNA here is from genome assembly GCF_013911755.1 of Sphingosinicella sp. Classification (GTDB taxonomy): domain Bacteria; phylum Pseudomonadota; class Alphaproteobacteria; order Sphingomonadales; family Sphingomonadaceae; genus Sphingosinicella. The sequence goes on from NZ_JACESP010000005.1 coordinate 111,596, forward strand.
CCCTTTAATATCCCGTCCGAATCGATGCTGCCGCGCCTCCTCGTCGGCGATTACCTGTTCGTCGCGAAATGGCCATACGGTTACAGTCGCTATTCGTTCCCGATGGGACCGCCGATCTTCGAGGGGCGCATCGCCGGCAGCGCGCCGGAACGCGGTGACATCGCCGTGTTCAAGACGCCGAGCGACAACCGTACGGACTTCATCAAGCGCGTGATCGGCCTGCCGGGGGACATCGTCCAGATGCGCGGCGGCAGGCTTTACCTGAACGGCGACGCCGTGCCGAAGCGCCGCGTCGCCGATTTCGTCGTGCCGCAGAGCCCGAACATGGCCTGCCTGAAGGGCGAGATCTTCGTCGATGCGAGCGGCGAGCGCATGTGCCGCTACATGCGCTTCGAAGAGACGCTGCCCGGCGGCCGCAGCTATTTCGTGCTCGACAGCGATCCTGCAAGCGCCGGAGACGACACCGCTCCGTTCGTCGTGCCCGAAGGCCATTATTTCATGATGGGCGACAACCGCGACAACAGCTCCGACAGCCGCTTCAGCTTCGCCGAGGGCGGCATCAGCTTCGTGCCTGCGGAAAACCTCGTCGGCCGCGCCGAGATCATGTTCTTCTCGACCGACGGTTCGGCAAACTGGTTCCTGCCGTGGACCTGGGTCTCCGCCGCACGTTGGGAGCGCATCGGGCGCCTCTTCTGATGGAAAGCGCCGGTTGGGCACGAGAGGCGCTCGGCCACGAATTCAGCGACGCAAAGCTGCTTGAAACCGCGCTCACGCACGGCGGGGGGCGTAAGCGCAACTACGAGCGGCTTGAATTTCTCGGCGACCGCGTGCTCGGCTGCGTCGTCGCGGCGTGGCTCTATCAGCGTTTCGACGAGACAGAGGGCGAGCTTGCCCGTCGCTTCGCCGCGCTTGTCGACAAGGGCACCTGCGCGGCAATCGCCCGCGCCATCGGCGTTCCAGCGATGATCCGCATGGATACCGCCGCGCGGCAGGCGGGTGTCCACCGGTCGGACAATGTGCTCGGCGACATCTGCGAGGCGCTGATCGGCGCGCTCTATGTCGATGGTGGCCTTCCCGCCGCCGAAGCCTTTATCCGCGGCGCATGGGCCGCGCATCTCGATCGCCCGGCCGCGGCGCCGCGCGATCCTAAGTCTGCGCTTCAGGAATGGGCGCAAGCGAAGCGCTTGCCGATTCCCGCATACGAGGTCGTCGGCCGCTCCGGCCCGGATCATGCGCCGAACTTCCGCGTTCGTGTCACCGTGCGCGGCTATACGCCCGAAGAGGCGGACGGTTCGAGCAAGCAGGAAGCGGAGAAACAAGCGGCAATCGCGCTGCTCGCGCGGGAGACGGGTGAATGAGCGAGAAGACCTTTTGCGGCGTGGTAGCGGTGGTCGGCGCGCCGAATGCGGGCAAGTCGAGTCTGGTGAACGCGCTCGTCGGCCAGAAGGTCGCGATCGTCAGCCCCAAGGTACAGACGACGCGCACGCGGCTGATGGGCCTCGCGATCGAGGGCGAAACGCAGATCCTCCTCGTCGACACGCCCGGCATCTTCCAGCCGAGGCGCCGCCTCGACCGCGCGATGGTACACGCCGCGTGGGAAGGCACCGCGGGCGCGGACATCGTGCTCCTCGTAATCGACGGCAAGCGCGCGATTTCGGAGGAGACGAACGCGATCCTCGAGGTGCTCGCGAACCGCCCCGAGCCTAAGATGCTCGCGATCACCAAGATCGACATCGCCGCCAAGGAGCGTCTGCTCCCCATCGCGGCCGAGGCAAACCGCCGCGTCGACTTCGCCGAAACGCTGATGGTCTCCGCTGTCACCGGCGACGGCGTCGACGACCTCCGCCGCACGCTCGCCGCCGCACTCCCCGAAGGCCCATGGCACTTCCCCGAAGATCAGGTTTCCAACATCACCACGCGGCTCCTCGCCGCCGAGATCACCCGCGAGCAGCTCTACCGCCAGCTCCACGAGGAACTGCCCTACGCCTCCACCGTGGAGACCGAGCTGTGGGAGGAGCAGAAGAACGGATCGGTGAAGATCCACCAGCAGATCCTCGTCCAGCGCGATACGCAGAAAGCAATCGTGCTGGGCAAAAGCGGCACCCGCATCCGCGCCATCGGCTCCGCCGCCCGCGCCGAGCTGGAAACGCTGCTCGAACGCCGCGTGCACCTGTTCTTGAACGTGAAGGTGAAACCGGACTGGGCCGACGACCGGGAGACCTACCGAGATATGGGGCTCGGCTGGGTGGATTGAGGGTGCCAACCGCGCCGTTACCCATTTAGGCGGAAAATTGCCCGCCTGAAGCATTGCTCCCTTGTGTGCGCCTGCCACGATCGACTGGCTTACAAGGGAGGTCATGTTGCTCCGCAAACATCTATGCACCATTTCGGCATTCGCCCTCGCAGTTTCTGCGTGCGAACAGGAAAAACCAATAGACGCACCCGCTCCAACGCGCGGCACGACGAGCGCGCTCGATACTGAGGACCAAGAGATCGCCGACCTCGCCGCCAAGCCAGACAGCTGGGTTCTCGAGCAGGTGGGCGGTAAGCGCATTGTGCTTGACGGTCAGACGCTCGACCTTCGCATGCAGTATCTTTTCCACGAGGCTCGGGAAGCGGCGGCAAAGGAGGCTGAGGAGGCGAAAGCGCAGCCCCAAGAACCTGAGCCAGACCCGTTCGATGAGCCACAAAGCGCGCTCGAAACCCGGGACGATGCAAACCAGCGGTGGATCCGTCGCACCAAACCGGGGCCTGACCTCGCATCGACGACAGACGAAACCGTCACCGCGAGAGATGGCAAACCCATCCCGGTCCGCATTTACCGACCGAAAGCCCCGGGACCGCTGCCGGTTCTGGTCTACTACCACGGCGGCGGTTGGCTGTTTGGAAATCTCGAAGCGGTCGATCGCGCCATGCGGCGGCTGGCGGACGAAGCCAAGGTCATGATTATTTCGACCGATTATCGCCTCGCGCCGGAAAACCCCTACCCCGCGTCGTGGAACGACGCCGAAGACGCCTATTACTGGGCGCTGGACAACGTGGCCCGGCTGAACGGCGACGCCGCCCGTATTTGCGTCGGCGGCGACAGCGCGGGGGGCAACATGTCGGTTGTGGTCACCGCACGGGCGTTAAAGGCCGGAAAACCGAAGCCTGCGTGTCAGCTGCTCTACTACGCAGCCGTGGACAACCGCAGCGTGTCCGTCATGCGCACGCATTACGCCTCCGCGCGCTTGTTCTGGAACGGCTTCGGTCTCGATGAACCTTTCACGAACTACGTACACCAGCGCGTGTTTCCAGGCATGGACCTGACGCAACCGGAAATTTCGCCGCTTCTAGCCGATAATTTCGCGATTATGCCGCCAACCCTCGTTGCGGCGGCCGGTTTCGATCCGCTGAGGGATTCTGACCGTGCGTACGCGGACGCCTTGAAACAGGCAGGCATCCACACGGTCTATCTAGAATATTCAGCGCTTCCGCACGGCTTCCTCCAGCAAACCGCCGTCACTACGGAAGCGGACCGTGCCGCCGGCGAAACTGCACGGGAATTCGGGAAGCTTGTCGCAGGCCTGAAGCCGAAGAAGCGTTGACCAGTGAGGACGCGAAGCGCGGCAAGGCCCCGATCCTTGCCCCGCTCACGCACCCCCGCCCGAAAGAATGAGCGCGACAACGACCAGGTAGAACGCCGCCTCGAAATACACCCAGAGCGTATTGGCGATCGCCCTCGGCCATGAGATCGTCAGCGCGCGGCGGAATTGCATTGTCTGCACCGTCCAGTACCAGAGCGTCGACGCCGCGAAGAGGATAGGCTCCGCGCCCGCCCGCATGCCCACAATGTCGTAGCTCGTCACCAGCCACAGCATGAACGCATAAATGGCCGCGAGATAGCATTGCCCGTAAAACGCCGGTCGCAGGTTCTTGCGTTCCAGCGGCAGTCCGCGTGCGCGCACGTACCGAAGCGCGGCGAATAGCGGCAGCAGGCCGAACAGGAACGCCCGCAGCATCACGAAATGTTCGTCCGAAGCAAAGAAGGTCCGCACCTCTTCGTTCTTCGCCGGAATCTGCGGCAGCGTGCCGAACGCGAGTTCAAGCCCGTGCAGCAAAAGCAGCGTCAGCAGCAGCAACAGCGGCGGGCTCAGCGTATCGGTATATTGTTCGTCCTCGGCGTCGGTCTGCTCGTGGTCCGAATAGGTGATCATCTTCAACGGGTGCCGCAGCACCAGCCACAAGGTGCGCGGAAAATAGATGAGCCACGTCAGGACTTCGAAGAGCAGATCGCCGAACGACCGGATCAGCTTCAGAAAATCCACGTGCGCGCTCCACACCTTTCCGCAGACCGGCCATGTCTAGGACGACACGCTTGCCTGCGTAAACCGTTCGCGCGCTAGTCGAACTCCCCCTTCGGCAACGTCTCGACCTTCGCCCACACCGCTGCGACGTCCGGCACGTCCAGCCCGAACACGCCGCTGAACGCTGCGGCGAGGTCATCCGCGCTCGTCATCGCGTTGGTCGTCATGCCGCCTGCCGTCAGCGTGCGCCGCGTGCGGTTGACGATCGATTCGATGCGCCCGTCGAAGTGGCGCATGACCACGAGGTTGCCTCTGAACGGCGAGCCTGCTTCCGTCATTAGCCAGGCCTGCTGCGCCGCAAGCTGGGGCTCGTCGGCGTAGTCCGCCTTGAAGTCGAAGCTCGGTGCCGCGCCGAAACGCTGGTTGCGGAAGCGCAGCCAGTCCGCGTCCGCCGCTTCGATGCCGAAATCGTGGAACTCGTGGCTATGGTCGCCGATCGCGAGCGGGATCGGCCGCGCGGGCGCATCGCCAAGGCCGCCATCCACCAGCCACGGCTGTTCGAGGTCCACGCGCAGCGTCAGGTGGTTTCCCACAACCGCGTCACCGAGTTCGGCGCGGCGCACACCGCCGCACAGACGCGTTACCTGAAACCCTGCCGCGGAGAGCGCGGCGCCCAGAAGTCCGTTCATCTCGTAACACCAGCCGCCGCGCGTACCGCCGATCATCTTGTCGAACGCTGCCGCCGGGTCGATCGCGTTCGGCCAGCCCATGAAGGCGTCGAGCACTTCCCATGTAAAGGCGCGCACGTGCCCCCGCTGGAACGCGGCAAGGCGTTCGAGATCGGGGGCGCCGTCGCGTGGCACGCCGATACGCGAGCAGTAACGGTCCATCTGCGCGGGTGTCAGTTCGGTCAGCACGATTCACGCCCCCGTATATCGTTTGACGCGCCTCTAGCGCCTCGGCGATGATCCGCCAATGCACCTTGATGCCGAAGCTCTCGTCTGCTCTGCCATTGCTCACGGCGAGAACGGCGCGGTCGTGCGTTTCCTCACGGCGGAGTCCGGGCTCGTCGCCGCTTATGTGCCGGGCGGACGCTCGCAGCGCCTGCGCCCGGCGCTCGCGCCCGGCACGCGCGTGCGCGTGCGCGTCGACGGCCGCAGCGACACGCAGCTGGCGCGCGCCGCAGTGGAGATCGTGCGTTCGCGCGCCGCGCTCGCCTTCGATCCGCTGGCGCTCGCGCTCGTCGAGTGGCTCGCGGGCCTCGCCGCGACGCTGCTCCCCGAGGGCCACCCCTACCCGCGCATCCACGAAACGTTCGAATCGGTGCTCGACCTCGCCGAGTTGCAGGACGACCCTCTCGTCACACTTGCCGCGCTCGCGCGGTTCGAGCTGCTCCTGCTTGCAGAACTTGGCTTCGGGCTCGATCTTTCCACCTGCGCCGCGACGGGCCAGACAACGGGCCTCGCTTTCGTTTCCCCCAAGACCGGCCGCGCGGTGAGCGCAGGCGCGGGCGCGGCTTATGCGGACCGTCTGTTCCGCCTGCCCGCGTTTGTCGCGAACGGTGGCACGGCAAGCGCGGAGGATGTCGCCGAAGCCCTGCGTATCGCCCGCCATTTCATCGAGCGCGACCTCCTCCACGGCCGCCGCGCAACGACCCTCACCGCTGCACGCGACCGGATCGAGGCACGGCTGAAGCGGTAGGGCGTCAGCGGCAGCGCGGCTGTTCCGCACGCCAAGGCGCGCGCCACTGGATGGCGCGCAACTGACACATCACCCCGACCAACGAAACGACAATGCCTTCCACAAAGCCGTAAAAGGCGGAGCGGTGTTCGGTCATCAGCCGCATTTCGAACTCATCACGCATTGCAATTCTCCGTGTTTCAATGCGTGGAACATGCCTGTGCGCCGCCTGCGAAACCAACAAAACGATGGACGCCAATCATAAGCCAGACTTATGTTAGACTTATGCGCCGCCTACCACCTCTTGCCGCCATCCGCGCCTTCGAGGCTGCGGCACGTCAAGGCCATTTCACTCGTGCGGCTCAAGAGCTCGGCATGACGCAGGCAGCCGTCAGCTATCAGGTGCGTCTGCTCGAGGAGCGCGTTGGCCATAAGCTCTTCTTCCGAACCGGCGGCGGCGTGAAGCTCACCGATATCGGCGCACGCATCGCGCCTTTGCTGTCGGGCGCCTTCGACACGATGGAGGAGGCATTCCGCGCCGTGCGGCAGGAAACGGAAAGCGTGCTCACCATCTCCTGCACCGTCTCCCTGGCGGCAAACTGGCTCGCGCCCCGTCTCGGTGCGTTTCAGGTGACGCGGCCGTCGCTGGCCGTGCGTCTGCAGAGCCAGAACCATCTCGTCGATTTCGCGCGCGAGGATGTCGACGTCGCATTGCGCCTCGGGCATGGCGATTGGCCAGGGCTCACGTCGCATTTCGTCATGCGTGACGCCGTCCGCGCCTTTGCGAGCCCCGCTTTCCTCGCCGCGCACCCGCCCATCCAGAGCGTCGACGACGTACTTCGCCTGCCGCGCATCAGCGCGGGCGACGAATGGTGGTCGGTCTGGCGCGCCTGTTTCGACGCCGCGCATATTGAGGATCGCCCCGCGCCCGGCCTTCGGCTCGATTCCCAGATCATGGAGATGCAGGCGATCACGGCGGGGCACGGCATTGGCCTGCTCAATCCACTGTTCTGGACCCACGATATCGCCGCTGGGCGGCTCGTCCCCGTATTCGGGGATACCGTGTTTGATCACCGCAGCTACTGGCTTGTCTATCCCGAGCACACAGGCACACGGCCCAAGGTGAAGGCGTTCCGGGAATGGCTTCTCGCGGAGGCTGCACGCGAGGCGGCAAGCGACCCGTTCGGCAACTATGAGTATCCCGCCAGACGCGCCTGACGGAAGGCTCGCATCGCTTCGTTCGGCCTGCTATCGCCCTCCCATGACCGAACTTCTCGACCCTGAATCGAACATCATCGAAGCCCCGTTCGGCGACGCGCTCGCGGATCGCTATCTGGTTTATGCGCTCTCCACGATTACCGCGCGCTCGTTGCCTGATGTGCGCGATGGGCTGAAGCCGGTCCACCGCCGGCTCCTGTGGGCGATGCGGCTCCTGAAGCTCGATCCAGGCCAAGGGTACAAGAAGTGCGCGCGCGTCGTCGGCGACGTTATCGGTAAATACCATCCGCACGGAGACGTTGCAGTCTACGACGCCATGGTCCGCCTCGCGCAAAGTTTCTCCCTGCGCTACCCGCTCGTCGACGGCCAGGGCAACTTCGGTAACATCGACGGCGATAACGCCGCCGCCTACCGCTACACCGAGGCGCGACTGACGCAGGTCGCCATCGATCTGATGGCTGGCCTCGACGAGGACGCGACCGACTTCCGCCCGACATACAATGGCGAAGACGAAGAGCCGGAGGTGATGCCCGGCCTGTTCCCGAACCTGCTCGCCAACGGCGCCAGCGGCATCGCCGTCGGCATGGCGACCTCGATCCCGCCACACAACGCCGCCGAACTCATCGACGCCGCCGTGCTCCTGATCGATCAGCCTGACGCCGGGCTGGACCGTCTTCTTGAACATGTGAAAGGCCCGGATTTCCCGACCGGCGCGCTCATCGTCGATGGGCCTGCGAGCATCCGAGAGGCTTACGCTACCGGTCGCGGCAGCTTCCGCGTGCGTGCTCGCTTCGCCGGCCGTGAAGACCCGGCGACGGGAAAATGGACGGTCGAGCCGGAAAAGCTCTCCGGCGGCACATGGCAGCTCGTCGTCACCGAAATCCCCTACGGCGTGCAAAAGGGCAAGCTGATCGAGCAGATCGCGCAGCTCATCGCCGACAGGAAGCTCCCCATCCTCGAAGACGTGCGCGACGAGAGCGACGAGGCGATCCGCATCGTCATCGTGCCGAAGAGCCGCAACGTCGAGCCCGAGGTGCTGGTGGAAAGCCTCTACCGGCTCACGGAGCTCGAAACGCGCTTCTCGCTCAACCTTAATGTCCTCGATGCCGAGCGCACGCCGCGCGTGATGAGCCTGAAAGACGTGCTCACGCAGTGGCTCACCCACCAGATCGGCGTGCTCCTGCGCCGTTCCCGCCACCGGCTGGCGAAAATCGACGACCGGCTGGAGCTGCTCGGCGGCTATCTGATCGCCTATCTCAATCTCGACCGCGTCATCGAGATCATCCGCACCGAGGATGAGCCTAAGGCCGTGATGATGGAAGAGTTCCAGCTCACCGACCGGCAGGCCGAAGCCATCCTCAACATGCGCCTCCGCAGCCTTCGTCGCCTTGAAGAGATGGAAATCCGCAAGGAACGCGATGACCTCGCGAAGGAACGCGAAGGTCTCGTCGCGCTGATCGATAGCCCAGCGCGGCAGCGTACGCGCCTGAAGCGCGACCTCGCCGTGCTCCGCGCACGCTACGGCTTCGAAACCGTGCTCGGCGCCCGTCGCACGCGGATCGAGGAAGCCTCGGCGACGCGCGAGATTCCCTTGGAAGCCATGATCGAGAAGGAGCCGATCACCGTCGTCGTCTCGGCGAAGGGCTGGGCGCGCGCCATGAAGGGCCACCTAGACCTCAGCGATCCCGAGGCGTTCAAGTTCAAAGAAGGCGACGGCCCGGCCTTCGCCTTCCACGCGCAGACGACGGACAAGATACTCATCGCTGCCGACAATGGTCGTTTCTACACCGTAGGGGCCGACAAGCTCCCCGGCGGGCGCGGCTTCGGCGAGCCGCTCCGGCTGCTTGTCGATATCGAGGGTGATGCCGCAATCACCGCCGTCCTCGCGGCCCGGTCCGAAATGCGCGTGTTGCTCGCGGCAAACGACGGGCGCGGCTTCATCGCCGCGAACGAAGACCTTCTCGGGGAAACCCGCAAGGGCCGCCAAGTGATGACGTTCAAGAAGGGGGTGCGGCTGCACAGCGTCCGCGCCATCGAAGCGGCGGACGATCATCTCGCGCTCATCGGCGAGAACCGGAAGCTGCTGATCGTGCCGATCGCGGAAATCCCGGTGATGGTGCGCGGTCAGGGCGTCGCGCTTCAGAAATACCGCGATGGCGGCCTCTCGGACGTCCTGCCCTTCCGCCTCGCGGACGGGCTGTCATGGACGATGGGCGGCAAGGAAGGCCGCACCCGCACCGAGACCGACCTTGCCAACTGGCTCGGCGCACGCGCACAGGTCGGCCGCCTCCCGCCGATGGGCTTCCCGCGCAACAATCGGTTCGACTGAGACCGCCGCGGGCTTCCGCTTCGAAAGTTAACTTTATTTCGAAAGCATAACTGCGCTTTACGGCTCCTTAATTTCATGCGTGCCATTCCCTTCAAAACCGGTGTCGGCCTTCGCGTGATCTGAGGCCGGAGAATCAGCCGGCAGAGTCGCAAGTGAAGGGAATGATGCAGTCGAAACACGCTATCGGAGCGGCTGGTTCGGCGGCAGATCGTAACGGCGGTATTGAACCCGCCGCCGCGGCCGCAGCGGAAGCGATGCTTCAGGGTGTCATCGATACGCTCCCCGTTGGCGTGCTCATCTTCCAGGCCGGCCGCGATGGCATTCCCGTTTGCCTGTCCTCCAATGCTACGTTCGAAAGCTGGGCGCGCTATCCGCACAATCAAGTGATCGGGCTCGGCCTGCCGCGCATCCGCCTTCTGAACGAGAACCCGCGCATCGGCGTCGCCGTGGAATCGCTGCTACAAGACCCGCGCGGTGCCAAGCGCGAGATCGACTGGACGGTTTCCGAAAGCCCGCGCCAGCGCCACCTGTCCGCGCACATCTCACCGTTGACACCGTCGGGCGATGCCCCGGCCCGCGTCGTCATTGCCGTGCGCGACCGCACGCCCGAGATTCAGGCCGAGCGCAACCTCAAGCAGACGATGCTGAACGATGCGCTCACTGGCCTTCCCAACCGCGTGCTGTTCATCGAACAGCTTGAAGAAGCGCTCGAAAGCCGCATGAAGTCGCACCTCGCGGTGGCGATCATCAACATCGACCGCTTCAAGCGCGTGAATGAAAACCTCGGCCACATCGTCGGGGACGAACTGCTCGCAGCGATGGCGCGCCGCCTCCTCCCCTGCATACGCGCCAACGATTGCCTCGCGCGCCTCTCGGGCGACGAATTCGCCGTGCTGGTGAAAAACATCGATGCGCCCGAAGACACGATCCGTGTCGTGGAACGTATCCAGAGCACGCTCAAGTCGCCGTTCGTCATCACCGGCGGCGAGTGTTTCGTTTCCGCGAGCATCGGCATCGCCACCACCTTCTCGTCACGCCGCTATTCCGAAGACCTGATCCGCGACGCCGATTTCGCACTGCATACCGCGAAGTCGCGCGGACGCGGCGGCATCGCCATCTACCAGTCGAGCGCGCACAGCGTCGCGCGCGACATGTTCCGCATGGAAGCCGATCTCCGGAAGGCGATTGAGCGGCAAGAACTCGAACTCGCCTTCCAACCCTACGTGAGCCTCGCCGAAGGTCGCCTCGTCGGCTTCGAGGCGCTCGCACGCTGGAATCATCCCGAGCGCGGTATCATTTCGCCCTCCGACTTCATACCCATCGCCGAAGATTCGGGGCTGATCGTCCCGCTCGGCCGCTGGGCGATCGAAACCGCCTGCAACCAGATTGCCGACTGGCGCAGGCGCTGCCCCGGCGCAGCCGATCTCACCGTCGGCGTCAACGTCTCCGGACTGCAGCTCGCGCAGGATGATATCGTCAGCGCGGTCGAAGCCGCGCTCACCGCGTCGGGCATCCCAGGCCGCGCGCTCAAGGTCGAGCTCACCGAAAGCGCCATCGTCGAGAACCCGGAGCTGGCGCGGCAGATCTTCACCAAGCTGAAGCAGCTCGATCTCAGCATTGCGATGGACGATTTTGGAACCGGCTATTCGTCACTCAGCTACCTTCAGCAGCTGCCCATCGACGTGCTCAAGATCGACCAGTCGTTCGTCGCCGGGATGCTGAACTCAGACGACAGCCACAAGATCGTCACCACGATCATCGCGCTCGCGCGCAACCTCGGCATGACGACGGTTGCCGAAGGCGTCGAGGAACAGAGCCAGGCGGAGCGGCTGCGCGCGCTCGGCTGCGATACGGCGCAGGGCTATTTCTTCGCGCGGCCGATGGCTGCGCAGGAAGCCGAAAAGTTCATCGACAAGGGCGCCTGCTGCCCCTCACGCCAACACAGCATCGAGCAGCGCAGCGACGTGCACAGCGTCGTGCGGACACCCTGAAGCCACCCAGTCACGTTCGAAGCGTTGCAGGCGGTGGCTCACCTCCGGGCCGGGCGCAATCCCGCGCGCGATGATATCCTTGCCGGTAATCGGCATTGCGGGACGCTCCCAGCCTTCGAGCGCGGCCCACGCGGCATGGCCTTCGTCGCCCAGCAGCAGTAGGCGGTCCCGCGCCGTCTCCGCGCCGCTGAAATAGGCCGCTGTGCAAGGATCATCGGGCAGCGCCGGGTCGGGGAGGCCAAGCGCATCGAGCCGCACGGTATCGCGCCGGGAGAGTCTGAGCCGCGCACCGAACGCCGTGCCCAGCCCTGCACGCTGCGGCAGCAGCGCGGCAAAGCGCCGGACCGGGTCGGGCTCGGCGCCCCACGCGGCCTCGCGCGCCGCGAGTGCCGCAAGGTTCGCAACCCGCTCCGCCGCGATTTCCGGCAGCACCGGCTTCAGAACGCCGAGTGACAGCATCAGCCCGATCGTCTCCGCCGCGCGCGGCAGCACGAGGATGCGGAACAGTTCGTCGCGGATGCGCTCGCGCGACAGTGCCATCAGATCGTTCGCGCGCGCCGCGCACGCCGCAAGCCCCTCCGCGTCCGGCTCCCCGCGGCCGAAGCGGCTGTGGAAGCGGAAGAAGCGCAGGATGCGCAGGTGATCCTCGGCGATGCGCTGGAGCGGCTCCCCGATGAAGCGGACACGGCCCGCATGTAGATCAACTAGTCCGCCGAACCAGTCGTCGATCTCGCCCGAGGGGAGCCGGGCATAGAGCGCGTTGATCGTGAAATCGCGCCGGGCCGCGTCCTCGCGCCAGTCAGCTGTATACTTTACGGTCGCGCGGCGCCCGTCGGTGGAAACGTCGCGGCGCAGTGTCGTGACCTCCATGATGAGGTCGGGGGTTACGGCTGTCACCGTGCCGTGTGCGATGCCGGTCGGCACCACCTGCACGCCCGCTGCCTCCAGCCGCTGCGTCACTTCCTGGGGTGAGAGCGCGGTCGCGAGATCGACGTCCGTCACCGGCAGGGCAAGCAGCGCATCGCGCACCGCGCCGCCGACCAGCCGCGTCGTACCGCTTTCGGCGTCGAGCGCGCGCAGCACCGTGCTGCCGCCCGGCGTTTCCGCCCATGCCTGCGGCGGGAGCTTCATTGCGTCAGGATCCGCGCGAGGTTCACGACCATGCCCGCCGTCGCGCCCCAGATGTCGCCGTCGCGCCACGGGATCACGTAGAAGGTGCGCTCGCGACCCTTCCACTCGCCCGTGCGACGTTCGTGCTTGGACGCGTCGAGCACATAGGCGAGCGGCACTTCGAACAGGCTCTCGACCTCCGCCTCGTGCGGCGTGAGCGCGAGGTCCGGCGGGATGATGCCGACCACCGGCGTCACGCGGAAACCCGTTCCCGTCGCATAGTCGTCGATCGGGGCGACGACCTCGACATGCACCGGAGGCAGCGCCGTCTCTTCCTCAGCCTCGCGCAGTGCCGCGCGCACCGCGTCCTCGCCGGGGTCGAGCCGACCGCCCGGAAACGCGACCTGCCCGGCGTGGCGCCGCATGTTGGCGTTGCGCTTGGTGAACAGCAGCGTCGGCTCGGCCCTCGCGATCACCGGCACCAGCACGGCGGCAGGGGTCAGCGCGCCGAGGAGATCGGTGTCGAAATTGTCGATGTCATCGCCGAACTGCGGCAGATGGCCGGGGATGCGTTCGTAGCGGCGCAGGCGCGCGCGTATCCAGTCGAGATCGCTGCTCATGCGGCATCCATCAGCGCGAAGTAAACGCCTTCGCTCCACACGCCGGGCGGATCGCCACCCTCGGCGATCGCGATCTCGGCGAGTTCATAATAGACCGGCCGCGCGATCCGCGCCTCCAGCCCGCCGCGCACGTGGAGGTATGGCGCCCCGTCCCGCAGCGAAATGCCATGCTCCGCCCCCGCAACCACCGGATCGCCGGTATTAAGCGTGAAACCGAGGCGGCGCGCCTCGCCTTCGCCCTCGCTCGCCACGGCGACGGCGATGAACGCCGCATCCTCCACCGCGATGTCGAGCTTTTCGGCGGGCGTTACGAGCACATGCCGGCCATCGGCCTCGCGGCGCAGGATCGTGGAGAACAGCCGCACCATCTCCGGGCGCGGGATCGGCGCGTCCTGATGGAACCAGGTTCCATCCCGCGCGATCCGCATTTCGCTGTCGCCGGTGCGCTCCGGATGCCAGCTTTCCACGGGCGGCAGCTTCAGCGCCGCCGCTGCCTGCGCAATCTCGGCGAGCGACGCCGGTCTGTCGAGGGTAGGACGTGTGTCGATCATGGCTTGCCACCCTTATCGCGCGCAGCGATGATTGTAACCCTGATCCCCCGACGTATTAGAGTGCCGTGAACACCGAACCCAAGCCCCCCCTCGACGTCAAGCAGGCCGAAGCGCGCTTCGATGCGCTTGCCGCTGCTTTCGCCGACGCCCGCACAGAGATTGCGCGCACCATCATCGGGCAGGAGCGCGTCATCGATCTGGCGCTCATCGCCCTGCTCGCGGGCGGTCACGCGCTCGTTGTCGGCCTTCCCGGCCTCGCCAAGACGCGCCTCGTGAAGACGCTCGGCACGGTTCTGGGCCTCGATACGCGCCGCATCCAGTTCACGCCCGATCTCGTGCCGTCGGACATTCTCGGCGCTGAAGTGCTGGAACAGTCGCGCGAGGGTGACCGCGCCTTCCGGTTCATCGAAGGCCCCGTGTTCACGCAGCTTCTGATGGCGGACGAGATCAACCGCGCCAGCCCGCGTACCCAGTCCGCGCTGCTGGAGGCGATGCAGGAGCGGCAGGTGAGCGTCGCGGGCGCCGCGCGGCCCCTGCCCCGCCCGTTCCACGTGCTCGCCACGCAGAATCCGATCGAGCAGGAAGGCACATACCCGCTGCCCGAAGCGCAGCTCGACCGCTTCCTGCTGCAGATCGACATCGATTTCCCCTCGCTTGCGGATGAGCGCAGGGTTCTCGTCGCCACCACGGGCGCGGAAGACCCTGTGCCCGAACATGTCCTCAAGGCCGCTGACCTGATCGAGGCGCAGATGCTGCTGACGCACATGCCGGTGCCCGAAGGCGTGGTCGATGCCATCCTCCGCGCCGTCAGGACCCTGCGTCCCGGCCCCGAGAATCCCGGATTGCTCTGGGGCCCAGGGCCGCGCGGCGGACAGGCGCTCATCACGGCCGCGCGTGCGCGCGCCTTCCTGCAGGGCCGCGCCGTGCCGCTGCTGGAGGACGTCGCGGCGCTGCTCCAGCCCGCGCTCGGCCACCGCGTCCAGCTCGGCTTTGCCGCGCGGAGCGAGGGCCGCACCGTCGCCGATCTCATCCGGACGATCGAATCCGGTCTGGAGTGAGCACGCCGCTTGACGCCGAACGCATCGCGGCCATGCTCGGCCCGCTGCGCCTGACGCGTGCCCGCGCCCGCATAGCGCGGCAGGCGGGCGCGCACCCGCGCCGGGTCGCGGGTCCGGGCGCGGAATTCTGGCAGTACCGGATGCTCAACCCCGGCGAGGCAGCGGACAAGGTGGACTGGCGCCGATCAGGCCGCAGCGACGAGCTTTACGTGCGCGAACGCGAACGCGAAGACCCCGTGCGCCTCTGGCTCTGGTCGGATGCGAGCGCCTCGATGGACTACGCATCCGATGAAGCCTTGCCGCGCAAGAAAACGATCGCGGACACGCTCGTCGCCGCGCTCGGTCTTGCCGCTTACGAGGCGGGCGAAACCTGCTGCGCGCCGCCCGACCCGCGCCCCTTGCGCGGTGACGCTTTGCTCGCGCCGCATGGGCCGGGCGATGCCCCCCGGCTTTCTGCCCCCGGCCCTGCCGACATCGTGCTCGCGGCGGGGGATTTCCTTGGGCGCCAGGCGCTCGACTGGATCGCCCCCGCCGCCGCCGCCGGCGCGCAGGGCGTCGTCATCGCCGTCGCCGACCCCGCCGAGATCGCCTTTCCTTTCTCGGGCCGCGTGCATTTCGATGCCGTCGAGCCCGGCGACCGCCCCTTCGAGGCGGGCCGCGCCGAAGCGCTCGGCGAAACCTACGCCGCCGCATGGGCCGCGCACCGCGCCCGGCTTGCCGCCGCCTGCGACCGCCCCGGCTGGCTGCTTGTCGACGCTGTGACAAGCGATGATGCTGCCGCGCACGCGGCGCGCATCGCCGGCTGGCTGCGCGCCGTCTGATGGGCGGCGCGTTCAGCTTCGCCGTGCCGTGGCTGCTCGCCGCAGGGCTCGCGCTGCCGTTCCTGTGGCTGCTGCTCCGCCGCCTGCCGCCTGCCGTGCGCCGCGTCCGTCTTCCCTCGATCGTATTGCTCGGCGACGCCGAAATCCCCCCGCCCCCCGCCGCGAAGCCGCCGTGGTGGCTGGTGCTGCTGCGGATCGGCATCGTCGCGCTGCTCCTCGTCGGCCTCGCCGGGCCGGTCTGGAAGCCGACACCCGCAACCGCGCCGCCCGCGCGGCTCGCCATCGTCATCGACAACGGCTGGTCCGCCGCCTCCCAGTGGGACCGGCTCGTCACGGCGGCCTCCGATCGTATCGAGGCGCTTCCGCCGACGACGCGCTTCAGCATCCTGCCCACGGCCTTCGATGGTCCGGCTCCAGACACGCACTGGGTCGATGCGCCGACCGCGAAGGCGCAGCTCGCCGCGCTTTCGCCGCTGCCCTGGCCCGCCGACCGCGCGCGCCGCGCCGCCGCGCTGCCGCAGGACGCGGCGTTCCTCTGGGTTTCGGACGGCATCGAAGATGCAGGCGCGCCTGCGCTTCGCCGCGCGCTTGCGGGCGGGGAGAGTCTGGCCGTCCCGCCCGCCGAGCCTGCGATCCGCGTTGCCGGGCGCACCAACGATGGCTGGAGCGGACAGGTGATTGCGCCTTCCGGTCTCCCATCGGCTGCGCTCGCTTTCCGCAGCCGACGCGGCCAGACTCTTTCGAGCGAGCCGCTGACGTTCGAGAGTGATGTCGCGACCTTCCGCGTGCATCTCGACGCCGCCGAGCGCGCGGACGTAAGCCGCCTCACCGTCGGCACGAGCGCGCAGGCGATCTATCTTGCAGACGGCAGCGCAGCGCGCCCGCGCGTCGTCGTCGTCGAAGGCCCCTCGAATGCCCCGCCGCTCGAATCGGGCGGCTATTACGTGCGCCGCGCACTCGAACCGCACGCCGAGGTCGTGACCGGAGCGCTCGCCACCGCCGCTGAAGACCCCGCAACGCTTTTCGTGCTCACCGACGTTGCCGCCGAACCCGCGCAGGCGAAGCCGCTGCTGGGGCGCGTGGAGAAAGGCGCCGTCGCCATCCTCTTCGCCGGGCCGCGCATTGCAGAGAACGGCAGCGCGCTTTCGCCCGTGCCGCTGCGTGCGGGCGCGCGCGCGCTCGGCGGCGTGCTCTCGTGGCAGCACCCGCAGGCGATCGGCGGCTTCGACGCCGCCGGGCCGCTCGCGGGACTAGCCGTCCCCGAGGAGGCGCGCGTCTCGCGTCAGCTTCTCGCGGCATCAGACAGCGAAGCGATGCGCTGGGCATGGCTTGCGGACGGCACGCCGATGGTGAGCGCAGCGCGGCGCGGCGCGGGGCTCCTCATTCTCGTCCACACCGCCGCCGATCCGTCATGGTCCACGCTGCCGCTCAGCGGTCTGTTCGAAGCGATGCTGCGCCGCCTGCTGCCGCTCGGCACCAACCCGGCCTCAGTCGACATCGCGGGCGCGAAACCCTGGGTGCTCGAGAGGATGCTCGGCGCGCGCGGCGAATGGCAGGAACCGGCGCGGCCCGTGACGATCCCCGCCGACCGCTTCGATGCCACGACGGCAAGCGCGGCGACACCGCCCGGCCTCTATCGCAGCGGCGACGCGCGGCGTGTCATCAACCTTGCGGGCGCGCTCGGCCCGCGCTTCAGCTTCGAACCGCTCGGCACAGAGGGCCTTCGCCCCGCCGCCGAAGCCGCGCCGCCGGTTGATATCGGTGCGTGGCTGATCCTCGCCGCCGCGCTGCTCGCCCTTGTCGACATCCTCGTTGCGCTTCGCCTGCGCGGGGCGCTCGCGCCGGTTGCGGCCGCCGTGCTCTTGATGCTTGCGCCGAAACCCGCCGAAGCTGCCGATCTTCAGCTTGCCTATGTGCGCACGGGAAGCCCCGCAGCGGACGCGGGTATCGCGCGCGGCCTTGAAACGCTCGGGCAGACGCTCACGCGCCGCACTTCCGTCTCTCCCGGCAAGCCCGCCGCGGTCGATCCGGCGCGCGATCCGCTCGGCGCCTATCCGGTGCTCTACTGGCCCGCCGCGAACGTCCGCAGCATGTCTCCCGCGACCGCGCTCCGCCTGCGTGCCTATATCGCCGCAGGCGGCCTCGTGCTCTTCGATTTCGGACGGCCGCTCGGCGCGGGCAGCGGCGCGCGGGATCTCCTCGAACCGCTCGGGCTGCCCGCGCTCAGCGAGGTTGGCAGCGAGCATGTCCTCTCGCGCAGCTTCTACCTTCTGCACAGCCACGCAGGGGGCGCGGTGTGGGCGGAGGCGGGCAGCGAGGGCGCGGACGGCCGCGTTTCCGGCGTCGTTATCGGCGGCGGCGACTGGGCCTCGCTCTGGTCGGGCGACCGCGCCGTCAGCCCGCAGCAGCGCGAGCAGGCGCTGCGCTTCGGCATCAATCTTGTGATGTATGCGCTCACCGGCACGTACAAGGCCGATCAGGTCCACACGCGCGCGCTGCTTGAACGCATGGGCGAAAAGCCGCGATGACGGAGCGCGTCATCAGCTTCGCGCCGTTCGTGCCGTGGTGGGGCCTCGCGATCATCGGCGTGCTGTTCGCCGCCGGGCTTGGGCTCGTGCTGTGGCGCGCGCCGCGCCTGTTCTGGCCGCGCGCGCTGATCGCCGCGATCCTGCTCCTGCTGATCGCGAACCCGATCTGGCTTCAGGAACGTCGCGCCGAGCGCCCCGATGTCGCGCTCGCCGTCGTTGACGGTTCGGCAAGCATGGGCATCGCGGACCGCACGCGCGAGGCGGACGCCGCGCTTGCCGCGCTTCGCCGAGAGGCACCCGGTGTCGAATGGCGCGTTGTCACCGTGCCGCAGGCGCCCGGCGAACCGACGCGCCTCGCCGCCGCGATCGAGCGCGCCGCATCAGATGCGCCTTCCGGGCGCCTCGCGGGCGTCGTCGTCCTCAGCGACGGCATTTCGGCGGATGCGCCGGACCCGCGCCTGCTCCCCGCGAACGTGCCGCTGCATCACCTGATCGCGGGCGATCCCGATACGCCCGACCGCCGCCTCATCGTCGAGCGCGTGCCGAGCTACAGCGTCGTCGGCCAGCCCGCCGAAGTCCTCATCCGCATCGACGACGGCCCGAACGCGCCGCGCGGCACGGCGACACTCACCGAATCGATCGCGGGCGGGCGCACCACCGAGCGCACCGTCGCGACCGGCGAGCCGGTGCGCCTCTCCGTTCCCGTCACGCGGCGCGGCACGATCGAGATGGCGCTGTCGGTCGCGCCGCTTGCCGGCGGCGAGGCGACGCTCGTCAACAACCGCGCGCTCGTTCGGCTGAACGGCGTCACGGATCGGCTGCGCGTGCTGCTCGTCTCGGGCGTGCCGTATCCCGGCGGGCGCGTGTGGCGGGATATTTTGAAGAGCGATTCCAACATCGATCTGGTGCATTTCACGATCCTGCGCCTGCCGACCAGTTTCGACACGACGCCGCCCGACGAGATGTCTTTGATCCCCTTCCCGGTCGAGGAGCTGTTCGAGCAGCATCTCGGCGATTTCGATCTCATCATCTTCGACCGCTTCAGCCTCTCCGAACTGCTCTCGCCGATCTATTTCCAGGATCTCGGCGCGCGCGTGAAGGCGGGCGGCGGGCTGCTCGTCGTCACCGGGGAGGAGTTCGCGGCGGATGGCGGGCTGGCCGCGACCGAACTTGCGCCCGTGCTTCCGGCGCGCACCGCGGGCCCGGGCATCACCGTACCCTTCCGCCCGTTGCTGACGCCCACGGGCCGCCGTCATCCCGTCACGTCCGAACTTCCGAAGATCTGGGGCGGCGATGCGTGGGGCCGCTGGGGTTCGCAGAGCGACATGACGCCAACATCGGGGGAGGTGCTGATGGCGGGCGCCGGAGACAAGCCGCTCGTCATGCTCGACCGCGTCGGGCGCGGGCGCGTCGGGCTCATCGCCTCCACGAATGTCTGGTGGTGGTCGCGCGGCGTGGATGGCGCGGGGCCGCACGCGGAGCTGCTGCGCCGCATCGCGCACTGGCTGATGCAGGAGCCCGATCTCGACGAAAACCGCCTCGACGTTTCCGCGAAGGGGCGCCGCATCGATATCACCGCACGCGGCCTCACCCCGCCCGAAGCCGCGATCCTCACCGACCCCGGCGACAACGATCGCGGCGTTCCACTCGAACCGCGCGGCGAGGGTATCACCGGCGCAATCGTTTCGGTGGGTACGGACGGGCTCTACCGCGTCGCTGCCGGAGACCGCATCCGCTATGTCCTCGCGGGCGACACCGCCGAGTTCGCCGAGGTGCGTCCGCGCGAAACCCCGCTTGCCGCGCCGGTGAAAGCCTCGGGTGGCGGCAGCCACTGGCTGCGGGACGGCGTGCCCAAGGTCCGCCGTGTGAGCCCGGGCGACACGGCTGCGGGCACCGGCTGGCTCGGCCTCGTCGAGAACCGCAGCGGATCACTCGTCGCGGTCGACGAGAAGCCGCTGCTCATGCCGCCGCTGGCGCTTCTGCTCGCTGCGGGCCTTTTCGTGCTGGCATGGTGGCGCGAACGGCGCTGAGCGCCTTTGCCGGGCGGAGCGTGCCTGCCGTGCTCAGCGCGAGCCCGCGCGCAAGCAGCCGGTGCCGCTCCACCGGACCCGGCACCGTCCAGTCCGCCGTCGCCTCCGCCGAAAAGCCGAAGCGGCCGTAATATTCCGGGTCGCCGATCAGCACGATCGCGCTCCGCCCCATCGCATCAGCGGCCGCGATCGCGGTTTCCATGAGTGCGGCGCCTATGCCCGTGCCCTGCAGGCTCTTCGCGACCGCAACGGGGCCGAGCAGCGTCAAGCCTTGCACGCCGTTCGCCGTCGCGAGCTCGATCGGCCAAAGCTGGATCGAGCCGACGAGCTTGCCATCCGCGTTCAGCGCCACAAAACTGAGACCATCCACCGCGCGCGCGCCCTCGCGCAGGCGATAGGCGGTGCGGCCATGCCGGTCGGAGCCGAAAACATCGTCGAGAAGCGCTTCAATGGCAGCGCCGTGCCGGGCGCTGGCGGGCACGATCATCATGTGCGGAACTTTCAAGCATTCGAGTGACAGGAAGATGAAGAATGGCCATGCGCCATCCGCGCCGCTTTCCCAGCGGCGTCTATCCTCGTCGTAGTCCTCGAACCTCGAATGTCATGCGCTGGAAACCTGTTCCTTGTTGCGGCTAGCGCGAATAGACGAGAACGTGGCCTCGTGCAATCAGGTTTACGAAACAAGGGAATCGACCATGAAGCTCTACGGCATGAACCGCGCGCCCAATCCGCGCCGCGTTACCATCTTCCTTGCCGAGAAGGGCATTCCCATCGAGATCGAGGAGGTGAACGTCGCCGAGGGCGGGAACCGCACGCCTGAGTATCTTGCGGTCAACCCGCGCGGCCTCATTCCAGCGCTGGTGCTCGACGACGGCACGGTGATCGACGAATCAATCGCCATCTGCCGTTATTTCGAGACGCTACACCCCGAGCCCAACCTGATGGGCCGCGACGCGAAGGAAGCCGCCGTCATCGAATGCTGGCAGCGCCGTATCGAATTCGACGGGCTGGCGACCATCGCTTCCGTCTACCGCAACACGCAGCCGGTGTTCGCGAACCGCGCGCAGCCCGGCGGCGGACCGGACACGGCGCAGATCCCCGATCTTGCCGAACGCGGGCGGCTGCTGCTGCCCGGCTTCTTCGCGATGTTGAACACCCGCCTCGGCGAAAGCCCCTACATCGCGGGCGACCGCTACACGATCGCCGACATCACCGCGACGGTCGCCCTCGATTTCGCCCGCTGGATCAAGGCGCGCGTTCCCGAGGATCACACGAACACGCTGCGCTGGCACGCGGAGGTCACGGATCGCCCGAGCTACGCGGCCGGATAGGAGCTCTCGCCACCCACCGTCATCCCGGCGTAGGCCGGGACCCGTACGACCGTGGTCATGGATCCCGGCCTACGCCGGGATGACGGGTTAGGTTGAACTGCCACGATGCAAAAAGGCCGGAGCGAGATAGCAGCCCCAGCCTTTCGAACCTTCTATAAGTGTGGACGCCATGCGGTCAGCCTCGTCCTATGGATGCACTGTGGGCCGAATCTTGGACACGATATCTGCCGCATTCAGAGTAACGCAGAAGTCCTTGTTCCGGGGTTTGCAATCCGTCGGCGGGCCGGCCTCATCGCTGGCTCGCACAACAATCCGCACAATCTCTTTCCCGTAGACCATGGTTCCTGTCCCGACCTGCCCCGTGAAATCCAGAACCTGTATATGGGTTTTACCGGATGCAAGTACGAGCTCAGCGGCACGAAGAAGCGCCATCTCCTGAGAGAAACCGCGACCATCATGGCCACGCGTAATTGCAGAGACTTTCCAAGTTCCGTCCTTTTGAAGCGATTCCTTATACCCATTCCCAAACATGTCGGTTGGACGATAGGTTCGCGGCTTTGGTACGAGGCCAGCATAGGCGATATTTTGCTGTAGAAAGACGAAAGATAACAACACAAAAGAAGCCATGAGAGCCCTCAGCCCCATACGACCACCCTTTATCATCCGAAGACACCCAAGTTGCGCACTTTTATTATTGGCACAAGCACATAGAGTAAGAAACAGCCAGAACAAGAAAGGGCCAAAACGATAAATCGTTTTGGCCCTTTCTTAACTTAAGTCTGAACGGTGCGCTCTAGTGGAGGCGCCGATCCAGTTCGCTGATCGCGGCGTCAGTAAGCTTGGTCTTCGTCGCCTTGTCGGTCGTTTCTGCGATGATGCGCGCTGCAGCGGTGGTGGCGAGGTTCGCCGCGCGGGCGCGGAGTTCGGCTTCGGCGGCGCGCTCGGCGGCACCGATCTTGGCTTCGGCCATCGCGGTGCGGCGCGCAACCATCGTCTCGGCGCTCTTCTGCGCGGCGGCGGTGATCTGCTCGGCTTCCTGGCGTGCGTGCGCGATGATCGCCGCGGCATCCTTTTCGCCCTGCGCCTCACGCGCTTTCGCTTCCGCGAGAAGCTTCTCGGCTTCCTCGCGCAGCGTCTTCGCCTCGGCAAGCTGTGCCTTCACCAGCGCGATGCGGGCATCGAGGCCCTGCGCGATCAGCTTCGGCGCCTTCATCACGAAGATCGCGAGGAGGAAGAAGATCGTGATGCTGACGTAAACCCAGCCCTCGGCATCGAGCCCGAGCATGACCGGATGCTCGTCGTGCGCGGCCTCGTGAGCAACGGTCGCGGTCGTCTGATCGACCTCGCCCGCGCTCGGTGGCACGTCGACAGGGGTCACATCACCGGCGGGAACTTGCATGGCGTTTTCCTACGAAAGGCTCGCGTCGACCGCGGCCCTGGCTTCCAACGCGCCGGGCCGAACGCCGGTCAAGCGTTCGACGACATCGGCCGCCGCTTCGCTCGCCGCGGCGTCGATCTCGCCCAGCGCCTTGGCACGCGCATCTGAAATGCGAGCTTCCGCCGAGGCGAGACGCGCATTCAGTTCGGCATCGAGTGCGGCGAGCTTCGCTTCGTTTTCGCGAGCCGTGGCCGCCTTCGCTTCGCCCACGACGCCTGTCGCGGCTTCGCGGGATTTGGCGAGCACGGCATTATAAACCTCGCCCGTGTTCGTGGCAGCCGTGTGCGCCAGTTCCGCCGCCGCAAGATCGGCCGCGATGATGCTGGCGCGTTCGTCGACGACCTTGCCGATTTTCGGCAGCGTCAGGCGGACGACGCCGAAGTAAAGGATGGCGAATGCAATCGCCAGCCAGAACATCTGCGGCAGAAAATTTGACGGGTCGAACTGTGGCATGACTTACCCCGATGCGAATCCGGCTGAACGATCAGAAGGGCGCGCACCGGCACGCATGTCGCGCCGGTGCAAAGCCCTAGCGGATCAACCGAACGCGAGCGCGAGCGCGACGACGGCGGCGATCAGGCCGAGCGCTTCGGTCACGGCGAAGCCGAAGATCAGACGGCCGCCGAGCTTGTCGGCAGCGGCCGGGTTGCGCAGCGCGCCCTGGAGGAACTGACCGAAGATCGTGCCCACGCCGATGGCGGCAATGCCCGCGCCGACAGCAGCGAGACCGGCACCGATGAGCTTGGCTGATGCGATATCCATGTTGAAACCCTTCCGTTGAACTAAGCTGTTGGGATTACGTTGAAACTAGTGAAGATTGACCGCGTCGTTCAGATAGATCGACGTCAGCAGCGCGAACACGTAGGCCTGCACCACAGCGATCATCACTTCGAGCGCAGTGAGCGCGACATTGACGCCGAGCGGCAGCAGACCGAACACGCCGAGGCTGACGACGAAGCCGCCGAACACCTTCAGAAGCACGTGGCCCGCGGTCATGTTCGCGAACAACCGGATCGCCAGCGTGAACGGGCGCGACAGGAAAGAGACGAACTCGATCGCCGTCACCAGCGGCAGCAGCACGATCGGGCAATCCTTGGGGATGAACAGCGAGAAGAAGTGCAGCCCGTGGCGGGCGAAGCCGACGCCCAGCACCACCAGGAAGACGAGCGCGGCAAGGCCGAAGGTCACAGCGATATGGCTGGTCGGCGTGAACGCGCCCACGAAGGGCAGCAGGCCGAGCAGGTTGCAGCCAAGCACGAAGATGAAAAGCGCGAACACCAGCGGCACGTAACGGCGGCCTTCCGGCCCGACGTTTTCCGCCAGCATGTTGCGGATGAATTCCTCTAGATACTCGACGGAGGCCTGCCAGCGCCCGGGAACGAGCTTCGGCGCGGCCGTGCCGATGAAGAGGAAACCCGCGACCGTGACGAGCGCGATCATCATCCACAGCGACGAATTGGTGAACGAGACGTCGTAACCGCCCAGCGCGATCGGGCTGAGCGTCTTGATCTCGAACTGTTCCATCGGGTTCGCCATTGAAAGCCCGCGCTCCTGAACCTTAGTTGTTGTCGTCCGGGTTGCCGTCGAAGTCGCCGCTCTTGCGCATCACCGTGCGCAGACCGGCGCCGAAGCCGAGCAAAAAGAACAGGATCATTCCGTAAGGCCCCGTTCCGAACCAGCCATCGATCAGCCAGCCGAAGAAGGCACCCACGAGGATCGCACCGATGAACTCGATGGCGATCGACCAGCCCCTGTTCTCTTCCCGTTTAAGCCCGTCACGCTTCGGACTGGCACGCTCCTTGGCCTCGGCAAGCCGACGACCGAGGTCGTCGGGTTCGATGCGTCGGTCATCTGCCAACGATCATCTCCATGCCCTTGAGGACAGTTTGAACGGTCCACCCGAAACACATGCCGTTTCCGGCAAGCGACGAGACGCCGGAGCCGAAACCCCGAACGCGAGCGCACGTTTAGTGGCGGGTTTTCGCCAAGTCAACGCTCGCCTTGCCGCAGCGCGGCATGGCAGACGCGGCGGCATCTCTACTCTGCCGCGAGCAGCGTTTCGGCGCGCCCGAGGTCCACGGAAACAAGCTGGCTAACGCCTTTCTCGCCCATGGTGACGCCGTAGAGACGATGCATGCGGCTCATGGTCACGGCATTGTGCGTCACAATAAGGAAGCGCGTGTCGGTGAGCGTGGTCATGCGGTCGAGAAGATCGCAGAAACGTTCGATATTGGCGTCGTCGAGCGGCGCGTCGACCTCGTCGAGCACGCAGATCGGCGCCGGGTTCGTCAGGAACAGGCCGAAGATCAGCGCCACGGCCGTCAACGCCTGCTCGCCGCCCGAAAGCAGCGTCAGCGATTGCAGCTTCTTGCCCGGCGGCTGCGCCATGATCTCGAGACCCGCTTCGAGCGGATCGTCCGATTCGATGAGTTCGAGCCGCGCCTCGCCGCCGCCGAACAGGCTGGAGAAAAGGTCGCCGAAGTGGCGGTTCACCTCCTCGAACGCGGTCAAAAGCCGCGCACGGCCCTCGCGGTTCAGCGAGCCGATGCTGCCGCGCAGGCGGGCGATCGCCGTTTCCAGCTCCTCGCGTTCGGATGTCGAGGTGGCGAGCGTCGTCTCGATCTCTTCGAGTTCGACGTCGGCGCGCAGGTTCACCGGCCCCATGCGTTCGCGCTCGCCGGTCAGGCGGTCGAGCCCGGAGGTCAGCGTTTCGGCGTCCTCCATGTTCTCGTCGCTAAATTCGAAACGCTGGGGCAGCATCTGCGGCGAGCACTGGAAGCGCTCGACCGACAGGCGGTTGAGTTCGGTACGCCGGTGCTCGCAATTTTCAACGCGTACCTCGATGCGGCCGCGCTCCTCGCGTAGCATCGAGAGAATTTCGGTCGCCTCGCGCGCCTCGGCGTCGATGGTGCGGAGTGCGCTTTCGGCTGCAGCGAGGCGGTCCGCCGCCGCCTGACGCGCGGCTTCTGCGTCAGCGAGATCGCCCGCGAGGCGCGCCTGACGCTCGGCAATGGCGGCGGGCACGTCGGCGATTTCGGCGATCGTCGCGTTCGCCGCTGCGATTCGCGCCGCAAGTTCCTCGCGCTGCGCAGCGCTACCGGAGATCCGGCGTTCCCACGCCTCACGCTCCGCAGTGATCGCCTCGCGGCGCGCGGTGTCGCTTTGCAGGCCGCGTTGCAGCGCCACATGCTCGGCGCGCGCGGTGGCGAGATCGGAGCGGTGCGCGTCCGCGGTGTTGCGCGCGGCCGTCACCGCTTCGGTCAGCCCTTCGGCGCCCGGCACTTCGAGCAGCGCCGCTTCAAGCCCCTGCATCTTCTCGCTGGATTCGGCGATCTGATCGTTCGCGCGCGTCACCGCCGCCGCGAACGCTTCGAGCTGCGCGGCGCGGCGTTCGACCTCGCCGGCGAGCTGCGACATCGTCTTCGCCGCATCCGCGCGGGCGGCTTCGGCGCGGCGGAGCGCCTGGCGCTCGGCGTCGATCGCGGAGGCCGTTTCGGCAACAATCGCGCGCGCGGCGGCAAGTTCAGTATCGAGCACTTCCACCGCCGCCTCGGCATCGGGCAGCAATGCCTCGACCTCGGCGAGCCGGTTGCGCTGGCGCAGCTTTTCGGCAGCCGCGCTGCCGTCGCCCGCCTCGGTGCGGAAGCCGTCCCAGCGGACCATGCGCCCTTCGCGGGTCACCAACCGCTGGCCGACGGAAAGCTTCGCCGCCATCCGGTCCAGCATCTCGTCGTCGACGATGCCGATTTGCGCGGCGCGGCGCGCGAGTTCCTCGGGCGCTTGGATCACGTCGGAAAGCGGCCGCGCGCCCGCGGGAAGCCCCGGATCCCACTCGCCCTTCAGCGCCCCGCCCCAGCGCCGTCCGCTTTCGCCGCCCACGGGTGCCGCCGTGTCGTCGCCGAGCGAGGCGGCGAACGCCGCCTCGAAACCCTTGGTCACGCGGACGCGGTCGATCAGCGGCTCGGCATCGCCGCCGCGGCTCGCCGCGAGCGAGCGCTGGAGCGACTGCCGCTCTCCGGCGAGCGCCGAAAGCGCCGCCTGCGCCTCGCCGCGTTTCGCCTGCGCCGCCTCGCGCGCGGTCTCTGCCCCGGCGCGGCGTTCCTCGCCGGTCGCGATGGCGGCAGAGGCGCGCTCGGCCTCAGCCTCGGCCTCTTTCGCGCGGGCTTCGGCGGCGATCAGGCGTTCGCCGGCGTCATCGCCCTGCGCGGCGGCGGCCTGCGCGGCGAGCGTGCGCGTCTTTTCGGATTCGGCGCGCGCAATCTGCGAGCGCAGCGCGGAAAGCTCGGCCTCGATCGCCCGGCGCTGCCCCTGCGCCTCGGCCTGCGCGGCGAGAGCGTCGGCGAGCGTGCGCTGATCGGCCTCCACGACGGCTTCAAGATCGGTAATGCGCGCTTGCGCCGGGCCAAGCGCGGCCTCAGCCTCATCCAGCCGCGCGGCGATACCGGCATCTTCCGTCGCGAGCCGTTCGAGCGCGGCGTGCGCGTCGTGGTGCAGCGCATCCTCGCGCGCAATGTCGCGCTCCGCCGCCTCGCGCCGCGCTTCTGCCTCGCGGCGGCGGCGCTCGACCTCGTTGAGTTCGGCGTTCAGCGAATCGCGCGAGAGTTTCAGGCGCTGCAGGATCGCCGCGGCTTCGGCCTCAGCCTCGCGCAGCGGCGGCAGGTTCGCGGCGGCGTCCGACTGCCGCGCCGAGATTGCGGCGCCGAGCCGCGTCGCGTCCTCGATCTTCCCGCGCAAGGCTTCCGCCTCGGCCTTCGCGGCGTTGGCATCGGCGGTCGCCTCACAGGCCTTCGCGTAAAGCAGCATCGCCTCGGCGATACGGATCTGCTCGGAGAGTTTCTTGTAGCGCTCCGCCTGCCGCGCCTGCCGCTTCAGGTTCGCGGCCTGCGACGACAGGCCCTGCAGCACGTCGTCGAGGCGGGTGAGGTTGGTTTCCGCCGCGCGCAGGCGCTGCTCCGCGTCCTTGCGGCGCACATGCAGACCCGAAATCCCCGCCGCCTCTTCGAGCAGCAGGCGACGATCTTGAGGCTTCGCGGCGATGATCGCGCCGATGCGGCCCTGGCTGACGAGCGCGGGCGAGTGTGCGCCGGTCGCAGCATCCGCGAACAGCAGCTGCACGTCCTTCTGGCGCACGTCTCGGCCGTTGATGCGGTACGCCGAGCCGAGGCCGCGTTCGATGTGGCGAACGACTTCGAGATCGTCCGAATCGTTGAACTGTGCGGGCGCGCGGCGGCTGGAATTGTCGAGATGCAGCGTCACGTGCGCGGCGTCGCGCGCCGGGCGACGGTCGGTGCCGGCGAAGATCACGTCTTCCATGCCGCCGCCGCGCAAGGATTTGGCGCTCGATTCGCCCATCACCCAGCGGATGGCTTCAAGGAGGTTGGACTTGCCGCAGCCGTTCGGGCCAACGACGCCCGTCAGCCCGTCCTCGATCCTGAGTTCCACAGGATCGACGAAGGATTTGAATCCGGCGAGTCTAAGCCGCCTGAAATGCACGCGTCCCCCGCTCTCTCACGCCCACACGCTTCACGCTACTTCACGGCATCCTTGAGCAGCGGTTCGAGGTCCGCCCAGCTGTGCACGCCTTCGAGCGACTTGTCGTTCAGCACGAACGCGGGCGTGCCCGTCACCTTGTACTGCTCGACCGCGGTCTTGCGGATCGTCTCCAGCTGGCCGCGCTGGTTCGCGTCGGTCAGGCAAGCCTTGAACTTCGCTTCCGGAATGCCGCGCGCGCGCACGAAACCGTCGAGCCCGCCGAGCTTCGCGTAGGTGACGACCTGCTCGTCCGGCGACATCGATTGCAGCGGCGCTGTCTGCGCCTCGGTCAGCTTGGTGAACGGTTCGATCCACGCCTGCTGGTTCTTGAAGAAAGCGTCGGCAAGCCCGAAGAACGCGCTCGGCCCCTGGCAGCGCGCAAGCATCGTGGCGCCGTAATCCGCCGGGTTCAGCACGAAGTTGCGGAACTCGTAATAGACCTTGCCCTTGGCGACGTACTCGCCCTTGATGGTCGGCATCGCCATTTCATGGAAATCGCGGCAGTGCGGGCAGGTAAGCGACGCGAATTCGATGAGCTTCACCGGTGCATTCGGGTTGCCGATCGCGAAGCCGCCCTCGGGCGTCGCCTTCACGGCTTCCAGCCAGTTGGCTTTCGCCGCCGGCGCGGCTGCCTTGGGGGCGCTGCCGGCCTTGTTGCCGGCGGCCTCTGACGACTCCTGACCGCAGGCGGAAAGCACTGCGACAGCACCAAACATGCACAAGGCCTTGAACCGCGCTTTTCTCAACATCTGGTAGTCCACCTTCGAAGAAACCCAATACCTGCCACAGATGCGGGTGGGGCACTATGACGAGGCCAGCAACCCAAGTCAAAGCCGATCAGCACGTCTCCAGCTATCGGATGAGGGGCAGCCCCTTCGTCGCGCTCATCTGCCGCGCAAGGTCTTCCAAGCTCTGCCGAAGCTCGTCGTCGGCGATCGCTTTCAGACTGCCCGCCACGTCGTCGGGCACCTCGCCGGGGGTCTGCACGGAATCGCCCGCCGGTGTGCGCTCCGCGGGTAGCCCCTGCCGGATGGCGATGCGCGCGACGGCATCGTAGCCGAAAAAGCGGTTCACCCGTTCGATGATCTGCGGCGCGACATGCTGGATCATCAGCGCGTGCGAGCCGGTGGCGGAAAGGT
Organism: Sphingosinicella sp.; assembly: GCF_013911755.1. Classification (GTDB taxonomy): domain Bacteria; phylum Pseudomonadota; class Alphaproteobacteria; order Sphingomonadales; family Sphingomonadaceae; genus Sphingosinicella. Next base: position 141,258 of record NZ_JACESP010000005.1, read on the forward strand.
TGAGCGTGCCGCCGCTACGCTTGCCGTGCGGGAAGCTCAGCGATTCGGGCGTCGAATGCCGCGCATAGTCCGGCCCCACGATCTCCGGCCAGCGCGCAACGACCGCACTGTCGACAAAGCCGAAGCGGCGGAACGCCTTGCGCCCCACGAGCGGCACAAGCTCGGCCACCGACCGGCTCCCGCCTCTCCTGTCACCCGGTTTCCTCATGGTGAAACCCATGCCATAGGCGCGCCATGCCCGCCAAGGAAATCGCCGCACCGCTGCTCGCCTGGTACGACCGGTCGCACCGCCGCCTGCCGTGGCGCGCGCCGCCCGGCGCAAACGCGGCTGATCCTTATCGTGTGTGGCTTTCGGAGATCATGCTCCAGCAGACGACCGTCGCGGCGGTCATCCCCTATTTCGAGCATTTCACGTCCCGGTGGCCGAGCGTGGAGGCGCTCGCGGCGACTGAAGACGGAGACGTGCTCGCGGCATGGGCGGGCCTCGGCTACTACGCCCGCGCGCGCAATCTCCTCGCCTGCGCGCGCGCAGTTGCGGCCGATCACGGCGGCCGCTTCCCATCCACCGAAGACGGGCTGCTCAGCCTTCCCGGCATCGGCGCCTATACGGCGGCGGCGATCACGGCGATCGCCTTCGGCGAGCGCGCCGTCGTCGTGGACGGCAACGTCGAGCGCGTCGTCGCGCGGCTATTCGCGGTTGAGGAGCCCTTGCCCGCCGCGAAGCCCGCGCTTCGCGCGCTTGCCGATACGATCACGCCCGCTGCGCGCGCCGGCGATTTCGCGCAGGCGATGATGGATCTCGGCGCCACGGTCTGCCGTCCCCGGTCTCCCGATTGCCTCGTATGCCCCGTGGCGACGTGCTGCGACGCGGCGCGGCGAGGCGTCGCCGATCTGCTCCCGAAAAAGGCGAAGAAAGCGCCACGCCCGGTGCGCTACGCCAATGCCTATGTGCTGCGCGACCGCGACGAGGTCCTGCTCGTGCGGCGGCCGCCACGCGGGCTTCTCGGCGGGATGCTCGGGCTGCCGATGAGCGAGATCGCGAACACCCCGGTGGCCGATGGCGCGCATCCCGGCGCCCCTGCCCCCGCGCGCTGGTTGCGCGGCGAAGGGCGCGTTACCCACGTTTTCACGCATTTCGAGTTGCATCTGACCGTGTTTTCGGGCGATCTGTCAGGAATAACGAAACCAGCGGGGGATTGGCGCGCAGCGGATGCATCCGCTGCGCGGGATTTGCCGACGCTGTTTCGTAAAGCATTGGACTTTGCGGCCTGTATGGGCGATTTTTAGCCGTAGTGAGCGGCGTACGCCTGATCGGAGTTTGAATTGTCGATATCGAGGCACGTTGCGTTCGCGCTCGCCCTTTTACTGGCTGCTTGCGGCGGACAGAAAGGCGGCGGTGAAGGCCGCGCGCCGACCGTGGTCGGCGGAATTGTCGAACCCATGCGCTTCGTCGACAGCATTGATGCGGTAGGCACGGCCTTTGCGCGCGAATCCACGACGCTGACCTCCACCGTCACCGAACGCGTTGAATCCCTGCGTTTCGCCGATGGCGCCTATGTGCAGGCGGGCACCGTGATCGCCGTGCTGCGCACCGTCGAGCAGAATGCGGACCTTGCCAGCGCAGAGGCGCGCTCGCGCGAGGCGCAGCAGCAACTCAGCCGCCTGCGCGAACTCCAGCAGCGCGGTTTCGCCACCAACGCCAGCATCGATGCCCAAACCGCCGCGCGCGACCAGGCGCGGGCCCAGGCAGGCGCGATCCGTGCCCAGATCGGCGACCGTATCATCCGCGCGCCCTTCTCCGGCGTCATCGGCCTGCGCCGCCTCTCGCCGGGCAGCGTCGTTACGGCGGGCACCGAGATCGCGACCATCAACGACATCAGCTCAATCAAGCTCGATTTCACCGTGCCCGAGCGTTTCATCTCGGCGGTCAAAGCCGGACAGAATATAGAGGCGCGCGCGCAGGCCTGGCCAGGCGAAGTGTTCCGAGGCACCGTGGAAGGTATCGAGTCGCAGGTCGATCCGATCACCCGCTCGGTTGCCGTTCGTGCGCTGCTCCCGAACCCCGACCGGCGTCTGCACCCCGGCATGTTGCTCACCGTGTCCATCGTCACCAATCCGCGCGATGCGCTCGCCGTCCCCGAACTGGCGCTCGTCGCACAGGGCGACCGCCAGTTCATCTTCCGGCTCGATGAGAAGAACGTGGCCAACCGCGTTCCGGTCGAGGTCGGGATGCGGTCGGGCGGCATGGTGGAAATCACCGGCGGCCTGAAGCGCGGCGACCGCATCGTCGCCGACGGCGTCGTAAAGGTTCGCGACGATGCGGAGGTTAGGCCCGTGTTTCCGGGATCGCCCGAGAAATCCACCACCGGGGCCCTCTCCGGCGCCGCGGCGGGCGCAGGGAAGTCCCGGTGATCCTTTCCGATGTCTCGGTCAAACGCCCCGTATTCGCGGCTGTCGTCAGCCTCATCATCGTGCTGGCCGGCGCCATCGCCTTCTTCTCGCTGCCGGTGCGCGAGTATCCGGCCATCGAGCCGCCGATCGTTTCGGTCGAGGTGGCGTATCCCGGCGCGGCTGCAAGCGTCGTCGAATCGCGCATAACCCAGCTTGTCGAGGACCGGATCGCTGGCGTTGAAGGCATCGAGATGATCCGCTCGCGCTCACGGGACGGCGTTTCGGACGTCACCATCGAATTCTCAGCGACACGCAATGTGGACGATGCGGCGAACGACATCCGCGACCGCGTCAGCGGCCTTGCCGATGATTTGCCCGACGAAGTGATCCCGCCGGAAATCCGCAAGGTCGACGTCGATTCACAGCCGATCCTCTGGATGCATCTTTCCGGCGAGGAGCGTGATCCGCTCTGGCTTGCCGACTACGCGGACCGCATCCTCGTTGATCGCTTCTCATCGATCGACGGCGTCGCGCGCGTCATGGTTGCCGGTCTCTCGCGGCCCGCCATGCGGATCTGGCTCGATCGCGCGAAGCTCGCCGCCTACCGGCTGACGCCCGGCGATATCGAGACCGCGCTGCGCGCCCAGAACGTGGAGCTGCCCGCCGGGCGCGTCGAGGCGGAAACACAGAACCTCACGGTCCGTGTCGCACGCGCCTACAGCAGGGTGGAGGATTTCAGCGCCCTCGTCATTTCGCGCGGCGCAGACGGCCATTTGGTCCGCCTCGGCGACGTCGCACGCGTCGAGGTCGGCCCCGAAAACCCGTACAGCTTCTTCCGATCGAACGGCAAACCGGGCGTCGGCATTGGAATCGTTCGCCAGTCGGGCGCAAACACCCTTGCCGTGGCCGAAGAGGTCAGGGCCCGGATCGAGGATACGCGCAAGATGCTGCCCGCCGGCGTCAGCATCGACATCTCGAACGACAGTTCGGTGTTTATTTCCGCGGCCATCGAAAACGTCTGGAAGACGCTCGCTGAAGCCTCGGTTCTCGTCATTCTCGTGATCTACATTTTTCTCGGCTCGGCGCGCGCCACGCTTATTCCCGCCGTCACGGTGCCGATCTGTCTGATTGCGACATTCGCCGTGCTCTGGGCGCTCGGGCTTTCGATCAACCTTCTTACGCTGCTCGCGCTCGTGCTTGCGATCGGCCTTGTCGTCGACGACGCCATCGTCGTGCTCGAAAACATCTATTACCGGATCGAGCAGGGCGAGACGCCGCTTGTCGCCGCGTATGAAGGCGCGCGCCAGGTCGCATTCGCCGTGGTCGCGACAACGGCAGTCGTCTGTTCCGTGTTCGTGCCGATCATGTTCCTTGCCGGCAACACCGGGCTGCTGTTTCGCGAACTCGCGGCCGCGATGATCGGCGCGGTCGCCTTCTCGGGCTTCATCGCCCTGACGCTGACGCCGATGCTCTGCTCGAAGATGCTGAAGCCGGAAACCGGCGCGAACCGCATGACGAAATGGGTCGATCAGCGTTTCGATCGCGTGTCCGCCGCCTATGACCGGGCGCTCGGCCGCCTGCTCACGCGTCCACTTCTGATCGGAGGCATTTCTGCCGCCGTCGTCGCGGGCTGCATCGCGCTTGCAACGACGCTCCCGTCCGAACTCGCCCCGCTCGAAGACACCGGCAACCTGCAAGTGAGTGTCACCGCGGCGGAAGGCACCGGGTTCGACCAGATGGTCCGCTATATGGAGGATCTGCAGGCGCGGGTGCTGCCGATGATCGACGACGGCCCGGTCCGCCGCTTGATGGTGCGTGCGCCAGGCAGCTGGGGCACGACCGAGGATTTCGCAAGCGGCCGCATGGTGGTGTTCCTGAAGCCCTGGTCGGAACGCGAGCAGACGACTGCGGAAACCGCACAGATGGTCCAGCAGAAGCTGGAGGACTACCCGGGCGTGCGCAGTTTCGCCTCGGGAGGTCAGACCATCGGCAGCCGCGGCGGCCGCCCGATCCGTTTCGTCATCGCCGGCGCGACGTTCGAGGAACTCGCCCGCGCCCGCGACGCGATCATGGACGCCGCCGCCGCCTATCCCGGCATCGAGAACCTCGAAGCCGATTACAAGGAAACGAAGCCGCAGCTTCTCGTCGACATCGACACGACGCGCGCGGGCGACCTCGGCGTATCCGTCAGCGAGATTGGCCGCACGCTCGAAACCATGATGGGTTCGCGCCGCGTCACCACCTACATCGACCGGGGCGAGGAATACCGCGTCATCGTGCAGGCCGAGGAGAAGGACCGGCTGACCCCGCAGGACCTCTCCAACGTCTACGTCCGCTCGCGCACGGGAGACGTCATTCCGCTCTCGAACCTCGTTTCGCTGCGCAGCTTTGCGGACGCGGGCGAGCTTGGCCATTTCAACAAGCTCCGCGCCATCACGCTCGAAGGTTCGGTCGCGCCCGGCTATTCGCTCGGAGAGGCGCTCGACTGGCTGGAGGCGGAAGCCTCGACGCTGCCCGAAGTCGCGGCGATCGGCTACGACGGCGAAAGCCGCGCGTTCAAGCAGACGGGCGGCGCGATCTGGGGCGTGCTCGGCGTTACCATCCTGCTCGTGTTCCTCGTGCTCGCCGCGCAGTTCGAAAGCTGGGTGCATCCCGGCGTCATCGTGCTCACCGTGCCGCTCGCGGTCGGCGGCGGGCTGCTCGGCCTCGTCGTCATGGGCCAATCGCTCAACCTCTACAGCCAGATCGGCATCGTCATGCTCGTGGGGCTTGCGGCGAAGAACGGCATTCTCATCGTCGAGTTCGCGAACCAGCTGCGCGATCAGGGCGTCGCGTTCGACGATGCGATCCGCCGCGCTGCCGTGCGCCGCCTGCGTCCCGTCATCATGACATCGATCGCGACCGTCGCGGGCGCGGTGCCGCTGATGCTCGCGTCAGGCGCGGGCGCGGCCTCGCGTCAGGCGATCGGCACCGTCGTCGTGTGGGGCGTCAGCCTCGCGACTTTGCTCACGCTGTTCGTCATCCCCGTCTTCTACCGGCGCCTTGCCCGGAGCACCGGCTCGCCGCTCGCCGTCACGCGCAAGCTGGACGAAGAGCGCGGCGCAGCACCTGCCCCGGCGGAGTAAGAACCATGGCACTTCCCAAGAGTCTGCGTCTCGCCTTCCTCACCGTTCCGGGCGTGATGCTGCTCGGCTCGTTGTCCGGCGTCGTCGCGGGCTCGGGGGAGGACAATCCCTGGTTCGCGGAACTCGCAAAGCCTGCGCTCTATCCGCCCGGTTTCGTGTTCGGCATCGTCTGGACGCTGCTTTACGCGCTGATGGGCGTCGCCATCGCCCGCGTCCTCGCGTGCCCACCGGGGCGGGACCGGCAGCGCGCGGCCCTGCTGTTCGCCGCCCAGCTCGTGCTCAACCTCATATGGTCGACGCTGTTCTTCAAGCTGCACCTGCTCGGCCCCAGCTTCGCGCTCATCCTCGTCATCCTCGCCGCCGCGCTCGCCACGACGTTCGCCTTTGCCCGGCTCGACCGCATCGCCGCGTGGCTGCTCGTGCCCTATCTTGCGTGGCTCTGCTTCGCCGCCGGGCTTGCCTTTCGCATCTGGCAGTTGAATCCGGGCGCCGCGCCGCCATATTAGGCCCACAACACAGCGAAGGCCCCGTCCATGCAGTCCAAAAACCGCTTCTTCGACGACTTTTCCCGCATGGCGACCGGCGCCATGGGCTCGCTTGCCGGTATGGGCCGCGAGATGGAGGCGGGTTTCCGCGCCCGCATGGAGGAGTTCGTCGGCGGCCTTGATCTGGTGAAGCGCGAGGAATTCGAGGCCGTGAAGCAGATGGCTGCAAACGCCCGCGCCGAAAACGAAGAGCTGAAGGCACGAATCGCCAGGCTCGAAGCGGCAGCGGGCACAGCTCCGGAAAAGGCCGCACCGGCCCGCAAGCCCGCAGCGAAGAAGGCAGGCAAATCAGCACCCGCCGCCTGATATCCACAGCAAATTCGTGGGCGGCGGCGCACAGCGTCTTGCGTGCCGCGACCAGGCATCGCACCATATATGGTACAGGCGTGAATCCCATCGGACGAGCTATTGACCGAACTCGAACTTGAAATGGCCCAGGCCACGGCAGCGCCGCTCGACATGCTGGAGCATTATTTCGGCGCGCATGGCTGGTCGTTCGAGCGCGCCAGCGACGAGGAACTCATCGCCCGCGTTGAGGGCAGCTGGACGACGTACCAGCTCCGCGCGCTCTGGCGCGAGGAAGAGCGCGTCCTCCAGTTCATCGCCATGCCCGACATCCGTGTGCCGGAAAACCGCCGCGCCGCCGTGTGGGAAGTGCTCAGCCTCATCAACGAGCAGCTTTGGCTCGGCCATTTCGAGATGTGGTCGGCAGACGGCACGCTCCTCTTCCGCCACGCCTCGATGCTCGACGCCGCGGATGACGACAGCGGCCTCTCGCTCGCGCAGGCCGAAACGCTGGTCGAAGCCGCCGTCGACGAGTGCGAACGCTACTACCCCGTCTTCCAGTTCATCCTCTGGGCCGGGAAAACCCCGCGCGAGGCGCTCGACGCCGCGCTGATCGATACGGTGGGCGAGGCCTGACGACTATCGTCCCGTTTTCCATATTATTGTCTTGCCGAAATAATTCAGCTTTGCCTTAGTGGCGCCCTCGCATTGCTTAGGGGGCATCATGATTCGGTACATTTTTCTTGCGTTGTTCTTGATTGCCGCCCCTGTCGCAGAGGCAAAACAGCGAAAAGTCATAGAAGAACTGCCTGCGGACATCGTGGACAACAATTATGTTGCCGCCGTGACTGTCACGATTGCCGATTCCGCGCGCGAAAAGTTCGACAAGATCGAAGAAAAGGCGCTGGCCAAACGCGCCGAAGAAGGCCTTCCGCCTTACGACCCCGCCAATCCGCCCGCCGTCCAGCCTGCTGCCGACACATACGATACCCTGCCGTTCTCTGCCATGTTACCGCTCGTGATGCGCGACGTGACGCGCGAATGGGGTCTAGACGAGTCCAAAGGCAAAGCCGTCGATCTGAAGATCACCATCGAAACCATCCGCACCGCCAACGCCGCAGTCGCCATGCTGATCGGCAGCGCAGATGAACTTGCCGGACTCATCGATGTCGTGGATCCCGCAACGGGCGCGAACATTGGCTCATTCTATGTGCACGTGATCAACACGCATTCGGGATGGGGAGGCATGCTCATTCGCGGCGGCGGCATTCGGGAGAGGCTGGCCGAGGAATTCGCACTCGAAAGCGCCCGCCTCCTGACCGGCAGCACGAAGAAGGACTGGAAGAAGCGGCTGAAGGAAAAGCAGAAAGCGCAAAAGGCCAGCAATGTCGCGTCGACCGACTGACACAGCCAAGAGCGTATGCCCGGCGGGCGCCCTGATTGCCGGAGTGGGTCTCGCCTTGCTGTCCGCTCCGGCTTCGGCACGCAGCATTGACTACAGTATCGATCTGCAGGCGATTCAGGCCGCCGCTGACGATCAGGGCATTGAGGGCCCGTTTTCTCCGGACCCTTCGCACGGCGCTTGGAACATAGGACTCGTCATCGCCCCCAGTGTCGATCATGTCATGAAAAACGTCAGCATCTACTGCGAAGCCTACAAGGTGGATAATCCGATTAGCGTCCTGATGCGGAAACTGGTCACGGAGTATGACGACGACGGCGTTCTGGCCGAGGCTGACGCAACCGACGCCGATCTGACCCTTCATCTGACCAAGGCCGTGAGCCTTCACAGATGTCTTGGCAAAAGCGATTTCAAGGGCTTCTGCAAGAATCGGACCTCACTGTCAGGCCATGTCGCGTTCCGGACACAGGACGGATCTCTACAGAGTGCGCCGATCGTTGTTCAGGTCGAAAGGACCGGCCGTGTAGGCATGTTCTGCGGCAATCTGGGGCGCTTCACCGGGATTGTAAGTCGCGAGGCCGGAATCGCGTTTCTTGCCGAGGCTACCCGTCTATCCGGGGCGCTGGAAAACGCCCCCGGGACACAGACCGTGGATTAGGAGGCGCCGCCGTCCAACGAGGCAACCGACGCCTCGCACCCAGACCTCACCCAGCCAGCGCCGCCTTCAGCAGTTCATTCACCACCTGCGGGTTCGCCTTGCCGCCTGTCGCCTTCATCGTCTGGCCCACGAAGAAGCCGAACAGCGCTTCCTTGCCGTCCTTGTACTGCGCGACCTTGTCGGCGTTCTTCGCGAGAACCTCCGCGATCGCCGTATCGAGCGCGCCGGTGTCGGAGACCTGCTTCAGGCCGCGTTCTTCCACGATCTTTTCAGGATCGTCGCCGGTTTCCAGCATGATCTGGAACACGTCCTTGCCGAGCCGGCCCGAAAGCGTCCCGTCGCCGATCAGCGCCAGCAGCGTCGCGGCGTGTTCGGGGCTGATCGGGCTGTCGACGATGTCCTTGCCGAGTGCGTTCAGCGCGCCGAACAGGTCGGAGATCACCCAGTTGGAGGCTGCGCGCGCCACGTCTTGCAGGCTTTTGCCCTGCTTCGCCGCGCTCAGCGACAGCATCCGTTCAAACCAGTCGGCGGCTTCCTTCTCTGCGGTCAGCACACTAGCGTTATAGTCGCTGATGCCGAGGTCGCGCACATAGCGTGCGTGCTTGGCGTCGGGCAGCTCCGGCAGTTCGGCGCGCAGGGCTTCAACGAAGGCGTCGTCGAACACCAGCGGCGGCAGGTCGGGGTCCGGAAAATAGCGGTAATCGTGCGCGTCTTCCTTGGACCGCAGCGCGCGCGTTTCCATCCGGCCCGGATCGAACAGCCGCGTTTCCTGCACGATCGTGCCGCCGCCTTCAATGATCTCCACCTGGCGCTGCGCCTCGTATTCGATCGCCGCCTGCACGAAGCGAACGCTGTTCACGTTCTTCACCTCGCAGCGCGTGCCGAGCGGGTCGCCGGGCTTCCGCACGCTGACGTTCACGTCGGCGCGCATTGAGCCTTCCTCCATGTTGCCGTCGCAGCTGCCGACGTAACGCAGGATCGAGCGCAGCTTCTTAACATACGCCCCCGCCTCTTCGGGCGAGCGCATATCGGGACGCGAGACGATCTCCATCAGCGCCACGCCCGACCGGTTGAGATCGACATAGGAATAGCGCGGCGACTGGTCGTGCATCGACTTGCCCGCATCCTGCTCCAGATGGATCCGCTCCAGCCCCACGGTCTTGGTGCGCCCCTCGCCGAGCGTGATGTGAATCTCACCCTCGCCCACGATCGGATGCTGGAACTGGCTGATCTGGTAGCCCTGCGGCAGATCGGCGTAGAAATAATTCTTTCGGTCGAAGCGCGACCACGTGTTGATCTGCGCATCGAGCGCGAGGCCGGTACGCACCGCCTGCCGCACGCACTCGCCGTTGATGACCGGCAGCATCCCCGGCATCGCCGCGTCCACCAGGCTCACCTGCGTGTTCGGCTCCGCCCCAAACGCCGTCGCGGCGCCCGAGAACAGCTTGGCGTTCGATGTGACCTGCGCGTGAACCTCGAGGCCGATCACGACCTCCCACTCGCCGGTTTCGCCTTTGATTCTGTAGTCGCTCATCTTACCACCACGCTTCCGGTCGCGCCGAGAATCCCGCCGCCTGTTCGATCGCATAGCCCGCGTTCAGCACGCCTTCCTCATCGAGCGGCTTGCCGATGATCTGCAGGCCGAGCGGCAGACCGTCGTTCGAAAGTCCGCCCGGCACGGACATGGCGGGAAGCCCCGCAAGGCTCGCGGGCACGCAGAAGACGTCGTTCAGATACATGGCGATCGGATCGTCGACGTTCGCGCCGATGCCGAACGCCGCGCTCGGCGCGGTCGGCGCGAGGATCACGTCGCAGCGTTCGAACGCCTGCATGAAGTCGCGCTGGATGAGTGCGCGAACCTTCTGCGCCTTCAGGTAATAGGCATCGTAATAGCCGGCCGAGAGCACATAGGTGCCGATCAGGATGCGCCGCTGCGCCTCCGCGCCGAAGCCCGCTGAGCGCGTCGCCTCGTACATGTCGATCAGGCTGCCGCCCTCGGGCGTCTCGCGCAGGCCGTAGCGCACCCCATCATAGCGCGCGAGGTTGGAAGAGGCTTCGGCAGGCGCAATGATGTAATAGGTCGGCAGCGCGTACTTGGTGTGCGGCAGCGAGATGTCGACGATCTCCGCCCCCGCGTCGCGCAGCATGTCCGCGCCCTTCTTCCACAGCGCCTCGATTTCTGCCGGGATGCCGTCGACCGTATATTCCTTCGGAATGCCGACGCGCTTGCCCTTCATGTCGCCGGTCAGCGCCGCCTCGAAGTCCGGCACCGGCAGATCGAGGCTGGTCGAATCCTTTGGATCGAACCCGCACATGGATTTGAGCAAAATCGCGCAGTCACGCACGTCACGCGCCATCGGCCCGGCCTGATCGAGCGAGCTTGCGAACGCCACGATACCCCAGCGCGAACAGCGGCCGTAGGTCGGCTTGATGCCCGAAATGCCCGTGAACGCCGCCGGCTGACGGATCGAGCCGCCGGTATCGGTGCCCGTCGCGCCCGCGACGAGCCGCGCCGCGACCGCGGCCGACGACCCGCCCGAGCTGCCGCCCGGCACGAGGCTTTCGTTACCCTTGCCGCGCCATGGGTTGATGACCGTGCCGAACGCGCTCGTCTCGTTCGACGAGCCCATCGCGAACTCGTCCATGTTGAGCTTGCCGAGCATCCCCGCGCCGTCCGCGAACAGCTTGCCGCTCACGGTCGATTCATAGGGCGGCTTGAAGCCCTTGAGGATGTTTGAAGCCGCCGCGCTCTGCACGCCCTCGGTCGCGAACAGGTCCTTGATGCCGAGCGGAATGCCAGACAGCGGCTTCGCCTCGCCCTTCGCGAGCGCCGCGTCGGCCGCCTCGGCGGCTTTCAGCGCCAGTTCCGGCGTCTCCACGGTGAAGGCATTGAGCACGCGCGCGGCTTCCACCGCCTTCACATGCGCCTCGGCGAGATCCTTCGCGGAGAAGTCCTTCTTCCGCAGCCCGTCGCGCATCGCCGCGAGCGTCAGGTCGGTGAGTGCCGTCATTATTCGATCACCTTCGGCACGGCAAAGAAGCCGTATTCGGCCTTCGGCGCGTTCGACAGCACCTTGTCCTGAATGCCGCCATCGGTGACGACATCCTCACGCCAGCGCAGTGTGTTCGGGATCACCGCGGCGAGCGGCTCCACGCCGTCCGTATTCACCTCGCCGAGCATTTCCACCCAGCCGAGGATCTTCGAAAGCTCCTCGGCCATCACGGCGGACCTGTCGTCGTCGATCTTGATACGCGCAAGATGCGCGACACGTTTGACGGTGGCGGCGTCAACGGACATGCAAAACACCCCGGATTGATTGAGCCCGAGCCGTTAGCACGCGGCTTCGCCGCCCCGCAAGCGCGCTATGCGGGGCACTTCCCCGTGCCGGGCCCCTTCACGAAGCGGCCCGGGCGTGCGCCCGTGGGCTCGCCGTCCTTCAGCACCTGCTGGCCGTTCACGAACACGTCGCGCACGCCGACCGAATACTGGTGCGGTTTCTCGAAGGTCGCCTTGTCGGCGATCGTCGCGGGGTCGAACACCACGACGTCGGCGAAGTAGCCGGGCGCCAGACGTCCGCGCCCCTCGATGCCCATCTGCTCGGCCGAGAAGGACGTGAGCTGACGCACCGCCTGCGAAAGGGTGGTCGTCTTCTCGTCGCGCACGTACTTGCCGAGGAAGCGCGGGATGTTGCCATAGGCGCGCGGGTGCGTCGGCGATTTCACGAAGACGCCTTCCGTGGCCGGGGCCTCCGCGTCGGAGCCGAAGCTCATCCACGGCAGCGCCGTCTGCTTCGCGACGTTCTTCTCGTCCATCAGGAAGTAGATCGTGCCGACCCGGCTGCCGTCTTCCACCACGAGGTCCATCGCGGTTTCCTCGGGGCTCTTGCCGCGTTCCCGCGCCACCTCGCCGAGCGTCTTGCCCGCGAGGGGCTTCAGCTTGTCGTTCTTGAACCCCACGAGAACGAGCCGCTCCGGCGAGCCCGCCTGATAGTAAAGATTCTCCCAGCCGTCGCCGCGCGTCTTCATCTCCGCGGCAACTTTGGCGCGCACGGCGGGATCCTGCAGCCGCTTGAACCAGGCTTCCTCGCCGCCTTCCTGCACCCACAGCGGCATCGAGGCGTCGAGGCCGGTGCCGCCCGCCGGGTAGGTGTACATGGTGGAGGTGATGTCGAGGCCTTCCTTCTGCGCGGCCTCCACCTTCGCGATGACGGTGTCGAGCTTGCTCCAGTTGTCCTTGCCCGCCAGTTTCAGGTGATAGATGATCGCGGGCGCCTTGGATTGCCGCGAAATGTCGATGAGTTCGTCCACGGCTTCGAGGATATTGTCGCCCTCGGAACGCATGTGGCTGATGTAGCGCCCGCCGCACGGCGCGGCCGCCTGCATCAGCGCGAGGAGTTCCGGCTTTTCCGCGAAGGATCCGGGCGCGTAGATGAGCGCCGAGCCGACGCCGAGCGCGCCCTCGTTCATCGCGGCCTTCACCAACCCCTGCATCCGCGCGAGCTGCTGCGGGTTCGGGTCGACATCGCCTTCGCCGAGTTCATGGATGCGCACCGTCGCCGCGCCCACGAAGCTCGCGACGTTCGGAGAAATGCCGCGCTTTTCGAGATACGCGAGATAGTCGCCAAGGCTCGTCCACTCGATATCGTACTTCACGTCGCCCATGCGGCTCGCGGAGAGGCGCTTCATCTCGGCGTTCAGCGGCCCCATCGACCAGCCTTCGCCCATCACCTCCAGCGTCACGCCCTGCTTGAGGTCGGCAACGCCGCGCGGGTCGACGATCAGCGATTCGGTCGCCCAACTGTGCGTGTTGATGAAGCCCGGCGCCACCGCGAGGCCCGTCGCGTCGATCTCGGTGCGCCCGCGCGCGGCGGGGCCGACCGAAACCACCTTGTCGCCATCGATGGCAACGTCGCCGACCTGCGCCGCGCCGCCCGATCCGTCATAGATCGTGCCGCCGCGAATCACGAGATCGTGAAGTGCAGGCGTGGTCCCGCCCGCAGCGCATGCGGCCAGCGGCAGGGTGATGCAGATGGCGAAAGGAACCCGTGTAAGACGCATGGTGTTAACCCCTGTATTCTCGTGACATGGACGCCATGCTAAGCGCCCAGACAAAGGAGTCCAGCAACTTGGCCGCTCGACGGTTTCTCTACATCATCGCCGCGCTCGTCGTGCTCGCCATCGCGGGCGCGTTCGCCTACCGGATCTTCGCGCCGCAACTGATGCGCGCCGCCTTCGTCCCGGATGTGAGCTTTGCGGACAGCCCGAAGCCCCCGGCGACCTTCTACGACCGCGCCGACGCCTGGCTTGCGCGCCCGGGCATCCCGGCGGATGTCGTGCGCTGGACGCCCGAGGGCTACAGCCCCGCGCCGAAGCCTGCGGTCGCAGTGTTCTACGTGCACCCCACCACCTATCTGAAAGGGGATCGGTGGAACGCGCCCATCGCGCTCACCGGCGATCCCCGTTTCCGGCAGACCGTGTTCCTGAAAAGCCAGGCGAGCGTCTTCAACGGCATCGGCGAGGTGTGGGCGCCCAAATACCGCCAGGCGACGTTCGGCGCCTTCCTGTCGCTCGGCGAACCCGATTCGGCGAAGTCGTTCGCAGTCGCGTACAGTGACGTCGAAAAGGCCTTCGAACTGTTCCTTCGGGATATTCCGCCGGATCAGAAGATCATTCTTGCTGGCCACAGCCAGGGCTCGCTGCACCTCGTCTCGCTGCTCGCCCAGAAGATCGCGGGCACGCCCGTCGCGGATCGCATCGTTGCCGCCTATCTGATCGGCTGGCCGATCTCGATCGAGTCCGACCTGCCGAAGCTCGGATTGAAGCCGTGCGAAACGCCGGAGGAAACGCGCTGCATCATCGCCTTCCAGAGCTATGCCGAACCCGCGCAGCCGGAATCGATCTTCGATCCGTTCTACACGACGACAGGCCTCACCGGCGCGCCGCGCGCGGGAACACACCTTCTGTGCGTCAATCCGCTGACCGGAGCGCCCGATCTTGCCCCGCCCGGCGATGCGCCCGAAACCGCCGCCACCGATGAAACCCCGCATCGCAGCAGCCTCGCCGCCGAGGCCTCGCCGCTTCCCGTGGAAACGATGGACGGCGCCGACGCCAGCGACCCGTATGGCACCGCGCGCAACCTCGGCACGCTGATCCCGGTTGACGAGACCTATTCGAGTGCGACGCTTGAAGCCGGGCTCGTCGGCGCCAAGTGCAGCGACAAGGGCTATCTCAGCATCGGCGAGAAACCGCCCGAAGGCCTGCGCTCCTACGTGCTGCCCGGCAACAACTACCACGTCTACGACTACGCGCTGTTCTGGACGAACCTGCGCACCGACGTCGAACGCCGCGCGCAGGCGGCGCTTGCGGCGACAGCGCCTGCGCGCAGCCGGTGAGCACGCATTCGGCCGCAGAGTTCGCGGCGCAGTTGCCGTCGGGCGGCGTCCTTGCGGGACTCGATCTCGGCACCAAAACCATCGGCGTCGCCTTCTGCGACGCCGAATGGCGTTTCGCGAGCGCGGCGGAAACCATCGTCCGCCGCAAACAGACGCAGGATTTCGCCGAGCTCCGCCGCCTCGCAGGGAGCCGCGCGCTCGCCGGCATCGTGCTCGGCTATCCCGTGAACATGGACGGCACCGACGGCCCCCGCGCGCAGGCCACGCGCGCCTTCGCCCGGTCGCTTGAGGCCGAATTCGCCCTCCCCGTCCTCCTCTGGGACGAGCGGCTCTCCACCGTCGCCGTCACGCGCGAGATGATCGCCGCTGACATGAGCCGCGCGAAACGCGCCGAACGCGTCGACGCCCTCGCAGCCGCACACATCCTGCAAGCCGCGATCGACGCGCTGGCACTCGCGGCCTAGCTTCGCGCCGCGTCCTCGCGGTCGATCGCCACGAGCGAGACACCTTTCGTCTCACGCATCAGAAGCGCCGCGATCAAACTCACCGCCCCGGCGAACATGATGTAGACGGCGATCGGCCACCACGTTTCATATTCGCGCAGCAGCGCCGTGCCGATCAGCGGCGCCCACGAGCCCGCGACGATCGCGGTCAGCTGATATCCGAGCGAGACGCCGGAATAGCGCATCCGCGTGGGGAACATCTCGGTCATGATCGCGGGCTGCGCCGCGTACATCAGCGAGTGGACCATCATGCCGGTGATGATCGCCGCGAGCACAATGCCCGTTGCCCCGGTATCCAGCATCGGGAACGCCGCGAACGGCCACACCATCGTCAGCAGTGCGCCCGCGATATAGAGCGGCCGCCGCCCGAACCTGTCGGTGGCGTGCCCTACGGCGGGGATGATGAACGCATGGATGATGTGCGCGAAGAAAAGCAGCGTCAGGATGCGCGTCGTATCGCCGCCGCGGTGCGACAGGTACGTGATCGAGAACGTCACGACCATGTAGTAGAGGATGTTCTCGGCAAAGCGCAGGCCCATCGCGGTGAACACGCGGCGGGGATACAGGCGGAAGACCTCCTTGAGCCCGTAGCCGGCGTGCGCCTTCTCTTCCAATTCGGCCTTGGCGGCCTTGAAGATCGGCGAATCCGACACCTGCGTGCGGATATAATAGCCGATACCGACGATCACGACGGACAGCCAGAAGCCGACGCGCCAGCCCCACGACAGGAACGCCTCCTCCGAAAGCGTCGCCGACAGCACCAGCAGCACCACCGTCGCGGCAAGGTTGCCGAGCGGTACGGCGGCGTGCGGGAAACTGCCCCAGAAGCCGCGGCTGTGGTTCGGGCTGTGCTCGGTGACGAGCAGCACCGCCCCGCCCCATTCGCCGCCGAGCGCGAAGCCCTGGATGAAACGTAGCGTCACCAGCAGCAGCGGCGCCCAGTAGCCGATCTGGTGAAACGAAGGCAGGCAGCCCATCAGGAACGTCGAAACGCCGATCAGGATCAGGCTGAACTGCAGCAGCGACTTGCGGCCGATCTTGTCCCCGAAGTGCCCGAAGACGATGCCGCCGAGCGGCCGCGCGAGGAACCCCACCGCATAGGTCGCGAACGCGGCGATGATGCCATCGAGCTCGTTGCCGGTATCGGGGAAGAACAGCTTGCCGAACACGAGCGTCGCGACGGTGCCGTAGAGGAAGAATTCGTACCATTCGACGACCGTTCCGGCCATTGAGGCGGCAACCACCTTCTTCAGATACGGCAGATCAGCGGTTTCTTCGTGCTTCATTGGCGCTCCCCTTGGTCGAGGGCGTGCCCCGCACCGGCCGCAGCGTCAAGCCTGCAAGATGATGTGGCGCGCGGCCGGTTTCGCCCCTTGCCCGTTGCCCTATGCAAGACTAAAGGCTTGGCTTTAATGACATCAGCAGCCCAACCCGCTCCGCTACCGGCCGTGCCGCCGGGCGTGCATCCCTTCCCGCACGCACATCTGCTTGGAATCGAAGGCCTGAAGCCCTGGGAAATCGGTTTCCTTCTGAATGAAGCCGAACACTGGGTCGAACTCAGCCGCAGCGCGCACAAACGTGATGAGCGACTGGCAAGCCTCACCCAGATCAACGCCTTCTTCGAAAACTCGACGCGCACGCTGCTGTCGTTCGAGATCGCGGGCAAGCGCCTGGGCGCGGACGTCGTCAACATGTCCGTCCAGTCCTCCTCGATGAAGAAGGGCGAAACGCTGCTCGACACGGCGCTGACGCTCAACGCCATGCATCCGGACGTCATCGTCATCCGCCACGATGCCTCGGGCGCGGTCGCGCTCATTGCGTCCAAGGTCGATTGCCCCGTGCTCAATGCGGGCGATGGACGCCACGAGCATCCGACGCAGGCGCTGCTCGACGCGCTCACCATCCGCCGGCGCAAGGGCCGCATTGAAGGCCTCAAGGTCGCGATCTGCGGCGACATCCTGCACAGCCGCGTCGCCCGCTCGAACTTTCACCTGCTCGCCGCGCTCGGCGCCGAAGTGCGCGCGGTCGCGCCGCCGACGCTGATGCCAGTCGGGATCGAGCGTTTCGGCGTGACCGCTTTTACGGACATGAACGCGGGCCTTGAAGGCGCCGACGTCATCATGATGCTCCGCCTGCAGCGCGAGCGCATGGCGGGGGCCTACCTGCCCTCCGAGCGCGAATATTTTCACTTTTACGGCCTCACCGCGAAACGCCTCGCGACGGCGGGCGACAATGTGCTCGTCATGCACCCCGGCCCGATGAACCGCGGCGTCGAGATCGAATCGCAGGTCGCCGACGACATCGCCCGCTCCGCGATCACCGAGCAGGTCGAAATGGGCGTTGCCGTCCGCATGGCCTGCCTCGACGTGCTGACCCGCACCCGAAGGGGCGTGGATGGCTGGGAGGCGAGAGTATGAAGCCGCTCGCCATCACGGATGCACGCATCATCGATCCCGCGCGCGGGATCGATACCACCGCGGACATCCTCGTCGTCGACCGCATGATTGCCGCCATCGGCAGGCCCGAGATTCCGTCCGATGCCATGCGGATCGACGCTGCGGGCCTCGTCGCCGCGCCGGGCCTTGTCGATGCGGGCGTGTTCAAATCCGAACCGGCGGCGTTCCTCGCGGGCGGCATCACGCGCACGCTGCTGATGCCCGATCAGTCGCCGGTGATCGACGATCCCGCGCTTGCAGAGCGCGCCCAGCGCATCGGCAAGCCGCATGTCTGGGTCCACCCCCTCGCCGCCGCGACACGCGGCCTTGCCGGCACCGAGCTTGCCGAGGTCGCGCTGATGAAGGCCGCGGGCGCTGTCGCCATCGCCACGGGCCGCCGCCAGATCGCTTCGTCAGCGGTGATGTACCGGCTGCTGCAATATGCCGCCGCGTTCGATCTCGTCACCGTCGTCCACGCCGAAGACACCGCGCTCACCGAAGGCGCCGAGGCGACCACGGGCGAAACCGCGACCCGTCTCGGCCTCGCCTCCGCCCCCGCCATTGCCGAGGCCATCGCCATTGCGCGCGACGTGCGCCTCGCAGAGGCGGCGGGCGCGCGGCTTCATATCCACAAGGTGACGACCGCCGAAGGGCTGGACGTGATCCGCGCCGCCCGGGCGCGCGGCGCGCGCATCACCTGCGGCACCGCGCCGGCCTATCTGCTGCTGAACGACGAAGCCGTCACCGGCTACCGCACCTTCACGCGTCTCTCCCCGCCGCTCCGCAGCGAGGATGATCGCCGCGCACTCCTGGCGGGTCTTGCGGACGGCACGATCGACTGTCTCACTTCGGCGCACGACCCGCGCGGGCAGGACGAGAAGCGGCTTCCCTTCGCGCAGGCGATGCCGGGCATGTCGGGCGCGGAGACGCTGCTCGCGCTCGCGATCTCGGCGGGCGAGAATGCGGACGTTCCCCTCTCTCGCCTGATTGCGATGATGAGCGCGACACCGGCGGCGATCTTCGGGGTTCCGGGCGGAAATCTCGGCGAGGGGTCACCGGCCGACATCGTGCTGTTCGACCCCGGTGCACCGTGGCGCATTGCCGCGTCTAGATTCGTCTCGGCGGGCGACAACACGCCGTTCGACGGGCTGCCCGTTCAGGGCCGTGTGAAATGGACCGTGAAAGGCGGCGAAATCGCTTTCGCCGGTTGATCAGGCCTTCTTGGAAGACGTGGCTTCCGACGCGCCCGCACCCTTGCGAACGAAGCAGCCGTAGCCCTCGGCCTTGAGGTTCCGGCAGAGGTCGACCGCTTCGTTGACGTTTGCAAACGATCCGATGGCGAGACGATGATATGTGGCGCCTTTGACCGCGATCTGGCTCCGGATCGGCTCAAACTCG
This sequence comes from Sphingosinicella sp., assembly GCF_013911755.1. Taxonomy (GTDB): domain Bacteria; phylum Pseudomonadota; class Alphaproteobacteria; order Sphingomonadales; family Sphingomonadaceae; genus Sphingosinicella. The sequence continues at coordinate 160,392 of NZ_JACESP010000005.1, forward strand.
CCCAGCGCGTTGTTCTTGCGAATCAGCGTCTTCCAGCCCGCGTTCAGAAACTCGGGCTTCGCATAGGACCCGAGCTGGACGACCCAGGCGCCATGCGTCGGCTTCTTCAGCGCGCGAATCTCCCGCTTCACGGCGGATACAGTCTTCGGCGTCTCGAACCCAGGCTGCACCGCCCGGATCTGCACGATCGGCTGCGCAGGCTCGGCCGCAACCGGCACCTCGGCCCGCGCAATGGCGACAGGCTCGGTCGGAGCGACCGGCGCGGCCTCGGCGATGACCACCGGAGCAGGCTCGGCGACCGCGGCAACAGCCACAGGCTCCGGCGCACTTTCCACGACAGGCGCCTCAACAGCCGCCACCATGACTTCAGCCTTCGGCTGCACCCAGGCGAGCGCAACCGGGCGGCCGGCATCATTGGCGGCCATTTCCACGCCCAGCACCGAAGCCGTGCGCCACGCGCTGTCCGTGTTCGAGGCAATCGCGGCCCATTCCGCAACGCGGGCATCGACCGCATCGGGCGACAGGTCCATCGAAGCAGTGGTACGCGCAGCGGCCCATTCACCCGCAAGCGCCTGAGCAAGCGCAAGGTTCTGGCGCAGGCGCGGGGTTGAGCTGCCCGCACGGACGGATGCCTCAAGCAGGCTGATCGCCTTGCGCGTCTCGCCCGAAAGCGCAAGCGCGAGGCCGACATCGGCGGCAAGGGAGGGCTCTGCCGCAAGCGCGTCGAGCGACGACAGCGCCGTGTAACGGTTGCCCGCCGCGAGCGACGAAAGCGCGGCGCGGAAGCGGACGCTCGCGTCGGCGGGGTTCATCGCCGACAGGTCGCCATAGGCATCCGCGGCAGACTGATAACGACCCGCGGCCGTATAGGCCTTGGCGAGCGCAAAGCGCGCGTCGGCGTTCTGCGGATCAGCCGTAACGGCAAGCTCTGCAAAGCTGATCGCGGCGACCGGATTGCCGGCCAGCCGCGCGGCTTCCGCCTGCTTGATGAGAACGATCGAGGGCTGCGGAGCATCAACCGAACCAATCGCGGTGTTCACGTGCGCGACCGGGCTGTTTGAGGACTGGCACGCCGTCAGAGAGACCCCGAGCGTAAACGCACTCGCGGCCAGCTTGAGCACTGTATTGCGCTGAGTCTGCATGGTCTTGGCCCCTTCACCCCGTCGTTCGCGCCTAGTTGGCGGCGGTCTTCCTCACGTCTTTCAACGCGTCCGGAAAATGCGTGGACAGATATTCCTCGAGCGCCGCGGTCACGAGTTGCTGCGCGGACTGGTGCGCATAGACGCACGCAAGGCGCAGCTTCATGTGACGCTCCGGATCGAGCCGCAGCGTGAACGCCGCCTTCGCCTTGGAGCCGGCCGCCGCGCGCGGGCGATGCACGGGCTGCGCAGGCGCCACGTTGATCGTCGGAATCGGCGCCGCCACGGGTGCGGACACCGGCACCTCCGGAAGGTCAGCGGTTTCGGGTCCCGACGCGGGGACGACTGCGGCCGCAGCGGCCGCGAACTCGTCGGCGATCGCCTGCTGCTGCGCGGCAACGGGAGACGCCACCGACTGGTCGAAATCCACCACCGGACGCGGCTGGAAATGCATCGGCTGTGCCGGCATCAGCGCAGCGCGCTGTTCGGCGGTCAGCATGTCGGTGCCGCCCATGTCGTTCCAACCGAGATCGTCGTCGGACGCAAAGCCGTAGCCCTGCGGACGCATCGCCGGACGCGCTTGTCCCTTCCGCGCGAGCAAACCGGCGGTCAAAGAAGCATAGTTGGCCTCGTTCATAACTTACCTTTCCCCGGAACGGCCCCTTGCATCTTATTGTTAACTTGCAGCTTTCCGACCGAACCCGCCGGCGGCCCGCGCGGCAGGAGTCGGCACATGCTGGCCCGGTGCGTTGAACAC
>NZ_JACESP010000006.1 GCF_013911755.1 Sphingosinicella sp.
ACCGTGTGGACCGATCTTTTCCTCCACGTCGAACGCTTCATCGACGGCGATCGCAACGCGCAGATTCGTCTGAAGAAGGCGCCGATGGGCGCGACCAAACTCGGCAAGCGCACCGCGAAATACGCGATCTGGCTGGCGATCGCGATGGCGACGGGCGGCGCGTGGATTTTCTATTTTGCCGACGCGCCGACGCTGGCGCGCGAGCTGTTCACAGGCGAAGCGCCCTTCGTTGCCTATGCAACCGTCGGCGTGCTCACCGCCACCACCTTCATCTTCGGCGGCTTCATGCGCGAGCAGGTGTGCATCTACATGTGCCCGTGGCCGCGCATCCAGACCGCGCTGATGGACGAGAGATCGCTCACCGTCACCTACAAGGACTGGCGCGGCGAGGCGCGCACGCACGGGCTGAAGAAAGCGCATGCCGAGATCGCCGATTTCGACAAGGTCGGCGATTGCATCGATTGCGACCAGTGCGTCGCCGTGTGCCCCACGGGCATCGACATCCGCGAAGGGCCGCAGATCGGTTGCATCACGTGCGCGCTCTGCATCGACGCCTGCGACAAGGTGATGACGCAGATCGGCCGGCCGCGCGGCCTCATCGACTATGTGACCGAGGAAAGCGCCGAGCTTGAAAAGACGGGGCAGCCACCCAAGCCCGTTGTCCGCACGCTGCTCCGGCCGCGCACGATTGCCTATTTCATGCTGTGGGGCAGCATCGGCCTTGCCATGCTGTTCGTGCTCGGCCAGCGCACGCGCATCGACATCAGCGCACTGCAGGACCGCAACCCGCAATTCGTCCGCCTGTCCGACGGCCACATCCGCAACAGCTACACGGTGAAGGTCCGCAACATGGAAAACCGCCCGCGCACGGTGGAGATCGGCATCGATGGCCTGCCGGACGCGATCATGTGGACTGCCGAAGGCACGCGCGACACCGGCGGCCGCACCGTGAAGATCGAAACTCCCGCCGACGCCGTCGCCAAGACCCGGATTTTCGTGGCCACGCCCGCCGAGGGCGAACCGCGCCAGGAAATCTTCTTCACCGTGCGTGGCCTCGACGCGACGGGCGGCACCGACCGCGACAACGTGTATTTCGATCGGGAGGTCGCGAAATGACCCGCCGTTTCACTGGGCGCCACATGCTGATCGTGATGGTCGCCTTCTTCGGCACCGTGATCGCGGTGAACGTGACGATGGCAATGTTCGCGACGCGCACTTTCGGCGGCACGGTCGTCGACAACTCCTACGTCGCCAGCCAGAAGTTCAACGGCTGGCTCAAGGAAGCGCGCGATCAAGATGCGCTCGGCTGGTCGCTGGGGCTGACGATGGGCGGAGACCGCCGTCCGATGATCGCGGCCGCCGCAGGCGAGACTCCGCTCGCCGGCGCCGTCGTCACGGCAACCGCGAAGCACCCCGTGGGCCGCGCGCCCGACATCGCCCTCACCTTCACGGAAGTGGCACCCGGACAATTCCGCGCGATGCAGCCGCTGCCCGCCGGACGCTGGAACATCCACATGGAAGCCGCGCGCGATGGCGCCGTGCTGCGCCGGATCGCCGACCTTTCATGAAACACGACATGCCCGTTGCGGCCGCCGGCGCGGCGATGCAGATGAAGACATCGGTCTTTGCCGTGCCGGGTATGCGCTGCGCGGGCTGCATCTCGAAGCTGGAAAAGGGACTTTCGGGCATCGAAGGCATTGCCGCGGCGCGTGTCAATTTCGGCGCGAAGCGCGTCACGCTCACGCACGATCCGGCGTTCGACGAACCGGCGCTCAAAGCCGTGATCGGCAAGGTCGGCTTCGATGCCGAGCCGCTCCCCAACGATCTCGTCGAAAGCACAGATGGCGAAAGCCGCATGTTGCTGCGCGCGATGGCGGTCGCCGGTTTCGCGGCGATGAACATCATGCTGCTGTCGGTTTCGGTGTGGTCGGGCGCCGAAGGGCCGACGCGCGACATGTTCCACTGGCTGTCTGCGCTGATCGCGATCCCCACGATTGCCTATTCGGGTCGGCCCTTCTTCCGCTCCGCACTCGGCGCGCTTCGGCGCGGACGCACCAACATGGATGTGCCGATCTCGATCGGCGTTCTGCTCGCCACCGGCCTCAGCCTGTTCGAAACCGCGACCAGCGGCCCCCATGCCTATTTCGATGGCGCGGTGATGCTGCTGTTCTTCCTGCTCACCGGCCGCTGGCTCGACAGCGTGATGCGCGACCGCGCGCGCGGCGGCGTCACGCAGCTTCTCCGCCAGACCGCGCGCGGCGCCTATGTGATCGGCGAGGACGGACGCGAGCGTTGGTGTGAGGCACGCGCGCTCGCGCCTGGAATGCGGATGCACGTCGCCGCCGGCGAACGCCTCGCCGCCGACGGCATCATCGAGGAGGGCGCCAGCGCGTTCGACCTCTCGCTGCTCACCGGCGAAAGCGCGCCGCAACCGCGCGCGCCCGGCGACACCGTACTTGCCGGCACGCTCAATCTCGGCGCGCCGGTCGTGGTCCGTGCAAGCGCGGTTGGCGCCGATACCGCCATTGCAGATATCGCGCGGCTGATGGAAAGCGCCGGCCAATCCAAATCGCGCTACGTGCGCGTCGCGGATCGTGCCGCCCGCTGGTATGCGCCCGCCGTCCATACGCTCGCCGCGCTCTCCTTCGCGGGCTGGATGCTCGCGGGCGCGGGATGGCACCATTCGCTTGTCATCGCGGTCGCCGTGCTCATCATCACCTGCCCCTGCGCGCTCGGCCTCGCCGTGCCTGCCGCGCAGATCGTCGCGTCGGGGGCTCTGATGCGCCGCGGCGTGCTGGTAAAGGACGGCAGCGCGCTCGAGCGCCTCTCCGAAGTCACCACCGCCGCCTTGGACAAGACAGGCACGCTGACGCTCGGCCGCCCCGTGCTGGTCAATCCCGACGTCGTGCCCGAAGCCGATGCGCCGGTGTTGCTGGCACTGGCCTCGGCGAGCCGCCACCCGCTCGCCGAAGCCGTGCGCCGGCATTTCGAGCACACAGGCATCGCCCCCGCCGTGCTCACCGATGTCACCGAAACGCCGGGCGAAGGCGTCACCGGCCGCTATCGCGGGCACGACGCACGGCTCGTCCGCCCCCCGGCCTCCAGCGATACCGGCATGGCAAGCCGTTTCGCCATCGGGGCCAGCACAGATGTGCTGCTGCGCTTCGAAGATGCGCTGCGCCCCGATGCGCGCGCCACGATCCACCAGCTCGCCGCGCTCGGCATCGAATCCTCGATCCTTTCGGGCGACCGCACCGAAGCCGTCGCGGAAACGGCGGCGGCAATCGGGATCGGCGCCGTCGCTGCGCTGACGCCGGCGGGCAAGCTCGGCCTCATCCGCGCGATGACGCAGGAAGGCGACAAGGTGCTGGTGGTCGGCGACGGGCTCAACGACGGCCCGGCGCTTGCCGCGGGCCACGTCTCGATGGCGCCCGCCTCGGCGAGCGATGTGGGCCAGAATGCGGCCGATGCCGTGTTCCTCGGCGACAGCCTCGCGCCGGTCGCCGCCGCCATCCGCGCCGCGCGGCGGACGATGGCGGTCGTCCGGCAGAACTTCGCGCTCGCCATCGGCTACAACGTCGTTGCCGTGCCGCTCGCGGTGATGGGGCATGTGACGCCGCTGATCGCCGCGCTCGCCATGTCGGGCTCGTCGGTCATCGTCATCGCCAATGCACTCAGGCTCCGGAGCGCGGCGGAATGAACGGCCTCGTCGTCCTCATCCCCGTCGCGCTCGGGCTCGGCCTTGCGGGACTCGCCGCGTTCTTCTGGTCGGTGCGCTCCGGCCAGTTCGAGGATCTGGACGGCGCCGCCGTGCGCGTCCTCCTCGACGATGACGAGGATATAAAATGATGCGCGGCCTCATGCCCATGCTGCTCGCCGCGTTCACGATGGGCGTGCCCGATGCGGCGCTCGGTTCGCAGCGGATGATGGAGATCTGCAGCAGCGACGGCCAGCGCAAGGTCATCGTCGTCGAGGGCGATCCGTCTGCGCCACAGGATACGCCGCATTGCGACCGCAAGGCCTGCCACGCCGCCTGCCAACGGAGAGCGTTCGGGCAGCGTTAGAATGCGGTGCGCCCCACTGCGCTCGGGACGAAGGCGGCTATTACTCTACGTCCATCATCCCGAGCGCAGTCGAGGGACGCACAACCTTACCGCCCGTCGAAAACAAAACCCCTCCCCGGCAGGCTGCCGGGAAGGGGTTTTGTTTTTTTCTGGGCCAAGGCTTCAGAAGCGGAAGCCGACGCCCGCGCCGACGACGATCGGATCGATATTGATCTCCACGCGCTGGGTTCCTGCCGCGGTCGTATCGAGGCGCGCGGTCGTATCCATGTCGATGTATTTGACATCGAGGTTCAGGAACATCTTCTCGTTGAGATCGATGTCGAGCCCGGCCTGAACGGCCCAGCCGAAGCTGTCCTTCAGCCGTACGCGGGTTTCGCCGACGGCACCTTCAAGCGCGTTCGATGCCTTGTCGTTGTAGAACATCGTGTAGTTGACGCCCGCGCCGACATACGGCCGCACCTTGCCTTCGGGCATGAAGTGATACTGCGCCGTCAGCGTCGGCGGCAGCACCCACGTGGAGGCGAGCTTGCCGATCGTTCCGGTCGTGCCCGTCTTGCCGCTCGCCGTGTGCTTGGTCGTGGCGGCGATCAGTTCGAAGCCGATGTTGTTTGTCGCCATATAGGTGAAATCAACCTCTGGCGCGATGGCATTGTCGAGGCTGACCTTCTCACCCGGGAAGGCGGGCAGAACGCTGCCGCTCTTCTCGTTCGGCGCCACGACGATGCCGCGCAGCCGCACCAGGAAGTCACCGGCCGCGGCGTGGGCCAAATTCGGCGAAATTGTGGCCGCTACGGCAATGCCCATCAGCATGGCGGCCTTGATACGGGTCATCTGAAATCCCCTTCAACGTGATTGACCCCTCGGCGATACGCCCCTTGCGTTCCATCACTTTGATCTGCCGCAAACATCGGCAATTTGTGGAACCGATGTGGTTATATTGCGCTACTGAACCGCTGTGCGTCCGGATGGCGGTAAATATCGAAGCAGGATGCGATTGCGCGCGCATAGGGCAGCGCGCCGGTCTTCAGCGAAATTGCATTGTCGCCCACGCTGCAAAGCCCACGTTCGACGAAGGGCTGCAAGCGCTGCCGCGTGTCGGCATCGGGCGGATGCCCCTCGAAGGACGCCCAGCCGCCGCACAGAATCGCCTCGATGATCGCGCCGCGCCGGCGGTCGTCTTCGGTGCGATACACGCCGAGTGCGCCTGTCAGCTTCCCGTCGCCGGCAAGCCCGCGATAGCGGCCGACGTTCTTTTCGTTCTGCACGAAGCGATCGGGGAAACTGCTGATCGCGGTAGCGCCGAGGCCGAGAAGGACGGTGCTCTCATCGTCGGTGAAGCCCTGGAAATTCCGCCGCAACCGGCCGTTTGCCACCGCGCGCGCCATGCTGTCGTCCGGCAGCGCGAAATGATCGAAGCCGATTGCCGTGTATCCGGCGGAAACCAGCATCTCATACCCCCGCTCCGCCATGCGGAAGCGGGCCTCGGCGCCGGGCAGATGCGTGCCGTCGATCCGCCGCTGGCGCGGAATGCGCGAGGGCAAATGCGCGTAGCCGAACAGCGCGATACGATCGGGCCTGAGCCGGATCGCCTCCTCCAGCGTGTCGGCAAGGTCGGCGTCGGTCTGTTCGGGAAGGCCGTACATCAGATCGAAGTTCAGCGAGCGGACACCCGCGCTGCGCAGCGACTCCACGGTACGCTGTATATCGTCCAGCGGCTGCACACGGCCGATCGCCGCCTGCACGTGCGGCGCGAACGTCTGCACGCCGAGGCTGACGCGGCGGAACGGTGCCATCGCGACGATCCGTTCCCATTCGGGCGTGTAGCTGCGCGGATCGAGTTCGATCGCCATTTCGGGGTCGAGCGCGCGGAAGGCGAATGTCAGCCGCTCCAGCAGGCGCACGAACGCAATCGGCGGCACCGCATTCGGACTGCCGCCCCCGAACGCGATGCTGCGCACACGGCCGCGCCCCTGCAGCGCCCGCGCGACCGTGCCGATCTCGCAGCCCAGCGCCTGCATGTAGGCCCCGAGCCGCTGCCGGTGCCCCGCTGCCCCGGTGTTGCACCCGCAGTACCAGCAGATCGCGTCGCAGTAAGGGATATGGAGATAGAGCGAGAGAGGCGTCTCCGCCTCCACCGCTGCAAAGCCTTCCGCATGGAAATCCGCATCCACCGGGCGGAATTCCGCCGCGGTCGGATAGCTCGTGTAGCGCGGCACGGCGCTGCTCAGAAGTTCGGGGTAATACCTCCACATGGCGGCGTTTTCGCGCCGCGCGCAATCCGGGTCATTGACGCAGGTCAATCGACGCTGCGTGCAACAAAGCCGAATTGAAATTGTTCATGAGGATCGTCGGCGCTACACCGCCCTGCATGAGGGACGATCGCCTGGCCGACATCATCGCGGCACACCACCACCGCGAGGGTGCGCTGCTGCCTATTCTGAACGACGTACAGGCCACATTCGGCTGCGTTGACGAGGATGCGATGCGCAGCATTGCTGCAGCACTCAACCTTAGCCGTGCCGAGGTGCATGGCGTGGTCAGCTTCTATCACGACTACAAGGCGAAGGCCGATCCGCGCCCCGTCCTCAAGCTCTGCCGCGCAGAGGCGTGTCAGGCGCGCGGCGTCGAGGCGCTTGTCGCGGGCGCTGAAAAGGCCGCAGGAGAGCGCGTGCACATCGAGACCGTCTACTGCCTCGGCCTCTGCTCGGTCGGCCCCGCCGCGATGGCGAACGGCAACGTTCATGCCCGGCTGGACGGTAACCGCCTCACCGCTTTGATCGAGGCGCTGTAAACCATGCAGATTCGCATTTCCGACGATGCGGCCGCGCTTGCCTGCGGGGCGGACGCCGTTGCCGAAGCCTTCGCGAAGGCGGGCCATGCGCCGCAGCGCGTATCGAGCTGGGGGATGCACTGGCTGGAACCGCTCGTCGAGGTGGACGGCATCGGCTACGGCCCGGTGACGGCGGGGCGCGTGGGCGACATCCTCGCGGGCCTCGCCGACGATCTCCGCATCGGCACCATCGCCGAGCATCCGTTCATCAAGGGCCAGCAGCGCCTCACCTTCGCGCGTTTCGGCAAGACACGCCCGCTCAGCCTCGACGACTACGCCGCGACCGGCGGCTGGAAGGGCCTGGAGCGCGCCCGCGCGCTGGGGTCGGACGATACGATCGCCGAAGTGCTCGCCTCCGGCCTTCGCGGGCGCGGCGGCGCGGGCTTCCCGGCGGGCATCAAGTGGCGCACGGTCGCCGATGCGCCGGGGGCGCGCAAATTCATCGTCTGCAACGCCGACGAAGGCGACAGCGGCACGTTCGCCGACCGCATGGTGATGGAGGGCGATCCCTTCATGCTCATCGAGGGGCTCGCCATCGCCGGACTCGCCGTGGGCGCAGGCAAGGCCTACGTCTATATCCGCAGCGAATATCCGCACGCGATCGCGAAGATGGAGGCCGCAGTGAGCCTCGCCTCGCCGATCATCGCCCCGTTCGCGGTGGAAATCCGCACAGGCGCGGGCGCCTATGTGTGCGGCGAGGAAACCTCGTTGCTGAACAGCCTTGAAGGCAAGCGCGGCGAGGTCCGCGCGAAGCCGCCGCTGCCCGCGCACGAAGGCCTGTTCGGCTGTCCCACGGTCATCAACAACGTGCTGACGCTCGCCGCCGTGCCGTTCGTGCTGGCCGAGGGCGCCAAGGCCTACGCCGACTACGGCATGGGCCGCTCGCGCGGCACGATGCCGATACAGCTTGCCGGAAACATCAAATACGGCGGCCTTTATGAAACCGCGTTCGGCATCACGCTCGGCCAACTCGTGAACGACATCGGCGGCGGCACCGCGAGCGGCCGCCCCGTGCGCGCCGTGCAGGTCGGCGGGCCGCTCGGCGCCTATATCCCGCCCCATCAGTTCGACCTGCCGTTCGATTACGAAGCCTTCGCGGCGGCGGACGGCCTCATCGGCCACGGCGGCATCGTCGTGTTCGACGACAGCGTGGACATGGCGCAGCAGGCGCGCTTCGCGATGCAGTTCTGCGCGGCAGAAAGCTGCGGCAAGTGCACCCCCTGCCGGATCGGCGCGGTGCGCGGCGTCGAGACGATCGATCGCATCCTCGCCGGCGGTCGCCGCGCGGACGGAGTCGAAACCCTGCCGCAAATCCACAACGCCCCCCGCCGCGCGCGCAGCACCGAGGACGAGATCGCACTGCTCCGCGACCTTTGCGAAACCATGAAATTCGGTTCGCTCTGCGCGCTCGGCGGTTTCACACCCTACCCCGTACTTTCGGCGCTCAATCACTTCCCGGAGGATTTTGTGGTAGAGTCCGCATCATGACCTACGCTCGCCAAAGCGATTTCGGCACGCCCGCCGTGTCCGCAGATGAGACCGTCACGCTTACCATAGACGGACGCGCCGTAACGGTTCCGCAAGGCACGACCGTGATGCGCGCCGCTGCCGAGATCGGCACTGCCATCCCCAAGCTCTGCGCGACTGACAATCTCAAATCGTTCGGCTCCTGCCGCCTCTGCCTCGTCGAGATCGACGGCGCGCGCGGCACGCCCGCCTCCTGCACCACGCCGGTCGCGCGCGGCATGGTCGTCCACACCGAAACACCCCGCCTCCAGAAGCTGCGGCGCGGTGTGATGGAGCTTTACATCTCCGACCACCCGCTCGACTGCCTCACCTGCTCGGCGAACAATGACTGCGAGCTTCAGGACCAAGCCGCCGCCGTCGGCCTGCGCGACGTCCGCTACGGCTATGAGGGCGAGAACCATCTCGCGCTCGACCTCGATACGTCGAACCCCTATTTCGATTTCGACCCTTCGAAGTGCATCGCCTGCTCGCGCTGCGTGCGCGCCTGCGACGAGGTGCAGGGCACGTTCGCGCTAACCATCGAAGGGCGCGGCTTTGAATCGAAGGTCTCGGCGGGCCTTGGTTCGGACGATTTCCTCGGTTCCGAATGCGTCTCATGCGGCGCCTGCGTGCAGGCCTGTCCGACAGCGACCTTGCAGGAAAAATCGGTGAAGGAGATCGGCCTTCCCGACCGCAGCGTCGTCACCACCTGCGCCTATTGCGGCGTCGGCTGCACCTTCCGCGCGGAGATGCGCGGCGAGCAGCTCGTGCGCATGGTGCCGTGGAAAGACGGCAAGGCCAATCGCGGCCACAGCTGCGTCAAGGGCCGCTTCGCCTGGGGCTATGCCCAGCACGCCGACCGCATCCTGAAGCCGATGATCCGCGCCAGCATCGATCAGCCGTGGCGCGAGGTCGAATGGGACGAGGCCTTCGCCTACGCCGCCTCCGAATTGAAGCGCATCGCCGCGAAATATGGGCGAAGCGCGCTCGGCGGCATCACCTCGTCGCGCTGCACCAACGAAGAGACCTTCCTCGTCCAGAAACTGGTCCGCGCCGGTTTCGGCAACAACAATGTCGATACGTGCGCGCGCGTCTGCCACTCGCCGACCGGCTATGGCCTGAAGACCACCTTCGGCACCTCGGCGGGCACGCAGGATTTCGACAGCGTCGAACAGAGCGACGTGATGCTCGTCATCGGCGCCAACCCCACGGACGGCCACCCGGTCTTCGCCAGCCGCATGAAGCGGCGCCTCAGGCAAGGCGCGAAGCTGATCGTCATCGATCCGCGCCGCACCGATCTCGTCCGCTCGCCGCATATCGAGGCAGAGCACCACCTGCCGCTGCGCCCCGGCACCAACGTCGCGGTGCTGACCGCGATGGCACACGTCATCGTCACCGAAGGCCTCGCCGACGAGGCATTCATTCGCGAACGCTGCGACTGGGACGAGTATCAGGACTGGGCGGCATTCGTGTCGAACGCGAAGAATTCGCCCGAAACGCTCGCACCCGTCACCGGCGTCGACCCCGCCGAGCTTCGCGCCGCCGCGCGCCTCTACGCCACGGGTGGCAATGCCGCGATCTATTACGGCCTCGGCGTCACCGAACATAGCCAGGGCTCATCAACCGTCATGGCGATCGCCAACCTCGCGATGGCGACCGGCAACATCGGGCGGCCCGGCGTCGGCGTGAATCCCCTGCGCGGCCAGAACAACGTGCAGGGCGCATGCGACATGGGCAGCTTCCCGCACGAGCTTTCCGGCTATCGCCACATCTCGGACGCGAGTGCCCGCAAACTCTTCGAGGACGACTGGGGCGTCCGCCTCGATCCCGAACCGGGCCTGCGCATCCCAAACATGCTCGACGCCGCCGTCGATGGCGTGTTCAAGGCGCTCTACGTGCAGGGCGAGGACATCCTCCAGTCGGACCCGGACACAAAGCACGTCGCCGCCGGCCTCGCCGCGATGGAATGCGTCATCGTCCACGACCTGTTCCTCAACGAGACCGCGAACTACGCGCACATCTTCCTGCCCGGCTCCACCTTCCTCGAAAAAGACGGCACCTTCACCAATGCCGAGCGCCGCATCCAGCCGGTGCGCAAGGTGATGTCGCCTTTGAATGGCCTCTCCGATTGGGAAGTGACGCAGCGCCTCGCGCAGGCGATGGGGCTCGACTGGAACTACACGCACCCCTCGCAGATCATGGACGAGATCGCGCGCCTCACCCCGAGCTTCGCGGGCGTCAGCTTCGATCGGCTTGATGCCGAAGGCTCGCTGCAGTGGCCGGTGAACGACGCCGCGCCGGACGGCACGCCCGTGATGCATATCGACGGCTTCGTGCGCGGCAAGGGCAAGTTCGTCGTCACCGATTATGTGCCCACCGATGAGAAGACAGGCCCGCGCTTCCCGCTGCTGCTCACCACGGGCCGCATCCTTTCGCACTATAATGTCGGCGCCCAGACGCGGCGGACCGCCAACGTGGCCTGGCACCCGGAGGACCTTCTCGAAATCCACCCGTCCGACGCCGAGAATCGCGGCCTCAAGGACGGCGACTGGGTGAAGCTCGCCAGCCGTTCGGGCGAGACGACACTGCGCGCGCTGGTAACGGACCGCGTGGCGCCGGGCGTCGTCTACACCACCTTCCACCACCCCGCGACGCAGGCGAACGTGGTGACGACGGACTATTCGGACTGGGCCACCAACTGCCCCGAATACAAGGTCACCGCCGTGCAGGTCAGCGCCTCGAACGGGCCGACCGACTGGCAGGAGGATTATTCGCGCCGCAGCGAACGCGCCCGCCGCATTGAAAGCATCGCCGCCGAATGAACAGCCTCGAAAAGCTCGTTTACATGGCGAACCAGATCGCGCGAAATCTGGAAACCGAAGGCGACAAGGCAGCCGACACCGCCGCCGCGCATATCGTCGCCTTTTGGGACCCGCGCATGAAGAGCATGATCCTCAGCCATCTCGATGCGGGCGGCGAAGGTCTCTCCCCCGGCGCGCGCGCGGCGCTCGACAAGGTCCGCGCCGCCGCTCATGCCTGATACCGCCGCGCGGCCAGCGCCGTTCACCGAAATCTTCGCAAATGGCGGCAGCACCGCGATCACCCGCGAAATTCCGGTCGAGGCGCCCGTCGCGCTCGAATTCAACGGCATCGCCTACGCGGTGATGATGGCGACGCCAGCCGACCTCCCCGATTTCGTCACCGGCTTCGCGATCACCGAGCAGCTTGTCGCCAGCGCGGACGAGATCGAGGACATCGACGTCGCCGAGACCGACAAGGGCTGGATCGTCCGCGCCCAACTCGCGCCGCGCGCCGCCGCGCCGGTGCTGGAGCGCGCGCGCCGCCGCGTTTCCGAGAGCAGCTGCGGCCTCTGCGGCATCGAGAACCTCGAACAGATCGCCCGGCCACTGCCGCGCATCGCCGATCCGCTGAACGTGGATGCAGCGGCGATCTTCGCCGCGCTTGGCGCACTCCGCAAACAGCAGCACCTCGGCCGCCGCACCGCCGCCGTTCACGCCGCCGCCTTCTGCGATACCACCGGCCGCATACTGGATGCGCGCGAGGATGTCGGCCGCCACAACGCGCTCGACAAGCTGATCGGGGCGCTCGCTCGTGCGGGCACGCCGGCGGCGGACGGCGTCTTCCTGCTCACCGCGCGCTGCAGCTACGAGCTCGTCGAGAAAACCGTCGTCGCGGGCGGCCGTGCGCTCGCCACCATCTCGGCGCCGACAACGCTCGCCCTTGACCGCGCGAAAGCGGCGGGTCTCGCGCTTCACGTGCTCGCAAGGGAAGATTCACTCTTGCGCGTCATGTAGCGCTTGGGTCTCAGGGGATATGGCAATGGATACCAGCAACACCTGCACGCTGACACTGTCGTGCGCCGATAAGCCCGGCCTCGTGGCGGCCGTCGCCACCTTGCTTGCCGAGAGCGGCGGCAACATCCTCGATGCGCAGCAGTTCAACGACCAGCTCACCGACCGCTTCTTCATGCGGGTGGTTTTCGATCTCGATCCCGCCGTCTCCAGCAAGGATGCCTTCAAGGCACGCTTCTCCGCACTCGCCGAGGCGCACGCGATGAACTGGCGCGTCCGCGCTGCCGCCGACAAGATGCGCGTGCTGCTGCTCGTCTCGAAGTTCGATCACTGCCTCACCGATCTGCTCTATCGCCAGCGCATCGGCGAACTTGAGATGGACGTGGTGGGCATCGTCTCCAACCACCCGAAGGACGCGATTGCGCCGATCAATGGCGGCATCCCCTTCCATCACCTGCCGATCACGAAGGACACGAAGGCGAGCCAGGAAGCCGCGATCAAGCGGATCGTGGAGGAGAGCGGCGCCGAACTCATCGTGCTCGCCCGCTACATGCAGATCCTCTCGGACGACCTCGCGGCGTTCCTCGCGGGCCGCTGCATCAACATCCACCACAGCTTCCTGCCCGGCTTCAAGGGTGCCAAGCCCTATCATCAGGCGCACGCGCGCGGCGTGAAGATCATCGGCGCCACCGCGCACTACGTGACCGCCGATCTCGACGAAGGCCCCATCATCGCGCAGGACGTCGAGCACATCAGCCACACCGACACGCCCGACGATCTCGTCCGCAAGGGCCGCGACATCGAACGCCGCGTGCTGGCGCGCGCCGTGCGCTACCACCTGCAGGACCGCGTGCTGCTGAACGGCGCCACCACGGTGGTTTTCCGCGATTAGCCCCGGTGGACTCACCGCCCGAATCTCCATAGCCTCCCGGCCTTCCAACAGCAGGAGCAGGCCATGAAGATCGATCGCAAGGGTTCCGCGCATTGGGAAGGCGGCCTCAAGGATGGCCGCGGCAGCATTTCCACACAAAGCGGCGCGCTCGATAAACGCCCCTACGGCTTCGCCATGCGCTTCGAAGGCGTGCCGGGCACCAACCCCGAAGAGCTGATCGGGGCAGCGCACGCGGGCTGCTTCACGATGGCGCTCTCGCTGATCCTCGGTGAGGCGGGGCTGACGGCTGAGAGCATGGATACCACGGCCACGGTGACGCTCGAAAAGCTGGACAGCGGCTTCACGATCACCGCGATCCACCTGAAGCTCGAGGCGAAGATTCCCGGCACGGACGACGCCGCGTTCCAGGAGCTCGCCGCCAAGGCCAAGGCGAACTGCCCTGTCTCGAAGCTCATGAACGCGAACATCACCCTCGACGCGGCGCTCGTCTGACTCTTAAAGGGCAGGCGTGAGCGACGCCCTGCCCATCCACGCCGTTTTGCCCGCACTGCTCGCGGCGCTGCGCGAACGTGCGTCCGCTGTGCTCGTTGCGCCACCCGGCGCGGGCAAGACCACGGCGGTGGCGCCCGCGCTCATGGGCGAGCCTTGGTGTACGGGACAAATCCTGCTGCTCTCCCCCCGCCGCCTCGCCGCGCGCGCCGCCGCCGAACGCATGGCGGAGCTTGCGGGCGAACCCGTCGGCAAGACCGTTGGCTACGCCACCCGGCTCGACAGCAAACACGGCAAGGACACACGCATCCTCGTGCTCACCGAGGGCATTTTCCGCAACCGCATCCAGGCCGACCCCGAACTCGCGGGTGTTTCCGCCGTGCTCTTCGACGAAATCCACGAGCGCAGCCTCGACAGCGATTTCGGCCTCGCGCTCGCGCTTGATGCACAGGGCGCGCTGCGCCCCGACCTCCGCATCCTGCCGATGTCGGCAACGCTCGACGGTGCCCGCTTTTCCAAGCTGCTGGACGGCGCCCCCGTCATCGAAAGCGAAGGCCGCAGCCATGCGCTCGATATCCTCTATCTCGGCCGTAACTCCGAGCAGCGCATAGAGGACGGCATGGCCTCTGCGATCCGCCGCGCGCTCGCCGAGGCCGATGGCGACGTCCTCGCCTTCCTACCCGGTGTCGCCGAGATCGAGCGTACCGCCGAGCGGCTGGAGGGGCTTCCCGGCATCACGCTCCACCGCCTGCACGGCAGCCTCGACCCCGCCGCGCAGCGCGCCGCAATCCGCAAGGACGCGGACGGGCGCAAGGTGGTGCTTGCCACCAGCATCGCCGAAACCAGCCTCACCATCGACGGCGTCCGCATCGTCGTCGATTCGGGCCTCGCCCGCCGCGCCCGCTACGATCGCGGCGGCGGCATGACGCGCCTCGTCACCGAACGCGCGAGCCAGGCCGCCGTCACGCAGCGCGCGGGCCGCGCCGCGCGGCAGGCGCCGGGCGTGTGCTACCGCCTGTGGGAAGAGGCCGCGACGGCGGGGATGCCGCCGTTCGACCCGCCCGAAATCCTCGAAGCCGATCTCTCCGCGCTCGTTCTCGACTGCGCGATCTGGGGCGCTGCCGATCCCGCATCCCTGCGCTGGCTCGATCCGCCGCCTGCCGCCGCCGTTTCGGAGGCACGCAAACGTCTGCGGCTGCTGGATGCGCTCGACGCAGAGAACCGCCCGACAGCGCACGGCCGCCGCATCGCCGAGCTGCCGCTACCCCCGCGCCTCGCGCACATGATGCTCGCCGCCGCCCAGCGCGGCTGGGGCAAGACCGCTGCCGAGGTTGCGGTGCTGCTGTCGGAGCGCGGGCTTGGCGGCAACGACACCGACCTTGAACAGCGCCTCGCCCGCTGGCGCCGCGAGCGCGGCACGCGGGCCGATGCCGCACGCGGCCTTGCCGGACGCTGGCAGCGCATGGCCGGCGGTGACGGCGAAGGCCCCGTCGCCGCGTGCATCGCGCTCGCCTTTCCGGACCGCATCGCGAAACGGCGCGGCGGCACGGGCGAGGATTGGGCATCCTCGGGCGGGCGCGGCTTCCGGCTCGATCCAGCCTCGCCGCTCGCCGCGCAAGCCTATCTCGCTGTCGCCGAAGTGCAGGGCGCGGCCTCGGGCGCCCGCATCCTCGCCGCCTCCGCCATCGCCCCCGATCTCATCGAATCGCTGTTCGCGGACCACATCGAAACGGTCCGCCGCGTCCGCGCCGATGGCGCAGGCGGCATCCTCGCAACGCGCGAACGCCGCCTCGGCAACCTCGCCCTGTCGTCCGGGCAGGACGACCGCCCCGATCCCGCCGCCATCATCGCCGCGCTTCTTGAAGCCGCGCGCAAGGAGGGCGTCGCGACGCTACCCTTTTCGGACCATGCCCGCGCGCTGCAACGCCGCACAACGTTCGCGCGCCGCGTCGATCCTTCGATCCCGGACATCAGCGACGAGGCGCTCGCCGCCGACATGGACGACTGGCTCCCGCCGCTCCTCGAAGACAAACGCGCGCTTGCCGCCGTCAACGCCTCCGCGCTCACGCAAATGCTCGAATCGCGTCTCGGCTGGGCGGGCAAGGCCGCCGTCGATCGCCTCGCCCCCGAAGCCTTCGTCTCGCCGCTCGGCAGCCATCACGCGATCGACTATGCGGCCGAGGGCGGCCCGGCGGTCGAGCTTCGCGTGCAGGCGCTCTTCGGCCTCGCCGCGCATCCCGTGGTCGCCGGAAACGTGCCGCTCGTGCTGCGGCTCACCTCGCCCGCGGGACGCCCGATCCAGACGACGAAGGACCTACCCGGCTTCTGGTCGGGAAGCTGGGCGGCGGTCGCCAAGGAGATGCGCGGCCGCTATCCCCGGCACCCCTGGCCCGACGATCCCGCCGCCGCCGCGCCGACGCTCCGCACCAAGCGAGCGGACGCCCGCTAGAACGGTGCGGTCGTCCCGAGGCCCAGCTTTTTCGCTTCCTCGAAAACGTGCCAGCCCGACACGAGATCCTGCACGATGTGGCCGAGCGACTTGTAGATGGTGATTTCATCGTCGCTCGTGCGCCCCGCCAGGGTCCCACCGAACACCTCGCCGATCTCGCCGACGACATGCGCATCGTCCACAACCCCCGCCGCCTTCGCGTTCAGGAACTCGGCGCCCTGCGCAAGCACGCCCGGGCGATAGTCGGCGATGAAGCGCGACGCCGCGACAAGATCGTTCGCGATCTCGGCCGGCCCGGCGCGGCTCGAACCGACGACGTTGATGTGCGTGCCCGGTTTCACGTCGGCAAGCGCGAGGATCGGCTCCGCCGCCGCCGTCGTCGTGCAGATGATGTCGGCGTCGCGAACGGCGCTCGCCACATCGGGCGCGGCCTGGGCATCGAGTCCAAGCTCCTCGCGCACCCGCAGCGCGAACCGCTCGGCCTGCTCAGATGAGCGTCCCCACACGCTGACGCCGGTGATCGGCCGCACATAGCGCACCGCCGCGGCGTGCCGCCATGCCTGCTCGCCGTAGCCGAGGATCGCAAGCCGCGACGGGCCCGGCCGCGCGAGCGCATCGGTTGCCGCCGCAGAAGCGGCCGCCGTGCGGATCGCGGTGACGATACTGCCGTCGATGATCGCGACCGGCGCGCCGCCTTCGGGCTCGAACAGCACGACGATGCCCTGGTGCGAATGCTTGCCCATCGCGAAATTGCCCGGATAGACGCTGACGATCTTCGCGCCGAACGTGCCGCCGAGCATCGCGCCCGGCATCACGCCGAACGCATTGCCGCCATTGAGGTCAACGATGTTCCTGAGCGGTTGCCGCGTTTCCCCGCGCGAAAGCGCCGCCATCGCCTCGCGCACCAAACGGATGCAGTCCTCGTAGCCGAGCAGGCGCTCGGTATCGGCCGCGCTGACGATCATCAGCGGCGCACTCATGCAGCGTCTCCGGCGAAACGCGCGCGGAACCAGCGTACGAGAAGCAGGGTATTCACGATCATGGCAACTCCATAGATGTTCTGGGTAACGGCAAGCGGCAGGCTGTTCAGCACGGTGAGCGTGAGGAAGGTCGCAAGCGTGACATTCTGCACGCCGACCTCGATGGCAAGCGTCATCGCATCCCGGCTGCTGACACCGCAAGCCCGGCCGATACCGAGCCCCACCGCCATCGCAACGATGTTCATCGTCCAGATTGCGGGGCCGGCGTTCAGCAGGTTGGCGAGCACCATTTCGGCACTGACGCCGACGGCAAACGCGATGACGCCGAACAGCACGATCATCGAAACGGGTCGCAGCCAGCCGCTCATCTTGCGCGCGGCCTCTGGCGCAAATCGGCAAACGAGCATCCCCGCCGCCACCGGCAGCACGGTGATCCGCGCAAGCTGCAACATCGTATCGGCAACCGAAAGCGCCGGCACGGTGCCCTCCAGCCCGAAATGGCGCAGCCCCCATTGCAGCAGCACGGGGATCGAAAACACGGTCACGAGGCTCGACAAGGCCGTGAGCACCACGGCCAGCGCCACATTGCCGCGCGCGATGAAGGTGAGCGCGTTTGAGGTCGTCCCCGCCGGGCAAATGCCGAGAATGAAGATGCCGAGCGCAAGCTCGGGGGGCAGGCGGAACAGTATGCCGATCGCAAGGCCGAGCAGCGGCATCGCCAGCAGTTGCCCGGCAAGTCCAGCGAGCGGCGCACGGCCGTCCGTGATGACCCTGGCGAAATCACCGAGCCGCAAGGTCAGCCCCATGCTGAACATGATGAGCATCAGGCCCACGGGCACGAAGGTCGTGTTGATGAAAGCAATCATCGCGTCGGACATGGTATTTCCCTTCGCGCCTCTCTATGCGCCCCACACGCGCTTTGCATAGGCGACGAAATTCACGCCGAGGATCTTCTCGATGCGGGCTTCCGAATGCCCGCGCCGCCGCAGGCGGTCCGCGAGATCGTGGAACTGCGAAGGCCCGCGCAGGTCGATCACGAAGGGTAGCGTATCGGGATTCTCGCCCTTGGCCCCCATGCCCGCCGCGCGCCGGTCCGCAATTTCCTTGGCGATCTTCGCCTTGTAGGCATTCAGATCGTCGATCGTGGTGATGCCACCATCGGTGCCGATGCCGACATGATCCTCACCGCAAACATTCACGGCGTGCTCGATATGCGCCACCACATCGTCCGCCGTCGCCTTGCTCGTGGGATTGAGGAACGGCATGAAATAGATGCCGACGAACCCGCCGCGCTCGGCCACCAGACGCAGCTCCGCATCGGTCTTGTTGCGCGGCAGATCGGTAAGCGCGCGGCAGCCGGTGTGGTTGATCGAAATCGGCTGCTTCGAGATGCGCGCGGCCTCCAGGCAGGTCTGCTCGCCGCTGTGCGACAGATCGACCATCACGCGGTTCGCGTTCAGCCGCTCGACGACCTCGCGCCCGAACGGCGTGAGGCCTCGGTTCTCCGGCGCCATCGATCCGTCGCCGACAGCATTTGCGGGATTATATGTCAGCTGCACGATCCGCACGCCGAGATTGGCGAACACATCGGCGCGGCTCGGATCGCTGCCCAGCATCGTCGTGTTCTGGAAACCGTAGATGAGGCCGATGCGGTTTTCGCGTTTTGCGCGCAGGATGTCGCCTGCGCTTTCGATCTTCACGAGATCGTTCGGATAGCGGCGCGCCACCGCGTCCCAGTGCGCGATCTCGCGCACGGTCTGCTCGAACGGCTCGTTTGGGCCAAAGACATGTCCGAGGGTAATATTGACGGCGGTAAGACCGGATGCACGCGCGTCATCGATCACGCGCCGGTCGATCACCGCATCGGTCGACGTCCAGCCCGAAGCTTCCTTGCGCTCGGAGGGCTCGACATTGGGATTGGAGAGGCCGCCGAGTGCATTCACGACGATCGCCCCTGCAGGGACCCCAGCTGAGCCCAGGGCAAAGGCCGACGCGCCGCCCCCCGCAAAAGCTATCACCGCGCCGCCAGCCGCGAGCAGTTCGCGACGGTTGAAAGTCGAAGTCATGCACCCTCCCCCTCGTCTCTCACCGGTAGAGCACGGGCCTTTGGGCGCGTAAAGACTTGGTGGGCGGGGGCGATTCAGGCGGTATGCGCGATACCGTCCTCAAGAAGGGCGACCGCGGCTTGGATGCATTTCAGGCGCGTCGCGCCGCGTCCGATGTCGCCGAAATGCTCTTCGCGGCACACAGTGGGCGTGCCTCTTCCCGCCCGGGCGAGATAGACGAGGCCGGGTTCGTCGCCCGGGCCGGCCCGTCCTGCGAAACCGGTAATCGCCAAGGCGAGATCAATCTCTGAACGTGTGCACAAATTTTCCGCCATGGCGACCGCGACCGGGCGCGAGACCGCCCCATGCGCTTCGATCAACCCGCTATCGACGCCGAGGAGACGCTGTTTCGCCGCGTCCGTGTAGACGACGAGGCCTGATTCGAAGACATGGCCGTAGCCCGGCACATCGGTGAGTAGCGAGGCGAGCAAGCCGCCCGTGCAACTCTCCGCCGTCCCGACCTTGAGCCCCGCCTCATGCAAACGCTGGAGCGCCGCGTTTACCGCGCGCTCCAGCGCATCCGGCAGCGCCGGAGAGAGCGTCTCGGCCATCGCCCGCGCTAGTACGCGGGAGGGTCGCTGGCGGGGAACGACTCATCGACTGCCTGATCGACCTTGTCCCATTCCTGCTTCGGCTTGTCGCGCATCGCCTCTTGTCCGGCGGAGCGTGTCTTGTCGAGATTCTGGGGATCGGCTTCACCCGGGGCAAAGGCCGCCGCTCCGTGCCCCGTCTTCCCATTGCGGAAGAAGCGCCATCCGGCGAATGCCGCCGCAGCGGCGCCGAGGCCCGCGGCGAGCCCGATCAGCCCAGCCCTGCTTCGCGCACCTTCGCGTGTTGCTGTTCCGTACATGGCCGATAGTCCTCCATTTGGGTGTGCACAGAACAACGCGCGCCTGCGAAAGGCGTTCCCGAACCCGTCAGGATGCGAGCGCGGTTGGCTCCAGCAGGCCGCGTTCGGTGATGAAGCCCGTGACAAGGCGTGCGGGCGTAACATCGAAGGCCGGGTTGTAGGTAGGAGAGGCCGTGACGCGCACGGTCGCGGACCCCTCCGCGCCGGGTCCGGTAAACAGCGCAAGCTCGTCGGGATGGCGCTCCTCGATGGGCACATCCGCCCCGGTTGGGGTCGCGGGGTCGAACGTCGTGTAGGGCAGCGCCACGTAAAAGGGCACACCATTGTCGTGCGCGGCGAGCGCCTTCAGATAGGTGCCGATCTTGTTGCACACGTCGCCGTTCGCGGTCACGCGGTCGGTGCCCACGACGACCAGATCGACCTCGCCGCGCTGCATCAGAAGCCCGCCCGTGTTGTCTGCAATTACGGTGTGCGGCACACCGTGCCCGGCGAGTTCGAACGCAGTGAGCAGCGCGCCCTGATTGCGCGGTCGCGTCTCGTCCACCCACACATGCACCGGCAGTCCTTCGTCCTGCGCCAGATAGATCGGCGCGGTCGCGGTGCCGTAATCAACAGTCGCCAGCCAACCCGGATTGCAGTGCGTCAGGATGTTCAGCGGGCGCGACGGATTCCGCGCATGAAGATCGCGCAGCAATTCGAGCCCGTGCGCACCGATCGCGCGGTTGAGCGCCACATCCTCGTCGCAGATCGCATCGGCGCGCGCGAACGCCGCTGCGCCGCGCGCGGATGGGGGCAGCGGCCGCACCGCCTTCGCCACCTCATCGAGCGCCCAGCGCAAATTCACCGCTGTAGGCCGCGCTTCAGCAAGCAAGTGGTAAGCCGCGTCCAGCGCCGCATCAGATCCATCTTCGGCGAGCGCCATCGCCAGACCATAGGCAGCCGTCGCCCCGATCAGCGGCGCCCCGCGCGTCCACATTTCGCGAATGGCGCGCTGCGCATCGGCGGCGGAGCGCAACTCCACCCACACGATCTCCCACGGCAGGCGGCGCTGATCGAGGATGCGCGCGCCCTTGCCGTCCGCCGTGCGCGCGATCGAGCGTCGGTGTTCGCCCTCCAGCCTCACAGCACAATCTCCGCGAACGAGGCAACGTCGCCCTTCCCCGCCTCCCTGTCGACGAGACAGGTTTTCAGGCCCGCCCCGCGCGCGGCGTCGATTTCGGGAACGCTGTCGGAAAGGAACAGAATGTCCTCCGCCGGAAGGCCGATTTCGGCAGCAATGCGCCGATATGAGTCAGCCTCTTTCTTCGGCCCCGTGGTGGTGTCGAAATAACCGGAGAACAGCGGCGTCAGATCGCCCGCGTTGCTGTACCCGAAGATCAATTTCTGCGCCGCAACCGAGCCCGACGAATAGACATAGAGCCCGACCCCCTCAGCGTGCCAGCGCCGCAGCGCCTCGGCGGCATCGGGATAGACGTGTCCCTTCAGCGTACCGTCCGCATAGCCTTCCGCCCAGATCAGCCCCTGCAGCGTCTTGAGCGCGGTCTCCTTGCGGTCCTCGTCGACCCAGCGCGTCAGCGTCTCCACCGGATCGCCCGGCACGTCCTTCAGGATCGGCGCGGCCTCGGCGGCGTGCGTTGCGATCCAGTCCGCCAGCCGCGCCCGTGCATAGGGGAACAGCGTGTCGGTGACGAAGGCGATGCTGCTCGTCGTGCCCTCGATGTCGGTGAGAACGGCGCGCACCATTCAGGCGAGCACCGGTTCGTGTCGCGGGAAGCGGTCCGCGATGTCGTCGCCGGTGAAGTGCGCCACCCAGCCATCGGGATTGATGAACAGGCGGATTGCGGTGAAGCGCGGCGCCGGCCCCATGTCGAACCAGTGCCGCATCCCGGCGGGCACGGCGATGAGGTCACCCTTCGTGCACAGCATGTTGAACACCCGCCCGTCCTCGTGGAGCGTGAACAGGCCTTCGCCCTCCACGAAGAAACGCACCTCGTCCTCCATGTGGCGGTGCTCGGAAAGGAACTTCTGCCGGAACACGGCGCGCTCGGGATGGTCGGGCGCCATGCTCACCACGTCGACCGCCTGATAGCCGCCGATTGCCTTCAGCCGCGCAATCTCCTCGGCATAGGCCGCGAGCGTGTCGTCCCCGGCATCCCGCGTCGGCCAACGTTCAAAGCGCACGCCGATCGCGTCCAGCGTCTTCGCGATCTCGGCAGCATCGGCGGTTTCCAGAAGCGGACGCTCCGGCGCGTCCTCCGCATAAACGGCAAGATGACTCATGCGTCCCTCCTCATGCTGCGTTCGGCGACCTCGCACGCGGCAAGCCATTCCGCCGCCTCGATCACCCGCTCGGCCTCCGCGATGTCGCGGCCCCAGCCGTAGAGCCCGTGCCCGCGGATAAGATAGGCGGGCGGCGGCATTTCTTCGGCCAGATACGGCGCGATCGCAGCCTCGATCTCGGCCATGTCCTGACTGTTCTCGACGATCGGAACGGCAATCTCGGCGTCATGCGTGGTCATGCCCGGAAACGCCTTCGCCAGTTCATGGCCGCGGATCGTCCAGTTCCCGCCAAGCGCACGCGACAACGCCACCGCCTGCGGCGAATGGCTATGCAGCACCGCGCCGACCTCCGGGAATCGGCGGTAGAGCGACAGATGCAGCGCCGTCTCCGCGCTCGGCCGCTTGCCGTCGAGCGACGTGCCCGCCGCATCCACGCGCATCACCCCGTCCGGCGTCAGGCGTCCTTTGTGCCACCCGGAAACCGTCACGGCGAAGCTGCCGTCATTCAGCCGCACCGAATAGTTCCCGCTCGTCGCAGGCGCCCAGCCCCGCGCGTCGAATGCGCGCCCCACGGCGATAATGGCCTCCGCGGCCTCGGCGAATATGCTTGCAACCATGATGTTTTCTTAACCATGACGGCGGTGCTGGCGAAGCGGTTTCCGCTCACCTATGAAACATCTCCATGAATCCGCTCTACGCCAACCTGCCGACCACCATCTTCGAGAAGATGTCCGCGCTTGCCCGCGAAACGGGCGCGATCAACCTCGGGCAAGGCTTCCCCGATGCGGGCTGGCCGCGCGACGTGCTGGAAGCCGGCGCCCGCGCGCTCACCGACGGTTACAACCAGTATCCGCCGATGCCCGGCATCCCGGAGCTTCGGCAGGCGATTGCCGATCACTACCGCCGCCATCAGGGCATCGATCTCGATTGGCAGCACGAGATCACCGTCACATCGGGCGCGACCGAAGCGCTTGCCGCCTCGATCATGGCGCTCGTCAGCCCCGGCGACGAGGTGCTGATGATCCAGCCGATGTACGATGCCTATCTGCCGATGGTGCGCCAGGCAGGCGGCGTCCCGAAGCTGATCCGCCTTGAGCCGCCCGAATGGCGGCTGACCGAAGCGGCGCTCGCGGAGGCCTTCACCCCGCGCACCCGCATCGTCCTCCTCAACAACCCGCTCAACCCCACCGCGACGATGTTCTCCGAAGACGAACTCGCGCTCCTCGCGCGCTTCGTCATCGCGCACGACGCCGTCGTCATCAGCGACGAGGTGTGGGAGCATGTGGTGTTCGATGGCCGCGCGCATTCGCCGATCATGGCGCAACCGGGGATGCGGGAGCGGACGGTGAAGATCGGCTCTGGCGGCAAGATCTTCTCGCTCACCGGCTGGAAGGTCGGCTGGATGTGCGCCGCGCCGAAACTTACCCACGCGCTCGCCCGCGCGCACCAGTTCCTCACCTTCACGACACCGCCGAACCTGCAGGCGGCGATTGCCTACGGTCTCGGCAAGACGGACGATTATTTCACCACCATGCGCGCAGATTTCGCCCGCTCGCGCGACCGGCTGGCAAGCGGCCTCGAAGCGGCGGGCTGGAAGACGCTGCCAAGCGCGGGCACCTATTTCCTGTCGGTCGATCTCGCCGCCTCGGGCATCGCGATCGATGACGTGGCATTCTGCGACCGGCTGGCGCGCGAAGGCGATGTCGTCGCGATTCCCGTCTCGGCGTTCTACGCGGAAACACCGGTCACATCGGTGGTGCGATTCTGCTTCGCCAAAACCGACGCGACGATCGATGCCGCGCTCGAACGCATGGCGAGCGCGCGCAGGCTGTTCGCTTAGGCGAAAAAAACGAGACGCACGCGCGTTACCCTCCAAGTTCCCAAACCGCTTCCATCTATGCAATCGGAAATGGTTTCCAATGTTGCAGCTGGACTCAATGATAGTTCTGATGAAGTATCGAGAATTGGGGGAAACATGCTTGAAATGTTCGTAACCGTCGGACTGACGTTCGCAGGCGCCATGGGAACTGTCGCGGCAAAACGCCCCGACGCCTATAATCGCGTCGCCTTTGTAATTTTCGCCTTTGTTTCGATCCTTGGATCAATCTTTGCTTTCTATGCTTACGGCTATCGAGATGCCTTGGAATACGCAGTCGACCATTCGGCCGGTGAGTTCAAAGACCTGTTCCAAGCAGAGGTAAAACTTCTGAAAGCATGGCTCTGGTGGGCTTTTACCGCCTACATGAGCATGATCGCGATCATGCTCATGTGTAACTTGCTCAAGGAAGCCTTTCGCGTGCCAACTAAGCCGGAATAGCTACTACCACGCTACGAGTAAGAGTCAGCCTTTAAGGTGCTCGATCATCGTCTCGCGCATCACGAACTTCTGCACCTTGCCCGTCACCGTCATCGGGAAGGTCTCCACGATCCGTACATAGCGCGGCACCTTGTAGTGCGCGATGCGGCCCCGACAATGCTCGCGCACCTCCTCCTCGGAAAGCGCCGCGCCGCCGCGCGTCATCACCCAAGCGCACAGTTCCTCGCCGTAGCGGTCGTCCGGCACGCCGATCACCTGCGCATCCGCGATGTGCGGGTGCGTCAGCAGGAACTCCTCGATCTCGCGTGGGTAGATGTTCTCGCCGCCGCGGATCACCATGTCCTTGATGCGGCCGGTGATTCGGCAATAGCCCTTGGCGTCGATCGTCGCGATGTCGCCGGTATGCATCCAGCCGTCCTCGTCCAACGCGTCCGCCGTGCGCGCGGCATCGTCCCAGTAGCCCCGCATCACCGAATAGCCGCGCGTGCAAAGCTCGCCGGCTTCGCCACGCGGCAGCGTCTCGCCGTCCGGCCCGACGATCTTCACTTCAAGGTGCGGCTGCACGCGGCCCACGGTGGAGACGCGCTCCTCGATGGGGTCGTCCATCGCACTCTGGAAACTCACCGGGCTCGTCTCGGTCATGCCGTAGGCGATCGTCACCTGATGCATCCCCAGCCGGTCGATCACCTCGCGCATCGTCGCGATCGGGCACGGCGAACCCGCCATGATGCCGGTGCGCAGCGACGACACGTCGAAGCTGTCGAACTCCGGCCGTCCGAGCACCGCGATGAACATGGTGGGCACGCCGTAAAGCGCCGTGCACCGTTCCGCCGCCACCGTTTCCAGCACCGCAAGCGGATCGAAGGCCTCCGCCGGATAGACCATCGTCGCCCCGTGCGCGAGGCAGGCGAGGTTGCCCATCACCATGCCGAAGCAGTGATAGAGCGGCACGGGAATACACACCTTGTCGGCCTTCGAAAGCCCGATGCCCGCGCCGACGAAATAGCCGTTGTTGAGGATGTTCCGGTGCGTCAGCGTCGCGCCCTTGGGGAAGCCCGTGGTGCCGCTGGTGAACTGGATGTTCACGGCGTCGTGCGCGTCGATGGGGATCGCCGCGAGCTGCGCCGCGTCCACCGCGCCCTCCAGATCGCCGAAGCGCAGGCAGCCCGCGTGCGCTTCCTCGCCGATCGTGGCGACGAGGCGCAAGTCCGGCAGCGCCCGCGCGCGCAGCGTGCCGGGCGTCGCCGCTGCAAGCTCCGGCATCAGCTCGCGCAGCATGGCAACATAGTCGCTCGTCTTGTGGCGCACCGCCGTCACCAGCGCGCGGCATCCCACCTTCTTCAGCGCGTATTCGACCTCGCTCGTCCGGTAGGCGGGATTGATCGTCACGAGGATCATGCCCGCCGTCGCGGTCGCGAATTGCAGGATCGTCCATTCCGCGCAGTTCGGCGCCCAGATGCCCACGCGGTCGCCGGGCCGCACGCCCGCCGCCAGCAGCCCGCACGCCACCGCGTCGCTGCGCCGCTTCAACTCCGCCCACGTCAGCCGCACGCCCTGATGGCGAACGACGAGCGCCTCGCCGTCCGGATCGCGCGCCGCCGCCTCGGCCAGCATCGCGCCGATCGTCTTCTCGATCAGCGGCGGTTCGCTTGCCCCAACGACGTGGCTCAGCTCTTGCGATTCTCCCCGGACCATTCCTGCTCCCTCAATTCCTTGCGCCGGATCTTGCCGCTCACTGTCTTTGGCAGCGATGCGACGAATTCGATCTTGCGCGGATACTTATAGGGCGCCGTCGTGGATTTCACGTGCGTTTGCAACGCCTCGACGAGCGCATCCGAAGCATCGTGCCCGGCGGCGAGCACGACGAACGCCTTCACCACCTCGCCGCGCGTCGGATCGGGGCTCGCCACGACCGCGCTCTCGGCGACGGCCGGATGCTCGAACAGCGCGCTCTCCACCTCGAACGGCCCGATCCGGTATCCGGCCGAAAGGATCACATCGTCGGCGCGGCCCACGAACCAGAAGAAGCCGTCTTCGTCCACGAAGGCGCGGTCGCCGGTCAGATACCAGCCATCCCGGAACACGCTCGCCGTGCGCTCGTCATCGTCGCGGTAGCCGAGGAACAGCCCCGGCGGGCGTCCTTCCGCAACGCGCAGCGCGATGTCGCCCTCCTCGCCCGGCGGCAGGCGCTCGCCCGCCTCGCCGATCACGGCAAGATCGATGCCCGGCGCGGGCTTGCCCATCGCGCCCTGCCGCTCCGCACCCGCGCGGTTGCAGCACAGCATCACGGTTTCGGTCTGGCCATAGCCGTCGTGGATCGAAAGCCCGGTGGCCGTGCGCCACAGGTCGATCACCTCCGGGTTCAGCGGTTCGCCAGCGCTGACACAGCGCCGCAGTGTTTCGAAGCGCCGCGTGCCGAGATCGGAGCGCACGAACATGCGATACGCGGTCGGCGGCGCGCACAGCGTCGTCACCGGATATTTGGCAAGGAGGCCAAGCACCGCCTCCGCATCGAACCCCGGCGCGTGATAGGCGAAGATCCCCGCGCCCATCATCCACGGCGCGAACAGGCTGGACCACGCCGCCTTCGCCCAGCCCGTGTCGGACACGTTCCACATCAGATCGCCGGGGCCGAGATCGAGCCAGGTGCGCGCCGTGATCTCGTGTGCGAGCGGATAGCCCGCGCCGTGGATCGTCATCTTGGGATTGCCCGTGGTGCCGCTGGTGAAATAGCAAAGCGCCGGATCGTCGAACGCGGTGTCGGCGATCTCGTCCAGCGGCTCCGCCTTCGTCGCAAGCGCCGAATAATCGCCCCAGCCCGCGCGCGGGCCGCCGATATGCAGCTTCGCGATGGGATCGTCGCCAAGCGCAGCATCCACGCGGTCCGCGATATCCGCGCCCGCAACCACGCATACGGCCTTTGCCGCCGCGCGGCGATAGGCGATGTCCTTGGGCATCAGCTGCACGGTGCCGGGCGAAGCGATCGCGCCGAGCCGCAGGCAACCGAGCATCAGCTCCCACCATTCGAGTTCGCGCGCCAGCAGGATCAGCACGGTGTCGCCGCGCTGCACGCCTGCGTTTTTCAGAACCGCGGCAGCCTTCGCCGCCCGTTCGTCGAGCGCGGCAAAGCTGATGTCCTCAACCTGCCCGCTCGCGTCCACCCACAGTAGCGCACGGTCCTGCCCGCGCTCCCGCGCAAGCGACTGCATCCGATCCCGCGCGAAATTGGTTCGCGCGGGCGGATTCCATTCGAAAGGCGCCGTCATCGCGCTTCGTTGATGATCTGCACCTGCGTGAATTCGTGCAGGCCTTCTTCGGCGAATTCCACGCCTATGCCGGATTGCTTGGCGCCGCCGAAGGGAATGTTCGGCCCAAAATCGAGGTGCTTGTTGATCCACACCGTACCTGAATCCATGCGGGTCGCGATGTCATAGGCGGTGTCGCGGTCCTTGCCCCACACCGATCCGCCAAGGCCCCACGGCGAGGCGTTGGCGCGCACGAGCGCGTCTTCCGCATCGTCGTAGCGGATCACCGGCAGCACGGGTCCGAACTGTTCCTCGTCGACGATGCGGGTGCCGTCCGTCACGTCGCGCACGATCGTCGGCCGGATGAAGTAGCCGGGCCGATCGACGACATCGCCGCCCGCGATGATCGTGCCCGCCGCGCGCGCATCAACCAGGAAGCCTTTCACCTTCTCGTACTGCATCTTGTTCTGCAGCGGCCCGATCTGCGCGCCCTGCGCGAGCCCGTCGTCGACGATCGCTTCGTCCGCGAGCCGCGCAAGTTCCGCGCAGAGCTCTTCATAGATCGACGAATGCGCATAAACGCGCTTCACGGCGAGACACACCTGCCCCGCATTCATCATCGCGGCGCCGAAGATGCCGGGCGCGATCGCCTTCGGATCGGCATCCGGCAGCACGATCGCCGCATCGTTGCCGCCGAGTTCGAGCGTGATGCGCTTGATCGTGGACGCGGCACTCGCCATCACCTTCTTGCCCGTCTCGGTCGAGCCGGTGAACGAAATCTTCGCGACATCCGGGTGCGTCGTAAGCTTGCCGCCGAGATCGTTCTGGTCGGTGACGATGTTGATGACGCCCGCCGGGAAAATCTCCGCACAAAGCTCGCCGAGCTTCAAAGTCGTCAGTGGCGTCGTCGGCGCGGGCTTGAGGACGATCGTGTTGCCCGCGAGCAGCGCCACCGGCATCTTGAACGCCACGATCAGCACCGGGAAGTTCCACGGGATGATCGCGCCGACCACGCCGAGCGGCCGCCGCCGCATTTCGACACGGCGGTTGTCATTATCCTCAAGGATGCGATCGCTGAGTTCCAGCGACGCGAGGTAACGCATGAACGCCGCCGTGTAGACGATCTCGGCCGTCGATTCGGAAAGCGGCTTGCCCTGCTCCTGCGTCAGCAGGCGGGCGAAGCTGTCCGTCTTCGCCTCGATCGCGTCGGCCAGTTTCAGGAGGAGATCGCGGCGTTCCTGCATGGAACGCCGCGACCATGCGGGGAAGGCGGCCTTCGCGGCGGCAACCGCAGCATCGAGCTGGGCTTCCGATCCGCGCGGACACACGGCGAGCACCTCTTCCGTCGCCGGGTTGATGACATCCATTGTCATGTCGCCCGGCACCAGCGCGCCGCCGATCAGCAGCCGATAGTCGTCCATAACCGATCCTTCCCCAGTGTCGTCGTCTTTAGAACTTGTACCCAACCGTCACGCCGTAGGTTCGCGGCGCGCTGATGTGATTATAATCGAACCCGAAGCCCGCGAGCAGATCGACGCGCGAGGTGAAGTAGAACTTGTTGCCGAGGTTCTTGCCCCAGATCGACGCGTTCCAGCGCCCGTCCGCGGTTTCGTAGTCGATATGCGCGCCGAGGATCGCATAGCTGCCCTGCTGCAGCCGCGGCACGTTCAGCACTTCGAAATACTGGCTCGACGAATAGCTCACATCGCCGTGCAGGCTGAGCTTGCCGGCGTCCGAATCCATCACCGTGAGATCGACGCCACCGTTGAAGGTCAGCGAGGGCGCGTTCGACAGCTCGTTGCCCGAGACGTCGACACCGCTCACCGTACCCTTCTTGATCTTGGAATCGAGAAGGCCGAGTCCGGCGCGGAACGAAACCATGTCGCTTGCCCGAACGCTGAGTTCGGCCTCACCGCCCATGATCCGCGATTTATTGATATTGAGCAGCGTCTGCGCCGCGGTCACCGGATCGACGTTGATGAACTGCTGATTGCGGTAATCATAATAGAAGGCGGCGAGATTGAGCGTGACGGTACGCCCCGCGAACTGCGTCTTGGCACCGATCTCGTATGCGTTCACCTTTTCCGGCTTCGCGATCGAAAGCTCGGACGGATCGAAGAACGCCTGCGCGTTGAAGCTGCTCGCACGGTAGCCCCGGCTGAAATGCGCATAGAGAAGATTGCCGTCGGCGAGCTTGTAGTCGAGACCGATCTTTCCTGAAATATTGTCGGTGCTGTATTTGAGGTTTGACGGCGGGATCAGATTCACCACCAGCACGCCATTGGGGCCCAGCGCATTCGATTCGAAGTCGGTTTGCCGACCCGTATCGTGCGTATAGCGCAGACCGCCGCGCAGCGTGATGGACTCGCTGATATCGTAATTCATGTCGGTGTAGAGCGCGAAGCTCTTCTTCACCTGATCGAAGCTGTTGGCGAACAGGCAGCCGAGCGGCAGGCCGATCGCGCAGTCGGCATCGGTCACGCCGGGAAGACCGTCCGAATCGACATCCTTGGCGATTTCGAAGGTGGTGCTGTTGAACACCTTCTCGCGGTTGTAATACGCGCCGAGAATGAAATCGAACGGACCGCCCGTGTCGCTCGTCAGCCGCAGGTCCTGCGCGAACTGGTTCGCCTTGTCGTAATACGGGATCTCCAGCAGTTCGGTCGCCGTGCCGTCGGTATCTTCATAGAACGAGAGCTTGCCCTTGTCCCACGAGGTGATGCTGGTGACGGTGAGCGTATCCGACACGTCGATGTTGCCGGTCAGCGCCAGTGAATATGTGCGCGCGCGGCGGCGGTCAGTGACGTTCGCCTCGATCTCGCGCTTGCCGAGTCCGACGCGATGCACATCCGCGGGCTGCGCGAAGATGCCGTAGTTGCGCGGGTTCTGATAGCTCGTGGAACCGCGCAGCACGAAGCGCACGCCGTCCGAAGGTTCGAGCAGGACCGACGCGCGCACCGCATATTCGCGCACGCCCGCAAGGTCGGGCTCGCCCGGCAGCTGGTTCTTGAACCAGCCGTCCGCACGCGCGAAGCTGAACGCGACACGCGCCGCCGCCTTGTCGCCCATCGGCACGTTGATCGCGCCGTTCGCATCCATGCGGTTGTAATTGCCGTAACCCAAATTCAGATAACCGCTCGTCTCGCCGAGTTCCGGCGCGCGGCTGATGAGATTGACGGCACCGCCCGTGGTGTTCTTGCCGTAGAGCGTCCCCTGCGGGCCGCGCAGCACCTCGACGCGTTCAAGGTCGTACATGGCGACGCCGAGGAACGCGAAATTGCCCTTGTAGACCTCGTCGTAATAGGTCGCGACTGGTTGAGGCTGTAATCCGACATCGAAACGCCGCGCAGCGCGAAGATCGGCGTGTTGTCGCCGACGATGCTGGTCAGCTGCAGGTTTGCGACCTTGGTGACGAGATCATCGGCATTCGTCACGCGCGATTTCGAAAGCTGATCGCCGCCGATCGCGGAGACCGAAATCGGCACGTCCTGAAGCCGTTCGGCACGCTTGGTGGCGGTGATGACGATTTCCGTATCCGCGACCTCCGCGGTTTCCTGCGCGTGCGCAATGCCCGCCGTACCCGTGAGCAGCAGCGGCACGATGGCGGCGGAAAACGCCGCGCGTCCTTTAATCTTCATAATCAGACCTTCCCCTTTTTTGTTTCCCCGAATTATGTGTCGCCGCCCTCCGCAAGAGCATTGATCTTCTCGACAAGAACGGCCCGCATCGCAGGCGCGTCGGTGCGCAGCGGCTCTTTGCGCAGCTTGCCGATCTCGCTTGCCGTATAGGGTTTGAAATCCACCGGAACGTGCGCGCCGTCGAACCGGTGGAGCGTCCAGTTCAAAAGGTCCGCGAGTTCCGCATCGCTAACCGGCGCGGTCGCGACGCCGGGAACGCGCCCCAGATATTCGCGCCCGCCCGGAACATGCAGGAACTTCGCCACGATCCCCGCCATTGCAGGCGTCGTCTGGGGTGTGCCGGTGGCGTCGGACCGGTGGCAGCCCTGGCATTTCAGCATCCAGTTCTGCCGCGCGAGCGCCGGATTGGAAACGCCGGTTTCGCGGGTGACACCCTGCGCAGCAAGCCCCGCACCGGCCACACCGGCGAGAGCCGCGAGCGCGAGGATGCCGCGCAGCATCACTTGATGGCGGCTTTCAGTTCGGCGACCTGCCGCGGTGTCAGCGCCGCGCCGCCCTTGCGGATGCCGCCCACTTCGTCGGCACTGAAACGCTTCACCTTTTTGTCGGCCGCCGCGATCGTATCGAGCACGTGGTTGAGAACCGCCGCGACCTCGTCGTCCTTCATCGGCTGCGCGGGCATGACCCCGCGATAGGTCTTGCCGTCGACAACGAGCGGCCCGGAAAGGCCACGCGTCACCGCCAGCACCAGGAAACGCCGCCCATCGGGTTTCGCGGCCAGCATTGCGGGCTCGACCTTGAGGGAGGGAAACGCACCCGGCACGCCCGCGCCCGTTGCAAGATGGCACGCCGCGCAGCGCTTGTAGAGCGCCGGACCATCCGCCGCCTGGGCAGCGGCTGGCAGCACCATCATCAGCATTGCAGCCGCCATGCGCAGCATCGTCATTTCTCCAGCGCCACGCCGAGGATGACCGCCGTCGAGCAATTGTAGATCGCGCTCGACGTGCCGAGGCACCAGTTGATGTCGTTGTTTTCCTGCGGCCGCACCATCGGCCGGTCGCCTTCGTTGCGGTTGCAGAGGCACCGCCCGCACGAAGATTTGCCGCAGCAGTCGTTGTAGCTGATGATGTAGGAGCGATTGTCGGCCGGATTGAGGCAGGTGCCGATCCACGTGATCGGCGACATTTCCGTGCCGGGCGGGCAGGTGCTCGCGGTGCCGCCGCAGCATGAGCAGAGGAATCCGTCGATCGCGCAGTAGCGCCAGTAGTCGCAGCTCGCCTGATCGCCGGGATCCTGCGGGTTGCCGGTCGGCTGCGGGGCAACGCCGCCGCCCGCGCCGCCGTGCGCCGGGTTTGCCGCGGCATAGGCGCGCGAGACGGGCAGCACTGGGAACGCCGCCGCGCCGGTGATCGCGCCGCCGATCAGCGTCAGCAGGCTGCGGCGCGAGGTCGTTTTCGCCACCCGCCGGGTGAGCGCTTCGGTGATCTTGTCGATGGCCATGGCCCGCTTTCCCCTTATCGCTTCGCCAGGAAGTCCTGGAACGAGGCGACGCCGCGCTCCTTGGCTTCGAACAGGCTTTCGAGATGTTCACGCGTATTGACGAGACCGAGCGAGGCGATCTTTCCGTCTTCGCCGATCAGCACCGCATAGGGCAGTTTCGAGACGCCGAAGCGGCGCCCGAGATCCTCGGAGAGGACATAGGGAAAGCCTGCGAGGCCCTCAGCCATCATCAGGCGCCGATGCGCGGCCTCATCGCCGTCGCTCGCAAGGATCGCGTCGAGCCACCCGCGCTCGGCGGCAGCAGCGGATTTGAACACCGGCAGCAGCGTCTTGCAGATGGGGCAGTCGGGCGACAGGAAGAAGATCAGCTGGCTGCGGCCGCGTGCGCCGCCGATCACGACAGCGTCACCGCTGAGTGATTTGACATGCATTTCCGGCGCGGCGTCGCCGACCTTCACGCCCTGATGCAGCGTCAGCGCACCGGCAGGGGCGATCCGTTCGTGAAGCACGCCCACCTGCCGCGCGAGTGCCGCGACGAGCACGCCGAGCACGGCAACCGTGATCCAGAGCAGCACCTGCGAGACGACGATCATGCTCATGCGTGCCTCCAATGGGGATGGGGAATGGCGGCCAGTTCACCGGCGGCGGACTGCAGGCTGAAGAGCGCGAGCGCCGCGAACAGCGGTTCGGGCGATCCCGCGCCTGCGGGGAGCAGCGCCGCCGCCCCGGCAAGGCCTGCAAAAAGGATGGCGCGCGCCGGAGCAAAGACCCGGGGAGCCGCGGTATGCGCGCCAAAGGTGCAACCACAATCGAAAGCCTCGCCGCGCCGCCGCACCAGCAGTACGGCGTAAACGAGCCAGAGCCCCGCGGCGATGGCAGCGCCTGCTGGCCGCGTTGCGGCGAACAGCAGCGCCATGGCTGCGAGAAATTCTGTCGCGCCGGCCGTCGCGGCCAGTGCCTTGCCGAAGCCTGCGTTCGTGCCTGCAAGCCGCGCCGCCGCACCCGCCATGCGTTCGGGCTGGAACGCCTTGTGGGCCGCTGCCGACAGCAGCACGAGCGCGAGGAACAGTGCGATGCTGTCGCCCGCGAAGCTCATTTGCCTGCCGCCGTCATGGTCATCGGGTCGTTCACGACCTCTGCGACCGTGTGAAGATAATCGCCGCTGTTCGCGTCGTAGACGTCGAGATTGCCGTCGGGCCGCGACGCGACGAGATAGGGTTTCGCGCCCGCTGTCACCTCGATCGAAAGCGTGTGGTTCTTCATCGCGATCTTGCGCGCCACGGCCTTCTTCGCCGTATCCGCGACCCACACTTCGGTGCCGCCGTTCTTGTGGCTGCCGTCC
Source organism: Sphingosinicella sp. (assembly GCF_013911755.1). Classification (GTDB taxonomy): domain Bacteria; phylum Pseudomonadota; class Alphaproteobacteria; order Sphingomonadales; family Sphingomonadaceae; genus Sphingosinicella. The sequence goes on from NZ_JACESP010000006.1 coordinate 34,300, forward strand.
GTGCCATTGGGGTCCATCAGCACGTAGACGCGTCCCGATGCATCGGCGGAGGTGACCTGCCAGCCGCCGGGCCGATAGCCCTTCGCGGCATCGCCGGGCACCATCGCGAACCCGCCGAGATCGCGCGGCTTGTCGCCCGAAAGATCGAAGCCGCGCAGCTTGCCCTTGAAGCTGACGAACCACGCCGTCCGCCCCGCCATCGCGGGCGTCATGAACCACGGATCATTGTCGATGTCGTTGACGGCCTTGGAGGTTGTCGTCGATTTCGCCTTGCCCGCTTCGTCGAGCAGAACCGTCATCATCGTGCCGTCCGCGCAGAGCGACGTGAAGCCGCGCGCGCCGGTCGGATACATCAGCGAGCAGCCCGGCAGATCGATGTCGCCAAGGATCTTGCGCGCCTCGAGATCGACGACCGTGACAGACGCGCCCGGCGTGAAGTTGAAGACGAGCATCCATTTCTCGCCGTTCGTGAACTGCATCGCGTTCCGCAGTGTCACAAACTGGCCGCGCTTGCCGCCCGGCAGCACGATTTCGCCCTTGTGCGCGAGCGTCGCCTTGTCCCAGATCGAAATCACATCGGTGCGTTCGCCGCGCGTCAGGCGTGAGAAGAAGGTCTCGCCCGTATAAATCTCACTGCCGGTCGTCGAAGGCAGCAGCGTGCCGAACTGGGCGACCGGAACCTGCCCTTTCACCGACGAAACCGGGCTCGACACGTCGACGACCGCGGCGCGCCCGTCGAGAATGCTTTTGAAATGCAGGTCGTGCACGAAAACATAGCTGTCGGGATAGCGTTCGGGCAGCGTCTCAACGGCCGGGATCGGCTCTTCGGGAAGCGGCTGCGGGAACGCCTGCTGAGCCTGTGCACTGCTCGCGGCAAGCAGCAGCGTGGCGGCCAAAAGCCCGGCGCGTCGTGACATCATTCCCCTCCCTCGGCATCGCCCTTCGACGAGTCGCACTTCCCTCAAGCGCGAAAATGATTTAGGTCTTACGTCCAATTTTTGTCAAGCGTACTAATTTGTCGGTTCAATATCAGCGCGCTAGATGCTCCGGCGAGAGAAGGAGTCCCCTGTTGCCTGAGTTCATTGTCCCGGATCTGAAGGTCATCCCTCGCGAGGGCGGTTATGCGCGCGGGCAGGACGGCGTGGAGCAGATCCTGCGCGCGGCGCTCACGATCCTTGTCGAGCAGGGCTATCGCGCCGTGACGATGCGGGCGATCGCCAAGGCCTGCGACATGAAGCTCGGCAACATCACCTATTATTTCCCGACGCGCGACGAACTCGTCCGCGCGCTCTTCGATGCCGTCATCAGCAGCTACGAAGAGGCGTTCGACGCGATCAGCCACGACGAAGGCACCAGCGTGGAGGAGCGCTTCGAAAGCCTGATCAGACTGATCCTGGAGGACATCACCACCAAGAAGACGACACGCTTTTTCCCGGAAGTCTGGGCGCTCGCCAATCACGACCCGTTCGTCTCCGAACGCGTCGACGAAGTCTATCGTCGCGCCCGCGCCGTCCTCAACGAGCTGATCGCGGAACTCAATCCGGCGCTGCCCGAAGACGAGCGCGAAACCGTCGCCCTGTTCATTTCCGCCTCGCTCGAAGGCACCACGATGTTCGCGGGCCATGACAAGCCGTGGCGGCACCGCATGGGCTGGCTGGAAACCATCGCCTGCCGCGCCTACGTGCCGCTCGTCAAATCGCTGAAACCGGGCGACATCCGCGATCCCCGCCAGAACAGGCCACTCGATCGATATTGAGACTTGCTCATTTATTACTGATCACTATATTGAGTAAGTGTAAGCAAGAATCCACGGGGAGATCGGCGGGGTGTCAGTTGCAAGCCTGGGCGTCCGCCGCGCCCCTGTCAGCCTCAATTTCGGCGAAACACGCCCGCGCGCCCTGCTCGTGGACTGGGACGGCTGCCTCGCCATCGGCAATCGCCTCCAGCCTGGCGCAGCGACGCTGCTGTCCTGCTGGCAGGACCGGGTGGTCATCGTCTCCAACAACAGCACGCATCTGCCGCACCAGATCGCGCGCATCCTCGAAGAGGCGGGGGTTCCCATTCCGGCGGATCGCGTCCTGCTCGCGGGCTATGAAACGATCAGAATCGCCGCTGAAAGTTCATGGCGCCGTGCGATGATCCTTGGCGATCCGCGCCTGCGCGCCGCCGCCCGCGCGCTCGGCATTTCCGTCGCGCGCGAGGCGCCGGAGGTTGTGGTGCTGCTGCGCGACACGCGCTTCACCTTTCGCCAGCTTGAACGCGCCGCGAACGCGATCCTGCGCGGCGCGGCGCTGCTCGTGTCGAACGCCGATCTCAACCACCCCGGTCCGGGCGGCGAGGTCGTGCCCGAAACCGGCGCGCTGCTCGCCGCGCTGCTCGCCGCGACCGGCAAGCGGCCGCTCGACTACCAGCTTGTCGGCAAGCCCTCGCCGCGCCTCTTCATGCGCGCCTGCGACCTCCTCGATATCCGGCCCGAAGACGCGCTGATGATCGGCGACAACCCGGATACGGACGTCGCCGGCGCAGGCGCCGTGGGTATGCCCTGCGTCACCATCGGCGGCGCGGCGGGCCGCACGCTTGAATCGGTGGCGGAAAGCCTCAGAACCGCTTGATCGACAGGATGTCGAAGGTTTTCCGCAGCGTATCCGTCGCGCGGTCGTAGTCCGCAAGCGCAAGCGCCGCAATCAGCGCGTCGATCACGCAGAGCTGCGCGATTCGGCTCGCCATCGCCTCGGTGCGGAAGCGCGTCTCGCGCGCCATCGTGTAGAGCAGGATGTCGGCGTGGCTCTGGATGGGCGAGCGCGCATAATTGGTGATCACCACGGTCTTGGCGCCCGCCTCGTGCGCAAGGCGCGTGGCGGTGAGCGTTTCGTGCGTCGCGCCCGTGTGCGAGATCGTGAGCACCGCCACGTCGGGTCCAGTGCGCGACGCGCTGATCGCCTGAATGTGGCTGTCCGTCATGGCGCGGGCATCGAGGCCGATTCGCAGCATCCGGTAGTGCGCGTCCTCCGCGATCGGGGCTGACGAGCCGATGCCGTAAATTTCGATCCGCCGCGCCGCGCGCATCGCCGCCACCGCCTGCCCGAGTGCCTGCGGATCGAGCACCGAATGCGTGTCGCGCAGCGCCTGGATGCCCGAATGGAACACCTTGCGGCACACGGTCTCGAGGTCGTCCTCCTTCTCCAGATCCTCGTGGATGAACTGGACAGGCCGCACGATCTCCTGCGCGAGGCTGAGCTTCAGGTGCTGGAACCCGGTGAGACCGAGGCTGCGGCAGAAATTGATGACGCTGCCCTCGCTGGACGCGGTGGCTTCCGAAAGCTCCGTCACCGACATGCGGACGACGCGTTCCGGCTCGGCCAGCACGAAGTCGGCGATTCGCGCCGCGCCCTTCGGCATCGTCGGCCGCGCCACCCGGATTCGCGACAACGCGTTTTCCACCGGCATTTGATCGCGCGTGCCGCCCTGCGTCATTGAATGCCCTTTGCCTGCAACGATTCCGTCCCCGCCACTGAGGAAAGCTCAGCCGGCGTGCAGGGTCAAGCAAAGCCGCTTCGAAAAGCATCGCCGCGAAATCCCTGAAAACCGACACTCATTTTTTATTCCAACAAGAAATGAGTATTCTTCACAAAGCTGTCATGAGCGGCCCCTATTGCCCGTGGCGAGCGCCGCCGGGGCCTCGCGAATCGGATGAGGGAAACCCTTCGCCGGTCACGGGCCAAGGCGCGCGTTAACGCGCTTCAACAAGGGGAATCTTCCGTGATGCCGACCCTAACCCGTGCTTTTCTTGGCCTCGTCCTCACCAGCTGCGCGCTGCCTGCCCTCGCCGCCGCCGATATGGCCGCAGCCGATCCGGGCGACGCCGCCGACAATGCCGAAACGATCATCGTTACCGGCCGCCAGCTCGAGCAGCCCAGCGAACTTGCCGCCGGCGTCATCGAATTCGGCAACTCCGTCCAGATCGTCACCTCCGAACAGATCGCGATGAGCGGCGCCACCAACTTCGCCGAGCTCGCGCAGTTCCTCATCAAGGGTGCCAACATCGGCTATTCGCCCGACGAAGGCGAATACACGATCCGCCTCGACGGCGGCGGCGACCGCGACACGCTCGTCGTGCTCGACGGCGTGCCGCTCTACGATCGCGGCCCCGCGCTCGAAGACATCTGGGGTTCCACCACGATCGACCCGCACATGATCGAGCGCGCCGAGGTGTTCCGCGGCGGCAACAGCCTGTTCTTCGGCTCGAACGGCGGCATCGGCGTCATCAGCCTCGTCACCAAGCGTCCGGACGGCACCAAGAAGTTCGAGCTCGGCGCCAACTACGGCTCGTTCAATACGCGCGAAATCTGGGGCAACGCCTCGTTCCCGATCGACTCCGAAGGCCGCCACAGCATCATGGTCTACGGCGGCACCGTACAGACCGACGGCCCGCGCATCTTCCATCCCGATTCCTACGTCGACAACGTCGCGGCAGCGGGCGGCATCCAGGAATATCCGCTCAACCGCAGCAACATCGGCATCAAGTATCTCTGGAAGATCGACGACAAGACCGAATTCCGCCTGAACGGCCAGTACACGCAGATCGAATTCCACGATCCGTTCCCCGACAACGAGACCTATTCGCCGAACCGCGTGCGTTATCCGATCGTCGATTTCTCGCTCGATCGCCGCTGGTCGGATGCGCTTTACACCGAACTGTCCGGCTACTGGAGCAACCCGAAGCTCAACAACACGGAAACCTACGCCGAAATCTGCCGCATCCCCGCGGGGTGCATCAATCCCGACACGCGCACGCCGATCGCGTTCGGCAAAGCGACCGGCCGCTCCATTCCCTATGCGAACAAGGGCTTCGGAGACGCGTCCAAGGTCGGTGGCTTCCGCGAACTCGGCCTCAATTTCCGCAACACGCTCACGGTCAAGGATGTGGTCGAGGTTGTCGGCGGCGTGCAGGTCGTCTCCTACAAGAACGACTCCGATCCGGTGTTCCCGGTCGGCAACGCCTCCACCACGATCACCGGCCTTTACGCGGACGTGCGCCCCACGATCCCCTTCAGCCCGGACACGAAAATCTCGCTCGCCGCGCGCATCGATTTCGCCAAGGCGTTCAATTCGAAAACGATCTGGAAGTTTGGTCTCCGCCAGCCGATCGGCGACTTCTACATCCGCGCGAACGGCGGCACCTCCTACAGCACGCCGCGCAACACCGAACTCTTCAACGAAACCCCCACGCTCGTCGGCAATCCCGACCTGAAGACCGAGGAAACCGAAACCTACAACGCCGCCGCCGGATACAGCCACGCGTTCGGCAACCTGCAGGTGAGCGCGGAACTCGGCTGGTTCACCACCGACATCACCAACCGCATCCAGACCACGTCGGGTCTCACGCCCAACACCTACTTCAACAATGACCGCATCACCGAGATCCGGGGCCTTACCGCCGAGCTCAACCTCGCGCTCGGCCAGAGCTGGAGTGCGAACTTCAGCTACACGAAGCAGCAGGCGCGCCTCGACGGCTCGAAACTCCAGATCAACGAAACGCCCGAATACATGATCCAGGGCACCGTCGCCTGGCACAGCCCGGACCAGCGTTTCCACGTCACGCTCTATCCGCGCTATCAGGGCCCGGAATTCGCGACCGGCGGCGTGGGCGGCGCGCTCCGCCACAACTTCGGCAATTATTTCGTGATGAACGCGTCGCTCGGCGTCTGGCTCGGCGAGGAACGGGACCACCGCTTCACGGTCCGCGTCGTCAACGTCTTCGATAAATATTATGCGGAGCGCTACGGCTACGGCAACATGCGCTTCAGCGAGGCGGCCGTCCGCGGCGAGATGACGACGAGCAGCCCCGGATATTACTACGGCTACCCGTTCGAGGGCAAACCGCGCAGCGTCTACGTCTCCTACAGCACGAAGTTCTGAGGGAGGATGCGGGCCCGCATCTCCGGGTCAGCGCGGGCCCGCATCACACACCTGTCATACGCGAATTCTAGGGACTCCGCTTTCAACACACCGATGGAGACTCGGATGAGACACTGGCTGACGGCAGCATTGGCGACACTGGTCGGCATCGCATCGCCCGCGCTTGCGCAAACGGCGGGCAAGCCCCTCACCGTCGTACTCATCCCGGCGGACGGCGGCACCGAAAGCGGCACGATCGCGGACTATCAGCCGGTGTTCAACGCCGTTTCGCGCAGCACCGGCATCAAATTCGATTTGAAGGTCGCGCAGAGCTACGGCGCTGTTGTCGAAGCGATGTGCGGCGGCCGCGCCGATGTCGCCTTCATGGGGCCGGTCACCTATCTCCAGGCGCAAAAGCGCGGCTGCGCGAAGCTGCTCGCGGTCGGTGTCGAAAACGGCCAGTCCGTCTATTATGCCGGTTTCTTCGCGCGCAAGGATGCGCCCTTCAAGAGCGTGAAGGATCTGCGCGGCAAGCGCGTCGCATTCGGCGACGTCAATTCCGCGTCCTCGTTTGTCTTCCCGATGGCGATGGTCATCGAGGCGGGTCTCGATCCCGTTCGCGATCTCGGCGAGATCCGCATGGCGGGCAGCCACGTGAACAGTCTTGCCGCGCTCGTACAGGGCCGCGTCGATGCCGCCGCGCTCTCGTTCGATTCCTATGAAAAGGCCGTGCGGCAGGGCGCGGTCGATCCGAAGAAATTCCGCGTGATCGCGAAAAGCAGCCCGATCCCCTATCCGCCGATCGCGGTGAACAGCCGCCTGGCGCCGAAGCTGCAGGCGAAGCTCCGCGCCGCCTTCGCCGACATCGCGCACGCGCCCGGAATGACGCCCGAGATGATCCGCGGCTATGGCGGCAAGCGCATCGACGGCTACGATGTGAAATTCCCGGCCGCGAAGTTCAACGTTGCTGCGTCACGCATGGCGCTCGTCAACGATGACCTCAAAAGCCGCATCCTCACCAAGTCGGCGAGCCGCTGAAATGGACGCGCCCGCCATCAGCTTCCGCAAGATCGGCAAGCGCTACCCAGACGGTACGCGCGCGCTCGACGATGTCTCGCTCGATGTTCCGCGCGGCCAGTTCTGCGTGCTGCTCGGCCCGTCGGGCGCGGGCAAGTCGACGCTGCTGCGCATGGCAAACCGCCTCGCCGAGCCCACCGAGGGGCGCGTCATCATCGAAGGCCGCGATCTCACCCCGCGCACGATGAAACCCATCCGTCGCCGCATCGGCATGATCCACCAGAGCTTCAATCTCGTCGGCCGCCTCAGCGTCGCGGCGAACATCATGACCGGCGCGCTCCCCGCGCTCGGCGCCATGCGCCTGCTCACCGGCGTCTTCCCCGAAACGCTGAAGACGAAGGCGTGTATGCTCGCGGCTTCCGTCGGTCTCGATCCCGCGCACATGAGCCGCCGGGCGGACAGTCTTTCGGGCGGGCAGCAGCAGCGCGTCGGCATCGCGCGCGCGTTCATGCTCGATCCCGCCATCGTGCTTGCCGATGAACCCGTCGCCAGCCTCGATCCGCGCATCAGCAGCGATATTCTTGCGCTTATCCGCGATCAGGCGCGCGTGCGCGGCGCGACCGTCTTGTGCAGCCTCCACCAGATCGAACTCGCGCGCGCCTTCGCGGACCGCATCGTCGCGCTGCGCCACGGGCGGCTGGTCTTCGACGGCACTCCCGCCGAGCTCGACCGCAGCGCAATCCGCGCGATCTATGGCGAAGCCGGGCCGGTCCCGATCGCCAGCGGAGGGCTCGCGGCATGAACACCGCCGCCTGGCATTACCCGCGCCCATTCGGCACGCGCGCAGTCGCCATCGTCATTGCCGCCTTCGCATTGCTCTGGATCACCGGCCAGCGCGTCGAAATCGGGCGCATGATTTCGATGACCGGCGAGGCCGCGCTTGCTGCGGTCGGGATCGTGCCGGAATCCGAAGTCGCAGACGGTTTCGGCGCGGTCGCGGGTAAACTGTTTCCGCTGCAAATCTCCACGCGCACCGAGGTGAGCCGGCTCGAGAATTTCGATCCCCGGCATCTGCCCCCGTTCGCACGCATCGAAAGCGTCGAGAGCACGACGCAGGCGCTCAATCCCGATACGCTTGAAATGGAGTCGCGCACCGAGCGCACCACGGTTCTCGTCGAGCCTGTCGGCTATCTCGTCCACGTCGCTGCAAAGATGCTGGAAACGCTCGAGATCGCGCTGTGGGGTACGGTGATCGCGATCCTGATCGGCTTTCCGCTCGCGCTCGGCGCGGCGCGCAACATCACGCATTCGCCCGCGCTGCGCGGTGTCGCGGGCGCGGCGATCAGCCTGCTGCGCTCGATCCCCGAGATGATCAGCGCGCTGTTCCTCGTCATCGCCTACGGCTTCGGGCCCATCGCGGGCATTCTCGCGCTCGCCTTCTACGGCGCGGGCTATCTCGGCAAGGTCTACGGCGAAGACATGGAGGGGCTCGACCCCCGCCCGCAGGAAGCGCTCGCGGCCGGCGGCGCCACCATGCTCGCGCAGCTTCGCTGGGCGGTGCTGCCGCAGGCGATGCCGCGCTTCATCGCCGCCGCGCTTTATGTGCTCGACCGCAACATGCGCATGGCGACCGTCATCGGCATCGTCGGCGCGGGCGGCATCGGGCAGGAACTGAAGGGCCGCTACGACATGTACGACTACGGCCATGTCGGCACGATCCTCGTCGTCATTTTCCTCGTGGTTTTCCTCCTCGACCGGGCGGCCGCGCACCTGCGCCGCGCGGCGCTCTGATCCTCCAATGAAAGGCGCACGATGACCGACACCAGCCGCCGGAATTTCCTCCGCACCGCCGCAGCCGGCGCCGCGCTCTCCGCGCTTCCAGCCAGCATCGCGCGCGCCATGGCGATCGCCCCCGCGCGCGTCACGGGCACGATCAAGGACGTGCAGCACATCGTCATCCTGATGCAGGAGAACCGCTCCTTCGATCATTATTTCGGCACGATGCGCGGCGTGCGCGGCTTCGGCGATCGTCACCCCATCCCGATGCGCGGCGACCGCACCGTCTGGCAGCAGTCGGACGGCAAGCGCGAGCTTCCGCCCTACCATCTCGACACGAAGACCACCGATGCGCTGAAGGTGCCCGGCACGCCGCACAGCTTTTCCGACGCGCAGGCCGCGTGGAGCCAGGGCCGCTTCGGCGAATGGCCGCGCTACAAGAACCCCTATTCGATGGGCTATTACCGGCGCGAGGACATTCCCTTCCAGTTCGCGCTCGCCGAGAATTTCACGATTTGCGATGCCTATCACTGCTCCGTGACATCCGGCACCGATCCCAACCGCATCGTGTTCTGGACCGGCTCCAACTTCGATCCGCAGGCGGTCGCGAAGGGCGAGAATTGCACCGATGTGAATTCGGAGCCGAACAACCTCCGCTGCTGGGTGAAGGGCGCGCTCCCGTCGCCGGGTTACACCTATCAGGGCAATGCCCTCACCTGGCCGACGATCCCCGACGTGCTGCAAGATGCCGGCATCGATTGGCGCATCTATCAGGATCCGAACGACAACTGGACGGGCGCGATGCACGGCTGTCTCGGTTCGCAGAGCTTCCGCGACGCAAAGCCGGGCTCTGAACTCTACAAGCGCGGCATGAGCGAATACACGCTGCTCCAGCTCGCGGACGATGTGAAGAACGGCACGCTCCCCGCCGTATCGTGGGTATTGCCGCCCAAGGAATGGTCCGAGCATCCGAGCGCCTCGACGCCGCTGCAGGGCGCCGAATTCACCGCGATGGTCCTCGATGCGCTGACATCGAATCCCGACGTCTGGGCGAAGACCGCCTTCTTCCTCACCTTCGACGAGAACGACGGCCAGTTCGATCACGTCCCCCCCGCCGCGCCGCCCTCCTACGATGTGGAGGGCAATCTCTGCGGGAAAACGACGATGCCGATCGCCGGGCATTATTTCCACGACACTGCCGGCAAATATACCGACCCCACCGACGACATCAGCGGCAAGGTCCGCCCGTGGGCGATGGGGCCGCGCGTGCCGATGTACGTCGTCTCGCCGTGGAGCCGGGGCGGCTGGGTCACGTCCGAAGTGATGGACCACACCTCGATCGGCCAGTTCCTCGAAAAGCGCTTCGACATCACGATCCCCGCGATCAGCCCCTGGCACCGCGCGGTGAGCGGCGACCTCACCTCGGCGTTCGATTTCGCCGCGCCGACGGACACGAGCTTCCCGCCGCTGCCGCCGGTGACGGGCGCGTCGGGCGTCGTCCTCGCGCACATGCAGCGCCCGAAGATCATGCCGCCGGAAACCCCGCAGCCGCTGTGGCAGGAGGCGGGCACGCGCCCCTCGCGCGCGCTGCCCTACGAGCTTCACGCCGACATGCGCGTCGATGCGAAGCGCCGTGCCGTCACGGTCGATTTCGCGAACACCGGCACGGCGGGCGCGGTGTTCCACGTCTACGACAAGCTGAACCTCGACCGCATCCCGCGCCGCTACACCGTGGAAGCCGGCAAGCGCCTTTCCGACGACTGGGCGGTGGAAGCGGACGGATCGTTCGACCTCTGGCTGATCGGCCCCAACGGCTTCGTCCGCGCCATCAAAGGCTCGCTCGCGCAAAACGCCACGCCGCCAGTCGTGACGGCACGCTACGATCGTAAAGGCCCGGCGCTTAAGCTCGCCTCACGCGGCGAAGCCACGCTGCGCAGCGAGCATTACGAGGCCATGTCGCAGCCGCTGAAAGCCGCCCACGTCTGGTCCGCGAAAGACTCGCAAGGCTGGTACGACCTCACCGTCACCGCGCCCGGCTTCGAACAGCGCTTCGCGGGCCGCATCGAAACCGGCCGTCACAGCATCAGCGATCCGGCCGAGGCCTAGAGGAACAGCTCCGCCGCCGCCTCCACGATCGCGTCCGCGTTCAGGCGGTGGATGCGATACGTGTCCGCTAGGTTGCCGGTCTGCCCGAAGCGGTCGACGCCGAGCGGGCTGACGCGGTGGCCGCGCACGCCGCCGATCCACGACAGCGCCGCCGGAGACCCGTCGAGCACAGTGACAAGCCCCGCATTCGCCGCGAGCGTGCCGAGCAGCGTTTCGATATGCGACGTCTCCTTCGCGCGGCCCTGCCAGCGCGCCGCCCGCGCCGCGCTCCAGTCGCGGTGCAGCAGCGTCGGCGAGGTGACGGCGAGCAGCCCGAGCCCCGGCAGGTCCGCCTCCAGCAGTTCCCACGCCGCGATCGCATCGGGCATCACCGCGCCCATCGCCACGACCGCCGCCTCGCCGCCCTCTGCGGGCGCGCGCAGCCAGTACGCGCCCTTCAGCGCATCGGCCTGCCACGCATCGTCCTCGCGCCGCGCCTGCAGGATGGTGCGCGTCGTCAGGCGGAAATAGATCGATCCGCCGTCCGCCGCCTGCATGTGGCGGAAACCGTGTTCCATCATCAGCGCGAGTTCGTCGGCGAACGCGGGCTCGTAGTGCGTCAGCCCCGGCTGGCCCATCGCGATCAGCGGCGGGTTGATCGATTGGTGCGCGCCGCCTTCCGGCCCCAGCGTCACGCCCGAAGGCGTCGCCACCAGCATGAACCGCGCGTCCTGATAGCAGGCGTAATTCAGCGCATCGAGCCCGCGCGCGATGAAGGGATCATACACCGTCCCTACCGGCATCAGCTGCGCGCCGAACAGATCGCCCGCAAGCCCGAGCGCGCCGAGCACGAGGAACAGGTTGTTCTCCGCGATGCCGAGTTCGATGTGCTGCCCCGCGGGCGCGCCGGACCATTTCTGCGCGGAGGGAATCTTCGCCTTCTGGAACACGTCGGCAAGGTCCTGCCGCCGGAACAGCCCGCGCTGGTTCACCCAGCCGCCGAGGTTCGTGGAAACCGTCACGTCGGGCGATGTCGTCACGATCCGCGCGGCGAGCGGATGGCCCGATTTCGCCAGCTCGAAGAGGATCTTCCCGAACGCCGCCTGCGTCGATTGCTCCGCCTCGCGCGGCGCGTCCAGCGTCGGCACGGGCACTGAATCGATCGGCCGCGCGTCCTTCTTCTGCCGGATCGGCGCGGCCTCCAGCATCGCCTTCGCCGCCGCGGCCGCATTGCCGCCAAGCCCCGCCCACGGTTCCCATTCCTCGCCCTCGGCGATGCCGAGCCGCCCGCGCAGCTCCGCGATCTGCCCCGGCGTCATCAGCCCGGAATGATTGTCCTTGTGCCCGGCGAGCGGCAGGCCATAGCCCTTGATCGTGTAGGCGATGAACAGCGTCGGCCGGTCGTCCTTCGCCCCGTCGAACGCGTCTTTCAGCGTTTCAAGGCAATGCCCGCCGAGGTTCGTCATCAGCTCCGCGAGCGCCGCATCGTCGCGCTTGGAAAGCAGCGCCTTCACGCCGCGCACGCTGCCGATGTCCGCCTCCAGCCGCGCGCGCCACGCTGCCCCGCCCTGATAGGTGAGCGCCGCATATTCGGCGTTCGGGCAATTGTCGATCCAGTCCGCGAGTGCCTGCCCGCCCGGCTCCTTGAACGCCGCGCGCTGGTGCCGCCCGTGCTTCAGCGTCACCACGCGCCATCCGCAGGTTTCGAAGATGTCGTCGAAGCGGCGGAACATGCGGTCGGCGGTCGTCGCATCGAGCGACTGCCGGTTATAGTCCACGATCCACCAGCAGTTGCGGATGTCGTGCTTGTACGCCTCGATCAGGCATTCATAGATATTGCCCTCGTCGAGTTCCGCGTCGCCCATCAGCGCGATCATGCGGCCCGTGTCCGCCTCCGCCATCAGCCCGTGCGCGACCATGTAGTCCTGCACGAGGCTCGCGAACGCTGTGATCGCGACGCCGAGCCCCACCGATCCGGTCGAGAAATCCACCGGGATCACGTCCTTGGTGCGCGAAGGGTAGGATTGCACGCCGCCCAGCCCGCGAAACGCCTTCAGCCGGTCCAGGCTTTCGTTCCCCAGCATGTAGTGGATCGCGTGGAGCAGCGGCCCGGCGTGCGGCTTCACCGCCACGCGGTCGTTCGGCCCCAGCGCGTGGAAATACAGCGCCGCCATGATCGCGCTCATCGAAGCGCAGCTCGCCTGATGCCCGCCCACCTTGATGCCGTCCACGTTCTCGCGGATGTGGTTCGCGTTGTGGATCGTCCACGCCGCCAGCCAGCGCAGCCGCGTCTCCAGGTCTTCGAGCGTGCTCACCGTATCGGGGCTGGAAACCGTCACCGTCATCTTGTCGCTCCGCGCACTGTGCCAGCCGTCCATATATTACGCGCGAGGCCGCGCGGTCCTTGCGAAATGGGCTCGACAGGCGGCGCAATTTGGCAGAAACGATTGCCGGAAACCGTCAGGAAGCAATTTTATGCCAACGCCACCGCTCGACGCGCTTGATGTCAAAATCCTCGAATGTCTTCAGGAAGACGGGCGCATCACCAATCAGGAGCTTTCGGAGAAGGTCGGCCTCTCGCCGAGCCCGTGCCTGCGCCGCGTGCGCCAGCTGGAGGCGGCGGGCATCATCACCGGCTATGTCGCGCTGGTCAGCCCGGCCCAGGTCGGCCTCACGATCAGCGCCTTCGTGCGCGTGCGGCTCAATCAGCAGGACGAAAAGCACCTCGACATCTTCGAAACCGCCGTCGCCGCCTTTCCGGAGGTGATGGAATGCTACCTGATGACCGGCGAAGCCGACTACCAGCTCCGCGTCCTCGTCCCCTCCCTCGCCGATTTCGAGGACGTGCTGCGACGGCTCACCCGCATCGAGGGGGTGGCGCAGGTGACGACGAGTTTTGCGCTGCGGCCGATCGTTTACAAGACGGCGGTGCCGGTTTGAGGGGGATCGGCGGAGGTTTTATGCCTCATCGCAGGCGATGGAAGGCTTGAGGCATAAATACAAAAGACGCTGCGCCGACTGAGGCAGAAGGTGGGGCAGATGCTATAGAAGGTCTTCCAAAACAAAGTCCCGATCGTTGCAAGCAACGAACAACTTCATACCTTTGCTTCGCGCTGCAGCTGTCGCCTTAGCTACAATAGTGTCGAATTTGGGATAGCGTGAACACATTACAAGAAGAGCCTTGCGAGATTGAAGCCACGGCTGAACGTTAGGATGAATAACTGTAGCTGAAAGCTGCTTACAAGCGTATTCTACGCCTTTTCCTTTTAGTTCAATTACAACACTACCGACGCCGATCTTGTTTATAATCCAATCCGCCCTGGGGCCTTCCGTTATAAGGCAGTCATCTACACGCACTCTTTGGAACGAGGCATTATTTGGATTCTTGAAGTTTGCTCTCCGGCCCTTCTCTTTCACTGTGATGTTTGAACCCGTCACATGTTCCACGCACTGGAGTTCTTGGCTCACACGTCGCCCCCCTCGGGAAACTCGATATCCAACAGCCTACTAAAATCTCGTGACACATCCTCAGAAACGCTGTCAATATAGGACCCATCAATGAGTCCATCTTGATCTATAATCTCTCTGAGATACCCGTTTTTTATTGCGTAAGCCTTTACTCTTGAAGGAGTCAACCAGAATTCTTTCGGGACAATTTTGGAAACCGCGGCGCTATTTTTGCGATTACGACCAATCTGCCCGGCCTTAAGATAGTTATTTATCTTAGAAAGTATGTATGGGCTGTGAGTGGTCAGAACCAAACTTCGCTTTTCTTTCTTAGAGACCACCTCGCCAATAAGAAAATCCATTAGCAAGCTCTGAGCCACTGGAAAAAGGTGCGCCTCAGGCTCTTCAATATAGAAGAGGTCGCCATAGCGATCGGCACGAGAAGGAGAATCCGAATAATAATCAAGCAAAAGCCACATTGGGAGAAGCTCTTGCTGACCACTCGAAAGGGCCGTAAATGGAATTATTCTACCATCGCTTGTCTCAACAAATTCGAAATCACTCTCAAATTTAATTTTTCCTCCAAATAGTTCAGCCATGATCGCCTCACGACGAACCTTATCTTCCTTATTGACTCGAGAAAATCTAATCCGTCTCGACGAATAATCTCTAAGAGTAGCAAATAATTTGGCAAATCGGATAGTCACCGGGTCGAGGCTGCTTCCTTGCTCGATCGCGGCTACCAACCTCCCGATGCTAGTGAAAAAGGCTCTGCCTGCGGGAATAAATGTCTGACCATCAAGATAATTGGCGCCGAGTTGTTTCGCTAAACGAGCTTGTGCTTGTTCGCGAACCCGCCACAACCCTTCAGAACCTCGAAGCAGCCCGTCTTCGTCGAGTTCCTGGGCGGACTTCAGGCGATCGTAGGCTTGAGCAAGCACAGTATACTGCTTGCAGAAAAAATCTGAAAACGTGACCGCTATCTCTTGAGAGGGCGCACCCTTGGACATACGCCGTAGAAACCGGACCGTGAAGTCACCTTCCTGGAAATTGATATTGAAGCGCCGCCTACCCCACGCACTGGGCGGAAACCAGATTTTGAATAATTTTGCAGTTTCGGCTTTGAATTCCTCTAACGTCATCCCTTTCTCTGCGCACGTATGCTGCCGAGATAAAATGTCTACACAGAAATAAAACAGCTTTGTTGTTACACTTTTCCCACTACCCTGCGGCCCTATGAGAACGGTTACAGGAGCAAGCTCAAACCGAGCTTCGCGAATACATGCAAAATCTTCGATCGTTAACCCGATCATGCCTTCTTCCCTCGGCAATGTGTAAAGGCGCTATACCGAGCGATTATTGATTGGGCTACTGGCTATCGATCAGTCGCCCTTTGGATCATTAGCCTGAGAGACCGGATTTCCTTACGAGATCGACAACGCTATGGGTCCCCGATCCGCACGCGCCAAGGACGCAGACGTCGTTTTGCGCGGCATACCAAAATGCATTGCCCCACTTGAGCCCCCTCACCCCTCCCAAGGCGGCACCGGCCCATACAGCCCTTCCAGAAAATCCGTGAACGCCCGCACCGCAGGCGCAATTTGGGGGCGCCGTGGCGAGACGGCGTAGATGCCGACGTCCGCCGATCCCTCGCAGTCCGGCAGTATGCGCACCAGCCGCCCGGCGGCGAGGTCGGCGCTCACGTCCCATAGTGATCTGAGCGCGATGCCGACCCCGGCGATGCACAGCTCGCGGACGACCTCGCTCGAATTGGTGCGCACGCGGCTGGTGCCGTCGATGGAAACGGTTCTCCCATCCCCGCCCGTCAGCCGCCACGGAAACTGGCCCGTTGCCGCGAGCAGCTGGTGCCGCGCGAGCGCCGCCGTGTCCTCCGGCGCGCCGTGCTGCGCGATATAGGCGGGGGCCGCGCATTGGATGCGGCGGTTCGTCGCCAGCCGCCGGGCGCTCACGCCGCCGCCGACTGTGGGCGTGATCCGCACGGCAACGTCGATGCGCGCCGCCATCAGGTCCACGAACCCGTCCGAAAGATCGAGATCGAGCGTGATGCGCGGATAATCATCCAGAAATCGCTTCAGGTGCGGCGCGATGTGCAGCCGCCCGAACGATGTGGGCGCGGACACGCGCAGCAGCCCCGCCGGGCCGTCCTTGTCGCCGCTCGCACGCGCCTCCGCCTCCGCCACCGCCTTCAGGATCGCCAGCACGTCCGCGTGAAAGCGCGCCCCGGTTTCGGTGAGCGCGAGCCGCCGCGTCGTGCGGTTCACGAGCGCCGTGCCGAGCCGCGCTTCCAGCCGCGCCAGCCGCTTCGAAACCATCGCAGGCGAAAGCCCCACCGCGCGCCCCGCCGCCGAAAGGCTGCCGCTTTCGATGATCTTGGCAAACAGCGCGTAATCGGCATCCATCCGATTTATTCCCGTGGTGAAAAGCTGCTTTAATTTTCGTTCGTCTACCGCACGAGTTCGCGCTCGTCTATGAACGCGCGAAACCATACGGGACGATCAGACCATGACGACGAAGAACGGCCTCCAGATCGCGGACAGCCTCGTCCGCTTCATCGAAGAGCAGGCGCTGCCCGGCACGGGCGTCGCCGCCGACGCCTTCTGGGCAGGCGTTGCGGACATCTACGCCCGCTTCGCCCCCGAAAACGCGGCGCTCCTCGCGAAGCGCGACGATCTGCAGGCGCGCATCGATGCCTGGCACACGGCGCGCGCCGGAAAGCCCCTCGACGCTGCCGAGTATCAGGCGTTCCTGCGCGAAATCGGCTACCTCGTGCCCGAACCCACGCCCTTCACCGTCACCACGCAGAATGTCGATGCGGAGCTTGCGACGCTCGCCGGGCCGCAGCTCGTCGTCCCCGTGCTCAACGCGCGTTTCGTGCTCAACGCCGCCAATGCGCGCTGGGGCAGCCTGTATGATGCGCTCTACGGCACCGATGCGATTCCGGGCACCCCGGTGGGGAAGGGCTATGATCCGGCGCGTGGCGCGCAGGTGATCGCGTGGGCGAAGGCATTCCTCGACCGCGCCGTGCCGCTCGCGAGCGGATCGTGGACGGGCTGGGCAGGCGGCACCCCCGCGCTCGCCGATCCCGCGCAGCTCGTCGGCCGCGCGGGCGACAACCTGCTGCTCCGCCACAACGGCCTCCACATTGAACTCGTCATCGATCGCGCGCACCCGATCGGCCGCGACGATCCGGCGGGCCTCGCCGACGTCGTCCTCGAATCCGCGCTCTCCACGATCGTCGACCTTGAAGACTCGGTCGCCGCCGTGGACGCGGAAGACAAGGTCGCCGCCTATGCGAACTGGCTCGGCCTCATGAAGGGCGATCTTGAAGACACGTTCGAAAAGGCCGGCAAACCGATGACGCGCCGCCTGAACGCGGACCGCGCCTATACCGCGCCGGACGGAACGGCCTTCACGCTGCCGGGCCGCAGTCTCCTCTTCGTGCGCAATGTCGGCCACCTGATGACGACGCCCGCCGTGCGCCTCCCCGATGGATCGGAAGCGCCCGAAGGCATCCTCGACGGCATCGTCACCAGCCTCATCGGCGTCCACGACCTCAAGCGTCAGGGCCGTTTCGTGAACAGCCGCGCCGGTTCGATCTACATCGTGAAGCCCAAGATGCACGGCCCCGAAGAGGCCGCGTTCACCAACCGTCTTTTCGACGCGATCGAGGATCTGCTCGGCCTCGCGCGCCACACGATCAAGGTCGGCGTGATGGATGAAGAGCGCCGCACGTCGGCCAATCTCGCGGCGTGCATCGCGGCGGTGAAGGATCGCATCGTCTTCATCAACACCGGCTTCCTCGATCGCACGGGCGACGAGATGCACACGTCGATGCGTGCGGGTGCGATGATCCGCAAGGGCGACATGAAGACGTCGGCATGGATCACCGCCTACGAGAACCGCAACGTGCAGATCGGCCTCGCCTGCGGGCTTTCGGGCCGCGCGCAGATCGGCAAGGGCATGTGGGCCGCGCCGGACCGGATGGCGGACATGCTGGAGCAGAAGATCGGTCATCCGAAGACGGGCGCGAACACCGCGTGGGTGCCTTCGCCCACCGCCGCCACGCTGCACGCGACGCACTATCACGCCGTCGATGTGTTCGCGCGTCAGGAAGAACGCCGCGCGGAGGGCATCGACAGCCTCGGCGCCCTCCTCACCATCCCGCTCGCCGCCGGGCACAACTGGTCGTCCGAAGAGATCCGGGAGGAACTGGACAACAACGCGCAGGGCATTCTCGGCTATGTCGTGCGCTGGGTGGATCAGGGCGTCGGCTGCTCGAAGGTGCCCGACATTCACGACATCGGGCTGATGGAAGACCGCGCCACACTGCGCATTTCCTCGCAGCACATGGCGAACTGGCTGCTGCACGGCGTCTGCACGGCGGCGGACGTCGACGCCGCCTTCGCGCGCATGGCCGCGAAGGTCGACGCGCAGAACGCAGGCGACCCGCTCTACCGGCCGATGTCGGGCAACGAGACCACCAGCCTCGCCTATCAGGCCGCGCGCGCGCTCGTCTTCGAAGGTGTCAGCCAGCCGAGCGGCTACACCGAGCCGCTTCTTCACGCCTTCCGCGCGAAGGTGAAGGCGGCCGCGCGAACCTGACGGTTCGCTGACACCCCCTGTCAGATAGGTGACAGCGCGGCGATGCTATCGGCGGCGCCGCGCCTGTTTTCTGCATGGGGAATTTATCATGTCGCTCTCTGGTCTTTACCGTTCGCGCCTGCCGCTCTGCGCGGCATTGCTGCTGGGATCATCGCTCACACCGGCAGCGGCGGCACCGGCGGACGACATCGCCGAGCTCAAGGCCGCGGTCGAGGCGCTCCGCGCCGAACAGGCCCGTGCGCAGGCGCGCATCGCCGAGCTTGAAGGCGCGCTCGCAAGGCAGCGCGAAACCCCGGTCGCCGACGCGGCTGCGCCCGCTGCTGCGCCAGCGCCCGTCAGCAGCGAACCCTCGCGTCTCAGCCTCTCGGGCGACATGCGCGTGCGCTATGAATCCAACTTCGGCGTCGCCGGTGCGCGCGACCGTGATCGCGGCGTGCTCCGCGCGCGCCTGCGCGCCGCTTATGCGGTGAACGACTGGCTCACCGTCGGCGGCCAGCTCGCCACGGGCGATCCCGATGACCCCAACTCCGCCGACATGACGCTGTCGAACTTCGACGATGATCTGCAGGTCAGCCTCGATCAGGCCTATATCCGCCTCACCCCCGGCGATCTTCAGGTCCACCTCGGCAAGATCCCGCAGCCGTTCATGCGCACCGAGCTCGTCTGGGACGGCGACGTCTCCCCGCAGGGCGCGTCCGCCGCGTACACCGCCGATCTCGGCGGCGTGAAGCTGAAGGCGGCAGGGCTCTACTTCCTCGTCGACGAATCCGTCGCCGGGCCGGACAGCCGCATGATCGGCGGCCAGCTCGCAATGCAGACACCTTCCGCGCCCATCCAGGCCGAACTCGCCGTCGGCTACTTCGACTACTCCCTGCGCAGCCTCGCCGGCGCGGATGCCGGCGATTTCCGCTCCAACCTCTTCGCAGGCGGGCGCTACCTCTCCGACTTCAACCTGCTCGACGTCATCGCCGCGCTCACCTGGAACGGCCTCGGCGAGAAGTGGCCCGTGCGCCTCGTCGGCGACTATGTGCACAACTACGGTGCCGCCACCGATGCCGACACCGGCTTCGGCGTCGATCTCCTCGTCGGCCGCGCCGCCAAGCCCGGCGACTGGCGCTTCGCCTACGGCTATGCCGAGGCCGACACCGACGCCGTCCTCGCCGCGTTCAGCCAGGACAACACCAACATCGCCACCAATTACATGCAGCACACGCTCGCCATCGATTTCGTGCCGAAACACAACCTCGTCCTCAACGCCACATACTACCGCTACCGGCAGAAGGACGGCGTCATCGGCCCCGTCGATTGGCAGAACCGCCTGCGCCTCAATTTCCTCGTCAACTTCTAGGAAGCAGCAGCAGCCGGCCACGCAAGGCGGACTTCAAGACCGCCGAGCGGGCCGGCGCCGAGCGTCATTGCGCCATCGGTGGCGCTTACCAGGTCGCTCACGATCGCAAGCCCGAAGCCGTGGCCTGGCCCGGCCTCGTCAAGCCGCCCGCCGCGCACGAGCGCCGTCGCCGCGCGTGTATCGGCGATGCCGGGGCCGTCGTCCGCGATGGTAACGCAAACCTCGTTATCGGCCGCAGTGCCGGACACGGTGACGCGTCGGCGGGCAAAGCGCGCGGCGTTTTCCATCAGCGCGCCGAGGATTTCGGCAAGGTCCGAAGCGGCAAATGGCAGTTCGATGTCTTCGGGCACATCGATCTCGAACACGATGCGTTCGCCCGCCTCGGTGCGTTCGAGGACCGCGGCGACAGCCTCCGCTGCAGCGAGCACGTTCGCCCGCGACGCCGCCTGCGCCTCGCGCGCCACCGCCGAGCGCGAACGCGCAAGCTCCGCCTCCAGCGCCGCGCCCGCCGCCGCGATCGCGCGATCGAGCCCGTCCGCCGCCTCATGTGCACCCGCCTCGCGTGCACGGCGGCTCTGCGCAGCAAGCGCGGCAAGCGGCGTCTTCAGGCTGTGCGCGAGGTCGGCGGCGCGGCGGCGCGCACGGTCGACATCCGCCGCGCGCGCATCGGCAAGCGAGTTGATCGCGTTCGCCAGCGGATCGATCTCGGCGGGATGATCCGCCGAAAGCCGCGCACCCGGATTGCGCCGCATCCGGTCGAGCTCGGCACGAATGCGGCCGAGCGGCTTAAGCCCAAGCACCACCTGGCCGTAAGCTGCGCCTGTCAGCACGAGCCATAGCAGAACCAGCGAACCGATCATTTCAAGGCTGAACTCGCGCTGGGCGTCGCTCAGCGCGCTGTCATCTGTGGCGACCTGCACCAGCGCCGCGCGGCTGCTCCGGTCGGGCTCGACCATGCGCTCGATCACGAGCAACCCCTGCGCGAAGGGGCCGGGAACGCGCCTTATACGCCAATGGTCGCGCGGCGTGCCGGGCATGGACGTGATCGACTGATCCCAAAGCGAGGGCGAATGCGCCTGCCCGGACGCCGTGCTGACCTGCCAATAGAGGCCGCCCGCCGGCTGGTTGAAGCGGGTGTCGGAGGGAAGCGGATCGACGACCGGCCTCCCTTGGGTATCAAGCCTCAGCGCTGCGAGCAGTTCGTGCGCCTTGGCTTCCATCGACAGCGCTTCGCGGCGCTCGATATGGCGTTCGAACAGCAGGTGAAGACCAAAGCCCGCGATCGCGAGCGCGAGAAACACCGCCGCGGCAGCGCTCGCCAACAGCCGCAGCCGCAGCGAACGCACCGGCATCAGCCTTCCTCCGAAAGAACGTAGCCGAAACCGCGCCGCGTCTCGACAATGCCCGGCCCCACCTTGCGACGCAGCCGGGTGACGAGCGCTTCGATGGCGTTGGTGTCCCCCACATCGGCGGTGCCGTAGAGATGTTCGGCGATGTCATGGGCGGCGATCACGCTGCCGCGCTGGTGCGCAAGGAATTCAAGGAAACGGTATTCGAGCGGTGACAGGCGGATCGTGTGGGTATCGACATGCGCGGACATACGGCTCGTATCGAGCGCCAGGCGGCCGATGCGGATGACCGACGATCCGTGTCCGGCCGCCCGGCGCAGCAGCGCGCGCACCCGCGCCACGAGTTCGCCCATCGCGAAGGGCTTGGCGAGATAATCGTCTGCGCCCGCATCGATGCCCTCGACCTTCTCGGTCCATTCGCTGCGCGCGGTGAGGATCAGCACCGGGAAGTTGCGCCCCGAGCTCCGCCATCGCCGCAGCACGCTGAGCCCGTCGAGGCGCGGCAAGCCGAGATCGAGGATGACGGCGGCATAGTTCTCGGTATCGCCGCGATACCACGCGTCATCGCCGGTCACGGCAAGATCGACGACGAAGCCCGCTTCACCGAGCGCGCGGACGAGATCGTCCCCCACATCGGGATCGTCCTCCACCACGAGCAGGCGCATCAATCATCCTCGATCTTGATGAGCGCGCCCGTGCGGGCATCGAGTTCGACCTCGCGCACGCGGCCTTTCCTGGTCAGGATCTTGACCTCATAGCTGAGCACGCCGTCATCCTGCTCGAGTTCGATCTTCAGCACTTCCCCTTTAACACGCGCCTGCGCAAGCGCGAGGATACGGGGCAGCGGCAGGAGATCGCCGCGCTCGACGGCGGCGCGAATCGAATTCGCTTCCTCGGCCTTCTTCGCCTTCTTGTCTTTCGCGGGCGCCCCCGAGGCGAGCGCAAGCGTCGTCGCCAAAGCGAAAACCGTCAGAAAGACCCAGCGAACGCCGGATTTCAGGATCGTCTGCATCCGCCGCACCTAGCACGCCGGGGCTGACGCTTTGCTGACGACCACAGACGATCGCATGTCAGGCGCGGGCGGCTATCCGGCGGCGATATCGAACCCAAGGAGATTGCCCATGAACCGATACGTTCTCCCCGCCGCCGTCCTCGCTCTCGCCGCACCGTTCACCGCCTGCGCGGCACCCGCTGCCAAGCCGAAGTCGTTCGGCGCCGCTGAAAAGCACGCCGCGAAGCAAGGCGTGCGTGCTGACGAGATCAAGATCAAGCGCTCCACGATCAAGGTGGAAGGCCGCGACGACCGGAATCGCAAGGTGGAACTCGTGCTCGATCGGCGGACCGGCGAAGTGCTCGACCGGCGCTTCGACGACTGACCGGGCGGGAACCGGTCAGGCGACGACCCCTTTCAATTGATCGGTTCCCATCCCGTCGCATCAGGCTAAGCATCCCCCGAACTGGATATGGGGAGTTGCACATGGCCTACGATCACATCCTGCTCGATGAACGGGACGGCATCGCGACGCTGACCATAAACCGGCCGGATGTGCTGAATGGCCTCAGCACCCATTCGGTCGGCGAGATGATCCACGCGATCGATGCCGTGCGGGATCGCGGCACGGCCCGCGTGCTGCTGATGACCGGCGCGGGCCGCGGCTTTTCCTCGGGCGCGGATCTTTCGGGCGGCAATGCGGGCGCGGCGCCGGACAGCAGCGGGCTCCCTGCAGGCCCGATGGATACGGGCAAGGTGCTCGAAAGCCATTTCAACCCGCTGCTCGAGCGGCTGATGGATCTGCCCGTCCCCTTCGTCACCGCCGTGAATGGCCCCGCAGCCGGCGCAGGTGCATCGATCGCGCTTGCGGGCGACATCGTGATCGCCGCCCGCTCCGCCTATTTCCTGCAGGCCTTCGTCAACATCGGCCTCGTGCCCGATGTCGGCTCGACATGGATCCTGCCGCGCCTCGCCGGTCGCGCACGGGCGCAGGCGATGATGATGCTCGGCGAGAAGGTGCCGGCCGCGCAGGCGCTCGACTGGGGCATGATCTACAAGGTGGTCGACGATGATGCATTGATGACCGAGGCGGGCGCGCTCGCCGCGCGGCTCGCGAAGGGACCGACGAAGGCTTATGCGCTCATCCGTCAGGGCCTGCGCCAATGCCTCGACAAGCCGCTCAGCGAAGGGCTGATGGTCGAACGCCGCAACCAGCGGCTCGCGGGACTTACCGAGGATTTCGCGGAAGGCGTGGCCGCCTTCCTGCAAAAGCGCCCCGCCAACTTCAAAGGGCGTTAGGAGGCCTGCGAACGCCCGCGTTCCAGAACGGACTTTTTCGCCGCGCCTCTACCGCCTCGGCGCCGATCGCGCTATTGCCCGCCGACCGTTCGCTCTCCAGTGCCATGGCCTCGCCGAAGGGAAGCGCGAAGCCGTCGTCGATGAGCGCCTTCAGAGCCTTCAGCGTCTCGGGATCGGCGGAGATCATGTCCTCTGCAAGGCGCCGTGCCGCCGGCATCAGTTCGGCGGGCGCAACGACCCGGTTCACAAGGCCCCAGCGTTCCGCCGTCGCGGCGTCGATGAAATTGCCGGTCAGCGACAGTTCCTTGGCGCGCGAGATGCCGATGGCACGGCTCAGTCGCTGGCTGAGGCCCCAGCCGGGCATCAGGCCGAGGCGCGCGTGCGTGTCGGCGAAGCGTGCGGTCTCTGACGCGATCAGCACGTCGCAGGCAAGCGCCAGTTCGAAGCCGCCGGTGATGGCGACGCCGTTGATCGCCGCGATCACGGGGCCGGAGAAGCGGCCGAGCGCGCTCACGGGGTCTTCCTTGGCGACCGCGTCCGCGAGGTTCGACGCGCCCGATCCCAGTTCCTTGAGATCGAGGCCAGCCGTGAACGCCCGGTCTCCCGCGCCAGTCAGAATCGCCACGCGGATGTCGGGATCAGCCTCAAGCGCGTCGAAGCTGCGCGCGAGTTCGCTGCGCAGCGCCTTCGAAAGCGCGTTCATCGCTTCCGGGCGGTTCATCGTGACGACGGCGTAACCCCCGCAGCGCTCGATCTCGACAACCGCCATCAGCCATCCTTCCGGTAGCGGCCGACGAACGCCTGCGCGAACGCCTCCAGCCGCCCCTCCGCGATGGCCTGCCGAAGCCCCGCCATCAACTGTTGATAAAAGGAGAGATTGTGCTCGGTCATCAGCATCGCGCCCAGGATTTCGCCTGAGCGGATCAGGTGGTGGATGTAAGCGCGGCTCCAGCCGTGACACACCGGGCAGCTGCAATCGGGATCGAGCGGGCCTGTATCCTCCGCGAAGCGCGCGTTGCGAAGGTTGATCGGCCCATCGTGCGTGAACGCCTGCCCGTTGCGGCCCGATCGCGTCGGCAGCACGCAGTCGAACATGTCGATGCCCCGCTGCACCGCCCCCACGATGTCGTCGGGCTTGCCGACGCCCATCAGGTAGCGCGGCCGGTCCTCCGGCAGCAGCCCCGGCGCATAGTCGAGCACTTCGAACATCTGCGGCTGGCCTTCGCCCACCGCGAGGCCGCCGATCGCGTACCCGTCAAAGCCGATCTCGGTCAGCGCCTGCGAGGAGGCGCGGCGCAGGTCCTCGAACATCGATCCCTGCTGGATGCCGAACAGCGCTGCGCGGCCCGCGTGCTCGTGCCCGTCGAAGCCCTCGCGCGAACGCTTCGCCCAGCGCATCGACATCTCCATCGACTTCGCCGCCACCGCGTGCGGCGCCGGAAACGCGGTGCACTCATCGAACGCCATCACGATGTCGCTGCCGAGGTTGCGCTGGATCTCCATCGAGCGTTCGGGCGTCAGCAGGTGCCGCGAACCGTCGAGGTGCGAGGCGAAGCGCACGCCCTCCTCGGTCACCTTGGTGAGGTCCGAAAGGCTCATCACCTGATAGCCGCCCGAATCGGTCAGGATCGGCCGGTCCCAGCCCATGAAGCGGTGCAGCCCGCCAAGGCGCGCCATGCGCTCGTCGCCGGGGCGCAGCATCAGGTGATAGGTGTTGCCGAGGATGATGTCGGCCCCGGTGGCGCGCACGTCCGCGGGCTTCATCGCCTTCACGGTCGCGGCGGTGCCGACCGGCATGAACGCGGGCGTGCGGATGTCGCCGCGCATCATGCGGATCCTGCCGGTGCGCGCCTTGCCGTCGCGCGCGTGGATGGAAAAGTCGAAACGCGTCATGGCGCGCCGCATAAAGCGAAGCGCGCGCGCTGGAAACGTTTATCCGCTGACGATGTGGATGCTGCCCTTAGCGCCCGCCGCCCCGTCCACGGTCTCGTCGACGAGTTCGACGACGAAGGCGTCGCCGTCCGCGGTCTCGCCGGTCAGCGTATCGCCTTCGCGTTCGAACGTGATGCCCTTCTGCGTGAAGCGCCGCGCGAACCAGCCCGCCACGGTCTTCGCGTTGGCAGGTGCGGTGAAGCCGACATCGACCGCGCTGTCGCCTTCCTTGTCCTTGGCGCCGGCGTCCACCCGGATCTCCCCGATCGTCGAGCCGGGGTAGAGCTTCACCCCGTCGATATCGAAATCGTCCGCACCGAGCGCCATCTTCGGCAGCTTGAGATTAAGGTCGAAGCCCGGCGTCGTCACCGTCACCGCCCCCGTCTTGCCGTCCGCCGCCGCCTCGAACACGCGCTTGCCCTGATCGTTCGCCGCGACGATCGCCACGTCCGCGCCCTTTTCGGGCTGATCGGCGGGTTCATCACACGCCGCAAGGCCAAGCACGGCAAGCGCGGGTATCATCAGCTTCATCATGACCACCTCATTAACCGTATTACGCAAATAATACAGCAGCGGCCACATCACGGCAAGAGCAGGCTCGAATCGCCATAGGAGTAGAAGCGGTATCCGCCCGCGATCGCGTGCGCATAGGCGCCGCGCATCGTCTCCAGCCCCATCAGCGCACTCACCAGCATGAAGAGCGTCGAGCGCGGCAGATGGAAGTTGGTCATCAAGCCTTGCACCGCGCGGAACCGATAGCCGGGCGTGATGAAGATGTCGGTATCGCCCCTGAACGGCACGATTTCGCCATCCTCGCGCGCCGCGCTTTCAAGGAGGCGCAGCGAGGTGGTGCCCACGGCGATAATACGCCCGCCCGCCGCGCGCGCGGCGTTGAGGCGCGCCGCCGCCTCTGCGCTCACCTCGCCCCATTCGGCGTGCATCCGGTGGTCGCGCGTGTCATCCACCTTCACCGGCAGGAACGTCCCCGCGCCGACATGCAGCGTCAGCGTCTCGCGCCGCACGCCGCGCGCATCGAGCGCCGCGATCAGTTCGGGCGTGAAGTGCAATGCAGCCGTCGGCGCCGCGACCGCGCCTTCGCGCGCCGCGAACATCGTCTGATAATCCTCGGCATCGCGCGCGTCGGCCGGGCGCTTGCCTGCGATGTAGGGTGGCAGCGGCATCGTGCCCGCCGCGTGCAGCGCCGCCTCCAGCGGCCCCTCGCATTCGAAGCGCCACAGGATGCTGCCGTCCGCCGCCTTGTCCGATACGACCCCCGCCAACCCCGCGCCGAAATCGACACGGTCGCCCGCCTTCAGCCGCTTGGCATTGCGCACGAACGCCCGCCATTCATACGGCCCCTCGCGCTTGTGGAGCGTGACGCCGATCTTCGCCTCGCCCTTGCGGCCGAAAAGCTGCGCGGGGATGACGCGCGTGTCGTTGAAGACGAGCACGTCGCCGGGCGCCAGCAGCGCAGGCAAATCCCGCACCACCCGATCGTCGAGACCGCCGGGGCGCACGACGAGCATCCGCGCCGCATCGCGCGGGCTGGCCGGGCGAAGCGCGATCAGGTCCTGCGGGAGTTCGAAATCGAAATCGTCGACGCGCAAGTCAGTTCTGCGGCGGCGCCGGGGTTTGCGCGGCGGCCTGCTGCTCCGCCGGTGCGGGTTCGGGCGCGGCAATCGCGGGCGGCGGCGGCGGCACGTTGTCGGCAGCGATCGAGGCTTTGACGATGCGCGAGGGGTTCGCGGGCGGTTCGCCGCGCGCGATCTTGTCCACGAATTCCATGCCGGAGATCACGCGGCCCCAGCCGGTGTAATTGCCGTCCATCGTGCCGGTCATCGGCATGAACATGATGAAGAACTGGCTGTTCGCGCTGTCCGGTTCCTGCGTGCGCGCCATCGAAACGGTGCCGCGCAGGTGCGGCAGCGCGTTGAATTCCGCCTTGAGGTCGGGAAGGTCGGAGCCGCCCTGCCCGGTGCCCTGCGGGTCGCCGGTCTGCGCCATGAAGCCTTCGATCACGCGGTGGAAGATGATGCCGTCATAGAAGCCGCGGCGCACCAGCGTCTTGATGCGTTCGACATGGCCGGGCGCCATGTCCGGCCGCATCAATATGGCGACACGCCCGCCCGTCGAAAGGTCGAGATAAAGGATATTCTCGGGGTCCTGCGCGGTCGGCGCGGCAATCGGCGCGGACGGGGCCGACAACGCCTGCTGCACCTTCATCGCCTGTTCGGGCGACAACTTGTCCGCCTGCTGGGCCGATGCGGGCACCGCAGTCGCAAAGGCCAGCATTGCAAGCAGTGTCATCAATACGCGTTTCATGCCGAACCCTCGATTTCCACCTTGCTGCACGCCGTAGCCCCGGAAAGCTGCATCGGCGCTGAATGTCATGCCGCTGAACATCATGATTTGCCCGCGGCGACCTTCGTCTTCACCGCTGCCGCCACCGACGGCGTCACGAACTTGCCGATCTCGCCGCCGAACACCGCGATTTCCTTCACCAGCCGCGAAGCGATCGGCTGCAGCGCGACGTCCGCCATCAGGAACACCGTCTCGATTTCGCTGTTCAGCTGCTGGTTCATGCCCGCCATCTGGTATTCATACTCGAAATCGGCAACCGCGCGCAGGCCGCGCACGATCATGCTCGCGCCCTGGCTCGCGGCGAAATCCATCAGCAGCGCGTTGAACGAGACGACCTCGATCGTGCCGTTCGCGATGTCCGCCGTCTCGCGGCGCACCTGCTCCAGCCGCTCCTCCAATGTGAACATCGGCGACTTGGACGGGTTCGTGGACACGCCGATGATCAGCTTGTCGACGAGCTTGGCGCCGCGCCGGATGATGTCGATATGACCGAGCGTGATCGGGTCGAACGTCCCCGGATAAACGCCGATACGCATGACGTGTCCCCCTGCTGATTTTTCTAGCGGTCGCGTTCGATCGCGAAGCGCGCGATGGCGCGCAAGAGATCGGCGGACTGGCCGAAGCCGTGCAGATGCCCGATCGCCTGGTCGATCAGCATTTCGGCCTGCTTGCGCGCGCGTTCGATGCCGAGCAGCGACACGAAGGTCGCCTTGCCCGCGCCCGCATCCTTGCGCACGGCCTTCCCCGTGCGGCGGCTGTCGCCCTCGGCGTCGAGCAGATCGTCGGCGATCTGGAAGGCAAGGCCGAGGTCGCGCGCATAGCCGCGCAGTTTCACCCGGTTGTCCGCACTCGCCTTGCCCATGATCGCGCCCGCCTCGATCGCGAAGCCGATGAGCGCGCCCGTCTTCAGCTGCTGCAGCCGCGTCGTCGTGGGCAGGTCGAACGTTTCCCCCTCGGCCACGAGATCCATCATCTGCCCGCCCGCCATGCCGGTGGGGCCGCTGGCGCGCGCGAGTTCAAGCACCAGTTCGGAACGCACATAGGGGTCTTCGTGCGTGGCCTCGTCGGCAAGCACCTCGAAGGCGAGCGCCTGCAGCGCGTCCCCCGCAAGCACTGCCGTCGCCTCGTCGAACGCCTTGTGCAGCGTCGGCTTGCCGCGCCGCGTGTCGTCGTCGTCCATGCACGGCAGGTCGTCGTGGACAAGGCTGTAGACATGTACGCATTCGGTGGCGATCGCAGTGCGCAGCGCGCGCTCCTTGTCGACATGAAACAGGTCGCACGCCGCGACCACGAGCAGCGGCCGCATCCGCTTGCCTCCGCCCATCGCCGCATAGCGCATCGCTTCCACGAGGCGCCGGCGCGGATCGGCGGGAATCGGCAGCAATTTGTCGAAACGCTGGTCGATCGCGGTCCCGATGGCGTCGAGCGCGGGCTTCAGGCTGAGCGAAGCGTACACCGGCGCGCCTATTCGGCATCGAAGGGCCGCGTGCCCTTCGGTTCGCCGTCGGGGCCGACCTGGATAAGCTCGATGCGCGCCTGCGCCGCCTTCAGCTTCGCTTCGCAATAGGCCTTCAGCTGCTGGCCCTGTTCGTAAAGCCCGATCGAGGCTTCGAGATCGACCTCGCCGGCCTCGAGCTGGTGCACGATCTTCTCAAGCCGCGCGAGCGCAGCTTCAAAGCTCAGCCCATCCAGCGATGCCGTATCCGCGCCGGTCATCAGACTCCCTGCCTTCCATCCATGCAGGGCGTTTTGGACGGGCGATGCGCGGCGGTCAACAGGGGTTTGGGCTGATGGCTTGCGCGGCGCACCGAAACGCCGCAGCATCGGGTACGGGGCAGGCACATGATGATGCAGACGGTCTTCGACATCGCGAACACGCGCTACGAGGAATGGGTGTTCTTCGCGATTCCGCTGGCGCTGGTCGCGCTGGCGGCCATCGGGCGCTGGCGCAGCAAGACGCAGCGCTGGTCGAAGGTGCTGCTGGTGTTCGCCGCGCTCACGTTCCTGGTGATGCTCATTCCGCTCTGGGATTATCACGCGATGAAAGGCGTGATGGCCGATGGCGATGTCAAGGTCGCGGAGGGAATCGTCAGTGATGCCTGGACACGGGAACACCGCGAAGCTCGCAGCCGGGGCGACATCGGCTATCGCTATCGCACATGGGAAGGCTTCACCGTCGGCGGCGTCACGTTCGGCTACTGGCGCGGCTTCCAGCCTTCGGGTGCCAGCTTCACGAACCGTGGCAAGCCGCCCGTCGCAATCGAAAACGGATTGCGCGCCCGCGTCACCTATCACGAACAGTGGGACGACAAGCGCATCCTGAAGCTGGAACTCGGTCCGGCGGCAGGCGCCAGCGGCAGCGCGGGCGGCGCCGTCGTCTCATTCGCCCCCGACTGGACCCGCTTCGCCACCGCCGCCGCCACCGGCGACGCCGCGACCGTCAAGGCGCTGACCCGCTTCCCCTTCCTGTTCGAAAGCCGGGAACTCACCGCCGATCGCTTCGATTCGATCTGGATGGGCCTGTTCACCCCCGCCGTCCGCGAATGCATGGGCCGCGCGCAGCCGCAACCCGAGGAGACTCGCTTCGTCGTGTTCTGCGCGCCCTATGTCTTCTACTTCGATCAAGGCGCCGAAGGCTGGCGCTTCAGCGAATTCACCGCCGACCCGGAGGGTTAGGCGAGCGCCATCAGGAACGCCCGTCCACGCTCGGTGGATACGACGAACAGAAGCACCGCCTGCACTGCCAGCGTCACGCGGAAACTCGCCTGAAACGACGCCTTCCGGGTCTTGTGACGCGCCAGCCGCATCGCCGCCCATGCTCCGGGCGAACCGCCGAAGAAGGCAAGTCCGAGCAGGGTCTGCTCCGAGATCCGGCGCCCGCCCGTTTCGGCGAGGTGCTTGTCCCAGACATAGGCGGCGAAGGCCGCGAGGTTCACCGCAATCAGATAAGAAGCGATCGAGTCCATCGCCGCTTTCTGCCGCGCCGGCAGTTAACGGACCGTGCGCCTATTCTGCTGCGACACTCTCCGGCACCCAGCTCAGCACGGGCTTCCTTGCAGCCAGCGTCTCGTCGAGGCGTCGGCGCGGAGCGAGGTGCGGCGCGGCCTTGAAGTGCTCCACTTCGCCCGCCTTCGCGCGGCCCACGAGATGGCGCAGCGTCGCGATGAACTGGTCGAGCGCCGCCTTGCTCTCGGTTTCCGTGGGCTCGATCAGCATCGCGCCGTGGACGACGAGCGGGAAGTACATCGTCATCGGGTGATAGCCCTCGTCGATCAGCGCCTTGGCGATGTCGATCGTGGTGACACCGGTGCCGTCGAGGAAATGATCGTCGAAAAGCGCCTCATGCATGCACGGGCCAGAGCCGCCGAACGGCGCGGTCATCACGTCGTCGAGGCTGCGCAGCACGTAGTTCGCGTTCAGCACCGCATCCTCGGCAACCTGCCGCAGGCCGTCGGCGCCGTGGCTCACGATATAGCTGAGCGCACGCACGAACATGCCCATTTGCCCGTGGAAGGCGACCATGCGGCCGAAGCTCCGCGCGTGCCCATCGCCCTTGCCGTGCGCCTGCTCTTCCTCGACCAGCTCGAAATGCGTGCCCGTGTGGCGCACGAACGGCAGC
Source organism: Sphingosinicella sp. (assembly GCF_013911755.1). Lineage (GTDB taxonomy): Bacteria > Pseudomonadota > Alphaproteobacteria > Sphingomonadales > Sphingomonadaceae > Sphingosinicella. The sequence continues at coordinate 66,045 of NZ_JACESP010000006.1, forward strand.
GGCGCGAACGGCGCGAGCGCCGCCGAGAACACCACCGGCCCCGCGCCCGGACCGCCGCCGCCGTGCGGTGTCGAGAAGGTCTTGTGGAGGTTGATGTGCATGGCGTCGATGCCGAGGTCTCCGGGCCGCACCTTGCCGACGATGGCGTTGAAATTGGCGCCGTCGCAATAGACGTAGGCGCCGGCCGCGTGCGTCGCTTCCGAAATCGCGATCATGTCCGGCTCGAATAGCCCGCAGGTGTTGGGGTTGGTGATCATCACCGCCGCCACGTCAGCCCCCAGCCGCGCCTTCAGCGCCGCCAGATCGACGCGGCCCGCGGGCGTCGCCGGGATATTCTCGACCTCATAGCCGCAGAAGGCCGCCGTGGCCGGGTTGGTGCCGTGCGCCGATTCGGGAACCAGAACCACCTTGCGCGTCTCGCCGCGCGCCTCGTGCGCTGCGCGGATCGCGAGCATCCCGCACAGCTCGCCATGTGCGCCCGCCTTCGGGCTCATGGCGACTTCGGGCATCCCGGTCAGCGTTTTCAGCCAATGCGCCAGGCTGTCGATCAGTTCGAGCGCACCCTGAACGCTGTCCACCGGCTGCAGCGGGTGGATGTCCGAAAAGCCGGGCAGTCGCGCCATCTTCTCGTTGAGGCGCGGGTTGTGCTTCATCGTGCACGAGCCGAGCGGGAACAGGCCCATGTCGATCGCGAAGTTCTGGCGGCTGAGCCGCGTGTAGTGGCGCACCACCTCGGGCTCCGACAGGCCGGGAAGCCCGATCGCCTCGCGTTCCAGCCCGCCGAGGCGCGATGCGAGCTTCGGCGGCGCCGGCAGGTCGACTCCGGTGCGGTCGCTGTCGCCGATCTCGAAGATGAGCGGCTCTTCGAGCGCAAGGCCCCGGTTTCCGGTGAAAGTATCCACCTTCGCCTCCACCGCGCCCGGCCCCGTCTCACGTCCCTGACGGTTCAGCATGACACGGCCTCCTCATACGCTGCGACTAGTTTGTCTACATCCTCGTCCGTCTGCGTTTCCGTCACCGCGACAACGACCCCGTTCGCAAGGCTCGCCTCACCCGGATAAAGCCGCCCGAGCGCCACACCGCCGAGAACGCCCGCATCCGCCATGCGCCGGATCGCAGGCCGCGCCTCGACGGAAAGCCGCAGCGTGAACTCGTTGAAGAACGGCCCGTTCAGAAGCTCGACCCCCGGGATCGCCGCCAGCCGCTCCGCCACCTGCACCGCGCGGGCGTGGTTGAGCGCCGCAAGGTCGCGCAGCCCCTTCTCGCCAAGCAGGCTCATGTGGATCGTGAACGCAAGGCTGATGAGCCCCGAGTTGGTGCAGATGTTCGAGGTCGCCTTCTCGCGGCGGATATGCTGCTCGCGCGTCGAGAGCGTCAGCACGAAGCCGCGCTTGCCTTCGGCGTCCACGGTCTCGCCGCACAGCCGCCCCGGCATCTGGCGGACGTGCTTGTGGTTGCAGGCGAAGAGGCCGAGGTACGGACCGCCGAAGCTGAGCCCGCCGCCGATCGACTGACCTTCACCAACCACGATATCCGCGCCCATCGCGCCCGGCGAACGGACCGCGCCGAAGGCGACGGCCTCCGTTACCACCGCGATCAGCAGCGCCCCCTTCTCGTGGCAGCGCGCAGCAAGCTCCGAGAGGTCGGCGACATGGCCGAAGAGGTTCGGGTTCTGCACGACGACGCAGCTCGTCTCGTCATCGATCGCAGCGATGAGCGCAGCGACATCATCGCCAGGTGCGCCGTCGGTGAGCGACGGCACGGTGCTGACCACCTCATCATCGGTGAAGTGCGTCAGCGTCTTCGCAACCGAAACATAGTGCGGGTGCAGCCCTGCCGAGAGCAGCGCCTTCGCCCGGCGCGTCACCCGCCGCGCCATGAAGATCGCCTCCACGCAGGCGGTGGAACCATCGTACATCGAGGCGTTCGCCACATCCATGCCGGTGAGGCGCGCGACCTGGGTCTGGAACTCGAACAGATACTGCAGCGTGCCCTGCGCGATCTCGGGCTGATAGGGCGTGTAGCTGGTCAGGAACTCGCCGCGCTGGATCAGGTGATCGACGCTCGCCGGCACGTGGTGCTTGTAGGCGCCGCAACCGAGGAAGAACGGCACGTGCGTCGCGGTCAGGTTCTTCCGCGCCATCGCGGAGAGTGCGCGCTCCACTTCCATCTCGCTCATGTGCAGCGGCAGGCCTTCCACCGGGCCGGAAAGCTGCGCGGCGGCAGGAACGTCGCGGAACAGATCGTCGACGCTGGCAGCGCCGATCTTGCCGAGCATCGCGGCGCGGTCGTCGGCAGTGAGGGGCAGGTATCGCATTCGCTACTCCGGTTTTGTGGCTGCGAAGCGCAGCCGCACGTAATCCGCCATCCAGTTGCCGTCCGCGTCGCAGAGGATCGGCCGCAGCAGCGCCACGGTTTCATCGATGACGGCCTCGCGGTCTGCATCGGGGACCTTCAGCACGTCGAGGAAACCGGTGCGGAAGGTGGTGAGCCACGCCGCCATGCCGCTGGCGAGCGGCGTCTGGCGCGGAATGATGTCGCAGGACTCGACCGCGAACCCCGCCGCTTCGAGCGCGGTGCGCGCTTGCGGCGCCGTCATGTAGACCTGGTCTTCGCGATCCGGCACGGCATAGCCCCGCGCCTTCAGCACGCCGCGCAGCCCGGCGCGGATCGCGGCGATGTTGCCGAAGCCGCCGCACTCCGCGACGAACCGCCCGCCCGGCTTCAGCGCGCGGCACACACCCGAGAAGACGGCGGCGGTATCGGGCATCCAGTGTAGCGCGGCGTTCGAGAACACGGCGTCGAATTCGGCGCCGAACGTCAGTTTCTGGCCGTCCATCACCTCGGCGTCTAGGCCCTTGGCGCGCGCGGCAGCCACCATCGCCGGATCGGCATCGGTTCCGAGCACGTCCGCTCCCGCCTCGACCAGCTTGAGCGTCAGCACGCCGTCGCCGCAGCCGAGATCGAGGATGCGCTCGCCAGCCTTCGGCGCAAGCAGACCCAGAACAGCAGCCCCGAGCGCAGGCACGAACGCCGCGTGGGCGGCGTACTCGGCCGGGTCAAAGTTATGCCGCCGCGCCATCGCCCTAGAGGTCCGCGCAAAAGGCCGCGTATGCGTCCGCATCCATCAGGCCGGAAAGCTCGGCCGCGTTGCCGATGCTCATCCTGAAAAACCAGCCGTCGGTTTCCGCCGCGCTGTTGACGAGCGCCGGATCGGCTTCAAGCGCGTCGTTCACTTCGCTGACGCTGCCCGAGATCGGCGCATAGACCTCACTCGCCGCTTTGACCGACTCGACGACGGCGGCGTCCTTACCCTGCACGAGCGCCTTGCCCACGGCGGGAAGCTCGACAAACACCACGTCGCCCAGCTGGCCCTGCGCATAGTCGGTGATGCCCACGGTGGCGGTATCGCCCTCGACGCGGACCCACTCATGCTCTTTCGAATAATAGACGGTCATCACTGGCCTCCCTGTCTGACATAACGGTGCGGAACGAACGGCATGGGCGCGGCAACGGCGGCGATCCGCCGTCCGCGAACATCGATTTCAAGCGCTGTACCGTCGGCAGCGTGCGCGGACGAAACGAAGCCCATCGCAATCGGGGCGCCGACGGTGGGCGCGAACCCGCCCGAGGTGACGACGCCGACCTTCTCGGCACCTGCGAAGATCTCCGCACCCTCGCGCGCCGGCAATTTGCCCTCGACGCGAAGCCCGATGCGCTTCACCGCCGCGCCGTTGAGCAGCTGGCCGAGCACCCGCTCGGCACCCGGAAAGCCGCCTTCCATCTTGCGGCGCTTGGAAATCGCGAAGCCGAGATCGGCCTCGATCGGCGTCGAAGCCGTGGAAAGGTCATGGCCATAGAGCGGCAGCCCCGCCTCCAGCCGCAGCGAATCGCGCGCGCCAAGGCCGATCGGCTTCACTTCGGGCTGCGCCAGCAGCGTGCGGGCAACGGCTTCGACGTGCTCTGCGGGCACTGAAATCTCGAATCCGTCCTCGCCCGTGTAGCCCGACCGGCTAACCCACACGTCGATGCCCGCGATGCGAAACGCCCCCGCCTTCATGAACACCAGTGTCGAGACTTCGCCGGCGACGCGAGCCAGCGCATCCGCCGCCTTCGGCCCCTGCAGCGCAAGCAGCGCGAGGTCCGTGCGGTGAACGAGCGATACGCCGACAGGCAAGCGCGCCATTATGTGCGCGATGTCGCCATGCTTCGTCGCACCGTTCACGACCACGTAGAAGTGATCGCCGCGGTTCGTCACCATCAGGTCGTCGATGATGCCCCCGTTGTCATCGAGCAGCAGCGAATAGCGCATCCGGTTTTCGCGCAGCGCCAGGAAATCGCCCGGCATCAGGCTTTCGAGCGCTGCCGCGACGCCCGGCCCTCGGAATTCCAGCTGGCCCATGTGGCTCACGTCGAACAGACCCGCGCTTTCGCGCGTCCAGTTGTGCTCGGCCATGATGCCCTCGAACTGTACGGGCATGGCATAACCCGCGAACGGCACCATGCGCCCGCCAAGTTCGCGGTGCAGTGCGTCCAGCGGCAGCGCCAGAACAGTTTCGTCGGATGTGGACATCGAAGGCTCCGATCGTGACACAGATTCCCGACGCAAAGCCGCGCCGGGCCGCCCCCATCTGTCACGGAACCTGAGAGTTTCACGCGGGGATGAGCCCGCATTTACCCCGTCGGTGGGATGAACCCGAGGGCGCATCCGCTTTCCAGAGCGCCGTACAAGGTGGCCGCGCGGTCCATGGGCCTGAGAGATTCCGGGGGCGGTTGCTCCTTCGGCGCCGCATCCCGAAGAATGCGGACTCTCCCGCGCGTCACCGATGCCGGAGCACCGACGGCCCGGTCTCCATGCGGGGCGGCAGGGATTCTGTCAACGGGGCTGATCGGAACGCGCATGAAAAGGGCGACACGTCGCCGAGCCGCCCCTTCGTACCAGGACTATCAGGTGAGCGCCTGCACTACTGGAGCCACTGCCCCGTGCCCTTCGCCGCCGCACCCTTACCATGCAGCGTCAGCGTACCGCGCCGCCCGGCATAGGCGCCCGTCTTGCCGACGAGGCCGCCCACGCAACTCGTTTCCGTGCCGGCCTTGTCGACAAAGTTGCAGCCCATCAGCGCGCTGAACGTGCCGTCGTTCGAAACGATGTCGCACGCGCCATGCATCATGAAGATCGAGTCGCGCGGCGGCTGGCTCATCGATATGCATTTCGTCGTGCTCGTGGTCTTGCGACCGTCCGCGAATGTCGCGTTGCTTTTGCCTGTCCAGTAAGCGCCGCCGAAGGGCGCACCGTCCGCTCCGACGCCGCCAACCGTCGCAGGCGCATCATTTTGCGATTCAAAGGTAAACATCTGGGCGCTGGCGCCACTGGCGGCTGTTATCGTCAAGGTAACAGCCACTCCAACCATCAATATGTTCATGATCTCTCCCCACTACAGCTTTGTTGTCGGCAGGAAGCCAAGCAAATTAATCAAAGCGGGAAGCAAATGATGGCAACTCGGTATCGTGGGCTGGATGTACCCCCGATCACCGCATTTCTCAATGTTTATCCTGGAAACAACGCCCCGGATGCGCCGGAACCGCGCTTTCATTTTCCAACGTTGTAGGCGAGCGCGGCGTCGTCGAGCTGGAAACCGACCAGCAGTTCGAAGCTGGCGTTCTTCAATGCGCTGCGCGCTTCGGGTGCCGCAAGCGGGTCGATCGCGGCGTCGGCGTCACCCGGCTTGCGCTCACGGGCAAGCTCGCGCGCGATGTTTTCCGGCAGCGCGGCAGCGGCGCGGCTGATGTCGCTGCGGGCATAGCCAGTCGTGCGCGTGCGCAGCTGGCCGTCGTCGAAGCGAAGCGTCACGCTGCCGAGCTGCTTGGAGAGCAGCTGGTCGCCCGCGCGCAGCACAACGGCGAAATAGGGCAGTGTCACTTCGCGCGCACCGCTGGCGTTCGCGCGCTGCGCCACGACATCGAACGAAAGCTGACTGTTCAGCCGCTCCGCCGATTCGGCGCAGGTGGCGCGCACGTTGGTGATCACGGCGGTCACATCGATGGCGTTTGCGTCGCGGCTCGTCTCGGGCGAGAACAAGGTCACTTCGCTTGCATACTGGAGCGTGCCGGCCGCGGGGCAAGGGCTGCGCGTGATCTTCAGCGGATTGCCGCCACCGCAGGCCGCCAGCATGAGGAGCGCAGGCACAACAACGAAAAACTGGCGCACGTGTGACGGTCCTTCCCGCATCGGGCTCAAGGCGCCCGTTGGCGCCCCTGTCGCCCGTCTCTATAGGAAGCGGCTTTTGAAGCGGCAAGCAATCGCGTAGAGGGAGCGCCATCATGGCGGACATCGATCCAGAACTGAAGCGCCCGCTCCGGGTGCTGGTGGCAGGCCCGCGCGGCTTCTGCGCGGGCGTGGACCGCGCCATCCGCATCGTCGAGCTCGCGCTCGAGAAGTGGGGCGCCCCCGTCTACGTGCGCCATGAGATCGTCCACAACCGCTTCGTGGTCGATAGCCTGCGCGCCAAGGGCGCCGTCTTCGTCGAGGAGCTGGAAGAGGTGCCGGAAGACGTGCCGGTGATATTCTCCGCGCACGGCGTTCCTAAAAGCGTGCCCAAGGCCGCTGAGGCGCGCAAGATGGTCTATGTCGATGCAACCTGCCCGCTCGTCTCGAAAGTGCACCGTCAGGCCGAGCGGCTGATCGAGCAGGGGCGGCACATCATCTTCGTCGGACACGCCGGGCATCCGGAAGTGATCGGCACGTTCGGGCAGGTGCCGCAGGGCGCGATGACGCTCGTGGAAACGGTCGAGGACGCCGAAACCATCGCCGTCGCCGACCCTTCGGCCATCGCTTTCCTTACGCAGACGACGCTTTCGGTGGATGACACGCACGAGATCGTCGAGACGCTGCGCCGCCGTTTCCCGGCGATCCAGGCGCCGCGCGGCGAGGATATCTGCTACGCCACCTCAAACCGGCAGGATGCGGTGAAGGCCATCGCCGGGCAATGCGACGTCGTGTTCGTGATCGGGGCGCCCAACTCGTCGAACTCGCTGCGGCTGCGCGAGGTCGCCGAGCGCTGCGGCGCCCGCGCCTATCTGGTGCAGCGTGCCGCCGAAATGGATTGGGCCTGGCTCGGCGATGCCGACACCGTGGGGATCACCGCCGGCGCCTCCGCGCCCGAAGTGCTGGTGCAGGAGCTTTTGGATGCGCTCGCGGCGCGCCGCCGGCTCAATGTCGAGCAGGTCACGACCGCCGTCGAGGACGTCGCCTTCAAACTGCCGCGCGTGCTCACGGAATAACCCATGGCTGTCTACACCCATGTTCCCGCGGAGGATCTGTCCGCGTTCGTCGCGCGCTACGACATCGGCGCGCTCGTCGCTGCCAAGGGCATCGCCGAAGGCGTCGAGAATTCGAACTACCTGATCGATACGACGCGCGGACGCTACATCCTGACGCTCTACGAGAAGCGCGTCGACACGGCCGATCTGCCCTATTTCCTCGCTCTGATGCGCCATGCCGCGGATAGGGGACTGCCTGTGCCGAAGCCCATCGAGGACAAGGCGGGTGAACCCTTGCAAGAGCTTGCCGGCCGCCCGGCGTGCGTGATCGAATTCCTGACCGGCATCTCGGTGACGGAACCTACCCCCGCGCTTTGCCACGCCGCCGGGGAAGCGCTTGGACGCCTGCATGCGGCGACCGCCGATTTCAGCGGCGTTCGCGCCAACACACTCGGCCACGAGGGGCGGCTGGAGCTTGCCGCGAAGTGCTTGCCGCGTGCCGGCGAGATCGATCCCGGCCTCGCGGCGCTCATCGAGAGCGAGGTGGTATTTCAGAAGGCGCACTGGCCGGCCGATCTGCCGCAGGCGACCATCCACGCCGATCTGTTTCCGGACAACGTGCTTGCGCTGGGCGATACCGTCACCGGCATCATCGACTTCTACTTCGCCTGCACGGACGCGCGCGCCTACGACCTTGCCGTGATGCACGGCGCGTGGTGCTTCAGCAACGACGGCGCGGTTTTCTACCCCGAACGCGCCGAAGCGCTGGAGGCGGGCTACCGCGCCGCGCACCCGATCACGGAGGGCGAAGCGGCGGCCATGTCCGTGCTGCGCCGCGCGTCGGCGCTACGCTTCCTGCTTACACGCGCGTGGGACTGGCTGAACACACCGGCGGGCGCGCTCGTCACCCGCAAGGATCCAATGGCCTTCGCGCGGCGGCTCTTTCACTACCGCGAGGCCGGATGAGCGCTGCACCTGATGTCGAAGTGTTCACCGATGGCGCCTGCAAAGGCAACCCAGGGCCCGGCGGCTGGGGCGCCATCCTTCGCGCGAAGGGCCAGGAACGGGAGCTCAAGGGCGCGGAGGCGCTGACCACCAACAACCGCATGGAACTCACGGCGGCGATCGAAGCGTTGAAGGCGTTGAAGCGCCCGTGCAGCGTTCGGCTGACCACCGATTCGGTCTACGTGCGGGATGGCATCACCAAATGGGTGCACGGCTGGCAGCGGAACGGCTGGCGCACCGCCGACCGGAAACCGGTGAAGAACGCTGATCTGTGGCAGGCACTGGTCGCCGCGGCGGCGCCCCACCGTGTCGAATGGCACTGGGTAAAAGGACACAACGGCCACGCCGAGAACGAGCGCGCCGACCAGCTCGCCAATCTTGCGGTCGCCGAGCTCTCCGCGAGCAAATAGCGTCGGCAGATTTTACATACGCGCCCGCAGAAATCGCGGCGTGCATTGAATCCAAAGCCTTTTTCTCGTCTGGTACATATATTGCTTGGGAATGGCTGGATGTGCTTCGGCGCAGGACGTTCGTACAGGGGATTTATAGTGATCAGGTCGAATTCAAGCCGCGCAGTGCTGGGCGCGCTCGCGCTTTCCGCTGCGGCCCTGGCTTCATCGCCGGCCTTCGCGGTCGCCATCGGCAGCTTCGACCTTGATGCCAGCTGCTCCGTCAGCTGCGGCTCGGACGGCACCAACGGCAATGCGCGCGTCTTCACCGCAACCGCTTCGGACGGCAGCATCGTCCGTGCCCGCGCCACCGCGTGGTCGATCACGGGCGGCGGTTCAAACCCGTGGGACGACGGCACGCACAATCAGGCGTTTCTCGGCCAGTATGCCGGCGGCGGTCTCGGCGCCACCTCGGACGCGGACGGCGGCGGCGGCAACGGCGCACACCAGGCCGACAATGCCGGCACCAAAGACTATATCGTTCTTCAGTTCGACCAGCTTGTTTCGCCCTCTTCGGTGGTCCTCAATACCTACGATCACAAAGTCGGCGGCGCATGGTACAAGGACAATGACGCAACCATCCTGATCGGTACGGTCACGACGGGCTGGGATCAGTTCCTGAACGCTTCGGACGTGCTCGACAACCTTTCGACCGACCTGCACGAAATCCGCATCAATCGCGACTCGACGAGTTCTTACGTCGGGATCGACGCGACAGGCCACTACGGCAACGTCATCATCATCGCCGCGGACCTCTATTACGCCGGCCGGAAGGGCGACAGCCCGGATGCCTTCAAGCTCGCTGAGCTCAACTTCTACACGAACGAAGTTCCCGAACCGGCGATGCTCGGCCTGTTCGGCCTCGGGCTTCTCGGCATCGGCGCAGCCCGCCGCCGCAAGGTCTGATTTTCAACTGAACCGCTTGGGTGAGTAGCGTTCGGGGTCGACTCCGGGCGCGTCCCAGGTCGTCCCGGTAATCAGCGCCGCCGCCATCGCGCCCGCTGCGGGCGACGTCTGCACTCCGAACCCGCCCTGCCCCGCGCACCAGAAGAAGCCCGGTGCGTCCGATGCAAAACCGTACACCGGAAGCCGGTCCGGCGCGAAGCTCCGCAGCCCCGCCCACGACCGCACCACTCGACGCACCGTCTCGGTCGTCGCAGTCTCGAACCGGTGCACGGCAATCGCAATGTCCAGCTCCTCAGGCTGCACATCACTCGCCGGCACCGGTGTTTCGTCGTGGGGGCTCACCCACATCATCCCGGCGTCGGGCTTGAAGTAGAAACTGCCCGCCGCATCGAGCACCACCGGCAGTTCAGGCTCCACAGGCCCGCCGAGATCCGCCACGATCATCGTCCGCCGCAAAGGCTGCACGCCCAGTGGCCGCGCGCCCGCCAGCACGGCGACATCGTCGGCCCACGCGCCCGCGGCATTCACCACGACATCGGCTTCGAAGCACCCCGCCCCGGTTTCGATCCGCCACCGCCCGCCGCTGCGATCAAAGCTGCGCACGCGCGCGTTCGTAACGAGTGCAGCGCCACGCCGCCGCGCACCGGCTAGGAACGCCTGATGCAGGCGTGCTACCTCGATATCGCTGCACCCGGGCTCCCAAAGCCCCCGCTGCTGCCAGGCGGGGGAGAGCAGCGGCGCCCGTGCAGTCGTCCCTTCGGCATCGAGGCATTCGATGGCGACACCCGAGGCCCGGAACGCGCGTTCCATCTGATCGAGCGCATCGTACGCACCCGGCCCGGCGATATGCAGCGCGCCGCGCGGTGTCACGAGCGGGCCCTCCGCGAAACCCTCCGGAGGCTGGAGCATGAAGGCTTTCGACGCGGTCGTCAGCGGCTGCACACCGGGCCCGCCGTAGGTTTCGGCGAAGAAGGCGGCCGAGCGGCCGGTGCTGTGCAGGCCCGGATGCGCTTCGGCCTCGATCAGCAGCACGGAGGCCCGTTCGCTCAGGAACCACGCGAGGCTCGCGCCCCCGATACCCGCCCCAACGACAACAACGTCGTACCGACCCGTCATGACGCCACCAGCCCGTCAACCGCCGCGAACAGGCTGTCCTGCACCGCGCTCCGCTCGCGCAGCAATTCGTGCGCCGCGCCCGCAATGACGTGCAGACGCCCATCCGGCAACCGCTGAACGAGCCGCCGCGCCGCCGCGGCGTCCACCAACCGCTCGTTCATGCCGATGAATACGTCGACGGGCAGCTTGATCGCCTCCGGCACGCCCTGTGCGGCCAGCGCGCGGCACGAGGTCGATGCCTCGAACACCCAGCGCCAGTTCGCCCCGCCAAACGCCAGCGCGGCATTGCCGTCGATCCACCACGCTTCGTCCGCGAACCGCTCCGGGTCGCCGGTCAGGATGCGCTGGCGATGAACACCGCGCGAGCGCGCGCCATACGGCCCCTGCAGCGGCGGATAGGTATCGCCCGCGCCTGCGTTCACGCGCGCCTGCGCAAGCCAGGACAGTACGCGCGGCGGCACCCCTTGAGCGGCGATGCCCACCATCGGTGCAAACAGCACGGCACGGCGATAGCCGTGTGCGTTCCCGGCTGCGAGGTGCCGGAGCGCGAGATGCCCGCCCATGCTATGCCCCGCAAGCACCAGCGGCCCGCCGAGCAGCGCTGCGCATTGGTCCGCAAGCCCGGCGAGGTCAGCGAGCCACGCGTCGAAATATCCCCCCGCCCCGGTCGGGAAACGTCCGGAAGCCCCCTGTCCGCGCCAGTCGAAGGTGAAGAGGCCATAGCCCTGGTCCCGCCAGTGCCAGTAGCTTTCCGAGTATTTCTCGATGAAATCCGCGCGCCCGTTCAGGAACAGGATCGAAGGTTTGCCCGGCATCGGCGCCCAGCTCACTGTGCGGATGTGCCAGCCGTCAACGGCGATCCAGTCCACCCAGCGCGCATTCGGCGGCAGCGAACGGCGCCGGATCAGCGCATCATCGGGGGTCGGGTCGGGCGTCACGGGCGCATGGTTACGTTTTTTTCAGTCATGACGTCTAGGACCGGTCGACATGGCCGGGACACTTCAGATCATCAGCGTCGGAGCGCTTTTCGCGCTGCTCGCCTATGTCATTTACAGTGACGTAACCCGGCGTATCATTCCGAACACCGTCAATGCCGCCGTCGCGCTGCTCGCCGTTCCCTTCTGGCTAGGGTCGGGCGAGGCGCTGTGGCCGCTCGTCGGCTGGCAGCTCTTGCTGGCCGTTGGCGTGTTTGCCGTTTTCGCCGGAATCTTCGCATTGGGCGCCATGGGCGGCGGTGACGTCAAGCTGCTCACCGCGCTCGCACTCTGGCTACCTGCAATTCCGTATCTGCGGATGCTCGTGCTCATGTCGATCATCGGCGGCGTCCTCACGCTCGCCTACCTCGTCTGGCACCGCAAGCGTAGAAAAGCGGGCAATCCGGAGATTCCATACGGGTGCGCAATCTGCCTCGCGACCTTCGTCGCGCTTGGCGAACCGATTGTTAAGCAATTGGCTGGATAGTGCACGCAGGGGTTTTCGCCTGGAGGCTACAGGGGTCATGGACGTAAAGAAGATCATATTGCTGGTCGGTGCGCTCGTTATAGCGGGTATCTCGGCCTTCTTCGTGCGCGCGCTTGTCAGCGACAGCGGCACACAGCAAGTGCAGGCCGGCGAGGTCGAGCATAAGGGCCCGAAGGTGCTTGTCGCCACCAAGCCGCTACCGCTCGGCACCATCCTCAACGCCGAGATGTTCAAGCTGCAGCCGTGGCCCAAAGATCTCGTGGAAAACGTCTACTTCCTTGAAGGCGAGACCAACCTCGAAAGCCTGAACGGCAAAGTTGTGCGCGTTTCGGTTCCGGCCGGACAGCCGCTCACCAAGGGCTCGATCGTCGGGCCGGGTGAGCGCGGTTTCCTTGCCGCAGCGCTGACGCCCGGGATGCGCGCCGTTACGGTTTCTATCAACGCCGAAAGCGGCGTCGCCGGCTTTGTCTTCCCGGGCGACCGCGTCGACATGGTGCTGACGCACGGTATCAGCTATCAGGGCGATACCGAGGAAGGCACGCCTGCCCCGGCGCTGCGCGTTTCCGAGACGATCATGCGCAACGTGCGCGTGCTCGCCATCGACCAGCGCACCGACGAACTTGGCGGTGAAGAATCCGGCCCCAAGACGGGTCGCACCGTAACGTTCGAAGTGCCGCCGAAGTTCGTGGAAAAGATCGCGGTCGCACAAACGCTCGGCCAGATCTCGCTCAGCCTGCGCCCGCTCGCGGAGAATACGCAGGAGCTGGAACAGATGATCGCGACCGGCGAGGTGGAGGTCGGCGACGACCTGAATGCCACGCAGGAAAAGCACATGCAGATTGCACTCCAGACGCAGCCGAACGATCGCAATCCATCGTTCACCACCGGCGGCGAGGTCTCGCGCTTCGCATCCAACCTCGATCCGCGTCCTGTGGCCGTGAAGTCTGGCAAGCCGGCGGGTCCGAGCGTCCGCGTGTTCCGCGGCAGCAAGGCCACCGAAGTTTCCGTGGGGGCAGAATAACATGAAGCTCAAGGCAATTCTGTGCGGCTGCGCCGCCGCACTGTCGCTGGCCGCCATGGCCACGCCGGCGACACAGGCGCAGGACACGACGATCACGTCGGCAGCGTCCACGCTCAACGTCGGCGTCAACAAGGGCACGCTGATCCGGCTTGAACGGTCGATGAGCGACGTGTTCGTCGCCAACCAGAAGATCGCAGACGTGCAGGTCCGGTCCGACCGCCTGCTCTACGTTTACGGCGTCGGCGCCGGTGAAACAACGATCTACGCGACGGACGGTGCCGGTCGCATCGTCTATTCCGCGAACGTCCGCGTCGCGCAGAACATCGACCAGATCCGCACGATGCTGGGTCTTGCGATGCCGGGCGCCGCGATCACGGTCAATTCGATGAACGGCATGACGCTGCTCACGGGCACCGTCGCCAGCGCCGAAGAGGTCGAGGAGGCCACGCGCCTCGTCAAGACCTTCGTCGGCGAAGGACAGGCCATCGTCAACAAGCTGCAGACGGCAACGCCCGCGCAGGTGAACCTCCGCGTGAAGTTCGCGGAGGTGAGCCGCAGCCTGGTGAAGGAGCTGGGCGTCAACCTGACGACAATCGACAACACAGGCGGCTTCCTGTTCGGCATGGCGCGCGGACGGGGGACCGGAGCGCTCACCTATGATGCGGTCGCAGGAACGTGGACGCTGAATCAAAGCTCTGGGTCGACGACGATCGGCGGCGTCGCTTCACTGTTCGGGCTGGACGTCGGCGCAGCGATCGACGCGCTTGAACAAGATGGCCTCGTCTCCCTCCTTGCAGAACCGAACCTGACGGCCCTTTCGGGCGAGACGGCCAGCTTCCTTGCGGGCGGCGAGTTCCCGATCGCCGTGAGCGATGGCAACGGTGGCATCAGCGTCGAATTCAAGGAATACGGCGTGGGCATCGCCTTCACGCCGACCGTGCTCGACGGGGGAAGGATCAGTCTGCGCGTTCGTCCTGAAGTTTCCGAGCTTTCGGAAGCCGGAGCGATCCGCCTCGACAATATCTCGATCCCGGCGCTGACCACGCGCAGAGCCGAGACCTCGATCGAGCTCGGCTCGGGCCAGAGCTTCATGATCGCCGGGCTCCTGCGCAATCGCGTGGGCACCACCCAGGAAAAAACGCCGTTGCTCGGCAATCTGCCGATCCTTGGCGCACTGTTCAAATCGGATCGCTTCGCGCGCGACGAATCGGAACTCGTGATCGTGGTGACACCCTATCTCGTGAAGCCGACCAACACCCGCCTTACGCTGCCGACGGACGGCCTTGCTGTTCCGAACGATGCGGAGCGCTGGCTGCTGGGCAAAACATTCAAGGGCGCCAAGGCGCCGGTCGCCGAAGCGAAGACAGCCGGACCGCCCACGGTCGCCGGCTCGGCCGCGCCCGGCTTCTCGAACAATTGATGGAGAGGGGCACCATGACCATGAAGACCATCACGATGCGCCGCCTCGCAGCGGGCACCCTTCTCACCGCATCTCTCGCGCTCGGCGCCTGCGGCGGCACCGCTCCCAATCCGGGGATGGCGTCAGCGAAGGCTCCGGTCGTCGCGCAGACAATCCTCGTCCACGATCTCGGCTATGCCGGTGCGGACGGGCTTTCCAGCGACCAGCGCAAGTCGCTTGCGGAGTGGTTCGAGGGCATCGGAATTCGCTACGGCGACCGCGTCAGCGTCGACGACAGCGGCGGCGGCTCGGGTGCTCGCCGTGCGGCGATCGCATCGGTGCTGGCCGGATACGGGCTGCTTCTGAACGATCAGGTGCCGGTCACGGTCGGTGCGGGCAGCGGCGGCCCACGCGTTGTCGTGATGCGCGCGACCGCCAGCGTCCCGGGTTGTCCGGATTGGTCGCGTCCGTCGCAGCTCGAATTCGAAGCTTCGACGATGAGCAACTACGGCTGCGCCAGCGAGAGCAACATCGCCGCGATGGTGGTCGACGCGAACGACCTTGTGTCGGGCAAGCCTTACATTGGCACCGACGCGCTCACCACCGTGAAGGCGATCGAAATCTACCGGAGCAAGGCCGGCGCAGGCACCAACAAGGTGAAGAGCACCGTCGGCCAGGCCGGCAGCAATTAAACGAGGGGATGCAGGTATGAACGCGCCTTGGAATCCGAAAACCGGCGTCGGTGCACGCGACGCCTTCAACGCCTTCGTCTGCGACGACGAAACCGCTGATGCCGTCAAGGTCGTGGCAGCCGAACTCGGCTGGGCTGTCGAGAAGGTCAACAAAGGTGGCCTTCGCAACGCCGTGCAGACGCTCTCGGTCTCGTCGAGCCCGATGGTGCTGCTCGTCGATCTGTCGGAGTCGGGCGATCCGCTGAACGACATCAACGCGCTTGCCGAAGTCTGCGAGCCGGGGACGATCGTGATCGCGGTCGGCATGATCAACGACGTGAAACTCTACCGCGATCTCGTCGCGAGCGGCCTGCAGGATTATCTGCTGAAGCCGCTTTCCGCCGACGCGATGCGCGAAGCGTTCATGCACGCGCAGGTCACGCTGCAGGGTCCGAAGCATGTGGAGGTCGATGCCAGCGCCCATCCGCGCACGACGATCGCGGTGATCGGCACCCGCGGCGGCGTCGGCGCATCCACCGTGGCAAGCTCGCTCGCATGGCTCTCAGCGGAGAGCCAGGGCCGCTCCACGGCGCTTCTCGATCTTGATGTCCAGTTCGGCACGGGGGCGCTTTCGTTCGACCTCGAACCGGGCCGCGGCCTTACGGACGCGCTCGAAAACCCGAGCCGCATCGACGGCCTCTTCATCGAGCGTGCGATGGTGCGCGTGGGCGACAAGCTCGCCGTGCTTTCCGCTGAAGCGCCGATCAGCCAGCCGCTGATCGCTGACGGCAGTGCGCTGTTCCAGCTTCAGGAAGAGATGCGCAATGCCTTCGAAACGGTGATCGTGGACCTGCCGCGCACCGTTGCCGTGCAGCACCCACACCTGCTCAGCGACGTCAACCA
Source organism: Sphingosinicella sp. (assembly GCF_013911755.1). Classification (GTDB taxonomy): domain Bacteria; phylum Pseudomonadota; class Alphaproteobacteria; order Sphingomonadales; family Sphingomonadaceae; genus Sphingosinicella. Next base: position 82,236 of record NZ_JACESP010000006.1, read on the forward strand.
TGTTGTCGTGGTGACCGAACAGACGCTGGCCTCGACGCGCGATGCGATCCGCCTGCTCGGTTTCCTGAAAGCAAACGCACCGCACGCCCGGGTCACGATGGTCGCCAATCGCGTCGGCACGAATCCGCCGCCCGAAGTCGCGCGCAAGGATTTCGAAGCATCGATCGAACGCAAGATCGACATCGTCATTCCGCTCGACGTCAAGCAGGCCGTCGGCGCCGCGAAGCAGGGGCGTGCCCTCGCTGCGGTCGCGACCGGCAAGGTCGGCAGCGCCCTTCAAACGCTCGCCGTCCAGCTTGCCGGTGAAATCGCTGCCGAGGTCGAAGCGAAGACGTTGATGAGCAAGGTTCGGAGCCTGTTGCCCAACAAGGGCGCCGCCAAGGCTTCGGGTAAAAAGTAATGCTTTCCGGCTGGGCAACCGGCCGGGCCGCACTGCGTAAAACGGGGTAAGGTATGCAGCCCAAGGGGTTCGGAAAACGAAGCGGCGCAGGACTGCAGGTTGTTGGCGACGGGTTCGGGCAGAGCCCCGCCGCCAGCACCGGCAGGCGGCCGCTTGTTGCCGATTCCGGGGATTTTGGCCTTTCGAAGCCTGTTGAAGCGCCGCGCGGGCGCAGCACCGAAAACTGCGTGTGGGAATTGCACGCGATCCTCTCGCCGCAGCTTTCCGAACTGTTTCCGCCCGCGAAGACCCGCACGCGCCGCCGCGGCGAACTCGCCGCCCAGATGGAAGACACCATCAAACGTCTCGCCGACATCCAGGGCATGACGATCGATGATGGGCAGGTGCGCGACACCGTCACCGTTCTTCTCAACGAACTCATCAATCTCGTCGGCGGCCTGAAGCCGTCCGCCAGCGCGGAAACGGCCGAGCGGAGTGCGCGCGCCGCGAGTGCGAGCACCCAGAGCGTGCTTGCCGCCAAGGAGCGCGTCCACCCCATTCTGATGGAGCGGATCGACGCGAGCGTCATCGCCGATCTCTCACGCGGCGAACTCGCCGAGCAGATTTCCGACGTCATCTCCGAAATTCTCGTTCAGGAGAAGATCGGCCTCAACCAGCGCGAGCAGCGCGATCTCGTCACGCTGCTCCTCAACGACATGCTCGGCCTCGGACCGCTTGAACCGCTGCTCAACGACGACGAAGTCAGCGAAATCATGGTCAATGGACCGAACGTCGTCTACGCCGAACGCAAGGGCAAGCTCGCGCAGACCGACGTCAAGTTCCGCGACGACGCGCATCTCCTCAACATCGCGCAGCGCATCGTCAGCGCCGTCGGCCGCCGCGTCGACGAGACCTCGCCGATCTGCGACGCGCGCCTTCTTGATGGCAGCCGCGTCAACGTCGTCATCCCGCCGCTCGCCATCGATGGCACCTCGATCTCGATTCGTAAATTCTCGAAGATCAAGTTGACGCTCGATCGCATGATGGAAGGCGGATCGATGTCGCCGGCCATGTGCAAGTTCCTCAACATCGCCGGCCGCTGCCGTCTCAACATCCTGATCTCGGGGGGCACGGGCTCCGGCAAGACGACGATGCTGAACGCGATTTCGCGCAACATCGATCCGGGCGAACGCATCGTCACGATCGAGGACGCAGCCGAGCTGCAATTGCAGCAGCCGCACGTCGTGCGCCTGGAAACGCGCCCCGCGAACCTCGAAGGCAATGGACAGGTCACGATGCGCGACCTCGTGAAGAACGCGCTGCGTATGCGTCCCGATCGCATCATCCTCGGCGAGGTTCGCGGACCCGAAGCGTTTGATCTGCTCGCCGCCATGAACACGGGTCACGACGGCTCGTTCGGCACGCTGCACGCGAACCGCCCGCGCGAGGCGCTGACGCGTCTTGAAAACATGATCAACATGGCCGGGCTCAATCTCAGCCCGAACGCCATCCGCCAGCAGATTTCCGACGCGCTGAACCTCGTCGTGCAGATCAGCCGTATGCGCGACGGCGGCCGCCGCATCACGCACATCTCGGAAGTGGTCGGCATGGAAGGCGACGTCATCACCATGCAGGACCTGTTCCTCTACCGCTACAACGGCGAGGATGAGACCGGGAAGCTGAAGGGTGAATACATCAGCACGGGCCTGCGCCCGAATTGCTACGAACGCGCGGAATACTTCGGCCTTGGCCGCGCCTTGATGGAGTGCATGGGATGAGCCGTGACCTGATGATCGCCGTGATCTTCGGCTGTGTCTTTGTGGCGCTGGCGCTGATCATTCTGATGAGCGGCGATGGCAATGCGAAGCGCGGCGCGAAGCGGCTGGAGCAGCTCCGCGAGCGGCATTCGTCCTCACGCGAAGTGCTTGCGCAGGTGCAGATGCGCCGCATCCTCGCCTCGCGTGAGAGCAGGCTCGACAACATGTTCCAGGGCCTGATCCCGAACCGCGCGCTGCTTCGCCAGCGTCTGGATCGCACGGGCAAGTCCTGGTCGCTTGGGCAGTATGCGGTCGCGAGCCTCGCCATTCTCGCGCTCACTTTCATCGCCATCTCGAGCACCGGCGCGCCGATGGCGCTCGCCGCGCTGGCAGGTTTATTCTTCGGCTTGTTCCTGCCGCACATGGTGGTCAGCTTCTTCATCAAGAAGCGCATCAAGAATTTCAACGACCGCTTCCCGGACGCGATCGATCTTCTCGTACGCGGTCTCCGGTCGGGTCTGCCGATCTCCGAATCGATCGGTGTCGTCGGCAAGGAAATCCTGGATCCGGTCGGATACGAATTCCGCCAGGTCTCCGACAAGATCCGCATCGGCCGTACGATGGAGCAGGCGCTGCAGGAAACCGCGAACCGCCTGACAACCCCCGAATTCCAGTTTTTCGTCATCACGCTGTCGATCCAGCGCGAGACCGGTGGCAACCTTGCCGAAACGCTGAACAATCTTGCCGAAGTGCTGCGCAAGCGCGCGCAGATGAAGCTGAAGATCCGGGCGATGTCGTCTGAATCGAAAGCGTCGGCCTATATCGTCGGCTCACTGCCGTTCATTGTGTTCACGCTCGTGTACATGATGAACCCCTCCTATCTGAATCCGTTCTTCGTCGATCCGCGCCTGATGGTGGCGGGCATCGGCGGCCTTATCTGGATGTCAATCGGCGCCTTTATCATGGCCAAGATGGTGAGCTTCGAAATCTGATGGAAGAGAAAACCCTTCTTCTCGGCATGACCGGGACCGATCTCGCCACGCTGCTCGCAGCACTCGGTGTCTTCGCCATGATGGTTGCGGTCTGGTCGGTGGCGACCGTCCGCGATCCGATGCGCGGCCGCGTGAAAGCGCTTCAGGACCGCCGCGAACAGCTGAAGGCGGGCATCGTCGCGCCGCGGCGGCGCTCCAGCCTTGCGGCGAAGACTGAAGCCACCGATTTCATGCGCGGCATCCTCAAGAAGATGTCGGTGATGCAGGACGAGCAGACGAAGCTCGCCGAAACCAAGCTCGTGCAGGCCGGCATCCGCTCCAAGGACGCGGTCGTCGTGTTCATGTTCGGTCGCCTGATCGCGCCCTTCGCGCTCGGTGCCATCGCCGCGTTCTATATCTACGGTCTCGGCATGTTCCCGGATTACGCCTCCTCGACGAAGGCGATGATCGTGGGTGGCGCATTGCTCATTGGCTACAAGGCGCCCGACATCTATGTGAAGAATCTCATCACGAAGCGTTCGGATGCGATCCGCAAGGGCCTTCCCGATGCGCTCGACCTGCTCGTGATCTGCGCCGAGGCCGGTCTTACCGTCGATGCCGCGTTCAACCGCGTCGCGAAGGAACTTGGCAACGGCTATCCCGAACTCGCGGACGAATTCGCGCTCACCGCGATCGAGCTCGGCTTCCTCACCGATCGCCGCCAGGCCTTCGAGAACCTTGCCAATCGCGTTGATCTCGAAGCGCTGCGCGGCGTCGTGACGACGATGATTCAGACCGAGAAATACGGCACGCCGCTCGCCTCGTCCCTACGCGTGCTCTCGGCGGAATTCCGCAACGAGCGCATGATGCGCGCCGAGGAAAAGGCTGCGCGGCTCCCGGCGATCATGACCGTGCCGCTCATCCTGTTCATCTTGCCAGTGCTGTTCGTCGTGATCCTCGGGCCGGCGGCCTGCGCGATCGCCGATAACTTCACGAGCTGATCCGGGTTCAGGTGCGGGCGTTCGTTTCGACGACGCCCGCCGCCACCAGCGCCGCGATCTCGTCCGCCGAAAGCCCGGCGGCGCGCAACACATCAATGCTGTCCGCGCCAAGTTCCGGCGGCGCCTTCGCATAGTCAGGCGGCGTCTTCGAAAAGCGCATCGGCTGCGCCATCGTCCGCACAGTGCCCGCAAGCGGGTGCGCCTGCTCGATCACGAGTCCCCGCGCCTTTGTCTGTTCCTCAGCGAAGGCCTGTGCGAGATCGTTGACCGGCCCGGCAGGAACCCCCGCCGCATCGAGTGCCGCAAGCCAGCGCTCTGCGGGCTCTCGCAGCAGCACGGCCTCGATCTCCCCGACCAGCGCCTCGCGATTGGCAACGCGGGCCGGGGAAGAGGCATAGCGCTCATCCTCGCCCCATTCGGGCCGCCCCAGCGCCTTCGCGAACGCCCGGAACTGGCCGTTGTTGCCCACAGCGACCGCAATGCGGCGCGTCGCCGTGGGGAAATCCTGATAGGGCACGATGTTGGGATGTGCATTCCCCATCGGGCGCGGCACCTTGCCCGAGACGAGATAGTTCATCGCCTGGTTCGCCATCCAGCCGAGCGTGGTGTCGAACAGCGCCATATCGATGTGCTGGCCCTCTCCGGTCGCGTCGCGGTGGCGGATCGCGGCAAGGATGGCGATCGTCGCGTAGAGCCCCGTCGTGATGTCGGCAATGGCGACGCCCGCCTTGGTCGGCTGGCCACCGGCAGCACCGGTGATGCTCATCAGCCCGGCCATCGCCTGAATGACAAAGTCGTAGCCCGGCCGCTCGGCATTCGGCCCGTCCTGCCCGAAGCCGGTGACAGAGCAATAGACGATGTCGGGCTTCACGGCGGCGAGCCCCGCATAGTCGAGACCGTAACGCGCGAGCCCGCCCGCCTTGAAGTTCTCGACGACCACGTCCGCACTTTCGGCGAGCTTTCGCACGATTGCCGCGCCGCGCGGATCGGCGATATCGATGGCAAGGCTCTTCTTGTTACGGTTCGCCGCGAGATAGTATGCGGCGTCGCCCGCGGTTCCGTCCTCGCCCGCGATGAACGGCGGCCCCCAGCTTCGCGTATCGTCGCCCGCGCCCGGCCGCTCCACCTTCACCACCTCGGCGCCAAGGTCACCGAGAATCTGTGTCGCCCACGGCCCCGCGAGCACGCGCGAAAGATCGAGAATCTTGAGGCCCGAAAGCGGTCCCATCGACATTGTCTCCTTGGATTCGGCGGCGACCGCGCTATCAGTTCGGAAGGGCGACGCCAAGCAAGGACAGGATCATGGCCATCGACATCACCGCGCTGCTGACATTCGGCCTGCCCGGCCTTGTCGTCGGTCTCGCGCTCGGCTGGGCACTATTCCGCGGCACGGCAAAGCTGGAGCTGCTGCAGGCCCAACACGATCAGGCAGCATCCCGGCTGGCAAGCGCCGGCGCGGAGATCGCGCGGCTGGAAAAGGACCTCGCCTCCGCCCGCGATCAGGTGAAACCGCTTGCCGACGAGGTCGACCGGCTGCGCCGCGAAAAGGCCGCACGCAAGGCTGAAAGCGCGGGCACCCCGCCGCCCGCCGACAGTGCGCCAAGCACGGCGCCGCTCCCCGGAATTGGCTGGAAACCGGGCCGCAAGCTGCCGACTTTCCTCGAAGCACCGATCGGCCCGACCGACGACCTCTCGCTCTTGAAAGGTGTCGGCCCGCGCCTCGCCGCGCGGCTTCGCGAGATCGGCATTTTCTATTTCGCGCAGATCGCGGACTGGAGCCCCGAAGAGGTGAAGCTCGTCGACGCGAAGCTCGACAACTTCCGCGGCCGCATCGAAAAGGACCATCTGATCGAGCAGGCGAAGCTGCTCGCGAGCGGCCGTCTCACCGAATACGAAGCCCGTTTCGGCAAGCTCGGCAGCGAGTGATGCGCACCGCCCTGATCGCCCTTCTCACCACCCTCGCGGCGTGCGGCAGCGCCCCCGAATCCGCGCCCGCAGAGAAGACTGCGGCGGCAACGCCGCAGCCTGCCGCCGAACCCGCCGTGCCATTGCCGCCACCGCCGCGCTACGTGGGGCGCTGGGCGGAAAGCGCCGACCAGTGCACCGAGGGCTGGTGGCGTTTCTGGAACGACGAACTGCTCACCAAGGCCGACCTGCGCTGCGACATCCTTCCACCCGATGCGGCGAGCGCCGACGAGAAGCGCCGCATGGTCTGCCAGTCTGAAGGCAAGTGGTCGCGCGAGGAATGGGCCCTCGCCTACCCGGCAGCAGACACGATGACGGTGTCGCGCGATGGTGGCGCCCCGATCACCTTGAAGAAATGCTGACCCGATGAAACTGTGGCACTGCGCGGGTGCGCGCTCCTTCCGGCCGCTCTGGTGTCTGGAGGAGATGGGGCTTGCCTACGACCTCCGCCTGATGGCGTTCCCGCCGCGCTTTACCGAGCCCGATTATCTGGAGCTCAACCCTTTCGGCACCGTGCCGACCTTCACCGACGGCGAGACGCTGATGACCGAGTCGACCGGCATCTGCCACTACCTCGCCGAGCGCTACGGCCCCACGCCGCTCGCGGTGCGATCGGATGAGCCCGACTACGGTCGCTATCTCAACTGGCTCTACCAGTCCGACTCAACGCTCACCTTCCCGCAGACGCTCGTGCTGCGCTACGGCGTGTTCGAGTCCGAAGAGCGGCGGTTGCCGCAGGCGGTGGAGGACTACACGCGCTGGTTCTTCTCGCGCCTGAAGGGCGCCGCGCGGCTGCTCGGCGATAGCGACTATGTTGCGGCGAACCGCTTCACCATCGCCGACATCGGCTTCGCCTACGCGCTGCGGCTTGCCGAAATCCTGCAGCTCGGCGCCTTCCCCGAAAACGTCGCGGCCTACTGGGCGCGGATGCAGGCGCGGGAGGGTTACCAGCGGGCGATCACGCGGGAAGCCGGGGCGAAGCTCTTCATTTCCTGATTATGCGGGTGCGCAGGTGCTGCGGCGGCGGAGTGTATCGATCGCCGCAAGGTCTTCGGCGTCGGTGACGAGGATGCGGATGAGGGCGATGCCCTTGCCGCCCGGGACGGCGAGCGATCCGCCTGTGCCGTCTTTCGAGAGCGTCAGCGCGTAGCGCCCGGTGGCGGTGCGGTCGTTCACCGAGAAGATGTTGTCGGTGTTCGCATCGAAAACCGAAAGCGACCAGTAGCGCTGCGGCGGCACGAACGCATCGATCGCGACCGGCCCCTTCGCCAGATCGAACACGCAGATGCTGTAGGCGAGATCGGGGCTGGGGCGCACCACGAATCGGCTTTCGGCGTTCGGAAGCCCCTGATGCCGCATCACGTTGACGCTGCCCGCGCCGAGCGTCTCCATCGCCTTCGCCATGATGACATGCGGCGTCGCCCACAGCGCCGCCACATAGGCGAGCGCGGCAACGAGCGCGGCGAGGAGGATCGGACCGAGCCACCTCATGCGCACGAGACCTTCTCGATCGTCGGCAAATGCGCAGGGTCCGGGCGGCCGATGATCGCGGGAGCGGGATTATAGGCGCGCAGCGTGAGCGCGAAGTGACCCTGCCCGCCGGTCGGCAGCCAGTCCTCCCCCTCGCCCGACGGTCCGACATCGAAGGCGAACGCCCCCGGTCCCGTGCGGGGCACATTCCGCATATGGAAGCTGAACCGCTGCGCCGCGTTCGCCACGAGGAAATGGTCTGCGCCGTAAAGCGTGATGCTCCACCAGCGCGCCTTCGGGTCCACGCCGCTCACGCGGTAGCGGCACCGCCCGTCGAGCGGCGCGCCAGCGCTGTCTTCCTCGGCGTTGAAGTAGATGGCTTCCTTCGCGGAAAGCGCGAGCAGACCCGCTATGGCAACGGTCGCACGTGTTCTGAGGTCGGCATCGGCGGAGCCGGTGACGGCGGACGTCGCCCACGGCCCCGATTTCGCGGATCCGGCGCCAAGCCCGCCGCGCACGGAAAGCCACGCGCCGCCGAGACCCAGCGCGAGCCCCGCGACAATTGCCAGCAGCCATTTGCCCCACCGCTTCATGCCGCCAAGCATGACACACGGCGGCGCTATGCCAACTCGCTTATTTGCTGGCCCGAAGCGCCGCCTGTGCCGCCGCAAGGCGCGCGATCGGCACGCGGTATGGCGAGCAGCTGACATAATCGAGCCCGGTCTTCTCGCAGAACGCGATCGACGCGGGATCGCCGCCATGCTCGCCGCAGATGCCGAGCTTCAGCTCCGTCCGCGCCGCGCGGCCGCGCTCAGCCGCCATGCTCACGAGCTGTCCGACGCCGTCCACGTCGATGCTGACGAACGGATCCTTCGGCAGCACGCCCTTGTCGACGTACGCCGAGAGGAACTTGCCCGCGTCGTCGCGGCTGATGCCGAGCGTCGTCTGCGTCAGATCGTTGGTGCCGAACGAGAAGAACTCGGCCTGCTCCGCAATCTCGCCCGCCATCAGCGCGGCGCGGGGCAGCTCGATCATCGTGCCGACGAGATAGTCGAGCCGCTTGCCGCTCGCGGCAAACACTGCCTCTGCTGCCTTGTCGACCACGGCTTTCATCAGCTCGAACTCGCGTGTCGTCATCACGAGCGGGATCATGATCTCCGGCACCACCGCTTCGCCCGTCTCGTCGGCGACGGTGAGCGCCGCCTCGATGATGGCGCGCGCCTGCATCTCGTAGATTTCGGGGTAGGTGATGCCGAGGCGGCAGCCGCGATGGCCGAGCATCGGGTTGAACTCGTGCAGCTCCGAAACGCGGCGCTTCAGCACGTCGATCGAGACGCCGGAGGCCTGCGCCACCTCCTGGTAATCCTCCTCGCGGTGCGGCAGGAATTCGTGCAGCGGCGGATCGAGCAGGCGGATCGTCACCGGCAGGCCCGCCATGATGCGGAAGATTTCCGCGAAGTCGCTGCGCTGCTCGGGAAGCAGCCGTTCAAGCGCCGCGCGGCGGCCCTTTTCGTTTTCCGACAGGATCATCTGGCGCACCGCCGTGATGCGCGCGGGATCGAAGAACATGTGCTCGGTGCGGCAGAGCCCGATGCCTTCCGCGCCGAACTCGCGCGCCACCGCGCAGTCGGCGGGGGTTTCCGCGTTGGTGCGCACCTTCATGCGGCGGACCTTGTCGGCCCACACCATCAGCGTGCCGAAATCGCCCGCGAGCTGCGGCTGGATCGTGGCGACCTTGCCCGCCATCACCTCTCCGGTGCCGCCGTCGATGGTGAGCGTGTCGCCTTCGTTGAAGCTGCGACCGCCGATGCGCATCACGCGCTCTTCCATGTTGATGCTGAGCGCACCCGCGCCCGAAACGCAGGGCCGCCCCATGCCGCGCGCCACGACCGCCGCGTGGCTGGTCATGCCGCCGCGCGCCGTCAGGATGCCGCGCGCCGCGTGCATCCCGTGAATGTCCTCAGGCGAGGTTTCGACGCGCACGAGGATCACGTCCTCGCCAAGCGCGGCGAGCCGCTCCGCCTCGTCCGCATCGAAGGCGATGATGCCCGATGCCGCGCCGGGGCTCGCCGGAAGCCCCGTCGTCACCACGTCGCGCGACGCGGCGGGATCGAGCGTTGGGTGCAGGAGCTGATCGAGCGCGCCCGGCTCGACGCGAAGGATCGCCTCCTCCTGCGTGATGAGGCCTTCTTCGGCCATATCGACCGCGATCTTCAGCGCCGCCTTCGCGGTGCGCTTGCCGCTGCGCGTCTGCAGCATCCACAGCTTGCCGCGCTCCACGGTGAACTCGATGTCCTGCATGTCGCGGTAGTGCGTTTCGAGGAGGTCGAAGACGCGCGCCAGTTCCTGATACGTCTCGGGCATCGCCTCTTCCATCGAAGCCGCCTTCGCGCCCGCCGTCTCGCGCGCGGCCTTCGTCAGGTACTGCGGCGTGCGGATGCCCGCGACGACGTCTTCGCCCTGCGCGTTGATGAGATATTCGCCGTAGTAGGCGCGCGTGCCGATCGCGGGATCGCGCGTGAAGGCGACGCCCGTTGCCGAAGTATCGCCCATGTTGCCGAACACCATCGCCTGCACGTTCACCGCCGTGCCCCAGTCCGCCGGGATGTCGTTGAGGCGGCGGTAGACCTTGGCGCGCTCGGACTGCCACGAGCCGAACACCGCCGAAATGGCACCCCACAACTGATCCATCGGATCCTGCGGGAATGGGCGGCCAAGCGCCTCTTCCACCTTCGCCTTGTAGGTACCGACGAGGCGCTGCCAGTCTTCGGCGGCAAGATCGGTATCGAGGTTGACGCCCTTGTCTTCCTTGGCGATCTCCAGCGCGTCTTCGAAGATGTAATGGTCGATGCCGAGCACGACGTCCGAATACATCTGGATGAAGCGGCGGTAGCTGTCCCACGCGAAGCGCGCGTCGCCCGAAGACGCCGCCAGCCCCTCGACCGTCGCATCGTTGAGGCCGAGGTTGAGCACGGTATCCATCATGCCCGGCATCGAAACGCGTGCGCCCGAGCGCACCGAGACCAGCAGCGGATCGCCGCTATCTCCGAAGCGCTTGCCGGTAATGCCTTCGATATGCGCGAGGCCCTTCGCGACCTGCTCGCGCAGCGAATCCGGAAAGCTCTCGCCCGCCTCGTAATAATGCGTGCACATCGCCGTGGAGATGGTGAAGCCGGGAGGCACGGGCAGGCCGATCGAGGCCATGCCGTCGAGATTCGCGCCCTTGCCGCCCAGCAGATTCTTGTCGCCCTTTCCGCCATCGGAAACGCCGCCACCGAACCTGTAAACCCACTGCGTCATGATCGCTCGCTTCCTTGTTTATCGTCGGCGGGAGGGGAGACGCCCGCCGCTACCCCTCAATCCTTGAAAAATCGGCAACGCGGTGCACCGCGGCGCGCACCCGCTCAAGCAGCGCGAGACGGAACGCGCGCTTGTCGGGATCGGCATCGTTGACGGTCACGTCCTCGAAAAACGCGTCGATCGGCGCACGCAGCAAGGCGAGCGCCGCCATCGCGCCTTCGAAATCTTCGGCGGCGACGGCAGCCTCGGCCTTCGGCGCGGCAACGCCGAGCGCCGCGATCAGCGCAGCTTCGGCGGGTTCGGGCGTGTAAGTGGGCGCGTCGGGCGCTGAAGGAAGCTCACCCTTCTTCGCCTCGGCCTTCAAGATGTTCGCCGCACGCTTGTAGCCTGCGAGCAGATTGGCGCCGTCGTCCGTGCCGATGAAGGCCTGAAGCGCCTTCACACGCGCAAGCAGGCGGACGAGATCGTCCTCCCCGCCGAGCGCGAACACGGCATCGATCAGGTCGTGGCGGACACCGGCCTCACGCTGCTGGACTTTGAGACGGTCAGCAAAGAATTCAACAGCGTTTTCCGGAAAGACCACTGGCTGCGGCAAGAAAAAGGCAATTTTTCCTACCAAATCACTCAGTGCAAATGAACAATCCCGAGGAACGGGTTCTCGCAGAGCCACGAACAACTCATTGTCGAAGCGCCCTTCGTAGTTTTCCGGGGATGAAATTGGCGACGTCTTATAGAAAATTCTATCTTGCTCTAAAGCGGAATGATCCAGCTCAAGCCTATACGCAAACAGGCCACGTTCATAAGTCACATCAATCCAATGACGAATGTGCCGATCGAAAAGCCTCTTCAATGAGAACCGTAACCCGCGCTCAATATAACGGATAGAGCCAAGTGCGCTCCGCCTAAGCGCGAAAGGATCCTTTGAACCGGTTGGCTCTTCTAGAATACCAAAGAACGCTCCGACACTGTCCAGCTTATCCGCCAAACTCACCGCCACCGTCACTGGCGCGGTCGGCACGTCGTCGCCCTGCCCGACCGGCTTGTAGTGATCGCGGATCGCGTCGGCGACGGCATCCGGCAGTCCCTCTTCGCGGGCGTAGTAGCCGCCCATCAGGCCTTGCAGTTCGGGGAACTCGCCGACCATGCCGGTGGTGAGGTCGGCCTTGCACAGACGCGCCGCCTGTTCGGCGAGGTCAGCATCCGCGCCTTTGACGATGCCTTCCTCGACCAGCCAGCGCGCGAGCTTCGCCACGCGCTCCACCTTGTCCGCGACCGTGCCAAGCTTTTCGTGGAACACGATCTCGGAGAGCTTCGCCGCATGGCTCTCCAGCGTCTTCTTCTTGTCCTGCTCCCAGAAGAAACGCGCATCCGAAAGCCGCGCGGCAAGCACCTTCTGATTGCCCGCGACGATCGACGCACCGCCGTCGCTCGCGACAATGTTCGCAGTGCAGACGAATGCCGGAGCGAGCTTGCCCGCCATGTCGCGGCACACGAAATACTTCTGGTTTTTCGCGGCGGTGAGCTGGATCACCTCCGGCGGCACATCGAGGAACGCCGGATCGAAGCGCCCGAGCAGCGGCACCGGCCATTCGGTGAGGCCCGCGTTCTCCTCGGCAAGCGCCGCATCCGCCACCAGCTGCAGCCCCGCGTCCGCCGCAAGCCGCTCGGCGGTGTCCGCGATGATCCCCGCGCGCTCTTCCGACGACACGATCACGTGTGCGGCGCGGAGCTTCGGCGCGTAATCGTCCGCGTCCGCAATCTCGATCGCGCCGGAGGACATGAAGCGGTGGCCGAGCGTCGTTCGGCCCGAAGCGACGCCCGCGATCTCGAACGGCACCACCTCGCCGCCCAAGAGCGCAACGATGCCCTTCAGCGGCCGCACCCAGCGCAGCGATTCGGTGGAGAGGCTCGCCTCGCCCCAGCGCATCGATTTCGGCCACGGGAAGGCGCGCACCACGGCGGGCACGGCCTGCGCGAGCACGTCCGCCGTCTTGCGGCCGGGCTTGGCGATCACCGCGAAGTAGACCCCGTCCCGCTCTTCGAGCTGGTCCTGCGTCAGGCCGGTCTTGCGGAGGAAACCTTCGAGCGCCTGCGGCGGCGCGGAGGTGCGCGGGCCTTTCAGCTCTTCCGACACCGCCTCGGTCTCGGCGGGGAGCCCACGCGCGATGAGCGCGACGCGGCGCGGCGTCACGAAGGTTTCGATCGCTTGCGCCTTCAGCCCCGCGCCCGCGATCTCGGCGGCAAGCAGCCGCGCGAGGTCGGCGGCGGCCTGCCGCTGCATCCGCGCCGGGATTTCCTCGCTGAAAAGTTCGAGCAGGAAGTCGGCCATCATGCCGTCTCCAGCCAGTGGTTGACCTTCATCCAGCTTTCGCACGCCCCCTTGGCGAGGTCGCGCACGCGGCCGATGTAGGCCTGACGCTCGGCGACCGAGATGACGCCGCGCGCATTCAGAAGATTGAAGATGTGGCTCGCCTTGATCGCCTGTTCGTAGGCAGGGAGCGGCAGATCATTATCCAGCAGCGTCCGGCACATGGCCTGCGCGTCCTTGAACTGGCGGAGCAGCGCCTCGGTGTCCGCGTGTTCGAAATTGTACGCGCTCTGCTGCTGTTCGTTTTGCAGGAACACGTCGCCGTAGGTCACGCCGCGCCCGTTGAAATCGAGGTCGTAGACGTTGTCGACGCCCTGAATATACATGGCGAGGCGCTCAAGCCCGTAGGTGATCTCGCCCGCAACCGGCTTGCAATCGTAGCCGCCGACCTGCTGGAAATAGGTGAACTGCGTCACCTCCATGCCGTCGCACCAGACCTCCCAGCCGAGGCCCCATGCGCCGAGTGTCGGGCTTTCCCAGTCGTCCTCCACGAAGCGGATGTCGTGCTTCGCGAGGTCAACGCCGATCTCGCGCAAACTATCGAGGTACGCGTCCTGGATGTCCGCAGGGCTCGGCTTCAGGATCACCTGGAACTGGTAATAATGCTGCAAGCGGTTCGGGTTCTCGCCGTAGCGGCCGTCGGTCGGCCGGCGCGAGGGCTGCACATAGGCGGCGTTCCAAGGCTTTGGCCCGAGCGCGCGCAGCGTCGTTGCCGGATGGAACGTGCCCGCACCCATTTCCATGTCGTAGGGCTGCAGGATCACGCAGCCCCGGTCACCCCAAAAACGCTGGAGCGTAAGGATGATCTCCTGAAAACTGAGTGCCACGCGCGTCCGCCCTTCGCAGGTGCAAAAAAGTCGGGACGGCTCTAACGGGCGCAGGCCCTTCCGGCAAGCATCACGGTCCTCAGAAGTGCATCGCCAGCGACATGGTGAGCGCGTCGTTGGCGTAGCCCGAGCCGCCCTCGCGGTCGTAGTTGACGCCGAGCGCCGTGCGTCCGCCGACGTAGTTCGCGCTCGCGCCCGCGCGCCACCCGCTGTCGAGCGAGGATTTCGATTCGAGGTAGAACGCCGCGCCCGTCGCCACGAACTGGCCCTTCGTGCCGATCACCTGATCGCCGGCGAGCCGGTAGATGTAGGCGCCGCGCATCTCCAGCCACAGCTCGCCGTCGCCGAGCGGGATGCCGTAGCCGAGCGCAAGCTTCGAGGTGCCGCGCACGAGGTCGAACGAAACGCTTTCGATATCGAGGTTGAGCGCGTCGGCGCCGTCCTCGGTGTAGCCGTCCTGCTTCACCTTCAGCAAATTGATGTTGTTGCTGGGCGTAACGCGAAGCCGCTTGCCGAGCGGCATCTCGTAGCCGACGGTGAGGTTGCCCGAAAGCTGCGAGCCCGAGAACTTCGCCTTAGCCTCGCGGTCCAGCCCGCCGAAGGTGATGACGCGGCGACTGCGATAGTCGTTCATCGCATAGCCGGCGGTCGCATCCACGAACAGGCGGCCGAAGCGGATCGTCGTGTAGATGTCGCCCTGCAGGTTCTTCACGACGAGCGGGCTGTCCGCAAGCCCGTCCGGATCGACCTCGCTCGAAATGTAGCTGAGACCGACGCCGACTGCGGCCTTTTCGCCCATGAGCAGGTCGCCGCCGACGGTGAGGCCGTAGGAGTTGCCATCGAAGGCCGGGTCGTTGTCCCGCTCCTTCTTGCTGAAGAAGTTGCCGGTCTGCTGGATCCACACGCCGAAGCGTGCGCGCTCCACCGCGTCGATGCCGCCACCGTGGAACGACTGGCGGATCGTCTGCATCCGGTGGCCGAGCACGCCGAAGCCGGCGTCCTGATTGGCGATGAGCACGCGTGCTGCCGCGCTGCCGAACGTCGTCGGCGTCATCTGGCGCACGGCGGCCTGCACAGCGGCTTCGTCGCGAAGCGCATTGACCGCGCTCGTCAGCGCCTGCTCCTCGGCGAGCGCCCCGATCGAGGCTTCGTAGACCTTGCTGTATTCGGTGCTGAGGCCAAGCTCGCCGCCACCCTTGCGCCGAAGGTCGATGCTGATCGAGTCGGCGTCCACGGTCACGTCGTCGACGGCGTAGATATAGGGCACGCTGTCGGCGGTAAGGATCGTGTCCGGATGGTCGGTCGTGAGGCCGCCGCCTGCGGTGACGACGTTGATCGTCCGCTCGCCCGCCAGCAGATCGGTGATGTTGAGCTCGATCGCGCTCGTGCCCGTGAAGCTCGCCGCGCCCGCGACATTGATGCCGGTGAAATCCGTGCCGACGTCGAGGACGATCTTCGAGGCGCCGGACGCGTTCAGGCTCTGCAGGCCGAGGCTGTCCTGCCCCGAAAGGTCAAGCGTGCCGCCGGTCATGCCGAGCGCGAGCGTGCCGCCGGTCGCGGAGAGCCCGCCGGAAACCGTGCCGCCGCTGATATTCAGCGCGTTGCTGCCGCCGCCGAAGCTGATCGCGCCGGTGATCGTCCCGCCTGAGACGTTCATCGTGTCGCTGCCCGCCCCAAGGCGCACCGCACCATCGATCGTGCCCGAATTGTTCAGCGTGACAGCGCCTGCGTTCGCCAAGGTGTCGATCGCGTAGGCGGCAACGTTGTCGCCGCTGAAGCCTGTCGCGTCGATCGTGCCGCTGTTGGTGATCGCGGAGACGTTTCCGGCCGAATAGATGCCGTAGGCGGTGCGGTTGTTGCCGTTCGCCGTAACCTCGATCGTGCCGCTGTTCGTCACCGAAGTCACCGCCGCGCCCGAATCGACGCGGATGCCGTAGGCGTTGCCGCCCACGCCGAAGCTGCCGTCGCTGTTCGCGGTGCGATTGCCGCGCACGGTGATGCGGCCGCCGTTCACGATATCGGGCGCGATGCCGCCGTCGCCAACGCGGATGCCGCTTGCCGCCGCATCGATCGCGGAGGCGGTGATGCTGGAGCCCGACTGGTTGTTGATGCCGCCGCCGACGCTCGCCGTGAAGCCGTTGCCGCCCACCACGCGAATCGCATCCGTCTCGCGGCCCGATGTGCTGCCGCTCGCCGTGATCGTCGAGCGGTTGACGATGCCGTAGGCGTCTGCGCCCGTGCCGACATTGCCGACGACGGTGTTCGCCGTGCCGGTCGCGCCGGGCGACACGAGGATCGCCGGCGCGCCGCCGAGCGCCGCCACGGTGCCCGCGACGAGCGTGTGCTTGGTGGTATCGACATCGGCCGGCGCGACGCGGTTGCCGTTCGCATCCACGTAGTAGCGGTCGTTGACGAAGCCGCCGCCGACCGTGCCGGAAATGAGCACGCTCGCCTTGCCTGAGACTGCGGGTACGATGTCGCCGTCCGACTCCGTCGTCTGCGCGACGCCGGTGCCGATGGTGCCCGCGTTCGCAATGCCCCCGCCGACCGCGCCGGTGATCGCGAGCCCGGTACCATCCGCGCCGGTCGCGGAGACGCCGCCCGTCACCTTCACGTTGCCGGTGACTTCACCCGACACGGAAACCGCAGTGGAGCGCGCGCCCGTCACCGAAACGCCGTTCACGCCGAGGTTGCCGTTGAGCCGCGAGGTCACGGAAACGCCGTAGGAGTCCGTGCCGCCCACCGTGATCGAACTGGCGCTGCCGCTCACCACGTTGCCGGTGAACGTGCCCGTGCCGCCGATCAGCAGGCCGACGTTGTTGGTGCCGACGGCGTCGCTCGCGCCTGTGCCCGTCACCTGGATCGTGCCGTTGTTGGTGATCGTGCCCGAAAGCCCGCCGCCCGGCGTCACCACCGCTACCCCGGTGCCGTTCGACTGCGTCGTCGTCTTTACCGTGCGCGAGGCGTTCACCGTCACGCTGTTGCTGGAATCGACCGTGATCGCCGTGCCGCTCGAAACGTCGACGGTGCCGTCGACGATGACGTTGCCTGGGCCGCTGTTCGCGTTCGATGTGGTGATCGCCGTGTTGCGCGTGCCCGTGACGGTCAGGTCCGCCGCGGTCGCCGGTCCGGCGGCAAGCGCGATCAGGGAGACGCCGGTGCAAATGTTGGCGATGAAAGACG
This sequence comes from Sphingosinicella sp., assembly GCF_013911755.1. Classification (GTDB taxonomy): domain Bacteria; phylum Pseudomonadota; class Alphaproteobacteria; order Sphingomonadales; family Sphingomonadaceae; genus Sphingosinicella. The sequence continues at coordinate 99,457 of NZ_JACESP010000006.1, forward strand.
AGGTGACGCGGGACGTGTTCATGGGGCCCTTTCAGATACTGCCAGCAGCACCACGCATGACCAGTAGCCCACCCCACTCGGGCCACCGGAACGCCGCACGATACCGCCTCCCTGGCGCTTTGAAACGCTTAGTGGCGGATAGGGCCAAGCCCTGTCGTCGTCAATGGTCCGGCCCCTGCCCGCCTACCTGACGAAGCCGTCAGCGTGTCTTTGTGCAACAGCTTTTGGTAGCGTTGCCGCGGGAGGAGCAGAACCACCATGCATCCATATGTTTTTGCCGAAAAGACCCCGGACAAGACCGCGATCATCATCGCCGAAACCGGCGAAGCGCTCACTTATCGGGCGCTCGAGGCGCTTTCGAACCGGGTCGCGCAGCTGATCCGCGCGCACGGTCTGAAGCGCGGCGACGTGATCGCGCTGATGATGGAAAACTGCCTGGAGTTCATTCCGATCTGCTGGGGCGCGCAGCGGTCGGGCATTATCTTTACAGCGATTTCGACCCGGCTCGGGTTCGACGAGGCGCAATACATCATCGCCGATTCAGGGGCGAGAATGCTGTTCGCAAGCCCCGGCCTCGCCGACGTTGCCGCAAGGCTCGAGGTACCCGGTGCACGGTTCTCGGTGGGCGGCGCGATTTCCGGCTTCGAAGACTTCGGCGCTGCCGTCGCGGCGATGCCGGACACGCGCATCGCCGACGAATCGCAGGGCCGCGACATGCTCTATTCGTCCGGCACCACCGGCCGCCCGAAAGGCGTCATCGGGCCGCTCCCCGAAGGGCCTGTCGACGAGGTGAGCCCGCTCTTCATGCTGACGAAGATGATCTACAGTTTCGACGAGAACATGATCTATCTGTCGCCCGCGCCGCTCTATCATGCAGCACCGCTGCGCTATTCAATGTCGGTGCACCGCGTGGGCGGTACGCTCGTCGTGATGAAGAAGTTCGATCCGGAGCGCTATCTCGCGCTCGTCGAACAGCACCGTGTCACGCACACACAGCTCGTGCCGACGATGTTCGTGCGGATGCTGAAGCTGCCTGACGAAATCCGCGCGCGGTACGACCTCTCCAGCCTCCGGGTGGCGATCCACGCCGCGGCGCCATGCCCCGTGGAGGTCAAGCGCCGGATGATCGACTGGTGGGGGGAGACGATCTACGAATATTATGCATCCACCGAAGGCACCGGTTTTTGCGCGGTGAGCCCGCAGGAATGGCTGAAGAAGCCCGGCACGGTCGGCCGTTCGCTGCTCGGCGAGATTCGCATACTCGACGAGGAAGACAATGTGCTGCCGCCGGGACGCGAAGGCCGCATCTATTTCGCGGGCGGCGGCGAGTTCGCCTATCATAACGATCCCGAGAAGACGAAAAGCGCCCAGCACGAGGAGCACGGCGCCACCTTCGGCGACATCGGCTACATCGACGAGGACGGCTACCTCTTCCTCACCGACCGCGCCGCCTACATGATCATCACGGGCGGCGTGAACGTCTATCCGCAGGAAGCCGAGAACGTGCTCGTCATGCATCCCAAGGTGGCCGACGTTGCTGTGTTCGGCATCCCGCACGAGGAGATGGGCGAGGAAGTGAAGGCGGTGGTGCAGCCGCGCGATTGGGCCGATGCGGGGCCGGACCTTGAAGCCGAGCTCATCGCCTTCGCCCGCGCCCACCTCAGCCATGTCAAATGCCCGCGCTCGGTCGATTTCGAACAGGAGCTGCCGCGGCACGATACGGGCAAGCTCTACAAGCGCCTGCTGAAGGACCGTTACAGTCAGGTCCAGTGAAAAAGGGGGGGCCGAAGGCGCGCCCCCTTTTTCACAACGACCGTCTGCGCCTATTTGCGGCGGCGTCGCAGCGCGCCTACCCCTGCGAATCCAAGGCCCAACAGGCCCAGAATCGCCGGTTCGGGCACGTCGACGGGCGGGTCGGGATCGGGGATCACGACGTCCTCGGTGAGACCGGCGTAAAGCACCTGACTCTGGCTATAGTTGTAGAAACCGAACGAGCCATTGCTGAACGCCCCAATGCCCGCATCGAGCACCGTTACGCTGATCTCGAGAATGTCGTTGACGTAAACCTCAATGAGGTTCGGAAGGAACACGAGGTCGAACGTATACTCGACATTATCGACCCAGCCCGTCGAGCCGAGATTCGCGCCCCGCGCGATCTCCGAGACGACACCATCATGGTTCCAATAGTCATCGCTCGGCGTGCTCGCTCCGGCGCCGGTCACGCGGGAAAGCGCGAGGCCGTCGCTCGCGAGACCTTGATCGCCCTGCTTCCAGTCGATCAGGATAAAATCGGCCGATGCCGAGTTGATTTCGCCGTCGCTGTAGCCGAGCACGAAGCCGACGAAATCATTATCACCGTCGGCGCCCACCTTGATTGTTCCCGAAAGTGCCGTGCCTTGGGCGTTGGCGCCGTCCTTGAAGAAGATTGTCGGCTCACCGTTGATGGTCTGCAGCACGGCGTCATTGCCGGCCTGCACCACCCAGTTCGCCGAACTGCTGTTGTTCAGGGTGTCCCACTGCCAGTCTGACAGGTCCACCGGCGCAGCCAGCGCGGGCGTTGCCGCAAGTGTCACCACTCCGGCGAGAAGTACCAAACGCATTTTCCGTCCCCTTCGTTACGGACGCGAACCTGTTTCACGCCACCGGACGAGGGGATGCAGGATTGGTGCCAAGGATTAATTCTCACATATTTTCAAAGCGCAAATAATATTCCAGAAGGAAATTTATTTCCGTAATGTAAGAAATTTCGACACCTTCTGGCGTAACGCAAAGCCTGCTCCTATGTTCGCACCATGCTATCAAGACTTTGCGCGGCTCTCGGCGCCCTCATCCTGATCGCCTGCACGGGAGAAGCCCCCGGCAGTGCACGGAACGAAACGCCGGCAAGCACGCCGGGCACCGTCGTGGCGGCAGCGGGCCCCGCGCTCTGGGCGGTAAAGGATGCCGATACGACGATCTATCTGTTCGGCACGATCCATATGTTGCCCGAGGGCACCGACTGGATGCGGCCCGCCATCGCCAAAGCCTTTGACGCCTCCGACACGCTCGTACTCGAAGTGCTTGGCACCAACGACGCGAAGGCGACGACCCCCGTTATTCTGAAGATGGGCTACACGCCCGGACTGCCCCCGCTCGCCGAGCGCGTGCCAGCGGGCGAGCGGGACGAGCTTGCCGCAGCGATCACGCACGCCGGTGTCCCTGTCGCCGCGCTCGACGCAATGGAAACCTGGCTCGCCACCATGTCGCTCTCAACCGCGCGCATCCAGAAGCTCGGCTACGGCATCGAAGGCGGCGTCGAATACCAGCTTTCCACGCGCGCCGCTGCGCAGAGGAAGCGCATCGAGGGGCTGGAAACGATGGCCGAGCAACTCGGCTTCTTCGATACGCTGCCCGAGGCGGAGCAGCGCACATTGCTCGTCAACTCGCTTGACGACATCGACGATATCGATGCCGTGATCAAAAACGCCGTGAACAGCTGGGTCGTGGGCGACATCGACGCCGTCGCCGATTTGCTCGAAGACGACACGCGCGATTCGCCCGGCCTCGCCAAGCGCCTCCTCACCGACCGCAACCTCAGCTGGGCGAACTGGATCGAAAAGCGCCTCGAATCCACTCCAGGCACGGTGTTCGTCGCCGTCGGCAGCGGGCACCTCGCGGGCAAGGACAGCGTACAATCGATGCTGGAAGCGAAGGGCCTGAAGGTCGAGCGGCTGAACTAGCGCTGCGGTAGCCCCGAATCCCTTGCGTTTCCGCGCTTCGGCGTGTACGGGCACCGCTTCCCGAGCGGCTGGTCATCCCTGGAGGCGGCCGCGGGGATTGAACGAATGGAGATATACAGATGAGTGAAGCGCTGAAGCTCGCGGCTGAAGCGCGCGACCGGGCAGGCAAGGGAGCCTCCCGTGCAATCCGTCGCGAAGGCCGCGTACCCGCCGTGATTTACGGCAACAAGAAGGAACCCGTGCAGGTCCACGTCGAGGCGAAGGCCCTCGTGAAGCTGCTCCAGACCGGACACTTCCTCAGCTCCGTGGTCGAGCTGGAAGTTGGCGGCAAGACGGAGCGCACGCTCCCCCGCGATGTCCAGTTTCACCCGGTCACGGACCGTCCGATCCACGTCGACTTCCTGCGCCTGTCCAAGGATGCGCGCGTCACGGTCGCGGTTCCGGTGCGCTTTACCGACGACGAAGAATCGCCCGGCATCAAGCGCGGCGGCGTTCTCAACATCGTCCGCCACGAAGTCGAGCTGGTCTGCCCCGCCGACGCGATCCCGGACGAGATCGTAGCCTCGCTGAAGGGTCTCGATGTGGGCGAGTCGCTGCACATCTCCGCCTTCAATCTGTCGGCAAACCTGAAGCCGGTGATCGACGACCGCGACTTCACCGTCGCCACGATCGTTGCGCCGTCGGCGCTGCGTTCGAGCGAGGATGCGGAAGCCGCCACCGAGGGCGAAGCGGCCTGACCTTAAGACGCCCGGCCTTTGCGCCGGGCGTTTCTTAACGCGATGCAGCTGTTCGTCGGCCTCGGCAATCCGGGGAGCGACTATGCGCTCCACCGGCACAACGTCGGCTTCATGGCTGCCGATGCGATCGCCGACGCCCACCGCTTCGGCCCATGGACGAGGAAGTTCAAGGGCCTGATCGCGGATGGCCGCATCGGCACCGAGCGTGTCCTGCTGCTGAAGCCGCAAACCTTCATGAACGACAGCGGCCGCAGCGTCGGCGAGGCAATGCGCTTCTACAAGCTTGAGCCTGACGACGTGACGGTGTTCTACGACGAGCTCGATCTCGCGCCGATGAAGGTGAAGGTGAAAACGGGCGGCGGCGCGGCGGGCCACAACGGCATCCGCTCTATCGCCGCGCACATCGGCGAGGATTTCCGCCGCGTGCGGATCGGCATCGGTCACCCGGGCGAGAAGGCGCGGGTGACGGGATACGTGCTCGGCAACTATGCGAAGACGGAAATGGAACCGCTTGCGGACCTGCTCGGCGCCATCGCGCGCGAGGCGAAGTGGCTGGCGGCCGGCGACGATGCGCGCTTCATGAGCGACGTGGCGCTCGCCATGCAAACGAACGGAAAGGCCTGATCTGATGGGTTTCAAGTGCGGTATTGTGGGTCTGCCCAACGTCGGCAAGTCGACGCTGTTCAATGCGCTCACCGAAACGGCCGCCGCCGCCGCCGCGAACTTCCCGTTCTGCACGATCGAGCCCAACGTCGGGCAGGTGCCCGTCCCGGACCCCCGCCTCTACAAGCTCGCCGAGATCGCCGGATCGCAGAAGATCATCGAAACGCAGCTGGCGTTCGTCGACATCGCGGGCCTCGTGCGCGGCGCCTCGAAGGGCGAAGGGCTCGGCAACCAGTTTCTCGGCAACATCCGCGAGGTGGACGCGATCGTCCACGTGCTGCGCTGTTTCGAAAACGGCGACATCACACACGTCGACGGCCGCGTCGACCCCATTGCAGACGCAGAAACCGTCGAGACCGAGTTGATGCTCTCCGACATCGAGAGCCTTGAACGGCGCGTCCCCGCCCTCGTCAAGAAGGGGCAGGGCGGCGACAAGGAAGCGAAAATCGCCGGCGCCGTGCTCGGCCGCGCGCTCGAAGTGCTGCAGGAAGGCAGGCCCGCCCGCATGGTGGAGCCGAAGGACGAGGAGGAGGCTCGCGTTCTCGCGCAGGCGCAGCTTCTGACGGCGAAGCCCGTGCTTTACGTCTGCAATGTCGGCGAGGACGAAGCCGCGACCGGCAACGCGCTTTCGCAGGAGGTTGCCGCCAAGGCAAAGGCCGAGGGCGCTGCAAGCGTCGTCATCTCCGCGGCCATCGAAGCCGAGATCAGCCAGATGGATCCGGCCGACCGCCCCGATTTCCTCGCCGACCTCGGGCTCACCGAAACCGGTCTCGCGCGCGTGATCCGCGCCGGCTACGACCTGCTTCATCTTATCACCTTCTTCACCGTCGGCCCCAAGGAAGCCCGCGCCTGGACCGTCGAAAAGGGCGCCACCGCCCCCAACGCGGCCGGCGTCATCCACACCGATTTCGAAAAAGGCTTCATCCGCGCGGAAACCATCGCCTACGATGACTTCGTAAACTTGGGCGGCGAACAAGGCGCGAAGGAAGCGGGCAAGCTCCGCCTCGAAGGCAAGGAGTATCTGGTGAAGGACGGCGACGTCCTCCACTTCCGCTTCAACGTCTAGTCATCGGCCGGTCACGGGAACAAAGGAGATGCACATGATGCAAAATCACCTCCGCACCCTGTTCGCCGCGCTCTCCGTCCTCATCCTCTCCGCCTGCGCGGGCACGCAGCCTCCCGCCACGACGATTGCCGCAGAAGCGCGCGCGCCCGTCACGATCCTCATCTCCATCGACGGGCTGCGGCCCGACTATCTGGATCGCGGCGTCTCCCCCAACATCAACGCGCTCGCGGCTTCCGGCGTGAAGGCGTTGATGCGCCCGTCGTTCCCCTCGCTCACCTTTCCGAACCACCACAGCGTCGTCACCGGGCTGCGTCCGGACCGGCACGGCATCGTCGACAACACGATGGTCGATCCGCGCCGTCCCGAGGTGCGCTTCACGCTTGGCGACGCGCGACAATCGCTCGACCCATTCTGGTGGGATGAGGCCGAGCCGATCTGGGTGACCGCCGAGAAAGCGGGTGTGCGCACCGGCACGATGTTCTGGCCGGGCTCGGAAGTCGCCATCCACGGCACGCGCCCGCAGGACTGGCTGCGCTACGACAAGGCGGTGAGCGGCACGCAGCGCATAAACACCGTGCTCGACTGGATGCGCCGCCCGCCGGCGATCCGCCCGCGCTTCGTCACGCTCTATTTCGACACGGTGGACACCGTGGGCCATGAGCTCGGACCCGACGCACCCGAAACCACCACCGCGCTCGCCGAGGTCGACCGGCTCATCGGCGATCTCGTCGCGGGGCTCAACGCGATCGGGCAACCGGCAAACGTCGTGCTCGTCTCCGACCACGGCATGGGCGCCACTGCCGACGATCGCGTCATCCGCATCGACCGCATGATCGCGCCGGATGTCGGCACCGTCGTCACCGAAGGGCCGCTCTCCGGCGTCAATGCCCTGCCCGGCAAGGACAGCGACGTTGCCGCTGCGCTGCTCGCCCCGCACGACCATATGCAGTGCTGGCGCAAGGGTGCGTTCCCTGCGCGTTTCGCCTACGGCAAAAACCCGCGTGTTCCGGAATTCCTGTGTCTCGCGGCACGCGGCTGGGCAATCCAGGCGCGCGACCGCGAATCTATCCTGAAGGGTATGCACGGCTACGATCCGGCAGAGCCCGACATGGCGGCAGTGTTCATCGCGGCCGGCCCCGGGATCGCGAGCGGCGCCGCGCTCCCGGTCTTCGACAACGTCGACGTTTATCCGCTGCTCACCCGCCTTGTCGGCATCACGCCGGTATCCGCCATTGATGGCCGCGCCGAGACACTGGCGCCCGTGCTGCGGCCAGCGAACTAAACCCCTCCAAAGTGTGAATTTGCCGGAAGGACGTGCGCGTTATGACGGATGCCGTGAAATATCTTGAAGACATGAACGTCGGCGATCGCGCCGCCTTTGGCAGCTATCCGGTGACGCGTGAGGCCGTGATCGACTTCGCCTCGAAGTTCGATCCGCAGCCTTTCCATCTCGACGACGCTGCTGCCGCGAAAACACACTTCGGGCGTCTTTCCGCGAGCGGCTGGCATACGTGCGCGATGACGATGCGCATGATGGTGGAAAACCTCACCGTCGGCGGTCACGCCGGACTTGGCTCGCCGGGCGTTGACGAGATCCGCTGGCTGACACCCGTCTACCCGGGCGACACGCTGCGCGTCGAAACCATCGTCACCGAAGTGCGCCCCTCGCGCAGCAAGCCCGATATCGGATCGGTGCACAGCGACATCACCGTGTTCAACCAGAACGACAGGCCTGTAATGACGATGAAGTCGATCGGGCTCGTGCGGCGGCGGCCCGCGTAAAGGCCTAATGCCCCGCGAACGCCATCAGCGTCACGGGCTCCACGCCGGCCGCACGTAGCCTGTCCGCGCCGCCGAGATCGGGTAGATCGATCGCGAATGCCGCCTGCGCAACGACGCCGCCTGCACGGCGGATGAGTTCAGCCCCCGCGATAGCGGTGCCGCCGGTCGCGATCAGATCATCGACAAGCAGCACGCGTGCGCCCGGCGCGCACGCATCGGCGTGCATCTCCACCCGGTCCTCGCCGTACTCAAGCGCGTAATTGACGCCGATCACCGTGCCCGGAAGTTTGTTGCGCTTGCGGATGAGCAGCACACCAGCGGCCAAACGCGGCGCGAGCGCGGCCGCGAACACGAACCCGCGCGCCTCGATGCCGGCGATGAGATCGAAGGGTCCCGCCACCGCCTCCGCCATCCGATCGATCGTTGCCGCAAAGCCCGCTGGGTCGAGCAGCAGCGTGGTGATGTCGCGGAACAGGATGCCGGGCTTCGGATGATCGGGAATCGTACGGACGAGCGCACGAAGGTCTGCGTTCCGCTCGCTCACTTCAGCACGCGTCCCGCCACGCCGCGTAGCTTTTCCACCACTGGCGCCGGCCAGAGCGCCGGATCGGTGATGATGGCATGATCCAGCGCACGGTCGCAGCCCTGCGAACACGCAGCAGACGGCGCCCACGCCGCTGCGACTGCCGCGACGAGCGCGCGAGCGTTGGCGCTGTTGCCGTGCATCACTTCAAGAATGTCGGCAACATTCGCGCCTTCCTCGGCCGGGCGCCAGCTGTCGTAATCCGTCACCATCGCGACGCTCGCGTAGCAAAGCTCCGCCTCGCGCGCGAGCGCGGCCTCCGGCATGTTCGTCATGCCGATCACGTCGAAGCCCGCCGCCACGTAGGCGCGCGATTCGGCGCGCGTGGAGAACTGCGGGCCTTCCATCGCAAGGTAGGTGCCGCCCGAAACGAACGGGATGCCGAGCGCCTTCGCTGCTTCCGCGACCCGCGCGCCGAGCGGATTGCAGACGGGATCGGCAAGGCTGACATGCGCGACGATGCCATCGCCGAAGAAGGACTTCACCCGCCCGCGCGTCCGGTCGACGAACTGGTCGACGAGCACGAACGTGCCGGGGCTGAGCGCTTCCTTGAACGAGCCGCAGGCCGATAGCGACAGCACATGCGTGCAGCCCGCCGCCTTCAGCGCGGCTATGTTGGCGCGGTAGGGAACCTCCGACGGCGTCAGCCGGTGGCCGCGGCCGTGGCGGGGCAGGAAGACGAGGTCCGCCCGCCCGAGGCGCCCGAACAGCAGTTCATCGGACGGCGCACCGAAGGGCGTATCGACGGCGCGCCATGCGACATCAGTGAGCGCACCCAGGGCATAGAGCCCGCTGCCGCCGATGATGCCGAGCTTGCCCCCCATCGCCCGGTGCCGGGCCTAGTGCTTGATGCCCGCCCAGACCCTGCGATAGCTGAGATAGGCCAGCGTCGTCAGGATCAGCAGGAAGGCGAGCACGCCCAGACCGGCGCGCTTGCGCGATTCCATCTTGGGCTCAGCCGCCCAGGTGAGGAATGCCGCGACGTCCTGCGCCATCTGGTCGACGGTCGGTTCGGGCTGGCCTTCGGCATACGTCACCTGGCCCGCACTGAGCGGCGGCGCCATCGCGATCGCGAGGCTGTGGAAATACGGGTTGTAGTGAAGCGGCGCTTCGGGGCGGCGGTCCGCCGGGAAGTTCGCCGGAACGTCCGCATAACCGCTGATGAGCGAGTAGACGTAGTTCGAACCGTCGTGGCGCGCCTTAGTGATGAGCGAAAGATCGGGCGGCAGCGCGTTGTTGTTCGCGGCGCGCGCGGCGATCTCGTTCGCATAGACGAGCGGAATCCTGTCCGACGCGATGGCGGGGCGCGTCGCCGCTTCACCCGTCTCGGAATTGATCGTCGGAACCTCGACCGCCCAGTTCTTGGCGATCGCCTTCACCTCGGGTTCGGAGAAACCGATCTCAGTGAGATTGCGGAAGGCGATGCGGTTCAGGCTGTGGCAGGAGGAGCAGACCTCCTTGTAGACCTGAAAGCCGCGCTGCAGCTGCACGCGGTCGTAGCCGCCGAACACGCCGAGCCCGATCGGGCCGTCCCACGACCAGTGCACCTGCTTGGGGTGCTCGTGGAAGGCGAGCGTCGGATCGACCTCCGTGGCTTCACGGGGTGCGAGCGCCGCGAACAGCAGGACCACGCAGAAAACGGCGCCGATGGCGATTCCGAAAAGACGAACCATGACGTCGTGTCCCTTATTCGGCCGGCTGCGCCGCCGCCGTGGCGGGCGCGGGTTCAGACTTGCCGAGTACGGCTTCGGCGATCGAGTTGGGCAGCGGGAGCGGCCGCTCGATGCGCGAGACGATCGGCAGGATGATGAGGAAGTGCGCGAAGTAATACATCGACGCGATCTGGCTGATCCGCACCCACGGCTCTTCGGCCGGCTTGCCGCCGCAGATGCCGAGGATCAGCAGGTCGAGCATCAGCACCCAGAACAGCTGCTTCGAGACCGGCTTGAAGCGGTTCGACTTGACGTTTGAACCATCGAGCCATGGCAGGAAGAACAGCAGCAGGATCGCCGCGAACATCGCGAGCACGCCCCAGAGCTTCGCCGGCAGGATGAAGTCGATCGTGAAGGCGCGCAGGATCGCGTAGAACGGCCAGAAGTACCATTCGGGAACGATGTGCGCCGGGGTCGAGATCGGGTTCGCCGGAATGTAGTTGTCCGGGTGGCCGAGATAGTTCGGCAGGAAGAACACGAACACCGAGAAGATGATCAGGTAGACGCACGCGCCGAACAGATCCTTCGCGGTGAAATACGGGTGGAACGGCAGCGTATCGGCCGGGCCTTTCACGTCGATGCCGGTCGGGTTGTTCGAACCCGGAATGTGCAGCGACCAGATCTTCAGGATGACGACGCCCGCGATCACGAACGGCAGCAGGTAGTGCAGGCTGAAGAAGCGGTTGAGCGTGGCGTTATCGACCGCGAAACCGCCGAGCAGCAGCGTCACGATGCTGTCCCCAACCACCGGAATGGCCGAGAACAGGTTGGTGATGACGGTCGCGCCCCAGAAGCTCATCTGACCCCACGGGAGCACGTAGCCCATGAAACCCGTGGCCATCATGAGCAGCAGGATAACAACGCCGAGCATCCACACGAGCTCGCGCGGCGCCTTGTAGCTGCCGTAGTAGAGCCCGCGGAAGATGTGGATGTAGACCACGATGAAGAAGAAGCTCGCGCCGTTGGCGTGCGCGTAGCGCAGCAGCCAGCCGTAGTTCACGTCGCGCATGATGTGCTCGACCGAATCAAAAGCGACGAGCGTGTTCGCGCCGAAGTGCATGGCGAGCACGATGCCAGTGACGATCTGGATCAGCAGCGCGAGGCCGGACAGGACGCCGAAGTTCCACAAGTAGTTGATGTTGCGCGGCACCGGATAGCCTGCGCCCACGCTGTTGTAGACGAGACGTGGCAGCGGCAGGCGCGAATCCAGCCACTGCATGAACGGGTTCTTCGGCTGATAGTGGTTTGCCCAGGGAAAGCTCATCGCCGTTTATCCAATCTGAACGCGCGTGTCGGACGTGAAGGCGTACTCAGGCACTTCGAGGTTCTTCGGTGCCGGGCCTTTGCGGATACGCGCCGCGGTGTCGTAGTGCGAACCGTGGCAAGGGCAGAAGTAGCCGCCGTAGTCGCCGCGATTCTCGCCTTCCGCGGCGCCGAGCGGCACGCAGCCGAGGTGGGTGCAGACGCCGAGCGTGATCAGCCAGTTCGCCTTGCCTTCCTTGGTGCGCTCCGCAAGCGTCTGCGGGTCGCGCAGGTCCGAAACCGGCACCTTGTTGGCTTCGGCGATCTCCGCGGGCGTCAGGTTGCGCACGAACACCGGCTTGCCGCGCCAGTTGACCTTGATGGCCTGCCCGACCGCGACCGGCGCGAGATCAACCTCGATCGAGGCGAGCGCCAGCACGTCGGCGGACGGGTTCATCTGGTCCACGAGCGGCCAGGCGGCCGCCGCAGCGCCAACGCCGACAAAAGCGCCCGTTGCCACATGGATGAAGTCGCGGCGGCGCACGCCTTCATCGGTGATCGGATGACCGGTGGTGTCTTCGACTGTCGTCATTCACTAACCCCGCGAGCGGGAGATATTCGGGCAGGCTCCGCCCGAACGCCCCCTTAGGTTCGATGCTTGGGCGCCTGATAGCCGCCGACACCCCTTGGCCGCAATGGGCAAAATTGGCGCATTGCTGTGGAAGCATGGCTGGGCTAGCGCAATGCGCCATGCGCATCGCCCTTTTCCAGCCCGATCTGCCGCCCAACGTCGGCACGCTGGTGCGGATGGGCGCGTGTCTCGGCCTTCCCGTGGATATCATACGTCCCTGCGGCTTTCCGCTGGGACGTGAGGCGCTTCGCCGCAGTGCGATGGACTATTTCGAGCACGCCGACATCCACATCCATGCCGATTGGGCCGCATTTCAGGACAGCGTGCCCGGCCGCCGCGTTCTGCTGACAACCAAGGCGTCTGTACCGTACACGGACGCGCGCTACGTCCCGGACGATGTGCTGGTGGTGGGGCAGGAATCGGTGGGCGCACCCGATTTCGTGCATGATGCCGCCGCGCTTCGTGTCCGTATCCCGATGAAGCCCGGCCTCCGCTCGCTGAACGTGGCGCTCGCCGCCGCGATGGTGGCGGGAGAGGCCCTCAGACAGACAGGATTTTCTCCGCAATGACGAGTTTCGACGCCCGCCAGACCGCCGCCGCCGACTGGTTCCGGACCCTTCGCGACCGTATCTGCGCCGCCTTCGAAGCACTTGAGGACGATCTCGGCGGCGACGCCGCGCCTGGCCGATTCGAACGCAAGAGCTGGGACCGCGCGGATCATTCAGGCGCGCCCGGAGGCGGAGGCACCATGTCGGTGATGAAGGGCCGCGTGTTCGAAAAGGTCGGGGTCAACATCTCCACCGTCCACGGCGCGTTCGATCCCGAGTTCGCCAAAACGATCCCCGGCGCGGCGGAAGACCCGCGCTTTTTTGCCACAGGCATCAGCCTCGTCGCGCACATGGTGAACCCGCATGTGCCCGCCGTTCACATGAACACGCGCTATCTCGTCACAACGAAAGCCTGGTTCGGCGGCGGGGCGGACCTCAACCCGCCGATTCCCGTGGAAGCGGACACCGCCGACTGGCACGCCGCCTTCAAGGCCTGCTGCGACCGGCACGACCCCGAATACTTCCCGCGCTTCAAGGCGTGGTGCGACGAGTATTTCTTCATCAAGCACCGGAACGTGGCGCGCGGGCAGGGTGGCATCTTCTACGACCAGCTGGCGAGCGGCGATTGGGACGCGGACTTCGCCTTCACGCGCGACGTGGGCGAGACGTTCCTGAGCGCCTACCCAGCGCTTGTCCGCCGCCACATGCATGACAACTGGACGGCGGAAGACCGCGCGCGGCAGCTCGCCTACCGGGGGCTCTACACGGAGTTCAACCTCGTCTACGACCGCGGCACGCTGTTCGGCCTCAAGACCGGCGGCAACATCGACGCGATCCTGATGAGCCTGCCGCCGGTGGCTACCTGGAGCTAAGCGGCGAGCTGACGGTAGATATTGGCGGAGAGCACCGAGACGAAGACGCTGAACACGGCGCCGACGATCGAGATCAGAAGCTCGGTGAGGAAGGACGGATCTTCCGGCGTGCCGCCCGTCGCGGCGATCCCGATGGCGCCGACAAGCCCGCTCAGAATCGCGAAGATCAGCACGAACACGGCGAAGATCGCGAAAATGCGCCCGACATTGCCGGCGGTCATCGCCCAGCTGCGCCGCAGCGCATCGATCGCGCGCGCATCTTCGCCGACGATGATCGCCGCCAGCAGCGACAGGCGCAGGGCGAAATAGACGGCGACACCCGTCAGCAGCAGCAGAAGCGTACTCGTCGCCACCGAGGCCTGCTGCGCGCTCGCGAGGTAAAGGACGCCAACCGGCATGAAGATGACGACGACCGCAAGGCTCGCAAGAACGATGCGGGGCGTAAGACCCACGGCGCGGCGAATCGCCGACCCGGCGTCGATATTGGGAAACAGCACGAGCAGCACGATGGCGGCCTGTCCGATCACGCCGATGAGCCCGCCCACAGCCTGCGCGAGCTGCGCGTTCTGCTCGCCGAGCGCCTTTCCATCGGCGAAGCGCGCAATCAGCAGCGAGGGCATGAACACGAAGGCTGCCGCCGGCAGCGCGAACTCGCCAAAGCGGCGCTGCACGTCAGCGATCGTGTCGGTCCAGGCCTTGCCGATCGCTAGCGCCACGCAACATCCCCCTTTTACTGAAAACGCCGGTTCAGGCGGCGTGCGGAACGCCCTTTTCGGCGAGCAGCTCGTGCAGCTCGCCCGATTCGAACATTTCCATCATGATGTCGCTGCCGCCCACGAACTCGCCCTTCACATAAAGCTGCGGGATCGTCGGCCAGTCGCTGAACGCCTTGATGCCCTGGCGCAATTCGGCGTCCTGCAGCACGTCGGCGCTGTCGTATTCGACGCCGAGATGCTCAAGGATGGCGATGGCGCGGCTCGAAAAGCCGCACTGCGGAAACAGCGGCGTGCCCTTCATGAACAGCACGACGTCGCTGCCGTTCACCTTTTCGGCGATTCGGGTGTTGATGTCGGTCATGTGTGTTGCTCCTCGTCCGGTTCAGGCCGGAACCTCGGTTGTCAGCTGCAAGGCGTGCAGTTCGCCGCCCATGCGGCCGCCGAGCGCCGCATAGACCATCTGGTGCTGGCGAACGCGCGGCAGACCCCGGAACGCCTCCGAAACCACGCGCGCGGCATAGTGATCGCCGTCGCCGGCAAGGTCGGTGATCTCCACGACCGCGTCGGGCAGCGCGGCCCGGATCATGCCTTCGATCGCGCCTGCATCCATCGGCATGGCGCGGCCCTCAAACTTCTTCGATGAACTGGCGGCGCGCCTCGACGAGCTTTTCCTCCATCGCGCGGCGCACCTCGTGCTCGGTGACTTCAACACCCTTGGCGGTGAGGTCGCCGTAGACCTTGCGGAACACGTCGTCGTCGCCCGCTTCCTCGAAGTCGGCGGCCACCACCTCGCGCGAATAGGCGTCGGCCTCGGCGGTGTTCAGCCCCAGCTTTTCCGCCGCCCAGTTACCGAGCAGGCGGTTGCGTCGCGCCGTGACCTTGAACTGCAGCTCGGCATCGCGCGCAAAGCGATTCTCGAAAGCCTTCTCGCGGTCGTTGAGATTGGTCATGACGGGCGTGTGTCCTTCCTTGGCGGGCAAGCCGGGTTATCGGGGCCTAGATAGAGAGGCACCGCACCCGGTTCAACTGCAAGCAGCACGCTTGATCGTCGCAGCTTTTGCGTCGAAACTTGCCGGGCGGACATTCAGGCAGGCGGGGCGGTACGTGATGAGCGGCGAGATCGATGCGGCGGGCACGCTAGCGGCGGGCGGACTCGTGGCGGCGGAACTGGATAAACAGGACGCCCGGGCGGGCGACGTGCAGACGGTCTGCCCGAACTGCGGTACCGCCGTCGTCGGCCATTATTGTCACGAATGCGGGCAAAGCACACACCTGCCGCGCTCGATCGGGCACATCTTCCACGACATCGTGCACGGCGTGCTGCACTTCGACAGCAAGGGCTGGCGCACCCTGCCGATGCTGGTGACGCGCCCCGGCACGCTGACCCGAGATTATGTGGAGGGTAAGCGCGCCCGCTACGTCGCCCCCTTCCCGATGTTCCTGTTCACCGTATTCCTGATGTATTTCACCTTCGCCATGGTCGGCGGGCCCGACGTGAACCTCGCGGACGCAGTGCAGCTCGATCCCAAGAGCGTCGAGGCGGCGCAGCAGGAACTCGTCGCCGAAACCGAAAGATTGAAAACACTCGAGGCGAAGCTCGCCGCGGCGAAGGCAAAGCCGGTGCCCGTGCCCGGCGAGGCCGCGGAGATCAAAGGGCAGATCACCGAACTGCGCACCGAGATCGGCATCATGAAGGCGACGCTCGGAACGATGGGCGTGGTGCCGCGCGATCCCGAAAATCCCGACGCGCCGCAGCCGCCGGACTGGCGCGAGGCGCTTGCGAAGGCGGCCGACAAGAATTCGCTCGACGTGGATACCGGCAATCCGGGTCTCAATGCGAAGCTCAGCAAGGCGCTCAAGAACCCTGAACTGTTGTTCTACAAGATGCAGCAGTCCGCTTATAAGTTCTCGTTCCTGCTGGTGCCGCTGTCGCTGCCGTTCGTGTGGCTGCTGTTCCCCTTTCGGCGCAGCACGCACCTTTATGATCACGCGGTATTCACGCTCTATTCGCTGTCGTTCATGTCGCTTTTGTTTGTAGTTGCCGTTCTGCTCGCCCGCTTCGGCCTCATCAGCTTCAGCAACGCCATGATGATCAGCATGTTCGTGCCGCCCATCCACATGTTCGCGCAGCTGAAGGGCGCCTACGGGCTCACCGTCGCCGGCGCGCTCGCGCGGACCTTCCTGCTCTCCATCTTCGCGGTCATCGTGCTCAGCCTGTTCACGGTCATCATCGTTGCGCTCGGCGCGGTGTGACCGCTTCCACCCGGCGCTTCCCCCGAGTGCTTGCATTGTCAGCCCGTCAGGCTTCCGCTATGGCGGGTGGTGTGTTTCCCCGCCTCGGGCACGCGCCAGTCCCCGGTGCGAACCGGGGCGGTGCTTTTTTAAGAACTCCGAATCGAGAAGGTCCGCCGATGTCCCGCCGCCGCCAGATCTACGAAGGCAAGGCCAAGATCCTGTACGAAGGGCCCGAACCCGGCACCATCATCCAGTATTTCAAGGACGACGCGACCGCGTTCAATGCCCAGAAGAAGGGCACTATCAGCGGCAAGGGCGTGCTCAACAACCGGATTTCCGAGCATATTTTCACGCTGCTCGGCCAGATCGGCATCCCCACGCACTTCATCCGCCGCCTAAACATGCGCGAGCAGCTGGTGCGGCAGGTGGAGATCATCCCGGTCGAGGTCGTTGTGCGCAACGTCGCCGCCGGCTCGATCTCGAAGCGTCTCGGTATCGAGGAAGGCACGCCGCTGCCCCGCACGATCCTTGAGTATTATTACAAGGACGACGCACTTGGCGATCCGATGATCACCGACGAGCACATCGCCTGCTTCGGCTGGGCGACGCAGGAAGAGATGCACGACGTCGCCGACATGGCGATCCGCATCAACGACTTCATGTGCGGCCTGTTTGCGGGTGTCGGCATCCGCCTGATCGATTTCAAGCTGGAGTTCGGCCGCCTGTGGGACGGCGACTACAGCCGCATCATCCTTGCCGACGAGATCAGCCCAGACGGCTGCCGCCTGTGGGACAGCACCACGAACGAGAAGCTGGACAAGGACCGCTTCCGCCGCGATCTCGGCGGCGAGGTGGAAGCCTACCAGGAAGTCGCCCGCCGCTTCGGCCTGCTCCCCGAAGGCTCCGTCTCCACGGTCCTGGACCTCGACGAGCACCGCAAGGCCCGCGGCAAGAAAGACAGCTGACGGCGTACCCCTGAACGGGTCTGATTTTCGGTCAGGCCGTGGCGAAAATGGTGGATTTCGAGAACCGGCGCGGAAGCGTACCTAAAGGTACCTGAGCACTGGGGGGCGCAGAAAGCCGCCGTTTGCAGCCCGGTCTAAGCGAAAAACAGGGCCCGTTCAGCGGCGCTTGGCGCGCTTCTTTTTTACCTGATAGCCGCAGATGATGCCGAAAAGGAACGCGCAGAACAGCGCGATGTGCAGGTTCGAGCCGCGCATCTGGCCGAGGATGTCCTCGTAATAGACGAACAGCGCCACGAACATGGAGGCGGCGATAAGCCCCATCAGCCGTCCTTTCGCCAAGCGGAAATGATGCCGAACAGGAACGACGCGACAAGCGCGAGCTGTATTTCCTGATCGTGTGTCAGCCACGGAAAGATGTACCCGCCGACGAAATTCTCGGCGGTCGCGAACAGCACCACGAACAAGGCAATGGCAAGATAGTCCACGTGCCCCAGACCCCGAACTGAGAATGACCCGGCATAACCATAGGCGCGCAGGCTTAACAAAACCCTCACATGCGCCCGGGCGTGCGCCATTTGGGCGTTGCGGCGCGGCGCAGGGAACGCCATAAGGCGCGCCATGAAAGCCAAAGTCTATGTCACGCTGAAAAACGGCGTCCTCGATCCGCAGGGCAGGGCGATCTGCCACGCGCTCGAATCCCTCGGGTTCGGCGAAGCGCAGGACGTGCGGCAGGGCAAGTTCATCGAGCTTGAACTCGCCGACGGCACCAGCGAGGCGCGCATCGAGGAGATGTGCCGCAAACTGCTCGCCAACACCGTGATCGAAAACTACCGGATCGAGATCGCCTGAGATGAAGAGCGCGGTCATCGTCTTCCCCGGCAGCAACTGCGACCGCGACATGGCGGTTGCGCTCCGCGAGGTAACGGGCCGCGCACCCGCGATGGTCTGGCACCGCGAAACCGCGCTGCCCGACGTCGACGTCATCGCGCTTCCGGGCGGCTTTTCCTACGGCGACTATCTGCGCACCGGCGCGATTTCGGCGCAGTCGCCGATCATGGCGGCGGTGAAGCGTGCCGCCGAGCAGGGCCGCTTTGTCCTCGGCGTCTGCAACGGCTTCCAGGTTCTCACCGAAACCGGGCTGCTGCCGGGCGCGCTGATGCGCAACGCCGGGCTCGATTTCGTGTGCCGCGACGTGCCGCTGACGGTCGAGAACACGCAGACCGCGTTCACGTCGGCCTACACGGCGGGCGAGACGATCCGCATTCCGGTCGCGCACCACGACGGCAACTACTTCGCCGATGCCACCACGCTCGACCGGATCGAGGGCGAGGGCCGCGTCGTCTTCCGCTACGCCGAGGACGTGAATGGCGCGCAGCGCCGCATCGCGGGCATCGTCAACGAAACCGGCAACGTACTCGGCATGATGCCGCACCCGGAGCGCGCCATCGAGGCGGCGCAGGGCGGCACCGACGGTCGCCGCCTGTTCGAAGGGCTCGTGCAGGCTTTCATCGACGCGTGAACGCGGCGGGTTCCGGCGTCGGCAAGCTGTTCGGCTACTGACCGCCGCTCGGGCGCCCCTGCCATCCGGCAATCAGCTGTTCCAGTCCCGCGCATAGTTCTGCGTCCGGACCCGTGAGCAAACGCTTCGCACGCGTGCGAATCTCGGTGCGGTGCGCCGCGTCCGTCAGATACGGCGCGGGTGACTTGCCGTCGATGCGCGCCAGCAGTAGCGCTCCCGTGAGCGCCCCTGCGCGCCGCATCAGCGCATTGGCATCCTCCCAGACGACGCCCGCGCGATAGGCCTCCGCCATGCGCGTGGCGGACGCCGTCAGCGCGGCGGCGTGCGGCCTCAGCCACACCGCCTTCAGCAGAAGATGCGTGGTGCAGAACGCAAGGTCGAATGCCGGATCGCCGTACACCGCGCATTCGGCGTCCAGGAACACGGGGCCGCCGGGACCGACGAGGATGTTCTTCGGGCTGACATCGCCGTGGACGAGCGCGACATGCCGCGCTTCAAGATCGGCCGCGAGCGCCCTGAGGCGCGGCGCGACCTCCGCATCGTGCTGTGCGACATGGAGCAAGAACGGTTCCACGCGGAGCGCATGAAACATCGCGCCCGTATCGAAATCGCGCGCGATGGCTGGGTCGTTTGCCGTCGCGGCGTGAATGCCGACGAGCGCTTTGCCGACCTTCGCGGCGAAGCCCGGATCGACACGCCCGGCGATGAGTTCGTCCTTCCAGACCGGGTGCTGCGCCGGCTCCAGAAAGCGCATTGCGAAGAGGTGCTCTTCGGGCACTTCGGCGACGATCGTGGGGACGATTCCGGGCGCGAACGCGCCGACGCGCCGCAGCCAGCGCACCTCGCTCTCGGCGCGCTCGACGGGCGCGAACCATTCCGCCTGCACGCGCAGCTTGGGAAGCGCGCGCTTCACGGCAATCGGCCCGCCCGCCGTATCGACGCGCCACACATCACACGACACGCCGCCCGACAGCGGCGTCATTTTTGGCGTCTCTCCGGGTGCGACAAGTCCGCAGGCGCGCAGGTGTTCGATAACGGCTTCGTCTTGCACGGCGCCCAGGCGTCCTTTCACGGGCACTAAGCTCTAACGTCGCTCAACGTCGGCGCGTCCTTCGCTTCCTCGGCCAGATTGGCGATCACGCGGCGCAGCAGCGATTGCAGTGCGTCCACCTCCGCGTCGGACAGTCCCGCCGTCGCGAGATCATGCACCTCCGCATTCATCGGCACGAGAACGTCTTCGAGCGCCTTCGCATGATCCGTGAGGTGAATATAGATCTTGCGGCGATCGATCTTGCTCTTTTCGCGCCGCACCAGACCCGCCGCCTCTAGGCTTTTCAGCGCAACCACCGTGGTCGGCTCGCGCATCCCCACGCGCGCGCTGAGTTCGCGCTGCGTGATGCCGTCCTCCCGCCAGAGCTGCCGCAGGAAGCGCCACTGCCCCGCCGAAACGCCGTGCTCCAGCGTGCGCCGCTCAAGCGCGCGCGAAAAAGAGCGAAACATCACCCGGGAAAGATAGCCGATGCTGTTCTCCGGCAGCCTGTAATACGCTGCGGGCTGACGCGTGGCTTTGGATTTCGACACCGTAAAACTCTCCCTGTGCCGGCTCTACACGCTCGCCTTGAACGGCGTGAAATCGGTCTTGCGGTCGTAGACGTCGAGGCCTTCGCGACGCTTCAGGAAGCCGACCACCGCATAGGTCACCGGCGTGAGGATCGCCTCCCAGCTCACCTTCAGCACCCACTGCGTGATCAGCACCTTCAGCACAAGATCGTTCGTCCAGCCCGCCGCGCCAAGAAACGCCAGCGGGTAGAAGATCAGACTGTCTACACCCTGCCCCGCCACCGTGCTGCCGATCGTGCGCGTCCAGAGGTGCTTGCCCCCCGTCCACACCTTCATCTTCGCCATCACGTAGGAGTTGGTGAATTCGCCTGCCCAGAAGGCGACGATGCTGGCGAAGACGATGCGCGGCACCTGCCCGAACACCGCCTCGTAGCTCGCCTGCCCGGTCCAGTCGGCGGCGGGCGGCAACGCAACCACCACCCACGCCATGAACGCCATGAAAACGAGCGCGGCGAACCCCGCCCAGATGCAGCGCCGCGCCCGCGCATATCCGTAAACCTCGGTCAGCACGTCGCCGAGCACATATCCGACGGGGAAGAACAATATGCCTGCGCCGAACGGCCAGTCGCCTATGCCGGGCAGGTCCACCACCGCCACCTTGCCCGCACCGAGCACGTTCGAGAGCAGCAGGATGGTGACGAATGCCGCCATCACGAAATCGAAGTAGCGCAGCGGCCGGCCGTGCAGCGACTCCGCCTCCACGGCGCGGGGTGTGTGCGCGTTGTTCACAATTTGTTCTCCATGCGCTACACTCCCCCCATGCGCTCCGATTCGCCGCTCCGCTGGCTGTTTCTCGATCTGAACAGCTATTTCGCCAGTGTCGAGCAGCAGTTGCAGCCGGCGCTGCGCGGGAAGCCCGTCGTCGTCTCGCCCGTGGACACGGACACAACGAGCGCGATTGCCGCGAGCTACGAGGCGAAGGCCTTCGGGATCCGCACGGGCACGCCCATTTGGGAGGCAAAGCGCCTCTGCCGCGACCTCATCGTCACCCCCGCGCGCCACGGCGCCTATGTGGACTACCACAACCGCATCGTCGCGGAGGTGGACCGGCATATCCCCGTCACGAAGGTCTGCTCGATCGACGAGGTCGCCTGCCGCCTGATGGACAATGAAAACGACCCAGCGTTCGTCCGCGACCTCGCGCGGCGCATCAAGGCGGGGATCGCCGCGAACGTCGGCGAATATCTGAAATGCTCGATCGGCGTCGCGCCGACGCGCCTCGTCGCCAAGATCGCCTGCGACATGCAGAAGCCCGACGGCCTCACCGTCATCGAGGCGCACGAGCTGCCGGAGCGGCTCTACGTGCTGAAGCTCACCGACATCCCCGGCATCGGCCGTAAGATGGAGCGCCGCCTCGCCATAAAGGGCGTGCTCACGATCCGCGACCTCATCGCGCGCGGCCCCAAGCGTGCGGGCGAGGCATGGGGCGCGGTGAACGGAGACCGGCTGTGGTGGTCGCTAACGGGCCACGAGGTACCGGACGTGGAAACGCAGCACCGCTCAATCGGCCACAGCCAGGTGCTCTCGCCTTCGAAGCGCGATCCCGCCGCCGCGCTCGCCACCGCGCGGCGCCTGTGCCTGAAGGCCGCGAGTCGCCTGCGCCGCGAAGGCTATGCCGCGCGCAGCCTGCTGCTCCACGCCCGGCTGGAGGACGGCGGCAAATTCGCCGCGCACCAGCGCCTGCCGCTGACGCAGGACAGTTTCAGCTTCCTGCGCGAACTCGATGCGCTCTGGCCCCGCCTCGCGGCACAGAAACAGCGCATCCGCATGGTCGGCGTCACGCTCGCCGAGATTGCGCCCGCCGGGCACGAACAGGGCGCCCTCTTCGACCGCGACGACATCGACCACGCGCTCGCTCGCGAGGCGCGCGGCCTCCGCCTCAGCGAGGCGATGGACAAGGCAAACGCAAAGTTCGGCCGCAACGCCGTCACGCTCGGGCCGCTGATCGGCGGCCGCATCGACCAGGTGGGCGCGAAGATCGCCTTCCACCGCATCCCCGACATGGCGGAGTTCCACGAATAGGCGCTGGAACCGCGCGCGCCGCCTCGCTATGAGCGCGGCCATGACCGATATCATCACGCCCGAGATCGTCGCCGAGCACGGCCTGACGCCAGACGAGTACGAAACCATCCTCGCCGCGATGGGCCGCACGCCCAACCGCACCGAGCTCGGCATCTTCTCGGTGATGTGGTCGGAGCACTGCTCCTACAAATCGAGCCGCATCCACCTGAAGACGTTGCCGACCGAGGCACCGTGGGTGATCTGCGGCCCGGGCGAGAACGCGGGCATCATCGATATCGGCGACGGCGACGCCGCCATCTTCAAGATGGAAAGCCACAACCACCCCTCGTTCATCGAGCCCTATCAGGGCGCGGCGACAGGCGTCGGCGGCATCCTGCGCGACGTCTTCACCATGGGCGCGCGCCCGGTCGCAAACATGAACGCGCTGCGCTTTGGCGCGCCGGACCACCCCAAGACCCGCCACCTCGTTGCGGGCGTCGTCCACGGCATCGGCGGCTACGGCAACTGCGTGGGCGTGCCCACGGTAGGCGGCGAAGTGAACTTCCACCCGGCCTACAACGGCAACATCCTCGTGAACGCCATGACGGTCGGCGTCGCGAAGACCGACAAGATCTTCTATTCCGCCGCCGCTGGCATCGGCAATCCGGTGGTCTACGTCGGCTCCAAGACCGGCCGCGACGGCATCCACGGCGCCACGATGGCGAGCGCCGAATTCACCGACGACTCGGAGGAGAAGCGCCCCACCGTTCAGGTCGGCGACCCCTTCACCGAAAAGCTCCTCATCGAAGCCTGCCTCGAACTGATGGCGTCCGACGCCATCGTCGCGATTCAGGACATGGGCGCGGCCGGCCTCACCTCCTCGTCAGTCGAGATGGCCTCGAAGGGCGGCGTCGGCCTCGAACTCAACCTCGATGCCGTGCCCTGCCGCGAAACCGGCATGATCCCCTACGAGATGATGCTCTCCGAAAGCCAGGAGCGGATGCTCATGATCCTGAAGCCCGGCCGCGAGGCCGAGGCTGAAGCGATCTTCCGCAAGTGGGAGCTCGATTTCGCTGTGATCGGCACGGTCACGGAAACCGGCCGCCTCGTCCTCAAGTTCAAGGGCGAGACCGCCGCCGACATCCCGCTCGCGCCGCTTGCCGACAAGGCGCCGCTCTACGACCGTCCGCACGTCGAGACTCCGAAGCGCGCACCGCTGACGAACGTGCCCGAAAGCACCGACCTCGCCGCCGATCTCGTGAGGCTCATCGGCTCGCCGGACATCGCCAGCCGCCGCTGGGTGTGGGAGCAGTACGACCACATGGTCGGCGCCGACACCGTGCAGCGCCCGGGCGGAGACGCCGCCGTCGTGCGCGTGCACGGAACCCAAAAGGGCCTCGCCATCACGACGGACTGCACGCCGCGCTACTGCTTCGCGGACCCGTTCGAGGGTGGCAAGCAGGCGGTCGCCGAAGCCTATCGCAACCTCTCGGCGGTCGGCGCGACGCCGCTCGCCATCACCAACTGCCTCAACTTCGGCAATCCGCAGCGTCCCGAGATCATGGGCCAGTTCGTCGGCTGCGTCTCCGGCATGGGCGCGGCGTCGAAGGCGCTCGACTTCCCCGTCGTCTCGGGCAACGTCAGCCTCTACAACGAAACGAACGGCGTCGGCATCCTCCCCACCCCCGCAATCGGCGGTGTGGGCTTGCTGAAGGACTACACGAAAAGCGCGACGATCGCCTTCAAGGGCGCAGGCGAGCCGATCTGGCTCGTCGGCACGCGTAGCGGTGACGGCCACCTCGGCCAGTCGATCTGGCTCCGCGAAATCCACGGCCGCGAAGACGGCCCCCCGCCCCCGGTGGACCTCACCGCCGAGCGCGCAGCGGGCGAATACGTCCGCAGCCTGATCGCAGACGGCAAGGCAACCGCCGTCCACGATATCTCCGACGGCGGCCTCCTCGTCACCATCGCCGAAATGGCGCTCGCAGGCGGCACGGGCGCGAAGCTCGAAGCCCTCACCACCGCCGAAGCCTTCGGCGAGGACCAGGGCCTCTACGTCATCACGGCACCCGAGGGCGCGCTGGGTGGCGCGGCGGTGCCAGTGAAGCGCATCGGCACGACCGGCGGCGACGCCGTCACCGTGGGCAGCACCTCCGTCACCCTCGCCGCGCTCCGCGACGCCTACGAGGGCTTCTTCCCAACGCTGATGGGGCGGGACACATAGAGGTTTCCGTTCGCCAATCTTTGACGAAGAGTCACGGTATCCTGATAAGCGGGTTTTCATCACTCGCGTTTGTCAGTCGCCCTCACCCCGTGAGGCGCATAGTCATCCAGCTATCGCCGAATCGGTCGCGGCTTCACATAGCCGAATGTACGCCCTGGGCGCCGCATCGCGCGCTCAATTGAACGCTGCTCGTCCTTCTCAATGCGTCGCGCGATCCGATCGACGTCGTCGATCAGGTCATCCCGGAGCCGCGCCAAAGTCAGTACCCATGCGATCCGATCGAGATTCCAAGGCTCACGAAACAACAGTAATGTAATCTGGACAATGCTTTGCGCTGTGTCGCCTATTGGCGCCTCAAAACCCGCCGAAAACATGCCGGAGATATGCGTCGTCGGGTCCCAGCCGTGAATTGGCTGACGCAGTGCTTGCGGACTGGCATGGGTGTCGAAGCAGGCAAGGCGAAACCGAAGCTTTTCACCAAGCTTACCGGCTACTTCCTGCAAATTGTGAAATTGCGGCGCATCCGGAAGACCCAACATCCCACCAGCCCAGCCATACGGACTTTGGAAATGGCGGCCGTACCTGCGAACAGCCGCATCACATTCACGTTCAATCGTGTCTGCTTCTTTGCCCGAAACTTTGGCAACGCCGAGGGTGGCCGCCGCACGGCGATAATCATTCAGCGCTTTCTTACGCTCGATCGCCTCATGTGCGAAATAACGCTCGGCTATCGCATCCCCTCCTGCCGCGATCAGCGTTGCGGTCACTGCCACCTCATGCAACGTGCGCCATCGGCCTTGCGCTCCTTCGGTATGGCCGTTCGAGACGAGCAGGATAATCTCTTCAGCTATCCGGCAGGCTCGAATATGCAAGCGGGCGAGTGCCACATTGCGCGCAGCATCGCGCTTCAGATTCGATTTCATCTGCGCGAAGTTGAAGGTCTCACCCTCCTCACAGCAAAGTGCGACAACTAGGCGCAAAGCATCGAGTGCGCCGCCCCACGTTTTGGCAATCCGCGTTTGGATTTTGGCGGCCTCATCGACGGAAGGCTGGCTATCCTTCCATTGACTCCGATATTCTTCAACCAGCTGTTGGGCAGCCATTTCGGCGACTTTGTCTACAAAGTCGGGGAGCTCGTCCATGAAGCCCGACATGGCCTTCTCAAACTGCTTCATGTCTTCCTCGGTGAAGTCGAGGCTTCTGCCGACCGGAGATTTGATAGTTATTATTTTCCCTTCATTTGCCATAAGCGCCTCGGCGATTTGGCGCACAAGTACGGGATCATCGACGTTAACCGCCGCGAGCTTTTCGGCGATGATGTTCTCGATTACTAATAGAGGAAATTTTTCTAAGCTGTCTTCGAATGACTGATGTAGCGCGCCCATGTTTCGCCCTCTCATTTTGAGCCCGCACTAAATTCTGATTCTGCGTCATCTCACTTCGCCGCAACCAACCGCCCATACTTCTTCAAGATCGCCCGCAGCTCCGCGTGCGGCAGGCGCTGGATGGTGTAGCCGTTGACGCCGGTCAGCGTGTCGGCCGCAACCAGCACGTTGGTGATGGCCTCTTCGGTCGCCTGCGTCGCCGCTTCGAAGATCACCGTCAGCTTGTCGTTGGGCATCGTTTCGACGCTGATCACAGTGCCGCCCACGCTTTGCACATTCGCGTTCGCGGTCGAGAAGGCGACGAAGATGTCGCCCGAGCCGTTGCTGCCCGCATCGCCCGTGCGGCCCATGCCCGCCGCCGCGCGCTTGGCGAGGCGTTTCAGCTGGTGTGGCAGCATCGGTGCATCCGTCGCCATCACCACGATGATCGAGCCGTCGCCCGGCGCGACGCCGGTGTTCGTCGCCGCCGTTTGCGTCCCGCGTGTTTCGGGCAGATATTTGCCTGCGAGTTCCTCGCCCACGGGCGCGCCCGCCACGCGCAACCACGGCCTCATGCCGAAGTTGCACTGCACGAGCACGCCGACTGTGTAGCTCTTCCCATCCATCTCGATAACGCGCGAGGCCGTGCCCGTGCCGCCCTTGAAGCCGAAGCACTGCATCCCGACACCGCCGCCGACATTGCCTTCGGCCACCGGGCCGCTTGCGGCGGTCTGGATCGCGCGCATCGCGTGCTCGGGCTTCACGTGGAAGCCGTTGATGTCGTTCAGCATCCCGTCGTAGGTTTCGGCCACCACCGGCGTGAACCACGCCCCCGGCCATTTCACGTCCGCAAGCCACCCCACCACCGCGTCGCGCACCACGCCGACGCTGTGCGTGTTGGTGATCATCACCGGCCCATCGAAATAGCCGCGCTCCTCCAGCCACACCGTGCCGGTCATCTCCCCGGCGGCATTGCTGGTTTCCCAGCCCGCGTAAACCGGCGTGCGCGAATCCTTGCCGCGCGGCAGCACGGCGGTGACGCCTGTGCGCACCGGCCCCTTGCCCCGCTCGAGCTTGCCTTCGCCCGAAATCAGGCTGACGTATCCGACCTCGACGCCCGCGACGTCCGTGATCGCGTTGTTCGCCCCCGGTTTCCCCGCGAACGGCACGCCGAGGTCGCGCGCGCGCACGGTGTCCGCGCTCGCCGCAGCGCTCGGTGCACCTGCCAGAGCCAAGCCCGCCGCGATGATCGCCGCAAATCGCCGATAGTGCATGTCGCTTCCCCCGCCCTCGATACGGGCAGAGCATAACGCCTTGATCGCGGAAGGAAACCGGATCGCTGCCCTCTGGTGTGCGGCGGCTAGCTGCCGTTGATACACGCCCGCCGCACCTTCTCGTGCTGCGCACGCGTGGCGCTCTCGCGGCGGGAGAATTCGGTGCGCAGCGCGTCGGCGCGTCCGGGGGGCTGACATTGGCGGGCGTAGTTCAGCGCCGCATCCATGAAGGAAGGCAGCACGGCGTTCAGCGCATCGAAATTCGCCAGCATCTCCGTGCAGGCGGTTTGCTTGTCGGGATAGGCCTTGCGCGTGTCGAAATTGGAGACCGCCACCGTGCGCTGCTGCGCCGCGACCGCCGCTTCACGCAGGGTCTTGCAGGCAATCGTCTCACCGCCGCCTTCGGGGGGCTTGCCGATCACGCTCGCATCGCTGGTGCCGAATTCGCGCGCCGCGACGCCGCGCAGGTCTTTCACGATGCCGCACTGTTTCAGCACGGCCGTGCCTCCCGGCGCGCCAAGGTCGATCTTCGCCTCGCCGTCGGTCACCATCGTGGAGCGCGGCGCGCCGTCCAGCGTCCAGTCCACCACCGCGCACTGCTCGGTCGCGGCGCGGATGGTGAGCGTACTGCCCTCGGTCAGCAGTTCAGCCCGGCAGCCGCGCACGCGGATGCTCGTGTCGCACAAAGGCCCTTCGGCCATCGCAGGCGCGGCCACGAGCAAAAGCGCTGCGCAAAGCAGCGACGACCGGATCATGCCCCGTTTCCCCATCGCTTGCAGATTAGCACGCGCAGAGTCGTGCGTCTCGCGGTCAGATGCGCCCGAAGCTCTGGTTGCCCGCAGCGGTGCGCACCTCGCCGCGGCGCTGCACGAGCGGATTCGTCTCACGCTCCAGCACCTCCATCGTGCGGCGGAACAGCGGCTTCAGCCGCGCAACGAGCACGAGCAGTTCATCGGGCGCCTCCTGATGCTCCACGCAGCGGCGCGCGCCCATCTCGATGCGTTCGGTCAGCTCGCCAAGCGTCATCGCGCCGAACTGGCGGGCTTCGGATTTCATCGTGTGCGCGGGCATCACCATGCGCGCGGCATTGCCTTCGCGCTGCGCGGCCTCGATCTCGGCGACGGCCTTGCCACCGTCTTCGCCGAAATAGGTGATGATCTTGATGAATCCGGCACCCATCGTGGCCCGCGTCTTCTCGAAGACCTCGATGTCGACGACCGGCAAACCGGGGTCGGTGATGTCCAGCTTTTCCACGCGCGCGATCCTTACCTTACTCTGCGCGAGGATCATCAGCCACGCGGGTAAAGTTTTGGTTTCCGCCAATGCTTGCCGAGGGGTTACGATGGCTATGGAAGCGCGAGGCCGAAGCTCGCCGGCGGGGGCTCGAAAAGGCCGGTAAAGCGCTGCAATTGCGCGGCGTCGCCGTCGATCCTGAGCACGCCCTTCTGAACGGCCTCCGCCGCCTTCACCTGTCCGCCGACCAGACCGAGGAACACGCGGCGCGGGCTGGTGAGCGTCACCGCCGGGGCCGCGCCTTCCATCCACGGCTGATGCACGAGCACACGGTTTTGCACGCTCACGAGGCGGCGCTCGCCGCTGTCGGCAAGGACGATGCCGATGGAAAGCTCCGCGCCCGCCGCCTTTTCGGGCGACAGGCGCACCGCCATCAGGTCGAGCAGGTCGGCAAGCGGTGTCGACATCGCGATTTCGGATGTGTTCGCGCCGCCCCCGCTCGTGGCGAGCCCGCGCAGCTCGCGGGCGCCGGACAGGTAGATGTTGCGCCACGGCGCGGTTTCCGTCTGCCATGCCATCTGCTCGAAGCTGGCGGCGAGCAGCTCACGCGCCCGCGCGTTCTCGGGCTCCGCCATCACGAGGTGGGAGAGGAGTTCCGCCGCCCAGCGCTCGTCGCCCGCTTTGCGCGCTTTCGCGGCCTCGGCGAGCACCTTTTTGGCGCCGCCCATCGCCGCCACGAGGCGCTTGCCGCGTTCGATGTCGGGCAGTGGATCGAGGTGCGCGGGGTTGCCGTCGTAATGGCCCATGTAGCGCTGGTAGACGGCGCGAGCGTTGAATTTGAGCGATCCGTAATGGGGCCGGTTGAACCACGCCTGCCCAAGCTCGGGCGGAAGCTGGATCGCCTCGGCGATCTCATTTCCGGTCAGCCCGGCGTTCATCATGCGCACGCTCTGGTCGTGCAGGTATTTGTAGGCGTCGCGGTGGAGCGCCATATAGCGCCGCAGCGTCTCGCCGCCCCAGCGCGGCCAGAAGTGCGAGGTGAACACCACATCGCTGTTCGGTCCGAACCGCGTGAGCGCCTCCGTCAGATAGTCCGCCCACACCTTCGCGTCGCGCACCAGCGCCCCGCGCGGCGTCAGCACGTTGTGCATCGCCCCGTTCGCGTTCTCGGCAAGGCAGAGCGCGCGCAGGTGCGGTAGGTAGAAGTTCATCTCGGCAGGCGCCTCGGTGCCGGGCGTCAGCTGGAATTCGAAGGCGAGCCCGTCGATCCGCACGGCCTCGCCGCCAGCGTGGATCACGTCCGTCGGCGCGATCAGGCTATACGTCCCCCCCGCCACCACCGGGCCGATCCCGGCAGAGACGATCCCTTCGGGACCGCGTTCCAGCATGCTGCCGAACATGAACGCCGCCCGCCGGCTCATCGCAGCGCCCGCGATCACGTTCTCGGAGGTGGCATGTTCCATGAACCCGTCCGGCGCATAGATCCGCACTTTCCCGGCCTTCACGTCCGCCTCGTCCACGATGCCGCGCACCCCGCCGAAGTGGTCGATATGGCTGTGCGTGTAGATCACCGCCGTCACCGGCAGGTCGCCGATCTGTTTGCGCGCCAGCGCCATCGCCGCGCGCGCGGTTTCCACGGTCGTCAGCGGATCGACGACGATGAGCCCGGCCTTGCCGCGGATCAGCGTCATGTTCGCAAGGTCGAAGCCGCGCACTTGCCAGATGCCGGGCACCACTTCGAACAGCCCCGCCTCGCTCACGAGCTGCGCATTCCGCCACAGGCCGGGGTTCACCGTATCGGGCGCAGGGCCAGCGACCTTCGCATCGTCGGCGAACGATCGGATCGCGCGGCCATCAGGCCCCATCACGTCGCCATCCGGCCGTGCAAGGAGGCCCCGCCGCGCAAACGCGAAATCCTCGGTATCGCCGAACGGCAAGGCCGCCGCCGCCGCGCTGTTCGCGGCCTTTGTCGGTGCACTCGGTGCTTCCGCCGCCGCAGGGTGCGCTACCGCGAGCGCCGCCAGAATCCAAAGGCGCATCATCCATTCCTCCCCGTTTTGCGTTATGCTGCACGAATCGGGAGGCGGCGCAAATGGCGAAGGTGACAGGGATCGGCGGTGTGTTCTTCAAGGCGACGGACGTCGCCGCGACGCAGGCCTGGTATCGCGACAAGCTCGGCCTCGACATGGGCGATTTCGGCGGCGTGCTTCGCTACGCCGATGCCGGCGACGAGGCCTTCGCGATCGTCAGTGCGTTCAAGGCGGACACGGCCTACCTCGACCCCTCCCCACACGGCATCATGATCAACCTGCGCGTCGATGATCTCGACGGGCTGCAGGCACATCTGGAAGCGGGCGGCGTCGCTGTCGAACGCAAGGACGAGGACTACGGCAAGTTCGCGTGGGTGATCGACCCCAACGGCATCAAGATCGAGCTTTGGGAACAGATTGGCCCGGCACCGCCCGCCTGATCCGCCATTCGAGCGGGCCCGTTTCCTCGGCCACGACGCCCTGCTCGCCCGCAAAGGCCGGCACGTCGCGCGCCGCAGCGGGATCGTCGGCGAAAAGCTCGAAATCGGCTGCCTCGGGATGCTCGCGGAGCGCCCGCGCGAGCCTGAGCACGGGCAGTGGGCAGCGCATCCCGCGCGCATCCACCCGCACGACCGCCGCGTCGGTCACGCTCAGCGGATCTCGAACAGCTTGATGCTCCGGCTCGCGTAGAGATAGGCGAGGACGAGCGAGGAAAAGAGACGACGCTTGCCGCGCCGTCCACGCGCGATGAACACGCCCTCGGGATGCCTGTAGAGGTTGGGATAGACCTCTTCGGATTCTTCGACGAGCTGGTCCTTCGCGGCACTGTCGAGCCCGCGCCAGCGCGAGTAGATGCGGCGCTGCCGACGCCGCTCGCGCACCACCAGCCAGAGCAGCCCGCCGCCTGCCGCAAGGCCGACACCCATCGCAAGGCCCGCGAGCCACTGACGGCCCTCGTGCGTTTCCACCTCGCGCGGCGCGGCGACCGGCTCGTCGGGCAGCGCCTCTTCCTCGTCCTCGGGGTTTTGCGCTCCGCGCGCTTCGGCCTGTTCGTGCGCCAGATACTCCTCGACGCGAAGCCCCATCACCGGCTTGATCGGGCCGTCCGCGAGGCGCATCTGATCGATCGTGCCGTCGCCGCCCGATACGAAGCCCTCGCCCGACGCGCCCACCGTGATCGCATAGAGCGGCCGCTCGGTGCATTTCACCTTGAGCGTCCGCGCGCGCGCCGACGAGCGGAACACCTGATACTCGCGAACACGCGGGCAGTTCACGTCGAGTTCGATAACCGTCGCCGAAACAAGCTTTTCGAGTTCCTCGTCCGCGGCTCCGCCTTTCAGCGCATGGAAAAGCCGCGTCGTTGCAGGCTGCAGCGCAAGGAGGCTGGGGTCCGGCTGGGTTTCCGCGGCGGGCCCGGCAGGCTGCGCGGGTTCCAGCGTCTCCGGGTCACCATCCAGCACGGCTTCGGGAACGACCGGAGGCTCGCCCGTCGCCACAGTCGGCGCGAGCATCAGCGCAATCGTCAAGAGAACCGCAGATGGCATGGCGCTGATAGATACCGATGCCGCAGCCCTCTGTCAGCACGGAACAGCAACGATACGCGAGAGTAAGCCGCGCCTAGGCTGCTTTCGCCCGCAGCACGTTGCAGAGCGCCCGGTCCAGAATTGACGTGGTGATGTGTCCATGCCGCGCAAGCCCGACGAGCCGCGCCTCGGTCGCGGGGCCGAGAAGGGGGCGCAGGCCCGTGCGCAGCATATCGACGAGGGCGGGCGCCCGTTCGGTAAGGACGCGCAGTTGATCTTCCGAGAGCTGCCCCTCGGAAATCGCCTTCACGATGGCATTGAACGCGTCAGGGTCGGTGACGTGCGCCTGCGAGGTCGCCTGCAGGATCACATCCGCGCGCCTTGTGAGAAGCGTTCCGGCCAGCACCATGGCGTTGATCTGATCGGCAAATGCTTCGGAACTCATACGCGCCCCCAATGGATACTTCGGTCAGATAAGGCTACCGCCGCACGCGGATAAGCCCCCCCTCCGATCTCCCGGGCGACAAACACGACGGGCCGTTCGCATGGGATGGCTCTCGTATCGCATTGCTGTCTCAAGCGCGATCTTTCTTGTCGATCGCAAAGCATATGGCGATGGTTTTCGAGTAAGTGCAGCAGATACAGCCTCCCGAGAGCGCGAACGGCTATGGCGCTGCCTTGTCGACGAGCATATGATCGACAGGCATGGCGTTTCGCGACTTTGCAAACGTCGCTTCGGGCGGTCGCCGGCGTGTCGGCAACATAAACGACATGACAAATGGAAGCTGTTATAACGGAAACGGCAGCTGACAAGATCGTCGACCATATTGGTCCCAATCCGTTCGAACAGGACAATTCATCTCAGTGAACGACCGCACCAACGAGTCTCAAACGATCGTACTCACCCCTGAACCGCGTCGGTATACGCAGGCGCGGGGTCGTGCGCGGCGCGAGGCGTTGCTTCAGGCAGCGCGCGAGTTACTTCAAGAGCGCGGGATCGACGATATCACCCTGCCGATGGTGTCGGAAACGGCCGGCATTCCGTCGAGCTCGACCTATCATTTCTTTCCAGACCTGCGGGAGCTCTTCAAGGAACTGGCGCGGACGATCTCCAATGAGATGGTAAGCAGAGAGCCCGTCATCGACGCCGACGCCTCATGGCAGGCGATCATCGGCACCTTCCTCTCCGCCTCGGCTGACTATTTCAACGCCGACGCCTCGGCCCGGCAACTTATCCTGGGCCCACGCACGACACCCGACATCCGGCAAGCCGGGTGCCATGATGATTTCCGCTTTGGCGTGCAGCTCCACGCGGCGCTAAGCGAGCGTTTCCACCTGCCCTCACTGGCCGAGCCGGTCGCCATCTTCTACCGCGCGATCGTCATCGCCGACGCTTTCTTCGCCTTGTCGGTGCTGGAGGACGGCGTAATCACGCGCCACATGCTGGATGAAGCGGTTCGCGGCGCCACCGCCTATCTCGGCAATTACCTGCCGCCTGTCCTGCAGTCCAAGCGCAGCCGCTGATCATTGATCTCCGAAAGCGTGGCACCGGCGCCCTCGATCGGTGATCGGGGAGAAGGGGGTCCAATGATCCCTATCGCCGAACGGATTCAAAGCTTCATGGCCAGGATCTGCTTCGCCGCGCGCTCCCCCTCCATCACGGCGGTCTCCCACATCTGCGCGCCCGACAGTTCGGAATGGCTGAAGGCGATGCGATGGTAAGGATCGCGCAGGACGTCCTTGCCCGCCTTCCTGCCTTCGCGGCCGAAATGGAAACCGGGCGGGGCGACCATGTAGGCGTGGCCCTGTCGGTTGGTAATGATGCCGGCGATGTCTTTGTCGGCGTCGAAACCATAAGGGCCGAACATCTTGGTGAACTGATCGCGGACCTGCGCCTCGATATCGGCATAGGACATGGAGAAGAGCATCATCCGCGCCTGCGTGCATTGGTCGGGCCATGCGACGCCCGGCAGCAGGAAGGGGATATATTGGGTGAGCACCACCGGCTTGTTCGGATCGAGCGGCTGTGGATCATGGCCGTCGACGACGAGGTTGCGGCGGAGACTCGTCCACCAGCCGAGCCCTTCGAACCAGCGGACGCCCGCCACGCCCAGCTTGTCCAGGAACTTCCAGTTCCTGAGCGCCACGTTGATGACCAGCATGGGCGCATGGTGGAACTCCTGCATCGCCGTGCGATAGGTGGCGTCGACATCGTGGCAGATGCGGCGATTGGCATGCTGCTGCCCCGCGCAGATCACGGCCTTGCCGCGTACGCTCACCAACCGCCCGTCCTTGTCATAGGTGACGCGCACCGCCTTCGCCTTCGCGGGCTTGCCCTCATGGACCACAGAGAGGACCGTGCTCGACAGGCGTAGCCGCACCTTCTGGCCCGGCAGGTCGAGCTGGTCCCAACGGACATTGCTTTCCATCAGTCCGTAAAGGCTTTCATCGCCGTCGAGCGCCTCCGGCTTGGCGAGCTTCAGGAAACGCTTCGCGGCGACCGTGTTGCCGCCGGGGAAAGTCGCCAGATAGATGGTGTCGGTCGGGTCAGCGCCGCCATGCTGGTAGCGATAATAGCCGATCACGCCCGGCATCAGATAATTATAGGCAGAGTAAGCCGAAATAACATCGCCGCCCTGGCCGCAGCCCATGCTGGCCATCACCGGGCTGAGCACGTCGAGCACGCTGTCGATGCAGTCGGCCGGCACTTCGCAGACGTTGAGCAGGAATTCCTTGTAGGTCATTGTGTCGAGCCATTCGGCCCAGTCGTCGCGGACCGGTGGGGTGCGATAGAGCTCGAGGTCTACCAGCGCCTTCTTGACCTTTTCCGGAATGGGGGCGTCGCGGAAGCCGTCTCGCCACGGATTCTTCACCATGCCCTTGCCCTCATAATAGAAGGCAGTATCGGCCATCTCCCAAGATATGTGCATGGGGCCCCAGGCATCGCGCGGCACCAGGATCGGCTGGGACAGGTTCTTCGGCTCCTGATAGACAAACTCCTCAGGATAGCCGAGTTCCTTCAGGAAAGGGCTGCCGAACCCGAACTTCTCGGCCGGGGCGAAGGGAACGACGATGCCGGTCGATCCCTGAGGCGCTGTGAGGCGATAGCCATCGACTTCGAACTCGTTCTGCTTGGCCTCTCCGCCGAAGATGGCATGCTGGTCGAGAATCAGGATTTTCGCGGAGGGATTGTCACGGGCGGTGACGAAGGCGGAGGTAAGACCGGAAATACCTGCACCGACGATGATCACGTCATAGAGATCGTCGACCAGCGGGGCGTTGGCAACGCGCTTGTCGAGGTCGCCGTTGCGGATATGGCCATGCGACGCGTTAACGACCTCGTGGGTGTTGCCGTTCTTGCCGGCATAGTCCCCCACCCCGCCGGGGCCGGTCCAGTCGGGACCAAGATCCGTGAGCGGGCTGGGAACCGTCTGCGCCCCGGCGCTCGACGTCATGCTTGGGGCGGCCATGGTCAGCAACGCCGCGCCCGAACCGATCATCGTCCCGCCTACGAAGTCGCGGCGTGTCACTGATGGTACGGCTTTGTCGTCCCCATTCTCGTTCATTTTCGGTCGTTCCTCCCTGCCCGGCTCGTCGCCGGTCACGCTGGCACAGTGCCAAAGCTTGGAGCCACTGGCAATCGAGATTCTCGATTGAGATTGACTATCTAATTCACTCGGCTTTCTCGTGGTTTATACGGTTGGCGGCAACATTTACGGCAGTTTAACACGATGGCAGGCGAACCTCGTGGTGAATTAGCGCCGCCCCAGTATCGCCGCTCCGCATGATTGACACGGGGCAACGGGCGATAGATACTCGATTCAATTCGAGAAACGATCAGAGAAATCGGGTGGCGCCGATCTCTTTCTACAAATGGCCCCCCAAGGAGAGAGGAAGAAGATGTCCAAAACCGTTGCTTTGCTGGCGTCCGTGATGCTGGGCTTTTCCGCCGTCGCGGCGTCGCCCGTGGTCGCGGCCGCGCCCGCTCCTGCGGTCGGCGACCTGCCCCAGGCCGAAGCCGCCGATCTTGCCGAGTTCCGCCGCCAGGTCGATGCGCTGTACCGGATGAAGGAGGAGGCCTTCGCGAAAGAAGATGCGGATACGATCGTCGACCGCTTCTACACGCGCGACGCGATCACGTTCGGGCCGGAAGGCAAGCCCGTCATCGGACGCGACGCTTTTCGCGAGGACTATCGCAACATCGTGAAGATCGCGACCGTGAAGGTGGAACCGGTCGCCACGCACGTGGGCAAGGATGCCGGCTGGGAATGGGTCAACTTTCGCGCTTTCCCGAAGGATAAAACCCAGAAACCCTTCACCTTCATCATGCTGTTCGTTTTCGCGAAAAAGGACGGCCAGTGGGTGTCGGGCGGCGATGCCTACACGGTGGGCGAGTTTAGCCCGAGCCGTTGATATCGATGGCGAAGCGCGGAGATTTTCCCGCGCTTCGCCATCGCACTTCGGATTTTGTGGCGCGCGGTTTCCGCTCGCCCTCCCCGAAAATGGCGCGGAAACGCAGGATTCTCACAGGCTCGGAGCGAAACCCGTTCTCAGGCCAGGGAGCCTAAGACTGAATGGTGCTGCCGGTGAGGATTGAACTCACGACCTCAGCCTTACCAAGGATGCGCTCTACCACTGAGCTACGGCAGCCTGCCATTCATGCGGGCGGCGTCCTATGGGCGAGCACGCGGCGCCTTGTCAAGCAAGGTGCTTGGCGAAAGCGCATGAAACCCGATAGAGATCGGCCGATGACCAGCACGCCCGCCGACGCCCGCAAGGCCCGCCTCGCCGCGGCGCTGCGGCAGAATCTACGTCGCCGGAAGGCAGCTGCCCGTGCTGAGGGGCAAGTACCGGACAAGCCCACGCCGGAACCCGAACCGGACCCAGCCTAGATCGCGCGCGTCGCCTCGGCGAGCCAGCCGCGCACATCTTCGGGTACGATCGGCGTCAGCGTCTCGCGGACGCGGGCGTGGTAGGCGTTCAGCCAGGCCCGTTCCTCATCGCCAAGCAGCCCAATGTCGACGAGGCGGAGGTCGATCGGCGCCAGCGTCAGTGTTTCGAATCCGAGCAGCGATTGTTCCGCGCCCTCCACCTCGACCGGCACGACCAGCACGAGGTTTTCGATGCGGATGCCGTATTCGCCGGTCTTGTAATAGCCGGGCTCGTTCGAAACGATCATACCCGCCGCAAGAGGCTCGTCGCCGCCGCCGAAGGTGGCGATGCGCTGCGGGCCTTCGTGGACCGAGAGGAAGCTGCCGACGCCGTGGCCGGTGCCGTGCGCATAGTCGAGCCCCGCCTGCCAGAGGAACTGGCGTGCGAGCACATCGAGCTGGCTGCCGCGCGTGCCGGCCGGGAAGCGCGCCGTTGCAAGCGCGATATGGCCCTTCAGCACGCGCGTGAAGCGGTCTTTCATCTCCGCGCTCGGCGTGCCGACGATCATCGTGCGCGTCACGTCGGTGGTGCCATCGAGATACTGGCCGCCCGAATCGAGCAGGAAGATGCTGTCCTGCTCCACCTTGCGGTTGGTTTCGGGCGAAACGCGGTAGTGGACGATCGCCCCGTTCGGCCCCGCGCCCGAGATCGTATCGAACGACAGATCCTTCAGCAGGTTGGATTCGCGGCGGAAATCCTCGAGCTTTTCGGCGACAGTAATTTCGTCGAGCGTGTCTTTGGGCGCCTCGCCATCGAACCAGCCGAGGAACCTTGAAAGCGCCGCGCCGTCGCGCACGTGTGCGGCCTTCGTGCCCGCGATCTCGACCGGGTTCTTGATCGCCTTTGCAAGGATGCAGGGGTCACGGGCCTCGACAATGCGGGCGCCCCCGGCCTCCAACGCCTGGAAGATCGCCGCTACACACGTTGCCGGGTCGGCCGCCACGGTCTTGCCAGCCTTGCCGAGCGCCGTGAGCGCCTCCACGAACGCCTCCGGGGGCAGGATCGCCACATCCGGCCCCAGATGGGCGGCGACTTCGGGCGTGATCTTCGCAGGCGCGGTGAACAGCTGCGCCTTGCCGTCCGCCGAAACGATCGCGAAGGCGAGCGCGACGGGCGTGCGTGAAACGTCGCGCCCACGCACGTTGAACAGCCATGCGATCGAATCGAGCGCGGCGATCACCACGCAGTCCGCCTTCTTCTCACCGAGCCATCGCGCAATTTCAGCGCGCTTTTCCGCAGAGGACCGCCCCGCCAGTTCCTCACCATGCACCTCGAAGCGCTCGGCGGAGGGAGCAGGGCGATCGGTCCAGACACGATCGACGGGGTTTTCCGGCACCGGAACGAGTTCGGCGCCCTTCGCCGCGAGCCGCTTTCCCGTCGCCTCCACCCAGCCGCGCGTGTGGAGCCACGGATCGAAGCCGATGCGTTGCCCCGGCCCGACCTTTTCCTCCAACCAGTCGGCGATCTGCACCTTGGGCACGCCGAGGTGCTGGTAAAGCGTCCCATCCACCTG
This sequence comes from Sphingosinicella sp., assembly GCF_013911755.1. Lineage (GTDB taxonomy): Bacteria > Pseudomonadota > Alphaproteobacteria > Sphingomonadales > Sphingomonadaceae > Sphingosinicella. Next base: position 138,161 of record NZ_JACESP010000006.1, read on the forward strand.
ATCGCGGACCTGCAGCGTGTAGCGCCCGTCGACAAATATGCCGGCCTCCCTGCTGAGCACCACCGCGGACCCCGCAGAACCCTCGAAACCCGTGAGCCACGCCAGCCGCTGCGCGTAGCTACCGACATATTCGCTCATATGCTCGTCGGTGAGCGGCACGACGAAGCCGTCGTATCGGTTTTCCGCCAGCGTGCGGCGCAGCGCAGCCAGCCGATCGCGGTAAGTCGACATCGAAAACTCCTCAAAAGGCGGTCCTTGCGGCCGCTTCTGTGCCGCTGCGCCAAGGCTTTGTTAAATTTCGCGTGCCAATATGGCGCGTGATCGAGACTGGAACAATCGCAATGATGGACCGCATACTGGCACTGGGCGGCCAGTTCGACCCGAATTTCACGGCACTTGCCGTAATCATTTGCGTGATGTCGATGCTTACCGCCGTGCGGCTTTTCTCCCGTGGCTTCGTGGCGCGCGGCGAGGCGCGGCCCACGTGGCTGCTGCTTGCAGGCATCTCCGCCGGCTTCGGCGCGTGGGCGATGCATTTCCTCGCCATGCTGGCCTATAACCCGGGCGTGCCGACCGGGCATGGCCCGGTCGGGCTGCTCACGTCGCTGATCCTCGTGCTGCCGATGGCGATCGCGGCCTTCTATGCCGCCGCGAACCTCGACGGCTGGGTGCGCCCGGGCTTCGGCGGCGTCATCCTAACCTTCGCGGTGACGGTAATGCACTTCTCCAGCCTCAAGGATTTCCGTGTCGACGGCGTGTTCAATGTCGACCGCGACCTCGTGGCCGTGGCCTTCATCGCCTGCGCGCTGCTTGCGGGAGCGGGCTTCGCGATTACCGGTCCGGCGCGCACAGTGCCGCGACAGGCCATCGGCGGCATCGCCCTTGGTCTTGCGGTTTCGACCTTCCATTTCATTGCCATGGCCGCGCTCACCATCGTTCCGGGCAAGGGCGAAACGGACAGCCTCATCATCTCGGAGTTCGCCATCGCGGGCGCCATCGCCGCCGTCACGCTGATCGTCATCGCAACCGGCCTCGGCGCCGCGCTGGTCGACGCCAAAGGCGCCGAGCGCGCGGTCGAGCGCCTGCGCCGGCTCGCGAACGGCGCCTTCGAGGGCATCGTGATCACCGCGCACGGCAAGATCGTCGACGCGAACACCAGCTTCCTCAACCTCGTCCGCGCCGACCATGACGATGTCGTCGGCCGCTCGGTCGACAAGAACCTCCTCGAGCGCGGCTACAGCCAGTCGGGCAACGAAGACGCGCTGCTCTCTCCGTTCGATCACGGCGAGGCGATCCCGGTCGAAGTCCGCACGCGCAGCCTGTCCGACGACAAGGCTGAGGCGGTTTACGCGATCCGCGACCTGCGCGCGCAGCGCAAGGCGGAGGAAGAAATCCGCTACCTCGCGCAGCACGACAGCGCTACGCGCCTTCTCAATCGCAACGCCTTCATGGCGCGTCTCGACGCACTGCTGGAGCGCGCCGCGCAGGAGGGCGAGCCGGTCGCCTTGCTGTTCATCGATCTCGATCTCTTCAAGCACATCAACGACGTCCACGGCCACCGTGCCGGCGATCTCGTGATCGCCGAGGTCGCCAATCGCCTTCGCGGCATGGCCAAGGGATCGAGCCTTCTGGGGCGCATCGGCGGCGACGAGTTCGTCATCGCGCTCTACGGCGGCACGCAGCCGACCGAAGCTGCGCAATGCGCGCACAGCCTGCTTGAAAAGCTGCTCGAACCCGTGCCTTACGAGGAGCACAAGGTCGAGATTTCCGGCAGTGTCGGCATCAGCCTTTATCCGGCGGACGCGGGCAACGCGTCCGACCTCGTCGCCTTTGCCGACATGGCGCTTTATCGGGCGAAGCGCGGCGGGCGCAACGCCGCCTGCTTCTTCAGCCGCGACATGGACGAAGCGATCCGCGACCGCCGCCGCCTCGCACGCGATCTCAAGAAGGGCATCGATGCGGGCGAGCTTCGGCTCAGCTATCAACCGCTCGCCGCGATGGCGGACGGCCGCATCGTCGGCTTCGAGGCGCTGGTACGCTGGCAGCATCCGGTAAGGGGCCTGTTGCAGCCCGACGACTTCATCCTCGTCGCCGAGGAAAACGGCCTCATCATCGCGCTCGGCAACTGGGTGCTGAAGCAGGCGTGTTTCGAGGCTGCGAAATGGGAACGTCCGTTCCGCGTCGCCGTGAACCTTTCGGCGCTGCATCTGCAGGACAATTCGCTCGTCAGCCGCGTGCACGAAATCCTCGTCAACAGCGGGCTTTCGCCGGCGCGGCTTGAAATAGAGATCACCGAATCGGCGCTGTTCCTTGATCAGGCGCGCGCGCTTTCGAACCTGCGCCGCCTCAAGGCACTCGGCGTGCGCATCGCGATGGACGACTTCGGTACCGGCTATTCGTCGCTCTCCACGCTGAACGCCTTCCCGTTCGACCGCATCAAGATCGATCGCAGCTTCGTCGATGAGATCAGCCGCTCGCCGCAGGCCGAAAAGATCGTTCGCGCCATCGTCAGCCTCGGCCACAGCCTTGGCGTGCCGATCACCGCCGAAGGCGTCGAGACCGAAACGCAGCTCGAATTCCTGCGCCGCGAAGGCTGCGATCAGGTGCAGGGCTTCCTGATCGGCCGCCCCGAGCACATCGATATGCACGCCGGCCTCGTGACACCGTCGAACCCCGGCGTGCCGGGGCTTGAGGACGACCAGGTCGCGCAGGCCTCCTGAACGGTTGACCGCGGCGCTGCCGCTCGCGCAAACACACCGGACCTTCGCCCAGATCGACCGGAGTGCCATGACCGAGATTCCGAAGCCGCCCGTTGCTGCCCTGAAGCCGCACAGTTTCACGCACCACGGTGTCACGATCGAAGACCCGTATGCGTGGCTTCGCGATCCCGGCTATCCGGAGGTGACGGACACCGACGTCCTCGCCTACCTCAATGCTGAAAATGCCTATTTCGAGGCGGTGATGGCCCCGCAGAAGGGGCTCATTGAAACGATCTTCACCGAGATGAAGGGCCGCGTGAAGGACGACGATTCGAGCGTTCCGCAGCGCGACGGCGACTTCCTCTACTGGTACGCCTTCGATGCGGGTGCCGAATACCGCAAGTGGTATCGCCGGCCCGTTGCGGGCGGCGAGGACAGCGTAATCGTCGATGAGCCGAAGCTCGCTGAAGGCCACGCTTATTTCCGGCTCGGCGGCCTTGCCGTCAGCCCGAACGGCCGCCTGCTCGCCTATGCCGTCGATACGAACGGCTCCGAGCGCTATGTGCTGCGCGTGCGCGACCTCGAAACCGGCGCGGAACTTCCCGACGTGATCGAAAACTGGCGCTATGGCCTCGTCTGGGCCGCCGATTCGCAGAGTTTCCTCTATACCGATGCCGACGAGAACTGGCGCTCCAAGGTAATCTGGCATCACAGGCTCGGCGACGCGCAGTCCGCCGATCGCGCCGTCTACACCGAGGAGGCCGAAGAATTCGGCGTCCAGCTCGGCCGCACGCAATCGCGCAAATACGCGGTGCTCCAAACCGGAGACCACGCGACAAGCGAGGTGCGCCTGTTGCCGACGGACGATTTCGCTGCGGAGCCAATGCTGGTGTCGCCGCGCAAGGCCGACCGGCAATACGACGTCGATGAGCGCGAAGGCACGCTCTACATCCGCGTCAACGACACGCACCCGAATTTCCGCATCGTCACCGCGCCCGTTTCGGCGCCAGACGCGTGGAGCGAACTGGTTGCGGGCAGCGACCGGCACTACCTCCAGTCACTCACCAGCTTCGAAAACCTCCTCACCATTGAGGAGCGCGTCGAGGGTCTCTCGCAAATCCGGCTGCACCGCTATGAAGATGGCAGCGAGCGCTACATCGCCTTCCCGGAAGCCAGCTTCGTCGTGAACCTCTCCACCAATCCGGAATACCACGTCGACCGCCTGCGCATCGACTACCAGTCGATGGTCACGCCCAACACGGTGTACGACTACCACCTCGCAGACGACCGGCTGGAAACCCTAAAGGTGCGCGAGATTCCGAGCGGTTACGACCCCTCGCAGTACGCGACCGAGCGGCTGATGGCGCCCGCGCGCGACGGCACGCTGGTTCCCGTGTCCGTCGTCTACCGCCGGGATTTCGTGAAAGACGGGCGCGGGCCGCTCCACGTCTATGCCTACGGCGCCTATGGCTTCGCCTTCCCGCCGGGCTTCTCGGCGAATCGCCTCTCGCTGCTCGATCGCGGCTTCGCCTACGCCATCGCGCACATTCGCGGCGGCGACGATCTGGGCTACCAGTGGTATCTCGACGGCAAGCTGCAGAAGCGCGCCAACACCTTCAACGATTTCATAGATGTCACCCGCTTTCTGATCGATCAGGGCTTCGCGTCCCCTGGCCGAGTGACCGCGTCCGGCGGTTCGGCGGGCGGCGAGCTGATGGGTGCGATCGTCAACCAGGCGCCGGAGCTTTACGGCGCGGTCGCCGCGCACGTGCCGTTCGTCGACGTGCTGAACACGATGCTGGATGACACGCTGCCGCTCACCCCCGGCGAATGGCCCGAATGGGGCAATCCGATCGCGGACAAGGCCGCATTCGAGCTTATCCGCAGCTACAGCCCCTACGACAACGTGAAGGCTCAGGCCTATCCCGCCATGCTCATCACCGGCGGGCTCAATGATCCGCGCGTCACCTACTGGGAGCCTGCGAAGTGGGCGGCAAAGCTGCGCGCGGCGAAAACCGACGACAATGTCCTCCTCCTAAAGACCAACATGGGCGCGGGCCACGGCGGCAAGTCGGGGCGTTATGTCTCACTGGAGGAAGACGCCGAGGAATATGCGTTCCTGATCAGTCAGATCGGCCGATGATGGCGGAGGCGCAGATTTCCGTCTTCACGCAGCAGAAAGCCCCAGCGCCGGAGGACATCGACGAGCTGGGGCACGTCAACAACGCCGTGTACGTCCGCTGGATTCAGGATATCGCGGTGGCGCACTGGTATTCTGTAGCGCCCGCCGATCTCGCAGCGAACGTCGTATGGGTCGTCGTCCGTCACGAGATCGACTACCGCGCGCCGAGCCACCTCGGCGAAACGCTGACGCTGCGGACATGGGTCGGCGATGCGCCCAAGGGGGCGCGCTACGACCGCTTCGTCGAAGTGGTCGGCCCGGACGGCAAGGTGCGCGTGCGCGCGCTCACGACATGGGCGCTTCTCGACCGCGAAAGCCGCCGCCCGATGCGGGTCACGGCGGAATTCACCGCGCCTTTCGTTCCGAAAAAGTCGGTATAGTTAGGAGTTTGCTAAGCTTGCCGCGCTAGTTTCCCTCAGCGGCCGACGGTTTCGGCCGAGGGGATCATGATGAGTGCATTCGGCAAAAAGGCTGGAATTGGGGCAGCACTGAGCGCGCCGCGTCGGGGCTTCGGCAACGCGGCGCCGATGCGCGGACCGCGCAGCGCCCCGGCCGTGGAGCCGCTTCCCGAAATTGAAGACGTACCGGAGAGCGCCGAGCCCGCGCTCGAACTCACGGGCGACCGCGTCCAGGATGCGATGCAGCGCCTCAGCGCGCGCGAGCGCGGCGCTGCCGGTTCGGTAAACTCCCAGCAGGAAGGCTTCGAAGCCTCGATCCACAAGATCAAGGAACAGGTGCTCCCGCGTCTTCTGGAACGTGTCGATCCGGAAGCCGCCGCGACGCTTTCCAAGGACGAGCTCAGCGAGGAATTCCGGCCGATCATCGGCGAGGTGCTCGCCGAGCTGAAACTGACGCTCAACCGCCGCGAGCAGATCGCGCTCGAAAAGGTTCTCGTCGACGAGCTCCTCGGCCTCGGGCCGCTCGAAGTGCTGCTCGCCGATCCGGCCGTCTCCGACATCATGGTGAACGGCCCCAACCAGACCTTCATCGAACGCAAGGGCAAGCTCGAGCTCGCGAGCATCGTGTTCCGCGACGAGGAGCACCTGTTCCAGATCGCGCAGCGCATCGTGAACCGTGTCGGTCGCCGCATCGACCAGACCACGCCGCTCGCTGACGCCCGCCTGCCCGACGGCAGCCGCGTCAACGTGATCGTGCCCCCGCTCAGCCTGCGCGGCACGGCCATCTCGATTCGTAAATTCTCCGCCAAGCCCATCACCATCGACATGATGCAAAAGGGCGAGTCGATGTCGGAGAAGATGGCGACGGTCCTGAAGATCGCCGGCGCCTGCCGCTTCAACGTCGTCATCTCGGGCGGTACGGGTTCGGGCAAGACGACGATGCTGAACGCCATGTCGAAGATGATCGACCCCGGCGAGCGCGTCATCACCATCGAGGACGCGGCCGAGCTTCAGCTCCAGCAACCGCACGTGCTGACGCTGGAAACCCGCCCCGCGAACCTTGAAGGCAAGGGCGCGATCACCATTCGCGACCTCGTCATCAACGCGCTGCGTATGCGCCCGGATCGCATCATCCTCGGCGAAATCCGCGGGCAGGAGTGTTTCGACCTGCTCGCCGCCATGAACACCGGCCACGACGGATCGATGGCGACGCTCCACTCGAACTCTCCGCGCGAATGCCTCGCGCGTATGGAGAACATGGTGATGATGGGCGACATCAAGATCCCCAAGGAAGCCATCAGCCGTCAGATCGCCGATTCGGTCGACATGATCGTGCAGGTGAAGCGCCTGCGCGACGGTTCGCGCCGCGTGACGAACATCACCGAGGTCGTCGGCATGGAAGGCCCGGTGATCGTGACGCAGGAACTGTTCAAGTTCGAGTATCTCGACGAGGCCGAAGACGGCCGCATCATCGGTGAATACCGTTCTATGGGCCTGCGCCCGCACACGTTCGAAAAAGCCAAGGCCTTCGGCTTCGACCAGGCCTTGCTGGAGGCCTGCCTGTGACCGTGGAAGCTCTCATCCCTGTAACGCCGCCGCTGGTGAAATCGCGCCTGCGCACCAAGCGCAAGGCGGCGGTGGAGCTCGTTCTGGAGGACGGCACCAGCCTTGCCGGCCACATGTTCGTGGGGCCTGACGAGCGCGTGCTCGAATGCCTGAACGACGCGCGGCCGTTCCTCCCCTTCCTGCAGTCCGACGGCACGATGCTGATCGTCGCCAAGCTCAAGATCGCCGCCTGCCGACCGCTCGAAGACTGAGCTCTTAAGCCGGCCAGACCGCCGGCAGGTGCGCCGCGCCTGCGATCAGCGCGAGCAGCGCCAGAAACATCACACCGTGCCACGGCACCCAGGGCAGCACCCCGGGCTTGCGTTTGCGCCGCACTTGCCAGAGGCTGAGGAGGCCGAACGCAAGTGCGACCAGCATCATCTTCAGCGTGATCTCGAATGTCATGCGGGGCAGATAGTGCGTCGCCTGCGTATAGAACAGGTCCATGTGGGCCAACGAGGGAGAATCCAATGATCCGCACCATTCTTGCCGCCGCTCTGGTATCGGCGATCGCGGTTCCCGCAATCGCACAAGACCACAGCCACCACGCCGCACATGCCGCGCCGAACTATGCCGCCGCGCTCGCAGGCGTGCACCGCAGCGAGGCGAACCGTGCGCGCGATCCGTATCGCCACCCGGCCGAAACGCTTGCCTTCTTCGGCCTCCAGCCGGGCATGACCGTGGTCGAGGTCGCGCCCGGCGGCGGCTGGTATACGGAGGTTCTCGCCCCGATCCTTTCAGGTCACGGCAAGCTCTACGCCGCGCACGGCATCCCCGAAGCGAGCGAATATGCCGCGAAGTCGCTCGCGGCATATCAGGCAAAGCTGGCGTCGGACCCGATCTACAAGGCTGTTGAAGTCACGAAGTTCGGCAAGGGCCACTACGACGGCCTCGCGCCCGCGGGCAGCGCCGACATGGTGCTCACCTTCCGCAATGTCCATAACTGGTACATGGGCGATTTCGCGGGCGATGCCTTCAAGGCGTTCTACAAGGCGCTGAAGCCCGGCGGCGTGCTCGGCGTCGTCGAGCATCGCCTGCCCGAAGATCGGCCCGACGAGGCGATGAAGTCCTCCGGCTACATGAAGCGCTCGACTATCGTCGCGCTTGCCGAAGCTGCGGGCTTCAAACTCGCCGGCGAATCCGACGTGAATGCCAACCCGAAGGACAGCGCCGACTGGCCGAAGGGCGTGTGGACGCTGCCGCCCAATTTCCGCGAGGGCGACGAGACCCGCGCCAAATACACGGCGATCGGCGAATCCGACCGCATGACGCTCAAGTTCGTGAAGCCTGCGTCTTAAGCGAGGCTCTTCGACGCCATCTCGAACGTATCGCGCGAGACGCCCGGCGCCGCGACGATGCGTTCGAGTTCGGCGCGCATCAGCGCGGCGCGCGCGTCTTCCATGCGCCGCCAGCGACCGAACGGCGCGATGAAGCGCGCCGCCGTCTGCGGATTGATCGCATCCACCTCCAGCAGCTTGTCCGCCACGAAGCGATAGCCGGCGCCATCTTTCCGGTGGAACACGAACTGGTTCATCGCAAGCGCGCCGACGAGTGATCGGAAGCGGTTCGGGTTGCGGATCGTGAAGTCCGGATGCGCGGCAAGTGCGATAGTCTTTTCAAGTGCGCCGTCCCCCGTCGCCAACGCCTGCGCCGTGAACCACTTGTCGAGCACCAGCGCATCGCCCTTGAAGCGATCGTAGAAGTCCTGCAGCACGCGTTTCCGCGCCGGGGCATCCGTATAGACGAGCAGGCCGAGCGCGGCGATGCGATCCGTCATGTTCGTCGCTGCCTGATATTGCGCCTCCGCCGCCGCGACCGCGGCATCGTCCGCATCGGCGAACAAATAGCCGAGCGCGACGTTCTTCAGGCGACGCCGACCCTTGCCGTCGGCCGACAGGTCGTAGACGCCGTCCGAAAGGCTGGCGTGCAGTGCTGCCCACGTCTGGCGGCCAACGCCCTCCAGAAGCGCGCGGCGCAACCCCTCGCGCGCGATATGCACGGCATCGGGGTCAACATTCGCCGACAGCCGCTCCGCGACCATCGTCTCCGTCGGCAGCAGGATCGATTCGCCGATGAAGGCATGATCGAGCGCCTGGTTCCTGATCGTCCGGCTCACCGCTTCGACAAGCGGCGCGGCATCGGTGCGCCCGTTCCGCACGGCATCCACCAGCCGGTCCATCATCAGCTGCTGCATCGCCTCGTAGCGCGCGAACGGATCGTCGTCGTGCGCGGAGAGGAACGCGAAATCGGCGGCGCTCCGCTTCGTCTCGACCGTCACCGGCGCCGAAAAGCCCCGGTTGATCGAGAGCACCGGCGGCTCGGCAATATTCTCGAACGTCATCGTCGCGCTCGCCGAGCGGAGCTGGAAGAGCTGCTCAGGCCCGAGCAGCGACCCCGACTCCCGCCCGAACAGCGCGATCTTCAGCGGAATGTGCATCGGCGCCTTCTTCGATTGGCCGGGCGTATCGGGCACAGTCTGCGAAAGCGTCAGCGTCGCGGATTTCGCCGCCACATCATAGGCAAGGTCCGCCGTCACGGTCGGCGTCCCCGCCTGCGAATACCACAGGCGGAATTGTCCGAAATCGGTGCCGCCGCCATCTTCCAGCGCCTTCACCCAGTCCTCGACCGTCGCCGCCTCGCCGTCATGGCGCGCGAAATAAAGGTCGGTGCCTTTCCGATAATTCTCCGGCCCCAGCAGCGTCGCCGCCATGCGGATCACTTCGGCGCCCTTGTTGTAGACGGTCGCCGTGTAGAAGTTCGAAATCTCGATGTAGCTCTCAGGCCGCACCGGATGCGCAAGCGGCCCGGCGTCCTCCTGGAACTGCGCGGCGCGCAGCGCGCGCACGTCCTCGATGCGCTTCACCGCGGGGCTGCCCATGTCGGCGCTGAAGCTCTGGTCGCGGAAGACGGTGAGGCCTTCCTTGAGGCTCAGCTGGAACCAGTCACGGCAGGTGATGCGGTTGCCGGTCCAGTTGTGGAAATACTCGTGCGCCACCACCGCCGCGACGGCATCGAAATCCGCGTCGGTCGCGGTTTCGGCGTCGGCGAGGATGTATTTCGAATTGAAGACGTTGAGGCCCTTGTTCTCCATCGCGCCGAAATTGAAATCGTCGACGGCAACGATGTTGAACACATCAAGATCATATTCGCGCCCGTAGTGAACCTCGTCCCAGCGCATCGAATCCTTCAGCGCCTGCATCGCGTGGCGGCACTTTTCCACATCGCCCGGGCGAACCCAGATGCCGAGCTTCACGTGACGGCCGGACATCGTCTCGAAACTGTCTTCAAGCGCGCTGAGATCGCCCGCGACGACCGCGAACAGATAGCAGGGCTTCGGAAACGGATCGTCCCACCGCGCGAAGTGGCGGCCGTCGGCAAGATCGCCCGCCGCGACCGGATTGCCGTTCGAAAGCAGCACCGGATAGCGCGCCTTGTCCGCCTTCAGTTCCACCGAATAGCGGCTGAGCACGTCGGGCCGATCCGGGAAGAAGGTGATACGCCGGAAGCCTTCCGCCTCGCACTGCGTGCAGAGATTGCCGCCCGAGGCATAGAGACCCATCAGCTTGGTGTTCGCGGCAGGCGCGATTTCCACGAGCGTTTCCACAGTCGCGGTATCGCCCGAGATCGGAATCACGAGCTTGCCGTCCGCCAGCGTGTAATCGGCCACCCCGAGCACCCGCCCGTCCACGGCAACGGATTTCAGATCAAGGTCGTCGCCGTCGAGCACGAGCGGTCCGTCGCCCGCGCGCTCCACCTTCAACACCGCGCGAACGCGCGTGCGGTCCGCATCGAGATCGAAGGCAAGGCTGATGTCGGGGATGCGCCACGCGGGCGGTGCATAATCCTCGCGGCGGGTGATCGTGGGGGTTTCGCTTCGTGCTTCCATGGGAGCCGACATAGTGAGCGGAAAGGCGAATCGCCAGCAGGTTCGCGTGTGTCGTGCGTCCCTCGACTCCGCTCTGGATGAAAACCCTTTTCGCGCGACGATCAGCATCCCGAGCGAAGTCGAGGGACGCACAACCCGATGACAGCCGACATGATCCCCGCCATGATACACGCGATGCCTCACCTCCTGATCCTCGGCCAGGGTTACACCGGATCGCGCCTGCGCACGGCGCTTGAGCGCGAAGGCTGGACCGTGACCGGCACGGCGCGCACCGCACGGCCCGGCATTCTCGCGGCGGATGACGCGCGCGTGGCGGACGCCATCGCCACCGCAACGCACATCCTGTCCTCCGTGCCTCCCGAAGCCGATCACGACCCGGTGCTCGCGCGGCACGGCGCGGCGCTCGCCGCCTCCGGCGCGTGGCTCGGCTACCTCTCCTCCACCGGCGTCTACGGCGACACCGGCGGCGCGTGGGTGGATGAAACCGCGCCCGTCGGACATGGCCGCCGCAGCGCGCGCACCGCCGCCGATCTTGCGTGGCAGAAGATCGGCGCACGCGTGCTGCGCCTGCCCGGCATCTACGGCCCAGGCCGCTCGGCGCTGGGCCGCGTGCGTGAGGGCAAGGCACAGCGCATCGACGCGGGAGAACAGGTGTTCAGCCGCATCCATGTCGACGACATCGTGGCCGGCGTCATCGCCGCGTTCGCTGCCCCGCCCGGCGTGTGGAACATCGCGGACGACGAACCCGCGCCCGGCCACGCCGTCACCGCGTTCGCCTGTGCGCTCGCGGGCGCGCCGCTACCGCCGCTCGTGCCGCTCGCCGGGGCCGCACTCTCGCCGCAGGCGCGCGCCTTCTATTCGGAAAGCCGTCGCGTCGCGAACGGCAAGATGAAGCGCGACCTCGGTCTCCGGCTTCGCTATCCTGATTATCGATCCGGCCTTCGCGCCTGTCTTCGGGAGGAGTGCCCATGAAATTCGGCGTCGGCCAATCGCCTCGCAGGGTGGAAGACGAACGGCTGCTCACCGGGCGCGGCCGCTACACCGACGATTTCCAGCCCGAGGGCACGACCTATGGCGTAACGGTGCGATCGCCCTACGGCCATGCGCGCATCCTCGGCATCGACACCGCCGACGCGCGCGCCATGCCCGGCGTGCTCGCGGTCTACACCGCGGAAGACATCGCGCAGTATGGCCCGATCCCCTGCCTCGTACCCCTCCCCGGCCGCATAGAAACGCACCGGGCGCTGCTGACGAAGGACGTCGTGCGCTTCGTCGGCGATGGCGTCGCGTTCGTGGTCGCCGAAACGCGCGCGGCCGCGCGCGCCGCTGCTGAGGCCGTCGTCGTCGATTACGAGGAGTTGCCCGCCGCCGCGACAATCGACGCCGCGCTCGCACCCGGTGCGCCCGCGATCTGGGAAAACGCCCCGGGCAATCGCGTTTTCGACTGGCGTGTCGGGGATGAACACGGCGCGCGCGCGGCCATCGCGTCTGCCGCCCACGTCACGCGCCTGCGGCTCGTGCAGAACCGCGTCGCCCCCACCTCGATGGAGGTCCGCGCAGCGCTCGCCGAATGGTCGGACGAGAGCGGCCTCACGCTCACCGTCGGCAGTCAGGGCGTCGCCGCCATGCACAAGACGCTCAGCCGCGAGATCCTGAAGTGCCCGCCGGAGCGGCTGCGCGTCATCACCGGCGATGTCGGCGGCGGCTTCGGGCTCAAGGTCTTCCTCTACCCCGAATATGGCCTCGTCCTCCACGCCGCCGAACATCTGAAACGCCCGGTGAAGTGGACCGGTGAGCGCTCCGATGCGTTCCAGACCGATTCGCACGGCCGCGCCGTCGTTTCGGAGGCCGCGCTGGCGCTCGATGCCGAGGGCAATTTCCTCGCGCTCGCGGTCGAAAGCTGGGCCGATCTCGGCGCCTATCAGGCGCAGTTCGGCCCGGCGATCCAGACGATGGCGGGCGGGCGAATCATCGGCGGCGTCTATCGCATCCCGGCGATCCACAACCACGTCCACGGCGTCGTCACCAACACCGCGCCCGTCGATGCCTATCGCGGCGCCGGGCGCCCCGAGGCGACGTATCTGGTCGAGCGTCTCATCGAAACGGCGGCGCGGGAGACCGGCCGCGACGCGGGCGCGCTGCGACGCCGCAATCTTCTGCGCCCTGACGAGCTGCCTCACGCCAACGGTCTCGGCCTCACCTTTGATGTCGGCAATTTCCCGGCGCTGCTCGATGCCGCGCTCGAAAAGGCCGATTGGACCGGTTTTCCCGCCCGCCGCGCGGCAGCGGAGGCGCGCGGGCTGCGCTATGGACGCGGCGCGGCTTATTATGTCGAGATCGCGGGCGGCGGCGATCTTGATGAATTCGCGGACGTGCGCTTCCTCGCCGATGGAACCATCGAAGCGGCAGTCGGCACCCAGTCCAACGGGCAGGGCCATGAGACATCGTATGCGCAGGTGCTCGCCGAACGGCTTGGCGTGCCGATGGAGCAGGTGCGCATCGTGCAGGGCGACACGGCGCGGCTGGAGGTCGGGCGCGGCACCGGCGGATCGCGCTCGATGGTGTGGGGCGGCGGCGCGCTCATAGAAGCGGCGGACACGATCATCGAGAAGGCGCGCGATCTCGCCCGCGCCGATCTCGGCGAGGATGTCGATTTCGACGCGGGCGTTTTGCGGGCACGCGGCTCGAATACGACGATGAGCCTCGCCGAACTCGCCGCGCGCCACCCGCAGTCGCTCGACACACGCGCCCGCTACGCGAAGGAAAAGCCTGCGCCGACCTTCCCCAACGGCTGCCACGTCGCCGAGGTCGAAATCGATCCCGATACCGGCCGCGTGCGTGTCGCGCGCTACAGCATCGTCGATGATTTCGGCACGCTGGTGAACCCGCTGCTCGTCGAAGGCCAGGTCCACGGCGGTATCGCGCAGGGACTGGGGCAGGCGCTTCTCGAAAACGTCGTCTACGACGAAAACGCCCAGCTCCTCACGGGCAGCTTCATGGACTACGGCATCCCGCGCGCCGACGACATGCCGCGCAACATCGCCTTCGCCTCGCAGCCCGTACCGAACCCGAACAACCCGCTCGGCGCCAAGGGCTGCGGCGAAGCGGGCACGATCGGCGCCATGCCTTCCGTCATGAACGCCATCGTCGACGCGCTGGACGGCACCCACATCGACATGCCCGCCACCCCCGAAAAGCTCTGGCGCATCTGTCGCGAACTCAGCCACCGTACGGCGGCCTGATCACGCACTTAGACATTGTCGGCACATGCGTTAGGCGTCCATAGTGGTCGCGCCCAGCATCATGCCTGACAATCTCGACGATCCAACCGCCGCGCGCCCGTTCGCCGTTCCGATCTATCGGACGGTATGGATCGCGAGCATCGTGTCCAATTTCGGCGGCATGATCCAGTCGGTCGGCGCGTCGTGGATGATGACGACGCTCACCACCTCCCCCGCGCTGGTCGCGCTCGTGCAGTCGTCGGTAACGCTGCCGATCGTACTGCTGTCGCTCGCGGCAGGCGCGATCGCCGACAATCGCGACCGGCGGCTTGTGATGCTTGTTGCGCAGGGTTTCATGCTCGTCGTGTCCGTCGGCCTCGCCGTCTGCACATGGGCGGGCCTCATCACGCCGTGGCTGCTGCTCGGCTTCACCTTCCTCATCGGGTGCGGCACGGCGCTGAACGGCCCGGCATGGCAGGCTTCGGTCGGCGACATGGTGCCGCGCGCCGCGCTTCCCGGTGCGATCGCGCTCAATGCGATGAACTTCAACATCGCACGCAGCCTCGGCCCCGCGATCGGCGGTGCGATCGTCGCGGCGGCAGGCGCAGCGGCCGCCTTCGCCGTGAACGCGCTCAGCTATATCGGCCTCATCACCGTGCTGGCCCGCTGGCGGCCGCAGCGTCCGCCACGAACGTTGCCGCGCGAAGGGCTGGTCGACGCGATGGCGGCGGGCATCCGCTACGTCGCCATGTCGCCCACGCTGCGCGCCGTGCTGCTGCGCGCAGCGGTGTTCGGGCTCGCGGCGAGCGCCATTCCCGCGCTGATGCCCGTCGTCGCGCGTCACCTGATTTCGGGCGGCGCCTTCACCTACGGGCTTTTGCTTGGCGCCTTCGGCATCGGCGCGATCGGCGGCGGGCTTTCGACCGGGCGCCTGCGCCGCACGCATTCGAGCGAATGGATCGTCCGCATCGCCATCGCCGCGTTTGCGGCCGGAACGGCGATCACCGCATTCAGCCCGGCGATGCCGCTCACCATGGTGGGGCTGTTCCTCGCCGGCGGCGGATGGGTGCTCGCGCTGTCGACGTTCAACGTCACCGTGCAGATGTCGGCGCCGCGCTGGGTCGTGGCGCGCGCGCTCGCGCTTTATCAGATGTGGGCGTTCGGCGGCATGGCGATCGGGAGCTGGATGTTCGGCGAGCTCGCCGGAATGGCGGACGTGCGCACGTCGCTGATGGTTTCCGCGATGCTCCTCCTTCTCGGCCTCCTCCTCGGCTGGGCACGCCCGCTTCCCGAGGTGAAAGACCTCGATCTCGATCCCATCGCGCGCTGGACGGAACCGGAAGTCGCGGTGCCGGTCGAGCCCCGCACCGGCCCGGTGGTGGTGACGATCGACTATCGCATTCCCGAGGCGAGCATCCCCGCATTCCTTACCGTGATGAACGAGCGGCGGCGCATCCGTATGCGCGACGGCGCCCGGCACTGGACGCTGCTGCGCGATCTCGCCGATCCTGAACTCTGGATCGAGCGCTATCACGTGCCGACATGGCTCGATTACATCCGCCACAACCAGCGCCGCACGAATGCGGATGCTGACAATTTCCATCGCCTGCGCGCGCTGCACACGGGCGCGGAACCCCCGCGAGTGCGCCGCATGATCGAGCGCCAGACCGCCGTTCTGCCCGGTCTCCGCCTGCCGAGCGCACGCGAACTCGCCGGGCCGATCACGGACCCATCGCAGTCGGGCTAACTACGCCCCGTCGTGCCGCCCGCCGCGGCGGTCCCTGCAGGCACGCTGCGTGCCCCAAGCGCGATGACAAGGCCGATGACGGTGAGCACTGCCCCCGCCCCGGCAACCGGCGTCCAGCTGTAGCCTTCCAGAAACGTCGAGATCGTCATTGCGATAAACGGGACGAGCACGTTCGTATAACCGGCCCACGCCGGCCCGATGATGCGGATGACGTTGAAATAGAGCACGAACGCAAGCGCCGAGGCGAAGGCCGCGAGGTAGAAGACGCCGCCGAGATAGACGGGCGTCCATTCCACGACGGGCGGCCCGCTCGTCGCCCAGGCAGCGGCCGCATCGATGATCGTGCCATAGGCCATCGCAAACGCGAGCATTCCGAACATGTCATAGCTGCGTGCACGCACGGTCCCCTGCATGACGTTCGAAATCGAAGCGACGATGACGGCGCAGCCGGTAAGCACGAGGCCGGTCGTGAATGCGCCGCTCCAGCCCGTTTCCGTCAGTTCCCGCTCGAACAGCAGCGCGACGCCAACGATGCCGAGCCCCGCGCCGATCATGAAACGGCCGCTGATCGGCTGTTTCAGGAACAGCCACGCGAACAGCGTATTCGGCACCACCAGCAGCGCGAAGACGACCGCGATCAGCCCCGAGGTGATGCTGCGGCTTGCCTGGTAGACGAAGTTGAAATTGCCCGCGAATTGAAGGAGGCCGAGCAGAAGGAAAAATCCGTGCGCGGACAGCGGGAAACGCAGCGTCCGCCGCATGACGAGGCAGGCCCCGAACATCAGCAGGCTGGCAACGGCGAACCGGTAGGTGACGGACCATTGCGGCGGCACGACGCCAAGCTGCGTCTTGATCACATACCAGGTCGTCCCCCAGATCAGCGTGACCGCCGCGAACGGCAGGACGACGCGGAAAACGCCGGCGCGCGTCACAGCCCGGCGAGTGCGGCGGTGAGCGCCTGCACATGCGTCTCGGGCGTGTCCCACGCCGTCACCAGCCGGATCTCGCCCGGCGCCCAGTCGTAGAACTGGAAGCCTTTCTGGCGCAGCGCAGCGGAGTCCTCGGGCGAAGCGCGCACGAACACCTCGTTCGCCTCCACGGGATAGATGAGCCGGTCGCCCGCCGCTGCGCCGACACGCGATGCGGCAGCGTTCGCGGCGCGGGCGTTGCGCTCCCACGCGCCCGTCTCGATCATGGCGAGCAGCTGCGCGGCGGCATAGCGCCCCTTCGAAGGCATCTGCCCCGCGCGCTTCTTCCTGTGCGGCAGCGTTTCGGCGAGCGCGGGATCGAACACCACGATCGCCTCCGTCGACATGCCGCCGTTCTTGATGAAGCCGAAGCTCAGCATATCGACACCCGCGCGCCATGTGATGTCGGCGGGCGCGCAGCCAAGATGCACGAGCGCATTGGCGAAGCGGGCGCCGTCCATCTGCAGGCGCCACCCCCGCCGCTTCGCTTCATCGCCAAGCGCCGCGACCTCGGCGGGCGTGTAAACGCAGCCGTATTCGGTCGCCTGCGTCATCGAAAGCGCGGAAGGGACGACCTGATGCACGTCGCCGCGCATCTCGGCCACCGCCGCGCGCACGCCCTCGACCGTCAGCTTGGCGGCGTCTCCCTCGGCGAGGATCAGCGCTGCGCCGCCGCTGAAGAAGGTGGGCGCCCCGGCCTCGTCGACCTGGATATGCGCCTCGCGGTGGCAGACGATCGCCCCCCACGGCGGCACCATCGCGGCAAGGCCGAGGCAGTTCGCCGCGGTTCCCGATCCCACGGCAAAGACGCGGCATTCACGTCCGAAGAAGTCGCCGAACACGCCGTCGAGGCGCTGCGTCAGCGTATCGTTGTCATATGTCCCCTCGATGCCGCTGTTGGCGGCGAGGACGGCTTCGATCACCTCGGGGCAGGCGGCAGCGGCGTTGTCGGAGACGAAATACATGCTCCGAGCGGCTAAGCCGCTCTTTGCGCTCGGTCAACACTGGCACTCCCCAGCCAGTCGATTATGGTCGCGTTCGGCAACCAAAAATGAAATAGAATATGAATTCAAAATTGAAATCTGGCGCTGACCAGAAAAGGAAAGCCATGCTGAAACCGATCCTCGCCGCCGCACTCCTCGCCGCCACGCCCGCCTACGCCGAAACCAACACGGCGCTCGCCCGCATCGATGCCGACCGCGCCGCCAACGAAGCCGCCGCGAAGGCGATCTGGGGCTTTGCCGAGGTCGGCTATCAGGAAGCGCGCTCGTCCGCGCTGCTGCAAAAGCGGTTGAAAGACGCGGGCTTCGACGTGAAAGCCGGGGTCGCGAAAGCCCCCACCGCCTTCACGGCGACCTGGACGAACGGCGCGGGCCCGGTGATCGGCATCATGGGCGAATACGACGCGCTCCCCGGCCTCAGCCAGACCGCCGACCCCGCCAAAACCATACGAACCGATGTCTCCGCCGGGCACGGCTGCGGGCACCATTTGTTCGGCGTCGCCTCCGCCTCCGCCGCGATCGCGGTTCGGGACTGGATGAAGGCGACAGGCACGAAGGGCACGATCCGCTTCTACGGCACGCCCGCCGAGGAAGGCGGCGCGGGCAAGGTCTACATGGTGCGGGACGGCCTCTTCAACGATGTCGACATCGCGCTGCACTGGCATCCGGCCGCCGAAAACAGCGCCGACATTGCGACCACGAACAGCAACAAGTCCGGCAAGTTCCGTTTCCACGGCATCTCCGCGCACGCCGCGGGCGCGCCCGAACGCGGCCGCTCGGCGCTCGACGGCGTCGAAGCGATGAACATGATGGCGAACATGATGCACGAGCACATGCCCGAAAAGTCGCGGATGCATTATGTCATCACAGCGGGCGGCAATGCGCCGAACGTGGTGCCGGATTTCGCCGAATCCTTCTACTACGTGCGCAACCCGGACGCCGAAGTGGTGCGCGAAACCTTTGAGCGGCTGGTGAAGACAGCAGAAGGCGCCGCGCTCGGCACGGGCACCACGGTGGATTACGAAGTGATCCACGGCGCGCTGCCGCTGCTCCCGAACCGCACGCTGCAAACGCTCGTCCACGCGAAGCTGAGCCAGGTCGGCGGCGTGCTCTACACGACCGAGGACACTGCGTTCGCGCAGAAGATCATCCCGACGCTCGGCCAGACGAAGGCGAAGCTCTCCGACGCCGCCATCGTCGAACCGATGAAGGAAGACCACGGCGCGGGCTCCACTGATGTGGGCGACGTGTCATGGACGGTGCCCACCGCAGGCTTCTCCACCGCGACATGGGTGCCGGGCACCCCCGCGCACAGCTGGCAGGCGGT
>NZ_JACESP010000007.1 GCF_013911755.1 Sphingosinicella sp.
ACCCTGACCGAAATGTCTGAGCCCAACCCGCCCGGTCGGGTCCCCGGCATTTCCAGTTTCCGAAAGCCGCATCTGAGCGCCTGCGACCTCACGCTCTGCTTTGAGCAGGGCGATGTCTGGCAACTCTGCGCTTTCTACCGTCTCGATGTTGATTATCGCGAATGGCGCTGGATCAAGCTCAAACTCGGCAGTCCCGCCCCAGAAGGATGCAAGCGTAGTGCGAGCAATGCGGGCATTTATCCGCGCTCTATCGACCGCACTTCGCGCTTCTGCCACAGCGGTTCGAGCGCGTTCCCCGGCAAAGAGCGGGTCCAGTGCGCGGCCAACACGGCGAGTGACTTCTCCCTCAACCTGTTGGGCTGCGACGAGGCGGTTTTCGGTGATCGGTATCAGCGCTTCTGCTGCGAGAGCATTGACCCAAGTCTCCTGAACCAAAGCGAGGAGATCAAGGCTGCGTAACCGATTACGCGAAGACGTGGCCTCGACCCCAGCCTGCGCAAGGCCGATGCGCGCATCGCGCTTGCCGCCACGTTCCCATGTCCGCTCGTACCAGGCAGTAGCCTGCGAGTTGCCAACCGGTGAATAGGCGCCAGTACCGGCAAAATCTTCGAGCTCAAATCCGGCAACATCGCGGGGCCTGACATCCGCTTGCATGATAGCTGCATTCGCGGCCTGCAACCGGGCGGCATTGGCGACGACGGACGGATCGCTGGTGGTGGCACGGTCGAGAACCTCCGCCAGCGTTAGAGTTTGCGCTTGAACGGATTGCGCAACGAGAAGCATGGGAAGCGCGGCGCAAAGCGCCGGCGCCCATGAGAAGCGTGCGCAGGCGCGTACGCAATGTGATGAAAACATGACGTGAAGCCTCATTGACAGGCGTGGGATGTCCCGCGCCGGTCAACGACGCAGGGTCAGGCGTTCAGCGTCAGTTGTTTTGGAGGTCGTTCCAGTCCCAGAATATGAGAGCCTGGAACTTGGTTATCTTGCGCCAAGAGCTGCGGCTCAGTGATCGCAACAACGTCCGTGTCGGCGTCCTGCAGATGGGCTAATGCGCTCGAACCGCTGTCACCGTGGTGGTGATGGTTTCCGTGCACATTGTCGGAACGACTTTCTTCATCAGGCGACGCGTCGTGATGGTCGTCAACATGGTCATGCACCGCAGATGCGCTACTCAACATCGTATGCTGATGGTAACCCGTATCGCCCGAAATATGCTGGATTGCGTTGATATTACCCGACAACGAAGCAGCGGCGAAAACGAGCGTCAACGCAATGCAAAGCATCCCGTATACTCGAATCGGCAAAAACTTCCTCGTGAGGCGCATTGCTGAATGCTACCGGTCTGCAAGACACATAACAACCCGCTATCATCTGGGGCTCGATGGAAGATAGGGGCAGCGGGATACAGTTCGGGCACTGTGGTTGCCCTTATGCGGCTATCAGCGCAGCCATCGGGCCGCTTTCGTCGACGGCACTTTCCTCATCTTCAAGTCCGAGAAAGCGCATCAGCGCGGCTTGCCGCGACTGGCGGTCCAGCGCGTAGGACGTGTGCCTGAATGCCATACCGTGCAGGAGCCCCTGAATATAACCCGAGATCGTGTCGGCGGCCATGATGAGCGCCGTGTCGAGCGTGTGGATGTATTTGCTCGTCACGCTGTGGCGTGAATGTCCGACAATTGCCGAGATTGTCGCCTCGGTGAACCCCAAATCGTTGCCGAGGCTGGCGAAGCTGTGGCGCAGGACATGAGGTGTCATCCATTCCAGTCCGGTACCCTGGAAGATCACTCTCCACTGGCGTGGAAAGCCGCCGAACGCCTGATCGGGATTGCGAATCCCTGGGAACACGAAGGTCTGCCCGTCATCGGGGCGCAGGTTCTCCAGTCTCTCGACCACGCGCAAACCAACCGGACGGACCGATGCGCCCTCCTTGCTGTCGTTGAGCCGTAGGCAGCTACTGTCCGCGTCGAACTCGCTCCACTCCAGCCCGATGATCTCGCTCCGCCGCGCTCCCGTCAGCGCAATGAGTCGCGCAATCTCGACGGTCATCGCATGGTTGGGGTTGCGTCCCTCTTCGTTGAGAATCTTGCCAAGCAGGCGATACTCATCTTCCGTCAGCCGACGCGTGCGGACCTGATCTTTCGGTTTCTTCACGCCTGCGGCCGGATTGCTGTCGATGATCCCTGCGTCCTTGGCATAAGTCAGGATACCGCCAAGCAGACCAACCGTGCGGGTGGCCGTGCCGACGCCACCTTTGACGATCGAACGGCCGCGTAGGATCTTGGTCTTGACGTTCTGCCGGGTCTTCCCTGCCATCACGTCCTTCAGCAGCTTGTTCACGTCAGCCTTGGTCAGGTCCTTCACGCGTCGCAGCCCGATAAGGGGAATGATGTGTCGATTGATGCGCCCCTTGTCGGATACGATCGTTCCCGGCCGCTTCGGTCGCCCGCCTTTACCGAGGATAAGTCCGCTCTCCAGATCCTTGAGATAGAGCTTGCACAGTTCCCTGACCGTGATGGCCTTATGATCGAGCTGCCTTTCCTCGGCGGGATTGTCGCCTTGTGCGATCCGGCCGAGAAGCACCTTCGCTTCCTTCCGCGCCAGTTCGGGTGTCCACACGCCATGCAGCCCGATTGTGAACCGCCGCGTTCTTCCGAGCGCGCGATACTGAACGAGGTAGCTGCGCTTGCCAGAAGCGAATATCCGCACCCCAAAACCGGGCAGGTCATCATCCCAGAGAAAATAGTCCTTTTCCCTCGGAGAAGCCGCATCTACATTGCGCTTGTTGATCTTAGCCATGATAAATACTCCGACAGCATACCTGCTTCCACGGAAGCACAGCGGAAGCAGGTGGGAGCGAACACCGGGTTAGAGCAGCGTGCTGACGGCGCATTCTATTTGAAGAAAAACACAATGAATACGGCACATTGGCGTAGATTGACGTAGAATAGCGAGCCGCAGCGTGGCCTCTATTCTAATTCTCCGAAGGCAGAGGTCACAGGTTCGAATCCTGTCGGGTGCGCCAAATACCCTGATTGCCGTCAAAACTGCGCTCTTTATCTTTGCGGGGTATCGCGCCCTTCCCGTGCGCATCATTGACGCCTTTTTGCAGAGTATCGGACATGCAGATCATTGAAACCGAGCGTCTGATCCTGCGGCCCTTCCGAGAGGGCGATGCAGCCGACCTCTTCGCTTATCTGCGCGCGCCTGCCGCCCCCTGCTTCCTCTCGCTCAAACTCGCGGACCTCGCCGAGGCGGAGATCGAGGTCAGGAAACGCGCCCTTGACGAGGGCAGCGTGGCAATATGCCTGAAACAGACCGGTCAGGTCATCGGCGATCTGTTCGGCGGCGGCGGAGACGATGAGGAGGACGGGACGGCCTCGGTCGGCTGGCACCTCAATCCGCAATTCTGTGGTCGGGGATATGCATTCGAAGCCGCAAAGGCCCTGCTCGACCATCTTTTCCGGGTAAAGGGTTTTCGCCGAATTTACGCCTATGTCGAAGACCACAACACGCCCTCGCAGCGCCTCTGCGAAAAGCTGGGTATGCGCCGGGAAGGCGTGTTTATCGAGTTCGTATCGTTCACCAATGACGATGCGGGCAATCCGATCTACGAAAACACCATGCAATACGCCATCCTGCGCCGCGAATGGATGCCGGGCGGCGAACGCTCAGTCCGGGCGGCGGAGGAAGGCGACGTTCATGGGGCGGCGCAGGGTGAAGCCGATTGACCCGTAGAGCGTGATCGCCGGCGTGTTTGACGCGAAGGCATGGAGGAAGGGCTGCGCGCCGCTTTCGAAGATCGCCTGCATGACATGGAGCGAAAGCCGCTTGCCGAGGCCCTTGCCGCGGTGGTCGGGATGCGTGCAGACGCCGCTCAGCTCTGTGTAGCCGGGCTGGCGCATCCGCTCGCCCGCCATTGCGATGAGCGCGCCGTTATGGCGCACGCCCCAGAACCGGCCGAGCGCCAACGCTTCGAGCGAGAAGGGGCCGGGTTTCGTCAGTTCCGCGAGGGCGAGCATCGCTGCTGCATCGGCGTGGTCGAGCGGTACGATCTCCGCATCGAGAAGCGGCCGGGGCGGCTGTGCTGCGAGCATCTGCACGCCAGGCGCGGACATTACGGTTTCGAAGCCCTGCGGCGGCACGATGGGATCTGCCATCAGAAGGACCAGGCTTTCACCCGGCGCTGCAAGCGCACCGAGCGCGGCGAGCGCGGCCGGGCTGTTGTCGATGCTTGCCGCCATCGGGCCGATCGACGTGCGGTAGCGGCGCGCCAGGGCACCGCCCTCTGCAACATCCGCGTGCGTTGTGCTGAGCGCCTGCCAGATCGGCCGGTCGAGAACGTGCGTCACAGCGACGGCTCCTCTTTCAGCGCGGCGATGCGTTCGGGCAGGGGGATTTCTTGGAGCGCCGCTTCCAGCGCATCGAGCTGATCGAGCAGCGGCCCTGCGAGCGGTGCACATAGATGGGCGACCACGCGGTCGATCTGTGGCCACAATTCGGCCCGCAGACGCGCCACGAGCGCGCTTCCGGCCGGCGTGAGTGCGACGAGGCGTACACGCGCGTCGCCTTCGGATTTCAGGACTTCAACAGAGCCCGCCTCGACAAGAATACCGACCGCGCGCGTGGCACCCGGTTGCGTGATGCCGAGCGCAAGCGCGAGATCGCCGACGGTGACGGGGCCGAGCCGCTCGACGGCCACAAGCACCGGGCACTGGCTTGCCTGAACGGAGAGTCCGCCCGCATCGAGAACGCGCTGCGTTTCCGATTGCAGCTGTTCCCCGATCCTTCGCAACCTGGTGCCGAGGGACAAGTGACCGAGCGCGCGCACCACATCTTCGACCATGATTCGTTCAATCCATAAATAGATATATAACTATTTATATAAAAGCACATGACGGCAGACAAGAGGCAAGACGCAAAGAAGTCCGCATGACAACGGTGCTGGCGATGGGCAGCACGATCGCGATGGCCTGAAAGCCGCAGGTGGCGAGTCGAAGGCTTTGCGCCTAAAAGACCCTCGACGTTGGACGAGGGACCGGAACGCGCGCATGACTTTGGAGCAGGCGGTGACAAGCACGGCGACGATGAGTGCCGCGCGCAGAGCGATGGCCGAGCGACCGATCAGCGTGACCGAGGTGTTCACGATCGGCATCGGGCCTTCCAGCTCCCACACGGTGGGGCCGATGCGCGCAGCGCTCGCGTTCGCCGAGGCCGCGGTGAAGCGCGGGAAGGTACGCGCGGTCGCGTGCGACGTTTACGGTTCGCTTGCGCTCACCGGGCGCGGGCACGCCACGGACACGGCGATCATCCTGGGCCTTGCCGGAAACACGCCGGAGAGCCTCGACCCGGACGCCGCCCCCGCGATACTCGCGCAAATCCGGGGCGAGGAGAAATTGCCGCTCGCGGGCGGGCGCAAGGTGATGTTCCGCGAGGCCGATCACCTGCGCTTCCGCATGGGCGAGTTCCTGCCCGGCCACCCGAACGCCGTGCGCTTCGAGGCGCATTACGAAGGCGGCGAGACGTGGATGGCGACCTATTTTTCGATCGGCGGCGGCGCGATCCTGCGCGAGGGCGAAACCGCGCAGCGCGTCAACATCCGCCTGCCGCATCCGTTCGAATCCGCCGCGGACCTGCTGCGGCTCGGCGAGGCGACGGGTCTTTCGATCGGCGACATGCTGCTTGAGAACGAACTCGCGTGGCGCAGCCGCGAGGAGACGGAGAGTTTCCTCGACAGCGTGCGCGCGGCGATGCTCGGCTGCATCGAGCGCGGCTGCCAGTCGGTGGGCATGCTCCCCGGCGGACTGAAGGTGAAACGACGGGCAAGCGACATCCAGCGGTCGCTGACGGCGCGCGGGCCGCGCATCGACCCGTCGGCCGTGTTCGAGTGGGTGAGCCTGTGGGCGCTCGCGGTGAACGAGGAAAACGCCGCCGGAAGCCGCGTGGTGACGGCGCCCACCAACGGCGCGGCAGGCGTGCTCCCCGCCGTGCTGAAATACTACGAGGTGTTCACGAGCGCGCCGACGCCCGCCGGAAGCCGGCTGCTGCTCGCGACGGCTTCGGCGATCGGCATCCTCTACAAGAAACGCGCCTCGATCTCGGCCGCTGAAATGGGCTGTCAGGGCGAGGTGGGCGTTGCCTGCTCTATGGCGGCGGGCGGCCTCGTCGCGGCGCTCGGCGGCAGCAACCGCCAGATCGAGAACGCCGCCGAGATCGGTATGGAGCATAACCTCGGCCTCACCTGCGACCCCATCGGGGGGCTCGTGCAGATCCCCTGCATCGAGCGCAACACGATGGGCGCGATCAAGGCGATCAACGCCGCGTATCTCGCGCTCCACGGCGACGGACAGCATGTGGTGAGCCTCGACGCGGTGATCGAGACGATGCGGCAGACGGGCGAGGACATGCGCTCGCAGTACAAGGAAACCAGCCTCGGCGGGCTTGCTGTCAACGTCGTCGAGTGTTGAGCGGCACATGACGCACGTCCTGGTGATCGACGCGCATCCGGACCCCGATCCGGCGCGCTTCTGCCACGCGCTTGCCGATGTCTATGCGGAAAGCGCTGCGGGCGCGGGTCATGCGGTCGAGCGGCTGGCGCTTTCGGCAATCGATATTCCCATGCTCCGCAGCCGCGCGGACTGGGAGGAGGGCGAGGCATCGCCTGCCATCAGGGACGCGCAGGCAATGATCGCGCGCGCCGAGCATCTGGTGATCCTGTTTCCGCTGTGGCTGGGCGATGTGCCCGCGCTACTGAAGGCGTTCCTGGAGCAGGTGTTCCGCCCCGGCTTCGCGTTCCCGACCGGCCCGCGCAAGCCCGACGCCGGGCTGCTGAAGGGCAAGTCCGCACGCGTCATCGTTACCATGGGGATGCCTGCGCTGTTCTACCGCTGGGTGTACCGCGCGCACAGCCTGAAGAGCCTGCGCAGCAATATCCTGCGCTTCGTCGGCATCGGGCCGATCCGCGAGACGCTGATCGGCAATGTGGAAGGCAGCGCCGGGAACCGCGCGGAAGCCCTGGCATCGATGCGGCGGCTCGGAGCCGACGCCGCCTGACGACGTGAGCGTGCCGTCCCCCATCGACTGGCGCGAAGCCGGACTCGGCATGGGCGAGGCCGTGCCCGAGGACCGGCGCGTGACGGGCGCGAACTGGCGGACGTGGCCGTTCAATCGCTGGGCGTTTCAGCATACGCGGCAGCTGGTCCCCTCCGTGCAGCTGGCGGGCGCGGATACCCCGGCCCCGCTTGCCGAGCGCCCCACCGACCTTTCCGCGCTGCGCTTCACGGGCGAGAACGGCGAGACGATCGGCTGGGAAACCTATGTTGCTTCCACCTACACGGACGCGATGATCGTGCTGCACCGGGGCGCGGTGATCCATGAAACCTACCGCAACGGCATGACGGCGGCGACGCCGCACCATCTGTTTTCGATCACCAAATCGATCGTCGGGCTGGTTGCCGAAATGCTGATCGCCGACGGCGAGATCGCGGCCGATCTTGCCACGGAAGACGCGGTGCCCGAGCTTGCGACAAGCGCCTTCGCAGGAACGACGCTGCGCCAGCTTCTCGACATGACCGACGGCATCGCCTTCGACGAGGATTACGCCAACCTTGCCTCTGACGTTCACCGCTATTCGGCGAGCTATTGGACGCCGGAGGTGGCTCGGGGCGGCACGCTGCCCATGCTGGCAACGCTTAACCGGCGCGAAGCGGTACCGGGCACGGCTTTCCGCTACCGCACACCGATTGCAGACGCTGCCGCGTGGGTGCTGCGGCGCGCCACCGGACGTTCGCTTGCTGACCTTGTCACCGAGCGCGTGTGGAAACCGGCAGGCTGCGGCGACGCGGCGCATTTCCTGCTCGACACGGGCGGCCACGAGATCGCCGGATCGGGGCTCAACGCGACGGCGCGCGACCTCGCGCGGCTGGCCCGGTTTCTGATGGCGGGAGCCCCCGCCGCGAAAACGCTGATCGACGGCGGCGACCGTGCTCTGTTCGCGGCAGGCGCTGCGAACATGCGGCCGGACCATTCCTATCGCAGCTTTTGGTGGGTGAACCACGCACCGCCGGCTGCGCTGATGGCGATGGGCGTCTACGGCCAGCGGCTGCACATCGAGCCCGAGAACGATCTCGCGATCATCCGTGTCGCCTCCACCCCGCTCCCCTCCAACATCACGAGCGATCCCCTGCACGGCCGCGCGTTCGCGGCGCTGCGCGCCCACCTCTGACGCATTTCTGTCGCAAGAGAGACGCGCAGGCGAAACATGCCCGTGCGAAATCCACGCGCGGTCACACTCCCGGGGGGAAAACGCCATGCGTCTCATCGAAAATACGGCCCGCGACACTTGCCTCACGATCCGGCTTGCAGACAGCGAGGCCGACGTGCGCGCCGCGCAGGCGCTGCGCTATCAGGTCTTCTTCCGCGACATGGGCGCGGTGCCCAGCGGCGCGGCGGCTGGCCTCGACGTCGATCCATACGACCGGATTTGCGACCACCTGCTGGTGGAGGAAACCAGCGCGGAGGGTGCGCGCGTGGTGGGCACCTACCGGCTGCTCCGCCAGAGCGTCGCGCAACGCCACGGCGGCTTCTATAGCGCCGCCGAATATGACCTCGCTCCGCTCGAGGCGCACGCAGCGCGGCACGGCGGCGAGCTTCTGGAACTCGGCCGCTCGTGCGTGGCGCCGGAATACCGCGACACGGCGACGATTCAGCTGCTGTGGCGCGGCATCGGCGATTATCTGATGCAGCGCAGCATCGGCCACATGTTCGGCTGCGCCAGCTTTCCCGGCACAGATCCCGACGTGCACGCCGTCGCGCTCGCCTATCTCCACCACAATCACCTCGCGCCGCAGGACCAGCGCGTGAACGCGCACGCGCGGCACTTCACGGACATGGCGCGGCTTCCCATCGGCGGTTACGATCCCAAGGCGGCATGGCGCACGCTGCCGCCGCTTATCAAGGGCTACCTGCGCGTCGGCGCGATGGTGGGCAGCGGCGCCTTCATCGATCGGCAATTCAACACCATCGACGTGTTTATGATGATGCCGGTGGACGCCATTGCGGCGCGCTATGCGAAGCGGTTCGGCGCGGCGGCTTAAACCTTAGTGGAAATCCCGCGAGCCGGGGAGGATGCGCACGTTGCGCGGATGCCCCCGGCTGCGGCTGCGCACCGGCATGGCCGAGGCTTCGGAAAGGCGCGCGAGTTCGTCGCTGCGGTCGATGATTCTTGACGCCATCAGGTGGACGACGCCCTCGCGGCTTTTCTGCACCTCGCCTTCCACCACCATCAGCCGCGCGGACATGACCGGGCGGCGATAGGCTTCGAACAGGCGGGCCCACAGAAGCGCATTGGTGATGCCGGTTTCGTCTTCCAGCGTGATGAAGATGGCATTGCCCTTGCCGGGGCGCTGGCGGATGAGCACCACACCCGCCGTGCGCACGCGCGCGCCGTTCCGCGCCGCCGCGGTTTGCGCGCAGCTGAGCACGCCCTCGCGTTGGAAGACCGGCCGCAGAAATTGCATCGGGTGCGCCTTCAGGGAGAGACGCGTCACCTGATAGTCGGTGGCGACATGCTCGGAGAGCGGCATCGCGGGCAGTGCGGCATCGGGCTCATCACCCAGCTCGCGCGCGCCGGCAGCGGCAAACAGGGGAAGTTCATCCTGCGGCATCCGCCGCGCTTCCCACAGCGCGGCACGGCGATCGATGCCGATCGAACGGAAGGCATCTGCATCGGCAAGAAGCCTCAGCGCGCGCTGAGGAAGCGCGGCGCGGCGGGCGAGCGTTTCTACAGACACAAAGCCGCCGCCTGTGCGCGCTGCCGTCATGGCCATCCCCCAGTCCTTTCGGAAGCCATCGATCTGGCGAAGACCGAGGCGGAGCGCGAGGCTCCCATCGGCGCGGGCTTCGAGGCTGCTGTCCCAATCGCTCGCGTTGATATCGGCAGCGCGTACCTCGACGCCGTGCTCACGTGCGTCGCGCACGAGCTGGGCGGGCGCGTAGAATCCCATCGGCTGAGAATTGAGAAGCGCACAGGTGAACATCGCCGGGTGATGACACTTGATCCACGCCGAGACGTAGACGAGCTTCGCGAAGGACTGGGCGTGGCTTTCCGGGAAGCCGTAGCTACCGAAGCCCTGAATCTGCTTGAAACAGCGTTCCGCGAAATCCTGCGTATAGCCGCGCGACGTCATGCCGCCGATCATCTTGTCGCGGAAATGATGGATGGTGCCGACGTTGCGAAACGTCGCCATCGCGCGGCGCAGGCCGTTCGCCTCGTCGGGGGTAAAATCGGCGGCGACGATGGCGAGCTTCATCGCTTGTTCCTGAAACAGCGGCACGCCGAAGGTCTTTTCGAGCACGTCTTTCAGTTCATCGGGATCGTGTGGCGGCGCGGGCGAAGGCAGGTCGATTTTCTCCTCGCCATTCCGCCGCCTCAGATAGGGGTGCACCATGTCGCCTTCGATCGGGCCGGGGCGGACGATCGCGACCTGGATGACGAGGTCGTAGAAGATGCGCGGCTTGAGGCGCGGCAGCATGTTGATCTGCGCGCGGCTTTCCACCTGGAAAACGCCGATGCTGTCGCCCTTGCACAGCATCTCGTAAGTCGCGGGATCTTCCTGCGGAACGGTGGCGAGCTCATAATCGCCGAAGCCGTGCGCGCGCATCAGATCGAAGCTCTTGCGGATGCAGGTGAGCATCCCGAGCGCGAGCACATCGACCTTCATCAGGCCGAGCGCATCGATGTCGTTCTTGTCCCATTCGATGAAGGTACGGTCTTCCATCGCGGCATTGTGGATCGGCACCATCTCGTCGAGGCGGCCTTCGGTGAGCACGTAGCCGCCGACATGCTGCGAGAGATGGCGCGGGAATTCGAGGAGCTGGCCAACGAGATCGCGGAGCCGCGCGATCTCCGGATTGTCGCCGTCGAACCCGGCCTCTTCGTAACGCCGGTCCTCCATGCCGCCGTAGCTGCCCCACACCGACGAGGAGAGGCGCGCGGTGACGTCCTCGCTGATGCCGAGCGCCTTGCCGACCTCGCGCAGCGTGCTGCGCGCGCGGTAGTGGATGACGGTGGCTGCAATGCCCGCACGTTCGCGCCCATAGCGTTCGTAGATGTATTGCATCACCTCTTCGCGGCGCTCGTGTTCGAAATCGACATCGATATCGGGCGGCTCCCGGCGTTCTTCCGAAAGGAAGCGCGAGAAGAGCAGGTTCTCCTTCACCGGATCGACCGCAGTGATGCCGAGCAGGTAGCAGACAAGCGAATTCGCCGCCGAGCCGCGGCCCTGACAGAGGATCTCCTTGCTGCGCGCGTAGCGGACGATGTCGTGAACGGTGAGGAAATAATAGGCGTAGTTGCACTTGGCGATCAGGCCGAATTCCTCGTCGAGGATCGCCCGCATCTTCGGCGGAATACCCTCCGGGTGCTTCTCGCGCGCCGCCGTCATAACCAGATGTTCGAGCCAGGCCTGCGGGGTCCAGCCTTCGGGGACAGGCTCGTGCGGATATTCGTATTTGAGCTGTTCGAGCGAGAAGCTGATGCGATCCAGTAGCCGGGTACTTTCCGCGACCGCCTGCGGGCAATCGCGGAACAGGCGGGCCATTTCGGCGGGCGGCTTCAGGTGGCGTTCGGCGTTGGCGGCAAGGAGGCGGCCGGCGGCGTGAATGGTCGTCTTCTCGCGGATGCAGGTGAGGATGTCGTGGAGCGGACGCGCGGCGGGGGTGGCGTAGAGCGCATCGTTGGTGGCGAGGAGCGGCACGCCGGTGCGCGCCGCGAGCGCCATCAGACGCGCGAGGCGGCGGCGGTCGGCGCCTGCGCGCGGCATCGCGGCGCCGAGCCAGACATTGCCGGGCGACGCCTTCGCGAGCTGGCGGAGCGCAAGCTCGTGCACATCATCCGCCATCGCGATGAGCAGCAGCTCCTCCCGGTGATCGAGGAGGTCGCGCAGCGTGAGGATGCAGTCGCCCTTGGCGGCGCGGCGATTGCCGAGCGTCAGCAAACGTGTGAGCCGCCCCCAGCCATGACGGGTTTCGGGATAGGCAATGATGTCGGGTGTGCCGTCTGCGAAGACGAGGCGGGCGCCGACGGCGAGCTTGAAGGAGCCGGGCGCACCAACGCCTTTCAGCGCCGCCCACGCGCGCACGACGCCAGCGACGCTGTTGCGGTCGGCGATGCCGATGCCGGCGTGGCCGAGCGCCAGCGCCGTGGCGACCAGCTCGGCGGGGTGGGAGGCGCCGCGCAGGAAGGAGTAGTTGGTCGCGGCGACCAGCTCGGCGAAAGTGATGCTCATGCGAACAGGCCGTGCAGATACCAGCGCGGGTTCGTCTCTTCGCGGTCGTAAAGGCCGTGGCGGAAGATCCAGAGGCGTCGGCCGGTTTCGTCCTCGACGCGGTAGTAGTCCCGCGTGAGGCCGGGGCGGCGCCACCATTCAGCTGCGATGCGCTCCGGCCCTTCGGCGCGGACGATGTGGACGAAGTGGAGGCCAAGGCGGAAGCGGCGGGGCGGGCCGTCGGGCACGTCCGCGACGACGTTCGAAAGCAGACGCGGCGGACGCAGGAGCGCAAGCGGGCGCAAAGGCGGGTCATCGGGGGGCGGAACCGGCCAGTCCCCGGAGGGAATTCCGGGACGGAGCCGGGCTGCGCGCTCCGGAACATGGCTATTGCACGGATGAAAGCGCAGCAGACGCTCGGGGCCGAGCCGGGCAGCGAGGCGATCGACCAGCGCATCGAGCGCGGGGCCGGGCGGCGGTGCGCGGTCGAGATCGGGCTGGCCGGGGGCAAGCGGCTCTGTGACCGGCACGGCAAGACGCACGGCATCGAACCCGAAGCCGGGATCGAGGGGGTCTTCGAGGCGCGCGAGGCTGTGCGCGAACAGCGTGACGACCGGCGCGGCATGGCGCACTGGCGTGCCGGTCTGGACGAAGACCTCCTGCTCCTTGCCGTCGCTGCGGAAAAACACGGCCTCGAAGCGGCGCCCGCCCTCTCCGCGCGCCTCCAGAATCCGGCACGCCTCGGCGAGCAGGTCGGCGAGCACGCCAAGCACATAATCGGTGCGGGCGACCGGCTCCGGGAAGCGGCGTTCGACCTCGACGGGCGGAAGCACGCGGCGCGGTGCGATGGGGCTTTCCGCCTCGCCCGTCATACGGCGCACCGCCGTTGCCGCTTCCGCCCCGAAGCGCGCGGCAAGTCCGGAAAGAGGCCGGCAGGCGAGGTCGCCGACAGTATAGAGCCCGGCGCGGCGTAGCGCGGTTTCGCGCTCTTCGCCGAGGCGAAGCGCCGCGACGGGGAGCGCATCGAACGTGTCCGTGCCAAAATGCGCGAACGCCCGGGCCGCATCGGGCGTGTCGGCAAAGGCGGTACATACGCTGAAACCATGCCGCCGGAGCCGCGCGCGGGCGGCGCTCACCAACCCGTCCTCCCCGCCGAAGAGATGCGCCGCGCCCGCGATATCGAGGATCAGCGTATCGGGCAGATCCAGCGCCACCATAGGCGTGTAGCGGATGCAGAGATCGGCAAGCCGTTCGAGGAGGCGCCGGTCGGCCGGCGCATCATGCTCCTCCACGACAAGGCCCGCGACGCGCGCGCGGGCGTTAGCGAGCGGCAGGCCTGGGAGGAGCCCGAGCGCTTCGGCGTGACGATCGGCCGCAGCAAGCCGCAGCGCGCCCTTCACCGGCTCTGCGATGACGAGCGGACGTTCAGGCGACCCCGTGCGCCCGGCGCGCGCCAGCCGCTCCGCCGGGAGCCACGGGAACCAGAGCGCCAGGTAGCGGCGCTTCACGAAAGACACGTGCGTCACGATCCCACTCCACGCGCCAGCCGAGGCCGGAGGGCCCGGCACGGCGGCGCAGCAATTCCACATCGAATGCCGGAGGACCCGGCGCATCCGCCGCCAGCGCCCGGGACGGTGCCGCCGCCACGCGCCAGCGAGTTTCCGCCGCGCTCGGCGCAGGCTCCGCATCGAGCCGCAGCAGGAACAGCGGCACGCCCGATGCTTCGGCTGCGAGCGTCAGCTTCCGCGTGCCGGTGAGCCCGAACAGACGCGTGTGGCCCACGCTTTCAGCGATCACCGCGCCGAGCGCTGCAACACGCAGCGCATCCGCCGCCGCCGCAATGAGCGTTGCTTCGTCCGGCGCCTGCGCAACGATGCATGCCGCCGGATCGATACCGAGCGCTGCAAGGCCCGGCCCATACAGCGGCGCCCGCCGCGCGGACGTATCCGTCCGCAACCAGACGACCGGGGCACCTTCCGCCGCCGCAAACGCCACCAGCGCCGCGAACCCCGCGGCCGCGCCGCTGCCACCATCGCCGAACACCTCGTGCAGCCGCCCGCGCACCACGCCCGCCGCATCGAGGCCTGCATGTCCGGTAACGATGCCCGCACCCCGGCCGTGCACGCCGCGGCCTTCCATCTCGGCCACGATGCCGCGCAGATCGGCGAGGGAAGATGGCGAATCGGGCATATTGTTCTCTATTTGTTCCAGTATCGTTTCCCGGGCGCAAAAGAGTCAAGACCGAACCGGAAGCAGTTCAGCTTATCGTAAATCCCTTTTTAATCATCGCGACTTACCGCTCCCGAATGACACTTCCCCCCAGTCCAACGAAGGATAGAAAAACGCGATGAAACTGCTGAATTCCGTATCCCTGTCTCGCAAAGCCGCCCTTTATTCAGGCGCAGCGATCGCCCTGCTCGCGGCATCGCCCGCACTCGCCGCCTCGCTCGTGCTGAGCGGCGATTACATGAAGATCGGTCTCAACGACGGCGGCACGCTCGGCTATTCGGGAAATACCTCGCCCGGCATTCTCTATGACGGCACGGGCACGGGAACTTTTAATGACGCCTACGATTATCTGACGCCGGGCACGCCGTTCGAAGGCTTTGTTGTTGCAGGCAACGGCGGTTCGGCTTTCTCGCTCGCCAACAATAATGACGGCACACTCAACATCACGGGCGGTACGCTGACCGATTACAGCGGCGTCGCCTTCAACGGTGCGACCTACGATCAGCGTGCTGTGTGGACGGGAACGGCAGCCGGCCTGTTCACGATCACAAACGATTATTATTTCGATGAGGGCGATCAGCGGCTGAAGATCCGCACCACGATCACCGCGCTCAGCGACCTTACCGACATCACCTTCTCGCGCCAGCTCGATCCCGATGCGGTCGCGGCGCCGGGCGATTCGAGCTTCACCAACAATTTCCGGGGCAACGGATCGGTTTCCGCCAACGATCTCGTCTATGCCGAAGCGCTGGTTTCGAAGTACGTGATCGGCCTCTACACCGACAGCAGCTACACGCACAATTCGGCCATCACCTTCTGGACAAAGGACACCGCGTCCTATCTGAGCGGCACGGACATCGGCAACGGCGACAACACCATCGGCCTCGGCTTCGATCTCGGCGACCTTTTGACTGGCAGCACGATCACCTTCGATTATTCCTACATCTTCGGCACCGACATCAACGCCGCGATCAGCCAGAACATCACCGGCACCAGCACGACGTCCGATCTCATCAACGGTTCGGTCAACCCCGTGCTCGACGGCGGCACGCTGCTTGTGGACGCACCGGGCAGTTACGGCGTCGACCTCAGCATCACCGACAATGACGGCACTATCGACACGGACGGCAACAACGCCGCCTTCACGGGCGTGATTTCCGGTTTGGGTGGGCTCACCAAGGCAGGCGCGGGCACACTCGTACTGACCGGCGCCAATACGTATTCGGGCGGCACCACGATCACGGGCGGCACGCTCGTCGGCACCACGGCGAGCCTGCAGGGCGACATCGTGAACAACGCGGCGCTCATCTTCGATCAGGCGACGAACGGCACGTTCGGCGGTGTCGTTTCCGGCTCGGGCACGTTCACAAAGGATGGCGCGGGCACACTCACGCTGACCGGCGCCAACAGCTACACCGGCGGCACCACGATCACTGAAGGCACGCTTGTCGGCACCACGGCGAGCCTGCAGGGCGACATCGTCAACAACGCCGCGCTCGTCTTCGACCAGGGGGCGAACGGCACCTTCGCAGGCAACGTCTCTGGCTCGGGCGCACTCACAAAGGATGGCGCGGGCACACTCACGCTGACCGGCGCCAACACCTATACGGGCGGCACCACGATCGCGGGCGGCACGCTCGTCGGCACCACGGCGAGCCTGCAGGGCGACATCGTCAACAATGCCGCGCTCGTCTTCGACCAAACGGCAAACGGCAGCTTCGGAGGCGAGATTTCGGGCAGCGGCGCGTTCACAAAATCGGGTGCGGGCCTTCTGAACCTG
This sequence comes from Sphingosinicella sp., assembly GCF_013911755.1. Lineage (GTDB taxonomy): Bacteria > Pseudomonadota > Alphaproteobacteria > Sphingomonadales > Sphingomonadaceae > Sphingosinicella. The sequence continues at coordinate 16,273 of NZ_JACESP010000007.1, forward strand.
ACCGGAACAAGCGATTTCAACGGCACGACGACGGTGAGTGCCGGCCGCCTCGCAGTGAACGGCTCCCTCGCCGCGTCCGATGTCGACGTGCAGAGCGGCGGCAGCATCGGCGGGAACGGCACGCTCGGCGGGCTGATCGTGCGCACGGGCGCGACCGCTGCCCCGGGCAACTCGATTGGCGAGCTGACGTCGGCGACCTTCGTGGTTTTCGAAGCGGGCTCCACCTATGAAGTGGAAGTCGATGCGGCCGGCAACACCGACCGGATCGTCGCCACCGAAACGGCGACGATCGAAGGCGGCACCGTGTCGGTGCTGGCGGAAGACGGCGACTATCTGCCGCAAACCTCCTATCAGATCGTGACGGCAGGTAGCGGAGTGACCGGCACGTTCGAGGACGTGACCAGCAACCTCGCCTTCCTGACGCCGACGCTGAGCTACGGCCCGAATGCCGTGACGCTGACGCTGACCCGCAACGACGTCACCTTCGCCGGAGCGGGCACCACGCCGAACCAGATCGCCACAGGCACCGCCATCGACGGCGCGTTCAGCCCGGCAAGCGCCGTCTATGCGGCGCTCGTCGGCGCCTCTACGGCGGAAGCCGGATACGGCCTCGACGCGTTCTCGGGCGAAATCCACGCATCGACCCTTTCGATCGCATCCGAAGGCGCGGCACAGCTTCGCCGTTCGCTGCTCGGCCGTTCGCAGGGTGCCGCAGCCACCAGCGAAGGCCGGGGCATCGTGCTGTGGTCCGAAGCGGGCGGCAGCTGGATCGACCGCGACGGCAACGGCAATGCCGCCGACGTGAACAGCTCCGGCTATTCGCTGCTGCTCGGCATCGAAGCCAATGTCGGCGACACCGTGAAGATCGGCATCGCGGGCGGCACGGCGGAAGCGGACGTGGAGCTGAACGCGCGCGGATCGAAGGCTGAGACGCAAAGCCTCCACGGCGCGGTCTACGGCAGCGCCGCCTTCGGCGCGCTGACGCTGCGCGCCGGCGCAAGCTACGCCGACCTCGACACCGACACGACGCGCAATGTCGACTTCCGCAGCTTCAGCGAAGAGCTGACGGCAAGCTACGGCGGAACGGCCGTGCAGCTGTTCGGCGAGATCGGCTACACGCTGCCGCTCGGCAAAGGCTCGGTGGAGCCGTTCGCAGGGGTGAACGGCCTGTGGCTGAAGGACAAGGACTTCGCTGAAACCGGCGGCACCGCCGCCGTTGAAGGCGATGGCCGCCGCCGCAGCTACAGCTGGTCCTCACTTGGCCTGCGGGCGACGATCGGCGACGCGGGCGCACCCGTTGTCGGCCGCGTGCAGGTGGGCTGGGAACACGCACTCGGCGACGTGGACGTGACTTCGGATCTGCGCTTCGCAGCGGGCGGCTCAGCCTTCCGCATCGAAGGCACGCCGCTTTCGAAGAACAGCGTGCACACCGAAGCCGGGCTCGACTGGCGCGCCACGCCGCGCCTGACGCTCAGCACGCGCTACACCGGAAACCTGGGCGACCATGGCCAGGACCACGGCGTCCGCGCGACGGTCGCCTTCAAGCTCTGACGATACGCAAGGGGAGGCCGGGCACAAGCCCCGGCCTCCCCCTTACATTTTCTGGCGGCGATGCCAGAGAAGCCAGGAGTAGAAAACGGGCGGAAGCGTGCTGACGAGCAGCGCACCCACGACGAGTGCGCCGCGCTCAGCAGGGGTGAGCGGAAGCAGCCCGGCGAGCAGCAACGCCAGGCCGCCCGCCATCGTCGTCCACGCGCCAAGGCGGTGCGTCGCGATCCAGTTGTCCGTATCGAGCAGCGCCCACGGCGTACGGATGCCCACAAAAAAGCCCGGACGCGATTTCGGCAGAACGTTGCCCACGTAGATGAGCAACAGGCCCACGCCCGCCAAGGGCATCATGATCGGAATGGTCCAGCCGAAGGCGGGGGCGGCGACCAGAAGCTCCACCATGGTCATCATGCCGAGGAGGCCGATCCAAGCCGCGCGATAAAGCGCCGCGCTGCCTTCCATGCGGTTCTGCAACGGTTCGAGGCGCGGTAGAACGGCGAGGACCAGCGACAGCACGGCGCACATCACCACCGGCGCGAACAGGGCGAAGCCCGCATCGCCATGTCGGTCCGCCTCTCCGGCGAGGTTCCAGTGCATCGGAAGCTGCGTACCATCAGGCAGCAGCGCGAGCGCGAGCGTTGCAATCGCGGCGAGCACCGCGACAGTGACCCACGAGATGACGATCATTGCGTGCTCGCGCATTCCGCTGCTCCTTCCTTTGCTTCGCCCACCCCGAGCCGCCCCATGAAGGCCATCACGACCTCCTCCACCGCCGACAGGTTGAGCGTGTAAATGATACCGCCGCCGCGGCTTTCGCCCTGAATGAGCCCCGCCGATTTCAGCTTCGCGAAGTGCGCCGACATCGTGGGCTTCGAAACCGGAAACGCATCGGCAAGCTCTCCGGCGGACTTGCCGCCTTCCTTCAGCATCTCCAGCACCTGCCGGCGAATTGGATGCGCCAATGCGTCGAAAACTGCGTTCACAACACCTCTTTTGCCTGTTAGCGAAATGACTAAATCATAGACGGATGCCGCGCGTCAAGCCGATACGCTCCGTCTGGCCGCGAATGATTGGCGATAGCGTATCGACGAAGCCCACATGCCCGGCCATAAACGGGGCATGACTCGCCACCTTTACCTTGCGCTCGGCTTCGCTTCGCTGGCGCTCGGCATCGTCGGGGCGTTTCTGCCGCTGCTTCCCACGACGATCTTCATCATCATCGCGGCCTATTTCTTCGGGCGGTCCTCGGAGCAGCTGGAGGCGAAGATCCTGACGCATCCAAAACTGGGTCCGCCAGTGGTCGCATGGCGGCGCGAGGGTGCGATCGGCACGCGCGCCAAGATCGCGGCGTGCACGGGCATGGCCTTCGGCTATGCGGTTTTCCACCTGACCGGGAACCCATCGCCGGTGTGGCGCGGGCTTGCAGCGGCGGGGCTGGTCGCCTCGGCGATCTTCGTAGTTACGCGGCCAAGGCCGACGGCGGAGCGCGAAGCGGAACAGGCGCGTTAGCCGACGCGGCGAGCACGGGCCTGTCGGCAACGCGGAACAGCGCGGTAAACGCCGACTGGCGGGCGGTCAGCATCTCGATCCACGGACTGAGCACGAGGCCGACGGCGACGGGCAGCACCCACAGCGACGATCCGATACCGGCTGCCGCGACCGCCAGCATAGCGGTGCCGATCACAACGTGCGGGCGATACTGGCGTAGCGCGTCGGCAAGGGCAATGCCGTCCGTCTCGCGCCGCTGGGGCGACCAGCCGCTGCTGCGGCCCATCAGGATATCGGCAAGGTTCAGCGTCTGCGTGAGCATCATAAGCGGGGCGACGAGCGCCGAGAGCGGTACGTCCACCACAACGCTCGCCGCGATCCGCCGCACGCCGCCAAGCGCGGTGCGGCGGCGCCGATCGATCAGCGTCCAGACGAGGCCGAGCAGCTTGGGGCCGAACAGCAGCGCGAGCGTGACGCCGAGCAGCCAGGGCGCGGGCGCGGCAGCGGCACCCTGCGTGACATGGTGAACGACGCCCGCAACGATCAGCAACAGCCACAGCGGCGAGGTGAAATAGGCGGAGCCGCCCATCAGGAGCTGCAGGCGGTTCACCCAGTGAAAGCCCGCGCTGCGCAGAATGCGGAGGTGCTGGAGATTGCCCTGGCACCAGCGCCGATCGCGCTTCGCGAAATCGACGATGCTCGGCGGAAACTCCTCGGTGCTGCCGGGCGCGGCGACCATGTGCACCGCCCAGCCGCGGCGGCGGAGCAGCGCCGCTTCGACCATGTCGTGGCTCATGATCGCGCCGCCGAACGGCGCGCGACCGGGAAGCGCGGCGAGCCCGCAGCTTTCGGCAAAGGCGCGCGTGCGGATAATGGCATTGTGACCCCAGAAGGTCGCCTCGCTGCCCGACCACCAGATCATGCCCGCCGTCGCCACCGGGCCGTAGAGGCGCCCCGAGAACTGCTGCCAGCGCGCGAAAAGCGTGCGTGCGTTGATGACATCCGGAACGGTCTGGATGAGGCCGACGCCGGGGTTCGCGTCCAGCGTCGCGGCCATGCGCGCCATCGTGCAGCCGTCCATCAGACTGTCGGCATCGAGCACGAGCATGTAATCGTACGCGCCGCCGAACCGGTGGACCCAGTCGGCAATGTTGCCGGGCTTGCGCTCGATGTTCGCTTCGCGGCGGCGATAGTAGAGGCGCGGGGCGAGCGTCGGTCGCAGCGACAGGAAGGCCGCGTATTCTGCGCAGCCGTTCGCGACGCTGGAGTCGCTGAGCACGAAGATATCGAAATCGCGCGCGCGGCCTTCGCGGGCGAGCGACAGCGCCATCGTCCGGATGCGGGCGAACACGGCGGACACGTCTTCGTTGTAGACGGGAACGAGGATAGCGGTGCGGCCTACGGGCACGGTATCCGCCACGAGAGCGAAATCCCGCGCGCCGGCAAGAAGGCGAACGAAGCCCGCAAGCGCAGTGAGGAAACCGAAGCCGATCCACGCGAAGAGCGGCACGAACAGCGCGACAAGCAGCAGCTCGTCCAGCGCGAAGCCGCCCGGCGCGGCGGCGCGCAGCATCTCGAATCCACCCGTGAGCGCGATGAGCAGCGCTCCCGCAATCAGCAGGAAACGGCGCAGCGCGATGCCCTGCGGCGCGGTTTCCGAACGCAGCGGCGTAGCCGCGCACGCGTTCCAATCCTGAAGCGGCATCGCAAGCGGCGCTTCGGGCGGAAGCCCTTCGGCGCGCCGCTGCAGAGTATTGAAGGAGACCGCGTCGTAGCCACCGGATACGCCCTCAGCCAGCAGGACTTCATGTCGCATATTCAGTACCGACCTTGGTTTCGTTCCCCGGCTCACCGTCTTCACGCGGCATGGCCGACCCGTCCGTAAAATGCGCGCGGAGATCACCCGTTCCCGATCGCAGGTATTTGATACAGCCACGTTTCGGTGAGTTGTGCACTGCAGCAGACGAGCCCCCCGCGCAGGTCCGTTGCGGCGCCGTTTCGAGGCGCGACGTCGATCATCAGCCGCCAGCGATTCGGTCGTCCGGTAACCGGATAGGCCGACTGCATGAGGATTTCGCCGTTCGTGTCGACTTGGGCCGTCACCTCTTCACGGGCGCGGCCTTTCAGGCCTTCGCCTTCGAAATCGACGACGAGCTTGAGGACGTCCTCCTGTGCCGGATGGCCCGGCCTGCCGCCAAGACCACGATACGTGCCGATGACACGCGCCAGCGGCGAGGCATCGGGCTCGCCGCCGAGCCAGCGGAGGCGATACGCGAGATCGTAGCGCATTCCCGCGCGCGCCGGGACCTTCGGCTGCCAGAAGGCGGCGATGTTGTCGTCCGTTTCGCCGCGCGTGGGAATCTCGACGAGATCGACCGTGCCTTCGCCCCAGTCGCCGATCGGCTCGGCCCATAGCGACGGGCGCTTGTGATAGAAGACGCCGTCGTCCTCGTAATTGTCGTAATTCCGATCGCGCTGCATTAGGCCGAAGCCCCGCGGATTCTTGTCGAGGAAGGCGTTGAGCGCAGTGCGCGGCGGATTGACGAGCGGGCGCCAGAGCCGCTCGCCCGCGCCGTTTGCAATGAGCAGCCCGTCGGAATCATGGATTTCCGGCCGCCAGTCGCGGCGCGGGCCGGGCTCGGTCTCGCCGTACCAATACATGCTTGTCATCGGCGCGAAGCCAAGGCGTTCAACGTCGGCGCGCAAGCGGATGGACAGCGTCACCTCCTGCACGATCTCGTTTTCGATCACGCGGTTCACGAAACGGTAGGCGCCCGCGACGCGCGGACCGTCGAGGAGGGCATAGACGGTGAAGGCGTCGTCGCTCGGTTCCAGCCAGAAGGCGCGGAACACGGGGAATTCCTCGGGTGTCGAAAGCCCGGTGTCGACGGCAAGGCCGCGCGCGGAAAGACCGTATTGGTGAAGCGGTCCGGCCGTGCGGAAATAGGAGGCACCCTGGAACGCCAGCCAGTCTCCGACATCGCCGGGGTTCATGACGCGGAAGCCCGCGAAACCGCCGTTTTTCGCTGTGAGCGCGCGGGCCGGGCTGTCCGCAGGCATGTCGTAGAGATCGGGCGAATAGGACAGCGGCCGGGCACGTCCGCGGTCGACGACATGGATCGCAATCGGCTCGCGGGCATATTTCCCGAGCGGGAACAGGCGCACCGACTGGCCCGGCCGATGCGGCCAGAGCGCGGCGGAATCGCGGTAGCGGATGGCGTTCAGCGCGTCGTAGTCGACGGCGGCGGCGGCCTCGACGCGACCAAGCGGTACGAACGGCCGCTCCGACAGCGCCATCGCCTGCTGCTTCAGCGCATCCCACGAAAAGGCTTCGGCCCGGCCGAGACGCGGCGCGGCGAGCGCCGGGAGCGCGGGCAGGAGGCCGAGCGCGGCGAGGCCGGCGAGCGCATCCCGGCGCGACCAGCGGGCGCGATCGTTGTTCATCCGTGTTTTCATTGCGTTGCCGCGAACGCCCCGCAAGCGAAATGGATGCAAGGGCCGGCGCGACAGGAGCGCGCAGCCCTGCGGCGAACGGTTGCTTTCAGGGTAGCGACAGCGCGCGGCGCACCGCGCGCCAGTCGACGATCTTGAAGTTCTGCTGCTCTCCGCCGTCGTCCGTGTCGTGCATCGCGATCGCGCCTTCGGGGAAGGGGCCGATGGGGCCGCTCCATGCGTCGAGGCCGTCCGTGCCCGTGACGTTGTCGATCGTGCCGCCTTCGACGGCAAAGCGGCCCTTGTAAGTGTAGCTGTCGCCTTCGATCTGCCAGACGGGATAGGTGGCGTCGCCCTGGCTGGAGGCGATCAGATATTTCGCGCCGCGATCCCGGAGGATCGACATGCCTTCGACATCGGCGGTGAGGCGTTCGCCATCCACGGCGGCGACCCTGATGCCCTGTGCGGGCGCGCCGGGTGTAAGGTCGAAGCGCCAGATCGCGACGTCTTCCTCGCCGAGATAAAGCCGGCCGGCCTCGTCATCGACGACGCAGCCTTCGGGCTGGCTGCCGACCTTGAAGCTGTAGGCGAGCGTCGCCGTTTCGAGCGCCGCGCCGTTCGCGAGGCGCAGCGCGCGAACCTCGCCGGCCTTGTTGTTCGGGATCAGGTAGAAATCGCCCCCGAGCTTGCCCATGCAATAGCCGTAGGGCTCGCCCATGCCGAGCGGCAGCACGCCGTAGCGGCGCGTTTCGAGCGTGTCGGGATCGAAGAGATAGGCGATGACCGTGAAGGTCTTCCGTTCGGTCGCGGTGACGAGGACGTATTCCTTGCCGTTCACGGTGAAGCCGGGGCGCAGATCGACATTGTTGAGGGGGCCATCGGGGAGGAACTGGCGGACCTTGCCGTCCATGTCGTGCACATAAAGCCCGTCGGTCTTGTCCGTGCCGAACAGCACGGCGCGCGAGGGATCGCGCGGATCGGCCCAGAGCGCGGGATCATCGGCATCGACGGCGGCGTCGGTGGTGACGACGGTTTCAACCGCCGCCGCAACGGGCTTCGCGGGATCGCCGCGCGCGGCGGTGCCCTGCGGCAGTTCGATCTCCGGCGCGGAGCAAGCAGCGAGCAGGACAAGGGGGAGGGCGGGGAGTATCTTCATCATCAATCCTTGGGGTCTGCCGTGCAGGGTACGCCGTCCGGCCCCGCCTGTCCCGCGCAGCGGCGCACGGGGCCTGCAGCCTCTGCGATTTCGACGAGGCGATTGCCGTCCGCGTGGCGGATGAGATCGAAGCCGTCGTAGAGGCGGCCCGAAGCGGTGAAGGTGCGGAACTGGAGCCTGTCCGCCGTAACGTCGATGACCTGAAAGAGTTCGGTATCCTCGGCGACGCGATCGGGCTGCGTGCCCGCGCGATCGTTAAGGCCGTACATCTTGGAGCCGGTGACGGAGACGAGATAGACCGGGCCCTGCACCTTGCCGTCCGCGCGCGCCTTTGCCGACGCGGTCTTGCCGGCTTCGGCGGTGAGACGGCTGTAGCAATGATCGTGGCCCTGCAGGACCAGATCGACCTTCCGCGCCTCGAACACCGGTTTCCACGCCGCCTTCAATTTCGCAGTGTCGTTCGGCCGCGCACAGGTGAAGATCGGCTGGTGGAACAGCACGACGTTCCAGCGCGCGGGGCTTTGCGCCAGCGTGCTGTCGAGCCAGCGTGTCTGGTTTTCGAGCGCGCCGAGATTGAGCGCGGCGGTGCCATCGAGGATGATGAAGCGCACGCCCTGATAATCGACAAAGTACGTCGTCGCCTTCGCGGTATCGGCGCCGTTCGCGGGCAGCGCGAACTGGCGCGACCAGTGGGGGCCGAGCACGTATTGTTCGGTGCCGTCGGGCAGTTCGTTGTCGACATATTCGTGATTGCCGGTCGCGGGGAGCTGCGGGACGATGCTGTAATTGTAGCCGCCCGCCTGCGTCCACTCGCCCCACTCGTCATCGTGCGCGAGATTGTCGCGCTGCGCCACGAGGTCGCCTGCGTGAACGACGAGCGCCGGGCTGGCGGTCGCATAAAACGCCTCGCGGATGACGCGTGAGGCGATGCTGAGGATATTGTTCTGCGTGTCGCCGAAATAGAGGAAGCGGAACGGCCGCGCCTCCGCGCTCGCGGTACGGAATTGCAGCCACTCGCTCCAGCCGGCGCTGCCCTTCACGCGGTAGACGTAGGCGCGGCCCGGTTCGAGCCCGGCGAAGCGGACCTGATGGTAAAGCGCCTTGCCGTTTTCGTTCTCGATGGCTGAACTCGTGCCGACGACACGGACCGCGCGTGCGCCGAGCGAAGGGCCGTCGATCGCGGGGGCGATCTCCGCTTCCGCCGTCTGCTGCGCCGCATCGGTGCGGAACGCGACCGCCATCTCGCGCGACGGGTCCGCGCCGGCGGTAAGCACAATGCGATCAGGCAGCGACTTCGCCGCGTAGGGCAGGCCCGGCGAGCGCGGGACCGCGACCTGCGTTTCGGCAAGGGCGGGCGGGGCCGCCAAAGCGGCCAAGAGCGCCAGAGAAAGGGTGAATGTTCGCAGCATCGCGCTTCCCTTACTGAGGCCGAACTGACGGATCGCTGACGACATTCGCGGCACAATCCGGTCGACAACGCACACCGCTGCCGGTGCCACCGCAGGACGCGGCAGCACCGGCAGCGTACATGTCATCAGAAGGTGGCCTTCACGCCGAACTTCGCCGTCCAGCTATACTCCTCGTACTGCAGCAGACGCCGCGAGCCGCCGAAGTTCTGGTAGGCGAAATAGGGCTCGTCGGTGATGTTCACCCATTCGCCGAACAGCTGGATGTTTTCGGTGACCTTGTACTTCGCGCTGAGATCGAGCTGGAAGTGGCTGGCGACGTAGCGGTCTTCCTCGGGCGCGTCGCCCAGCTCGTCCAGATACTTGTCGCGGTAGGTGCCCGCCACGCGCAGGCTGAGCGGACCCTTCTCGTAACCGAGCACGGCGTTGAACGTGTGCTTTGCCGATGCGGGCAGACCCACCTTGCGCAGATCGCCGAGATCGCCGTCGTTCGGCACCTCGCCTTCGGCATCGGTGTACGTATAGTTGAACTGCGCGAGCAGCCCGTCGAACGGTGCGGGCAGGAAATCGAACGCCTGATTGTAGCTGAATTCGAAACCCCGGATCTTCGCCGTCTTGCCGTTGATCGAGGTCGTCGCGGAATCGAGCAGCACATCGTTATAGAGGACATCGTCTTCGGTATAATCGACGATGTAATCCTTGATGTCCTTGTAGAAGACGCCAGCCGACATGGCAGCGTTGCGGCCGAAATAATATTCGACCGAGAGATCGGCGTTCCATGCGCGGTAGGGCTTGAGGTCGGGATTGCCGAATTCGCCTTCATCGTCCTCGATGACCGCGCGCGGCGCGAGCTTCGAGAGCTTCGGACGCACCAGGTTCTTGTAGCCCGCCGCGCGCAGCACGAGGTTGCGCACCGGTTCGTAGCGGATCGTGATGCTGGGCAGCCAATCGGTGTAGCTGCGATCGAACGTCTGCGGGGTGACGAAGGCCGTATCTTCCTCAACCGGTTCGCCGCCGAACTCGCCGCCTTCCTCGACCAGCGTCACCACGTTGCCGGTGATACGGTTCTTCGTGCGCTCCATGCGGACGCCGCCGATGATGCGGAGCGTGCTGCTGTCCCAGCGGCCGAGCAGATAGGCCGCGAGAACGTCTTCATCGACGCTGTAGTCGGATTCAGCCGAGGCTGCCGCGCTGTCGAACGGATCGATCTCGAAGAGATTTTGATTGTCGTTCCAGAATTTCCGGAACGACGTCTTCCCCGGCACCGGGTCGATGACGGCGAGGCCATAGTCCTGCGCGCCGAGGAAATCGGAAAGCGTCAGGTCGCCATCACCGTCGAAGCCGTCGTAGATGTCGAACGTGCCGTTGTAGAACTTCTCACGCCAGCGTGACTTGGCGCCGCCCTGCACGGTGAATTCGCCGGTGCCGAGCGCGAACACGTGCGAGACGTCTGCCTTCAGGGCGTATTCCTCGTCCTGCGCGTCGCTGAGCGTGGTGATCTCCACCTTGTCGAATTCATATTCGGACGGGTCGAGGAACAGGTCGTTGCCGGCGGTGATCGTGTGGCCGGTGAACATCGGCTTGCTGTAATCGAAGGTGACGCCGAATTCGCCCTCATCTTCGAACTTGCGCTCGAACACGACCGGGTCGATCGAGCCGTTCTCGCGCTCGCTCGATTTCGCCCAGCTCGCCGAATATACAAGCTTCCACGGTCCTGTCTCGGTCTCGCCGCCCAACGTCAGCGAACGAATCTTCTGCGATTCAAAGCGGTCCTTCAAATCGCGCTGTACGCTGATCTCGCCATCGTCGGAGAGGAAGGTCGCGGTGGTGTCCGTGCCCTCCGAGGGGGATTCGTCCATCTCGAAGGTCAGGCGGCGGCGATACTCGTGATCGTCGAACTGGCTGTAGAGACCGCGCACATAAAGCGTGGTGCTTTCACCCGCCCTGAAATCGAACGAGAGCGACGCCGAAATGCGTTCGCGCTCCACATCATAATCGCGGTATTCGGCCGTGTCGGCGTAGACGATGCCGTCGTCTTCGTCCCAACCGTCCATCTCCATATTGTCGGTCGCGAACTTGCGCTTGTAGTAGGAGATGCCGCCGGCGACGCCGATGTTGTCGCTGAGCTTGGTCGAGAAATCGACCGCGCCCTTGGGCGAAAGATGATCGGTGAGATCGTTGTAGCTGCCTTCCGCGCTCAGCTTCAGCAGATCCTTCTTGCGCGCGAACGCGCTCGTCGTGTTGATCTCGATGGACGCGCCGATCGTGTCGGCATCCATGTCCGGCGTCAGCGATTTCTTCACCTCGATCGATTCGATGAGATCGCTGGAGATCACATCGAGCGCGACCGAGCGCACATCCGATTCCGGCGCGGGCAGACGGACTCCGTTCAGCGACGACGCATTCAGTTCCGGATCGAGGCCGCGGATCGAAACGAAGCGCCCCTCGCCCTGATCGTTCAGGATGTTGACGCCAGGAAGGCGGCGCAGCGATTCCGCAACGTTCTGATCGGGGAACTGGCCGACCGCATCGCGCGTGAGCACGGAGGCGACGCCGTCCGCCGCGCGCTGGCGCGCGATCGCACTGCCGAGGTTCGCCTGCTGGCCGATGACGAGGATGAGGCTGTCGTCACCCGCACTGAGCGCGACATCGACGCGCGTGGTCCCGTCCTCGGTGACGCTCACCGAAGTGCTGCTTTCGTCAGCACCCGCATAAATGGCGCGCAGCGTGTAGCTGCCCGAGGGAACATCCGCGAACCGGAAGCTGCCATCCGGACCCGCCGATGTGCGGCGGCCAAGCTCGACAAGTTCCACCTCCGCGCCCTGCAGGCCGCGAACACCGCCGGCGTCGACGACACTGCCGACGAGCGTGCCGGCAAAGGCGGGAGTCGAGAGGGAGGTGACAGCGAAGAGTGCAGCCATGAGACGACTGCGGCGGACGCGGATCTGGTGCGACATGAATTACCCCCTAGTACACAGGGGCGCGGTCCGTGTGCCGCCCCCTCGCGGCGACCGCTTAGGGGTGCGTCGTTACGGGCAGGCGTCGTTTGCATGACGGAAACATGCATGAAAAATTGCAGAATGGAGACAGCGCGCGTGCGCTGCTTGGCGACGGTTTATAAGTCGTGCAAATCGGCTCCCCCGGAGGGTGGATCCGAAGTCGAAATTGCTTCTAAAGCATGGAAATCTGGAGCGGGCGAAGGGATTCGAACCCTCGACCCCAACCTTGGCAAGGTTGCAAAAACGCGTTTTTGGCTGATTGCCGTTGACTGCCTTTGACTTCAAATATCCTAGTATTCTGCCGTTTTCTGTTAAAATGATCAGTAGCAGACAGCGACGAATATTCGCTCGGTGGTAGCCCGGTGGTAGCCCAGAAGGCAAAATCATGCTATAGGTTCGGTCATGAAGACCAAACTTTCCAAGACTGCCGCAGACATCGCCGAGCCGAAATCAGTGCGGTATACCATCTGGGATTCCGAGCTTACCGGGTTCGCCCTTCGGGTGACCCCCGCTGGCGCGAAGTCGTGGGCAGTGAAGTATCGCGTAGGTGAAGGCGGCCGGACCGCCGCCGTCCGCTGGTATACGATCGGCACCTATCCCGAGACGCCTGCCACAGACGCGCGCAAGGCCGCCGAAATTGCTCTGGCGCGCGTGCGGTTAGGCGAAGATCCCAGCGGCGAGCGCATTACGAAGCGCGCCGAAATGACCGTGTCGCAGGCCATCGATTTCTATGAGCAGGAAGGCTGCTTCGTGCAGCGCGGCATTCGGCAGGGCGAACCGATGAAACCGATGACGAAGGACTATACTCTCGCCCGTCTGCGCCATCACGTCGTTCGGCTGCTGGGCAAAAGGCGTATCACCGAAATCGACGAGGGCGACATCACCACGTTCGTGCGAGATGTGAGCGCCGGAAAGACCGCGCGCGACGAGTGGATCGTCGATCCCGAAACCGGCAAGCGTAAGCGCGTTATCGTCCGCGGCGGCGAAGGCGCCGCGCGGAAGGTCGTGCGCGACCTGTCCGCGGTCTATTCCTTCTTAAAGACGCATAAGAGGAAGACACGGGTCACTCACAATCCGGTAGAAGACGCAAGCGTCCGAAAGACGGACAATAAGCGCACGCGCTTTCTCTCGATAGAAGAGGTGAAGCGCCTAGGCGAAGCTCTCAATGCGCTGGAGGCCCAAGGCGTAAACGCCAAGGCAGTAAATATTGCCCGGCTCTGGGCGTTGTCCGGCTGTCGCCGAAACGAAATCGCCGGCCTGAAATGGTCGGAAGTCGATTTTGATCGCGGCTTGCTCGTTTTCGATGACACGAAAACCGGCAGAAGCGTCCGCCCGCTCGGCGCTGCGGCCATAGCGCTACTCGAAGCTTTGAAACCCGAAGAGGCCGAAGGCTATGTCTTCCCGGCGGAGCGTGGCGACGGGTTCTACCAGGGCACGAAGACCGTGTGGCAGGCTGCAATCAAGAAGGCGGCGCTTCCCGGCGTGACGCCTCACGTTCTCCGCCACACTCTCGGTAGCGCGGCTGCGTCTGCGGGCGAGGCCCTGCTGATGGTTGGCTCGCTTCTCGGACATGCGAATGCACGATCGACAGCGATCTACGCTCATATCTCTCATGATCCGGCGCGGCTGGCGGCCGATCGCGTAACCGGCCCTCTTGCTGAAGCATTGGGCCGCCCTCTACCAAAGCAGGCGATGGAAACGATCCCCGCCTGATTTCTGGAAAAATGCCCGCCCGGCGCACCGGACGGGCTTTGCGCTGGTAGGTCAGTCGCCGGTCCGGCGATTGGAACGCGACCAGATCAGGCTGAAAGTCTCGCCGCCTTCATCGTCGAAGAGGTTGGCGTAGATCGGTGCGGCGAAGCTGGGATCGTCGAGCTTTAGCCCCAGATATGCGCGGCCCTCGTTCGACTGCTTGGTCCAGGCAGCGCCGACTTCGGCGTTACCGGTGTAAACCCGGTGCGTGGGGGCGTTCTCGCTGGGCGGGTTCTGATCGGGGACGATGCGAACCCCCTTGGCCTGAACGCTGAGTGTCACGATGTCGCCGACATATTCGCCTTTGGCGGTCTTCTTGAAAGTGCCGATGGTAGCCATGATGATATCCTTTCCTTGCTCCGAGACCATGCCCTTCATGGCCTCGATGGCTTGGGACATGACCGGGACTGCCGCGGCCGCAGCCGAAGGCCCGTAAGCAAAGCTGGAGGACGGCGAGGGGCGCTCTTTTTTGCCTCGCGAGGAATGACGGCGCTCGCCGCCGGCAGGGGAAAAAAGGGCGAACCTGCCGTTGCGGCCCCAAGCGGCAGAGGCGCAGCCGGTTTCGGTCATCAAGCCTTTCGAAGAGGCCATGAAGGGCATGGTCTCGCGAGGCGCAAAGGAGACTGGCTAGCGCGTTCGGCTTTGAGCAGACCGGCGCGAAATTGGAGGCCGACCGGCTCACCAACTCCTAGGCAGGGTGCCGTCAGGCGCCGGATTTTGCGCGCCCGCGAGCCGGCGCCTTCGCTGCTGGCTTGCGGCCGCCGCCGCGTCCCTTGGTGCCAAGGCCGATCTGCTTGGCGAGCGCCCGCCGCGTCTCGGCATAGTTCGGCGCGACCATCGGATAGTCTTTGGGGAGATTCCACTTTGCGCGATAGTCGTCGGGCGTCATGCCATAGGCGTTCATCAAATGACGGCGCATCATTTTCAGCTTTTTACCGTCCTCGAGACAGACGATATAGTCGGGCTTAACCGACGAACGGATCGAAACCGCCGGTTTCTGCTCCTCGACCGGCTCGACGACCGGCGAACCCAGTCCCGCCAGCGCGCCATGAACGCGCGCGATCAGGTCGGGAAGATCGGCGAGGCCGACGGCATTGTTCGAGACATGCGCCGCGACAATATCGGCGGTGAGCGTGAGCAGCATATCCTGAGTGTCTTCGGCCATCGGTCATCTCCTATTCGACCCATGCCCTATCGCCTGTGTTACCGTCCGGCCACGACTATTTGGCCGTTAGGGTATCGCGCCGTGCGCCCAAGGGGCGCGCGGCGCGCGATTTTTTTGCCAGATGGAATGGGCGGCGGCACGCGCCGCCGCCCTCGACCGTCACGCGGCTTCGCGCCGCGGCCGGTCCTCGGCCTCCGGCACAGTCAGTTCGCCATGTGCCGTCACGGTCCCTACCCCGCCGCGCGCCGTGTAGGCGGCGGGCGGGAAGGCCATCCATTTCGGGACCCAGCCATCGACCTTGGTCCGGCCGTTGGTGCCGTCTAGATGGTCGCGGATGATCGTCTTCAAGGTCGCGCCCTTCTCCTTGGCATTGGCAGCGGCGACCTCGGCTCCGCCCACCTCGGCGACCAACGCGGTCAGCACCTCCCTGTCGCGCAAGCCTTCAAAGAAGGCATCGTCGGCGCTCCACCATTTGGCCATGTCGAGACCGATGTGGAGGCCCACGGCATCGACGGCGGCGCTTCCCGCAAACAACGTCTCGCCAATCACGATGGCGATCACGTCCATGACCGCACGGTCGGGAAGGTCGAGCAGACGCTGGAACAGCGCCGCGAGCGTCATCCGATTGCCGCCGGTCACGCTCGGCTCCTCGGCGTCGAACCCGAGGAGCGCCAGCACCGCACGGCGCTTCTCGTCGAAGACCGTCTCTGCGCGGCAAACCTCGACGCTTTCGCGAACATCGTGGTCCTTCGCCGACTGCGGTTCGATCTTCACATTCCACAGCGGCGATCCGGCGACGGCATGGGCAACCATCAACCGCAGTGCGGCGGCAGGATGACCGGTCAGCGCCGCACGCACGGCGGCATGACGATGTAGGTCGACATAGGTCTGCATGCGCGCGGTCATCTCGGGGCGAGCCACCTTGGCCGCCGCCTCGAACTTCTCGCCCTTTTCAAGCTGCGCCGCTTCTTTCGCGGTGACATAGCCCTCGTGGATATCGACCTCGCCGCTATCGCGGACCTCGATATAGACGCGCCCGCCCTTGCGCTTCGCGGCGTGGCGATGCTCCCATTCGGGGAAGTGGTCACCCTTGGGCAGGACGACGACATCGCTCCACCCCTCGTCCAGAAATCGTGACCGGCGTTCCTCGACGGCAGGAAGCTGGGCGGTCCAGAAAGCATCGCTGTCCGCGAAATAGCGCTCGTCCCCAAACAGGTCGGCAATGATCGAAAGGCCGCTTGCTTCGACGTCGAATAGCGCGTGCTCAACGCGGATCGCGCCGCCGCCGAACAGCCAATTTTTGAGTTGCTGACCCTGCGGGCAATAGACATTCGCGTCATCGAACAGCGCCAGCCATGCTCGCTGCTGCGATTTGGAGGCCATCGTTAGGTGCCGCACCGTGCCCACGCTGATCCTCTCCTTGGCGTAAAGCGAGCGGATGCGGGGCAAGAGATTGCCGAGCGCGAGGATGCGTTTCACCATTGCCTCGGGCATTCCGAACGTATCGGAAATATCCCCTATGCTACGCCCCTCGCGAACGAGCCGCGTGTAAGTGACCCACTGCGTGACCTCGTCGGCATCGCGCCGCGCGACATTCTCGATCAACGAAGCTTCGAGCGCGGCGGCATCATCGCCTTCTTCGAGGATCGCACAAGGCATCGGCTCGGCCTCACCCTTTTCGCTGGCGACAATGGTCGCCGCAGTGAAGCGCCGCGCCCCTGCGACGATTTCGAACGCGCCCTCGGCGCAATTCGGACGGACGATCAGCGGAACGAGAACGCCGCGAGCACGGACGGTCGGCAGAATATCAGCAACGTCGGGCGCCTTTTTGGCGTAGCGCATGTTGGTTTTGCTGATCGACAGCTTGCCAAGATCGATAAAGTCGAGTTTCATGGTCTTGCTCCTTGTGAGCGTCGGTCCCGTTGTGTCTTGAAGCGTGGCGGGACCGACTATGGATGACGGCGAAACGCGCCGCCTGCGTCAGCCTCAGCCCTTTGGCTTCGGAAGCTCGTCGCCACGCGCAGCGCGACGGAAATTCTGTTCGGCGGTGATGATCGACCCCGCGCGGCGCGCCGCAGCGGCCCAGCCCGACAGCGGAACCTCGGACGCAAAGCTTTGATCGCGCTCGATGCCGAGGCCAAAGGGCAGCCGCACCGACGCGAGTTCAGACAGGCTGAACGAACCGAGTTCGGGACAGCCGAACCCAAGATCGGCCAACCCGAACAGCGTATCGCCATCCTCGCCCAATTCGGTCGCCAGCCAAGTCGCCGCACCGACCGGTGAGAAGAATTTAGCAACCGGCACGAAATCCGGCTCCACCGCACCCGCCATCACGGCAGTACGCCGCGCTTCGTCATTCGCGCGCAAGGCGGCATGTAGTTCAGCGGACAGAGGCTTGCACCCATCGCGGCGCTCGTTGGTCTTTCCCATGTCATCCTCCATTCCCGCCCCCTAACCATCAGGCCCCCGGCGGAGCGGGGGTGGGCGGCGAGAACGACCTGCCGGGCGCGGCCAGGAAGGCGGCCCGCACCCAAAGGGCTGGAACGAAGAGGAAGAGCCGTGCAGCGGCTTGCGGGACGCCGGGACGCGCCCAGAGGGGAGAGCCGGCCAACCCAGCGACAGACGGGAGGCCGATCGAAAACGCCGCCGCGCACTGCGCGGCGCCATTATTCTCGTCAGCTATGACGACTGATCTGCCGCGACGGCGAACTAAGAGAAGGATCGCGCTCTCGGCGCGACCGCCGGCGGTGCGGCGTGCGCGCGCAGCTGTGCTTAGCCGTCGCACCGCCAAGACAGGCGCACCGAGTGCGCAGCGCGGTCAAAACAAACATACGATCCCTGTCGGCGCCTGCCGCCGACAGCGAGCGCCCATCAACTGCCGCGCTCCTTCATCAGGGGGCGTCGCGGGGGCGTCCAGCCCCAGCGGATGGGGTACGGCCAGACGCGGCTGGCCGTCAGGGGAAGGTTTTCCCCTCGCTTTCCATATTTAGTATCGGATTTTCCCGATGGGATTTGACGGCGATAAATGCATCGGATAATGCCGATGAATGAACAGCGATTCGGCACTGTCGGCCTTGGCCGCCCTCGCACATCCCACGCGTCTCAACGCGTTCCGACTGCTGGTCCAGCACGAGCCGGAAGGCCTTTCCACCGGCGAACTCGTCGACGCGTCGGGTCTCTCGCAAAGTACCTTCTCGACGCATCTGGCGGTCCTCGCGAAAGCGGGGCTGGTGACGTCGGAGAAGCGCGGCCGGCAGATCAACCAGCGCGCCGAACTCGACACGCTGAAAGGCCTGATGCTCTTCCTCGCTAACGACTGCTGCCAGGGACGACCCGAGCTTTGCGAACCGCTGCTCGCCGAACTTGCCTGCTGCTGAAGGACCTCATGTGACCGACATCGTCATCTACCACAATCCCGATTGCGGAACGTCACGCAACGCGCTGGCGATGATCCGCAACGCCGGCATCGAGCCGCACGTCGTCGAATATCTGAAGACGCCGCCATCGCGCGAGTTGCTCGAACAAATGATAGCGCGCGCGGGCATCGCGCCCCGCGCACTCCTCCGCGAGAAAGGGACGCCTTTTGCCGAACTCGGTCTCGGCGACGAAAGCCTCGACGATGAGGCGCTCATCGATGCCATGATGCTGCATCCGATGCTCATCAACCGGCCGATCGTGGTCTCGCCGCTCGGCGTGAAGCTCTGCCGCCCCTCCGAGGAGGTGCTCGACCTTATCCCGGCGCAGCAGCGCAGCAGTTTCGCCAAGGAAGATGGCGAGCAGGTCGTCGACGACGCCGGCAATCGCGTCGGACTCTGATCGATGGCCAGCAAGCGCGAACGCCTGTCGTTCCTCGATCGGTACCTGACCCTGTGGATATTCCTCGCCATGGCGCTGGGCGTCCTGCTCGGCTCGACCTTCGCCGGACTTCCCGCCGCGATCGACAGCCTCTCCTGGGGCTCGACCAACATCCCGATCGCGATCGGCCTCATCCTGATGATGTATCCACCGCTGGCGCGCGTGCGCTACGAAGAGCTGCCGCGGGTGTTCGAAGATAAGCGGGTCCTCGCGATCTCTCTGATCCAGAACTGGATCATCGGCCCGGTGCTGATGTTCGCGCTCGCGGTGATCTTCCTGTCGGACAAGCCGGAATATATGACCGGCCTGATCCTCATCGGCCTCGCGCGCTGCATCGCGATGGTGATCGTCTGGAACCAGCTTGCGAAGGGCGACAATCAATATGTCGCGGCGCTCGTTGCCTTCAATTCGATCTTCCAGATTCTCTTCTTCAGCGTGTACGCTTGGTTCTTCCTGACCGTGCTGCCACCACTGTTCGGGCTCGAAAGCAGCGTCATCGACGTCAGCTTCTGGACCGTCGCCGAGGCGGTCCTCATCTATCTCGGCATCCCGTTCCTCGCCGGCTTCCTCACCCGCAAGATACTAGCCGGTGCAAAGGGGAACGACTGGTACGAGACCCGCTTCCTGCCCAAGATCGCGCCGATCACGCTTGTCGCGCTGCTATTCACGATCGTCGCGATGTTCAGCCTCAAGGGGAGCGAGATCGTCACTATTCCGGGCGACGTCGTCCGTATCGCGATCCCGCTGACCATCTATTTCGTGGTCCAGTTTGTCATCAGCTTCTGGATGGGCAAGCTGATCGAAGCCGATTATCCACGCACCACGGCGATCGCCTTCACGGCGGCGGGCAATAATTTCGAACTCGCAATCGTCGTCGCGATCGCTGCCTTTGGCCTCGCCTCGCCCGTAGCCTTTGCCGCGGTCATCGGCCCGCTCGTCGAGGTGCCGATCCTCATCCTTCTCGTCCATGTCGCCTTCCGGTTAGGTCGGCGCTGGTTTCCAGGTTCCACTCCCGCAAAAGACTGAACTTCATGACAGCTCCGACTTTCTCCCGCCTGCGCGCGCTCGCCGACCCCGACCACCTTCCCGCACTGAGCGCGGAATATGTCCGCGCACAACCCGGTCTCGGCCTCGGCCCCCTCGATCCCGCACCACGCATCCTGCTCCTTTACGGTTCCTTGCGTGAACGCTCCTACTCGCGGCTAGTCGTCGAGGAGACTGCCCGCCTTCTGCAGCTTTTCGGCTGCGAGACGCGCATCTTCGATCCCTCGGACCTGCCGATGCCCGACCTGATCGCCGACGACGATCATCCCGCCGTCGAAGAACTGCGCCAGCATTCGCTCTGGTCTGAAGGCCAGGTCTGGTGCAGCCCCGAGCGCCACGGGCAGATCACCGGGATCATGAAGGCGCAGATCGACCATCTGCCCCTCGCCTACAAGGGTCTGCGCCCGACGCAGGGGCGCACGCTGGCGGTGATGCAAGTCTCCGCAGGATCGCAGTCGTTCAATAGCGTCAACACGCTGCGCATTCTCGGCCGCTGGATGCGGATGATTACGATCCCCAACCAATCGAGCGTTGCCAAGGCCTATGCCGAGTTCGACGAAGCGGGCCGCATGCTGTCTTCGAGCTATTACGACCGGATCGTCGATGTCGCCGAAGAGCTTGTTCGATTCACCGTTTTGACGCGCGGCCATGCCGACCAGCTTGTCGATCGCTATTCGGAAAGAAAGGACCGCCAGGAACCGGTCGTGACGCCGGCGCAACTTGCAGAGCTTCCGGGGACATGGCGGACCGAGAGGTAAAAGCTCAGTGGTTGCGCCGTCATCATCCCGCTTTCGCACTCCTCGGTGTGTAACCGATCGCTACGCGCGACGAATTGACTCAGGAAGCCTCCGCGCCGAGAAGGGAATTTGTGAAGCACTGGCTTACCTTGATGCTCCTTGCGGGAGCGCTCCTTGGTCTCTTTGGCCAGGAGGCGGCGTTCGCGATGGCAAGACCGGTCGTCGAAGCTCAGCAACCCGTTGCTTCGCCAGCGATGAGTCCCGAGTGCGCCGAAATGATGGGCGTCGACACCGCGCAGCCCGATCAGCCGTGCAAGGGCATGACGCTCGACTGCATCGCCAAGATGGGCTGCGCCGTTCCGCTGGCGGTCGTCACGCCCGGCGCGCCGCTTGTGGTCGCCGGTCATCGGCGCGAACTGGTCGATCCGCTTGCCGTGCAGCGCTTGGTTGGACGCAGCTTCGGCCCAGAACCCGAGCCACCGCTAGCCCTCGGTTGAATCGCGCATTGCGTGCCGCCTCGTCGCGGCGCGCAATTCCCGGCTTTTCAATCGAGGAAATTCAAAATGAAAATAATATTGTTCGCCGCAGCGATTGCGGCCGTCGGCCTTGCAACGCCGACCTTCGCCCAGGAAAAATCGGGCGGTCACTATGAATGGCGCGAGCGCCAACTTCCCGGACCGAACAAGTCCAACATCTCGCCGCGCGTTCGCGTCTGGGTCGATGACGCCCCGCCCGAGATGGCGAGTTGCGACTGCGACATGATGAAGTCCCATGCAGCCAACTGCATGAAGACCATTTCCGCTCGTCAGATGATGCCCGCGAAGGGCTGACGCTGTGCCGCCCCCGGCGCACGCGTCGGGGGCGGACCTGCCTTCGCCCGGAGAGGGGAACATCATGCGCATATTGCTTGCAACCGCCGCCCTGGCGCTGCTGCCCACGGTGCTTCGCGCCGAACCCATGTCGCTGGACGAAGCGCTTCGGCGCGCCGAAACACAGGCGCCCGAGCTTCGCGCGCGCGAAGCGGGCGTCGATGCGGCCACATCCGCGGCCATCGCGGCGGACCGCTTGCCCGACCCGAAGCTCGATCTCGCGGTCAAGGATTTCCCGGTGACCGGCCCCGATGCGGGCCGGTTCAACCGCGACGACTTCACGATGCAAGTCATCGGCGTGAGCCAGGAATTCACCAATCCCGCCAAGCGCCGCGCCCGCGCCTTGCGCGCGAGCGCCGACATCGACGTCGCCGAGGCCGAGCAGGCGGTCGCCGCGCAGGATGTCCGGCTCGCAACGGCACTGGCATGGATCGATCTCCATTATGCGAAGAAGCGGCTGAAGGAACTCGATCTGCTCGACGCCGAACTCGACGACCTGCAAGCAACGGTGGCCGCCCGGCTCGCAAGCGGCGCGGCGCGTCCGGCGCAGGCGCTCGAGCCCGAGCAACTGCGCGCCGGGCTCGCCGACCGGCGCAGTGCGCTCACCTCCGAAATCGCGCGATACCGGGCGCAGCTTACCAGATTTACCGGCGATGCCGCCGCCGATACGACGGGCGATCTGCCGCCGCTTGTGGTCGATGGCGACGCGCTTCGCGCCGGGCTCGCCGCCTTGCCGCTGCTGCGCGCCTATGACGCACGGACAATCGCCGCCGACGCCGAAACCGGCCTCGCGCGCGCCGAGAAGCGACCCGACTGGACGGTAAATGCCGCCTATGGCCGGCGCGAGCCAAATTTTGGCGACCTCGTCACGGTCGGGGTGACGATCGACCTGCCGCTGTTTGCGAAGAAACGGCAAGACCCCAAAATTGCCGCCCGCGCGAGTGAAGCGACGCGGGCGCGCCTCGACCGCGAAGCGGCCGAACGCGAGGTCGCGGCAGCGCTTTCCGCCGATCTCGCTATGCACCGCATGCACGACGAGCAGCTAGCCAATGCGCGGACCAGACTGGTGCCGCTCGCCAAGAAGCGTGCGCAGCTCGATCTTGAGAGCTTCGGGGCGGGCCGTCTCGATCTCGGGACCGCCCTCTTATCGACACTCGCGCTTGCTGAAGCAGAGGTCGATGCGCTCGCCCGCGAAGCCGAAGTGGCGCGCGACGGAGTGCGGATCATTTACACTTATGGGGAGGCACGGCGATGACCGATGCAACGACAGCGGCACGGTGGCGTGCCGCAATATTGGCTGCCGTACTCGTGGCTGGCGGCGGGGGCTATTGGCTCGGACAGCGCGGCACGGACGAGATGGCGTCGGGGGCGGCGAGCGGCGATGGCGGCAAGATACTCTATTATTACGACCCGATGTTCCCGAACCAGAAGTTCGACCAGCCCGGCAAGTCGCCCTTCATGGATATGGAACTTGTGCCCAAATATGCCGACGGGGGCGGCGGAAGTGAGGCTGCGCCGGGCGTGGCGGTCGATCCCTCGGCGCGGCAAAGCCTCGGCATCCGCGTGGTCGCCGCCGAAACGGGCAGCCTTGCGGCGACGCTCGACGTCACGGGGACGGTCGATTTCAACCAGCGCGACTTCGCGATCGTTCAGGCGCGCTCCGGCGGTTTCGTCGAGCGCGTCTACCGGCTCGCGCCAGGCGATGTGATCCGCGCGGGCGCGCCGATCGCCGACGTGCAGTCGCCCGAATGGGGCGGCGCGCAGACCGAATATCTGAGCGTCAAGCGGCTCGGCAGGCCCGAACTTACCGCAGCAGCGCGGCAGCGCCTCCGCCTCATGGGCATGCCCGAAGGGGTGATCGCGCAGGTCGACCGCAGCGGTCGCACGAGCGGCACTGTCACCGTGCGCGCGCCGATCGGGGGCGTCGTCCAGACGCTCAGCGCACGTGCCGGCGTGACGCTTGCCGAAGGCCAGACGCTTGCCGAAATCTCCGGCCTCGGAACGGTGTGGCTCAATGCCGCGCTTCCCGAGGTCCAGGCCGGAACGGTGCAGATCGGCCAGCGCGCGAACGCCAAGCTCACCGCCTTTCCGGGCGAGACCTTCGCCGGCCGTGTCGTCGCGATCCTGCCGACCGCGGCGGCGGACAGCCGGACGCTGACCGCGCGGGTCGAACTCGCGAACCGCGGCGGGCGCCTGCGCCCCGGCATGTTCGCGACCGTCGCATTGGGAGGCGACGCCAAGCCAGCGCTGCTCGTGCCGAGCGAGGCGGTGACCCGCACCGGAACGCGCACGATCGTGATGCTCGAGATGGGCGACGGCCGCTATCATCCCGCCGAAGTCGAGACCGGACGCGAGGGCGGCGGCAAGACCGAGATCTTGCGCGGCCTTGCGGCGGGCGAGAAGGTGGTCGCCTCGGGCCAGTTCCTTCTCGATTCCGAAGCGAGCCTGACCGGCATCGCGGTCCGGTCCCTGGGCTATGCGAAATGATCGAACGGATCATTCGCGCATCGGTCGCCGCGCGCGGGCTGGTCGTCGCGGCGGCGTTGATCCTGACGCTGATCGGGATCGCCGCCGTGCGGACGACGCCAGTCGACGCCCTCCCCGATCTCTCCGACGTGCAGGTCATCATCCGCACGACCTATCCCGGCCAGGCGCCGCGCATCGTCGAGGATCAGGTCACTTATCCGATCACGACGACGATGCTCTCGGTCCCGGGGGCGCGCGTTGTGCGCGGCTATAGCTTCGTCGGCGACAGCTTCGTCTATGTGCTGTTCGAGGACGGCACCGACCTTTATTGGGCGCGCAGCCGGGTGCTCGAATATCTGAGCCAGGTGCAAAGCCGCCTTCCCGAAGGGGCGAAAGCGTCGCTCGGCCCCGACGCCACCGGCGTCGGCTGGATCTACGAATATGCGCTGGTCGACAAGAGCGGGCGCCACGATCTCGCCGAGCTGCGCAGCCTGCAGGACTGGTTCCTGCGCTTCGAACTCAAGGCGGTCCCCGGCGTCGCCGAGGTCGCGAGCATCGGCGGCATGGTGCGGCAATATCAGGTCGTCGTCGATCCGACGAAGCTCGCCGCCTATGGGGTAACCGCGCAAGAGGTAACCGAGGCCCTCCAGCGCGCCAATCAGGAGAGCGGCGGCGGGACGGTCGAAATGGCCGAAGCCGAATATATCGTGCGCGCCAGCGGCTATCTCAAAAGTCTGGGCGACTTTCGCGCGGTGCCGCTCCGCACGGCAGCGGACGGGATTCCGGTGACGATCGGCGACGTCGCAACCGTCCAGATCGGCCCCGAGATGCGGCGCGGCATCGCCGAACTCAACGGCGAAGGCGAAGTCGCGGGCGGGGTGATCGTGATGCGCCAGGGCCAGAACGCCCGCGAGGTGATCGAGGGTGTGCGCGCCAAGCTCGCCGAGCTGAAGCGCGGCCTGCCACCGGGCGTCGAGATCGTCACCACCTATGACCGGTCGGGTCTCATCGACCGCGCGGTCGACAATCTCACCTCGAAGCTCATTGAGGAGTTCATCATCGTCGCGATCGTCTGCGCGCTGTTCCTCTGGCACGCGCGGTCGGCGCTGGTCGCGATCCTCACCCTGCCGCTCGGAATCCTGATCGCCTTCATCGTCATGCGGTTCCAGGGGCTGAACGCCAATATATTGTCACTCGGCGGCATCGCGATCGCAGTCGGCGCAATGGTCGACGCCGCGGTCGTGATGATCGAGAATGCCCACAAGCATCTCGAACATTGGGAAAAGGATCATCCCGGCGAGCAGCTCGCTGGGCCGGAGCGTTGGCGCGTCATCACTGACGCCGCCGCCGAGGTCGGTCCGGCGCTGTTCCTCAGCCTCCTCATCATCACCTTTTCCTTCCTGCCGATCTTCACGCTCGAAGGACAGGAAGGAAAGCTGTTCGGGCCGCTCGCCTTCACCAAGACCTATGCCATGGCAGCGGCGGCGATCCTCTCGATCACCCTCGTCCCGGTGCTCATGGGCTGGCTCATCCGCGGACGGATTCCCAGCGAACAGGCCAATCCGGTCAATCGCTGGCTGACGCACGCCTATCGCCCCGCGCTCGACCTGGTTCTGCGTTATCCCAAAAGGGCCTTGGGGTTCGCGGGGCTGATCTTCGCGAGCAGCCTGTGGCCGCTGACCCAGCTCGGCGGCGAGTTCATGCCGCAGCTCGACGAAGGCGATCTCCTCTACATGCCCTCGGCATTGCCCGGCATCTCGACCGCCAAGGCGTCGAGCCTGCTCCAGCAGACCGACCGGCTCATCAAAACGGTGCCCGAGGTCGAGAGCGTGTTCGGCAAGGCCGGCCGCGCCGACACCGCGACTGATCCTGCGCCGCTCGAAATGTTCGAGACGACAATCCGCTTCAAGCCGCGCGATCAATGGCGCGCGGGCATGACGCCCGACAAGCTGGTCGCCGAACTCGACGCGCGCGTGAAAGTCCCCGGCCTCGCCAATTTCTGGATCCCGCCGATCCGCAACCGCATTGATATGCTGGCGACCGGAATCAAGAGCCCGGTCGGCATCAAGGTCGCAGGATCGGATGTGGCCGAGATCGACCGCACTGCGAAGCGGATCGAAGACGTCGTCCGCAAGGTGCCAGGGGTCGCGTCGGCTCTCGCCGAGCGGCTGACCGGCGGGCGCTATATCGATGTCGACATCGATCGCGCCGCCGCCGCCCGTTACGGGCTCAATGTCGCCGACGTGCAATCCATCGTCGGCGGCGTCATTGGAGGTGAGACGATCGGGCAGACGGTCGAGGGGCTAGCGCGATACCCGATCAGCGTGCGCTATCCGCGCGAGCTTCGCGACAGTCTCGGAAAGCTGGAAAACTTGCCCATCCTCACCCCATCGCGCCAGCAGATCACGCTGGGCACCGTGGCGAGGGTGCGGATCAGCGATGGCCCGCCAATGTTGCGCAGCGAGAACGCGCGGCCGGTAACCTGGATCTATGTCGATGGCCGCGACCGCGACCTGCAGACGCTGGTCGGTGATATCCAGCAGGCGGTCGCGCGCGACGTAAAATTGCCGCCGGGCATCAGCGTCTCCTACACTGGCCAATTCGAATTCCTCGTCCGCGCGGCCGAGCGGATGAAGATCGTCATACCCGTCACGCTCGCGATCATCCTCGTCCTGCTCTACCTGACCTTCAGGCGCTGGGACGAGGCGCTGCTCATCATGGCGACGCTGCCATTCGCGCTCACCGGCGGGCTGTGGCTGCTCTACCTGCTCGGCTACAACCAGTCGGTCGCGAGCGCGGTCGGTTTCATCGCGCTGGCGGGAGTCGCCGCCGAGTTCGGCGTCGTGATGCTCATCTATCTCAAGCAGGCGCTTGCGGCGCGCGGCGACGGCCCGATCGAAGCGGCAGTACGCAACGGTGCCCTGCTCCGGGTTCGGCCGAAGGCAATGACCGTCGCGGTCATTCTCGCGGGCCTGTTCCCGATCCTCGTCGGCACCGGGACCGGATCCGAGGTGATGAGCCGGATCGCCGCGCCGATGATCGGCGGGATGATCACTGCGCCGCTGCTCTCGATGTTCATCATCCCCGCCGCCTATCTCTTGATGCGCCGGCGCTGGCCCGATCAACCACCATTAAAAGCCCCGAAGACGTGAAATAAAAAAAGGAGAATGAACGTGAAATCGATACACATTTTAACCGGCAGCTTCCTGCTGCTAGTTGCCGTCTCGGCTTGCAGCCCTGAAGCCGACAAGCAAAAAACGACCGCTCCCAAGGATGCCGCCGCGGACGCCCCGGCTTCCGTAGTCCAACATGGCAAGGGCGAAGGAAAGATCACCGCGATCGACGAAGCCAAGGGCACCGTCACGCTCGATCATGGCGAGATCGCCGCGCTGAAATGGCCGCCGATGGCGATGGGGTTCGAGGCACCCGCGGATTTGCTCAAGGGCCTGAAGGTCGGCGACCGCGTCGCCTTCGAACTTGACTGGAACGGCGCAACGGGACGCATTACGCGGATCGAGGCGCTTCCCGCGTCCTGATCAAGCCTCCCCGGGCTTGGCGTCGCGCATCAATTTCGCGCAGCGGCTCGAGAGTCTGGATGATCTTGCAATCGCCCACCTTTCCCAAGCGGCAGCCGCCGATGACGCGTGCCAGTTCGTCGCGCATCTGGGAAAGGTCGGCGATCTTGCGTTCGATCGTGGCGAGATGGCTGCTTGCGACCGCGTCGACGGCACCGCAAGGCTGGTCGCGATCGTCTGCTAGCGCGAGAAGCTCGCGGACCTCGTCCAGCGAAAAGCCGAGATCGCGCGCGCGCCGGATGAAGGACAGTCGCAACAGCTCTTCGGTCCCATAGGAGCGATAATTGCCGTCCGTCCGCGCGGGCGGCGCCAGCAGACCCGCGCCTTCATAATAGCGGATGGTTTCGACCTTGGTGTCGGTGGCACGCGCGAGTTCGCCGATTTTCATCGCTTGACCCTCTAGTTGCTAGAGGGTGCATATAGCTGTCCGACTCGAAGCGGGAAAGGACGAACGGCATGAGCGATTGTGGCTGCGAAGCCGACGAAAAGCGGGCAGGCGTCGACCCGGCCTATCGGCGCGCGCTCTGGATCGTCGTCATCCTCAACCTCGGCTTCGGCGTGATCGAGCTGGCCGGCGGCTTCCTCGCGCGATCGCAGGCGCTCAAGGCCGACTCGCTCGATTTCATCGGCGATGGATCGATCACCCTCGTCGGGTTGATCGCGCTCGGCTGGACCGCGGTCGCGCGCAGCCGCACGGCATTGGTCCAGGGCTGCTTCCTCGCCATCCTCGGCCTCGGCGTCATCGGTTCGGCGATCTGGCGCTCCTTCCATGCGATCCCACCCGAAGCCGATCTCATGGGCGGCATCGGCATCGCGGCGCTGCTGGTCAATATCTCCGCCGCACTCGTACTCAGCCGCTTCCGCAACGAAGGCGATGCCACCGCGCGCGCCATCTGGCTGTTTTCGCGCAATGACGCCTTGGCCAATGTCGCCGTCATCGTGGCGGCCGGCCTCGTCGCCGTGACCGGTGCGGCTTGGCCCGACCTTCTCGTCGCGGGCGTCATCGCGCTGCTCTTCCTCCACTCGGCCTATGATATCATCCGCGATGCGCTTGGAGAGATTTCCTCGCACAAGGCTGGTGTGGCCGCAGAGTGACGTGCTGGAAACCCGTCGTTTACTCGTACCACTGACGGTATGCCGACGATGTTCCTCGCGGCGCGCAGCTAAACCGCGCGGGGCGCCCTTGCCCGATTGAACCAGAAACCGGCGGTAAGGATGATTGCGGCCGCAAGCTGCGCCAGCACCGTCTGAAACGTCGGGTATATCCCCAAGATCGGAACCCGGGGAAATCCGGCCAGCGGCGTAACGCCGAACAGGCCAGCCTCCTGCAATCCGCCAATGCCCTTTCCGGCCAGCACGACTGCCAAGATAGCGATCAACGCCGCGCTCCATGAGAAGAACTGCGTGATCGGAAGTCGAGCGCTGTAGCGCAGCATCGCCCAGGCGATCAGGCCCAGCAGAACCGTAGCCGTCGCAGCCCCTGCCAGCAGAGCGCCGCCATTCCCCTGTGCCCATAAGGCGGCGTAGAAAAGGATGGTCTCGAACACCTCGCGATAGACCACGAGGAAGGTCAGGCCGAACAGAAACCATGCCGACCGGCGCGACAGCGCGGCGGAGATTTTCTCCTTGATATAACGCTGCCAAGCTTCGGCATTGCTCTTGCCATGCATCCAGATACCGACCGAGATCAGGATGATCGCGGCGAAGAGCGAACCAAAGCCTTCAGTGAGCTCGCGCGATGCCCCGCTGACCCCGATAAAGTAGGTTGCCACGAACCAGGTCAACGCCCCTGCGGCAAGAGCCGAAACCCAGCCGCCATGGACATATCCCATCACGTCGGTTCGCCCGGTTTTGCGAAGAAAGGCCATCATGGCGATGACGATCAGCAATGCCTCAAGGCCTTCGCGCAGAAGGACGCCGAACGCGCCGAGAAAGCTGGAAGACGCGCTCGCCCGCTCGGGCGCGAGGGCCGCCTCGGCTTCGACGAACAGCCGGGCCACTTCGGCATTTGCCGCCTCGACGTCCGCGACCGGGCGACCCCTTCCGATAGCCGAACGCAAATTTCCCATCGCCAGCTCGATCTTTGCCATGAGGTCGGGATTGCGCGCGGCAAGAACCGGTTCGACTGGTTCAAATCCATCGAGATAGGCGGATAACGCCAGATCGGACGCGGCGCCGCGGTTGCCGGCGGCATAGGCTTTCAGGCTCGCTTCGAGGCGCTGGCGGGACAGCGCCAGCGAGCCGGCCGGTTTCGCAACGACGGCTTCGGGCTGGCGACGCAAGAAGGCAGTCAGCGGCCCGGCCTTGCTATCCCCAAACTCGCGCGCAAGCTGGGCGGGAGTCTTGGCCACGAGGGTCGCAAGATCGGGTATGGCGGCCCGAACCGGCGCGTCCCTGTCCCATATCTGCCGACCGGAGGATCGCGAAGATTCGGGAAAGGCAAGGCTGCCGATATAAAAGGACAGCGCCCAGCGATCGCCGTCGGGAAGGTCTTCGAAACTCGCCATCGACGTGCCCTCAAGGCCTTGCGAAATCACCTGATAGAGCGCGAACAGGCTGCGCTCGCGCGCGCGCGCCGCGTCGGTGAAAGCGATCGGTGGCGGATCGAGCCCCGCGGCGCCCGGACCGTTTCCAGCGCCGGTCGCGCCATGACACACGGAACAATTTTCCGCGTAAAGCTTCGCGCCGCGCGCCAGATCGGGAGCCGACCGCGGCGCCAGCGGTACGGGATAGCTTCCCAGCAACGCCTCGGCGAGCCCCCGCGATTGTTCTTCGACCGTCGCCGGCGCAGATTTCGCAGCGATCGATTGGCGCAAGGTGGCGGCGCGAGCCACCAAATTCGGCTTCGCGGTTTTCTGCGGCAGTCGCTTCAAACGCGCTTCGACCTGCGCGGCAAACTCGGTCATCTCGGCATATTCGGCTGGACTGATTACCTTGCCGCCCGACACCGCACCGGGATAATCAACGGCAACATAATCGAGCAGCCGCCAAATGGTCTGAACTTCGGGTTCGCTCGCGCGGGCCGGCTGGAGCGCGATCAGGGCCAAGAGCAGGACAGCCAGAGCGCCGCGCCCCAGCGCCCGCATCGGTGCGAATGAATTTCGGTTCAGGGTCATCGCCACGCAAGCCACCTTTATTGAGAATGATTTGCATTGACTGATTAAGTCTTGGCAATCAACATAGAATCGGCATCTTTGGCTAACCTGCGATCGACAGGACCAAACTTCCGAGGGCGCAACGCCAACGGGCGCGAGCGTCTTGCGCTGCTTCGAACCGAGTTACGCTCGGTCCATGCGAGCTCCTTCCTGACCAGATGCCGCCCCTTCAGGAAGATATGCGCATTGGAAAGGCAGACTTCGCATTGGCGATTTCCTTGCCTGCTGGTCGGGCTCGGTCGGCGATGCCGTTCCCCATCGGCACTTCGCCGCGCAGGCGGTCTTTGCCGACGATCCGGTCGAAGTGACCGACAGCCAGGGGCAACGCTACAAAGGTCGGTGCCTGCTCATCGAGCCCGAAGCCGTTCACTGTCTTCTTCCGGCGAGCGAGGCGGAGCTCTGGTATGTCGAGCCGACGATCCAATTCGGTCCGCCCGACGATCTGAAAACGCGCCTGAGCGGCGTGAAGCCGATCAATATCCCAACCGGCCGCGGCACGGGCTTTTGGAAGGCTTGGCTCGCACTGGAATCGCGCCGACCGCTCGATGCGCGCATCGTGCAAGCCGCGACGACGATCGATCGGCTCATCGGGGCAGGACCCGTCCGGCTTGCCGACGCCGGCCGGGAGAGCGATCTGTCGCTCGGACGGTTCCGCCATCTCTTCACCGCCGAAATCGGAATGCCGTTCCAACGCTATGTACTGTGGCGCCGTTTGCTGATCGCGTTCGACGCGATCGGCAGGCAGCGGAGCGCGACGGAGGCGGCGCACATGGCGGGGTTCAGCGACAGTGCCCATTTCGCGCGCACGATCAAGACGATGTTCGGCATTTGCGCGAGTGATCTCATGATCGAGGGATAGCCCCTCCGTTCAAGCGCGGATGGGATGGCCGCCGTTAAAGAAGGGTCATGACCGACACCGACAGAGATTTCGTACCCGCGCTTGGCAAGAGCGGTTCGCTCGACCGCTATGACGCCGCAATCGCACTCATGACCCGTGAGAAAAGGTGGCGAAGAGACTTGCTGAAGCTTGTCGCAGCGCAACCGGGCGATCGGATTGTCGATATCGGTTGCGGCACGGGGACCCTGGCGATCGCGTTGAAGGAAGGCGAGCCGGAAAGCGAGATTTTGGCAGTGGACCCCGACCCGGCCGTGCTCGAGATCGCTCGAACCAAAGCCCGCACTGTCGGCGCCGATATCCATTGGTTCGAGGCAATGGGCGATGAGCTGGATGGGATCGCCGCGCTTCAGGGATGCGACAAGATCGTCTCAAGCCTCGTTTTTCATCAATGTTCGATGGAGATCAAGCAAGCCATAGCCGCGCAGATGCATCGCCTGCTCAGGCCGGGCGGCCAACTGTTCATCGCCGATTACGGCGAGCAGCGCGCGCCCCTGATGCGCATGCTGTTTCGCCAGATCCAGTGGCTCGACGGGGTCGAATATACCGAACCCAATGCCCGCGGCTGCATGCCAGACACACTCGCAGCCGCCGGGTTCGACGCCGTGGAAGAGGCAAAGATCATCGCGACGCCGACCGGTTCGATTTCAATCTATCGGGCGGAGCGGTAACGGCCTTCGCCCACCGCGCGATCGGGCCTAGCCGCGCCAGTGGCGCCCGCGATGATGATGGTGCATGCGGCGCTTCTGGTAGCGTCGTTCATAGCGATCGCGCCGCTCGTAGCGATGATCATTGCCGCGATAATAGCGATCATTCGAGCGATAGCCTCGGTCACAGCCATGATTGGGTACGTCGTGGCGCGCCGAGCGATAATCGCGGTCGTGCCCCCGCGGGGCGTTATGGTCGCGGCTCCAGCCGCCACGATCGTCACGATGCTGGGCAAGGGCTGTGCCCGGAACGGCGAAAGCGAGCATCGCCGCCACGATGGTCAAGAATTTGCGCATGTCAGTCTCTCCTTTTCGGCTTCCAGCAATTCGCCCTCGTCTTTGAATGCCTTCTGAATATGCCGTCTTCGCCCGCGACGGGGCGGCGATCCGGGTCATATTTGCGGCAAGGTGGCCGGAATCTTGCGCATCAATTGCGGTGCGGAGGCCCCGCCCCGGCCTTCGCCGGGACGGGAATTATCACTTGCCCTTCGCAGCGACCGCCGCGCGAACCACAGCTTCGAGCTGTTCCGGCGAGGAATTGGGCAGTTTTTGTCCATTGATGAAAAAGGTGGGCGTTCCGCGCACGCCGACAGCGCGCGCATCCGCGATGTCCTGCTCCGCCCATGCCATCGCCTCGGCCGAGGGCATGGCGCGCGCCTTCGCGACATCAAGCCCCGCCTTTTCGGCAGCCGCCCATGCCGCGTCCATCCTGCCGTCATGCCAGTCGGGCTGGGCTTCGAGGACCGCGGCCATCACGGGCTCGAGCTTGCCCTGGACACGTGCGGCCTCAAGCATAACGATCGCTTCGGCCGATCCAGGGTGGAGGGGAAGATAGCGCATCACCAGCCGCACATCTTTCGGATATGCGGCGAGGATTTCCTTCACCTTGGGAAAGAATGCGCGGCAGGCTTCGCATGACGGATCGAAGAATTCGACGATGGTCACCGGCGCATTTTTCGGCCCGATGACGGCCGAATGCGGCCGGATGAGCGCATCGACGGGACCGGCGATCACCTTTGGCGCAGGTTCGCCGGCGACCGATCCGCTGTAGAACATGGCGCCGCCGGTGAATGCGAGCGCCGATACGACGAGGGTGGCTACCACGCCGAAACGTCTGTTCATGATTTCAGTCTCCTTTGGAAAATGAGCAAAAGCCCGAAAATGGCCGAGAAGGCAGCGAGCGACAGCAGCGGAAACGGCACGCCAGCGACGCTCATCGCTTCGCCCGAGCAAGACGGCCCGCCGTCGCACGGAACGATCGGTGCGGAGATGAATCCCACGAAAAGGAGCAGGTGATAGAGGGCGACAAGCCCGCCCCCCGCCGCCAGTGCGAGCCCGTAGGGCACGACATGGCGGTCTGACCGGAAGGCGGCGATGGCAAGCATGATTGCCAGCGGAAACATGAAGGCGCGCTGGAACCAGCAAAGGACGCACGGGGCCTGCCCCATCACCTCGCCGATGAAGATGGCCCCGAGGCTCGCGGC
This sequence comes from Sphingosinicella sp., assembly GCF_013911755.1. Taxonomy (GTDB): domain Bacteria; phylum Pseudomonadota; class Alphaproteobacteria; order Sphingomonadales; family Sphingomonadaceae; genus Sphingosinicella. The sequence goes on from NZ_JACESP010000007.1 coordinate 50,006, forward strand.
GAGCGCAACCAGCCAGGCGACGAACAACGCTGACCAAGCGGCGCGATCTCCGGCCCGCGCTTCGCGGACAATCCGGCTCACGGTCGCCGCCCGCCTTTCGGTCGCATGACCTTCGCCGGCGGCTTGGCGCGCGGCCGAGCGAGATATTGGGTCAGGAAGCGGTCGGTTTCGCTGAGAAGGACTTCAAAATTTCGGCGCGTCTTGGGCAGGCTGAGCCGCGCGATCAGGCCCTTGCAGCTTATGGAGTGGACCAACTGCGCCCCTTCCGGCGCGGGCTCTATCCGGAAATGTTCCTCGATCGAAAGCAGCAGCCGGCTCAGCTTTACGTCGAACGCGAGGTGCGCACCCGGCTCGCATTCGGACACGGTTGCCGTCACGCGCCAGAAGCGCGGATTGGCCGGATTCATCCTGAAGGAATATTCGACCACCGCCCCGCGTTCGGCGAGACCTTTGGGCCGGACATAGGGGTTCCAGCGCCCATAGTGGTCGAAATTCACCAAAACGTCCCAAAGCTGCGCCGGCGACCACGGCAGCAGCGTCTCCTTTGCAATCTCAAACACACTCACCCTCCCGTATTGGCTACGCCGCCGCGGCCCGGTTATTCGCGATAAGCCAGAAGCCGCAGCGCGTTGGCGACGACAATGAGGGTCGAGCCTTCATGCGCCGCGACCGCCGGACCGATCCCGAGGCCGAAGATCGTCGCCGGCACCAGCACGACGACGACGCCGAGGCTGACGACCATATTCTGCCGGATGATCGAGCGGGTACAGCGGCTAAGTCCGATTGCGAAAGGCAGATGCGACAGGTCATCCGCCATCAGCGCGATGTCGGCGGTCTCGAGTGCGACGTCCGAACCCGCGGCGCCCATCGCGATCCCGACGGTCGCGCTCGCCATCGCCGGGGCGTCATTGACGCCGTCGCCTACCATCGCGACGGGCATCTCGGCGCGAAGCTTTTTGATGGCATCGACCTTTTGCTCAGGCATCAGGTCACCCCATGCCTCGCTGAGACCGACTTCTGCAGCGATCGATTCAGCGACCTTCTGATGATCGCCAGAAATCATGATCATGCGACGAATACCGAGCTTGCTGAGACGCGCGATCGTCTCGCGCGCCGCGGCGCGCGGCGTGTCCATGAGGCCGATCGCACCGAGATCGCGCGTTCCCCTGCGCACGACCATCGTTGTTCGGCCCTTCTCACGGAGCTCGGCGATGGCGGTCGCCATTTCGGCCGATAGCGGTGCGATGCCGTCGGTGCCGAACATTTCGGCCTTGCCGATGCTGACGATTTCGCCGTCGACCTTGGCTTCGACCCCGCGGCCCGTCAGGCTCTTCAGATCGGTGGCAACCGGAAGCGCGGCGCCGGGAAAAATCTCCCGGCCATCGCGTGCGATGGCGGCCGCGAGCGGATGATCGCTCAGGCTCTCGACTGCGACTGCAATGGCAAGCAGCTCTTCCTTGGTGACCCCAGGCGCCGGGATCGTGTCGGTTATGCGCGGCCGTCCTTCGGTCAGCGTTCCCGTCTTGTCGAAAGCGAGCGAGGTCAGCGAACCGAGATTTTCGAGCGGCCCGCCGCCTTTGACGAGGACGCCGCCGCGCGCGGCGCGCGCGACCCCGGAGAGCACGGCGCTGGGGGTGGCGATCGCCAGCGCGCAGGGGCTCGCCGCGACGAGGACGGCCATGGCGCGGTAGAAGCTGTCGCGGAACGGCTCGTCGACGACGAACCCTGCGAAGAGAAGGAGGAAGACGAGGCCGAGAACACTCGGCACGAATATCCGCTCGAACTTGTCGGTAAAGCGCTGGGTCGGGGATTTCTGGGTCTCGGCCTCGTTGACCATCTTCACGACCTTCGCGAGCGTCGTGTCGGTGGAAAGCCGGGTGACCGCGATTTCGATCGCGCCTTCGCCATTGATGGTGCCGGCAAACACGCGATGTTTCGCATCGAGCGTGTCGGCGCGCAGCGCGGCCTCTTTGGCATCGGCGACCGGTTCCTTGTCGACCGGCACGCTCTCGCCGGTCACCGGCGCCTGGTTGACGCTCGATCGGCCGAGGACGATGAAGCCATCGGCCGGGAGCCGCTCATTGGGTTTGACGATGACGATATCGCCGACCACCAGTTCCTCGACCGGAAACTCGCGCACTTCACTGTCGCGGCGAACAAGCGCGGTTTGCGGCGCCAGTTCCGCCAGCGCCTCAATGGCCCGCTTGGCACGCCCCATCGCATAATGTTCGAGCGCATGGCCGAAGCTGAAGAGAAAGAGCAAGAGCGCCCCTTCGGCCCAAGCGCCAAGCGCGGCGGCACCCGCCGCGGCGACGAGCATCAGCGTGTCGATCTCGAATCGCTTGAGCTTCAGATTCTCGATCGCCTCGCGCAGGGTGAACCAGCCGCCAAGGCCATAAGCGGCAATATAGAAAGCGAGCGAAACCCAGGTCGGCGCGTCGGCCACCTTCTCGATCGCGAAGCCGACCCCGAGCACCGCCCCGCACAGCAGCGCGACATAAAGCTCGGGGTTCGCGCCAAAAATGCCGCCATGGGCATGTACATGCTCCCCTTCGGCATGCTCGGCGTGATCATGGCCACTATGATCGCCGATCTCGTCGTGTGCGTCCTTCACCGGCGTCGCCGCTATTGCGGTCGCCGATTTCGGATAGACGCCCATATCGGCCAGCGCCGCGCGGATCCGGTCGAGCGATATGTCGGTTCGGCTGAACTCGACGCGGATCATCCCCGCCGCGCTCGCCTCGGCTTCGACGACGCCGGGAAGCTGGCGCAAACGATCACTCACCGTTCGGGCGCGCCGCGTGTGTCCGAGCCCCTCGACGTCGGTCCAGAGAAGATGCTGATATTGGTCGGTCAGTGCCGCCCCGGCACTTCGGGCGAGCTGGCGCACCCGTTCGAGCGGCACGACGTCGGGATCATAGTGGATACAAAGCTGGACGGGTGCGTCGCCCTGCGCGGCAACGACATGCGCCTTTTCGACGCCCGGCCGGCCCTGCAGTTCGCCGGACAACCGTTCTAAACAGCGGTCCGCCTCATCGGGCACCTCCGGAAGCAAGAGTTCGATATCGAGCCTGACCGTTTCCGTCATCTTTCGATCCTTTTAGTTGACCACTTGCGCATGCCGGGAACCATTCGTGTTCCCGCTATATCGAGCCGCCATTAGAACTTTTCTCTTCGCCGTGTGCGTCGCGCAGAATCTCGACGGCGCCTTTGATCGCGATCCCGGCGGTGGCGAGGCCGACGAGCAGGTCGGGCAAGTTGCTGCCGAGCCACAGAACGAGCGCGCCGGCGACAAGAATCCCTCCGTTGGAAACGAAGTCGTTGAAACTGAACGTCTTCGCCGCACGGACGTTAACGTCGGGCTTCTCCAACCGTTGCAGCAACCGCAGGCAGATGTAGTTCACGACTGCGGCGACCGCGGATATGATCATCATTGTCGCTCCGATAGGCTCGCTACCCATGATATAGCGGCGGCCGACATCGATCGGGATGGCGATCGCGAACAGCAGTAGCATGACGCCCGATGCCTTCGCAGCGCGGGCTTTCCACTGGTCGCCGCGAGTTAGCGCGGCCAAGCTGATCGCATAGACCGCGACATCGGCCGTGTTGTCGACCCCGTTGGCGACGAGCGCGCTCGAATCGGCGAAAATGCCGCTGGCGAAGAAGCCGCCGGCAATGGCGGCGTTAAGCAGGAGGACGGCCCACAAGGTGCGCCGTTCGTCAGGGCGTTCGCCGCCGTCATCGGGATCGATTGCGGCGGCGGGAGGTTCGGGTGCCGCAGCCATTTTAGTTCGCCGTGCCCGGACTTGGGCGCCCCGCCTGGTCGCGCCGTTCCAGCCAGTTTAGTATGACAGCGATCTCCTTTTCCTGCGCCGCGATTACCGATTGGGCGAGCGCGCGCACTTCGGGGCCACTGCCATGTTCAAGCACGACCTTGGCCATCGCCACCGCGCCTTCATGATGCGGGACCATCGAGCGCATGAAGTCGGTATCGGCGTCGCCGGTGAGGACGACCGCCATATCCTTGTACATCCCATCGGCGACCGCCCCAAAGGCCTTGGAAGTGGAGGTCGCCGCCGCATGCTGCATGGCGCCATGCCCCGCGCCGTCCGCGGCGCTATCCTGTTTCGCGGGCGCGCACGCAGCGAGGAACATTGCCGGCAGGAGAATTTGAAACTTCATCGGACGGCCTCCGGAAAAGCCGATGGCGGCGGATAGCCACCATCGGTTTCGCCATATCGCGCAGCACTAACATGAACTTTGCTCACTCGGGCTGCCCGCCCTTCTTGTCGTCGCCCGGCAGGAAGACCCGTTCGCCGAGCGCGGTAACGTCGGTGTAGTCGCCAGCCACATGCTTGTTGTGTCGTCCGCGGAGCAGCAGATGGCTGATAGCGGGGAGGACGAACAAGGTCAGCAGCGTCGAGGTAATCAACCCGCCGATCACGACGATCGCGAGCGGTTTTTGCACCTCGGCGCCGGTCCCGGTGGCCAGCGCCATCGGCACGAAGCCGATCGCGGGGACGATCCCCGTCATCAGCACCGCCCGGACACGCTCCATCACGCCTTCACCAATGGCGACATCGACAGGTTTGCCTTCGTCGATGCGCTGGTTGATGCTCGACATCACGACAAGACCGTTAAGCACCGTCACGCCCGACAGCACGATGAAGCCCACCGCCGCCGAGACCGAGAAGGGAAGCCCGGTCAGGAGCAGCGAGAAGACGCCGCCGGCGAGCGCGAGGGGAATTGCCGAGTAGACAGCAATCGCCTGGCGCACGCCGCCCAGTGCCATGAACAATATGCCGAAGATGGCGACGAAGATGATCGGGATAACGATCGACAGACGCGCCGACGCAGCTTGCAGATTTTCGAACTGCCCGCCCCATTCGATAAAGCTCCCGGTGGGAAGCTTGACCTGCGCATTCACCTTTTCCTGCGCTTCGGCGACGAACGAGCCCAGGTCATTGCCGCGGACATTGGCTTGCACCACGACGCGCCGCTTGCCGTTTTCGCGGCTGACCTGATTCAGGCCTTCCGAAAAGCCGAACCTCGCCAATTCGCTGAGCGGCACCGATGCCCGCGCGCCGCCTTCGCCCGGAAGGAGCACGGGAAGCGCACCTACCGCGTCGAGATCGTCGCGCGTGGCCCGGTCGAGCCGGACGACAATATCGTAGCGCCGGTCGCCTTCGAACACGATCCCTGCCTCGCGCCCCCCAAGGGCCGCGGCGACCGTATCGCTGACATCCTGAAGCGTCAGGCCGTAACGCGCGATCGCGTCGCGGTCGAACTGGACATCAAGCACGGGGAAGCCCGCGGTTTGCTCGACCTTGACGTCGGCGGCACCCGGAACGGTGTTCAGGATCGCCGCCACCTGCTGCGCGGCGCGGCCCATTTCATCGAGATCATCGCCGTAGAGTTTGATCGCGATGTCACCGCGTACGCCCGCGATCAGTTCGTTGAACCGTAGCTGGATCGGCTGGCTGATCTCGAAGGCGTTGCCGACGAGCGGTTCGAGCTTCTTCTCCACCCGCTCGATGACGTCGTCCTTGGTGCTCACGCCATCGGGCCAGGCATCGCGCGGCTTCAAGATGATGAAGGTGTCCGACGCGTTGGGGGGCATCGGATCGCTGGCGACCTCCGCCGTACCCGTCTTCGAGTAGATGAAGGCGACCTCGGGAAGCGACGAGACCGCCCTTTCGACCTGCAGCTGCATTTCCTGCGACTTGTTCAGCGATGTCGAGGGGATGCGCAGCGCCTGCATTGCGAGATTGCCCTCGCCAAGCACGGGGATGAACTCACTGCCAAGCATCCCGAAGACGAGGATGGCGGCGGCAAAAGTCCCGCCACCTGCACCGATCCACGGCCAAGGGCGCGCGATGACGCGCTTGAGCACGGGCTCGTAGCGCGTCTTCACCCAAGCGATCGCGCGCACTTCCTTCTCAGCGACTTCGCCGCGAATGAGCAGCGCGACCATTGCCGGGACGAAGGTGAGCGATGCAACGAACGCACCGGCGAGCGCCAGCAGCACCGTAATCGCCATCGGCGAGAAGGTCTTGCCTTCGACGCCGGTGAAGGTGAGCAAAGGCACGAATACGAGAAAGATGATTGCCTGCCCGTAGATCGTTGGCTTCACCATTTCGCGCGAGGCTTCGAACACCTCGTGCAGCCGCTCGCTCAGCGAAAGCAATCGGCCTTCATGATGTTGTCGTTCCGCCAGCCGCCTGAGGCAGTTTTCGATGATGATGATCGAACCATCGACGATCAGTCCGAAGTCGAGCGCGCCAAGGCTCATTAAATTGCCCGATGTCCCGGTAATATTCATGCCCGTGCCCATGATCAGGAACGAGATCGGGATCACCAAGGTCGCGATTACCGCGGCGCGGAAATTACCGAGCAGCCAGAACAGCACCGCCGCGACGAGTAGCGCGCCTTCGGCGAGATTCTTCTCGACGGTGCCGATCGTTGCATCGACGAGCTGCGATCGGTCGAGCACCGGTTTTACGACGATGCCCGGCGGCATCGATTTCGCAACATCCTTCAGGCGCTCAGCGGCGGCCGAGGCCACGATCCGGCTGTTGCCGTCGGCAAGCATCAACACTGTGCCAACGACAAGTTCTTTGCCATTTTCCGACGCCGAGCCGGTGCGCAGTTCACCGCCGATCTGCACCGTCGCGATGTCGCGGACCATGACGGGAACACCGCCGCGGCTAGCAACGGTCGCACGGCCGATTTCGTCGAGCGAGCGGATGCGGCCGTCGGCGCGGACGAGGAAGGCCTCTCCGCCGCGTTCGATGAAGTTCGCGCCGACCGAGATGTTGGCTCGCTCGAGAGCTTCGGCAAGCTCGGAGAAAGAGATGCCGTAGCTCGCCAATTTGGTCGCGTCGGGCTGGACGACGAACTGTTTTTCATAGCCGCCGATAGAATCGACGCCGGCGACACCCGGCACCGTTCGCAGCTGCGGACGGATAACCCAATCCTGCACGGTGCGCAGATAGCCAAGCTTGGCAACATCATCGACGAGGATTTCGCCGGTTGGAGTCATGTAGGAGCCGTCGGGCTGGAAACCCGGCTTCCCTGGAATTTTCGGATTGTCCTTGGTCGCGGTCGGCGCAAAATCGACCGTGTACATCAGCACTTCGCCAAGGCCCGTCGAGACCGGCCCCATCTGGGGTTCGGCGCCGTCGGGTAAGGTGCCCTGAGCCTGATTGAGGCGCTCGGCGACCTGCTGCCGCGCGAAATAGAGATCGGTATGATCTTCGAAAATCACCGTGACCTGGCTGAACCCGTTGCGCGAGATCGATCGCGAACTTTCCAGTCCCGGAATGCCAGCCATCGCGGTTTCGATGGGGAAGGTCACGAGGCGTTCGATGTCGAGCGGCCCGAGATTGGGCTGGACGGTGTTGATCTGCACCTGCTTGTTGGTGATGTCGGGCACGGCATCGACGGGCAGCTTCAAGAGCTGCGTGAGGCCATAAGCCGAGATGATGAGGGTGAGGATGACCACACCCCAGCGAAAGCGTATCGACGCGTCGAGGAGTTTTTCGATCATCTCAATGCTCCGCCTCGCCCTTGCCGATTTCGGCCTTGAGCAGGAAGGCACCGCGCGTTGCGATGACCTCGCCAGGCTTTACGCCGTCGACGATCTCGATGCGGCCGCCGCCGCGCTTGCCGGTGACCACCGTGGTCGCCTGGAAGCCCATGGCGGTCTTGACGAAGACAACCTCGCGGCCTTCGACGGTCTGCACCGCCTCTTCGGGCAAAGCGATCAGGGCGGAGCCTGCACCACCCTGCGGTTTGATGCGTGCGCGAAGGCCCTGACCGGGCGTCAGCCCGGCAATGCCACCGGGAATGAGTATGATTGTGGCGCTTTTGCTCTCGGGATCGAGGCTGGGGGTTGCCGAGCGAACCCGTGCGTCGACCGTCTCGCCACCGAGAAGTTCGATGACCGCGGTATCGCCGGGCTTGATCCGACGCGCATCGGCCGCGAGCACCGATGCATTGATCTGGATACGATTGGGGTCGGAGACGCGGAACAATTCGGTTCCGGCGAGCACATAGGATCCGAGCTTGGCGTCGGATTTCGTGATTCGCCCGGAAATAAGGCTCGTCACCGCCAGGGTGCGACCGTCGCCCGAAACCTTGGCGGCAGCGGCAGCCGACTGCGAACGCCGTGCTTCGGCCTCGGCTTCGGCAAGCGCGGCGGCGGCGGCTTCGAGATCCTGCTTCGCGGTAATCCGCGCATCAAATAGCTTCTTCTCGCGCGCATAGGTTGACCGAGCGAGGGCGAGGCGGGCGCTGGCCGCACTCCGTTCGGAGGCAATCGCGGCCGCATCGCGGCTTTCCATCACTGCTACCGCTTCCCCGGCACGCACGGCGTCGCCGAGACGGCGGTTGATACGCGTAATCGCTCCATCTGCACGCGCCGTCAGAACGGCCTCGCCTTCGGGCGTCGCTGCCACGACTCCCTGCGCAAGTATTTCCGAGCCGAGGCCGCCAGCCTGGATCGTCTCGGTGACGATGCCCGCGCCTTTGGCGCGCGCCTCGTCCATCAGAATCTGCCCTTCGACATGTCCTTCCTCTTCTTCCTCGGCGGATGCCGCGGGTGCGGCGGCCTCGGGAGCGGTCATCGAGCGACCGATCAGGATACCGCTGCCGCCCAACAGGAGAGCCCCGACCGCGACGGCGGCCATGAGGCGATTCTTGGTTTCGAAGATTTGCATGATTTTCAGTTCCCTATTGCGCGTTCGCGCGGCCCAGCGCGGCAAGGGCGCGGGCGCGATCGAGCTGCGCTTCGATCAGTTTGAGATTGGCGCTGGTCAGCGCCTCCTGGGCGTCAATCAGTTCGATGAGCGTGAACTTGCCTTGTTGGTAGCCGATCTCGGCGACCCGCGCGGCTTCACTCGCCTGGGAAAGACCGGCTCCCGACAAGGCGGAAACCCGTTCGTTCGCCGCCGCCAGCATCAGTTCAGCGCCGCGCCGCGAGAAGCGGGTATCGAGGCGCGTCTGGGCCAGCTGCGCTTCGGCGGCTTCGCCACCGGCGCGCGCGGCAGAGATGTTGCCGCGATTGCTGTTAAACACTGGCAGTGGAATGGAAACACCGACGATGAAGGCGGTATCCTTGTTTTCGCGGAAGTTGCGAACTCCTCCCGATGCCGTGATGTCGGGCACGCCCTCGGCCTGAGCTAGGTGTACTCGTGCCGAAGCGGCATCTCGCTCCGCCGCCGCGAGGCGTTCGTCGAGGCTCTGCGCATCGGCCGGCAAGGCGGGCGGCGGCGGAAGATCCTGAGCGATGACCGACAGCTCGGGATCTTCGCTGCCGATGAGCAGGGCCAATTCTTGCCGCGCCGACAGAAGTTCTGACTGCGCGCGCAGACGTTCGGCCTTTGCCTCCGCCAGCAGGGCGTCGGCCCGCAGCTTCGTCAGCGGCGGGTCGCGACCTACATCAACGAGCGCCTCAGCGATGCGCGCCAGCTCGACCGCCCTTTCTTGGACACTGTCGGCGAGCGCTTCCCGATCCTCCGCCGCGCGCAGTTCGGCGTACGACACGATAATGTCGTGGATGAGGTCGGCGTCGGCCATTCGTAGCGCGATCTCGGCGAACGACCGCTCGGCGGCGGCGACCTCCTTGCGCGCGCGCCTTTTTCCCCCGAGCTCGAAAGGCTGCGACACCGCAATTGTGGTCTCGGTCTGGCGAAAGGTTCGATAGGGTCCGGTGCCGCTGAAATTCTCGACTTCGGCGGATATGGTGGGATTCGGACGCACACCCGCCTGCATGGCACGTCCCACGGCCGCCTTAAGTTCGGCTTTGGCCTTGGCGAGCCGTGGCGATACGTCTCGTCCGCGCGCCAGCGCGTCGGACAAAGAGACAGGTTCGGCGAACGCGGGTTGCCCTGCCATTGCCAGCGTCCCTGCGAACAGCAGGACGCCCAGTGATTTCGACATAAGTACTCCTGATCAATGCAAAAGGGCGCAGGCGAATGCCTGCGCGGGGCAATGATCAGGCGGCGGGAGGCTCGGTTGGGGGGGCGGGGGCGCGTGAAGCGAGCGCAACAGCTGCGCGCGCGAGATGGATATCGCGCGCCGGCCAGCTGCCAGGCATCTCGGACGCGTCGGAAAGCAGGCCTGCGGGGCAATGATGATGGTGGAGAAGCGCGTTGCCGTTCGGAGCACTGTCGTCGGGGGTCGCGTCGTGCGCGGCCTCTACAAAAACATGCTGATGCACATCAACGCCCACCGGTGCAGCGTCATAAGCCATGGCCAGCGTATCGAGGCCCGCCATAAGCGCTACAATGAGCAACAATAAGTGGACCAAGCGGTTTCGCATCTAACGCCGGTTAGCAGCCGTACAAAATACAGGCAAGTCAGGAATTCGCCGCGGCCAAGACTGCAAATCCTGTGGCTGGCGTCCGTGCAAAGTGGCTGAGACTAGAACATTGTTCCCAGAGAGCTTTGCCCAGACGGGTTATCCAGCCACACTCCAGGCTGTCAATGCTCGGCGAATCCGCATCAATGCCAAGCTCATGTGATGTTGGACGCCCTTGTCGCCGATGCCGAGGTGTTTCGCAATCTCCGTATAGGTCATATGTCTCGTCCGGTGCATCATGAAAACGCGCCGGGTCCGGCGCGACATGGCGCGGAGTGCCCGCCCGTAAGCTCGCCGCAAGTCGGCCTCCTCGATTCGCCATGTCTGCTCCGGGCAGACGGGGGCGTCGCAGCCTTCGTCGAAGGGAAAGATGACGGCTTGCGACTGCTGTTGCTGGCGCGCGCGGTCGATCAGCAGATTGCGGGCGGAGCGGGTCAGGTAGGCCTGCGGATTGTCCATCCGCTCGAAAGCGCCGCTGCGCAGCAGGCGAGCGAAGGTCTCCTGCATCAGATCGGGCGCCTCGTCGCGACCGACCCTCGTCCTGAAGTAGCGCAGCAGTCGCCCGTGCTCGGCCCGATAAAAGGCCGCGAACGCGGCGGTCGAATCGCGCGTCATGGCCGTGCTCCCCGGCGTTCACGCGCATAGAGCGGTGCATCGCGCGCGGCACGGTACAGCGTGATGCCTGCCTCAATGCGGTCGAGAATGAACGTGTCCCGTTCGGTCCTGGCGATGCGAATGTCGGACTTGGCGAAGATTTCAAGATCGACCGCGCAGCGGTCGCCGAGTTCGCGGTCGATGACCGTGCGGGCGCGGCGCCAGCAGCGGTCATCAGTGAACAGCGGATGGTTGACGACGATCCAGAGTTCGTAGTCAGAAAAGGCAAGCGTGTGCCGGTCTTCATACCAGGAGCGCCGCGCATAGGGGCCGATCAGGATGATCCGCTTGATCTGGCCGGGCTCGGGCGCCTGCACCTGTTCGGGGTCGAAGCAGCCGCGCACTATGCGCGCGATCCGTTCAACCTCACTCTGCTTGCGGCGGATGAGATGGTCGACGCGCGCCATCACGACCTCGCGCGCGTAAACGTCGATAGGGGGTGTCATATACAGCTCGCACACCAGCGGTCCGCGCGTTCATGCGCGGATGTGCAAGCGGTGTCCGCTGCGTGCCGCAGATGCGGCTTACAGCAACTGCCCGACCATAATGGCCGAGCCTGCATGATGCCTGGCAGGGTTATCCCGGAGATGGCCGCCAGTCATTCCATCCCGTGGCAGGAATATGCCAGAATCCGGGCGGTTCGGCAAGTTGCCGGGAAGTGGCGGGTTTATTTGTTCGCCGCCGCTTCCAATTCGGCGACGCGCTCAGAACAGACCTGATGAACAACGCGCCCAAGTTCCTCGACACGGGCGCCGAGCCAAGTCAGCTCTTCATCGCTGATCTTGTAATGCTTGGAGTAGCGGGCCTTCGTGTAGGCTTCCTTCAGCTTCTGAAACATGGCGCGGTCACGACGATTGTCCTCGGGCCATATCCCGAACAAGCGCCGGTCCAATCCTTCAGCGAGAGAACGCAAGAAAGCGATATTGTGATTGTATGGCGTATAGTATGTCAGCGTGAGCAAAAGGCAGGAATAAAGCCGCTCTGTGGTTTGGTGAAAATCAAACGCTGCGTCCTTCAGCAAGCCTTCTCCCATAGCGTACTTTGCGAGTTTCTGACGCGACATCGCACTTGCGATGCCGTCTTCAAAATACTCTTTCGCCGCCGCTAGGGCTTCTCCCGGTGATTTGGGTCGGGGGGCCCGTAGTTCGCGGTCGTCCGCCTCATAAAGCGCGACACCGTCTTTGGCGACCTCCATGAAAAAGACGCGGCCATGCGCGAGGCCGTCGTTCACCTCATGCAGAGAGTGGACGATGAAGTTGACCGGCGTGCGTAGCGTCTTCTCGATCGTATAGGCCCGGATCAGTCGTTCCTCGGCTTTGGCCCAATAGGTGGCGCGGTCGGTCAGCTCCTTCTGGCTGACGATGATGAGGATGTCGTAGTCGGACTTGTACTGGTTCGCCGAGAGCGGCGCATCGACCCAATTGCCGCGCGCATGGCTTCCAAACAGGACGATTTTAAGGATACGCGCGCCCTTGCGCCGCCCGACCGCGTTCTCGGTCGCCTCGCGAAACTCGTCAAAAATGATCTCGACGATGCGCTCAAGCTCGCGCTGCTTCGCGGCAGGGAGGTGGTCGATATCGGTGCGCATAGCCCGGATTCTTCGCCTTTCTCAATGTTTTGGCAAGCGCTATCGCCAAGAGCTCCTTCGGCGGCGAGAAGCACGTTGCTGGTGTCACACATGGCGACCACAACCGTGTGGCAATAACCACTCTGCGGACCACTACATTACAGGGGCACGCCAGCCCTACCCAGATAACCCCAGTGATCGCGGTGCACGCCACGCCTCGGAGCTATTCCAAGACCAACGATCAAGAGACGTCTATACAGGCAGGCGGAGAGAGTCGGTCACTCCGCCCACAACAATAATCGATACGTCTACAGCGCATCTGTTGCCGGGCGTCGCTATCGCGACAAGCTGAACCTTCTCTCCTCAGGGGTCTGGATTGATTCTGATCTCGACGAGTAGACGGGAAACTTCCGTTACGTCATTCACGTTGAGCTCGCCGTAGAAACTCTTGCCCACGAACGGGTGGCTAATCATTTTTGGCAGATAAGTATCGGTCTTTGCGATGATCTCTCCGGATTTGGTCAAGGCTTCCAAGTGGATATGACCATGCGTGTGACCGTAGTTTCCGCGGCGCACTTTACCCCAAATTTCAACACCCTGTTTACCTCGATAGGCGTGGACCCATTGGATGGTGTAAGGCTCGCTGAAATTCTGCGTAATCGGAACTTCGAGCTTAGGTCCTAAAGCGCAACCACCGGTTGCGAGAACGACTGTCATTGCGGTTACGAAAAGTCTCGCTCTTGATAGCATCGTACTATGCCTCTCATATTTTGGAGTTATCGGCGCGGCCCCTCCTTCGGGTTTGCGCGTCGTTCTGCCCTGAATCCTCAAATTTTTCATGTCGATGCACCGGCAGGTAAAGTGCCGGGACCGACAACAGTGTCAGGAGCGTTGACGAGACGGTCCGGCCAATCACCGGTGGCGAGTGCACGCCGTACAGCCTTCTCAAGGCTGATCGGCTCGGCTCTTGCGGCATTTGGCAAATGCAGCACCGTCCCGGCCAAAAAGCCGGCGGCCATTTTCAATAGCATGGGATTAGCTCCTGAAACGTAGCACATCACGGGCCGGAATTTTCCCGACCCAGCGAAGGGGCATTTCAGGCTAGGGGCGGTTCCGTCGGTTGGTCCGGCGTCAGTGAGAGAAGCACCGTGGCTTCTCCCGGCCAGAGAATTTTCCTGCTAAAAAAGGCGAGCTCGGCGGCATCCCTCGCATCACCTACCACCGTCATGGGACAATGGATATGATGCGCGATTGGTTGCAATTTGTCGGTAGCGCCATCCTGCGGGGATTGTTCATGGTCATCTATATGATGCGCGCCCGCAACTTGAACGAATTCCACTCCAAGACCACGCTGCTCGTCATGGGCTTCTACGGGCGTGTGAAGTCCGGCGCACAACACCGAAAACAGAACCAGAATCTGAAGAACAATGCGCCCCATCGACTAACTTTTAGCAAAGCGCATCAATTTTTCAAAACAAATCATCAATGGTAGTCCCACCATCACTATGGTTCTGAAATGTGCATACGCCAGAGCATATGCTGGGCGATCGCGCGGTCACCATCACCGCGAGCGCGAAGCGAAGTGATTTGCTCTGGACCATAACGGCAATCAACTGCAGTCATGTTGCCGCATCCGCGCCGGAAAGTTCGCGCCGTGCTTGCTTTATGACTTCCAGACCGCCTTGCAGGCCCAAAAAGGCAATAATGAACGCTGCAATGATGTCGGGCAGACCGCTACCCGTCAAAAGCACGGCGAAACCTGCTGCAATGACCAGCAAATTGTTGATCGCATCGTTACGTGAGCATATCCAAACGGAACGCATATTAGCATCGCCTGACCGAAACCTGTAAAGCATCAGAGCAACCGTTACGTTGACGAACAGCGCAAGTGCGCCGATGCCGCTCATCATCCAGGGTTCGGGCTGGCCTCCAGCGAATAATCCCCAAATGGCCGAAATCAGGACGCCGAGAGCAAAAGTAAATATAGTAAAGCCCTTGATCATCGCGGTCCGCGCGCGCCAGGCTAATGCCATTCCCGTCACGCCGAGGCTAATCGCGTAATTTGCCGCATCACCCAAAAAATCGAGCGCGTCAGCCTGCAGGGAGCGGGAACCCGAGACGGCACCAGCTGCAATTTCGATCAGGAACATTAGGGTGTTGGCTGTAAGGGCAATCCAAAGGATGCGTCTCCACGCCGGATTGGCATGTGACTGAACAGTTTCGCACGAACTGGTGCAGCACGTACTTCCCATCGCCAAACTCCTTGGTTCATTCGAGTCGGCCAATTATATGGACCCTGTAGCAACTACAGGGTCAAGTCGTGAAAATTGGGAAGCTCTCGCTGACCACCGGCACTAACGTCGAGACGATCCGTTATTATGAGCGGATCGGCCTTTTACCCTTGCCCGACCGCACACCT
The DNA here is from genome assembly GCF_013911755.1 of Sphingosinicella sp. Classification (GTDB taxonomy): domain Bacteria; phylum Pseudomonadota; class Alphaproteobacteria; order Sphingomonadales; family Sphingomonadaceae; genus Sphingosinicella. Next base: position 65,009 of record NZ_JACESP010000007.1, read on the forward strand.
GCCAATTACCGGTCCTATGGGTGAGTCACACCGAGCAAGACTCGCGTTCATACGTCATTCGCGTGAACTTGGCTTCACCATCGAAGACATTCGCTCGCTTCTTGACTTGGCGGACCATCCAGACCGGGAATGTTCGGCAGCCGACCGCATCGCCAGTCGCCATCTTGAGCAGGTCGAGACCAAGATTGAGCATTTGCTCAGACTTCGTGACGAACTGAAGCGCCTGATCGGCGACTGTCGGGGCGGTCTGGCGGCCGATTGCCGCGTCATCGAAGCGCTTGGCGACCACGCTTTCTGCGAAGTACATCACGCATGACGTATATCACTGCTAAGTTTCGCTCTCCGCCGCCGTCATTGCCTTGGTAGCGCCGAGCGAGGTCGCAATGGCCGGCATCTGCTACCCGATGCCGGCCCCCTTGGCTTTAACGGCGGCGGGGGAGGGCACGACCGCCTGCGCGATGGCAGTTTGCATCTGTCCCGCCCGTTCGCTGATCGCGGACACCAGTCTTCCGCGATCATTGGTGAACACGGTGGCAGAGGCCTTGGCACGAGAAATCCCCACATAGAAGCTCTTCTGATCGACAAGGTTGGTGGCCCGGCTGTCGGCGTGGACGATGACATGGTCGGCGGTGCGGCCCTGAGCGGCAAAGGTGGTTTCGACATAGGCGTGGGCGATGTGCCGGTCCCGCGCCGCGTCCAGATTCAGCGTTTCGGTCCTGCCTTTCGACGTCTCGATGGTTGCCGTGCGGGACTTCTCTTCCACGGAGATCACGACGCCACGCCCACCGTTGACCCGGCCGGCTCCGCGATCGTTTCGTGTGAACCGAATGCTGTCACCGGCTTTGAGCTCCAGCGACTGCGGCGCAAATGCCTGGCTCTTGCCAGCACCCCATTGCCGCAAACGCCAATCCACCGCGCGTCCGTCCTCTGATTTCAAGGTGATCGCGGCCTTGGCCGGATCGATGCTCTCCACCTGGTAAGCTTCGCCGCGCGCCACGCCCTTGTCGTCATAGTCGCGAGTAAACCGGACGACATCGCCCTTGTCATAGCTCAAGGGATCGCGCGCCTCGGCGCGGGTCAGCCCCTTGTTTGCGAGGCTCTGCACCGTGACGGCCGGCCCGGTGAGCGCGCCCGACCCGGTCAGTGCAGCACGGATATCGGCGGTCAGGGCATCGCGCCCCTCGCGCGACGGCTCGATGACAAGCGTTCGCGCGCGGCCAGCCTTGTCCAGCGCGGCATATGACTCGGCGATAGCGGCAAACCGTTCGGCGCGGTCGGCACGCTCGATGATCTGCCCGCCGCCCCGATCGAGCGCGTCGAGCGCCGCCTTGGCGTCTCCGGCGATCGATGCGAGCACGGCCTCTCTGGTCGCCGCATTGGTCTGCCGGACGATCTCGGCGAGTCTGGCGGTTTCCATACCGGCGTCCTGCAACTGCGCGAACGCGGCGCCTGCTTCGACCGAGCCAAGCTGCTTCACGTCGCCGACAAGGAGGACGCGGGCATTGTGCCGGTCGGCGAGGTCGAGCAACCGTGCGGTGTCGCGGGCCGAGAGGAGCGAAGCCTCGTCCACGATCCACGCCGCAGGCTGGCCCTGAGGGGAGCGCTCGGGTGACAGAAGGTGCCGCGCGACCGTATCGCCGCGCGTGCCGAGCGCCTCGCCCAGCACCATCGCCGCCGATGCGGTGGGGGCAAGCGCAATGACCGATACGCCGCGCGCCTCGGCCTCGCGCGCGAAGGTCGCGAGAACCGTGGTGGTCTTGGCGGTGCCCGCATAGCCCTGCACGGCAGTGACGCCGTTCCGGCTGCTCAGAAGCTGCGCCGTGGCTTGGCGCTGGTCGGCATTCCAATCAAACCCCGCGCGTTCCGCCTTCGCCGCTGCATGGGCGGCGGCCTTGGCGGCGGCAAGCGGCGAAGCGATCGGGGCAAGGGTACCGCGTCCTTCCGCCTCGATGCGCAGCATCCGGGCTTCGGTCTCGACATTCCGGCAAGTGGTGAACCCGGCGAACGCCGCGCCGCGCCGGTCCAGAAAGGTCCGGTCGATCAGCGTGCCTTTGTCAGTCGCCGCCGCGAGGGCCGTGCCGACCTGCGCGTAGCTGACCTTGCCGAGCCCAACCCGTCCGGCTTCCTCATGCAAGGCGGCTACGGAAAACACCGATTGCCGTTCGCCGAGCTTCTCGGCGGCCTGGGTGATCGCGCGGGCTGCCGCATTCTCGCCCTGCATGTCGCGGCGCAGGCGGTAGGCAGGATCGGCGGCCGTGGCTTTGGCCTCGCGGATCATCGCCAGTCGTGCTTCCGGACCGAACCCTGCCTTGTCGGCTGTCTCCCGCCAGCCCGCGACAAGCGCGGCATGATTGGCCGCGACCTTCGCCTGCCGCGTGTCGAGCGCCGCGACCTGCTTTTCCGACGCGCTCGCGATGTTGCGCGACGTCCCGCGCGCGGCAAGGGCCGCTTCGATCTCGGCGCTGCGCGTGCTGAACGCGGCCATCACCGCGCCGGACACGCCCTTGATCTCGAACAGCGAGTCCTTGCCCGTCTCGATCTCATAGCCGAGCTCGCGCACTTTCAAGGCGAGTTCCTGCCGGTAGATCGCGCCGATCTGCTTCTGAAGCTGGTAGAACGCGCGCGGCTCAAGGCTGCGCCAGCTGCCATCCTCGCCCTGCGTCGCGTTCATGATGACGTTGTGCGTATGAAGCTGCGGGTCCTGCGCGCGGCTGGTGCCGTGCTGGAAGCTGGCGATGATGAGATTGCCGGTCGCTTCGCGGGTGACAGTGCCGCAGTTGCGGACGCGCGTCGCGGCCATGTGCGTCTCGACATGCGCCATCGCGGTCCTGACCGCTTCGTAGTGAGCGGCGATCAGCCGCCGGTCGCCTGCCACCTCCGCCATGATCGACACCGACTTCGGCGCGCTCAAGGTCACATCCCAGCCAGGGCGGTGTTCAAGCTGGCCGCCGCGCACCGTGCCGAGCTGCGCGCCCTCGACCTTGCCGTCCAGAAGCGCGCGGAACCGGTCGCGGTCCACCTCGCCGGAGAGGTCCAACGCCTCGGCGCCCTTGCCCTGCCATTCCGAAGGCGAGAGGCCGCCCTCGGCGTAATAGTCGTCGGCCTCGTAGTAGCTGCTCGCCTGCGCCGAGCTGGTAAGCGCCGACACGGACGCGACCATCACACCGGCCCTTGGCTCGTGGGGGATGGCGAGGACTCGGACGGGGGCTGCGAGGAGGGCGCTGCGCGTCCCGATTGCCAGAGCGTCGTGCCTGGATCGCCCGCGACGAAGCCCGGCTGGCGGGGCGGCCCGCGCCGCGCGACATGATTGGCGGTGAGCTTCACGCGCGCCACCGGCAGGCCGTCCGGCAGCAGCAGGAAGCCTTCATGCTTGGGGAGCCGCAGTTCGCTTTCGAGGACGGCGGGCCGTGTCTTCCGCATCCGGCCCAGGGTGGTGCGGGCTTCATCGTCGCCATCGGCCAGCGCGTCGGTCATAGTCTGGATTTCGACATCGCACGTGCCGATGGTCTCGCTGGCCCATCGCCGGGTCTCGCTGTCGATGGTTTGCAGAAACAGCTTGGTGTTGCAGCAGCCGAGCATCGACTCGGCGAGCTGCGGCCCGTAGCGGTGCCGCATCTGCCCGAGCGCCTGAAAGGTGAGCACGACGGCGGCGCCGAACTTGCGCCCTTCGGGGAGAAGCCGCGCGAGATTGTCGACGCGGGGGAGGTCGGCAAGCTCGTCGAGCACGAACCAGATGCGCCGCTCAGGAGAGGGCGCGAGCCCCAGCACGGCGCTCGCCGCGCATTCTAGCCAGCAGGCGAGGAGCGGTTTCGACGCTTCAAAATAGTCTTCCTTCCGCGGCACGAAGATCCACGGGCGCGGGGTCTCGCGCGCATCGAGCCCGCTCATGAAGTCGCGGAACGCGAACGGCGCCCCGCCGCTGTCCTCGGCGCGCAGGAACTGGATGAGGTCGGCGGCCTTGGCGAGCATGAAGAGCACGCTGCCCGTCGCCCGGTCGGCATCGTCGGCGAAGGTCCGCGCCGATGACGTATCGGTCAGCCAGACCTTGAGTTCGTCCTTGGTCTTGACCTGAAGCGCGCCGAGCAGCGCGGTAAGGGTGGGGTTTCCCTCTTCCCAGAGCTTGCGGATCATGTTGGCGACGAGGATGCGGGCTGTCTCCAGCCACACGTCGTGGTCCTGGCTGTTCGTCTCGGTGATGAACTGGTGCGCGATGCGCGCGGCGTCGGCGGGGTGGCCGATCTCCGCGAAGGGCGTCCAGAACGCGCAGCGGGCATCGAACGGGTTCAGGATGACGTCGCCGCGCTCGGGTCGGTAGTAATGCGCGACGAACTCACCGCTGGTGTCATAGACGAGCGCGGCGTCGCCGCGTCCCTCAATGCAGTCGAGCAGCTGACGCAGCGCCGTGGTCTTGCCGCTACCTGTCGTGCCGATCATCGCCATGTGGCGGGTTTCGAGCGGCGCGGGGATCGGCACACTGCCGATCGACAGGGCATCGGCATGCGCGTCTCTGGCCACGAGCTTCGCCAGCTTCTTCTCTGTGGTGACGAGGGTTCCGGCGATGACGCGATCGTCAAGCGCGCGCTCGCGCCGCCGCGCAGCGGCACCGCGCAAGAGGACGAGGCCGAACAGCCAGGCGGCAAAGCCCAGCCCGCATCCGCGTCCTGCGTAGACCAGCACGGCACCTACTGCCTCGCGGTAGTGGCGGCTCGCAACCACGGCGCGTGCGGATACGCGGTAATCCGCTCCCCTATACGTAACGCTGATCTCGGGATCGGCGACAGCCCCGTCCGCGACCCACATGCTCGTCCGCACGTAGGCGTAGACGCCCGCCGCCCACTGAGCGTCTCTGTCCAGCATCGTATAGGGTGCGGCGACTGAGCCCAGTGCCATGGCTCCGAGCATGACACCGGCTTGGCGCTTGAAGCGCCGGGCGTGGTTGCCGCGAAGCTGCCGCCGGACGGCATCGGCATGGATGCGCCGGTCATGGGTCACGATCGGCCCTCCTGCGAGAGTCGCCGCTGGCGGTCATAGGCGGCGTTGATCTCGGCGGTGATGACCTCGTCGCCCTTGCGTGCGCCGAGTGCCGCGCTGCGGGCATAGGCGTAGGCGGCGCACGCGGTGAACAGCGTGCGGTCGAGCATCCGCTCGACGTCCACGATGCGGGTGCCAAGCGATGCCAGTTCGGCGACGAGTTCGCGGTCGTCGGTGCCCGGCGCGGGCGGGTTGGCGAGCGCCGCAATGCCGGCTTGCACGCTCAGCTGAAGAGCCGCGTAGACGCTCGTGTTCTGCTGCCTGGCCAGCGAACGCAGCGCATTGTCGAGCGATGCGGGCAGGCGGACGGTGTATTGAACCGGCTTCATAGCGCTACCGGGCTCAGAGTGCGCCGCGCACTCGTGAAACGCCGCGCAAATGCGAGGGTCTGCCGATCCGCCGAAGGCGCGCACTCTCGGCGCACTCTCAAAAAACGGCGGAAAAGCGGGATGCACACGTGCGTGAGGTGTGTATCCAAATTGCGGGCTCGATGCGCAGCATCGCGGCCCTGCAACGCTGCCCTTTGCGTGACGGGGTCAGACATGATGCGGGCCTTTCGCATCATCGACGGCGGGTCGGCTTATCCGCTCCTGCCGCGCCGCCCAGGCCGCGATCATCGCCTTCGCGACGCGGTCGGCCTCACGGCGATCGAACTCCACCGGGACTGCCGGGTGGGCACGGCGACTGCGATCGGCAAGCCATGCCCGAATGGCCCGTTCGACCGCGCCTTGCATATGACCGTGCAACGCCTCGGCCTCGAACGGATCAAGGTGCGCGGTCACGCCGGGACTGAGGATCAGCCCGCCTAGCGGAAACGGATGATCCCCGACCCATTGGCTGGGGCCATCGATCCGGCAGAAGCTGGTGGTTCCGTGATAAAGGGCGAGAGGCGGCCGCTCCGCCCGGTGCCAGTCTATCAGCGCGGTGCGGTAGGTCTCGCCGTCGTCGTCATCGGCGATAAGCTTTCGGACGAGCGGACGGACGTAAGCCGCGGTGCGCCGATTGGCGATGAAGTGCAGACTGATTCGCTCAGGCGCACCTAGAAGGCGGCCGAACCAGCCAAAGGCTTTACGGAATACGCACACGATTCGACCTCAGCCGATGATGTGGAGGGGAAAGGCGCGGGCTACGCATCGTCACGCGAGCGTCAGCTTGAGCGATGCACCTCGGTAAGCCGAGCAATCGATTCGGTCGTTATCAGCGTCCGCGTTCCGATTTTGAGCGCGTCGATCTGACCGGTCTTGATGAGTTTGTAGATGGTGCTGCGGCCGACACCGAGCGCTCTGGCGGTCCGGTTTATCGAGTATGCGATCTCATCCATGGTCGCCTCCGTTGGGTGCCGCGATGCGGCGGACGACCCGATCATTCGCGTCTAAGCGCCGGTGGTTCCATCGGTGTGCTAATGCGTGGGGAGACCGCCAGATTTGGCGATCACGCGGTAACAATCAAAATTGGAAGTCGTGGATTTCCGCCATTCCTCGGGAATGGCGGCTAGGATTTCGTGGCGCGATTTTTCGCGATCACGTCCAATATCTGCTTGGCATAGAGGCTCAGCTGGGTTTCACTGGGCGCTGGCCCGCGCCGGCTATGATACCAGTCCTCCAAAAGTGCGACGATCTGCTTTTGGTTGCCGCGTTTTCCGATCTGGAGAGCCCGGACGGATGGATGTTCGATCAGCGACATGACAGCATCCGTATAATCATATGTTTTCGGAGCCCCCGTACGATTGGGTCTGGCCTTCGCGCTTGTAATGAGTTGATCGATATCGGCTTCCAGAAACAATTCGCGCGCGAACCAGAATCCAGTGGGCCCGAACAGCGCGTCGCGGAGAGTGCTGCTCTTGGACACGTGTGCCGCGCGCAGACTGCCAAAGAAATAGCGCTCGTCCACATAGCAGCGCGTGCCGTTGCGCAAGCGATAGAAGGCCCGCGGGGTCGATTCGAGCTGAAGGACGGCAAACAGGCGTTCGAGGTTCCGCGCCGCAGGATCATCAGCATCGGCATAAACAGGCTTCTGCGGCGCAGATGCTTTCAAGCCACCATACTGGAAGGAACGCCACAAAGCGAGAATAGCCATAAGCAGGGCGAAGCATGCCAAGCCCACAATAAGAGCAACTTCGGCGCCAGGCGTCTCGCTGGCGACCAGAAAAAGCCCGGGAATAAGCGTAATCCCAGTTGTCAAAATTGCGACGGCAAATGCAACCAACAAGATGGCGTATCTCTTCCGAATAATACGGGAGGCATCCGCTGTAATACGGTCAAGCTCGGTGAGACCCGCTTGCTCATTGATGTTTATGAAGCGGGCAGCAACTATACGAAGCGGCAATACGTCCTTGCGGTCGTCCACGAGTTACCCCTCACGAGACGATCACATTGCCCTGTTCGCCGCGCATGTACAAACACTTGCTTAAGCATCAAACGCTGGGACGCAGTGGAACCTGCGCTTCCGAGCGTGGTAGCCTGGTGGTAGCCCGAGAGTTGACACGTGATTCGCGAGTCACGCCGAAGGCGTCTAAGCGATTGTAATCACTTGAAAAACTGGAGCGGGCGAAGGGATTCGAACCCTCGACCCCAACCTTGGCAAGGTTGTGCTCTACCCCTGAGCTACGCCCGCTCGAACGTACGCGGAGGCTTGGCTCCGCCAGAGGTCGCGGCTGCTAGCATGAGCGCAGCGAAAAGCGCAAGCGGATTCGCGATTGGGGTTGGACGGGGTGCGCGGACTTCCCATATGAACGCCCGGAACCCACCTTTGTCTTTCGAAAAGGGAACGCATCTTGGCCACTCTCAGCACCCCCGAATCCGAGCGGGCTTCGATCGAGGCCTTCAAGCGCGACGTGATCGAACCCTCGATGACGTCGCTCGTCATCCTCGATTTCTATGCGGACTGGTGCGGCCCGTGCAAACAGCTCGCCCCCGTGCTGGAAAAGGTCGCGGCGGACTATGCCGCGCGCGGCGTGAAGCTGGTGAAGATCGATGTCGACAAGAACCAGATGATCGCGACGCAGTTCCGCGTGCAATCGATCCCCACCGTCTATGCGTTCTTCCAGGGCCAGCCGGTTGCCGACCTGACGCCCGCTCGCACCGAGCGCGAGCTTGCCGCCTTCCTCGACCAGATCCTGCCGCAGCTGCCGATCGGAGCGGTGGACGGCCATGACAAGTCGCTTGCCGCCTATGCCGAAGCTGCCGCGGCGGCGCTCGACGCCGGCGACTTCGCGCAGGCTGAGCAGATCTACACCGCGCTGCGCACCGAGGAACCGGAGCAGGAAGCGCACGCGATCGGGCTTGCCCGCGCGCTCGCCGGGCTCGACCGGATCGACGAGGCGGAAGCCGCGCTTGCGACAGTAGCCGCCGACAGCAAGGCGCCGGGGCTGGCGCAGGTGCGCGCCGCGATCGAAATGGCGAAGAAGCGCGTTCCCGCCGGCGCGCTCGCCGCGCTGGAAGGCGCGCTTGCCGCGAACCCGGACGACCACGCGAAGCGGCTGGAGCTTGCCGCCGCGCTCGCCGCGAACGGCGAACGCGATGCCGCTGCCGAGCACCTGTTCGAGGTGATGCGTCGCGAGCCCGGCTGGAACGACAATGCGGCGCGCGCGCAGCTTTTGAAGCTGTTCGAGGCAATCGGCCTTGAAGACCCGTGGGTGAACGCCGCCCGCCGCAAACTTTCGGCGCTGCTGTTCTCGTGAGTGGTTTCGGGATCAGTTCGCTGCCGGAGGTGATCCCGGTGTTTCCGCTGGAAAACGCGGTCGTGCTGCCGCGCGGCCAGCTGCCGCTCAACATCTTCGAGCCGCGCTACCTCGCCATGGTGAAAGCCGCTATGGGTGGCGAACGGCTGATCGGCATGATCCAGCCCAAGGAAGATGGGAACCTGTTCGAGGTTGGCGGACTTGGCCGCATCACGCAGTTCACCGACCCCGAAAACGGCCGGCTGCTGATCGTTTTGACCGGCGTCACGCGCTTTCGCATCGCCGAGGAACTCGACGTCACAACGCCCTATCGGCAGGTGCGCGCCGACTACCGCGATTTCGTGGAGGATTTTCAGGCGCCCCAGCCGATGGCGGCGGTGCTGCGTTCCGACCTTGAAACGACACTGCGCACCTATCTCGACACGCAGAACCTGTCGGCTGACTGGGAAGCGGTTTCGGGCGCGGATGACGAATCGCTGGTGAACACGCTGGCCGCCGTTTGCCCGTTCGACGTGGCGGAAAAGCAGGCACTGCTGGAAGCGAAAACCGTGCCGATCCGCGCCGCAACGCTTTGTGCGCTGATGACGCTCGCGCAGACCGGCGCCGAGAACGGGTCGGGGCTGGTGCATTGAGCCGCGATGTCGACCCGCGGCTGCTCGCGATCCTTGTTTGCCCGCTCACCAAGGCGCCGCTCAGCTATGATCGCGAACGCCAGGAGCTCGTCAGCAAGGCGGCGGGACTCGCCTATCCGGTGCGCGACGGCGTGCCGGTGATGGTGATCGAGGAAGCGCGCGAACTTGGCGAGGACGAGAGTTAGGGCAGATCGCCGCGCAGCAGCGACGGCAGATCGCCCGACGCGCCGCGCGCCTCCGCCATGAAGAAGCGCTTGAGCGGCGGCAGGCGATGGACGCCGGCGAGGCCGAGACGGCGCACGAGCGCGGCAGGGCGGCCGGGGATCGCGAACAGCTTGTTGAGCACATCGGTCGCGCCCATCACCGACATGCTGTCGAACCCCCGCCAGCGCTGGTAGCGCGCAAGCACCTGCGGATCGCCGAGATCGAGCCCGAGACGCACGGCCTCCGCCAGCACGTCGGCGAGCGCGGCGGAATCGCGAAGGCCGAGGTTGAGACCCTGCCCGGCGATGGGGTGCATACCATGCGCGCTGTCGCCTACCAGAATCAGGCGGCGATCCGTGTAGCGTTCGGCGTGATGAAAGCCGAGCGGGAAGGAACTGGGCTTTGCGGCGAGGCGCACCTTTCCGAGGAAGCCGCCCATGCGCTTGTCGATCTCGGCGATCAGGGCGCGTTCCGGCAGCGCCAGCGTCGCGGCGGCATCGCGCTCACGCACGGTCCATACGATCGCCGAGCGCGTGCCCGGCAGCATCGGCAGCACCGCGAACGGCCCGGCCGGATAGAACAGCTCGAACGCGACATTGCCGTGCGGCACCTCGTGCTCGATCATCCCGACGATCGCGGTCTGGTGATAGCTCCACGCCGCGATGCGGATGCCGGCATCCTCGCGGATTTTCGATCGGCGGCCGTCCGCAGCGATAATGAGCGGCGCGGAGAGTGTGCCGCCGCTCGCAAGGCGCAAGGTGACGCCGGCCTCCGCGCGTTCGATCGTGGCGGCCGCATCGGGGGCGTACACGTCGATGTGCGGGGAAGCGGCCCCCGCCGCCACCAGCGCCATGCGCAGGTGGCGGTTTTCGAACATGGAGCCGAGCGGTTCGCCGGACGCGTCGCCGGTGCCGTCGAAATGAAGGTGCAGCGGCGAGAGACCGTCCGTGACGCGGATCTCTCGGATCGGGCAGCCTTTCGGTTCAAGCTCGGCATCAAGGCCGAGCGCGGCGAGCATCCGCCATGTCGCGCTGGCGATCGCCGAGGCGCGACCGTCGAAGCCCGCCGCGAGCGTCGCGTCGAGATCGGCGCTGTCGACGACGGCGGAACGGATGCCGGAGGCCGCGAGTGCAAGCGCCGTTGTCATGCCGACAAGGCCGCCACCGATGATGATCGTGTCGTGGGTGTACCGCATAATCGGACCCTAGCCGCACATCGCAAGGTGCGAAAGAGCATGACGTATGCCTAATTTTCGGGCGCGCATTTTTGCACGCCTATTTATTGGGCACGCCATATTCCAGATTCTGCGAAATGCCGCCGTCTCGCGCTTGGCACGGATTTTGAACAGGCTCCGGCGAGACGCATTTCGCGTCTCTGCTCGCTCGGGAACCTGGATTTTTCAGGACCGTTCCTGTCGGCCGGCCTCACCGCCGGCCGACTTTTTCTTGACCCCGGCGCCCCGCGGACTCAATCTTAGGCATGTTCGCGGGATGTTCCGCGCAACGGCTGCATTTTGAACGGGGTCGGCAAAGGGTCATGGCGCGCGGGGCAGCAGGCAAATCGACGGCGATCATGCCGCAAAGCTGGGTGGCGGCGTTGGAGCGCGCGGCTGTCGTGGCGGGCGGCGGCGTACTCGTGATGATCGCACTGGCGCTGACGCTTGCCTTCGCCAGCTACGACAGCACCGATCCCTCGTTCAACCGCGCCACGATCACCGCGCCACAGAACTGGCTTGGCTACACCGGCGCTTATGTCTCCGATCTGCTCCTGCAGCTCGCGGGGCTTGCGATCCTGCTTGTCGTGCCTGTCGTCGCGCTCCTCGGCGTGCGGCTCATCCAGAGGCGCGGTCTCGACGGCTGGCGGCGTCAGCTCGCTGCGACACTTGGCGCAGTGCTGCTCGCCGCGGCCGCGCTGGCGCTGCCGGGGCGCGATCTTCTGGGCGATCTTCCGGCAGGGGCTGGGGGCATTGCCGGGCTCCTGCTCGGCCGCATCCCCGAAGCCGCGGCCGGCCTGTTGCCGCCGGACGTGAGCCCCGCCGCCGTGATGGCGCCCATCGGCGTGCTGCTCGGGCTCGGAGCGATCGCGCTTTTCTTCTACGCGCTTGGGATCAGCCGCGAAGATATCGCTGCGCTCCGCGCGCGCCTTGCCGAACGCAGCAACGAGCGTTCCGAAGCACCGCAGCCGCGCCCCGTTCCTCGCGCGCAGCCGCGCCGCAGCACGCCACGCGATGACGACACGGTGCCGGAAACAGCCGCCGCGCCGACCAAGCGCATCGTCACGCCCGAGAAGAAGGCCGCCCCTTCGAAACGCGAGGCACGCGAGAAACAGTCGCGGCTTGATCTGCGCGATTCCTTCCAATTGCCGCCGCTGTCGCTGCTTTCGCCACCGCCGAAGCCCGCCGCGCGCAAGATCGACGCAGCGAGCCTCGAACAGAACGCGCGCCTCCTTGAATCGGTGCTCGACGACTTCGGCGTGAAGGGCGAGATCGTGGAGGTGCGCCCCGGCCCGGTCGTCACCATGTACGAGCTTGAGCCCGCCGCAGGCATCAAGGCGAGCCGCGTGATCGGCCTTGCCGACGATATCGCGCGTTCGATGTCCGCGCTTTCGGCGCGCATCGCCGTTGTGCCCGGCCGCAACGTCATCGGCATCGAGCTGCCGAATGTGAAGCGCGAAACCGTGTCGCTTTCGGAAATGCTCTCTTCGGACGCGTTCGAGACGCAGACCGCCGCGCTCCCCATCGTGCTCGGCAAGGACATCGCGGGCGATCCCGTCGTCGCCGACCTCGCGCCGATGCCGCACCTGCTCATCGCGGGCACCACCGGCTCGGGCAAGTCCGTGGGCCTCAACGCCATGATCCTCTCGCTGCTTTACCGGCTCAGCCCGCGCGAATGCAAAATGATCATGATCGACCCCAAGATGCTCGAGCTTTCCGTCTATGACGGCATCCCGCATCTGCTTTCGCCCGTCGTCACCGAGCCGCCGAAGGCGATCCGCGCACTGAAATGGGCCGTGGAGCAGATGGAGGACCGCTATCGGATGATGGCGTCGGTCAACGTCCGCTCGCTTTCCGGCTTCAACGCGCGGGTGAAGGAAGCGCGAGCAAAGGGCGAGCCGTTCGTGCGGCGCGTCCACACCGGCTACGACAGCGAAACGGGCCAACCGATCTACGAGACCGAGACGCTGGAATTCGATACGTTGCCGCTGATCGTCGTCGTCGTCGACGAGCTCGCCGATCTGATGATGACCGCCGGCAAGGAGGTGGAGTTCCTGATCCAGCGCCTCGCGCAGAAAGCGCGCGCGGCAGGCATCCACCTCATCATGGCGACGCAGCGGCCTTCGGTTGACGTCATCACCGGCGTCATCAAGGCGAACCTGCCGACGCGCATCAGCTTCTCGGTCACATCCAAGATCGATTCGCGCACCATCCTCGGCGAGCAGGGCGCCGAGCAGCTGCTCGGCAAGGGCGACATGCTCTACATGCCCGGCGGCAAGCAGATCTCGCGTGTCCATGGACCGTTCGTGTCCGACGAGGAGGTCGAGCGCGTCGCCATCCACTGGCGCGAGCAGGGCGCCCCCGAATATATCGCTGCCGTCACCGAAGAGCCCGAGGGCTCGGACGGTCAGTTCGGCCTGCCGATCGACGAGGACGATGCCGAGGCCGGCCTCTACCGCCGCGCCATCCAGGTGGTCGCCGAAAGCCAGAAGGCCTCCACGTCCTACCTCCAGCGGCAGCTCCGCGTCGGCTACAACAACGCCGCGCGCCTCATCGAGCGCATGGAGAAGGACGGCTACGTCGGCACCCCCGACCACGTGGGGCGGCGCGAGGTGCTGATCGACCCGGACGGGAACCGAATCTGACGGCGGTTCAACGCCGGTTCAAGCGCAGTGCGGCACCATGCGCCCGGATTTGCCGCGCCTTCGCGTCGGCGCTATCAGGACTCGTGATGAAAAAAGCCCTTCTTGCCCTTACCGCCACCGTCGGCCTTTCGGCACCCGCCGGCGCCTCGATTCCCGAGGTGAGCGCGCACCTTGCGGCGACGCGGACGATGACGGCGGATTTCCGGCAGACCGCCGAGAGCGGCGCGGTGGCGAGCGGTAAACTCACGCTCGCGCGACCAGGGAAGGTGCGCTTCCAGTATCAGAAAGACGTACCGCTGCTTGTTGTGGCGGACGGGCGAAACCTCACGATGATCGACTATCAGGTGTCCCAGGTCTCGCGTTATCCGATCAAGCAGACGCCGCTTTCGGTGCTGCTCGATGCCAAGGCCGACCTTTCCCGCTATGCCCGAATCGTCTCCTCGACGCCAAAGGCGCTAACCGTGGAGGCCAAAGACCGGAAGCACCCCGAATATGGTGTGATCACCATTTTCTTCGAGCGCGACCGGACCGCGCCCGGCGGCCTTGAGCTGAAAGGCTGGCGCGTGCTCGATGCGCAGGGCAACACCACGCGCGTCGACCTCTCCAACATCGCCTTCAACGTGAAGGTCGACGACAACGCCTTTCGCTATCGCGATCCGCGCCCGCGCAGCCGCCCCGGCAGCCGATAGCGGGATTCGGGGGCGGAACGGTTAAATTTGCTGACCAAGCGTCTGGCCGTTCATTGAAGCGACAGGATCGGCCCCCTAAATTGTCATCAGTCGGCTGGTGTTCGGGATTTGCCCCCTGTTGCCCGGACCCGCCGCCGACTTGCGTGACGAGCGCAAAAAGGGCCCCCGTCTTCACCCCGAAGGCGGGGGCCTACGCATTTCTGAGCCTTTGCGTAGACGCCCGGCCTTGCTAAGCCGCTCGCCATGTCCCGTCTCAAGATCGCCAGCTGGAATATCAACTCCGTCCGCATCCGCCTGCCCATCATCGCGCAGCTGGTGAAGGACGAATCGCCCGACATCATCTGCCTGCAGGAAACCAAGGCGCAGAACACGGATTTCCCGCTCGCCGCGATCCAGCGCATGGGCTACCCGCACGTGATCCTGAACGGCCAGCGGATGCACCACGGCGTCGCCATCCTTTCAAAGCAGCCGCTTGTGGAGGAGCGCCGGTTCGACTGGCAGGACAATGGCGAGGCACGGCACATCGGCGTGCGGCTGCCAAATGGCATCCTCCTTGAAAACGTCTACGTGCCCGCGGGCGGTGACATTCCCGACCGCACGCTGAACCCGAAGTTCGGACAGAAGCTGGATTTCGTGCAGCGCATGACGCGCTGGTCCGAGACGCTACGCGACCCGACGATCATCCTCGGCGATTTCAACATCGCGCCGCTCGAATGCGACGTGTGGAGCCACAAGGCGCTGCTCGATGTCGTCAGCCACACGCCAATCGAAGTGGACGCGCTCACCGGCCTGATGCAGAGCCACGACTGGGTCGACGTCGCGCGCACGCTCGTGCCCTCGCCGCAGCGGCTCTACACATGGTGGAGCTATCGCAACAAGGACCACACGGTGAACGACCGCGGGCGGCGGCTCGACCATGTGTGGGTGTCACCCGCGATGAAGGAAACGCTCGCGGGCTTCCGCGTTCTGGAACCCGCGCGGAGCTGGGAAAAGCCTTCCGACCACATTCCGCTCATCGCCGAGTTCGCGCTTTGAGCAGCGCCGAACGCGCGATCGATGCCCTGCGGCGCGGTCACCCCGTGCGGGTGACCGACGGCGACGCAGCGATCGCTGTGCTCGCCATCGAGCTCGCCGATCCCGAATCGCTCGCGGCGTTCGAAGGCAGCGCGCGCGCGAATGTGCTGCTGACGGACAAGCGCGCGGCCTTCCTCGGCCTCGGCAATCAGCTTGCGGCGGCGGGGATGCAGGCGGTGCAGATCGAGCGCACGCCGTGGCTCGATCTCGATACGGCGCGCGCCGTCGCCGACCCCGTGCTTGATCTTGCAACGCCGCTGAAAGGCCCGTTCCGGAGCACACCGCTCGGTGGCGACGATCGCGCTGCGCGCGCGGCGCTCAGCCTCGCCAAGCACGCCGGGCTGCTGCCCGCGCTGTTCGTGATCAAGGGCGGCGCGGCGGATGACGTCGTCACTGCGGCGGACATCGAACACTTCGCGGAAACCGGCGCGCTAAAGCTCGTGAGCCGTGCGCGCCTGCCCATCAAGGTGCACGAGAAGACCGAGATCGTCGCCTTTCGCCTGCCGGGCGGGCCAGAGCATCTCGCGCTGCTGATCGGCGACCCCTACGGCACTACGCCGCTCGTGCGTCTGCACAGCTCGTGCCTCACCGGCGACCTGCTGGGTTCGCTGAAGTGCGATTGCGGAGACCAGCTCCACGCCGCGCTACACGCGATCGCCGACTCCGGCGGCGGCATCCTGCTCTACCTGCAGCAGGAGGGGCGCGGCATCGGCCTCATCAACAAGCTGCGCGCCTATGCGCTGCAGGATCAAGGCTTCGACACGGTCGACGCCAACCTCCGGCTCGGCTTCGAGATCGACGAGCGCGAATTCGCGCTCGCGGCGAACATGCTGAAATCACTCGGCTTCGGTACCATCCGCCTGCTAACCAACAACCCCGCGAAGGTCGCCGGACTGGAAGCCGAAGGCATCGCCGTTGCCGAGCGGTTGCCGCTCAAGGCCGGCGAGGGCGCACACAACGAGGCGTATCTGCGCACCAAGCGCGACCGCACCGGGCACATGCTGTGAACGCCGTCCGCGTCACCACCGCTGCGCGCACGCTGACCGCGTTCGGTGAGACCGTGCCATGCCTGATCGGCAAAGCGGGCGCGACGGACGCGGCGACGAAGCGCGAAGGTGACGCCATGACGCCGCGCGGCACATACGCCATTCGCGCGTTGCTGGCGCGCCCCGACAAGCTCGCTGCGCCGAACACGCGGCTGCCGTGGCGCTGGCTGCACCCCAGCGACGGTTGGTCCGACGATGTACGCGACCCCGCATACAACCGGCCGGTGCGGCATCCGCATCCGTTCTCGGCGGAGCACCTGTGGCGTGAGGACGGGCTTTACGACCTCATCGTCGTCATCGGCCACAACGACTCGCCGCCGGTGCCGGGCATGGGCAGTGCGATCTTTCTACATTGCACGGCGGCGAAGGACTTCACGCAGGGCTGCGTGGCAATTCCGCGCGAAACGCTGCTTGCGATCGTGGAGCGGCTTGCGCAGGGCGACGTGATCGAAATCGTCTGAGGCGCTTGCCTACGAAAGATCCCGACGTTTCACACCGCTGAAGCCAAGGATGAAATCGGGGCCGAAGGCGCTCGACGGCGTGTGGAAACCAGGCGCGACCTCGCCGCCGTGGACGCGGCGGGCAATCTCGACGGCAGTGAGTGCCGTGAGCGTGTAGCCTTCGGGGGTTTCGAGCTGGCTGACCGCGCGGTTTCCTTCGGCATCCGCCGCGTGGCCGACGAGCACGCTGCGGCCCCGGCCGCGCGCCTCGGCATCGGGGCCGGGCGGCATCCGGTCTATCGCGCGGCCCGCAAGCCAGCGGCCCGGCGCGCTGGCGATCAGTGCCCTGAGCAGGCGCGGCATCCCGAGCGCGCGTTCGAGCGGTGGGCTTGTTTCGAAGAAAACGCGGATGTCGGGGATGCCGGTGGAATGCCACGCGGTCGAGACATCGCCCCAGCTGACGCCGACGGTGGGTTTGAGGCCGCCCCCGAAATCGGCGGTGCCGCGCGGCACTTCGGAAAGCTCGACGATGACGCCTCCCTCCCGCACGCGCGTGCCCGCCGCCATGCCTTCCAGCATCGTGCGCGTCGTCCCCCGGCTCGCCTCGTTGAGGCCGCCGATGACGAGGTCGAGCGAGACCGCACCGGGCAGACGGCGCTTCAGGTGCGCAGCAAGGCAATCCGACGGCACGACGTCAAACCCCGCCCCGGAGAGCACGGTGATGCCCGCCGCTTTCGCCGCGGTATCGCGCGCGGCGAGTGCCTCGAACACGTCGATCTCGCCCGTGATGTCGATGTAATGCGCGCACGCCGCGAGGCAGGCCGCCAGCATCGGCGCCGACGTACGCGAGAACGGCCCGGCAAGATGGAGCACCGTGCCGATGCTCGAAAGTTCGCCAGAAACATCGCCGTTGAGATCGAAGACGCGCGACGGTAGCCCGGTTTCGGCGGCGAGCGCTTCGACCGCCTGACGATTGCGGCCTGCCAGAACCGGCTTCAATCCGCGTGCGAGCGCGCGTTCCACCACCAGGCGGCCCGTGTAGCCGTTTGCACCGTAGATGAGGATGTCGCCGCCCATGTCGGGCAGACTAATGCGTTTCGCGCGTTCCGAACAGCGCCGAACCGACACGCACATGCGTGGCGCCAAGTTCCACGGCCGTTTCGAAATCCGAAGACATGCCCATGCTGAGCCCAGTGAGGCCGTGCTGCTGCGCAAGCTTGGCGAGAAGCGCGAAATAAGGAGCCGGCTCCTTATCGGCAGGCGGTACGCACATCAGCCCGGCGAGCGGGATGTCCGCTGCGCGCGCTTCCTCCAGAAGCGTGGGGAGACCGTCGATGGCGACGCCGCCCTTCTGTGCTTCGTCCCCAACGTTCACCTGAACGAAGCAGAGCACGCGGCGCCCGGACGCGGCCATCGCCTTCGCGAGCGCGGCGACGAGCGAAGGCCGGTCGAGCGAATGGATGACGTCAAACAATGCAACGGCCTCGGCTGCCTTGTTGGACTGGAGCTGACCGACGAGATGCAGTTCGACGCCCGGAAACGCATCGCGGAGCGCTGGCCACTTCGCCGCGGCTTCCTGCACGCGGTTCTCGCCGAAGACGCGCTGGCCTGCTTCGAGCAGGGGCCGGATATCCTCGGCACCGAAGGTCTTGGAGACGGCGACGAGCGTTACATCCGGTTTTCGGCCCGCGATCTTCGCGGCCTTTTCGATACGGGCATGAATGTCGGCGAGTGTCTCGGCAGCGGTCATGCGCTTCCCTATAGAGAGGGCGATGCGACGCCGCCACTCTCGCCAGAAGCCGCTGCCTGAAACCTGGCTGTTCACCGACCCCCGCATGGGGGAGGCGCTGTGGGACGCGATTCGCCGCCTGCCGCGCGGCAGCGGCATCGTGCTACGGCACTACGGCGCAGCCGATCGCGCGGGGGTTGCCCAGCGCGCGGCAAAGCTCGCGCGGCGATACGGGCACATGCTGGTGGTGGCCGGCAACGCCCGGCTCGCGCGAGCCGTGGGGGCGGCCGGCGTGCATATGCCGGACGGCGGGCGGCCGACGCGTGACGTCATAACGGCAGCGTCACATGATCGTCCCGGGTTGGTGCGGGCGCAGCGCGCAGGCGCTAAGCTCGTATTCCTCTCGCCCGTATTCCCAACCCGCTCGCATCCGGCTGCGCGGGCGCTCGGCGCGGTGCGGTTCGGGCTGACGGCACGTGGAGCGGGTATCGCCGTTGCAGCGCTCGGCGGCATGAACCGCAAGCGCTATGTGCGGATGCTTGCGCTGGGCGCGGAGGCTTGGGGCGCGATCGACGCCTGGAATAGCTGAGGCTTACCGTTGGCAGCCCAGACCGGGCGAAACCAGAGTCGATACTAGAAGCTGAAGGACGTGCCCAGATAAACCGCGCCGGCTTCACCATCGGTGCCGAGGCGTTCGCCGCTACGCAGCAGGTAGCGGCCCGAGGGATCCGGCTCGGACATCTGATAGCGCACGCCGCCGATGACCGAGAGGCGCGGGTTCAGCGCATAGGCACCGCCGAGTTCGACCGTGTAGCGCTTGTCGAGACTGAGCGGGTTCACCCAGCCGTCGGCATCGCGTTCGGCATTCAGCTGAAGCGCGGTCTTCCAGCGGCTTCCGCGATAGGAGAGGCCAAGGTCGATGCCTTCGCGCTCGTCGCTGAGCACACTGGCGATCTTGCTGTAGCCGCCGGTGAGCGCGAAGCCACGGAGCGCCACGGAAACGTCGAAGTTGTAAGCCGTCGCCGCTTCGGTTTCGGCCGGACGCGCGGTTTCCGGCGCGGCTGCGCGGACGACGCGCGATGTGACGCCGAGCGCCAGCGCCTTGTTATCACGGCTCTTGCCCGAGGGCGTGAAGCGGAACGTGCGTTCCTGCGAGGCACCAGCAACACCGGCACGGCGGGCGTTGTCGAGCATCGGCGGCGTGAAAGAACCGAGCGTTTCAGCTTTCAGCGGCGTCACCACACCGGCGGTCGTCGTGAGCTTGCGCTTGGTGTCCGAAAGCTTCGCGGCAGCGGCCTTGTCGGCGGCGACCTTCTCGATCGGCTTCTTCGAAGAGGCGGCGGCGGGAAGCGCGCACAGCATCAGGCCCGCGGAAACCGCGACCAGTGCTTTCGCTGCGTATGTCCCAACCTGATTCATAACCCCCGTGCTTCTGTCGCGTCCCTGTGACAACTACGTGACAGAACTACAGTTTCCTCCGCACGAATCCGAGTCCGAATCGCTCGTTTGGCGGCGACCGACCGGGTTCGTTCGAACCTGTTGCAACATCTCAACAGCCAATGCAACGCGAAGAGGGGCTATGCGCCCCCGAAAGCGCTGCCTATAACGGCCGCCGAGCAAGCCTGATGGAGCGGAAATCCACGTGAAGACGAGTGTACGCATTACGGGTCTGGCGATCGCGCTGGCCCTGCTCGCCGCCTGCGGGGGCAAGAAGGACGCGCCGCGCGCCGACCTTGCCGCCGCGACGACGACCACGATCGGCGTTAATTCTTACCTGTGGCGGGCAAGCCTTGAAACACTGGCGTTCATGCCGATGGCGCAGGTCGATTCGAACGGCGGCGTCATCGTGACCGACTGGTACGCCAATCCGCAGGCCCCCGGCGAACGCGTGAAGGTGACCGTCTATATCCTCGACCGCGAGTTGCGCGCCGATGCGCTGCGCGTCGCCGCCGTCCGCCAGCAGCAGCAGGGCGGCAACTGGATCGACGCCCCGGTGCGCGCCGGCACCGTGCAGAAGCTCGAGGAAACCATCCTCGCCCGCGCCCGCGACATGCGCAGGGCCGTGTATCAAGGCTAAAGGCCGATGACGCGATTCAACCCCGCGGTCGCCGACGGCCGCTGGCAACGCATTTGGGACGAGCGCCAGGCCTTCGCGGCGGACAGCGCGTCTGAAAAGCCCAAGACCTTCGTGCTGGAGATGTTCCCCTATCCTTCGGGGCGTCTGCACATGGGGCACGTGCGCAATTACACGATGGGCGATGTGATCGCCCGGTTCCGCCGCGCGCGCGGTTTCGAGGTGCTGCACCCGATGGGCTGGGACGCCTTCGGAATGCCCGCCGAGAACGCCGCCTTCGAGAAAAAGACACACCCGGAAAGCTGGACGCGGCAGAACATCGCGGCGATGCGCGAGCAGTTCCGGAGCCTCGGCTTCGCGCTCGACTGGAGCCGCGAGTTCGCGACTTGCGACGCTGAGTATTACGGCCACGAACAAGCGCTGTTTCTGAAGATGTTCGAGGCGGGCCTCGTCTACCGCAAGGAAAGCTACGTCAACTGGGACCCGGTCGACATGACCGTGCTCGCCAACGAGCAGGTGATCGACGGCAAGGGCTGGCGCTCGGGCGCGCCCGTTGAGCGCCGCCTGCTGAGCCAGTGGTTCCTGAAGATCACGGCGTTTGCCGACGATCTGCTCGACGGGCTTTCGGGCCTTGATCAGTGGCCGGACAAAGTGCGGCTAATGCAGGAAAACTGGATCGGTCGCAGCCGGGGCCTGAAGTTCCGCTTCGCCATCGAAGGCCGCGATGATGGCCTTGACGTGTTCACGACGCGGCCCGACACGCTGTTCGGCGCGAGCTTTGCCGCCATCGCTGCCGACCATCCGCTCGCAGCCGAGCTTGCCGCAAATAATCCCGGGCTTGCCGCTTTCATCGCGGAGTGCCGCAAGACGGGCACGTCTGCGGAGGCGATCGAGACCGCCGAGAAGAAGGGCTACGACACGGGGCTCCGTGTCGTGCATCCGCTCGACCCGACCTGGACGCTGCCAATCTTCGCGGCGAACTTCGTGCTGATGGAATACGGGACCGGCGCCATTTTCGGCTGCCCGGCGCACGACCAGCGCGACCTTGATTTCGCGCGCAAGTATCAGCTGCCGGTAACGCGCGTCGTCGGCGATGCCGAGGAGCCGATCGGGGACGAGGCCTATGTCGGGCCGGGGCGTCTGGTGAACTCGGGCTTCCTCACCGGCATGGAGGTCGATGATGCCATTGCTGCCGTGATCGCACGTGCGGAGGCAGAGGGTTGGGGAGAGGGGACAACGCAGTTCCGCCTTCGCGACTGGGGCGTTTCGCGCCAGCGTTACTGGGGCACACCGATCCCGGTGATACACTGCGGGGACTGCGGCGTGGTGCCGGTGCCGGAGAACCAGCTGCCGGTACGCCTGCCTGCCGACGTGACCTTCGAGACGCCGGGCAATCCGCTGGAGCATCACCCGACGTGGAAGAACGCCGATTGTCCCAAGTGCGGTAAGCCGGCACGGCGCGAGACCGATACGCTTGATACGTTCGCGGATTCGAGCTGGTATTTCATCCGCTTCGCCAGCCAGCCCAAGGACAAGGCCTTCGACCGTGCCGAAGCCGAAAGCTGGCTGCCCGTCGACCAATATATCGGCGGTGTCGAGCACGCGATCCTTCACCTGCTCTACGCGCGCTTCTGGACTCGGGCGCTGAAGGCGTGCGGGCTCATTGACCTTGAGGAGCCGTTCAAGCAGTTGTTCACGCAGGGAATGGTGACGCACGAGACGTACCGCGCCGCCGACGGCCGCTGGCTGTTGCCGAGCGAGGTCGAGCGGCGGGACGGCGATGTATTCGAAGTAGGCGGCGGGGCGGTGACTGTCGGCCGCGTCGAGAAGATGTCTAAATCGAAGAAGAACACGGTCGATCCCTCGCCGATCCTCGACCAGTACGGCGCCGATGCGGTGCGCTGGTTCGTCCTGTCGGATTCGCCGGCGGAGC
Organism: Sphingosinicella sp.; assembly: GCF_013911755.1. Taxonomy (GTDB): domain Bacteria; phylum Pseudomonadota; class Alphaproteobacteria; order Sphingomonadales; family Sphingomonadaceae; genus Sphingosinicella. The sequence goes on from NZ_JACESP010000007.1 coordinate 87,398, forward strand.
GCGACCTGCAGTGGACCGAGGCTGGCATCGAAGGCGCGTGGCGCTTCGTGCAGCGCGTGTGGCGGCTGGTGAACGAAGTGAAGGATGATGCGGGCGGTGAGGACGAGGCGCTGACGCGCGCTGCGCACATCGCCATCGACGGGATCACCGCGGACATCGAGGCGCTGCGCTTCAACAAGGCCGTCGCCAAGAGCTACGAACTTGCCGCCGCGATCGAGAAGGCCCCGGCGTCGTCGGCGCGCCGCCACGCCGTGAAAATGCTCGTGCAGCTGATCTCGCCCGCAATGCCGCACCTTGCCGAAGAGGCGTGGGAAGTGCTGGGCGAGGCGGGCCTTGCCGTGGACGCGGCGTGGCCGGAAGCCGACCCCGCGATGCTGGCGCAGGACACGGTGACGATCGCCATTCAGGTGAACGGCAAGCTGCGCGACGAAGTGGAAGCCGCGAAGGGCGCGACGCGCGAGGACATGGAAGCACTGGTCTTGACCCGCGAGAAGGTGCAGCGTGCGCTGGATGGCAAGACCCCGCGCAAGGTGATCGTGGTGCCCGACCGGCTCGTGAATATCGTCGCATGAAACGCGCCGCTGCCCTGCTGCTCGTGCTGATGGCGGGCTGCGGACTGCAACCGGTCTATTCGGGCGGCAGCCAGGGGCCGGCCGCGACGATCCTCACGGGGATCGACGTGCCGGTGATCCCGGAAAAATCGGGCTATCTGGTCCGGCAGGCGCTGCTCGACCGCCTGCCCGACGCGAGCGGCGAGCGCCGCTACAAGCTGATCGTGAAACTGGACGACAGCATCAGCGGTTTCGGTGTGCGCGGCGACGATTCGATCTCGCGCGAGCGGCGCCAGCTGCGCGCGCGCTGGCAGCTGGTGGAAGACGCAAGCGGCGCCGTGCTGATCGATGCCGCCGCGCGGTCCGACGCGGGCATCGACATCGTGAGTTCCGAATATGCTGTTATCGCGGCGGAAAACGCCGCGCTCGAACGGCTTTCCGAAGAGATCGCCCAGCAGATCATCGCGCGCGTCGCGCTGTTCGCGCGCAGCGAAGCGACGCGGTGAAGGCGGCGTGAAGGCCGCGGATCGCAAGGCGATCGACGCGGCGCTGGCGCGCTTCGACCCCGCCACCCGGCTGGTTCTGCTCTACGGCCCCGACGAAGCGCAGGCGCGCGAGATCGCCGACCGGTTCACCGTGCTGCTCGCCCCGCCGGACGATCCGATGGGCCGCATCGATTTCGAGCCGACCGCGCTCGCGGCCGATCCCGCAAGGCTCGCCGATGAAGCCGCCGCAGTTTCGATGTTCGGCGACCGCCGCCTGATCCGCGTGGACGGCGCGGGCGACAATTGCAGCGCCGCGATCGAGGCGCTGCTGACGGCACCGGCCGCCGGCAATCCGGTGGTGATGGTGGGAACGGGCAGCCTGAAGGCGACGTCCGCGCTCATCAAGACCGCAGCCGCCTCCCCGCTTGCCATCGTCGCGCAGTGCTTCGTGCCCGATGGGCGCGAGGCGGTGGACATGGTGATCGATGCCTGCGCGCGGCACGGCCTGAAACCCTCTCGCGAGGCGGCGGACGCGCTGGCCGCCGGCTTCGGCGCCGAGCGCGGCGTGCTGGCCCGCGAACTCGAAAAGCTTGCGCTCTATCTCGATGCCGCGCCCGACCATGTGCGGGCACTCGAAATGGATACGCTCGCCGAACTCGGCGCGGCGATGGCCGAATCGGACTTCGACGCGCTCGTGAACGCGGTCGCCGACGGCAATTCCACCGAGGCCGAAGTGCAGGCGGCAAAGCTGGGCCGCAACGGCATCGTGGGCATTCCGCAACTGCGCGCGGTGGCGCGGCGGCTGACGCTGCTCGGCGAGCTGAGGCGCACGATCGATACGGGGCGCAGCGCGAAGGAAGCCGTGGAAGCGGCGCGGCCGCCGATTTTCTGGAAGGCGCGCGACCGCATCGCGCGGCAGGCATCGGCATGGAACACGCCGGCACTGCGCAGCGGGCTTTCGCGTCTTCTGGAAGCAGAGCGCCAGATCAAGTCTCCGGGTGCGGCAAGCCCCGAATTGCTGACATCACGCGCGCTACTGGCGGTTGCGCATCTGGCGCGGCGGCGGCGCTGAACCGCGCCTGGCTTTTCCGCACGATGCGCTAATGCCGCCCGGAAACGAAGGCGGCGAGCCGCACCAAGCCCCGATCGATCACGGTCTGATCGAGCGGGCGCTCCAGCTCTTGCAGCAAATCCTGCAAATCCGTGCTCTTCAGTTCCGGGCATTGCGTTGGCGGAGGGGATATGCCCTTGCCCTGTCTGCTGCCGGTGTCCTTTTCGGCCATCTTGTTTTCCACCCGGTGTCCGCGATCCCCAACCAGGCGGATACGATGCACCGTTTTTCTTAATGTTCCCTCACGGCGGTTAACGCACGACGAGAGATTCGGGTCCACCCCGCCGCGCCCCTGCGCGCGACTGCGTTGCTAACGTGCATCATCCCCCCCTGCAGCGTCAACGCCGGGCGCAAACGATAAGCCGCCCGGACCGGCGGGGGAGCACGGACCGGGCGGCGATGCAGGCCGGGGCACACGGGGGACTTGGCGCCGCGGCCCTTTCGGGCAACATTTGGAGCACTTTGTCTGCCGCGGGGACGGCCTCGTGCCCTTCTTTCAGCAGACCGCCCGGCGGGAACGGAGAGGAACCAGGGGAGGAACCGTTGGCTGATCAGTCTGCAGGCACAGGTCTAGCCCCGGAATCGTAAACGAGTCGTAAACGGCGCACGTATAAGTTGTATTGGGCGCTTAAAAGTTGCGCCGGACGACTTTCCGTGGGGAACGATCTAGCGCCGCAGCGCTGATCGAAGCCGGGAGAAGGCGTCGAGGTGACGCGCCCGATCGGCTTGTGCGGCCTCTCGCAGCGCCGCCCCTGATTCGGAGCCTGCGAGCGCTTCGGCGACCTCCGCGAACGGTGCCGCCGCCCGTTCGAGCCGGCTGAGCCGAAGCTCTGCCGCCGCCCACGCGCTTTCGCCCGCACCAGCGCCGGCTGCAGCCGACACGGCGGTTTCGGCAGCCCTCAGCGCATCGGCCCACGCGCCCCGCGCCGCCGCAAGACGCGCTTCGAGCGCGGGAAGATCGGGCGCAGGGCTCGAGACCGCCGTCGGCGGCGCGGCAACGCAGGGACGGGCACCGACCGGCGCCGATTCGGCCGCGGGGCCGCAGGGGGCGTTCGGCGATCCCGGCACGCGCGCCAGCGATGGCCATTCGCCGCCACGGTTCGCGCAGGCGCCGAGCATCAGGGAAACGGCCAGAAAAGCCGGGAAAGCAAGGTATCGCATCGCGGCGGGACGATAGAGGTGCCGCCCCTCAGCCGCAAGCGCGCGCAAACCACCACGCCAGTGCAAACACGGGCTTGAACACGATGCCCGAGGCGACTATGAAGCGCCCTCCCGTGCGCGCCCGTAGCTCAGCTGGATAGAGCATCAGACTACGAATCTGAGGGTCGGACGTTCGAATCGTTCCGGGCGCGCCAATTTACTCTTTAGTCCCTCAGACGCCGGGCGGGTTTGTTTGCTGCCCCTCAAACGCCGGGCGGCCGCATCCGCGGCCTTGGCTTCCTCGCATAAGCTCGGTCGGCCGGTCGGCCTTGCGAACCCTATCGGGTTCGGGGGCGCTGCTTTCTGACTATCGTGTCGGCGTTTGCCCCGATAAAGCAGCGGCATGGGCGATTACCGCATTATCGATGTCCAGCTCGACGACCGCACGATCCTGTGGCGGAGCGCCGATATCGAGCAGGAGCGGCGCGTTGCCATCTTCGATCTGCTTGAAGGCAACAGCTTCCGGCTCGTGACGGCGCGCGGCGCGCCGCACGAGGGGCCCTACCGGATTCGCCTGCGCGTGGAGGACGGGCGGCTCGCCATCGACATCGCGGATAGCGACAGCGAGCACATCGAAACGATCGTGCTCGCGCTCTCTCCTTTCCGGCGCGTGATCCGCGAATATTTTGCGGTCTGCGAAAGCTATTACCAGGCGATCCGGCAATCGACGGCAAGCCAGATCGAAACCGTCGACATGGCACGGCGCGGCATCCACAACGCCGCCGCCGAAACGCTGATCGAGCGGCTGAGCGGCAAGATCGAAGTGGATTTCGATACGGCGCGGCGGCTATTCACGCTGATCTGCGTGCTGCACATCCGCGGCTAATGGTCTTCTGAAAGGGACAGGGTTTCATGGCGGTGATGTCCGACAAATGGATTCGCGGGCAGGCGCTTGAGAACCGCATGATCGAACCGTTCGTGGACAGCCAGCGCCGCGAGGGCACGATCAGCTTCGGCCTCTCGTCCTATGGCTATGACGCGCGCGTCGCCGACGAATTCAAGATCTTCACCAACGTCGATTCGGCGGTGGTCGACCCAAAGAATTTCGATTCGAACAGCTTCGTCGATCGCAAGACCGACGTGTGCATCATCCCGCCCAACTCGTTCGCGCTCGCCCGCACCGTGGAGTATTTCCGCGTGCCGCGCGACGTGCTCGTCATCTGCCTCGGCAAATCCACCTACGCACGCTGCGGCATCATCGTGAACGTGACGCCGCTCGAGCCCGGCTGGGAGGGCCACGTGACGCTGGAGTTTTCGAACACGACGCCGCTGCCCGCGCGCATCTATGCCAATGAAGGCGCGTGCCAGTTCCTGTTCCTGCAGGGCAACGAACCGTGCGAGACGAGCTATGCCGATCGTGCGGGGAAATACATGGGCCAGCGCGGCGTGACGCTGCCCCGGCTCTAGGGCCGTGACCGAGGAACAGACGCGCCGGGGGCTTGCGGCGGGTGTCGGCGCCTTCCTGATCTGGGGCACGATGCCCCTCTACATTCACGTGTTCGTGGGTATCCCGGCGGCCGACGTGCTCGCGCACCGCGTGCTCTGGGCGTTCGTGCTGCTTGCCTTCGCCGTCGTGGTATTCAGGGGCTGGACTCGGCTGCGGATCGCGATGGCCGCGCCGCGCCTGATGCTGATGCTTGCCGCGAGCGGGGCGCTGATCGCGGTAAACTGGCTGATCTACACGTGGGCGGTGCTGAACGATCGGGCGCTTGACACGAGCCTCGGCTATTTCATGCAGCCGCTGCTCAACGTCGCGATCGGCGTGCTGCTGCTGAAGGAAGCGTTCCCGCTTTCCAAACGCATCGCTGTCGCGCTGGCGGCGATCGGCGTCGGTATCGTCACCGTGGTGCACGGATCGCTGCCGTGGGTTTCGATCGGGCTCGCACTGTCGTTCGGGTTCTATGGTGTCATCCGAAAATTCACGGTCGTCGATCCGGTGACGGGGCTTGTCGTGGAAACGGGCTGGCTGGCCCCGGTCGCGGCCGGATGGCTGGCGATGGCGCCGCGCGACGTGTTCGGCCACGGCACGGCCATCGATATCGCGCTCATCGGCTCGGGGCTCATCACCATCATACCGCTCGGCCTCTTCGGCTATGCGGCGCGGCGGTTGCCGCTCTCGACGATCGGAATGCTTCAGTATCTGGGGCCTTCGCTGGTGTTTCTCGCCGCCGTCTTCATCCTTGGCGAACCGCTCGACATCGGCCGCCTTGCCGCCTTCGTCTGCATATGGGCCGGGCTCGTCGTCTTCTCGATCGGCGGCTTACGCGGCGCTGCAAATCCCGCTAGACCATAACCCCATGGACAAGATCATCATTCGCGGCGGAAGGCCGCTTTCCGGACGCATCGCCATCTCGGGCGCGAAGAACGCCGCACTCACGCTGATGCCCGCGGCGATCCTCACCGAGGAACCGCTGACGCTGCGCAACCTGCCGCGCCTCGCCGACGTCGACACGTTCGGCCACCTGCTGAACCAGCACGGCGTCTCGACGATGATCGAGGGCCACCGGCGCGGCGAATTCGGGCGCGTGATGACGATCAAGGCGGCGCGGCTCACCTCGACGCTCGCGCCCTACGACATCGTGCGCAAGATGCGCGCTTCGGTGCTCGTGCTCGGGCCGCTGCTCGCGCGCGCGGGCGAAGCCACCGTGTCGCTCCCCGGCGGCTGCGCGATCGGCAACCGGCCGGTCGACCTGCACCTGAAAGCGATGGAATCACTCGGCGCCGAGATCGAAGTGACGTCAGGCTATGTGAAAGCGACGACCGCCAAGGGCCTTGTCGGCGGGCGCATCGACTTCCCGATCGTTTCGGTGGGCGCCACTGAAAACGCGCTGATGGCCGCCGCGCTCGCGAAGGGCGAGACGGTGATCGAGAACGCGGCGCGCGAACCCGAAATCGTCGACCTCGCGAACTGCCTCAACGCGATGGGCGCGAAGATCGAGGGGCACGGCACCTCAACAATCCGCGTGCAGGGCCGCACCAGCCTGCACGGCGCGACATATGCCGTGATGCCGGACCGGATCGAGGCGGGCAGCTATGCCTGCGCGGTCGGCACGGCAGGGGGTGAGGTGGAACTCGTGGGCGCCGATCTCGCCACGCTCGGCGTCGTGGCGGACCGGCTGCGCGATGCGGGGCTGGAGGTCACCGCCACGGACGAGGGTGTCCGCGTGAAACGCAACGGGCCGATCCGCGCCATCGATATCGAAACGCAGCCGTTCCCCGGCTTCCCCACCGACATGCAGGCGCAGTTCATGGCGATGCTGGCGCTGGCGGAGGGCACCAGCCACCTGACCGAAACGATCTTCGAAAACCGCTACATGCACGTGCCCGAACTCGCGCGCATGGGGGCGGACATTCGCGTTTCGGGGCGCACCGCCGAAGTGCACGGCGTCGCGAAACTGACTGGCGCGCAGGTGATGGCGACCGACCTTCGCGCCTCGATGAGCCTCGTGCTCGCGGGCCTCGCGGCGGAGGGCGAGACGGTGGTGAACCGCATCTATCACCTCGACCGCGGCTACGAGCATCTGGAAGAAAAGCTCTCCGGCGCGGGCGCCGACATCGAGCGGGTTTCCAGTGACTGAGCGGCTGCGGCTGCTGGCGGCCGACGAGGCGGATCTCGAAACGATTTCCGCGCTGGTGCAGGACGCCGCCGTGAAGCGCGGCGACATTGCCTATGATGCGAAGGCGCGGCGGCTCGTCATCATCGCCAACCGCTACCGCTGGGAAACGCGGCAGCCTTCACGCGTGCGCTGCGCGCTGCGTATCGATTCGCTCACCCGTCTCAAGCGGCGCAACTGGCCATCTTCCGATGCGGTGCTCGATCTGCTCGCGCTGCGCTGGGAAAACGGCGGCATCGAGATCGATTTCGCGGGCGGGGCGGCACTGCGGGCGGATGCGGAATGCATCGATGTGGAGCTGCACGACCTGAGCGGTCCATGGGGCGCGAAGCGGACGCCGCGTCACCAGCTTTAGCGCTCGGCGTCCTTGAGCAGCTTGTCGCGCCCGGCGAAGAGCAGCCGGTCTTCCTCCTCGAAACCGCGATACCAGAGCACGATCCCGTAAGTGGCAAGGATCGCCGGCAGGCCGAGCACGAGTTCCCAGTACGCGACCAGATAACGCTGCACGAGGATGCCGACGGCGAAGGCCGCACCGGCCGCAAGCAGCATCGGCCAGCGCCATCCGGAGACCGGCTCGCCGAGCGTGGCGCGCAGCAGCCGCGATTTGACGACGGTCGCGAACAGCCCCGACGCGAGGAGCGCTGCGGCGGGCGCGATGCCGTTCACGGCGGCGTTCGGCGTTTCAGCCGGGAACAGCACGCGGAACAGCGGAATGAAGGCGAGCGTGAGGCCCACCTGGACGCCGAGCGTCACCACCGACAGCATGAGGTTGCGGTGCCGCGCGGTGTAGACGAGGCAGGTTTCCGCGACCGCGCCCGTGACATAGGCGATTTCGGCGAGCAGCAGCAGGTTGAGGATCATCGTGCCGCTGCCGAAGCCTTCGCCGACAAGATCGAGCACGGCTTCGCCGGTCATGCCGAGCGACAGCGCGATGCCGATCTGCGCGGCGAGAATCCAGAAACCGACCTGGCGGAGATGCCCGGCGATGATGGCGTTGTTCGCCTGCTTGAGACCGTTTGTGATGACCGGCGCCAGAATCGGATCGAACGTCACCTTCAGCTTCTGCGGCAGCGTGACCACCTGCTGCGCGACATAATAGATGCCGAGCACGGCAGGCGTCGCGAACTGGCCGAGGATCAGCAGATCGATGCGGCGCGAGGCCCATTCGATGGCATCGGCGCCCGCGATCGGCAGGTTTTCCCGCATCATGCGGAACAGGCGGACGGGGTGCGGTCGCCAGCCATGCGGCAGGCCAAACAGGCGCACGCACGGTACGATCGATGCCAGGAACGCGGCGCCGAGCGATACGGCGTAGGCGATGATCATGGCGTCCGGCTTCCATTCCGGGATCATGGCGAGCGCGGCAGCCAGAATCGTGAGCACCCACGGCTCCACGATCGAGCGCGCCGTCACGGTGGCGCCGACGCGGTGTCGGTACGCGAGCGCGGCAAGCGCGACATCGGAACCGACAATGAAGATCGCGGTGAGCGGGAAGATGCGGTCGAGCCCCGAGATCTTGCTGTTCGGAAAGACGATCTGCGGCACCGCGATCATGATGAGCGCGCCGATCAAGGATAGCATCCACGCGAGCGCAAGCCCGTCGCCGACGACGTGACTTTCCGGCCGATCGCCCTTGCTGAGTTCCTTGGCGAGGCCGCGCTTGAGGCCGATGGTGGCAAGCGCCGCCATCAACTCCACGATCATCGTGGCATAAGCGAAGCGGCCGAGCGCCTCCGCACCGTAGAGCTGCCCGGCGATGAACAGGAAGGGCAGGCGCGCCAGCAGCCGGAGCACGAATCCGAAGAAGTTCGTGCGCCCGCCCTTGGCGAGCGCCGCGGTATCCGCGTCGCGCGTCCCTTCTTCGGTCTTTTCGGTCAAACCCGGCGCACCGGGCGGTTCGTCCTCATGGCACCGCTTTAGAGGATCACGCGCCAAAGTGTGAGTGGATTTGCGCTGCCCGCCTCAGCCCAGAATCGCCTCGGCGCGCTCGATGTCCATCATCGCGGCGGCCCGGCTTGCGTGAAATCCCGCGAACGCGACCTGCTTCATAAGCGGGCCTTCCGAAAGCAGCAGCGCGTCGCCGTAGACATCGAGCTGCCCCGCCGCCTGTTCGGCACGGCGCAGCAGCGGCTGCACGAGCACCGCCGCGGCAAGGCTGGTGCCCCCGCTCTCGCTGCGCGCGAACAGCCGCTCGAGCGCCAGCTTCACCGCGCGGCGTTCGGCGTTCGCCTCCACGATCATCTGCTCGTCCTCGGTGAGCACGGGGCCGGCGGGAACCGGCGGCGCAGCCGCAGCGACCGCGATGCGCGCGCGTTCGACCTGTGCCAGAAGATTGAGCGGCGGCCCCTTCGCTTCCGCAAACACATCGGCAGGCGGAAGATCGGCACCCGCAGAAAGATCCACGGGTTCGGTTTCCATGAGATCGGCGAGTTCGGCATCGATATCGAAGGCGGCGACCTGCGATATCCCGGTTTCCTTTCGAATTTCGCCCGCGACGCGTTCGACGATGAACGGCTGCATCGTAAGGAATGTCAGCACGAACAGCGCCGCCGCTGCCGCGAGCAGCCCCGCCAATAGCCAGCGTTCCTGCCGGGCGAGCGTCGCGGCAGCCGGAACCGATGGCACGATGATGACTTCCGGTTTCATGAGCGACCGGGACAGTAATCGATCGCGCGAACATCATGGTGAATTATTTCATGATCGAACAGATTAAGTGATTGTTTACTTCCAAGTCCTGTGAATGCGAAATGAAACCGTTCCGCATCTGAAGTAATTAACCAATTATTAACCTTGTCTACACCGTTGCTTCGAGCGCCGCGCGCTTCATGCTGGCGAAAGGTCGGTGCGGGCAGTCTCTTCGTCGAACGGGCCTTGTTGCCGCCGCGATTGGCGCATACACGGCGCACACGGGACGGTAACGGATACGCACGCCTTGGGCCGATTTCTGAAATCAGCACTGAAAATTTCGCTCGCCTTCGGAACCCTCCTGCTCGTCATCCTGGCGGTCGCGGTGGGCATCCAGATGTCGTCGCTGCCTTCGTTCGACGACATGATGCGTTCGCCGAACGGCCAGTCCATCCGCGTGCTTTCGGCGGACGGCGCGGTACTCGTATCGGTCGGCCCGTCCTACGGCCAATGGCTGACCTACGACGAGATTCCCGATGTGATGGTGGACGCGATGCTGGCGGTGGAAGACCGTCGCTTCCGCTGGCATCCCGGCATCGATCCGCTGGGCATCGCGCGCGCACTGTTCGTGAGCGCGAAAACCGGCGACCGGCTGAAGGCGACCTCCACGATCACGCAGCAGCTGGCGCGCAACATCTTCCTCAACAACAACCGCACGTGGACGCGCAAGGCGAAGGAAGGCCTGCTGGCGCTTGCCATCGAACGCAAGTTCTCGAAGGAGCAAATCCTCGAGCTGTACCTCAACCGCGTCTATTTCGGCGGCGGCGCCTACGGCATCGACGCGGCAAGCCGTCGTTTCTACGGCCATAGCGCGCGCACGCTGAGCCTGCCCGAGGCGGCGATCATCGCGGGCCTTGTGAAAGCGCCCTCGCGCTATGCACCTTCCTCCGATCCCGAACGCGCCCGCGCGCGCGCCGCGGTCGTGCTGTCGGTGATCGACGAAATGAAGCCGCTGCCCGATCTCGCCGCCGCGCAGGCCGAGCTGAAAGAGATCACGTTTGCGCCGCAGGCCCGGCAGAACAACGTGCGCTACTTCACCGACTGGGTGATGTCGCAGCTCGATATCCTGACCGACGAGACGGTGGAGCCGCTCGTCGTGCGCACGACATTGTTGTCTTCGATGCAAAAAGCGGCAGAAGACGCCGTCCGCACGCAGACGCCCGCAGGGGCGCAGGGCGCACTCGTGGCGCTGTCGCACGACGGCGCGGTGCGCGCGATGGTGGGCGGCAAGGATTATGTCGAATCGCTCTACAACCGCGCGACGATCGCCGAGCGGCAGCCCGGTTCGGCGTTCAAGCTGTTCGTCTATCTCGCCGCGATCGAGAGCGGCGTGCTGCCCGACGATATCGTCGTCGACGAGCCCGTGCAGATCGGCGGCTGGAGCCCACGCAATTCGAACGGACGCTTCGCCGGCGAGATGACCGTGCGGCAGGCGTTCGCGCTGTCCGTCAACACGGTCGCGGTGCAGCTCGGCGCACGTGTCGGCTTCGATGCCGTCGCCGACATGGCGCGGCGCTTCGGCATCACGACACCCGTCAGCCGTCAGCCCGCGACGGCGCTTGGCGCCTCCACGGTCCGCCTGATCGACATGACCTCTGCCTATGCCGCCGTGGCGCGCGGCGGTATCGAGGTGCGGCCCTATGCCGTCACCACGATCGAAACCGGCCGCGGTCGCAAGCTTTACGAGCGCCAGGCGGAAAACCCGCGCGTGCTCGTCGCACCGTGGGTCGCCGCGAACATGACCAACCTTCTGCAGGCGGCGGTCGAGACCGGCACCGGACGTCAGGCGCAGATCGGTCGTCCGCTCGCGGGCAAGACCGGCACGACCAGCTCCAACAAGGACGGCTATTTCGTGGGTTTCACCGGCGATCTCACCGCCGGCGTCTGGATGGGCCGCGACGACAACAAGCGCGTCGGCGGGCTGCAGGGCGGTGTCGCACCTGCGCGGGCCTTCGCGGCGTTCATGCGCGTGGCGACCAAGGGGATGCCGGTCGTGGAGCTGAACAGCAACATCCAGCTCGACGATGCGCTGAGCGAGCCCGATGCGGAGGTCTATGGCCTTGACGGCACCATCGCGGGCTATCCGGACGAATATTACCGCGGCGGGCCCGATTATCAGGGCGCGATCGAGGTGCCGGTGGACGGCGAGGGCAATCCGCTGCCCCGCGAGCGCCGACAGGGAAGCCTCGACAATGCCTGGCTGGAAGAGGCCGCGCCGGCACCGGAACCCTCAGCGGCGCCCGATCCAATGTAGCGCGGCGCCGTGCGTGGCGAGCCAGCGTGTCGCCTTGCGCGCGGTGGCGCCCGACAGGCGGCTGCACAGAGCGTGGAATTCCGGCCCGTGATTGTGATGGACGATGTGCGCCACCTCGTGCGCGGCGACGGCGCGGCGCACGAATTCCGGCGCCATCACGAGCCGCCAGCTGAACGCAAGCGCGCCTTGGCTGCTGCAGCTGCCCCAACGGCCGGTGGTGTCGCCGAGGCGGATCGGCGGCGGGGGCAAGCCGATCTCGGCGGCAAGCACGGCGCAATCCTCGGTGAGCAGCCGCAGCGCCTCGCGCCGCAGCCAGGTTTCCACGCGGCGCGGCAGCGCTTCGGCAGGACCGCCGATAAGCAGCAGCTCGCCCTCCAGCCGGGCGGTGCGCGGCAGATCGGCGAGCCATTCGATCCTGATCTCGGCATCGCCGCAGGGGATGGAGACCCCCGGCGCGAACGGGCGCGGCGCGGGCCATTTCCCGGTACACGCCGCGATCCACGGCTTCTGCGTTTCGAGGAACGCGGCGGCGCGCCGATGCGAAACGCCGCTTGGCAGCGTGAGGCCGATGCAGCCGAGCGCGGCGTCGGCGCGAAGCGTCATGCGACGGGCACGCGGGCTGACGCGCACACGCAGCGGCACGGTGCGACCATCGACATCCAGCACGTCGGGAAGAACAGGTTTGCGCGAAAGCGTGCGCCGCAGGAACGCGAGGCTCACAGTTCGCGGTCCAGCATATGGTGTTCGAGCGGGCCGGCCTCGTCCTCCGAAACCGTCCATCCGCTTACCGATTCGCCGGCACGCTTCACGCTTTCCGGGTCTCCCGTGATCAGCGGATGCCATTCGGGCAGCGGCTCGCCGCGTTCGAGCAGGCCGTAGGCGCACGTGGAAGGGAGCCAATCGATGCTGCGCAGCTTCGCCGGGGTCAGCCGCACGCAGTCCGGAATATGTGCGTGGCGGTTGCGATAATCCGAGCAACGCCCCGAGCGACGATCGAGCAGGCGGCAGGCGACGTTGGTGGCGACGAGCTCGCCCGTATCCTCATCCTCCAGCTTGTGCAGGCAGCATTTGCCGCAGCCGTCGCAGAGCGCTTCCCACTCCGCGCGCGACATCTCCTCAAGCCGCTTCGTTTCCCAGTAGCGCGGCGTCAGCGCACCCATTTGGCGAGGCCTGCGGCGATCGCCGCCGCATCGTCGGCACGCTCGAAATACATGACGGGCTTTCCGTCCGGGTCCATCAGATAGATGAACGCGCTGTGATCCATAAGGTAGTTCTGCGGATCGGTGCCCTCACCCTTCGCGGCATAGACGCGGTAGGCGCGCTTCGCGGTATCGATTTCCGCCTGCGTTCCCGTGAGGCCGATGAGACGCGGGTGGAACGCCGCCACGAAATCCTTGATCACGGCGGGCGTATCACGCGCCGGATCGACGGTGATGAACACCGGCTGCACGCGCGCACCGGCAGCGGGATTCGTCGTCTCGAAAGCCATCAGGCCCTGCGCCATGCGCTGCACGTCCACCGGGCAGACATCCGGGCAGAAGCTGTAGCCGAAATAGACGAGGCGGTAGCTGCCCTTCAGGCTGTCGTTCGTGACGCGCTTGCCGTTCTGATCGGTGAGCGCGAAATCGCCGCCGATGGGCGCGCCGGCGAGCGGCGGCTCCTCGACCCCTTGCGCGGCGGGCTTCGGCGCGGCGAGCCAGATGAACGCGGCAACAAGCGCGACCGCCGCCGCGAGCAGCAGCGCGATGCGAAGAAAGGGGAGGCGACGCGGTTGTTTCATATTCAGCTTGTCCGGCCTATAGACCAGCTTTGCCCCCGGGGACAAATCGGATCCGTGCCACATGTCCAGCCTGCGTAATCTTGCCGCTTTTCTCATGACGTTCGCCGCGCTGTCGCTCGCCGCGCCCGCCGCCGCGCAATTTTCGGACCGCTACAATTTCTTCAAGGCGGTGAAAGAGGGCGACGTGCTGAAGGTGAAGTCGCTGATCGACCAGCCGGGATCGACGCTGATCGACATGCGCGACAACGATTCGGGAGAGATGGCGCTGCACATGGTGACACGCCGCCGCGACGTGCCCTGGATGAACTTCCTGATCGCCAACGGCGCCAGCGTGAACGTGCGCGACAAGGACGGCAACACGCCGCTGCACACCGCCTCGCAGCTCGGCTTCATCGACGGTATCCAGACGCTCGTGCGCCGGAAGGCGGACGTGAACGCGGTGAACGGCCGGGGCGAGAGCCCGCTGATCGTCGCCGTGCAGCAGAGGAACGCGATGGTCGTGCGCGAGCTGCTGAACGCAGGCGCGAAACCCGATCTCGCCGACCATGTCGCCGGCATGTCCGCACGCGACTATGCCGAGCGCGACCGACGCGCCGCCGCGATCGTGCGCATGTTCAAGGACAACGACAACAAGGCGAAGGCTGACGAGGCGAAGCCGACGACCGTGCTGCCGCTGCCGAACCCGGGCAACTGACGGGCCGCGGCGTGCCGCAGCCGCAATCTCTCCAGCAGGCGCCGCTGCCGACGGCGCTCGGCACCGCAGGCGTTCGTGTCCGCACGCTCGTTACCATCCGCTGGATGGCGATCGCCGGGCAGTCGATCGCGTTCCTCGTCGTGCACCTGCTGCTCGGCTTCCAGGTGCCGCTTGCGGCGGCGGGCGCCGCGATCCTCGCCTCCGCACTGCTCAACATCGGGCTTTCGACGCTCTACGCGCCGACCGCGCGGCTTGTCGGCGTCGAGGCGCTGCTGCATCTCGCGTTCGATCTGCTGCAGCTCAGCGTGCTTCTGTACCTGACCGGCGGCCTCGCCAACCCGTTCAGCGTGCTGCTCGTCGCGCCGGTGACGATTTCGGCGACGCTGCTCAGCGCGCGCGCCACGGTGGCGCTGATCCTGATCGCGATGGCGATTCTGGGCGTGCTCTGGCAGTGGTCGCTGCCGCTGCCGTGGGCCGGGCCGCCGCCGGTGCTGCCGCCGATCTACGTGCTCGCGAGCCTCGTCGCGCTCGGCTTCACGGTCGTCTTCCTCGCCATCTATGTGCTGCGCGTCTCGCTCGACGCGCGGCGCTGGCAGCAGGCACTCGTCATTACGCAAGCGGTGCTGGAACGCGAGACGAAGATGTCGGCGCTCGGCGCGCTTGCTGCGGCATCGGCGCACGAACTCGGCGGGCCGCTCGGCACGATCAGCCTCGTCGCTCGCGACCTTGCCGAAACGCTGGGAGGCGACCCCGATTTCGGCGAGGACGTCGCGCTGCTCGATCGTGAAGCCAGGCGCTGCCGCGAGATCATGACCGACCTTGCGCGCCGGGCCGAAGTGGATGCGCCCTTCCCGCACGTGCCGCTGCGCGTGCTGCTGCACGAGGTGGTGCAGCCCTTCGAGGCGAGCGGCAAGTCCGTGGTCGTCGAGGCGCCCGCCACTGTGGTGGCGCGCACGCCCGAGCTGCTGCACGGGCTCGTCAACCTTGTCGACAACGCCGTTCGCCACGCGGCGCGCGAGGTTCGGATCGTGGCGATCGCCGACGCTGAAACCGTGACGCTGCAGATCATCGACGACGGCGCCGGGTTTCCGCCCGAGCTGCTGCCGCATCTCGGCGAGCCCTATCTCGGCCCGTCACGCTCGGCGCGCGGCGGCACCGGGCTTGGCATCTTCATTGCGACCACGCTGATCGAACGCACCGGCGGCGCGCTGACGTTCCGAAATGCCGCAGGGGGCGGAGCGGTAGTCGAAATCAACTGGCCGATCGCCTATATCGCGGCAGGAACGGAAGGACAGGCATGACCACCGAAACCGAAACCGGCGCTCCGCCCTCGGCTGATCGCACGCTGCTGCTCGTCGACGACGACAACGCCTTTCGCCAGCGGTTGGGCCTGACGCTCGAGCGCCGCGGTTACACAGTCGCGGCCGCCGCGAGCGTTGCAGAGGCGCGCGGCATCGCGGCCGAACTGAAGCCGGCGTACGCCGTGCTCGACATGCGGCTTGGCGACGGCAACGGGCTCGACCTCGTCGCGGAGCTGCGGGCGCTCAGGCCCGGCATCCGCATCGTGATGCTGACCGGCTACGGCAACCTCGCCACCGCTGTCGCCGCGGTGAAGGCAGGCGCGGTCGATTATTTGCCCAAGCCCGCCGATCCCGATGCGATATTGAACGCGCTGCTCGCGCCCGGCGAGGCAAAGCCCGCGCCGCCCGAGGAGCCGATGTCCGCCGACCGCGTGAAGTGGGAGCATATCCAGCGCGTCTACGAGCTGTGCGACCGCAACGTTTCGGAAACCGCACGGCGGCTGAAGATGCACCGGCGCACGCTGCAGCGTATCCTCTCGAAACGCTCGCCGCGTTAAGATAACTCCCCAAAAAACGGGTCTTCGGAGCGCTGGAAGCGGCTTGCCGCGAGCCGGCCGAAGCGCAGGATTTCCGTGCGTCGCCTTGCAGCAGGCAGCGGGCTTGCAGGGGCGTTGCGCAGAATCGCCGCGTCGAAGCGATCGGCAACAATCACACCGCTGATTTCCGGCCGGAATGCAGGTTCATCGAGGATCGCAGCGGGAATGTGCGGCGGCACCGCCCAGAAGAAGCGGTCGCAGAAGTCGAGATAATCGGGCCACTTCATGTCGCCGCGCAGATCGGCGAGTGAGACCTTCACCTCGCAGATCACGATCTCGCCCTTCGCATCGATCGCATACACGTCGGCACGGCGGCCGTTGCGCAGCGGCACCTCGGCAAGCGCGGCAAGACCGAGATGATGGAACATGCGCGTGACCCCGCGCACGACGTCGCAGGCGACCATGGGCGATTCGGCGGAAAGGGCGGCAAGATTCATCCGCCGCACTCTAGCAGAACAGGACGGGAACGAAAGTGGCCTAGCGGTAGAAGACGTGACCGCCGATGCGGCGCGTCTGTTCCTTCACGCGGCGCCAGCCGGGCTTCACGTAAGTTGCGTGGAAGAACGTCGCCTTGTCGGTCACGTCCTGCCACCCCTGACCTACGGCGATGATCGCGATGGCTTCGGCGCGCTTCCATGCCGGGCCTTTGACGGCGGGAACATCGGGCTTGCCGTCGAAGGTGAAGGAGAATTGCCCATTCTGGTAGACCACGGCGCAGATATCATCGGGCCAGCGCTCGTTCGCAGCGCGATTGAGGACGACCTGCGCGACGGCGAGCTGGCCTTCGAGCGATTCGCCGCGCGCCTCGTAGTAGATCGCGCTGGCGAGACAGCGCATATCATCCTCAAGTTCGCTGCGGTGCATGTCGGCGACATCACCGACGAGCGCCGCAAGATCGATGGGGGGCGCAGGTTCCTCGGAGATCGAGAGGCCGACGCGTGGCGTCTGGTCCACATCGAGTTCGCTTTCGAGGCGAACCGGCGAGAAGGGCAGGCCCTGCTGAACGGCGCTCGGCACATTGAGCGCGATCGCGGTGGGTTCGAGATTGCTGACGATGTGATCGCCCGCCACCGGGGCGGCGCTCGGCCAGACCATCGCGATCATCGCCGCGCAAAACGCGACGAGGCTGATGCCCCGTATGGATTTCGACATGGAAGGGTCCGCTCGTTGTCCGGGGCTGCCCAAGGGGGCAAACGGGGCCGAAAATCAGGCCGCCAGCGCCGGGAGTTCAACATCAGCGCCAGCCCAGAAGGCTTGGCACATAATCATTTCGCGGTGCCGATTGCCTTCCGGACAGTCGAAAGTCAAGAAATTGTTAATCTTTGTCGACAAAACGCCCTGGATTCTCGATATCCAGTTCGACGATCCACAGATCGGGATCGAATTTCCTGCGCTTTTCGAGCGCTTCTTGTGCAGCGGGATCACGCTCTTCGCGGTTTTCGAAGATCGGCTGCCACGAGACCTTGCCGTCTCCCATATTCACGCGGGAAAGCGCCGTTATCGTGCCGGAAGAATCGCGCAGGAGAAGCAGAACGGCGCCCGAATCAGGCTCGCCCTTGGCAAGGACGGTCGCGAATCCGCCCGCGGCCTCTACCCGGCGGCGAAGCGCGCCGACCCAAAAATCCGTCTTGATTCGCATCGCGCCGATCAGGCGCTTGCAACGGCCGCGTGTCCAGGCTGATCGGGCTTGGCATCGAGCAGGCCGAGCATCCGCGCCTTGTCGCCCAGCCGCTGCAGCCCGCCCGAATCGCCATCGACGAAGACGAGACCCATCAGCCCCTGATCCGCCCACGCGACAAGGCACGGAAACGTGCCGTATTTGGGGAGGAACAGGTGAAGCGCGGTGCCCTTCGCCAGCATCTGCTTGCAGGCGATGCGGGCACCGCTTGTCGAGATGTCGCGCACAATGCACCCGAACTGCCGGTCGATCAGGCGCACCTCGCCCTTGAACACGACCTGACGGCGGCCCGCGAGACGCGCCGCCTTGCCTTCAGCCTGGGTGGTTTCGATGCTCATGCTGCTTCGCTATGCCCGACTCCGCTTAAAAGCACGTAAAGAGCGTCACTGTTGTTGGTGCCGCGCAGCTTGTCGACAAGACGCCGATCCCGGAACATGCGGCTGATCTGCGCAAGCGCCTTCAAGTGATCTGCGCCCGCATCCTCGGGCGCGAGCAGCATGAACACGAGATCCACGGGTTGCCGATCGATCGCATCGAAATCGATCGGCGGATCGAGCTTAGCGAACAGACCCTGCACGGACTTCAGTTCGGACAGCCGCGCGTGCGGCACGGCAACGCCCCCGCCGAGCCCGGTGGAGCCGAGTCGTTCGCGCTCGAGAAGCACCTCCATGATCCGCGCCTCGGGCACGTTCACGATGGGCGCGGCAAGCGCGGCGAGCTGCTGGAGCAGGGCCTTCTTGCTGCCGGCGCGGAGTCCGGTGTGGACCGTTCGCGGTGTGACGAGATCGAACATGGCTGAACTTATATCCCGGACCGTCTGGAAGGGCCGTTAACGCGCCGCCGCTCAGGCGGCGGGCGGTTCGACCCAACCGATGTGCCCGTCTTCGCGGCGGTACACCATGTTGTAGGCGCCCGTGCGGCTGTTGCGGAACATCAGCGCGCCGGTGTGCCGGAGATCAAGCATCATCACCGCGTCTGAAACGCTCGCATCGGGAATGTCGACGCGGGTTTCGGCGACGATGAGCGGGTTGTCGGCGCTCTCTCCAGCCTCTTCCACCTCGTCGTCGGCAGCACGCAGCACGCGGTATTCCGCGTCGAAAGCGACATCTTTCACGCCGTTGAGGCGGTGATGGTCTTCGAGCCTGCGCTTGTAGCGGCGCATCTGCTTGTCGATCTTTTCGGCCGCACCGTCGAACGCAAGCTGCGCGGTTTGCATTGCCCGGTCCGACGCCTTCAGCACGAGACCCTGCGTCAGTTGCATCAGGATGTCGCACACGAATCCGGCATCATGGGGGCCCGGCTTGAGCGTCACGTTCGCGCCGGTGGCGCGCACGCCGTATTTCTGCACCATCGCGCCCAGACTGGTTTCGATATGCGCTGTCAGCGAAGCGCCGACATCGATCTGCTGACCTGAAACGCGGATATCCATTTCGGCCCATCCTTTCTTCTTGGCCTCGCCCGCCGGTTTGCGGGGCGATGACGGGTAACGTGTTACAGAACGCGCAGGGTTGCGCGTTCGACCCCAACATGACTCATCCTGCGCCAATCTGCTCCCACAGCGGATTTTTGAGCAGCCTGAGAAAGGCAGCGTGCCGCGCCAGCTCTTCAGGCGTCGCGGCGTGCGGGCGGGGCGCCACGTAGCTGCGTTCGACGCGGATCGCAACCGTTTCCTCGTGCACGGTTATCTGGCCAAGCGACATTCCGATCTGACGCCCGCCCATGAGCTCGACGTAAACGCGTGACAGCAGCTGCGCGTCAAGCAGCGCGCCATGCTTGTCGCGCGCGGTCAGATCGATGCTGAACCGGGCGCACAGCGCATCGAGCGAATGCTTCGCGCCGGGAAACTTCTTGCGCGCCATGACGAGCGTGTCGTCAACGCGTTCGATCGGAATCTGGTCGTGCCCGCAGTTGCGCAGTTCCCAGTTGAGGAAGCGGCGGTCGAACTCGGCATTGTGCGCAATCAGCCGCGCATCCCCGACGAACGCAATAAAATCGGCAGCGATCGCGGCAAAAGGAGGTTTGTCGGCAAGAAACCTGTCGGAAAGCCCGTGCACCGCCTCGGCCTCCGCGGGCATGGGCCGGCACGGATTTATGTACGCGTGGAACGTACGCCCCGTTTCGATACGGTCGACGAGTTCGACGCAGCCGATCTCGCAGATGCGATGCCCGTCCGACGGGTCGAGACCGGTCGTCTCGGTGTCGAAGATGACCTCACGCATGACTTGCAATATCGGACTCCATGGCGCCGGAGACAAGAGACGAGATGACGGATTTCGGTGCGGGTTTCGCGCAGGCTTTGGCCCGTGTCGATCACGAAATCAGCGCGACGGCGCTTTTCCCTGTCGCGCATCTGAGTCGCTAGGATGGCGAGGAATTTTTCGCGGCTCATGCCCGGCCGCGCCAGCACGCGGCGGCGCTGCACATGCGCGGGCGCCGACACCACAATGGTCGCGTCGACATGCGCATGACCGCCGCCTTCGAAAAGGAGCGGAATATCAAGCGCGACGATGGCGATACGGTTATGCCGCGCCGCTTCCAGAAACGCCATTTGCGCCTGCCGCACCATAGGATGCACGATCGCCTCGAGTCGGCGGCGCGCTTCGGCGTTGCCGAACACCGCGGCGCCGAGTTTCGGGCGGTCGACCCCCTTGGGGCCGGTCGTGCCCGGAAATGCTGCTTCGATCGGCGCGAGCGCCGCGCCGCCGGCGCCTTGCAACCGATGAACTTCGGCATCGGCATCGAACACCGGCACGCCCGCGCGCCGCAGCATCGACGCGACGGTCGACTTGCCCATGCCGATCGAGCCGGTGAGTCCGAGGATGATCATTGCGTGAGCAGAGCCTTGAGTTCGTCCTCGCAGCCTTCGGGCGGGGCAGCGCCGAAGAACAGCGAAAACGCGATCGCGGCCTGGCCGACCAGCATTTCGAGCCCGTCCACGGTTTCGAGGCCCTGAGCCGCCGCTGCCTTCAGAAGCGCCGTTTCGCGCGGGCTGTAGACGATGTCGTAGACGACCGCATCGTCGGGGAGCGGCGAGAGGTCGAGATCGAGCGGCGGCTGGCCGGTCATGCCGAGCGCACTCGCGTTCACCAGCAGCGCGGCTTCGGGAAGCGGAGCGTCGAGCGGTTTCGCAGATCCCTTGAGGCCGAATGCGGCGAGCAGGCCCATCGCTTTCAAAGGGTTGCGGTTGAGCACGGTCACCGGGCCGACCTTCGCTTTCGACAAGGCAAAGAGGACAGCGCGCGCCGCACCGCCCGCGCCGACGACCGCAACCGGCCGGCCTTCGAGATCGAGGCCTGCGATCGGCGCGAAGAAGCCGCCGGCATCAGTGTTCGTCCCGAACAAGGTGCCATCCTCGGCGCGCGCGATCGTGTTCATCGCGCCGATACTCGCGCGCACCCCGCCCGGGTCGGCAACATGATCCATCACCGCGATCTTGTGCGGAATCGTGACGTTGCAGCCGCGCCAGTCCGCATCGTCCCGGCGGCTTTCGATATAGGCGGCGAGGTCTTCGGCCTTCACGTGCGCGCGGCGGTAGTCCCCAGCAATGCCGAGCCGATCCAGCCAGAATTTATGAATGAGCGGCGACTTTGAATGGCTGATCGGATCGCCGATCACCTCGGCATAGGGCAGGGTCATATCGGCATCACGCTGCGGGTTCTGAGATAATCGAGCACGGGGAGGAGCGGCAGGCCACGGATGGTGAACTGGTCGCCATCGACGCGCGCGAACAGCTGCGCGCCGCGCCCCTCGATATGATAGCCGCCGACCGATCCCAGCAGGACATCGCCGCACGCGTCGAGATAGGCTTCAAGAAATGCGTCCGAAAAGTCCCGCATCGCGAGCCTGGCCACGCCGACGAACCGCCACACGGGGGTGCCGTTCTCCGCCACGACAGCTGCGGACACCAACCGGTGGGTGCGGCCGCGCAGCATCCGCAGCTGGCGGGCGATCGTTTCCCGGTCGGGCGCCTTGTCGATCATCGTGCCGTCATCGAGCGCGACAACCGAGTCGCTGCCGAGAACCAAGACGCCGGGCAGTTTGCGCGAGATTTTCACCGCCTTGGCCTCGGCGAGCGCATCCGCCACGCCGCGCGCGTCCGTGCCCTCGGCGGCAAGCGCACGCTTGAGTTCGGCCTCGTCGACCATCGGCGCCAGCGCCTCGAACGGCACGCCCGCTGCCGTCAGCATCGCCTGCCGGGACGCGCTCGTCGATGCGAGAACGAGTGACGTCATGCCGCCGAGCCGTTGGCGCGCGCCTCGGCGCGTTCGTTGTAGAGGTTGATGATGGCGGCCGCCGACTCCTCGATCGAACGGCGTGACACATCGATCACCGGCCAGCTGTTGTCGGCGCAAAGCCGCCGCGCCGCCGCGACCTCCTTCGTCACTTCGTCCATATCGACGTACGATGTCTCTGGTGCCTGCGCGAGGCTGAGCAGCCGGTTGCGGCGTACCTGCACCAGCCGGTCGGGGTTGGTGGTGAGGCCGACGACCAGCGGCTTCGACAGGCGAAAAAGCTGATCGGGTGGGCGGCTCGTCGGCACCAGCGGCAGGTTCGCGGTCTTGTAGCCACGGTTCGCAAGATAGATCGAGGTCGGCGTCTTCGAGGTGCGCGAGACGCCGATCAGCAGGATATCGGCCTCTTCCCAATTGTCGGCGCCCTGCCCGTCGTCGTGGTTCATCGTGTAGTCGATGGCGGCGACGCGGCGGAAATACGCCTCGTCCATCTGGTGCTGACGGCCGGGCCGGGCGGCCGCGCGCTGGCCGAGCACCGTCTGCAGGCCCTCGATCACGGGATCGAGCACACCCACAGCCGGCAAACCCATCGCGCGGCAGCGTGCCTCGAGGTGGCTGCGCATATCGGCGTTGACGAGTGTGAACAGCACGAGGCCGGGGCGGCTCGCGATATCCATCAGCACGCGGTCGAGGTGGCCCTTCGATCGAACAAGCGGCCAGAAATGCTTGATCGTCTCGACGTCCTCGAACTGCGCGAGGCCGGCTTTCGCAACCGATTCAAGCGTTTCGCCGGTCGAATCGGAAACGAGATGCAAGTGCAGCCGCATGTATCGCCTCCTGCCGCGCGGTTGTGGATAAGCCCCCGGACGACTCGATTAAGGACTCACGGGATAACCGGCAAGCGGGTGGTCGTTCATCCTCCCGCCGGTCGGCAAGGGCAGATCATCCCCAGGTGGACAATCCGAAACGCGTCCTGTGAATTCGGTGGATAAGTCGAGCCCCGCGATGCAAACCCACGCGAGGCTTCATCCGGCTGCGTCATGCTTGCCTGTGGACTTCACAGGAAACCCCGTTATCCCCAGCCCAACAATCAACCAAATCCATTTCTATATATTTATAAGAGAAGAGATATGGGGTTCCGGTCCTTGCTCGCAGTGCTGAACGGTGAACGACAGGCCGTGCCGCCCGTGTGGTTCATGCGTCAGGCGGGGCGCTATCTGCCCGAGTATCGCGCGCTTCGTGCCGAGAAGGGCGGCTTTCTGGCGCTCGTGTACGATAGCGACGCCGCCGCGGAAATCACACTGCAGCCGATCCGGCGCTTCGGCTTCGACGGCGCGATCCTGTTTTCGGATATCCTGATCGTACCGCACGCGATGGGCCAGACGCTGACGTTCACGGCAGGCGAAGGTCCACAGCTCGCGCCGCCGCTTGCGAATGCCCGCTTGGAGGATTTGAGCGCCGCGCCGCATCACCTCGATGCGATCTACGAGACGGTTCGCAAGGTTGCAGCCGCGCTTCCAGGCGAAACCACGTTTCTGGGCTTTGCAGGAGCGCCCTGGACGGTCGCGACCTACATGGTCGCGGGAGAGGGCAGCCGGGACCAGGCAGCGGCGCGCTTGATGGCCTACAAGGAGCCTAAGCGCTTCTCGGCGCTGATCGATGCGATCGTGGACGTCACCGTGGATTATCTCGCGGGCCAAGTCGCTGCGGGCGCTCATGCGGTGCAGATCTTCGACAGCTGGTCGGGCAGTCTCGCACCGGATGAATTCGATCGCTGGGTGATCGCGCCGACACGCGCGATCGTGGAGCGGCTGAAGGCGCGCGCGCCAGTTCCGATCATCGGTTTCCCCAAGGGCGCTGGCGGCAATCTGCCGCGCTATGCGCGCGAAACCGGTGTCGATGCCGTCGGGCTCGATGAAACCGTGGACCCGGTGTGGGCGGACGCGGTGCTGCCCAAAGGGCTGCCTGTGCAGGGCAATCTCGATCCGTTGCTGCTGCTTGCAGGCGGGGATGCGCTCCCCGCGGCCGTGCGCCGCATTCGCGAAGCCCTCGGCGCGCGCCCGCATGTGTTCAACCTCGGCCACGGCATCGACAAGGAAACGCCGATCGCGCATGTCGAGGCCGCGCTCGCCGCGATCCGGAAGCCGCTGTAGATGGAAAGCTGGGTCGGCTGGCTTGGAGCTGCACATCTCTGGGTGCGGGCCTTCCACATCATTTTCGTGATCTTCTGGATGGCGGGCATGTTCATGCTGCCGCGCTATCTCGTTTACCAGCACCCCGCCCTGCCCGGTTCCCCGGAGGAGGCGCTGTGGACGACGCGCATCGCGCGGCTCCGCAAGATCATCGTCGGCCCTGCAATGGTGATGGTCTGGGCGCTCGGCCTTGCGCTCGCCTTCAATCTCGGCTTTGCGGGCAATGGCTGGCTGTGGGTGAAGCTCGCCATCGTGTTCCTGTTTTCGGGATTCCATGGCTGGATCGTCGGCGTTTCGAAGACGATGGCGCGGGGCGAACGCCCGGTGAGCGAACGCGGCCTTCGGATGCTGAACGAACTGCCGAGCCTCGTCGCGATCGTCGTGGTGCTGCTCGCGGTGCTCCGGCCTTTCTGATCTGCTTGACTTCCGGGAAGGCGCTTCCTAAGTCGGGGGTCAAGTCCTCGTTCTGAGGCGCCCGCGCAGGGCATTGTTTCGATTTCAGACGTATCCCCCCTGGCGCCGATACTTTCACGATTCACCGAAGGCCCCCCGATGGTCATGCACCTTAAAGACCTCAAGAAAAAAACCCCCGCCGACCTCGTTGCCATGGCCGAAGAGCTTGGCGTCGAGGGCGCGTCCACGATGCGCAAGCAGGATCTGCTGTTCTCGATCCTGAAAGCGCTTGCCGACAACGATGAGCAGATCATGGGCGGCGGCACCATCGAGGTGCTCCCCGACGGTTTCGGCTTTCTGCGTTCACCCGAAGCGAACTATCTCGCCGGGCCGGACGACATCTACGTGTCGCCGAACCAGGTCCGGAAGTTCGGTCTGCGCACCGGAGACACGGTCGAAGGCGAGATTCGCGGCCCCAAGGACGGCGAACGTTATTTCGCCCTGACGAAGCTCTCGCTCATCAACTTCGACGATCCCGAGCAGGTCCGCCACCGCGTCAATTTCGATAACCTGACGCCGCTCTATCCTGATGAGAAGCTGACGCTCGACACGCTCGACCCGACGCTGAAGGACAAGTCGGCGCGCGTCATCGATATCATCGCGCCTCAGGGGAAGGGCCAGCGTGCGCTGATCGTCGCGCCGCCGCGCACGGGTAAAACCGTCCTCCTGCAGAACATCGCCAAGGCGATCACGGACAACCACCCCGAAGTGTTCCTGATCGTGCTGCTCATCGATGAGCGGCCCGAGGAAGTCACCGACATGCAGCGCAGCGTGAAGGGCGAGGTCGTCTCCTCGACCTTCGACGAGCCGGCGACGCGTCACGTGCAAGTCGCTGAAATGGTTATCGAAAAGGCGAAACGCCTTGTCGAGCACAAGAAGGATGTCGTCATCCTCCTCGATTCGATCACGCGTCTCGGCCGCGCCTACAACACGGTTGTGCCGTCGTCGGGCAAGGTGCTGACGGGCGGCGTTGATGCAAACGCCCTGCAGCGCCCCAAGCGTTTCTTCGGCGCCGCGCGCAACATCGAGGAGGGCGGTTCGCTCTCGATCATCGCCACGGCGCTTATCGACACCGGCAGCCGCATGGACGAGGTGATCTTCGAAGAGTTCAAGGGCACCGGCAACTCCGAGATCGTGCTCGACCGCAAGGTTGCAGACAAGCGCATCTTCCCGGCGATCGACGTGGGCAAGTCCGGCACCCGCAAGGAAGAGCTTCTGGTCGAGAGGGACAAGCTTTCGAAGATGTGGGTGTTGCGCCGTATCCTCATGCAGATGGGCACGATCGATGCCATGGAATTCCTGCTCGACAAGATGAAGGATTCCAAGACCAACGACGATTTCTTCGCGGCGATGAACCAGTAGGCCGAAGGAGCGTTTGGCCCCGATGGATATCAGCCTTCTTTTCTCTGCGGCCGCGGCCGCCGGCGCGAGCAGCCTCGGAGGTCCGGCCGACATCTGGGCGGCCATCGTCCACGATTTCTCCAATATCGGCTCTCCGACGGCGCTTGCCGCCTTCACACAGGTCTTGCTGATCGACATCGTGCTCGCCGGCGACAACGCCATCGTGGTGGGCGCGCTTGCAGCCGGTCTGCCGCCCGATCAGCGCCGCAAGGTGATCGCTATCGGAGTTCTGGCTGCGCTCGTGCTGCGCATCGCGTTCGCGCTTGTCGTCACGCAGCTCATGCAGATCGTCGGGCTCATCCTGGCGGGTGGGCTGCTCCTGCTGTGGGTCTCGTGGAAAATGTACCGCGAGCTTCACCCGGCGGGCACAAGCCAGTCTCCGGGATCTCCCGAGATTGCGGGCGACGAGGATTCCGGTATCCGTCCGGCGAAGAGCTTCATCGCTGCGGCCTGGGCCGTTGCGCTCGCGGACGTTTCGATGAGCCTCGACAACGTGCTCGCAGTGGCGGGCGCAGCGCGCGATCACCCGGGCATCCTGATCGTCGGCCTCGTCCTCTCCGTGGCGCTGATGGGCATCGCGGCGAACATCATCGCGAAATATATCGAGCGCTATCGGTGGATCGCCTACATCGGGCTTCTCGTGATCATCTATGTTGCGTTCAAGATGATCTACGAGGGCATCGTCGATCCCTCGGTCGGGGTAATGACGCTCAGTATGTTCGGCGGTTGACTCCGGCCCTGGGCCGGGACAGCATCGGCATCATGGATATGCGCAGTCTTTCACGCCGCCTCTGCAGCGGGGGCCAGCTTCTGGCGGGCATCTAGCCCCGGACCCTGACGGCATGTCCCGACGGGTTCGGGGCAGTTCAGCCGCGTCCCCCCAATGCCGTCAGAAAGACCTGTTCCATGACCGACGCCTCGCGTCCGCCGATTCACCTCATCGATTCCGAGGCCGAAAGGCTTGGAGATCTCGCTCTCGCCGCGGAAGCGCGCCTTCCCGAGGTCGCGGCACTTCTTCTCCGCGAGATTGAGCGCGCCGAAGTGCACGCTGTTGAAAGCCTCCCGCGGGGTGTCGTGTGCATGGGTGCGCGCGTTGATTTCATAGACGAGGGCAGTGGCGCGCGCCGCACGGTCGAACTCGTCTACCCGCCGGAAGCGGACATGGCAGCGGGCAAGCTTTCAATCCTCTCGCACGTCGGCGCCGGTCTCATCGGGCTCGCCGAGGGCCAGACGATCCACTGGCCGGATCGGAGCGGGGCGGAGCGCGTGCTCCGGATTGCGACGGTTACGCCGGCAGCATGATCGTCGCGCCCGTGGTCTTGCGCGCCTCGAGGTCGCGGTGGACCTGCGCGGCGCCGGTGAGCGCATAGCGTT
This sequence comes from Sphingosinicella sp., assembly GCF_013911755.1. Taxonomy (GTDB): domain Bacteria; phylum Pseudomonadota; class Alphaproteobacteria; order Sphingomonadales; family Sphingomonadaceae; genus Sphingosinicella. Next base: position 114,999 of record NZ_JACESP010000007.1, read on the forward strand.
GGTGGATGTCGGCCTTAAGCCTGCCGGTGGCGAGCATTTCAAGGAACCGGGCTGATCCGGTGCGGAAGTCCTCGGGCGTGGCGTAATAGTGCGCGACCGTCGGGCGTGTGACGAAGAGCGAGCCTTTGGCGGCAAGAACGCCGAGGTCAATGCCTGTTACCGGTCCCGAGGCGTTGCCGAAGCTCACGAGGAGACCGCGCGTGCGGAGCGCCGATAGCGATACGTCCCACGTCGTCTTGCCGACGCCGTCGAACACCGCGTCGACTCCGGTGCCGCCCGTCATTTCCCGCGACGCGTTTGCGGCATCGCCGTAATCGCAAACGACATCGGCGCCCGCCGATCGGGCGAGCGCCTGCTTGTCGGCGGACCCTGCCGTGGCGACGACGCGGACGCCGATTGCCTTCAGCCACTGGACGAGCAGCAGCCCGACGCCGCCCGCCGCCGCGTGGACGAGCGCCGCGTCTCCGGCGTTCACGCGGGCGCAGCGCTCGACGAGATATTCGGTGGTTGCCGCCTTCAGCATCACGCCGGCGGCGTCCTCATCGGAAAGCGTATCCGGAAGCTTCAGCGCCAGCGCGGCCGGAATGTTGCGGTGGGTGGCATAGGCGCCGGGCTTTCCTGTGAAGTAGCCGACGCGGTCGCCAGGCGCAAAGCCGCTCACCCCTTCACCAACCGCTTCCACGACGCCTGCGGCTTCGATGCCGGGCGCTGCGGGGAGGCTGACCGGGTAGAGGCCGCTGCGGTGATAGGTATCGATGAAGTTGACCCCGATTGCCGTATGGCGCACCGCAAGTTCGCCGGCGCCGGGCGGGGCGGGCGTGAACTCCTGGCGCGCGAGCACCTCCGGCCCGCCGGTGTTCTGAAACGCCATTCGATACGCCATCGGACTTTCCTTCACAGTTGCTTCTGCATGAACACGAGCGTCAGCCAGCGATCGAACTTGCGCCCGACCTCGCGCAGCCGCCCGGCTTCCTCGAAGCCGAGTGCGCGGTGAAAGGCAAGGCTTCCGGTGTTTTCGGAATCAACTCCGCCGACGAGCGTGTGGAGTCCGCGGGCGCGCGCGAGATCGATGAGCGCTTCGAGAAGCTGCCGTCCATGGCCACGACCTCTATATGTGTTCGAAACATATACGGAATGTTCGACCGTGCCGGCGTAGGCCTGCCTGGCGCGAAAGGGGCCGAAGCTGCCGAAGCCCGCGATACCGCTCGCAACGTCCGCAACGAGGATCGGCCAGCCCTCCGCGAACTTGGCGGCGCGCCATTCGGCAACGCGCGCTGTGGTCCACGGCTCGTGGTCATACCACGCGGTCGTATTGAGGATCGCGTCATTGACGATGGCGAGGATGCCTTCGTCGTCATCGGCCCGTGCAGCTCGGATGAGGGCCGGATCAGCCACGGCTTTCGCCAAAGTTGCCGGCGCCGCGCAGTGTTTGGTTTTGGAGCGTCTCTGCCATGGGCCTGACCTTCGCGGTTTCGCTCAATTCTTGTGCTGTTGCGTCGTTTGCACGAAACGGGTTCCCACTTTTGCGCACGATGCTTTAGCGTCGCAAACCTATCCGCCATTGCGCGGCTTTCACAAGAGGACGGGCGCCATGAAGGTGAATATCGAGATCGACTGCTCCCCGGAAGAAGCACGCGCGTTCATGGGGCTTCCCGATGTCCGCCCGCTGCACGACCTCTACATCGATCGTATGACTGGCCTGATGAAGGACGGCATCACCGCGGGCGATGTCGAGCGTTTGATGTCCAACTGGATGCCGAGCGCGGCGAGCGGGATCGGCGAGGTGCAGAAGGCGATGTGGAACGCGATGACCGGAGGTGGCGCGGGCGGCAAGAAGGACTAATGCCGACGCCATGACGTCATTTCTAAATGATTGAAAAGAAAACGATATTCTCTCTGTCGTCAGGGCGTCCGCCTGCCGGTGTCGCGGTTGTTCGTGTGTCCGGCCCGGCAGCGGGCGCGGCACTTCTGGCGCTCGGTGGGCGTATGCCATCGCCGCGCCGTGCAACGCTTGTGCGTCTTCGGGACGCGGGCACGGCGATCGATGATGCACTGGTTCTGTGGTTTCCCGCACCTGCGAGCTTCACGGGGGAAGACGTTGCCGAGCTTCACGTTACGGGTGGGCCGGCGGTCGTTGCAGCATTGCTGCGCGCCTTGGGAACGATCGAGGGATTGCGTCCTGCTGAACCCGGCGAATTCACGCGACGGGCATTCGACAACGGCAAGCTCGATCTGACCGAAGCCGAGGGTCTTGCCGATCTCATCGATGCAGAGACCGAGGCGCAACGGCGACAGGCGCTGCGGCAGGCATCGGGTGGTCTGCGGGCGCTCGCGACAGACTGGCATGACAGGCTGCTTTCCATTCTCGCGGAGACCGAAGCCTCGCTCGATTTCGGCGAAGACGAGGAGGACGTTAGCACGCGGCTCGTTGAAGGGAAGGCGCCGGAAATCATCGCGCTTGCCCGCGAGATTGATGGTCATCTCGGACACTATCGGTTTGCCGAACGGTTGCGGCGCGGGCTCACGATCGTCCTGCTCGGTGCGCCGAATGCCGGGAAGTCGAGTCTGATCAACGCGCTCGCCAGGCGCGAGGTCGCTATTGTCTCGCCGGAAGCGGGGACGACACGTGACCTTATCGAGGTGCAACTTGATCTCGGTGGTGTTGCTGCGACGCTCGTCGATACGGCGGGCCTTCGCGACGCGGAGGGCGCCATTGAAGCCGAGGGTGTTCGCCGCGCGCGTCAACGCGCGGACGAAGCCGACCTGGTCCTCTTTCTTGTGGGTCCGGACGACCATAACGCGACGATTCCGCCCGATGCGGTAGAGGTCCAGTCCAAGGCGGATATTCGCTCCGACCCCGTGGGCGAACAGCTGCGCGTGTCAACGGTGACCGGAGAAGGGTTGGCGGCTCTGGAGGCGCTCCTCATTGAGCGGGCGGGTACGCTTGCCGGCGCAGGGCAAGATGCGCTTGTTACGAACGCGCGCCAGCGCGATGCGCTTGTCGAATGCCGGGATGCGATGGTCGCTGCTTCAGAGGAGAACGATCCCGTGCTGCGTGCCGAATCTTTGAGGGTGGCAATGCGCGCCCTGGGCCGGCTCACGGGCCGCGTTGGCGTCGAAGACATACTGGATATTGTGTTTGGACGCTTCTGCATTGGCAAATGATGTTTCACGTGAAACATTTTACGTGGTTTTGAGCCCCCAATGTTTCACGTGAAACACGACGTCGACACGAAGCGGCGATTCGGATAGTCCGTCCCCATCATGGAACGATTCGACGTACTCGTTATCGGAGCCGGCCACGCCGGTTGCGAGGCGGCGACTGCCGCCGCGCGTACCGGCGCGCGTACGCTACTCGTGACACCGGGTCGCGAAACGATCGGTGTGATGTCCTGCAACCCGGCGATTGGCGGCCTCGGCAAGGGACATATCGTTCGCGAAATCGACGCCCTCGGTGGGGTCATGTCGGAGGCCGCGGACGCGGCGGCGATACAGTATCGGTTGCTTAATCGCCGCAAGGGGCCAGCGGTTCAAGGTCCCCGCGCGCAGGCCGATCGCAGGCTTTATCGCCACGCGATGCAACAGGCCATCGGCACCCAGCAGGGACTCCAGGTTCTGGAAGCGCGCGTTGAGGATTTGCTCATCGACAAGGGCTGCGTGTCGGGCGTTGTGCTTTCTGACGGCGCGACCGTCGCCGCGCGCACGGTCGTGCTCACGACTGGAACTTTCCTCGGGGGCGTCATCCACGTTGGAGGCGATGTGCGCGACGGCGGCCGGGTCGGCGAAGCATCGTCGGTCGGGCTGGCCCTACGCCTTCGCGATCTGGGATTGCCGATGGGGCGCCTCAAGACGGGGACGCCGGCGCGCCTCGACGGCCGCACGATCGACTGGACACGCGTTGATTGGCAGGAGGGCGACGACACACCTTCGTTCTTCGCGGCATCGACGCGTGCTGTGGCAAACCCGCAGCTCAGCTGTGGAATCACCCGGACGAACATCGCCACACACGATATCATCCGCGAGAACATTCAGAGCAGCGCCGTCTACAGTGGACGCATCGAGGGCACCGGACCGCGCTATTGCCCTTCGATCGAAGACAAGGTGATGCGCTTCGGTGACCGCGACGGTCACCAGGTCTTTCTGGAACCGGAAGGCCTCGACGACCCGCTCATCTACCCGAACGGCCTTTCCACCTCGCTGCCGGTGGGCGTGCAGCTGGCATTCCTGCGCACGCTCATCGGGTTGGAGCGGGTCGAGATCGCGCGGCCGGGTTATGCGATCGAGTATGACTACATCGATCCGCGCGCGCTTTCGCGGACGCTCGAACTCCACGCGATCCCGGGGCTGTTCTTCGCGGGTCAGATCAACGGGACGACCGGGTACGAGGAGGCGGCGGGGCAGGGGCTTGTCGCGGGCCTGAATGCCGCGCGGTCGGCGCTCGGCCTGGAGCCGGCGGGCTTTGATCGCGCTGAATCGTATATCGGCGTGATGATCGACGATCTCGTGACGCAGGGCGTGAGCGAGCCCTACCGAATGTTTACGTCCCGGGCGGAATATCGCTTGCACCTGCGGGCGGACAATGCCGATCAACGGCTATCTGAAAAGGCCGTCGCGCTCGGCTTGCTCGGTGGCGATCGGGCACGACGTTATCATGAGCGGACGGAGACGCTTGCGAAGGGGCGGGCACTTCTTGAGACGGCGCGCGCTTCCCCCGCGCAGCTGCAGCGCGCCGGCCTCGCAGTGCGCCAGGATGGTGTGGCGCGGTCGGCATTTGAATGGCTGCGCTTTCCCGATATTGCTTGGGATGACGCCGTAGCGCTCTGGCCGGAACTTTCCAGCATTGCGGAGGCACATGCCGAGCAACTGCACACCGACGCGCGCTACGCGGTCTATTTGGAACGCCAGTCCGATGAGATCGACGCCTTTCGCCGCGACGAGGCGCTGCGCCTGCCGTACGATCTCGACTATTCGGCAATCGGTGGCTTATCGAACGAGATGATCGATCGCCTGAAGCGCGCCCGACCCGACAGCCTCGGCGCCGCCGCGCGTGTCGCGGGCGTCACCCCTGCAGCTCTCACCGCACTCCTCCGGCATGTCAAACGCGCCGCCTGAAAACCCCGAGGAGCAGCGCGCATGGTTCGCGGCGACCTTCAATGTTTCACGTGAAACATTGGAGAAGCTCGACATCTATGCTGCGCTGCTCACCGAGTGGCAGGCAAAGTTCAACCTCGTCGGTCCGGCCACACTCCCGCACGTCTGGGTCCGTCATTTTGCCGATTCGGCACAGCTTCTCCAGCTCATCGCGCGCGAAGGGGCCGCACATCGCCCGACTTGGCTCGACATCGGAAGCGGCGCCGGCTTTGCCGGAATGGTCATTGCGCTGATGACCGGTGATTCGGTCACGCTTGTCGATTCGATTCGCAAGAAGACGATCTTCCTTGAAACCGTACGCGCCGCGCTGGGATTGGAGCGAAACGTCAAGGTGTTGAATCAGCGTGTGGAATCGCTCGGTTCCGTAAAGTTCGATTATATCACCGCACGTGCGTGTGCGCCGCTCGCGAAGCTGTTTGACTGGGGCGAACCCTATGCTGCAAAGTCCTGCACATGGCTGTTGCTGAAAGGCGCGGCGGTTGAGGACGAGCTTGCGGAAGCCAGGCGCCGCTTCGTTTTCGAACATGAATTGATTCCCAGTCTTACCGATTCGCGGGGGCGGATCGTGCGGGCGCACAATGTACGGAGGCGTCGGTGATCAGAATCGCGGTGGCTAATCAGAAGGGCGGTGTCGGCAAGACGACCACTGCCATCAACGTCGCGACAGCGATCGCCGCAACCGGGCGGCGCGTGCTGATCGTTGACCTCGATCCCCAGGGCAACAGCTCAACGGGCGTCGGTGTCGATCAGAATACCCGTCACCGGACGAGCTACGATGTGCTGATCGGTGCGTGCAGCGCAGCGGATGCGGTCGTTCCCACCGCGATCCCGCGCCTGTCGCTGATCCCCTCGACGGTCGATCTGTCGGGTGCCGAGGTCGAACTCGTCGAGATGGAGGGGCGCATCCATCGTCTCGACAGCGCGCTGGCGGCGCCGGCGATGCAGGCTTACGACTACATCATCATCGATTGCCCGCCGTCGCTCGGCATCCTGACGATGAACGCAATGGTCGCCGCACAATCGCTGCTCGTGCCGCTGCAGTGCGAATTCTTCGCGCTCGAAGGCCTCAGCCAGCTTCTGAACACCGTCGAACGTGTGCGTGCAGGCTACAACCAGCGGCTCAACATCGTCGGCGTGGTGCTGACGATGTACGACAAGCGCAACCGCCTCTCCGAACAGGTTGCGGCTGACGTGCGTGCCGTGCTCGGCAAGATCGTGTTCGAGACGATCATTCCGCGCAACGTCCGCCTGTCGGAAGCGCCAAGCCACGGGCTTCCCGCGCTCGTCTACGATCATCGCTGCGCAGGCTCGGAAGCCTATATTGACCTCTCCCGCGAACTTCTGGGGCGGACCGAGCCGCACGCTCGCGCCGCCTAATCCTTTGAAAGCGTTCGACTATGTCTCAGCCTAAGCGTCCCACCGGGCTCGGCCGCGGCCTGTCCGCCCTGCTCGAGGAAATGGGGAGCGCTGCCGTGCCGCCGCGCGCCGACGCCGGAGCCGCGCCCCCTGCGGTCCCGGCGGGCGACCCGGGTAGCAGCATGGGCGCGCAGATGCTGCCCATGGCTATGATCTCGCCGAACCCGAAGCAGCCGCGCCGTCGCTTCGACGAGACTGCGCAGGCCGAGCTCATTGCCTCAGTAAAGCGGCAGGGCTTGCTCCAGCCGATCCTCGTGCGCCCGGTGGACGGCGGCCGGTTCGAGATCGTGGCGGGCGAACGCCGCTGGCGTGCGGCGCAGGCCGCGCAGCTCCATGATGTGCCCGTGCTCGTCCGTCGCCTCACCGACGAAGAGGCGTTCGAGGTCGCACTCGTCGAGAACATCCAGCGCCAGGACCTGAACGCGATCGAGGAAGCCGAAGGCTACAAGCGGCTGATCGAGGATTACGGCCATACGCAGGAAGACATCGCCCGCATCGTCGGCAAGTCGCGCAGCCATGTCGCGAATCTCGTGCGTCTGCTCGATCTCCCGGATGATGTGCGCGAGCTTCTGATCGACGGGCGGCTCACCATGGGCCATGCGCGCGCGTTGCTCACCGCGCCCGATCCTTCCGCGCTGGCGCGCGACGTCGTGCAGATGGGTTTGTCGGTCCGCGAGGTCGAGGCGCGGGCGAAGAAGCCGCGCGCGCCCCGCAAGGCCGCGCCGCGCGAAGCTGCCCGCAGCGCCGATCTCGAATCGCTGGAAGGCCAGCTCGCCGAGCAGCTGGGCCTGCGTGTGCGTCTTGAATATGATGGGGAAGGCGGAAAGCTGACGCTGTTCTACAGCGATCTCGATCAGCTCGACATGCTCTGCCAGCGGCTTTCGGGCGAACGCTTTTAACGAACGCGTACCGTGAAAAGGGCCACGCGACGAGACAGCCGCGCAGCCCTTTGCGTTTGACCGCGAAGATTATTTCTTCAGCGAATCCCGAATCTCGCGAAGCAGCAGCACCTCTTCGCTCGGGCCGGCGGGCGCGTCTTCCTTCTTCGCGATCAGCTTGTTTGCCATGCGCACGAGCAGGAAGATGATGAATGCGAGGATCAGGAAATTGATCGCGGCCGTGATGAAAGCGCCGTAGCCGAGCATCGGCACGCCGGCCTCCTTGAGCGCGGCGTAGTCAGTCAGCGATCCGGCATAGCCTTCGGGCACGGCGCCGAGCCGGATGAACAGGCTGGAGAAGTCCAGCCCGCCGAAGATCGCGCCGACCACGGGCATGATCACGTCCTGTGTCAGCGAGGTGACGATCGTTCCGAACGCGCCGCCGATGATGACCGCGACGGCGAGGTCGAGCACATTACCCTTTGCGATGAACGCCTTGAATTCATTCAACATTTTCAGTCCCCTTGCCGCTAGATCCCCATGGCCGCGTTGTGCTTCGCGAAAAACCGGTTCGTACCTTTCCGCACGACGCCCTAAATTTCAATCAGCTTGTCCGGCAATTCGTTGGGATTGCGCGCGTACGGGGGGAAATGCGCGGAAAGCACCGCGCCGCACAGTCCGATCGCCTTTATGAAACCGTCCGCGATCCTGCCGTCCCGAACCTCGGCGAGCAGCGCATCCAGCGCGTCGCCCCACACATCGTGCGCGACCTTGGCATAGATGCCCTCGTCGGCAACGATCTCGGCGGCGTGGTCTTCAAGTGACAGGAAGACGAGCACGCCGGTGCGGTCTTCGGTGACATGGATGCCGTGCGAGAGGAAGCTCTCGACCGCGGCGCGGTGCACGGCGCTCCGCTGCAGCGAGCGCGGCGTGAGCAGGCGCAGGACCGGGGGAATGCGCACGACGAGGAAGGTCGCCACGAAGAGAATCGCTGAAAGCGAGGCGTAGAGCGCGATGATGAGCCGCGGCGCGGGATGTCCACCGTCGCTCCAGCCGCCGCTCGTGAACCACAGCGGATCGGGAATGCCGAGCCAGAGCAGTGCCGGCGCCAGCACGATCGCGGCGAGCGCTGCCCATGCGAAGGGGACGGCGCGGTAATCGTCTGTGCGCTGGGTCACCACGCAGAAGATTTCGCCCGACGTGCTCCGTTCCGCTGACGTAATGGCGTCACTGATGCGGGCGTGTTCGTCGTCTGTCAGCCGCATCACCAGCTCCCGCTTGCACCGCCGCCGCCGAAGCTGCCGCCGCCGCCCGAAAATCCGCCGCCACCGAAGCCCCCCGATGATCCGCCGCCCCAGCCGCCGCCGCTGCCCGGTCCCCAGATGATGATGGGGCCGCCGCGCCCGCGTCGCCGCTTGCCGCCGAGAACGCCGCGCAGCATCCAGAACACGAACCAGATGATGAGGATGGTGGGGATAAGCCCGAGGCCGTGCCGGGTTTCCTCCTGCTCACTTTCCCGCGCCGCGATCAGGTTGGCGCGGGCGTCCTCTGGCGGCAGCGAAAGCTGGGCGATGATGGCATCGGCACCGGCAACGACGCCACCTTCCATGTCGCCATCGCGAAAACGCGGCACGATCTGCCGATTGATGATCACGGAGGAGAGCGCGTCGGTCAGATAGCCTTCGAGGCCATAGCCGACCTCAATGCGCACCTTGCGCTCATTGGGTGCTACGAGCAGCAGCGCGCCATTATCTTCGTTTTTCCGGCCGAGCCCCCATTCGCGGCCGAGCCGGTAGCCATAGTCGGCGATGTCATAGCCCTGAAGGTCCGGAACCGTCGCGACGACGAGCTGGCGCGTGGTCGTGTCTTCCAGCGTCTTCAGCTTTTCGGTGAGCGCGGCCTCTGTGGCCGGCGACAGCAGATCGGCAGCATCGACGACCCGGCCCGAAAGCTTTGGGAACTCCTGCGCCGCTGCCGGGAAAGCCAGCAGCAGCGCGGCAAGGCACGCCAGGCGGAACATTCTTATTCGAACGATACGGTCGGCGCGGTTTCGGCTCCGGCGGTGGTGGCCTTGAACGGCGTGATCGGCTCGGCACCATAGATGAACTTCGCCGCGATCAGGCTCGGGAAGGTGCGGATCTCGGTGTTATAGGCCTGCACCGCCTGATTATAGTCGCGCCGCGCCACGGTGATGCGGTTCTCCGTGCCTTCGAGCTGCGATTGCAGCGCCAGAAAATTCTCGTTCGATTTCAGTTCCGGGTAGCGCTCGACGGTAACGAGCAGGCGAGAAAGCGCGCCCGAAAGCTGGTCCTGCGCGGCCTGGAAGCGGGCGACCGCGGCGGGATCGGTGAGCTGGTCGGCGTTGATCGTCGTCTGCGTCGCGGAGGCGCGCGCCTGCGTCACCGCTTCGAGCACCTCGCGCTCCTGCGCGGCGAAGCCCTTCACGGTGGCGACGAGATTCGGAATGAGGTCCGCGCGCCGCTGGTACTGGCTCTCCACTTCCGCCCACGAAGCCTTCACGGCCTCCTCGCGCGTCGGCACGGTATTGATGCCGCACGCCGCGAGCGTCAGCGCGGCGAGCAGTGGGAGCAGGAACTTGCGCATTGGACGAACCCCTTCCGTATCAGTCAACTAATACAGGGCCCTTTTCGCTTATTCCGCCGCCATTAGCAACGGCTCCGCCTGCGGACCCCGCACGACGCGTCCGGGCCGCGCGCCCTGCACCGCACCGTTCCGGAACGTGACGGCGCCGGACTTGATCGTCGCGGTATAGCCATCGGCCTTCTGGAGAAGCCGCTTGCCGCCCGCGGGCAGGTCGAACGCCAGCCACGGCTTGCCGAGCTTCAGCCGATCGAGATCGATGACGTTGACGTCGGCGAGATAACCGGGTGCAAGCAGGCCGCGGTCGGCGAGGCCATAGAGCAGCGCGGTGTCCCGGCACTGCCGCTTGATCGCGAGTTCGAGCGAAATGCGCCCGCGTGCGCGGCCTTTCACCCAGTGCGTGAGGAGGAAGGTGGGGGAGGCCGCGTCGCAGATCGTGCCGCAATGCGCGCCGCCATCCGACAGCGAGATGACCGTGTCGTCGCGCTCCAGCAGGCCCTTCACGAAGTCGAGGTTGCCGTCCACGTAGTTGAGGATCGGCAAATAGATGAAGCCGGTGCCATCGTCCTCCATCATGACGTCATAGGCGACCTCTGCGGGGGATTTTCCGTCCGCTTTCGCCAGCGCGGCGAGGCTGCGTTCGGGCGCGGGTTCGTAGTCCGGCTCCTCGCCGAGCGGAAACTGCATCGTCCAGCCCTGCGTCACCAGCATGAACAACGCTGCCGTGTCGGGGTGCGGCGGCGGCAGGTTCTCTTCGGCGAGCAGCTTCGCCCGGAAGGCGGGGTCGCGCAGCGTCGCGAGCTGTTCGGCCCACGGCTTCGCCGCGATCGCCTGCCACGATGGACGCATCAAGAACGGATGCACCGTGCCGCGCCACGCCATGAGCACGCCCGTGCCGCGCAGCGAGATCTGCGCGCGGATGTTGGCGCCGTCATCGTTGGCGGCCTTCGTCGCGGCCATCTGGTCGGTCCAGTGCATCGCCTTCAGCGGCGATTGCAGCATCGCAAAGGTCACCGGCATTGCGGTCTCCTTCGACAGGCGCTTCATCCAGTCGAACTCGTTCCACTCGGGCATCAGGTCGGAAGCCATTTCAAAGACGCCATGGCCGACGCGGCCCATCGCGCGGCCGATGCCGATCAGCTCCTCGGCGGTCGCGGTGGTTCCGGGTACCAGCACGCCGTCCACCGACTTGTGGATGACGGTGCGCGAGGTCGAGAAGCCGAGCGCGCCGGCACGAAGGCCCTCCTCGACGATCCGGGACATCGCCTCGATCTCGTCCGTCGTGGGTGCTTCGTTCGCTGCGCCACGCTCGCCCATCACATAGGCGCGCACCGCGCCGTGCGGTACGTGGCAGGCGACGTCGATGGTGCGTGGCAAGGCCTCGAGCGCGCCGAGATACTCGGGGAAGCTCTCCCAGTTCCAGGTCATGCCCTCGGCAAGTGCGGTGCCGGGAATGTCCTCGACGCCCTCCATCAGGCCGATCAGCCATTGGTGCCGATCAGGGCGCGCTGGCGCGAAGCCGACGCCGCAATTGCCCATGATCACCGTCGTCACGCCGTGCCACGCGGACGGCGCCATGACGTCATCCCACGTTGCCTGCCCGTCGTAGTGCGTGTGGATATCGACGAAGCCGGGCGTCACGATCTGGCCTGCCGCGTCGATCTCCTCGCGGCCCGCTTCGTTCACGGTGCCGACCGCGCTGATGCGGCCGTTGTCGATGGCGATGTCGCCGGTGAACGGCGCGCCGCCGCTGCCATCGACGATGGTTCCGCCGCGGATCACGATGTCGTGCATATGCACCTCCCTCAAGGTTCCCGCTCAGTTTCCGCAGGGTTGTCCGCCCCCGTCAAGCTGACGATAATGGCCGGAACAGGGGAGGATGGACATGATGCGCAAGGCATTGCTGGCGTTTCTGCTGATTTCAACATCGCCCGCCTGGGCGAAGACGATTGCGGTCGCGCCCGGCGAAAACGATCAGGAGGCGCTGCAAACCGCGCTTATCGAGGCGCAGCCGGGCGACGTGATCCAGCTTGCGGCCGGCACCTACAGACTCACGAATGGCCTGTCGCTTGATGTCGACAATGTCACCGTGCGCGGCGCCGGGCCGGGTGCGAGCGTGCTCAGCTTCAAGGGCCAGACGGGGGCGGGAGAGGGGCTGCTCGTCACGTCGGACCGCGTTCTGCTCACCGGCTTCGCCGTCGAGGACACCAAGGGCGACGGCATCAAGGCGAAGGGCGTCGACCGCATCACGATGGATAATCTGCGGATCGTCTGGACGCGCGGGCCGCACAAGGACAACGGCGCCTACGGCCTCTACCCGGTCGAGGCCACGAACGTCCTGGTGCAGAACTCCGAAGTCGTCGCCTGCTCGGACGCGGGCGTCTACGTCGGCCAGTCCGAGAATATCATCGTCCGCAACAACCGCGTCAGCTTCAACGTCGCGGGCATCGAGATCGAGAACTCGAAGCACGCCGACGTCTACGGCAACCTCGCGCATCACAACACGGGCGGCATCCTCGTGTTCGATCTGCCGAACCTGCCGAAGATGGGCGGGCATTCCACGCGCATCTTCTCGAACACGGTCGTCGACAACGACACGCCGAACTTCGCCCCGCCCGGCAACATCGTCGCGGAGGTGCCGCAGGGGCTCGGCATCATGGTGATGGCGAACGAGAACGTCGAGGTGTCGGGCAACCGCATCGAGGGCAACCGAACGGCGGCGGTAATGGTCGTCTCCTACGTGCGACCGTTCGAGGACGCGAGCTACAATCCGCTGGCGCGAAACGTGCGCATCTTCGGAAATACGCTCGGCAAGAACGGCTGGGACCCCAAATTCCCCGGCGGTGCCGAACTCGCCGCAGCGCTCGGCGGCGGCCTGCCGCCAGTGATGTGGGACGGCGTCACACGCTTCGGGGACAAGCCGGATGACAGCACGACGACGCCCGCGAGCGACGTGCCGATGGTCTCGCTTGGCCTCGCCGTCGCCGGAACGCCGCCCACGAAGGCGCAACCCGCGCCCGTCGCGCCGGCTGGCGCTTCCGCAACGCTCGCCGCCGTAGTGCTCCCCGCCGATCAGCCGATGCCGTGATGCCGCGCGCCGCCGCCCTGCTCGCGGCCGCGCTGCTGGTCGCCTCCGCCGCGCCGTCAGCGGTGAATGATGCGGTCCTCGCAGGTGCGGCGGCGCCTGCGACGCTCGCCGAAACCGGCCTGTTCCTCGATGATGGTGCTGCGCGCCCGAACGCCCGCGTCGTCCGCTATGGCCTCGCAACGCCCCTGTTCTCCGATCATGCGGATAAGGCGCGTTTCCTCTATGTGCCGGAGGGCAAGACGGCGCGCTACGCGGGCGAGGGCCTGCTCGATATCCCTGTCGGCAGCGTTCTCATCAAGCATTTTGGTTTCGCGCGCGCGGACGGCAGTCTCGATCTCATCGAAACACGGCTGCTCGTGCATCAGGCGGATGGATGGAAGGCGTGGCCCTATGTGTGGAACGCCGACGACAGCGCCGCGACGCTGAAGCGCGCCGGCGCCCGTGTCGCGGTGACGGGGCATGACGGCGCGGGAAAGCCCCTCGCGCTCGATTGGCAGGTGCCCAACGTCAACCAGTGCAAGGGCTGTCATGCCGCGGGTGATGCGCTGGTGCCGATCGGCCCCAAGGCGCGGAACCTCAACCATGATTTCCAGGGCGAGAACAATCTCGCGCGCCTCTCGCGCCTCGGCCTTGTCTCCGGCGTCCCCGAAAACGCGCCGCGCCTGCCCGATTGGAAGGACGCAAACGAAAGCCTCGAATACCGCGCCCGCGCGTATCTCGACGTCAACTGCGGCCACTGCCACAAGCCCGATGGTCCCGCGTCGAACTCCGGCCTGTTCCTCACATGGGAGACGCCGTCCGGCCCGAACATCGGCATCGGCAAGGGGCCGGTCGCGGCGGGGCGCGGTTCGGGCGGCCGCATGGTCTCGATCGATCCCGGGCACCCCGACCGCTCGATCCTCACCTACCGGATGGAATCGACCGAACCCGGCGTCATGATGCCCGAACTCGGCCGCACGCAGCCAGACGAAACGGGCACGGCGCTGGTGCGCGCCTGGATCACCGCCATGCGGTGAACCGCCTTCCGGGCAGCTCGAACTGGTGTATCCTGCTGCAATGCCGAGGCTTTTCGAATCGCAGTGGCTCATGCATTTTCTGGTAAACTTGTCGCCAGGCTCAATGCGCCCCATAGCGTATGCCGTCGTCGCGGCAGCGTTCGGTATCTTGGTGGCGATGAATGCGCGTGCGGCGGATTGGCCGCGTGGCTCATGGCGCGAGACATGCGCGAGCAGCGTGATTGAGGGCAATAGATTAAGCGCTAACTGCCCCGACAGTACCGGCAAAATGGTTCGCTCTGCGATATGGCTTTCTGGATGTGCAAGTTTTGGCAATCGAAATGGCCATCTCTATTGCGAGAGATTTGATTCCGGCGTTGTCAGCGCCAATTGGCAGGGCTCATTTCGCAAATCGTGCCGAGACGTTTCGATTGACCGACGCGGCAATCTGAAAAGCACGTGCAGGATATCGAACCACGGCTGGAGACGATCCGAACTTCGATCCACTGATTGCTTATCAAGGATTGCGGAAAACCGTGAGGGTGTTCTCACATGTGTCGGTAGGCCCGGCGCCTTTCTGTTCGATGGTGTTTGGGAGGGGCCTTACCTGATGGCGTGTCGAGATATATCGAGGCGATCCCACACAATTGAAGCTACCTGCCCAAGTCTTACCGGAGACTGGCAACGCTCGCGTATTGATTCTTCTAAATGTACCATCCCCGAATCTTTTATCGTAGTGGGCCGCAACGGACGACTCGCTTGCGAGTAGCTAAAGCCCCATCAGGCTCAGCACTTCCTTGCGGCTGCGTTCATCCTCGCGGAACACGCCCATCATGCGGCTTGTCGTCATGGTGACGCCCGGCGTGTTGACGCCGCGTGCGGACATGCAGGCGTGCGCCGCCTCGATCACGACGGCGACGCCGCGTGGCTGCAGATGTTCCCAGATACAGTCGGCGACCTCGGCGGTCAGGCGCTCCTGCACCTGAAGGCGTGAGGCAAACCCCTTGAGGACGCGCGCGAGCTTCGAGATGCCGACGACACGGTCGCCCGGCAGATAGGCGATGTGCGCCTTGCCGATGATCGGCGCCATGTGGTGCTCGCAGTGCGATTGAAACGCGATGTCGCGCAGAAGCACGATCTCGTCGTAGCCGCCGACTTCCTCGAAGGTGCGCGAAAGGTGAAGCGCAGGATCCTCGGCATAGCCGCGGAAATACTCGCGGTAGGCGCGCGCGACGCGACCGGGCGTGTCGGCGAGTCCTTCGCGCGCGGGGTCGTCTCCGGCCCATTCGATCAGACGGCGGACGGCGCCGAGCACGTCTTGCGGGATGCCGTTGTCGCGGTCGTTGGATGCGGTCATGGCTCTCCCCTAACCACCGACGGACGCCTGCCGCAAGTCCCGAGCCTCTAAAGCAGCGTCAGCGCGGCGAGCAGCCGGACGTCGATCATCACGCCTGCACGGCGCTTTTCGGCGATGAAATGCGGCAATGTTCGAAGCGGAACGCAGTGAACGGTGATGTTCTCGCCCTCGACGCCGCCGCCCGCGCCGACCCGAACGAGCCCCGTCGCGCGTACCAGTGTGAAGTGCTCGCTTGTCATGCCCGGAGAGGAGGTGAACACGCCGAGGTCTTCCAGCGTTTCGGCACGGAAGCCGGTTTCTTCCTCAAGTTCGCGGCGCGCGGCGGTCAGCACGTCCTCGGGGCCGTCGTCGCCGACAAGTCCGGCGGGCAGTTCGAGGCACGATGCGCCGAGCGGCACGCGGTACTGCTCGACAAGCACGATCTCCGCGGCGCCCGTAACGGCGAGAATGACGGCGGCGCCCATGCCGCCGGGGCGGCGCACATACTCCCAGTCGTTTTCGACGACGGCTTCGAGGAAGCGGCCTTTCCAGACGGTCTTGTCGGTCACGCGTGGTCTTTCAGGCAAAGAAAAAGGGCGGCGCCCTGCGGTGCCGCCCCCTTCCGGTGTTCTCAGGCTTACTGCGCGACCGGCGCAGCGGCGCTCGGGTCCACGGGCAGGCCACCGAGCTGCGTCACGAGCTGCTTGTAGGCGTCGAGATAGGCGAGCGTGATGACCTGGCCGATCTCGGTGTTCGAATAGCCGCCGCCGCCGGCGCCGCCGAAGCCGCCCCACCAGCCGCCGCCGCCACCGGCCGCCCAGCTCAAATCCTTCTTGCGGAAATAGCCTTCGGTCAGGCGCTCCTGCTCGGTGGTGCGCGCGTTCACCAGCGTCAGCATGACATTGGCTTCCTTGCTCTTGGTCGAAAGTCCGCCCGCGATCATACCGAGCGTGCGGCTACCCAGAAGACCGCCCGCGATCGCGCCGATGCCGCCGCCGCCCGAGTTCTCGTTCTTCGAAACGAGATCGGGGACGATGAAATAATCAGCGGCCTTCACCTGGCGCTTTCCGATATTCGAATTCGCCTGCAGTTCGCCGGAATCGGCGAGCGCGCGCTCGATGTTGCGGCTGGCGAGGCCCTTGCCGCGATCGACGAGGCCGAAGCAGCCGGATTTCATCACGAACAGCTTGATGATCGCTTCCGGGCTGCCGAGGCCGAGCTGCTGCCACCAGTTGGTGTCGGGCTCGACGATGGAAACCGTGCCCAGCCGCTTCTGGCAGACCGGGATTTCCTGCATACTTTTCGTCTGCGCCTTGCGCGCGGAGGACTGGGATTGCGCGGATGCCGTGCCTGAAGCGACGGCCATGGCGGCCACGGCAACGCCGAAGCCAAGTGTTTTCAGGATCTTCATAAACTTCCCCATGTTCAAATGTGCTGGTTAGCGAAACCCCTGTCACCGTTTCCGGCGCCGCCCGCAGCCGGAGCGTATATTGCCGGACTTGGGCGGTCCCGGCAATCGTTCCCGGATAGTCCGCACACGTTATGATTCGGTTGCAACTACCGGTTCCTGCGTCCCGCGATCAGGCTGTCGACCACGGACGGATCGGCAAGCGTCGTCGTGTCGCCGAGCGATCCGAAGTCGTTTTCGGCGATCTTGCGAAGGATACGCCGCATGATCTTGCCTGAGCGTGTCTTGGGCAGCGCGGGGGTGAAATGGATCTGGTCCGGCGTCGCGATCGGCCCGATCTCGCGCCGCACCTCCGCCTTCAGCTCGGCTTCGAGCGCGGCGTCGCCCTCCACGCCCGCGATCGGCGTCACGTAGCAGTAGATGCCCTGGCCCTTGATGTCGTGCGGGTAGCCGACGACCGCGGCTTCGGCGACCTTGGGGTGGCCGACGAGCGCCGATTCCACTTCCGCAGTGCCGAGCCTGTGGCCGGAGACATTGAGCACATCGTCGACGCGGCCGGTGATCCACCAATAGCCGTCTTCGTCATGGCGCGAACCGTCGCCCGTGAAGTATAGGCCCTTGTACGCGGAAAAATAAGTTTCGGCGAAGCGCTGGTGATCGCCGTAAAGCGTGCGCGCCTGTCCTGGCCACGAGCGTTTGAGCACGAGGTTGCCCGAGGCGGGGCCTTCGATGAACTTGCCGTCCGCATCGACCAGCGCGGGTTCAATGCCGAAAAACGGCTTGGTCGCACTGCCCGGCTTGGTCGGGATCGCGCCCGGCAGCGGCGAAATCAGCACGCCGCCGGTTTCCGTCTGCCACCATGTGTCGATGATCGGCAGCCGCTCCTTGCCCGCCACGCGGTGATACCAGAGCCACGCCTCGGGATTGATCGGCTCGCCGACGGTGCCGAGCAGGCGCAGCGAGGAGAGGTCGTGTTTCAGCACAGGTGCGTCGCCCTCGCGCATCAACGCGCGGAGTGCGGTCGGCGCCGTGTAGAAGGTGGCGGGCCGGTGCTTTTCGATCACCGCCCAGAAGCGGCTCACATCCGGATAGTTGGGGACGCCCTCGAACATCAGCGTCGAGGCGCCGTTCGCAAGCGGGCCGTAGATGATGTAGCTGTGCCCCGTCACCCAGCCCACGTCGGCGGTGCACCAGTGCAGCGCGCCCTCGTCGCGCCAGTCGAACACGTATTTGAAGGTGAGTGTCGTCCATACGAGATAGCCGCCCGTGGTGTGCAGCACACCCTTCGGCTTTCCGGTGGAGCCGGAGGTGTAGAGGATGAACAGCGGGTCTTCGGCGTTCATCGGCTCGGCCGGGCAGTCGGCGGAGACGGTTTCGCGCTTTTCGTGCCACCAGCTGTCGCGTTCGTGCGTCATCGGCACGTCAGCGCCGGTATGGCGCACGACGAGTACGCCTTTGACGTCATGCCAAGCGTGGCAGATCGCGTCGTCGATCGTCTGCTTCAGTGCGATCGTCTTGCCGCCGCGTCGGCCTTCGTCCGCCGTGATGATGAAGTCGCTTTTCGCATCGTCAATACGCCCGGCGACGGCTTCCGCAGAAAATCCTGCAAAAACAACGCTGTGCACCGCGCCGATGCGCGCGCACGCCAGCATGGCGACGGCGGCTTCGGGGATCATCGGCAGATAGATCGTCACGCGGTCGCCCTTCTGGACGCCCATCGCCTTCAGCGCATTCGCGAACCGGCAGACCTCCGCATGAAGCTCGGCATAGGTGAGCGTAACGGACGCAGCGTTCGGGTCGTCTGCCTCCCAAACGATCGCCGGCTGGTCCGCACGCGCCGGCAGGTGCCGGTCGACGCAGTTGACGCACGCATTCAGCATGCCGTCCTCGAACCATTTTATGTCGACCGGCGCGTAAGACCAGTTGCCCATCACGCCCGGCGCCTTGATCCAGTCGACGATCCCGATCTGCTCGCGCCAGAAACCGTCCGGATCCTCGAGCGACCGCCGGTACATCGCCTCGTAGGTTTCGGCGTCGCAGATCGTCCGCGCGGCGGTATGCGCGGGAACGGGGTACGTCGCGGTCGCGGCGTCGCTCATTGGTCAAACTCTCCCCAGGACATTTCGCGGCGCTTTGGCCGCACTACCACAGATACGTATTCGGATCGGGCATCGGCTCGTGGCGCTGCGCTTTCGCGATCGAAATGACGGCGCGCACGACGAGCCAGATCGAGATCAGCGGAAACAGGAAACCGGCCAGCCCGAACGTGAGGAGTGTCACAGCCCCCAACGCGATCACGCAAACCACCGTCATCCAGAAGCCTCGGATATGATACGCGAAATGACTCTCCTCCCACGGTGCGTTGCCCGGCTCGCCCCGCCACACGTAGGCGAGGATCGCGCCGATAAGCGTCGGCACGCCCGAGACGGCGCCGACGAGGATCAGCAGCGCGACGATGGTCGGCCGGTTGAGATCGAAACCCTGTGTTTCCGGTCTGCTCGGCATAGTCCAGCCTCCACTGTTTTCGGGCGGCAATTCTGGCGCGCGGCGGAGCATTCCGCAAGGATGGGCTTTCGCAGGCCCACGCGGCGCGCTAGCGTCTGCCGCCGTGGGCATCCCTCTTCTCGCTGCGCGCCGTTTCGGGCCGCTGTTCGCCACCCAGTTCCTGGGCGCGTTCAACGACAATTTCTACAAGACGGCGATGCTGTTCCTCATCACCTACACGCTGCTTGCGGGCGACACGGCGGCATCGGCGCAGATCGTCACGGTGGCGGCGGGTGTGTTCATCCTGCCGTTCGTGCTGTTCTCGGCCATGGCGGGGCAGATCGCCGACAGTATCGACAAGGCGCGGCTCGTCCGCATCATCAAGGCGGCCGAGATCGGCATCATGCTTGTCGGCGCGGCGGCGCTGACTCTGGGCTCGATGCCGCTGATGATGCTGGTGCTGTTCGCAATGGGGCTGCACTCCACCTTCTTCGGGCCGATCAAGTACGCGATCCTGCCGCAGCATCTCGCACCGAAGGAATTGCTCACGGGCACGGGCCTTGTCGAGGCCGGCACGTTCATCGCCATTCTTACCGGACAGGTCGCCGGCGGCCTCCTCGCGCCTCAGGTTTCGGCATGGGCGATCGTCGGGGTCGCCGGGCTCGGCTATCTCACCGGGCGGCAGGTGCCCGCAGCACCGCCAGCCGGACGTGCGCGCGTCGAATGGAATATTGTCGCAAGTTCGCTCCGCATCACGCGCGAGGTCACGCGCGATCCGCAGCTTGGCCGCGCCGTGCTCGCGGTCTCGTGGTTCTGGTCAGTCGGGGCGGTATTCACCAGCTTGTTCGTGCCGCTGGTGAAGGGCGATCTCGGCGGCGCGGAAACCGTGGCGACGCTCTTTCTCACCATTTTTTCGATCGGCGTCGCAACCGGATCGCTGGTGGTCGCACGCCTCCTGAAAGGTGCGATTTCCGTTCGCTATGCCCCTGCATCCGCCGTGCTCATGACGGCGTTCATCGCCGATCTCTATTTCGCGATCCGCGCGTTCGACGTGCCGCACGCCGAATTGATCGGCGTGGGTGAATTCCTCACCGATCCGGGAAGCTGGCGCATCGTGCTCGATCTCTTCGGGCTTTCCGTCGCGGCGGGCGCGTTCATCGTGCCGCTCTATGCGCTGCTGCAAACCGCGAGCGATCCTTCGGCGCGGGCGCGGACCATCGCGGCGAACAACATCATCAACTCGGGCTTCATGGTGGCCGCCGCGCTCGGTTCGGGCGTGCTGCTGAAGGCCGGGCTCGATGTACCGCAGATCCTTCTCGCCGTCGGGCTCGCCAATCTGCTGATCGTGATACCCTGCCTCGGGATTCACCGCATCCAGCGCGCGCTCGGCACCGCCTGAAAAGTTGCGCGGCGCAACTTTCTAAGCGCGAACGAGCGTTCCAACGCCCTTGCGCGTGAAGATTTCAAGGAGCAGCGCGTGTGGCACGCGCCCGTCGAGGATCACCGCGGCCTCGACCCCGCCGGTGACGGCGGAGAGGCAGGTCTCGAGCTTCGGGATCATCCCGCCCGAAATCGTGCCGTCCGCGATCAGTTCCATGATGCGCGCGGGCGTGAGATCGGTGAGCAGCGACTTGTCCTTGGCGAGCACGCCGGGAACGTCGGTCAGCAGCATCAGCCGCGCCGCGCCGACGGCGCCCGCGATCGCGCCGGCCATCGTGTCGGCGTTGATGTTGTAAGTATGGCCCTCAGCATCCTCGGCGATTGGTGCGATGACCGGAATCACGTCGGAACGCGTCATCAGATCGAGGATCTTGGCGTTCACCGCCACGGGCTCTCCGACGAAGCCGAGATCGACGACGCGTTCGATCGCGCTGTCGGGATCGCGCGCCGTCCGAGTCAGCTTGCGCGCCGTCACAAGGCGTGCGTCCTTGCCGGAAATGCCGACGGCGGTGCCGCCTGCGCGGCCGATCCAGCTCACGAGATCCTTGTTGATGGCGCCTGCCAGCACCATTTCCGCGACCTCTGCGGTCGCGGCGTCGGTGACGCGCAGCCCGTCGACGAACTCCGATTTGATGCCGAGCCGTCCGAGCATGTTGCCGATCTGTGGCCCGCCACCGTGCACGACGATCGGGTTGATGCCGATCGCCTTCAGCAGCACAACGTCCTCCGCGAAATCGATCGCGCGTTCGGGATCGCCCATCGCGTGGCCACCGTATTTCACCACGAAGGTCTGGCCGACGTATTTCTGGATGAAGGGCAGCGCCTCGGTCAGCGTTTCGGCCTTGGCGAGCATGGCCGGATCGGGCGTATGGTCGACAGACATTCGGCAGGGCTCCTCAGTAATCGTGCGCCGCTATAAAGGCTCGGTGCAAAAGGGGAAGAGAAGATGATGGGCGCTCGCCCCGGCCGATTGCGAACGACCTCCGCGTGTCGCTCGCGGGGTGATATCTCGTAACATGCTGTTTTTATTGACGTGAATAACAAAGGGGGTCAGAGTTTCAGCATGAGCCGCGACCACAATCACCCGCATACGGGCCACGGGCATGGCCACAGCCATGGCCATTCACACGGCGGACATTCGCACGCGCCGACCGTGAGCGCGGGCAACGAGCGCCGCGTCGGTTTCGCTGCGCTGCTCACGGGCGGCTTCATGATCGCCGAGGTGGCGGGCGGGATCGTTTCCGGCTCGCTGGCGCTGCTGGCCGACGCGGGCCACATGCTCACCGATTTCGCGGCGCTCGCGCTCGCCTGGTTCGCCTTCCGGCTGGCACGGCGGCCGGCGGACTGGCGGCGAACGTTCGGCTTCGACCGCTTCTCGGTGCTCGTTGCCTTCGTGAACGGGCTGAGCCTGTTCGCAATTGCCGCGGTCATCATCTGGGAAGCCGTGCAGCGCCTCCAGAACCCGCCCCCTATCGCGGCACCGACGATGCTGGGCGTCGCGGTCGCCGGTCTCATCGTGAACATTTTTGCCTTCTGGCTACTGTTCGGCGCGGATCGCGGAAACCTCAATGTGCGCGGCGCGCTCGCGCACGTGGCCGGCGATCTTCTCGGATCGGTCGGTACCATCACCGCCGCGATCGTCATCCTGTACACCGGATGGACCGCTGCCGACCCGCTGCTTTCGGTGTTCGTGGCGCTGATCATCCTCAGAAGCGCATGGGCCGTGACACGGGATGCCGCACATATCCTGCTCGAAGGCGCGCCGGCTGGGCTGGAGGCGGACACGGTCGTTGCCGATCTGTCGGCGAACATCGATGGGGTGGAGAGCATCCATCACGTCCACGTCTGGTCTATCAGCGAAGAGCGGCCGATGGCGACGCTGCACGCGCGCATCCGCCCGGATGCCTCCTCGGCGCTGGTGAAAAAGGCCATTCGCGAACGGCTGCAATCGCGTTTCCATGTCGATCACGCCACCGTCGAGATCGAGGACGGCGATCACGCGCCGATCTGTCGCTAGCGCGAATCGAGTTTCCGGCCGATCGCAACGAAGCCGTGGATCAACGGCGGTACCAGAACGACTGAAAGCACCACCTTCGTCAGCATCTGGCCGATCATCAGATCGAGAATCGGGAACACGCCGTAGAAGGCGAGCGTGATGAAGATCAGCGTGTCGACGATCTGCGAGAGGATGCTCGCGAGCGCGCCGCGCAGCCACAGCAGCCCGCCTTCACGGCGCATCAGGCTGAAAAGGCCGACATTCAGAAGCTGCGAGATGCCGTAGGCGACGATCCCGGCGCCCATCAGGCGCGGGCTCTGCGCCAGCACGAGCTGGAAACCGGCCAGCCGCTCCGAATCCATTTCCGGCGAAGCGGGCAAGGCGAGCACGGTGAGGATCAGCAGCATCGACACGATCAGCGGCACGAAACCCAGCACCACCAGTCGGTTCGCAGTCTCGCGGCCATGAAGCTCGGCAACCGCGCTTGACAGCACGACGAGAAGCAGGAACGCGAAGATGCCCGCCTCCACCGCGAGCGGCCCCAGCGCGACCTGCTTGTTGCCGAGGATTCCGGCGATGCAGGTCATACCGCCGTAAAGGATCGAGAACGCGAAAAGCGAGCGGGATATTGGCGGCGTGGCGGTCGGCATCGCGCACGTTGCTAACGGCTTTTCGCTGTCTGAGAAAGCTATATAGCTTGGCGCTCGTGAGCGGACATTTGCCGGGGGAACAATGCGCATACTGATCGGTCTTGGCGGTATTGCGCTCATCCTCGCCATCGCTGTTCTGTTGTCCTCAGATCGCCGCGCCATTCGCCTGCGTGTGGTCGGCGCGGCCTTCGCGCTTCAGGCCGGAATTGCCGTGCTGGTGCTTTATGTTCCGGCGGGGCGCCGGGCACTTGCCTGGCTGTCGGCGGGTGTCGGGGAACTGCTCGGCTACGCGCGCGCAGGCTCCGAATTCCTGTTCGGAAGGCTGCTCGGCGATCCGCTCGGACAGAGCTTCGCGTTTCAGGCGCTGCCGACGATCATCTTCTTCGCCGCGCTCATCGCCATTCTCTATCACCTCGGCGTGATGCAGCTTGTCATCCGATGGATCGGCGGTGGGCTCGAAAAGATCACCGGTATCAGCAAGGTCGAATCGCTCTGTGCGGCGTCCAATATCTTCGTCGGCCAGAGCGAATCGCCGCTCGTGATTCGTCCCTATCTGGCGGGTCTCAGCCCCGCGCAGCTTTTCGCGGTGATGTCGTCCGGCATGGCGGGGGTGGCGGGCACGATCCTCGCCGCCTATGCGTCGATGGGTATCAGCATCGACTATCTGCTCGCGGCAAGCTTCATGGCCGCGCCGGGCGGCATATTGATGGCGAAACTCATCATGCCCGATGATCCTGCCGATCTCGCGCGTACGCGGGGCGAGGTCGTGGAGATATCGGACCATGACGAGGAAAAGCCCGCGAACATCATCATGGCCGCGGCGCAGGGCGCGCAGACCGGCGTGAAGCTGGCGGTGGCCGTCGGCGCGATGGTGCTGGCGTTTGTGGCGCTGGTCGCGCTCGCGAACGGGCTGCTTTCAGGCGTCGGGGCCTGGTTCGGGCTTGAGGGCCTCACCTTCCAGCAACTCATCGGTCACGTCTTCGCGCCCATCATGTACCTGCTCGGCGTGCCGTGGGACGAGGCGGGGATCGCGGGCGGCCTCTTCGGCACCAAGGTCGTTCTCAACGAGTTCGTCGCCTATATCGATCTCAGCGCGCAGCAGGCGGCGCTGTCCCCCGCCACAGTGGCGATCGTTACCTTCGCGCTCTGCGGTTTCGCGAACTTCAGCTCGATCGCGATCCAGATGGCGGTGACGGGCAGTCTCGCGCCCAGCCAGCGCCCAATGATCGCGAAACTCGGCATTAAGGCGCTCGTCGCGGGCAGTCTTGCCAATTTGATGAGCGCAGCCCTCGCGGGGCTGCTGCTGTCCGCCTAGCGGGTGGGAACCGGCGTCTCGCCCGAATAGTCGTAAAAGCCCTTGCCGGACTTGCGGCCATACCAGCCGGCCTCGACATATTTCACCAGCAGCGGCGCCGGGCGATACTTGGGATCGCCGGTCGCTTCCTGCATCACGTGCATGACGCTGAGCAGCGTATCGAGGCCGACGAAATCGGCGAGCGTCAACGGGCCCATCGGATGATTGGCGCCGAGGCGCATTCCCTGATCGATATCGACCACAGAGCCGACACCTTCGCCGAGCGCGAAGATCGCCTCATTGAGCATCGGGCAGAGCACGCGGTTGACGATGAATGCCGGACTGTCGAGCGCTTCCACGGTCGTCTTGCCGATCGCCTTGCAGAACGCGTGCATCGCCTCCGTGGTGGCGTCCGACGTCGCGAGGCCACGGATGATCTCCACGAGCTTCATCACCGGCACGGGATTGAAGAAGTGCAGGCCCACGAAGCGGTCGGGGCGATCGGTCGCCGCTGCGAGCCGCGTGATCGAGATCGACGAAGTGTTGGAGGCAAGGAGCGCGGAGTTCTTCAGGGCGAGGCCCTTGAAGATCGCCTTCTTGACCGCCTCGTTTTCCGTTGCCGCCTCGATAACGAGGTCGCAGTCGGAAAAGGCAGCAGGATCGGTTGTGAGGCGGATGCGCGCGAGCGTCGCCTCCACTTCGTCCACTTGCATCGTGCCCTTGGCAACGGCGCGGCCGAGATTTTTCTCGATCACGGCCTTGCCCGCTTCCGCGCGCGCGAGTTCCACATCCGAAAGAATGACGTCGAACCCGGCGAGCGCGGAGACGTGCGCGATGCCGTTGCCCATCAGGCCCGAGCCGATGACCCCAATCGTCTTCATGGCCTAGAGCTTCTGCGTGAGTTCGGGAACAATGGTGAACAAGTCCCCGACGAGGCCGAGATCCGCGACCTGGAAGATCGGGGCGTCCTCGTCCTTATTGATGGCGACGATGATCTTCGAGTCCTTCATGCCCGCGAGGTGCTGGATGGCGCCCGAGATGCCGATCGCGACGTAAAGCTCCGGCGCGACGATCTTACCGGTCTGTCCCACCTGATAATCGTTCGGCACGTAGCCTGCATCGACGGCGGCGCGCGATGCGCCCACCGCCGCACCGAGTTTGTCGGCGAGCGGGAAGATGGTCTGTTGGAACGTGTCGCTGTCCTTCAGCGCGCGGCCGCCCGACACGATGATCTTGGCGGAGGTGAGTTCCGGGCGCTCGAGCTTCGCGATCTCGGCACCGACGAAGCTCGAAAGACCCGCGTCGCCGCTGCCCGACACGGCCTCGATGCTCGCCGAGCCGCCGTCACCGGCCTTCTCGAAGGCGGTGCCGCGAACGGTAATGACCTTCTTGGCGTCGCCCGACTGCACAGTGGCAATCGCGTTGCCCGCATAGATCGGCCGTTCGAACGTGCTGGCGTCGACGATGCCCGTGATCTCGGAGATCTGCTGCGTGTCGAGCTTCGCGGCGACACGCGGCGCGATATTCTTGGCCGATGTCGTGGCGGGCGCGACGAGCGCGTCGTAGTTCGCCATCAGGCCTTCGATCAGCGGCGCGACGTTCTCGGAAAGGCCGTTGGCGTAGGCCGCATCGTCGGCGAGCAGCACTTTGGAAACGCCAGCGATTTTCGCAGCGGCATCGGCAGCCCCTTGCGCGCCCTGGCCCGCGACGAGCACATGCACGTCGCCGCCGAGCTTGCCGGCAGCCGTCACGGCGACGCGGGTCGCGTCCTTGATCGAGGCATTGTCGTGTTCAGCGAGGACGAGGACGCTCATGCGATCGCTCCCATTTCCTTGAGTTTGCCGATGAGTGCGTCGACCGAATCGACCTTGATGCCAGCCTGCCGCTTCGGCGGCTCGCTGACCTTCAGCGTCTTCAGGCGCGGCGTGACATCGACGCCGTAGTCGTCGGGCGTCTTCGTGTCGATCGGCTTGGACTTCGCCTTCATGATGTTTGGCAGCGACGCATAGCGCGGCTCGTTCAAACGAAGATCGGTGGTGATGATCGCCGGGGCCTTCAGGCTAAGCGTCTCGAGGCCGCCATCGACCTCGCGTGTCACGTTCACCTTGTCGCCCGCGATCTCGACCTTGGAGGCGAAGGTGCCCTGCGCCCAGCCGAGTAGCGCGGCGAGCATCTGGCCGGTCTGGTTGGCGTCGTCGTCGATCGCCTGTTTGCCGAGGATGACGAGACCGGGGCCTTCGGCTTCCGCGATCTTCGCGAGTATCTTGGCAACCGCGAGCGGCTCGGTGGAAACGTCGGTGGTGACGAGAATGCCGCGGTCGGCGCCCATCGCGAGCGCGGTGCGGAGCGTCTCCTGGCACTGCTGAACGCCGATGGAAACCACGACGATCTCGGTCGCCGCGCCCTTTTCCTTCAGGCGGATCGCCTCCTCCACGGCAATCTCGTCGAAGGGATTCATGCTCATTTTGACGTTGGCAAGCTCGACGCCCGACTGGTCGGACTTCACGCGCGCCTTGACGTTGTAGTCAATCACCCGCTTCACGGGCACTAGGATTTTCATCGGCATCCTCCGGAAAGCTGGCCGGCCTCTGGGAACCGGATCGCGCGACGACCTGCGTCAACAGGGCGTGTGTGTCAACGGCCAAGGCGCGCAACTCACCGTTTGACGTGAAGAATTCGCGTGCCAGAATGGTGCAACTCTAAAAAGAAGCAGTCGGGGTCGTCGTGAACAGGGAGACATCGCCAAGCGGCGATGGCGCGCATTTGCGTTTGCAGCTCTTGGGAGAGGTGCGGTTCAGCGTGGGCGGCGTGGACGTCACGCCGCGCTCCAAGCGCGCGCGCGCTCTCGTTGCCTATCTCGCGCTCTCAAGAGGGTACACGGCCACGCGTGCACGGCTTGCAGACCTTTTCTGGGGCGATCGCGGCGAAGTGCAGGCACGCGGCAGCCTTCGCCAATGTCTGCTGGAGGTGCGCAGCGCTGCGGCGCAAACCGGCGTCGATATCCTCTCTTCAGACCGTGAAAGCGTTTCGCTGATAGATGGCTGGACGAGCGATATCGCGGACATCGAAGCAGCGGTCGCAGGGTCACCGGCGAACATCGCCGATGCGATCGAGGCTGCAGGGCGCGAACAATTGCTCGGCGGGCTGTTCGTCAGTGACGAGTATGACGAATGGCTCACCCTCGCGCGTGCAGATTTCGATGCGCGGCTGGCGGACGCCGCGCGGCGCGGTCTCGCGGGTGCCATTGAAACAGGCGACACCGAATCGGCGCGCCGCATTGCCGATCACTATCTGCTGCGCGACCCGGGCGACGAAGAGGTGACGGTCCTTGCCATGCGCGCCGATGCGATGCGCGGGGCGGCCCCGATCGCCCACCGGCGTTTCCAGAAGCTGCGCGACTATCTCGCCGCCGAGCTGGGCACGGTGCCCGGCGCCGCTGCGCTCGACGCGCTTGCTGCTGTCGCCAGTGCGCCGGTGGCCGAGCCGGTTGCGCCGGCGGCGCCTGCACTCCCTGTGCTTCCCGCACACGACGGACCTCCGCTGCTGCTGGTATGTCCGTTTGTCGAAACGGGTTTTGCAAGCAATCTGATGCACCTGGCAGAAGGCGTGCGCGACGAGGTTCTATCGGGCCTCTCCCGCTTCAAAGATCTGCGCGTGCTGGTCGAAGACCGCATGCCGTCATCGGATGAAGTGCCGATGTTCGGCGCGGGAACCATCGCCTACGCGCTCACCGCAACGCTCCGGCAATCGGGGACGCACATGCGGGTGACGCCCGTGCTGACGCGGCTGTCGGATCGCTCAGTTGTCTGGTCGAATCCCGTATCGATCGAGGTCGGGGACCTTCAGGAAGCGATCGACGCAATGGTGGACCGGATCATCGGGGCCGTGACGCCGCGTGTCGAGCGCGATGCCGTGCCGCGTGCGCAGCCGAGCGCCGTCTACGACCGTTATCTCGTTGCCCGACACCGCGCCCGTACGGCATCGACCCTCGCGGAAGCCAAAGAGGCCGCTACGCTACTTGAGGGTGTGATTGCGGACGCACCTGAGCTGGCCGTCGCCTATCCGCATCTTATTCGGCTCTACAATACGAACTATTTCTACAAGGTCGCGGGTGTGGACCCCTCGCCGAACCGCGTCCGTGCCTTTGAGCTCGCGAAGACATCCCTGTCGCTCGATCGGGGCCACATTCACGGTTATACGGTGATGGGCTGGTGCCAGCTCTGGCGCGGCGGATGGGATGCCGCGCGTGCGCACTTCGAAAAGGCGGTGGAGCTCAACCCCTATCATTCGGAACGCATCAAAGAGGCCGCATTCGGGCTCATCTTCCTTGGCGAACACGCGAAAGGCGGCGACTATCTGCAGCGCTGCCTCGATCTCGATCCGCTGCCCAACGACAATTTTTTCGAAGACCTGGGCTTCCTCAAGCTGATGCAGCGGAAGCCGGATGAAGCGGTCGCTTATTTCGATCTGATCGTAGAGCCGACGCTCTTCGCCGATCTGTACGGCGTGCTGGCGAGCAGCGCCGTCGGGCATCCCGCTGGCCCGGCGATGGCGGCGGCGTGGCGTCAGCGGATCGCAGCGCTCTGGTCGCCTGATGTGCCGATGACGGACGGCAACATGGTCTCGTGGCTGCACGCGCACCTGCCCTTCCGCAAGCCCGAGCACTGGTCACTATTCTCGTCCTATCTCAATCCCGTGCTCAGGAACGCTCATCCCGAAGCCGCTTGAGGAACAGCGTTTCGGGTGGCGGTGGGCGGCGGTGCGGTGTGAATGGCGCGGCGAGCGCGGCATCGATCGCCTGCCGTGCGTCGTGCGCCTTTCGCGAGACGAAGCCGGATGGGAGCCACGCCGCGAGCCCCGCGGCACGATCGGGCAACAAACGCGCGGCGGCAGACAGCAGCGCCGGCATCGTGCGGTCCTTGAAGAAGATCGTGTGCGACGCGGCGCGCAGGAGTCGGGCTTCGTCTTTTGTCAGCAGGCGGGTGCGAAGCGCCGCGGCGAGGGTCGCGCGCACATCGATCTGTGCCAGGGAGAGCGCCCGGTGGCCGAACGCGGCCGGCGCATGTGCCACTGCGACCTCGTCGTCCCCGATGATGCGCCCGGCGGCATAGGCGTGCGCGATGGCGCCTTCGGGTCGCATCCCGAAGCGGTGAAGCTCGGCGGCGCGGAGCGCGCCGAGGCTGGCGGCGCCCCAGACGTCGAAGCCTTCGGCGAGGAGCACGAGGATCTCCTTGTGCCAGGGCGCCCTCGCCGCTTCGAAGATGCCGTCGATCAGCAGCACGCGGTGCGGCGGCTGTTTGGCGAGCGCGAGCAGGTCTCCGGCGGTGGCGGGGGGGAAGTATATGATGTTG
>NZ_JACESP010000008.1 GCF_013911755.1 Sphingosinicella sp.
CAAGACGAGCGACCGCGCCTTCTACGACACCGCGCGCCGCGCATCCGGCATGGATGAGGTGATCTTCGAGCGCAGCGATGGCCGCCTCACCGAAGGCAGCTTCACGAACCTGTTCGTGGAGCGGGACGGCCTGCTCCTCACGCCCCCCGCGAGCGACGGCCTGCTCCCCGGCGTCCTCCGCCGCCACCTTCTCGAAACCGGCCGCGCGCGCGAAGCGTCTCTCACCCGCGCCGATCTCGAAGGCGGATTCCTGCTCGGAAATGCGCTGCGCGGACTTTTTCGTGCCGCGCTGGTTGCCCCCGCAGGCGAGTGACTTTAAGAGGCCCGCGCACCTCTCATGCGGAGCCTCCCGATGACCTTCCTCTCCGACGCCATCCAGCGCATCCAGCCCTCCCCCACGCTCGTCGTCACGCAGAAGGCGGCGGCGCTCAAAGAGGCGGGGCGGAACGTTATTGGTCTCGGCGCGGGCGAGCCGGACATGCCGGTGCCGGATTTCGTCGCCGAGGCCGCCATCGCCGCCATTCGCGGCGGGCAGAACAAATATACCAACGTCGACGGCACCAACGCGCTCAAGGAAGCCGTGCGCGGTAAGTTCAAGCGCGACAACAACCTCGATTACAGTCTCGATCAGGTCACGGTGAACGTCGGCGGCAAGCACACGATCTTCAACGCGCTGCTCGTGACGCTCAACCCCGGCGATGAAGTGATCGTTCCCGCGCCTTATTGGGTCTCGTACCCGGATATCGTGCAGTTCTGCGGCGCGAAGCCGGTGTTCATCGCGGCCGGGATCGAGGCGGGGTTCAAGATCACGCCCGCGCGGCTCGAAGCGGCGATCACGCCGAAAACGCGTTGGCTGATCCTGAATTCGCCGTCGAACCCCACGGGCGCCGTCTACACGCGCGATGAAATCGCCGCGCTCGGCGAGGTGCTGCGCCGCAATCCGCACGTGTGGATTCTGTCAGACG
Source organism: Sphingosinicella sp. (assembly GCF_013911755.1). GTDB lineage: Bacteria > Pseudomonadota > Alphaproteobacteria > Sphingomonadales > Sphingomonadaceae > Sphingosinicella. The sequence goes on from NZ_JACESP010000008.1 coordinate 966, forward strand.
ACATGTACGAGCATATCATCTACGACATCGCGTTCGCCACGATCGCTGACGTCTGCCCGGACCTTTACGACCGTACGCTCACCGTGAACGGCGCTTCCAAGGCCTATTCGATGACCGGCTGGCGTATCGGCTTCGCGGGCGGCCCCGCGCAGCTCATCAAGGCGATCGCCAAGATCCAGTCGCAGTCGACCACGAACCCCTGCTCGATCGCGCAGGCGGCGGCAACGGCGGCGCTAAATGGCCCGCAGGATTTTCTGAAGGCGCGCGTCGAAACCTTCCGCGGCCGCCGCGACCTCGTCGTGTCGATGCTGAACCAGACCGACGGTCTCAAGTGCGCGACACCCGACGGCGCCTTCTACGTCTATCCGGACTGCACGGGCCTCATCGGCCGCAAGACGCCTTCGGGCACGACGCTGGCGACCGACGAAGACGTTGCGGGCTATCTGCTGGAGGCAGAGGGCGTGGCGGTGGTGCACGGCGGCGCGTTCGGCGTTTCGCCCGCGTTCCGCATCTCCTACGCGACGTCGACAGAGCTTCTGGAAGACGCCTGCACCCGCATCCAGCGCGCGTGCGGGGCGCTGAAAGCGGCGTAGCCTAAAGCAATTCCGTCACGACGTGGATGGTGAGGCCGACAAGGCCGCCCACCAGCGTGCCGTTGATGCGGATGAACTGGAGGTCACGGCCCACTGCGGCTTCGACGCGCTCGGTGACGGTGTCCGCGTCCCAGCTCCGCACGGTGTCGGAAACGATGCGCACAAGCTCGTCGCCGTAATCGGCAACAACGCCGACGATAGCGCGCCGCGCATATTTGTTGAGCGCGCCCCGTAGCGCAGGGTCGTTCTCGATGGTCTTGCCGATATGGCGCGCCGCCTCGCCGACACGCCCCGCCAGCGCCTGCTCCGGGTCGGCGAGCGACGCACGCAGCGATGTCTTGGCGTTCGTCCAGATGCCGTCGAGGAAACCACCGAGTTCGGGATTGTCGATCACCTCGAGCTTCAGCGTCTCGATGCGCGCCTGCGTTTCCGATTCGAACTGCATGTCGAACGCGAGGTCCTTCAGCGCCACCATCACCTTCAGGCGCAGCGGGTGTTCAGGATCGGCAGACATCTCGTTCAGCAGCCGCCGCAGCGCCTCGATGATCGAGTTCGCCAGCCGCTCGTCGAGCGAGGCCAGCCGCAGCAGCCACATCGTGCGCGCCTCCACGAGATCGCGGATCAGCCCTTCGTTCTGATCGAGCACGCGCGCGAGCCACGTGATCCCGGAATCGACGAGCGGCTGCAGCCGGCCTTCGTCGATCGAGCGGTCGAGCACTCGGCCTATCAACGGCGCGAGTTCGAAGCGGCGCAGGTTGCCGCCGATCGCGCCGCGTATCCAGCCCGAGACGGCCTCGTTGTCGAGCGCATCGAGAAGCTGGATGCCGAGCTTGCCAATGCTACCGCTGAGGCGCGTTTCGGCGGGCGGCGCGGAGAGCCAGCGGCCGACGGCGCCCGCCATGTCCACGCCCCGCATCCGGCGCGCAACGATCGCGGGTTTCAGGAAGTTGGTTTTCAGGAACGTGGCGAGGTTGTCGCCGAGCCGGTCCTTGTTCTTCGGGATGATCGCCGTGTGCGGAATCGGCAGGCCGAGCGGGTGACGGAACAGCGCCGTCACGGCGAACCAGTCCGCAAGTCCGCCGACCATCGCCGCCTCGGCGAAGGATTCGACGTAGGGCGCCCAGACATATGTTTCGCCAAGCAGGCGAGCCGCCACGAACACCGCCGCCATCAGCAGTAGCATTCCCGTCGCGACGACTTTCATGTGCCGCGCCGGGTCGGCGTTCACCCATGTGCGCGCTGAACCGATCGCCCCGTCCTACTCGGCGGGGGCAGCAGGCGCCGCCGCCGGCTTGCCCGGATGGTCGTGGGTCAGGAGCTTGCCAAGCTTGCCGCCGATCCAGCGCTCGAAGTCATCGGCAAGGCTGAAGCCCGCAGGAACGATGACCAGCGTCAGCAGCGTCGACAGGATAAGCCCGCCGATCACGGTGATGCCCATCGGAGAGCGCCACGCGCCGTCGCCCGTCAGCGAGAGCGCCGTGGGCAACATGCCCGCAGCCATCGCCACCGTGGTCATCACGATGGGCTGCGCGCGCTTGTGGCCTGCGTCGATGATCGCCGTCACCTTGTCGACACCCTTGTTCATCTCCTCGATCGCGAAATCGACGAGCAGGATGGAGTTTTTCGCAACAATGCCGAGCAACATCAAGAGGCCGATCAGCACGGGCATCGAGATCACCTGCCCCGTGAGATGCAGCGCCAGCGCACCGCCGAGCGGCGCAAGCAGCAGCGACCCCATGTTCACGAAGGGCGGCATGATGCGCTTGTAGAGCAGCACGAGCACCGCGAACACGAGCAGAATGCCCGAAACGACGGCGATCGTGAACTGCGTGACCAGTTCGGCCTGCATTTTCGATTCGCCGAATTCGACGCGCTCGACACCTGCCGGAAGGTTACGGAGGGTGGGCAGCGCAAGCGCCACCTTCAGGCCCTCGCCCTTCACATAGCCCTCGGCAAGGTCGGCACCGACGACGATACGGTCGCGCTGGTTGTAGCGGCGAAGGATCGACGGTCCCGCCCCGAAGCCTATATCGGCCACAACCTTCAGCGGTACCGATCCGCCGCTCGACGTCGGCACCGGCAGGTTTTCGATCGTCGTGATGTTCTTGCGCGAATCCGCCGGCAGGGCGACGCGGATCGGAATCTGCCGATCCGACAGCGAGAACTTCGCCACGTTCTGGTCGATGTCGCCGATCGTGGCGATGCGGATCGTCTCGCTGAGGTCCGCCGTCGTGATGCCGAGCTCGGCGGCAAGATCGAAGTGCGGCGAGATGACGATTTCCGGACGCTGCAGATCGCCTTCGACGCGCGGCGCGACGAACATCTTCTGCCCGCGCATTTCCTCGACGATCTTCATTGCCGTATCATGCAGCAGCTCGCTGTCGTCGCCGGCGATCATCACCGTCACGTCGCGCCCACCGCTCCAGCCGTCCATCGACTGGAAGGTGATGCGGGCGTCGGGAATCTTCTGAAGCTCTGGCGTCAGCTGCTTCTGATACTCGATGCTCGTGCGCTTCCGCTTGTCGCGAAGCTGCGTGTAGATCATCGCGTCGCCGGGCTTTTCGATATCGATGTAGCTGAGCTGCGTTTCCGGCTCCTTCAGAAGCACGGCGTTCGCGCGTTCGGCCACCGCGCGCGTCTGTTCGAGCGTCGTGCCCGGCACCATCTCGATCTTCAGCTGGGTCGAATCCTGGTCGGATTCGGGCTGGAAGGTGAACGGCAGCGTCGAGAACGACACGACCGTGAGCAGCAGCGCGAGTGCGCCCATCCCCATCACCCAGACACGGTGATCGGCAAGGCGCCAGAAGTGGCGTTTCCAATCCTGCCGCGCCCGCGCCTTCTCGGCCTTCCGCGTGTCGAGCGACCAGTGCAGCAGCGCGAGGTAGCGGTCCATCATCGGGCCGTCGCCGTGATTCTGCTCGCCGTGCGCCTTCAGGAAATAGGCGGCGATGAGCGGTGTGATCATGCGCGCGACCGCAAGGCTCATCAGCACGGCGACGACGACCGTGAGCCCGAACTGCTTGAAGAACTGACCCGTAACGCCGCCCATCAGGCCAACCGGCAGGAACACCGCCGCGATGGCAGACGTGGTCGCCACAACGGCGAGCCCGATTTCGTCGGCCGCATCCATGGAGGCCTGATAGGCCGTCTTCCCCATGCGCATGTGGCGCACGATGTTCTCGATCTCCACGATCGCGTCGTCGACAAGCACACCCGCCACAAGGCTGAGCGCCAGCAGCGACAGGTTGTTCAGCGTGAAGCCCATCAGGTCCATGAACCAGAACGCCGGGATCGCCGAAAGCGGAATGGCGGTCGCCGAGATCAGCATGGCGCGCCAGTCGCGCAGGAACAGGAACACCACGATCACGGCAAGCACGGCGCCTTCCAGCAGCGCCGCCATCGAGGCTTCATACTGCTGCTCGGTATACTTCACCGTGGTGAACATCGGCGTGATCTTCACCTTCGGATATTCTTCGGCGAGCTGGTCCATGACCTTGAGCGCGTCGTTGTAGACGGTGACGTCCGACGAGCCCTTGGCTTTGGCAAGGCGGATGCTCACCACCTGCCGCCCGTCGATCAGACCGAGACCACGCTGCTCCCCATAGGAATCGCGCACGTTCGCGACATCGGAAAGCCGGAGCGTGCGTCCGCCGACGCTGAGCTGCGTCGCACCGAGCGCCGCGGCGTCGGCCGCGTTGCCGAGCACGCGCACCGATTGTTCGGCGCCCGCGATTTCGGCGCGGCCGCCCGTTGCGTTGAGGTTGAGCTGGCGGAGCTGCTGGTTGACCTGCGCGGCGGTGATGCCCTGCGCCTGCAGCTTCATCGGATCGAGCTCGACGCGCATCTCGCGCGAAACGCCGCCGCCCCGGCTTGCCACCGCCATGCCGGGCACGGAAAGCAGCCGTTTCGAGGCAACGTTATCAACGAACCACGACAGCTCCTCGAGCGTCATGTCGACCGACTGCACCGTCCAGTAGGCGAGCACGCCGTCGATGTCCTCGCGCACCACCTGTGGTTCTAGGATGCCCTGCGGCAGGTCGCCGCGAACCTTCTGCACGGCGTCGCGCACGTCGTTGACGGCGCGGTCGATCGGCGTGCCGATGTCGAACTGCACCATCGTCGTCGATGTGCCCTCGGTCACCCACGAGGTGATCTCGTCGACGCCGCTCACATTCCGCACCGACGCTTCGACGATCTGCGTAATCTGCGTCTTCATTTCCGAAGGCGCGGCGCCCGGCTGCGTGATGATGATCTGTGCGACCGGAAAGCTCACGTCAGGGTTCTGGTTGATGTCCATGCGGATAAAGCTGACGATGCCCGCCAGCGTCAGCGCCACGAACAGCACGATCGGCGGAACCGGGTTCCGGATCGACCAGGACGAGATATTCCGCATCGTTTCGCTTCCTGCCGGCCGTAAGTTATTTCTGCGGCTTGTGCAGAACCGGGCTGACCTTCTCACCCGGATTGAGGAACGCACCGGCCGACAGCACGACCTGCTCCTTGCCGGTCAGACCGCTGGCAATGCCCACCCCGGCGGATGAGACCATGCCCACTCTGACCTCGCGGCGCTCCACCGTGCCATCTTTCGCCACCACGTAGACATAGCTGCTTTCGGCGTCGCCCATCACGGCGGATTCGGGCAGCAGCGGCCGGTCGGCCTTGCCCACCTCGATCCGGCCCGACGCAAAGCCGCCGGGACGCAGCGCCCGGTCGCCGGAAAGCGAGACGCGCACCAGTCCCTGACGGGTCTGCGGATTGATCACCGGCTCCACCATCCAGACCTGCCCGGCATACTGCGTCCGCGATCCGATCATCTGCACCGTCGCAGCCTGGCCGACCTCGATGGCGGCAAGGTCCTGTTCGGCGACGAGGGCGCGCATTTCCATCGCACCGTCCTGCGCCATGCGAAATACCGCCGGGCTGCCGGAGCTGACGACCTGTCCGGGCTCGACATTGCGTTCGAGGATGAGGCCGGCCTCCGGCGCGCGGATATCGAGCCGTCCGAGGCGTGCCTGCGACTCCCGAAGCTGCGCGGCGGCGACGCCCACGGAAGCATTGGCGCTGTCCCGGGTGGCCGTGCGCCGCTCGATGTCGGCTTTCGAGATGAACCCGCGCGCCACCAGCGACTGCGCCCGGTCGAGTTCGGACTGTGCGAGCGCCGCATCGGCGCGGGCACGCGTCAGGGAGGCCCTCAGCTGGTTCACTTCCTGTTCGAGCACCGAACGGTCGATGCGCGCCAGCACCTGTCCCTTCTGCACATAGTCGCCGGCATCGACGAGAACCGCCGTCACGGCCCCGCCCTCGCCCTGCACGCCGACCGGCATGTCGCGGCGCGCGGCAATGCTGCCGACCGCCTTCACGCTGTCCGCCACCTGCGTGACGCCGGGCACGATGACCGTGATCGAGGGGCGGCTGACTTCCGGGTTCTCGGCGGGCGCGTCGGCGCCACCGCCGAAGAACAGCCACGCCGCGACAGCCGCCGCGACGAGCACCGCCGCAACGATCAGCAGACGGCGACGACCGCCATCATCGGCCGATGCCCACGACCGGGAAACGCTGCTCTTGAAAGAGCTATCGACGGGTTGATGCATGTTCATCGCCAGTGACTGTGCCTGTTTTGTATCGAAAGGTGTATTACCTGAATAGGTCAGTTAGCGCAAGGTCCGCCCGACAGCATGAAAATTCGAGTTGCGCTCGAAAATCGTGTAAAGTCAGCGGCGATTAGCACGTTTCCGGCAGTCAAACGAGCCAATAACCGAATATTTCGAGACACGTTGCGTAGACTCCACACCAAGTTTCGGCTCGACAGCAATTCGATAAACGGATTTTATCATCGACGAACGCACGACAGGAGGATGCGTTCGCGGATCGCCTGTGCGGCATCCAGCCGCTCGGGCCCGCCCGCAGGAAACGTCAGGCACATCTACGGTTGTTCTGAAAACAACAGAAGGAGTGAGCAGATGGACTACGGTTTTCTCGGTTGGATCGTCGTCGGCCTCATCGCCGGCGCGCTCGCGAAGTGGATCATGCCGGGCAAGGATCCCGGCGGCATCATCGTCACGATCCTGATCGGCATCGCCGGTGGTCTCCTTGGCGGCTACATCGGCAGTATGCTCGGTCTTGGCGGGGGCAATCTCGTCAATATTCTTCTCGCCACGGCAGGCGCGGTCCTGCTTCTCTGGATCTATCGCATGATCAAGGCCCGGCAGGCGTAAGCACCTTCCAGTTCTTTCAACTTCGGTTCATGTCAGGCGGCGGATAGGGCAACCTGTCCGCCGCTGATCCGTTGGGGCGGAAAACGAAAGGAATGAAACACATGCGTACTGCAACGCTTCTCGCCATCGGCGCCCTCGCCGCTGCCGCGACCCCGGTCGCTGCACAGACGGCGCCGAGCGTCCCCGCCGAAACCCTGCTGTCGCTGACGGCGACCGGCGAGAGCACCCGCGTTCCCGACATCGCCGTGATCTCGGCGGGCGTCGTCACGCAGGCCGTGGAGGCGCGCGCCGCGCTTACCGCCAACAACAACCAGATGACCCGCGTCGTCGCCGCGCTCAGGAAGGCAGGCATCGCCGACCGCGACATCCAGACTTCGAACATCAACCTCAACCCGCAGTATACGTATGAGGAGCGCAAGGCGCCGCAGCTGATCGGCTATCAGGCGAACAACACCGTCACCGTGAAGCTGCGCAAGCTCGCGAGCGCCGGCGACGTGATCGACGCGCTCGTCACCGAGGGCGCCAACCAGGTGAACGGGCCGACATTCGGTCTCGACAAGCCTGAGGAGGCCAACAACGAAGCCCGCCTTGACGCCATCAAGAAGGCCCGCTCGCGCGCCGACCTCTATGCGGGTGCCGCGGGAATGCGCGTGAAGCGCATCGTCTCCATCACCGAAGGCGGCGGCTACCAGCCGCCCTACCCGATGCCCAAGATGATGGTCCGCGCCGAAGCCGCCGACATGGCGGCCGCGCCGCCGGTCGAAGCCGGCGAGGTCGGCACCAACGTCAGCGTGACGGTGGTGTTCGAGCTACAGTAGCCTCGGATCGCCCGACGAAGCGAGGGTACGCCATTGTGCGTCCCTCGACTTCGCTCGGGATGGTGGATGTAGCGCGAAAAAGGGTCTTCCTCCCGAGCGAGGTCGAGGGACGCACAACCCCGCTACAGCCCTAAACGACGGTCGCACCGCCGTCGATCACGAAGCCCTGCCCGCTCGTGAACCCGCCCGCCTTTGCGGCGAGAAACACCGCCATCCCTGCGATCTCATCGGGCTCGCCGATGCGCTGCAGCGTCGAATGCGCGGTCGCCTGCTTCAGGATTTCGGGATTGTCCCACAGTGCCTTTGCGAAATCGGTCTTGATGAGGCCGGGGCAGATCGCGTTCACGCGCACGTTGGCGGGGCCGTATTCGGCGGCGTAGTTGCGCACGAGCTGCAGGTCCGCCGCCTTCGAGATGTTGTAAGCGCCGATCATCGTCGAGGCCTTGAGCCCGCCGATCGACGAAATGACGATGATCGCCCCGTCCTTGCGCTCAACCATCTGCGGCGCGGCCATCTGGATCAGCCAGTGGTTCGAAACGATGTTGTTGTGCAAAATCTTGGTAAACTGGTCGTCCGCGATCCCCGCCATCGGCCCGAAATACGGGTTCGACGCGGCGTTGCAGACGAGGATGTCGACCTTGCCGAGCTTCGCCGTCGCACCGCTGATCAGCGCCTGAAGCTCTTCCTTCACGGAAATGTTCGCGGGGATCGCGATCGCCGCGTCGCGGCCCACGGCGGCATTGATCTCCGCCACCGCCGCCTCGCACGCGTCCAGCTTGCGGCTGGAGACGACGACACTCGCGCCGTGTTCCGCCATGCGGTGCGCGATCGCCTTGCCGATCCCCCGCGAGGAGCCGGTGATGACGGCAACCTTGCCGGTCAGGTCGAAAAGTGCGGGTATGCCCATGGTGTGTCTCCCTCAGACGCATTCAATGATGATCGCAGGCGCCGCTCTAAAGGAAAGCGCGGGCGTCCGGATACGCTTCAAACTCACAGCCTGTTTGCATCCTTCCCGCCTTTGGGCCACGTTCGCGCTTGAAACCGCTGGGAGAGATCGTGCGCCGGTTCAGACGCCTGCCGCCCCTTGAACCGCGCCTCCAGAGCGAAGCGCTGTCCGATACCGAAGGCACGCGGCTCGGGCGCAGTATCGAGCAGGAAGCCGCCGCGAGGCCCGGTCTATCGGGCATCCATTTGCTTGCCGACGCGCATCAGGCCTTCGCCGCGCGCATCCTGCTCGCTCGCGCCGCCGAGCGCAGCCTCGACGTGCAATATTATATCTGGCGCGGCGACCTTTCCGGGATGTTGATGCTGGAGGCGTTGCGCGAGGCGGCGGACCGGGGCGTGCGTGTCCGTCTGCTCCTCGACGACAACGGCATCGCGGGGCTCGACAACGTGCTCGCCGCGCTCGACGTTCATCCGATGATCGAGGTACGGCTGTTCAATCCGTTCTTCTTCCGCCACCCCAAGGCGCTCGGCTACCTCACCGATTTCAAGCGTCTCAACCGGCGGATGCACAACAAGAGCTTCACCGCCGATTGCCAGGCGACGATTATCGGCGGGCGCAACATCGGCGACGAATATTTCGCCGCGCGCGACGGCGACCTCTTCGCCGATCTCGATGTGCTCGCGATCGGCGCTGTGGTGAGCGATGTGTCGCGCGATTTCGACCGCTACTGGAACTGCGCCTCGGCATGGCCGGCGTCGCGCGTCCTCCCCGTCGTCGGCGCCGCGCAGCTTGAAGAGCTCGCGCAGCGCTCCGCCGCCGTCCACGCCGACCCGCGGGCGCACAGCTACGTGGAAACCGTCCGCTCGCTGCCTTTCATCACCGATATGCTCAGCGCCTCGCTGCCCTTCATCTGGGCGCCCGTGCGGATGGTGAGCGACGATCCCGCGAAGGTGCTCGATCGGGCGCGGCCCGGCACCTCGCTCGGCGAACAGCTGCAGGAAGCGATCGGCCGTCCGTCACGCCAAATGGGCCTCGTTTCCGCCTATTTCGTGCCCACCGCCGCGGGCGTCGAAGCGTTCGCCGCGCTCTCGCGCGAAAACATCGAGGTGAGCGTGCTGACGAACGCGCTTGAATCCACCGATGTCGCCATCGTCCACGCGGGTTACGCGAAGCGCAGGCAGGCGCTGATCCGCGCCGGGGTCCGCCTGTTCGAAATGCGGCGTCTCCGTGTGGGCACGCGCCGGAAGCGCCGCCTGCCGCTCGGTGTCGGCGGATCGGGCGCGAAGTCCGTCACCGGCTCGATCCTGCGTTCAAGCGGCTCGATGCTGCACGCCAAGACCTTCACGGTGGACCGCGCGCGACTCTTCGTGGGCTCGTTCAATTTCGACCCGCGCTCGGTCGCACTCAACACGGAGCTCGGCTTCGTCATCGAATGCCCCGAGCTTGCCGCCGACGTGCAGGACGCCTTCAAAAGCGCGATCCCCATGAGCGCCTACGAGGTAACGCTCAGCGACAAGGGTCGGCTGCGCTGGATCGAACGCGAGGAAGACGGCGAGATCGAAATCCACGACGTTGAACCGGGCACGACCCTGCTGCAACGCCTCGCAATCCGGGTTCTCTCCCGCCTGCCGATCGAATGGTTGCTTTAGAAAACCACCACGCTGCGGATCGATTTGCCCGCGTGCATCAGGTCGAAACCCTGGTTGATCTCCTCAAGGCCCATGACATGCGTGATCATCGGATCGATCTCGATCTTGCCGCTCATGTACATGTCGACGATCTTGGGAACATCGGTGCGGCCCTTGGCCCCGCCGAACGCCGTGCCGCGCCAGTTGCGCCCGGTGACGAGCTGGAAGGGCCGCGTGCTGATTTCTTTGCCCGCCTCGGCCACGCCGATGATGATGCTCGTGCCCCAGCCGCGATGGCAGGCCTCGAGCGCCGTGCGCATCACGTCGGTATTGCCGGTTGCGTCAAAGGTGTAATCCGCGCCGCCATCCGTCATCGCGACGATCTTCGCGACGACATCCTCTCGGCTCATCCCCTTGGAGTTGAGGAAGTCGGTCATGCCGAAGCGGCGGCCCCATTCCTCGCGATCGGGATTGATGTCCACGCCGATGATCTTGTTGGCGCCCGCCATCCGCGCGCCCTGCAGCACGTTGAGCCCGATGCCGCCGAGGCCGAACACGACGACATTGTCACCGACCTGCACCTTGGCCGTATTGATGACCGCGCCGACGCCGGTGGTCACGCCGCAGCCGATGTAGCAGCTCGACTGGAACGGCGCGTCTTCGCGGATCTTCGCCACTGCGATCTCCGGCAGCACGGTGAAGTTCGAAAAGGTCGAGCAGCCCATGTAGTGGTAGATCGGCTGGCCCTTGTAGCTGAACCGCGTCGTGCCGTCGGGCATCAGTCCCTTGCCCTGCGTGGCGCGAATCGCGGTGCAGAGGTTGGTCTTGCCCGAAAGGCAGCTTTTGCACTGGCGGCATTCGGGCGTGTAGAGTGGGATCACATGATCGCCCGGCTTCACGCTGGTGACGCCCTGCCCCACCTCGCGCACGACGCCCGCGCCTTCGTGGCCGAGCACGCTCGGGAAGATGCCTTCGCTGTCGAAGCCGTCGAGCGTGTAGGCGTCCGTGTGGCAGATGCCCGTCGCCATGATCTCAACCAGAACCTCGCCCGCCTTCGGGCCTTCAAGATCGAGTTCTACAATCTCAAGAGGCTTCTTCGCCTCGAAAGCCACAGCCGCGCGCGTCTTCATGAATCACCCCTCCGTCAGCGTATTGGTCACCCGTCTAGAGCCTGATCGTCTCAGATGGAAGCGCGTGCGCTTTCATCTGAAACGTGAATCAGTCTCTATTCAGAGGCTTAGATCCCATCAGGGATCTAAGCCGGGAACCTCCACCGCGCCAACCCCTTCCGCCTCGAAACTGGCGATGGGGTACGCGCAATAGTCCGCTGCGTAATACGCACTCGGGCGATGATTTCCAGAGGCTCCGAGTCCCCCGAACGGCATATTCGCCGCCGCGCCCGTCGTCGGCCGGTTGCGATTGACGACGCCCGCGCGACTTTCCTCGATGAAACGCGCCCAAAGCCCTGCGTCTTCGCTGATGAGCCCGGCGGAAAGCCCGAACATCGTGTTGTTGGCAGCGCGCATCGCCGCGTCGAAGTCGCGCACGCGGATCACCTGCACCACCGGCGCGAAAATCTCGGCGTCCGGTACATCGATGCCGGTCACGTCGAAGATTCCGGGCGTCACGAACGCCGCGGGACGTCCCCCAATGCCTGCGAACGGCCGAATCACCTTCGCCCCGCGCGACACGATCCCGTCCGCCGCCATCCTTGCCCCGGCCGCAGCCGCATCGGACACGAGCGGCCCCATGAAGGCACTGCCCGGTTCGTCCCAGGCGGCGATGCGCAGCCGCCCGGCCATCGCGTCCACCGCTTCGACGATCGCGTCGCCCACCTTGCCTTCGGGCACGATCAGCCGCCGCGCGCACGAGCAGCGCTGGCCGGTCGTCACAAAGCTCGACTGCACGATGATCGATGCGGCAGCGTCGGGCGAATCCCACGCGACAAGCGGGTTGTTGCCACCAAGTTCAAGCGCGAGGCTCACATGCGGACGGTCGATGAGCGCGCGCCGCAGTGCCGCGCCCGCCCCCGCCGAGCCCGTGAACAGCAGCCCGTCGATATCGCCTGCAACGAGCGCCTCGCCCGTCGTCCGCGCGCCCTGCACGATATTGAGAACGCCGTCCGGAAGCCCAGCCTCCGCCCACACCGCCACCATCGCCGCGCCGATGGCGGGTGTGATCTCGGAGGGTTTGAACACCACCGTATTGCCCGCGATCAGCGCCGGAACGATGTGCCCGTTCGGCAGGTGGCCGGGGAAGTTGTACGGCCCAAGCACCGCCATCACGCCATGCCCGCGGTGGCGCAACACGGCGCGGCCGAACGGCATGTCCGCCGCCCGCTCGCCGGTACGCTCGGCATAGGCGCGGACCGAAACCTCGACCTTGCCGACCATCGAGGCGATCTCCGCCTCGGTTTCCCAAAGGAGCTTGCCCGTCTCACGCGAGATCAGCCGCGCCAGCTCCGCCTTGCGGCTGCCGAGCACCTCGGCATAGCGCCGCGCGAGTGCGATCCGCTCGTCCACCGGGCTCGATCGCCATGCGCCGAGCGCAGCGCGCGCGCGTCCGATGGCAGCATTGCAGTCGTCCGCGCTTGCGGCGGAGCCTTCCCAAACCACTTCACCCGTGGCTGGATCGATCGATTGGAAAGTGGTCATGCCGATACCCTCACCGGATCGCCATTGCCGAGCTTCAGCGCGTCGGCGGCTTCCTTGCTGATAGTCACGGCGGTCTCGCCAACACGCGCGGCAGCACGAAGCGAACGAAAACCGTCGATCTGCGTCGTCGAAAGCAGCGCCTGCGCCTCGCCGGGCTCCCCGATTTCAAGCCGCAGCGTCCGCGTCGCGCGGATCGTGGCCACCTCGGCCGCCGGGCAGGTCATTGTCGGCCCACCGTCGAAAATGTCGATCAGACCCGAGCGTTCGAAGCCTTCCTTCTCCAGCAGCGCCAGCGCCGGCTCACCGTCGCGGTGCACACGGCCGATCGCCGCGCGCGCGTCCGCGTCGATGAGATCGACGTAGATCGGGTGGCGCGGCGCGAGATCGAGGATGAACTGCCCGTCGGTGGAGGTCACCATTCGGTCCGCCTCCTCGAAGGGCAGGCGGAAGAACTTGGAGGCGACGCCCTCCCAGAACGGCGACTTGCCGTTCTCATCGAACCAGCCGCGCAGCTCGGCCATGATCGTGTGCGAAAAGCGCGTCGGCTCGGCGCCGATCAGCATGTAGCGGGAGCGCGCGAGCAGGCTTCCCGCGCCGCCGCTCCGCCGCTCGGGCCGCAGGAACAGCGAACCGACCTCGGTCCAGCCGCCGCATTCGTTCACCAGCACCAGCGCCTGATGGTCGAAGCGCGTGGCCGTGGCCGACGAATATTGCGCGAGCGTCATCACGCGGAACGAGAAGTGCGGGCGTTTCAGCCCCACGGCGGCACGAACCCCGGCCAGCCCTTCGACCCGCCCGGTCTCCGTATCCTCAAGCATGATCGTGTACCACGCCTCGGCGGGCGCCACCGCGCCCGTGAAGCTCGCCTCGGCGAGTTCGAGACGCGCGGCAAGCGTCGCCTCGTCATCGGGCAGGCTGGTGAACCCGCGGCCCGAAAGCACCGCGAGTTCCATCATCACATCAAGATCGGCCGGCCGCGCCGGCCGGATCACCAGCATCAGGCCGCCTTGGCGAGGCGCGTCCGCGCATCGGCGAACGCCGCGTCGAGCCGCGTCACGACCTCCGCCGCCTCGGCGCTGGAAAGCAGCAGCGAAGGCAGCAGGCGCACGCAGTTCTCACCGCCGCCCGCAACAAGAATGCCGTGATCGCGCGCCAGCGCCATGAACTCGCGGTTGTTGGGCACGAGCTTCAGGCCGATCAGCATCCCCTTGCCGCGCACTTCGACGATCAGATCGCTGTGCTTGTCCTTCAGCGCGTTCAGCTGCTCCACGAGTTCCGCCGCGATCGCGCGGGCGTGCGCCAGCGTCTCTTCTTTCGCGATCTCGTCGAACGCCGCGATGCCCACGGCCATCGCCAGCGGATTGCCGCCGAAGGTCGAGCCGTGCGTGCCGACGACCATGCCCTTTGCGGCTTCCTTGGTGGCAAGGAACGCGCCGATCGGGAACCCGCCGCCGAGCGCCTTGGCGATCGCCATGATGTCGGGTTCAACGCCTTCGAACCACTGGTGAGCGAACAGCTTGCCCGTGCGCCCCATGCCGCTCTGCACCTCGTCGTAGATCAGCAGCACGCCGTGCTGCGTGCACAGGTCGCACACGCGCTTCAGCCACTCGCCCGTCAGCGCCCGCGCGCCGCCTTCGCCCTGCACCGGCTCCACGATCACCGCGGCCGTCGTCGGCCGCGCGATGGCCTCCGCGATGCCCGCTTCGTCGTCGAGCGTCAGTTGCACATAGCCCGGAAGCCGGGGACCGAACCCTTCAAGGTACGAAGCATTGCCCGATGCGTTCACCGCCGCATAGGTGCGACCGTGAAAGGAGCCTGCAAAGCCGATCACGTCGATCCGCTCCGGCGCGCCGTTCACGAAATGATAGCGCCGCGCGGTCTTCAGCGCGCCTTCGATCGCCTCGGAGCCCGAGTTGCCGAAGAACACGACGTCCGCGAAGGTCGAATCGATCAGGCGCTGCGCCAGCGCCTCCTGTCCCGGAATGCGGAAGATGTTGGAGACATGCCACAGCTTCTTCGCCTGCGCTTCCAGCGCCGCGACCAGCTTCGGGTGCGCGTGGCCGAGCCCGTCGGTGGCGATGCCCATCACGCAGTCGAGCCAGCGGTTGCCGTCGACATCATAGAGCCACGACCCCTCGCCGCGATCGACGACGAGCGGCGCCCGATTGTAAACCCCAAGCAAATTGTCGGACATGATCTTCTCCATCAAAAACTGTTCGGCGCTGCTTACCGCGTTACGCTGCGCGCGTCATCGCGAAGATGCCGGTCGCGTTGCCGCTGTCGAAGCGGAGGTCAAGAGCGCCGCTCGCGGGGTCCGCGTCGCGTGTGATGAACTCGTAGAACGAGCCCGGCACGGTGCGGCGCACACCGCCCGCGAACCTGCGCTCGAAGCTGTCGGCGCGAAACGCCGTCTGCCGTACGCGGCCGCTGCTCGACACCTCCACCGTGTCCTTCATCGGCCGGCCTTCGGCCTTCAGCCGCGCCGCGAGCGCATCGACATCAGCCACGCGGTCGGTCGCATGGTTGAAAGCGTTACCCTCCGTCGCGATCCACGCCGCCTCGCCCGAGCGCGCCAGCAGCGCCTCATAGTCGCCGAGCGTCACGAGATCGTGGTGGCAATCGAAACAAGCGACGATCGCGGGTAGCGCGACCAGCGCATCGGCAAACGGCACGCTGCCGTCCGTCGCGAACGCCGCGAGCACGTCCTGAGCGTCGGCGTTCAGCGGGTCGCGCGTCGTGCCGAACACGCGCTCGGCGACACGCACGAAACCCTCATCGAAACGCTCGACATGAAGCTCGCTCACGAAGAACTGCGGGATCGCCTCCGGTGCGTCCAGATGGCAATAGGCACGGCCCGTCATGCGCAGCGCGGGCAGCGGATACGTGTCGGCAACCCGGTAGCCGAGCGGCTCCAGAATGCGCTGAAACGCATCCTGCCCGGCGGGAAGCGCGCCGGTCGGGCCTTCGCGGAAGCGCACGGTGCGCAGTGCGCCGTGGTCGAAGGTGATGCGCTCGCCGCGCGCCACCGTGTCCGCCACATAGGCCGCGCCGCTCGGCACGCGCTTCAGCAGGTCGTCGAACAGCAGCACGTTCAGCGCCATCGCGAACGCCGCGCGCGAAACCGTCTCGCCGGTTTCGGCGAGCAGCGCCGGATCGATCGCAAGCGCGCCCAGCGCCCGCGTCCCCGTCACCAGCCGCTCGATCGCTCCTTCATTCGCATTCGACATGACAAGACTCCCTGCGTTCCAGCGCCGATTGTCAGGAAATAAACGATATGGCAAACAAGGAGCCTTCATTTGTTCATGCGAGTTTGGAATGAGCGAACGCCGCCACCTGCCGCCCATCGGCGCCCTCGCCAGCTTCGCCGCCGCCGCACGGCACGGCAGCTTTTCGCGCGCGGGCGAGGAGATCGGCCTCACGCAAAGCGCCGTCAGCCGCCAGATCGCGCTCCTCGAGGACTGGCTGCAGACGCCGCTGTTCGACCGCGCCGGCCGCCGCGTCGCACTCAACGCCGATGGTCGCGCCTATGCCGACGAAATCGCCCCCGCGCTCGATCGCATCCGCCGCGCCACCGCTCGCCTTGCGACGAAGCGGCCAGATAATGCTCTCAGCATCGCCACCCTGCCCAGCTTCGGGATGCGCTGGCTCGCGCCCCGTTTGCCCCGCTTCACGGCGGAACACCCCGACCTTGTCGTCAATTTCGCCGCGCGGTCGGACACGTTCGATTTCGCCGAGGAGGATTTCGACGCCGCGATCCACTTCGGCCTGCCCGATTGGCCCGGCGCCGCGCACGATTTCCTCTTCCGAGAAACCTCGATCCCCGTCTGTTCGCCCGCCTGGCTCGCCGCAAACCCGCTCGCCGCGCCCGCCGACCTCATCGGCAAGCCGCTCCTGTTCCAGACCTCGCGCAAGGACGCATGGACACGCTGGTTCCGCCTCGCCGGCGTCGCCGCGCCGGTTGCGCCCGGCCCCACCTTCGAGCATTTCCTGATGCTCGCGCAGGCCGCCGCGGCGGGCGCGGGCGCCGCGCTCATCCCCAGCTTCCTTATCGAGCCGGAGCTTGCATCAGGCACGCTCGTCTCGCCCTTCAATTTGCCGCTCGCCACCGACGACGCTTATTATCTCGTCTCGCCCGAAAGCGGCGGCAGCGAAGCCCTCGCCCGCTTCCGCGACTGGGTCGTGCGTGAGGCCGCAGCTTAAATGCCCTGCGTCCCTCGACTTCGCTCGGGATGAAATACCTTTGAACTCTGCGATCATCATCCCGAGCGAAGTCGAGGGACGCACGACGATCTCCCGCGACCGAATGGCCGCTTGGCCTGCGCTGCGCCTTCGCCTAATCCGCAGCGTATGACCTCCGCTGCCCGCCCCCGCGCCATTGCGCTCTGGCTTTATGTCGTCGCCGCGCTCGTCTTCGCGATGGTCGTCGTCGGCGGCATCACCCGGCTCACCGAATCCGGCCTGTCGATGGTGCGCTGGGAACCGATCTCGGGCGTCGTCCCGCCCTTGAACGACGCCGAGTGGAACACCGAGTTCGAAGCCTACAAGGCCTATCCCGAATACCAGAAGGTCAACCGGGGTATGGCGCTTGCCGAGTTCAAGGCGATCTTCTTCTGGGAGTATCTGCACCGCGTGCTCGGCCGCTTCATTGGCCTCGCCTTCGCCTTGCCGCTCGCGTGGTTCTGGGTCCGCCGCGCAATTCCCGATGGTTACAAACCGCGCCTGCTCGCACTTCTCGCGCTCGGCGCCTTGCAGGGTGCGATCGGCTGGTGGATGGTCGCCTCCGGGCTTATCGACCGGCCGGACGTGGCGCACGATCGTCTCGCCGTCCATCTCGGCACCGCGCTTTTCATCCTTGGCGGCCTCGTCTGGACCGCGCGCGATCTCACCGCCCACGCGCGCGGCGAGCGCCGTGCGCGGCTCACCGGCTTTGGCGCGTTCACACTGCTGGTCCTCGCGGTCCAGATCGTCCTCGGCGCCTTTGTCGCCGGCCTCAACGCGGGCCATGCCTTTGCCGAATGGCCGCTGATGGGCGGGCATTTCTTCCCCGAAGGCGTGCAGTGGCTGGAGCCCCTCTGGCGGAACGCTGTCGACAATCCCGTTGTCGTGCAATGGATTCACCGTTGGTGGGCATGGATCGCCGCTGCGTTTCTCATCGCCCTCGCCCTCCGCACGTCGCGCGAAAGCGGCGGCGGTGCGCCGCGTCTCGTCCTGCTGCTGCTCACCGCGCAGATCATCCTCGGCATCGCCACATTGCTCACCGGCGTCGCGCTCCACGTCGCGGTCGCGCATCAGGCCGTGGCCGCGCTCCTGGTCTGGGCGGCGGTCGCCTGCGCGCATGGACTCGGCAGGCCGGGGCGTCGAATGCGCTGATTCCGCACGCAAATTTCCTTGAATACTATAATACCCCACGCCTAAGCACCTATTTCGCTTGACGCTTTTGCGGCGCTCCATCATATGCCGCGCCGTTCACGCGGGCGGCTTCATGCGGCCCGCCTTTGTTTTGGGATCGAACCATGCACACCAAGTCCACGGTCTCGGCGAAGCCCGCCGAAGTCGAAAAGAAGTGGCTGCTGATCGATGCCGATGGCCTCGTCGTGGGCCGTCTTGCTTCGATCATCGCCAATCGCCTGCGCGGCAAGCACAAGGCGATCTACACGCCGCACGTCGATTGCGGCGACAATGTCATTGTCATCAACGCGGGTAAGGTCCGTTTCACGGGCAACAAGCTCAAGGACAAGACCTACTACCGCCACACCGGCTATCCGGGCGGCATCAAGGCCGTCACCGCCGGCAAGATTCTCGATGGCCGCTTCCCGGAGCGCGTGCTCGAGAAGGCCATCGAGCGCATGGTTCCGCGCGGGCCGCTCGGCCGCGCGCAGATGCGCAACCTTCGCATCTATGCGGGCGCAGAGCATCCGCATGTCGCACAGAATCCGCAGGTCGTCGACGTCGGGTCGATGAACCGCAAGAACAAGGTGGGTGCCTAAGTCATGGCTGAAGAGAAAATGGGTCTTGAGGATCTGAAGGATCTCACCGTCGAGACCGTGGCGAGCGCAGGCAGCCCCGTGGCTGTTTCCTCCGCGCCGTTGCGCGAGAAGGAAATCGACGCGCAGGGCCGTGCCTATGCGACCGGCCGCCGCAAGGATGCCGTCGCCCGCGTCTGGATCAAGCCGGGCACCGGCAAGATCACGGTCAACGGCCGCGATCAGACCGTGTATTTCGCACGTCCGACGCTGCGTCTCGTCATCAACCAGCCCTTCGACGTGTCGGAGCGCGGCGGCCAGTTCGATGTGATCGCCACCGTTTCGGGCGGCGGACTTTCGGGTCAGGCCGGCGCGGTGAAGCACGGCATCAGCCAGGCGCTCACCAAGTTCGAGCCGGAGCTGCGCGGTGTCGTCAAGGCTGCGGGCTTCCTCACCCGCGACAGCCGCACAGTCGAGCGCAAGAAGTACGGCCGCGCCAAGGCGCGCAAGAGCTTCCAGTTCTCGAAGCGCTAGTCCGCTCTCAAAAGCACGTTCAAAGGGCCGGCCGCAACGCCGGCCCTTTCCGTTTGCGGACAGTGCCATTAAGCCTTGGCGCCATGCTTCGAACCGCGCTTCTGTTCCTGATCGCCTTCGCGGCGCCCGCGCTTGCCGCGAGCGCTGTGCAGAACCCGCACACGCGTGTCGAACTGATCGCGGAAAGCACGGCGCCCGCACCGGGCAAGACGGCTGCGCTCGCGATCGTGACGACGCCGCGTCCGGGCTGGCACACCTACTGGAAAAACCCCGGCAGCGCGGGCATCGAAACGCAGGCGGCGTGGACGCTGCCGGGCGGCGTCACCGCGTCACCGATCCGCTATCCGGTGCCCTCGACGTTTACGGTCTCGGGCATCATGAACTATGTGTTCGAAGGCGAAGCGGCGCTGCTCGTCGACCTTTCCGTGCCTCAGCTTGCCCCCGGCACGCCACTCCCCGTGGCCGTGCGCGTCGACTACCTCGTCTGCGACGATGAACTCTGCGTCCCCGAAAGTGCCGACCTCGCGCTCGACCTCACGGTCGGAGACGGCGCGGCGGACGCCTCTACACAGCCCCGCTTCGAAAAGGCGCGCGCCGCTTTGCCCCGCCCGGTCGACTGGCCCGCGCGCTACGCCCATGCGGATGGCAAGTTCCGCCTCTCGGTCGATACCACCGGCGCGGGCAACGTCAGCCGCGCCTATTTCTTCCCCGAAGCCGACGGCGTCCTCGATTACGATGCCCCTCAGGCGGTGAGCCGCAGCGGCGACACGCTCATCATCGAAACCACGGCGGGCGCCAATGCCGATCCGGGCGCGGTAAGCGGCGTGCTGCGCCTCGACCGCGCCGACGGCAGCCATTTCGGCGCCAGCCTCACCGCAAGCGCGGGCGAAGTTGCGCCGGCGGGCGCGCCGCTCGCCTCCGCCGGACACGACCAGCATCAGCCGGGCCTTCCCTCCGCGCTCACCGCCTTCGCACTCGCCGTCCTCGGCGGCTTCATCCTCAATGTGATGCCGTGCGTGTTCCCGATCCTCGGCCTCAAGGCGCTCAGCCTGGCGAACGGCGGCCATTCCGAAAGCGCCGCACGCCGCGAAGCGCTCGCTTATACGGCGGGCGTCGTCGGCACCTGCGTCGCGCTCGGCGCGGTCATTCTCGCGCTTCGCGCGGCGGGCGCGCAGGTCGGCTGGGCGTTCCAGCTCCAGGATCCGCGCGTCATCTTCCTGTTGCTGCTGCTCGTCACCGCCATCGCGCTCAACCTCGCCGGGCTGTTCGAAATCAGCGCACCCCGCGTCGGCGGCGATACGCTCGCGGCGCGCGGCGGCACGCAGGGCGCGTTCTGGACCGGCGCGCTCGCCGCGATCGTCGCCACGCCCTGCACCGGGCCGTTCATGGGCCTCGCGCTTGGCGCCGCCATTCTACTGCCTACCGCGCTCGGCCTGCTCGTCTTCGCCGGGCTCGGGCTTGGCCTCGCCCTGCCCTTCATACTGATCGGCTTCATCCCCGCGCTCCGCCGCCGCCTGCCAAAGCCCGGCCCGTGGATGGTGACGTTCCGCCGCGTCATGGCGCTGCCGATGTTCGCGACCGCCGTCGCGCTCGCCTGGGTGCTCGGGCGGCAGGCGGGCGTTGCGGGCATGGCCTTCGGGCTCGCCGCCGCCGTGTTTCTCGCCGCCGGGCTCTGGTGGGTCGGCATCCGCCAGCACGGCGGGCGCCCCGCCACCGTGCCGCTCGCGGTTGCGGCGCTCTCTGTGGCAATGATCCTGCTCATCACGCCACGCGCGGAAGCGCCGGTCGCCAATGCGGCGCTGCCGAATGTCGAGCCCTTCACCGAAGCCCGCCTCGCCGCGCTTCGCGCCGAAGGCCCGGTGTTCGTCTATTTCACCGCCGACTGGTGCATCACCTGCAAGGTCAATGAAAACGGCGCGCTCTCCGCCCCCGCCGTCACCGCCGCCTTCACGGACGCCGGTATCCCCACGCTCGTGGGCGATTGGACCAACGCTGATCCGGCGATCACGCGCTTCCTCGAAAGCCATGGCCGGGCAGGCGTTCCGCTCTATCTCTTCTACGCGCGCGGCAAGGATGCAGAGGTGCTTCCGCAGCTTCTGAGCGAGGCGCTGATGCTGGAACTCGCCCGCCGCGCCTGATTATGGCATCCTCGCCCTTCACCAAAGGGAGACGAGACATGAAAACAGCCATCGCCGCTTTCGCTGCCATCGCCTTCGCGGGCACAGCCGCCGCAGCCCCGCAAGTCGGCAAGCCCGCCCCGGCCTTCACCGCGCAGACGGCAGCGGGAAAGACCGTCAGCCTCAAGGATTTCGCCGGGAAGACCGTCGTTCTCGAATGGACGAACAGCGGCTGCCCGTTCGTGAAGAAGCACTACGAGTCGGGCAACATGCAGAAACTGCAGGCCGATGCGAAGGCGAAGGGCGTCGTCTGGCTCACCGTCAACAGCAGTGCGCCGGGCAAGCAGGGTCACGTCGACGGTGCGCTCGCCGCGAAGGAGATGAAGGACTGGACCTTCCAGCCGACCGCTTACCTCCTCGATCCGGCAGGCAAGATCGGCAAGGCCTATGATGCGCGCGCGACGCCGCACATGTACGTCATCGACGGCAAGGGCGTGCTTCGCTACGCGGGCGCGATCGACGACAAGCCGACCGCGAACCCGGCGGACATCAAGGCCGCGAAGAACTACGTCACCGCCGCGCTCGCCGATGTCGCCGCCGGCCGCGCTGTCGCCGATCCGGTCACGCGCGCCTACGGTTGCTCGGTGAAGTACCCGGAGGCTTAAAGCGCCCTTAACCAGCGCGGCCCCACCATGACCCTCGCGTACGTGTATCTGTCTCGCGGGGTCGTGGGTCGTGATTATCTTTTTCGGGCTGGCCATAGTGCTTGTCTGCGTGTTCGGCAGTTTCCTGATCGCGGGCGGCGAACTCGGCATCATCGCCGGGGCGTTGCCGCAGGAACTGCTCGTCATCGCGGGTGCGGGCGCCGGTGCGTTCATCATTGCGAACAGCAGCACGACGCTGCGCCGCGCCGCCGCGGGCGTGCGCCGCGCGTTCGAAGGCGAGCGCTGGGGGAAGGCCGATTACCGCGATCTGCTCTGCCTGCTCTTCCTCCTCATCAAGACGCTGCGCACGCGCGGCGTCGTCGCGATCGAAAGCCACATCGAATACCCGGAAGAATCGCGCCTCTTCGCCGCCTTCCCCCGCATCGCTGCGGACCCCGCGCTCGTCTCCTTCATCTGCGACTACGTGCGCATGATGGCGATGAACTTCGAGGATCCGAACCAGATGGCCGACGCGATGGAGGCTGATCTCGATCGCCACATCGCCGAGGAGTATCAGGCGCAGGGCGCGCTCCAGACGCTCGCCGACAGCCTCCCCGCGCTCGGCATCGTTGCCGCCGTGCTCGGCGTCATCAAGACCATGGGCGCGGTCGATCAGCCGACCGAGGTCTTGGGCGCCATGATCGGCGGCGCGCTCGTCGGCACCTTTCTCGGCGTGCTGCTCAGCTACACCGTCGTCGGCCCCATCGCCTCCCGCCTCGCGCAGGTGATCGACGCCGAGGCGAAGTACCTCAGCCTCGTGAAAACCGTCATCGTCGCCCACCTGCAGGGTCAGGCCCCGCAGGTCGCCGTCGAACTCGGCCGCCGCACCACGCCTTCGAACCACGCCCCCAGCTTTGCCGAAATGGAAGCCGCGCTCGACGCCCTGCCGCGCGACCTCGTCTAGCGCTGGAATCCCCCCGGCATATCCGCTAAGCCGCGCGCCATGTCGCAAAAAATCCGCATCGCCGTGCTCGGAGCGTCGGGATACACCGGCGCCGATCTCGTTCGCCTCGCGCTCACGCATCCCAACATCGAAATCGCCGCGCTCAGCGCCAATGCCAAGGCGGGGCAATCGATGGCGGACGTATGGCCGCATTTCGCCCACGTGCCTTTGCCCGCGCTGGTACGCGCCGAGGAGATCGACTGGGCAGGCATCGACGCCGTGTTCGGCTGCCTGCCGCACGCCGCCTCCGCCGCACTGCTCTCGACGCTCATCGGCCCGCGCATCATCGATCTGTCGGCGGATTTCCGGCTGAACAGCGCCGAGACCTACGCCGAATGGTATGGCAACCCGCACCCGGCGCCCGAGCTGCTGCCCGATGCGATCTACGGCCTCACCGAATATGCCGCCGAGCTTCTGCCCGCCGCGCGCATCGTCGCCTGCCCCGGCTGCTACCCCACGGCGGCGCTCCTCGCCCTGCTCCCGCTCCTCGAAGCCGGCCTCGTCGGCCACGAACGGATCACGATCAACGCGCTTTCGGGCGTCTCCGGCGCAGGCCGCAGCCTCAAGGAGGCGAACCTCTTCGCCGAGATCGCGGAGGCCGTGCACCCCTACGGCATCGGCCGCCACCGCCACATGCCGGAGATCGAGCAGGAGCTTGCGAAGCGCGCGAACGGCGCCGTCACCATCAGCTTCACGCCGCATCTCGTGCCGATGAACCGCGGCGAGCTTGAAACCATCACGGTCGAGCTGATGCCCGGCAAGCGCGCATCGGACCTGCGCGCCGCGCTCGGCCACCGCTATGCCGCCGCGCCGTTCGTGCACCTTCTGCCCGAAGGCAAGGCCCCGTCGACGCGCATGGTGCGCGGCTCCAACCACTGCGTGATGAACGTGTTCGAGGATCGCATCCCCGGCCGCGCCATCGTGATCGTCGCGATCGACAACCTCGTGAAGGGCTCGTCGGGTCAGGCGATCCAGAACATGAACCTGATGTTCGGCCTTCCCGAAACCACCGGACTCCTGCAGGCGCCGCTTTTCCCATGATCGTCACCGAACGCCTGAAACTCCGCCCCTGGCGCGAGTCCGACCGTCTGCCGTTTCGGATGCTCTGCGCCGACAAGCGCGTCATGGAGCATCTCGGCGGCCCCCGCAGCGCGGCAGACGCCGACGCCGCGATGGAGCGCATGATCAAGAGCGAGAAGGAGCGCGGCCACTGCTTCTGGGCGGTCGAGCGCAAGTCGGACTTTTCGTTTATCGGCTTCTGCGGGCTTCTCGTCTGCGAAAAGCCCGGCACGCCCGTTGACGGCGAGATCGAGATCGGCTGGCGTTTCCGGCACGATTGCTGGGGCCAGGGTTTCGCCAAGGAAGCCGCCTACGCGAGCTTCGACTGGGGCTTCGCCAATCTCGATGTGGAGCGCATCATCGCGATCACCATGTCGGAAAACACGCGCAGCTGGGGGCTGATGGACCGCCTGCGGATGCGCCGCAAGCCCGAGCTCGATTTCTACGAAACCTCCGCCACCACGGGCGGCAAGGAAATGCGCATCATCACCTATTCCCGCTCGCGAGCGTGGGACTGATGCCGGTCTACAGCTACGAGGGCGCCGTGCCCGAAATCGCCGAGGACGTCTTCATCGCCCCGGGCGCGCACGTGATCGGCAATGTGAAGATCGGCGCGGGCTCCAGCGTCTGGTACAATTGCGTGCTGCGCGGCGATGTCGGCACGATCACCATCGGCGAATTCACAAACATTCAGGATGGCACCGTCGTCCATGTCACGGGCGGCGCGTACAACACCGTGATCGGCAGCCACTGCCTCATCGGCCACACCGCGACCATCCACGGCTGCACGCTTGAAGACAACGCCTTCGTCGGCCTCGGCGCCATCGTGATGGACGGCTGCGTCATCGAAGGCGACGCCATGCTCGCGGCGGGCGCGATGCTCACGCCGGGCAAGCGCATCCCTTCGGGCCAGATGTGGGCGGGCCGCCCCGCCAAATACGTGCGCGACCTGACGCCAGAGGAAATCGCCGGAAACCGCAGGGGGCCGAAGCACTACGCAAGGCTGGCGGAGGTCCACCGGAACCTGCCCGTCATCCGGCCCTGATGTCCGCCGCGATCACGCGCCGCCTCGCCGTTTCCGGGCTGGCCGCGACCGCGCTTGCGGCGTGCCTGCCCCGCCGCGATGCAGAAGGCGCTGCGGCGCGCATCGCCGAAATCGAGGCGCGAAGCGGCGGCCGCATAGGCCTTTTCGTGCGCGATACCGGCAGCGGCCGCACGCTCGCGCACCGCGCCGATGAACGCTTCGCCATGGCCTCCACCTTCAAGGCCCCGCTCGCCGCCGCGGTGCTTGCCCGGGCGGAGGCCGGAGCGTTCCGCCTCGATCGCCCCGTCCCCTACACCGCCGCCGATCTGCTCGCTTATGCCCCCGTCACCGCGCGCCATGTCGCGGAGGGGGCGATGAGCGTCGAGGCGCTCTGCGCCGCGACCGTGGAGCTGAGCGACAACACCGCCGCGAACCTGTTGCTTCCGCTCGTCGGCGGCCCCGCCGGGCTCACGCGCTGGCTGCGCGGCCTCGGCGACAGCGAAACGCGCCTCGATCGCACCGAGCCGACGCTCAACACCAACATCCCCGGCGACCCGCGCGACACCACGACACCGCGCGCGATGGCCGGAACGCTCGAAAAACTGCTGCTGACGGACGCCGCGCTCACGCCGGCCGCCCGCGCGCGCCTCACCGGCTGGATGGTCGCCTCGCCCACCGGGAAAGACCGACTCCGCGCCGGCCTCCCGGCAGACTGGCGCGTCGCAGACAAGACCGGCACGGGCATGAACGGCGCCGCCAACATCATCGCCGTCCTCTGGCCGCCCGCAGCAGCCCCGCTCGTCGCCGCCGTCTACATGACCGGCTCGAAAGCCCCCGTCCCCGACCTCAACACCGCCCACGCCGCCCTCGGCCGCGCAATCGCCGCCTGGCAAAACCCCTGAATCCCTGAAGCGGAGGGCAGAACGCCCCTCCTCTCCCGCCCGCGGGAGAGGATACGAAGCCTTGGCCAAAGGCCTAGGCGAAGTTGGTGAGGGACGTTACCCGACCGGAGACCAGCCCAGCCCGTCCCCGTCCTCGCCCACCGGCAGCCGCCGCAGCACCTTGCCGCTCGGCCATTCGACCTCCGCGACCGTGTTCGTCCCCGTCTCCGCGACGAACAGCCGCTTGCCGTCCGGCCGGAACAGGATCGTCACCTGCATCGCCTCGGCCTTGCCGCTCACCGGGATCGACCGCACACGCTTGCCCGTCTCCACGCTGTAAACGCCGAGCGCGCCCGCCTGCAGCTCAGACGTCACCGCGTGCTTCCCATCCGGGCTGATCGCGATGCGGATCGGAAACGGCCCCGTCTCGATGCGCCGCACCAGCGTATCGGTCGCCGTGTCGTAAACATGGATCTCGTTCGAGGCGCGGCTCGAAATCCACACCTGCTTGCCATCGGGCGTGATCGCGATGCCCTCCGCCTCGCGCCCGGCGGGCAGATGCGCAACCGTGCGCCCGCTACCCAAATCGATCACGCTCGCGTTGCCGCTCTTCATGTTCGCCGTGTAGGCGCGCGGCCGCGTCGGGTGCACCGCCACCATGTGCGACCCCTCCGCCTCCGTCGGGATCGATTGCAGCACGCGGCCGTCCGTGCCGTCGATCACCACCAGCGTCTTCGAAGCCTCAGCCGTCGCCAACAGGCGCCCGTCCGCCAGCCAGATCAGCCCATGCGGCCGCGAATTCGGCCCGATGTCCCACGTCGCGAGCCGCTTGCCGTCCGCCACCCCGTAAACGTCGATCGCCGCGCCGCCATAATTCACCACCGCCGCCCGCGCCCCGTCCGGCGACAGCGCCACCTCATGCGGATTGGCCCCGCTCGCCACCCGCGCGTGCTCCTTGCCGGTGGCAAGATCGATGAAACTCACCGTATCCTCGCCCTTGTTCCCCACAATGAGCGTCTCGGCCGAAGCCGGAAGCGCCGCAATCAGCAGCGCGGCGGTGAAGATGGTACGCATGAAGCTCTCCCGATGGTTCGGAGCATATTGGCTTAGGTGGGGCGGGAGGTCACGTGATCGTCCAGATTTCCCAAAAGAATCGAAATCTACGTGCTCTATTTGCGCCACCCTTCAATAGCTTTGCGAAGCCAATCCAGCTCTAGAGACCTTTTCGGCGTCGGTTTCACAATTTCCCTTAAACGTGAACAAAAAAGATCAACATCTAGAAAGTAATTTGGGTACGCCGTCCGCAGATCGGCTGCCCGGTCAACTTCAACAAGAACAGTATTATCACCCTCATTTTTCTCAGCATACTCATATCCTGTCATCGAAACACCTCTCGAAACAGGAGACACTGAAACAGTATTCTTCTTAGAATCAAACGTAATAAAGTAAAATTTGGATCCGGGTTTGATTATATTTTCCGCTATTTTAAACGCCTTATTATAACTAGAGAGCGTTTCTAATGCCCGCAATTTCCTATCTAAGTTAACAATTTCAGATTTTCGCTCCCCACCGTCTTCGGGCGTTCCAGGAACAATGCCGCACCCCTCCTCTCTCGCAATTTCAGACGACATAAGCGCGAAAAGGCGGAGCCAATCTTCGTTTCCGTACCCTCCTTTATTATCTTCGCCATTGACCATTCCAACAGCTTCGACAGCAGTGGCCCAAGCATGCTGTAATCGGGTACGAATCTGAATTTCAATAATAATAGGCTTCTTATTTAAAGAAACATATTCTCCAGTACCGACATATCTATATATAAGATGATGTGATCTGTACCCAGTTTCTCGAGGACTACTAATATAATCGTCCTCGCCTCTATATTCGTGAATTCCTTTTTTCTTATATATTCCCGATATATCCTTAACCTGCTGAACGCTGTCGACAATTGCGCGGCATCCAGCGATATCTTGCATCTGAAAAAAGGTATATGGAGCCGAACGCAGCTTTCTTCGAATAGATAGCAAGCGTTTCATACGAGCTGCAGTAGTAGCACCACTACAAACGCTTCCTGCTTTTCCAATAAGCTCTCGCCTCATGTGCTGCATGGGCAAAAGGTGACATGCGCGCCAGTTGTGAATAACGTTAAAAACTTCTTTGGCTTCGTGGAGGCGGTCCGGGTCATATGGAACACCATCACGAATGGCCTTGCCCGCTTCGACAATTTGACGTTTCGAATAGATAGGAGCGATTAAATCGGCCATTTCGTAAAAAGTCGATCGCCCGCCCCAGAAATTTAAGAAGTGGAACACTTACCACGGCTCCCAGAAAATTGGGTACGCGAATATTATCATTCACCGTTAAAACGGAGTGCGATCGGACAGCCTCATCTTGCCCACTTTGATCGGCAAGAAGAGAACTAGAACTGCCCCCTACCGATCCGCCCCCTTCGCCTTCCCCCAGCTCCGCGCTGCCGTGTACCCAAGGTAGCCCGTGCCGAAGAGCATGTAGAGCGGTTCGGGGATCGCCTCCAGGTAGGCGCCCATCCCCGCGCCGATCGCCTTCGCCATCGCGGGGTCGGCGGCGGCGATGAGGCCCATGGGGATGGACCAGAGCAGCAGCACGTACATCACGTAGAGGAAGCTTGGGCGCGCGCGGCTCGTCCACGGGTCCGCCGCGTTCGCCTCTGCGACGATCGCGGCCATGCGCGTTTCGATCAGCTTCAGTTCGTGGCTCCCTTCCAGCTGGATCAGCTCCAGCTTGGCGCGTTCGCGCGCCTCCTTGTCGGGGATGATGCGGTCGAGGAGCTTGGCGACGGGCGCGATGATGCCTTCCACGAGCGACATGGGGGTCTTCCTTTCGTGCGGGTTCAGGCGTGGAAATCGCCGATGCGGCCGGCGAGCCAGCCGAAGGTGAAGCTTTCGTTCGCGGGGCGCGCCTCGGCGAGTTCGATGTAGCGGGCGCCCTGCAGCGCTTCGAGCGCGCGCAGCAGCACGGTTTCGCCCGCCTTGCCGCGCGTCTGGATGATCGCTTTCAGCGCGGCGAGCGTCGCGGTGTCGATGCGGCGGCTTGGCGGGATGTCCGGCCAGTCGCGTTCGCGGCGGTTGAGCGCGTTGAGTGCGCGCTGGAGGAAGCCCACCGCCACGGCTGGCCCCATGTTGACGCCCGTGTCGAATAGCTCCGCCGCGATGCGCGGGGCGAGCGCGTTCACGCGGTCGAAGCCGGTGTCGTGCCAATAGCGTTTCCGGTAGATGTCCGCCGCCGCCGCGCGCGGCAGGTCGCGCATGGCGCCGCCGTATCCCGCCGCGCGCGCCGTGGCCTGCGTAATGCCGAAGTTGGTGGGGCCGCCGCGGTCGTCCGGGTGGTCGATGTAGCCGCCTTCGCGGCGCAGCAGCATTTCGATGAGATCGTCGATGGACGCCATGATGGGGCTCTCCTGCCTTGGGCGGCAGAACGAACCTATCCGGTTCCTATTTGTCAAATCCTATCGCGAAACCGGTACGCGACGGGTAATTTCGTCTACTTCGGGAAAATCTGGTCGGAGCGACAGGATTCGAACCTGCGACCCCCACACCCCCAGTGTGATGCGCTACCAGGCTGCGCTACGCTCCGACCGTGGCCCGCACTTAAGGGCCTTGGCGGGCAAAGGCAAGCCTTGCCCGCCGGTTTCTGCCTAGCTGCCCTGAAGGCTCGTCAGCAGCTTCTGCGCCGCCGGGCGGCTGTCGAACTTCGGCGCCTTCAGCGCTGTTTCCAGCGCCTCCACCGCCTTGCCCCGCTGCCCGTTCATCGCATAGGCGACCGCGAGGTGGAACCGCACGTCCGGGTCGTTCGGCGATCCCGCCGCCGCCTTCTGCAGCAGGCTGAGCGCGAGCTTCCTGTCGCCCTTGTTGCGGATCAACAGCCAGCCATACGTGTCCTGCACCGCCGGCACATTCGGCCCCACCGCATAGGCCTGCTTCCCCGTCGCGAGCGCCCGCTTGTCCCCCGTCAGCGAATAGGCCCAGGCAAGGTTGTTGAGCACGGTCACGCTCTTCTCGGCGTTCGGCAGTTTCCGCAGCGCCTCGTAGTTGGCGATCGCCGCCTTGTATTGCCGCTGGTTCATCTGCAGCTCGGCGATCGCGGCGAGTGCGATCGGATCGCGCGGGTTCGCCTTCTGATAGGCCTGCATCATGGTCACGGCCTGAGCGGGCTTGCCGGTCTGCACATAGGCCTGCGACAGCGCGCGCGCCGCCGCGATGTTGAACCTCGTCTTGCGCGCCGCCTCCAGATACGGGAGCGCCGCAGCGGCCTTGTTCTGCGCAAGATAGGCGCGGCCGAGCGCGAGGTCGGCGAAATTCTCCTTGGGCGCATGCTTGCGAAGCCGCTCCGCCCACTGCTTCGCCGCGTTCCAGTCGCCCTGCCGCGCCTCGAAGAACACGAGCTCGGAATAGACCGGAGTCGGATCGACTCGGGGCATCGTGAGGATACGCTGGTAGGTCGCGCGCGCGGCCGCGATCTTCTTGTTGGTCTCCTGCGCACGGGCCAGCATCACGCGCGGCTGCGGACTGTCCGGCTGTGCGTTCACGAGCCGGTTCAGGGCTGATTCGACCTGGTTCTTCTGTCCCGCCGCTTCATAGACGCGGGCCGCCGCCGACAGGGCCTGCGGCTGTTCGGGGAAGTCGCGCAGGATCGAGGCGACCTCGTCGAGCGCGCGCTTGTTCTGGTTCGTGTCGAGATAGGCGTCGGCAAGCTGCACACGCGGGCCGAGCTGCTTCGCGTCCACCGCAGCAGCCTGACGCAGCCATTCGACGCGCGCGGTCGCATCACCGCGCCGCGCCGCCGTTACGGCAAGCAGCGTCAGCGCGCGGCCATCGCGCTTGTTGTATTCAAGCAGCTGCTTCAGTTCACGCTCGCCCTCGGGGATGCGGTTCGTCGCGATCAGCACCTGCGCGAGGTTGCGCCGCGCTTCGGTGTAGTCGGACTTCTTCTCCAGCGCCGTGCGGAAGCTCGCTTCGGCCTTCTTCGTCTGTCCAAGGCCAAGCTCCGCCCCGCCGCGGATGTTGTAGCCCACCGGCAGGTTCGGATAGAGCGTGATGATCCGGTTGCTGGTCACGAGCGCCTTGTCAAACTCGCGGTCGCGAATCTGGATCAGCGTCAGCACCATCAGCGCCTGCAACGACTTGCTGTCGTCCTTCAGGACGTCCATCAGCCCTTCTTCGGCGGACTCGGCGTTGCCTTGCAGGAGCTGCGTCATCGCGAGCTGGGTTTTCAGTTCACCAGCCTTCGGCGCCTCTGTGACGGCCTTTTGCAGGTACTGCTGCGCTTCGGCCATCTTGCCCTCGCGGGCGAAGGCCGCGCCGTAGAGCGCGTAGGTACGGCCATCGGCGCTCCCGGAATCGATGATCGGCTTCAGCGTCTCGATGGCGCCGCGCGTATCGTTGCCCTTGAGCTGCGAGGCTGCATAGAGCTTGCGGGCAAGCACGGCATTCGGCGAGGCGCCGACGACCTTGCCAAAGAAGTCGGTGGCCTGTGCTATGTTGTTTGCCTGATAGGCGAGCATACCCTGCAGCATCAGCGCGGGCACATAATTCGAAAGCAGGCCCTTCGTGCGCGTCATCAGCTGGCGCGCCTTCTCGTACTGCCCGGCACGGGTTTCGAGCACGGCCTCCAGATAAAGCGCGAGGGGGTGATCGGGCACCAGTCCGTTAATACGCTTGAGATCAGCGCGCGCCTGGACTTCGCGCTTGAGGTCACCGAGCGTCGCGGCGCGCTCCAGCAGCGCCTCGATGTTGTTGGGATCGACCTCGAGCGCGCGATTGAAATAGGTGAGCGACGGTTCGAGCCCCTGTGAACGGCGCACAAGGTCGCCCTTCAGCATCAGGCCCTTCACGTTCGTCGGCTTTGCCGCAAGCACCTGATCGGCAAGCGCAGAGGCTTCCTTCAGCTTGCCGTCGGACGCATAGAAGCGCGCGACATCAACCAGTGTTTCCGGGTCGTTGGGCGCGATGCGGCGGGCACGCTCGAACTCCGCGCGCGCTTCGGGAACATTGCGCTGTTGGGTCAGTATCTGTCCGCGCAGCCGCGCTGCATAGGCGGCGAACTGCGGCTCGATCGTCCGTGCGTCGAGGAGATCCATCGCCTCGCCGTACTTGCGCTGCATCATCAGCGCGTGTGCGCGCAGGTGGCGGACCTTGGCCGAAGGAATACCCGCCTGCATGGCGCGCTCCAACTCCGTCTGCGCCTGAATGCCCGAGCCGAACTCCAGCGCGACACGCGCCTGAAGCAGCCGTGCGAGCCCGTTGTTGGGGTTCGCCTTCAGCGCCTTCATCAGCTGGATGCGTGCACTGCGGTAGTCGCCTGCCTGAAAGAGGCGGAAGCCCTGGACGTAGGCGTCGTTCGATTCGCTGCGGGCGTCGGCCTGCGCGGGAAAGGCGGCAATGCCGATGGGAGCCGCAAGCGCAAGGGTCGCCGCTGCAAGCTTGAAGAAGGTCTTGTTCAACATCTTTTTATCCTCAGTAGGACGGTTCGACTTGCCGTGGCCGCGTGCGACCTTTTTGTGTGATCCACGGCATTATGAACGTCAGGTCTCAATATTATATTGCTTTAGAAGATCATACAGTGTCGGCCGGCTCACACCGAGCAGCTTGGCTGCGTTCGACACGTTGGACTCGGTACGCGCCAGCGCCATGCGAATGGCGTTTCGGTCCGCCCGCTCGCGCGCGGACCGGAGGTTCAGGAAATCGTCGTCCTCGACTTCGGCAAGATCAAGATCGGCCGCCGAAAGCCGGCTGCCGTCCGCCATGATGACAGCCCGCTTCATGCGGTTTTCAAGCTCGCGCACGTTCCCGGGCCACTTCCAGGCCTCGATCGCCGCCAGCGCATCAGCATTAAAACCCTTCACCGGGCGCTTCATGTCGCGGGCATATTTGCGCAGGAAATGGTGGGAAAGCAGCACGGCGTCGCCCTGCCGTTCGGCAAGGGGGGGGATCTTGATGACGACCTCCGCGAGCCGGTACCAGAGGTCTTCGCGGAAGGCGCCGTCCGCGATCATCGCCTCAAGGTTCTGGTGCGTTGCGCAGACGATGCGGACGTCGACGGGGATCGTCTTGCGGCCACCGATGCGCTCGATCACGCGTTCCTGCAGAAAGCGGAGCAGCTTCACCTGCAGCGGCAGCGGAATGTCGCCCACCTCGTCGAGAAACAGCGTGCCGCCTTCGGCGAGTTCGATCTTGCCCTCGGTGGTTTTCACAGCGCCCGTGAACGCGCCCTTCTCGTAACCGAACAGCTCGGCTTCGAGGAGGTTTTCGGGGATCGCCGCGCAGTTGATCGCGACAAACGGCGCACCCTTGCGTCCGGAGCTGTCATGCAGCCCACGCGCCAGCACTTCCTTGCCGGTGCCGCTCGCGCCCAGCAACATCACGGAAACATCGGTGTTGGCCACACGCTCGATCATGCGGCAGACGCGGAGCATACTGTCCGAACTGGTGATGAGGCCGCCGAGCGCCTCGTGTCCGTCGCGCTCGGCCAGCTGACGGTTTTCCGCCTCGATCTCGTGGAGGTGGAATGCCCGCTGCACGATGAGGCCGAGCTGATCGATATCGACGGGCTTCTGGTAGAAATCATACGCACCGAGCGCGATCGCCCGCAGCGCGCTCTCCCGGGCGCCGTGGCCGGACGCGACGATCACCTTGGTATCGGGCTTGAGGGCCAGGATTTCCACGAGCGTCGCAAAACCCTCACTGGTGCCGTCCGGATCAGGCGGGAGGCCGAGATCGAGCGTCACCACCGCCGGCTCTTGGGCGCGCAGCAGCTCGATGGCAGCGCGGCGATCGCCCGCACAGAGCACTTCATAGTCCTCGTAAGACCACTTGAGCTGCCGCTGCAGCCCTTCGTCGTCTTCAACGACCAGTAGTTTCGGTGCCGTTTTGTTCGCCATTCAGCCTTCTCGCCTGTTCGCCAGCGGCGCCGCAGCCGCCGGCAACTCGATCGTAAAGCAGCTTCCCACGCCCGGCTCGCTTTCAACCAGGAGTTTGCCACCCATGTCCCGTGTCATTTCCCGTGCCTCGAACGCGCCTATACCAAAGCCCCCGGATTTGGTCGACTTGAAGGGGGCGAAGAGTTCGTCACGAATGAAGTCGGCGCTCATGCCTCGACCACAGTCGCGCACGCGCACGCGCACGACGTCGCCGGGCTCCACCGCGATCACGACCGGGCTTCCCGTTTCGCTTGCATCGACGGCATTCTGGACAAGATGGGTCAGCACCTGTTCGAAACGCTCCGCGGTGCCCTTCACCATGACATCCTGCCCGCAGCGATCGACGGTCAAGCCAGGCCATGAGCGGCGCGCCGTATTCGCGACCGCCTCCACAGCACAGCAAACATCAAATGTGTCCCCGGAAGGAACCGCCTGCACGCTTTGCTGGGAGAGGCGCGCCAGCAAATCGTTCATCTTGGCAACCGAGCTTTGTAGCGTTGCGATCATATCCGCCCGGAACTCGGGATTCTCGGCATGGCGTTCGGCGTTGCGCGCGACGAGGCTCAACTGGCTCACAAGGTTCTTGAGATCGTGCATGATGAAGGCGAAGCGCCGGTTGAACTCGTCGAACTTACGGGATTCCGCTATCTTCGCGAGCGCCGCCGCCTCGGCAACATAGCTCGCCGCCTGCCGCCCCACGGTACGGAGAATGTCGAAGTCCTCCCAGTTGAGCTCGCGCTGGGTGAGTGGCCGCTCGATGAGGATGAAGCCGATCGCCTCGTCGATATGAATGAGCGGCACCATCAGCCATGCCTGGGGGTCTTCAATCAGCCATTGCGGCAGCCTCAGCGCTGCATTCTCCCGCCCGCCCCGATGCTCCTCGATATCGAGGACACGGCCGCTCGCTTCAAAATGCGCCTTGAGGCGGGCCGCGCCTTCGATCCGTCCCGGCCGCAGCGTCCGGTAGTTCCAGCGGGCCAAGTGGGCGAAGCTATCGTCTTCCGCCGCGATGAACAGCGCACCGCCGGGCGAATCCACCGGCTGGCAAGCGGCCTGCACGACGCGCAGGTGCAGTTCGCCAAGCCCCGGCCCTGAACTCGAGACCGTGTTCACGAAGCGCAGCCATTCCTGTCGGTAATCGTACTTGTAGGCGAAGAAATGCTTGTTGATCTGAACACGCAGCCACGCGCGCGCGCGGCCCGAGAACAAGATGACAGCCGCGAGCACGGCCGCCGCGAAGATGAAGCTGATCTGGAGCAGCCGCCCCCAGTCCCCCCCCACCAGTCGCAGGCCGTAACCCGCGAGCGACATCAGCACGAGATAAAAGCCGATCGCGCCGAGCGACAGCGTATGGAACGCCGCCTGCCGTGAAACCTGCAGCTTCAGCCCCCTGTTGCGCGCGGCGGACAGATAGATGAGCGGCACGACAAACGCATTCACGAGCCCGCGCACCTCGACGAGGTCCGGTCCCATGTTCGGATCGAGCAGAAACAGCGTGTAGAGATTGAGGTCGTAGGCGAAGATACCGGCGAGCGCGATGCAAAGCAGGCGGATGCTCCAGCGGTTCGCGGGCGCGGAGTTCACATAAACGTTGTGCGTCAGCACCAACCCGCCGATGGCGACGGCGAGCCGCCCCATCGTATAGAAGTACTGCAGCCATCCCGGGACAGCGGCGCCCCGCATGAGGCTCCAGACGTCCCCCGCCAGCTGTAGCGCCACGACGACGCCAAGCGCGATAAGCACGCTTCGCGAAGGATTGTGCTCGGTATCCTGCCAGTTGCTGATGACGAGAACCGCCGCGAAAACGGCCCACGACGCCGAACGCAGCGTCTCCGCGATCGAGACGAGCACCGAATAGGCCGGATCGACGATGGGAACGAGCACGACGAGCATCGCCCACGCCGCCGTCGCCAGCGCCGCGCCGACCAGCCACATGTCCGCGCGCGACTGCAGTCGCCGATAGATCAGCAGCCCCGCGAGCAGCAGATAGCCGATCGCCGCCACGCTGTGGCTGAAGGCGCTGACATCGCTGTAGGCGGGCACGGCGCTAGCGCACCCCGTCTTGCCAGACGACGACGCGGACGGTCTGGATCAGGATGAGCAGGTCGAGAAACAGGCTGTAGTTCTTAATGTAGTAAAGGTCGTATTCGAGCTTGTGGCGTGCATCCATCACGCTCGCGCCATAGGGGTAGTTGAGCTGCGCCCACCCTGTGATGCCCGGTTTCACGATGTGCCGTTCCCGGTAGTACGGGATTTCCGCCGCCAGCTCCTCCACGAACACCGGCCGTTCCGGGCGGGGGCCCACGAAGCTCATGTCGCCTGTGAGCACGTTGTAGATTTGCGGAATTTCGTCGATTCGCGAGGCGCGGAGGATGCGGCCGACCGGCGTCACACGCGGATCGCCGGACTTCGCCCACTGCGCTTTCCCGTCCTTTTCGGCATCCGCCACCATTGAGCGGAATTTCACGACGTTGAAGGTCTTGCCGAACTGCCCCACCCGCTCCTGCCGGTAGAAGATGTCGCCCGGGCTGGTCAGCTTCACCGCGAGCGCGGCCACAATGAGGATCGGCGATGCGAGCAAGAGCAGGATGAGGCTCGCCGTGATGTCGAACAACCGCTTGAACATGATTGCAAGCGGCTCGGCGCCCAGAAAACCGTCCGAATAGATCAGCCAGGAGGGCGAGATCGAGCGCAGATCGACGCGCCCTGTCTGTCGCTCGAGAAAGCTGCTGATCTCCGAGACTGGAAAGCCCGCCAGCTTCACTTCGAGAAGCTTTTCGCTTGGTGCCGCGCCTCGGCGCTCATCGAGCGCCAGCACGACCTCATCGATCCGCAACTGCTCGCACAGATCGACAAGCGATGGCACCGAATCGATGGCCATCGCATCATCGATCGCGTTGCTGGTATCGGTGAGCCGCACCACACCGGCGGCTGTGAAATTCGAATCGGGCGCCTGCGCCGCGCGGGCGAGCCGCGCACCCCGCTGTCCCGCACCGATGATGAGCACACGGAATCGGAAGCTCTTCCACTTCACGATCCGCGACATGAGGACCCGCCATGCGAAGATCACGACGAACGTGAGCGCGATGGCATAGAGAACGACCGACCGCCAAAGATCGACATCCGGGAAGAAGAACAGGATCACCGAAATGGCCGTGATGCTGACCAGCATGGCCACGGCAAGCCGGCTCATCGCCATGCGCAGCGACCGGAAACAGTCCATCTGGTATGCGCCGATGCCGAGCATAACGAGGTACACGGTCAGCGAATAAAGCGCGAACTGCGGCGCCTGCTCGGCGATGCTGCCCGGGTCCATACCGATCTGTTGCGCCCGGAAAAGCCAGGCGGCCTGTGCCGAAAGATAGATCAGCACGATCTCGACAAGGCCGAGGATGAGCAACGGACGCGGGAGATAGTGGTTGAAAAGTCGAATCAAACGTGGCCACCCCTGCTCATAGGCTTCGACTACCCCCCTGCTTTGCCGACAGTTTACAATAGCTTGCTAGGAACACGCCAGCGACGGATTTATGGCGTGGATGCGCCAGACCGTGTTCGGCACCGCTTGTGACTGCCTTAACCCGGGCCTATTGGCTGTGCAGGTAGAGCAAGGCGGTGAACAAAGTGCAAACCACGCCCGTTATCCTTTCCGGGGGCGCCGGAACCCGCTTGTGGCCGCTGTCCCGCAACGCGACCCCAAAGCAGCTCCTCCGCCTCCTTGGTTCCGAAACGCTGATTCAGTCGGCCGCGCGGCGCGCGCCGGCCGAAAACGGCTTCCGAGCGCCGCTTATCGTCGCTGGAGAAGCGCATCTTACGGAGATCGAAGCGCAGCTCGCCGAGATCGGCGTTGCGCCGCGCGCGATCGTCCTGGAGCCTGCGGGTCGGAACACGGCGCCAGCAGTGGCGCTGGCCGCGCTCATGCTTCCAGAGGACGAGCTGATGCTCGTGATGCCGTCCGATCACATCATCAACGATGTCGACGCCTTCCGCGCCGCGATCGCACGCGCCAAGCCCCTCGCGCAAGACGGCTGGCTGGTCACCTTCGGCATCACGCCCGATCGCCCGGAAACCGGCTACGGTTACATCGAAACGGCCGAATCAATTGCAGAGGGCGTGCATCGCGTCGCCCGTTTCGTCGAAAAGCCGCCGCTGGAGACGGCGAAAGCCTATCTCGAAACCGGCCGTTTCTACTGGAACGCAGGTATCTTCCTGCTTCGTGCCGGCAGCTTCCTTGCCGAACTGCGCCGCCATGCCCCCGACATAGACGCCGCCGTGCGCCACTCAGTCGCGGACGCTGCCCATGAAGGCCCGATCCTTCGCCCCGACCGCGCGAGCTTCCTCGCCTCCCCGTCCGACAGCATCGACTATGCCGTGATGGAGAAGGCCGAGCGAGTCGCCGTCGTTCCCGTCGAGATGGGCTGGTCGGACATCGGGGCCTTCAACGCGCTTCTCGAACAGCTTCCCCGCGACGCGGCCGGCAATGCCGTGGGCGGCGACGTCATCGCACTCGATACTGCGGATTGCCTCATCCGCAGCGAAGGCCCCCTCGTTGCGGCCATCGGCGTCTCCAACGTCACCATCATCGCCACCGGCGACGCCGTCCTCGTCGTTGCGAACGAGCGCGCCCAGGACGTGAAGCGTATCATCGACACGCTAAAGGCGAACGGCCGTCACAACATGAGTTGAACGCGGCGAACGGCTTCGCTATAGCCGCGCCTTCGGCTGGAGACGTGGGTGAGTGGCTGAAACCAGCGGTTTGCTAAACCGCCGTACGGGGATACCCGTACCGAGGGTTCGAATCCCTCCGTCTCCGCCACCGAGCGCCTTCGAGGATGCTCAAAAAGTCCCAGAAAACCTTGCTTTTCAGCCGATTTCCGGCTAGCCTGTTCTCTCATTTAATCCCTTTGGATGCCCCCAAATCCCATGCTGTACGGGACAGTTTTGGGGGCACCGGTTTGAGAGATGGGGGCACTCGTGCTGACGGACCTCCAGGTGAGGAAAGCCAAACCCGCCGAGCGGGACTACAAAATCACCGATTCTGGTGGGCTGTACCTCTACGTGACGCGCAAGGGCGCGAAGTCCTGGCGCCTCAAATACCGATTCGCAGACCGGGAAAAGCGGCTGGTGTTCGGCCTCTACCCCGAGGTGTCTCTGGATGCGGCGCGGAAGCTGCGCGACGAAGCGCGGCAGCAGCTCCGCGACTTCCGCGACCCTGCCGTCGAGAAGCGCAAGCGGAAGCTCGCGGCGTCTGCCGCGGCGATGGAGACGTTCGA
Organism: Sphingosinicella sp.; assembly: GCF_013911755.1. GTDB lineage: Bacteria > Pseudomonadota > Alphaproteobacteria > Sphingomonadales > Sphingomonadaceae > Sphingosinicella. Next base: position 40,266 of record NZ_JACESP010000008.1, read on the forward strand.
GAAGCTGGCACGCGCGTGGCACGCGCTGCAGGCGCCGCGTTGGGCACCGGTACATGCGGCAGACGTGATTTCCAGCCTTGAGAACGATGTCTTCCCGCACCTCGGCAAGCTTCCGATCCCGGCCATCGACAGCCGGGTGATCCTCGCGACCTTGCGCAAGGTCGAGGCACGGGGTGCGATCGAAACGGCGCGGCGGCTGCGCCAGCGCATCTCGTCGATCTTCTGCTACGCGATTGCCGAAGGCGTCGCCGATCATGATCCCGCCTCCGGCATCGTGAAGGCGATGAAGCCGGTGCCGAAGAAAGGCCGGCAGCCGGCGATGTTGCGGATCGAGGATGCGCGCGGCGTGCTGCTGGCGGCGGAAACCTCCGATGCAACGCCCGTGGTGAAGCTCGCGTCGCGGCTGCTCGCGCTCACCGCAGTGCGGCCCGGCGTCATCCGCGGGGTGACCTGGGACGAGTTCGAGAACATCGACTGGGATAGGTTCGATCCTGTCGTCAGCGGCGAGCTGCCGCTGTGGCGTATCCCCTCTGCGCGAATGAAGCTGGTGCTTGCGCGCAAGGACGAGACGGCGTTCGATCATCTGGTGCCGCTCTCCCGGCAGTCTGTTGCCGTGCTCCGCGCCATGCGAACGCTCACGGGCAGGAACCGGCTGGTGTTCCCGTCGCAGCGCCATGCGCATCGGCCGATGAGCGAGAACGCCATCGGCTATCTTTACAACCGCGTCGGCTTCCACGGCCGTCATGTGCCGCACGGCTGGCGCGCGAGCTTCTCGACGATCATGAACGAGGTTGCCGAGCGCAGCGCCCGCGAGAGCGGCCAACGCATCCTTGCCGAGCTCGATGCCAAGGTCATCGACCTGATGCTTGCGCATGTTCCTGCGAACACGGTGGAAAGCGCCTACAACCGGGCGGCGTTCATGGATCGCCGCATCGAGATCGCGCAGGACTGGGCGGACCTGCTGTGCGAGGGGCTCGCCGAGCCTGTCGATTTGCTGGAAGGCAACCGCCGCTAGCGGATCTCTGCGATCCATGCGTCGATCTCGGACTCATACCAGCCAACGCACGTCGCGCTGAATCGAACCGGCGCCGGGAATGATCCGGCCTTCACAGTGCGTGCGATCGTCGTGCGGCTGAGGCTGGTACGCCGGGTCACGTCACGGATCCCAACAAACCGGTCGGTGAGCAGCGGCACGCCCTACTCCGCCGGCAGGTCGTCGACATGGAAGAACATCGGGCTCTTCATCCATGCGCTGACGGCGGACTCGCGCCAGCCGGTGCAGCGCGTGGCGATCCGGACCTGGCGTGGGAACGTGCCGCTTTGCATCTTCCTGTAGAGTGTCGAGCGGCTGAGCCCGGTGCGGTCGAGGACGGCGTGCAAGCGCAGGATACGGTCATGGGACATGGCTGGTCCTTCCTTAAGCGGTTGTCAGCCCCCCTTGCGAAGATCAGGAAGTCCAGAATTGGCGCACGCGTCAAGAGTGCCAAAACAGTGCGCAAACAGGGAGATAGTACGTTCTGGAAGCATACGGACGCACGTGAACGCCGATTGATGCTTATTGACGCAAAGATATTTTTGATAGGGGCTGATAATTACCATCTCAGGAGGTTCCGCGGTGCAAAAGTCACGCGAATCACTTCGCGTCAAAAGTATAAAATCATGGAACCGGATGTCATTTCAGCAATTCCGCGTTCATGCGCATTGGTGTAGGCAGCGCGCAAGTCCGGCAATACAGCGGGACGCAAAGAACAGGGTCTTTTCTCATGACAGAACAGAACACGGCGCATCAGGAACTCCTGATGCTCACCGCCGAGATTGTCTCATCGCATGTCGCCAACAACACGGTCGCGGTCTCCGATCTGCCGATCCTCATCGCGAACGTCTACGCGGCGCTCGCGAAGCTCGGCGGCGTGGTTGAAGTGGAGAAACCCAAACAGGAGCCTGCCGTCTCTGTCCGTTCGTCGGTGAAGCCCGACTTCATCACCTGTCTCGAAGACGGCAAGAAACTCAAGATGCTGAAGCGCCACCTGATGACGCACTTCAACATGACCCCCGACGAATACCGGGCGAAGTGGGGTCTTCCCGCCGACTATCCGATGGTCGCACCGAACTACGCGCTGCAGCGCCAGGAACTGGCGAAGAAGATCGGGCTCGGCACCAAGCGCACGACGCCGGGGCGTGGCAAGAAGAAGGTCTGAGGCTACAGCCCCGCGCCGCCGCGTGCGGCGGCGCGGGGCTTCCTGATTATGTGACGCCAAGCGTCGAAGCGGATAGCCACCCCGCCCTCACGGGCGGGGTGTTGTCGTTTGTACCGTCCTGAGGATCGGGAGCGGGCGTCACGGGCTTTAGGCGGGCCTCGCCGGCCTGCAACCTGCCTGCGGCAGGTCTTCCACTCGCGTTCCAGCCCTTCGGGTGCACGCCGCCTCATGCGGTCCGCCTCTCCCCGTTCCTGCCGCCCGCCCCGCCCTCCGGCCGGGGCCGCGGCTGTTGGCAGGAGAAAGACGATGAACGGCAAATCTGTACCTGAACCCAGTGTGCCCCTTGAGCGCGACCGGCACGCGGTGATGCGGGCATGGCTGCGGAAGCTGCCCGAGCGGACTTTGATGGTGTTCATCGCCCACAGGGTCGAGGGCAAGGCCTACGCCGAGATCGCCGGTGAGCTGAGGATCGGCGAGTGGCGGGTGCGCTGGCATATGCGGAAGGCCATCCGGCACATACTTAAGATCGGCAAGCCCTACCGGGAAGCGTTCGCCGCGCTCGACCCGGTATCGCAGCAGGTCATGGAGCTGGCCTGGGACGGGCTCCTCAACGACCGGATCGCGCTGCGGCTCGGCCTCTCTGTCCGCGATGTCGAGACGCGCATGGCGGCGGCGCTGGTGGCGCTGCACAAGGCCGCAACCCTCTGATCAGGGGGTTGCGGCGTCCCTACTCGCGGCAACAGCCTGTTCTTGCAGTGCAAAGTCATGTCTGAGTTGCTAGGAAGGTCTCCTATGCGCACGAGCCTCGATCATCTTCCCTTGCCCAAGCAGCGCGAGCTCGAACGCGTCGTTGAGATTCTGTTCGAGGAGTTTGGTGACACCCTCGCGCTTGCCCAGCACCAGTGGAAGAAGAAGGGCCGCATCACCAAGGTTATCCTCTACGGCAGCTACGCGCGCGGCGGCTGGGTCGACGAGCCGCACACCGCCAAGGGCTACAAGTCCGACTTCGACCTTCTCGTCATCGTCAACGACAAGCGGCTGACCGACTATGTGACGTACTGGGCGAAGGCCGAGGAACGCTTCCACCGGGAGTACGGCATCACCAAGTCGATCAAGACGCCGGTCAACTTCATCGTGCACACGCTGCAGGAGGTGAATGACGGCCTTGCCCATGGCCGGTACTTCTTCATGGACGTCGCGAAGGACGGCATCGCGCTCTACCAGAGCGACGACAGCGTGCTCCATACGCCGAAGCCCAAGACGCCGAAGGATGCGCTCAAAATGGCGCAGGAATACTATGAAGAATGGTATCCAAGTGCCGGTGAGTTTTACGATGATTTTCGTTCAAATGTAGAACGGCAGCGTTTCAAAAAAGCGGCTTTTGAACTGCATCAGTGTGTAGAACGCCTCTATCACTGCGTCCTTCTCGTCTGCACATTCTATACGCCCCACGTTCACAACCTCGGTTTCTTGCGGTCGCAGGCCAACCTGATCGACCGCCGATTGATGTATGTCTGGCCCGAGGACAACCGCAAGCAGCGCGCGATGTTCGAGAAGCTGAAGCAGGCCTATGTCAAAGCCCGCTACTCGAAGCACTACCGGATCAGCGAAGAAGAACTAACATGGCTGGGGGAGCAGGTCGAGGAGCTCGGCCGTGTCGTCCATGCCGTATGCAGCGAGCGGATTGCGGAGCTGAAAGGGACGGCAAAGGGGTGAGTTTACCCTGTCTCGATTGCCCCCGTTCTCCACGATCCGGCACAGAGTGCAGCCTTTCAGTCTTGCAGCGGAAAAGCTGCCCGGTAGATCATGTCCGCGGCAAGGGACTGTCGGGCTCCTGCGTCTGCTTCGCGGCCGGGTCCTCATCATCCTCGTCTTGGTCATCGGGTGTCTGAAAGGTCGGTGCTGTGGGAACCGTGTCGTCAATCGGCGCGGCATCGGGGAGCATGTCGAACTCGTTGTCCATCGCCTGATCGCCCACCAGCATGAACCCGAAGAGCACGGCAGCGGCCAGTTCTGGCCTGATCGACCAGCGACGTGCAGATGCTGCGCGTGCCGGGCGAACCGCCGGCTGCGGCTCGCGGAGGGGCTGTGGCTGCGCGCGATTGAGCCGATCGGCCACGGCATCGCCCGTGCGCTTGGCGAGCGCGACGATGGTGAGGGTCGGGTTTGCCCAGCCCGAGCTGGGGAACAGCGAACTTCCGGCGACATAAAGGTTTGCGACGCCGTGCACGCGGCCTTCGGGGTCGCACACACCCTCGGCAGGGCTTGCGGCCATGCGCGTCGTGCCGATGTGATGGTAGCCGCCGATCGGATGCGAACTGATGAGCGGGTCGGTCGTCCAGCGGCGCCCGCTGCCGAGCAACCACTCGGCCACCGCGACGCGGCCCATGCCGAGACGTTCGAGTTCGTGCCCGAAATCCTCCACGAGTACGGCGACGCTTTCGACGTCGAGTTCGGTGAGGCGCCAGTCGAGCTTGATGCGCGGCACGCCGAGGGGGTCGCTTTCCGTGTCGAGCTGCACGCGGCTATCGGGGTTCGGCGCTTGCTCGGCGCGCACGAGGAGTGCGAGATCGAGGCCGCCCATCTTGTGGAGCAGCCATGGACGCAGCGGGTCGGCGTGTTCCTGAACGAACGAGGCCGCGCGCTTGGTGAGCATCCAGAGCCCGCGCCCGGCGCGGGTCGGCGCCGTCTTGTGCTTGAGGCCCGAATAGGCGCGCATACCGATGAACTGGCGCGCATCCGCAGGCTGCCGTCCCGCGACAATCATCGAGGTGTTGAGAATGCGGCGCTCCGCCTGCCGCGCGGCGCTCGGCGCGATGAGCGCGGCGACCTTGCGGCCGTTCAATCGGTGCCGCCGCGCGAAGCCCTTGAGCAGCGTCCATGCGGCGCCCTCCACCACGCGTCCGCCGCGCGCGTGCGGATGCTCCATGAAGAAGCGGCCGACAAGGTCGCGGTCGTTGCCGAGGCGATTCGCGAGCAGCAGGCGCGGGTTTTCAAGACCGCCAGCGGCAAGCACGAAGTAGCGGGCGTGGACGCGAAGCGTGCGCCCGGTGAGACTTTTCGCCTCGACATGCGTGACGGCGCCCGCTCCGCCGGCCGCGATGCGGGTGACAGTGGCGTGGGTGACGATGGTGCAGCGCGGATGCTCGCGGAGGTCCGCGCAGGCATCGAACGTGAAGCGATTGAAGCGCTCGTCGAACTGCCATGTGCCAAGCGTGAGCCGGGCAGGGTCGAGGTCGGGGAGCGGTACGCCCGCGGCCTTCATCGACTCGGCCGTATCCGGGCCCTGTGGGAAGCCCAGTTCCGCCCACGCCTCGCGGTAATAGGGTTCCAGCGTTTCGCGAGAGATCGGCCAGCCCGAGTGGGGCACCCAGTCGCGGTGTTCGAAATCGATGGGATCGAGTTCGGCACAGCGGCCGCCCCAGATCGCCGTGGTGCCGCCGAAGAAGCGCAGGCGCGAATCTTCGAGGTCGTAATAGTCTTCGCCGACATTGCGGCCCGCGCCGAGGCCCGCCGTGTCCGGCTCGTAGTCGAGGCCGCCGCTTTCGAGGAGGACGACGCTGCGCCCTTGCGCGAGCAGGCGGCGGGCAACACCTATGCCCGCCGCGCCTGCGCCGATGATGCACACTTCCGTCAGCCGCGTGGCCGGAATATCGTCATGTTCAAGGTCGAAGTGCATGGGCGTTGCTGCGATGGCAGATGATATCTGAACCAGCGATCAATGGGGAGAGAAGATTTCCAGAATCTGCATCGCGCATGGTGATGCGTACTTTTTTACGAAACGCAGAAGTGGCCGAAATCAGCCGCAAAGCTGTCATTGCCTGTGGCTTCTAGCCTGCCATGTGAGAGTTTCGGAAACTTGCCGTCACAATGAACGATCCGTCGCCGGCGCATCGCCACGGGGGTGAGGCTGTTACCAACCTCGGCACGGACGAAGCTCGCACTGCATAATGGCTACGGTCAGCACAGTGGCGAGAATAAGATACATATGTTTCATTGAATGATTTTCTATGATACATATGCCACTATGTCGCATTCAATCGGCTCCGAACACTGGTTGGCGCTGCTCCATCAGCTCCCGGCGAAGCCGCCCTACCTGCGCGTGAAGATTTGGCGCCGCCTGCAGGCGATCGGCGCCGTGCCGCTCAAGAACGCAGTGCATGTGCTGCCCCGGCAAGAAGAGAATGAAGCCGCCTTCCGCGAACTGCTCGCCGAGATCGAGTCGAGCGGCGGCGAGGCCGTCCTGATCGATGCGCGGATGATTGAGGGTCAGAGCGATGCCGATCTGCGCGGCCTTTTTGATGCGGGACGCGACGCTGACTATAATGAGTTGACACAGGCCGCGCGCCGCCTGCTCGAGACAGGGCCGCCCTCGGGCGCGGAAATCGCGAAGCTCCAGCGACGGCTCTCGGACATCATCCGACTCGACTTCTTCGGCGCGCACGGCCGCCAGGATGCCGAGGCGACCCTGCGTGAGCTGGACGCGCAGCGTTATGTCCATCCGGACGTCGGCCGCACAGGCGAGCAGGCACCCTTGTCTACCGCCGACCTCAAGAACCGCGTCTGGGTGACACGGCGCGGCGTCCATGTCGATCGTATTGCCAGCGCGTGGCTGATCCACCGGTTCATCGACCCCGAGGCGTGTTTCAAGTTCGTCGACGGCAAAAGCTACGCACCGCGGCCGGGTGAGCTGCGCTTCGATATGGTCGATGCAGAGTTCACACACGAAGGCGATCAGTGCAGCTTCGAGACCCTGTTGCTGCGCGCTGAACTGGAAAGCGACCCGGCGCTCGTCGCGATTGGCGAGATCATCCACGATCTCGACATTGGCGACGGCAAGTTCCGGCGCCCGGAGACGCCGGGTCTCGGCGCGATGCTGTCGGGGGTTTGCGCGTCGACTGACGATGACCTGCAACGCATTGCCAGTGGCGGTGACGCGCTCAACCAGTTCCACGCCTTCTTCAGTAATCGAAAAGCCGAGCGATGACCGTCACAACCGAGCTTCAGGAGAGCGCTGCCACGCCAGCGAAAGATCATGGCATCCCATTCGGCGATGCCGTGCGGGTGTGGGCGCGGATCGCGTCGCTGAGTTTCGGCGGCCCCGCGGGGCAGATCGCGGTCATGCACCGCATCCTCGTCGAGGAGAAGCGGTGGATCGGCGAGGAGCGGTTTCTGCACGCGCTCAACTATTGCATGTTGCTGCCCGGCCCGGAGGCGCAACAGCTCGCCGCCTACATCGGCTGGCTGCTGCACAAGACCAAGGGCGGGCTGGTCGCGGGCGCGCTGTTTGTGTTGCCCGGCTTTCTCGCGATCCTTGGGCTCAGCTTCGTCTACGTGTTGCTCGGGCAAACACCGCTGATCGAGGGGTTGTTCTTCGGTTTGAAGGCTGCGGTCCTCGCGGTCGTGCTTCAGGCGGTTGTCCGGGTCGGTTCGCGGGCACTCAAGAACAACGTGATGCGCGGGATCGCGGTTGCGGCCTTCGTCGCCATCTTCTTCCTTGGCGCGCCGTTTCCGCTGATCGTACTGGCGGCCGCGCTTGGCGGCTATGTCGGCGGACGCCATGGCGTTCCGGCCTTCAAGGTCGGCGGCGGGCATGGCCCGGCGAGCGGCGATGTGGTCCACGATCGCGACACTGCCCTCGGCGAAGGACTGCCAGACCATGCCCGCCCCGATCTTGCATGGTCGCTCAAAATCTCCGGCACGCTGCTGTTTCTTTGGCTGGCACCCGTCGCGGCGATGCTCGCGCTGTTCGGGCCGGATGACGTATTCACGCGCATCGCGACATTCTTCAGCCAAATGGCGGTGGTTACCTTTGGCGGCGCCTACGCGGTGCTTGCATACGTCGCGCAGGAAGCGGTCGGCACCTATGGCTGGTTGCAGCCCGGCGAAATGCTGGACGGACTCGGGCTGGCGGAGACGACGCCGGGGCCGCTGATCATGGTCACGCAGTTCGTCGGTTTCCTCGCGGCATTTCGGGATGCGGGCGATTTGCATCCGCTGGTCGCCGCGACGCTCGGCGCGATCCTGACAACCTGGGTAACGTTCGTGCCCTGCTTTCTGTGGATTTTCGGCGGCGCGCCCTTTGTGGAGCGGCTGCGTGGTAACCCGGCGCTTTCAGCCGCGCTCGGCGCAATCACTGCGGCAGTGGTCGGTGTGATCCTGAACCTCGCGCTCTGGTTCGCGATCCACACGCTGTTCAACGAGGTGCGGACGGTGAGCATCCTGGGCGGCGCTTTCGATGCACCGGTGCTCGCCTCGCTCAACCTGCCCGCCTTCATTCTCGCAGCCGGGGCGGCAATCGCGGTGTTCCGCTTCAAGGCCGGAATGATCCCGGTGCTGCTGGCCTGCGCCGGTCTCGGCGCGGCCTATGTATTCATTGCCTGAAGGAGACGCTCCAGTGACCGAAATCTCACGACGCACCGCCGTGCAGACCCTTGGAATGGGCGCCGTTGCGATGACCGCAATGGATAGCGCGGAAGCACAGCAGCCTGCGTCGGCCCTCGCGCCCGCCTTTGCCGGCACTTATCAGCCGAGGCCACTCAAATTCGATCCGGCGAAGCTCGACGGTCTTTCCGAACGACTGATCCGGTCCCATTGGGAGAACAACTACCAGGGGTCGGTCAAGACGCTGAACGCTCTCCGCCCCCGTCTGGCGGCGGCGCTTGCCGACAGTGAAGCGCCGGCCGCGATCTATGGCGGCCTCAAGCGCGAAGAGCTGCATCGCACCGGCTCGGTCGTATTGCACGAAATCTATTTCGACGCGCTGGGCGGCGACGGCGCGGCGGCAGGCTCGATCCGTGACGCGATCACGACGGCGTTCGGTTCTTTCGCAACCTGGGAGGCCGAATTCCGCCGCATCGGCATGAGCCTGGCCGGCGGGTCGGGCTGGGCGATTCTCGCCTACAACCTGCATACCCGCTCACTCAACAATCATTGGGCATGGGATCATATGCACGGCGCCGCCGCCGGCGTTCCGCTGCTGGTGCTGGATATGTACGAGCACAGTTTCCACATGGACTACGGCGCCCAGGCAGCCCGGTATATCGATGCCTGGTTCCGCAATCTCGATTGGGAGGCGATCGACCGCCGCTATGCGCAGGTGATCTGAGCCGCGTGGAGGGCGCGCCGGGCTCAGACGCTCATCCGTATTGTCAATGTGCGGCGCGCTGAGTACATGGCAATCGTGCTCGAACTGTTCGCCTCCCGCGCGCGGCGCTTTATCGCCGCACTTTGTGCAGCGCTCATGCTGCTGTACGCAGGGGCCGTTCCTGCAAAAGCGCTGAACAACATCCAGCACGCGTCGTCTGCGACAATCGACCATGAGCATGCGGCGCCTGGCACGCTTTCATTCGATGCGGTCCATGAACACGATGACGCACACCATGATCAAAGTGACGAGGCAGGGCGTGAACAGCCCGGTGATCATATTGCCGGTGGTCCTCACCATCATCATGGCGACAATGGCTCTAGCCTGATATTCCCAAGTCTCGCACGTTACCTCGAAATTGATTTTTCAGGAAAAATGCACGGTCTCCGCGCGGACCGACCGATCGCCGGTCTTGGCGCACTTGGACAAGAGCGCCCTCCCAGAACCCCGCTGAACGCCTGAGTTCCTGCGCCGCATCGTGAGGCGCGGGGTGTTTCCACGCCTTTCAGCGAGGCCGTTATCTCATGTTTTCCCAATATCGAGCGCGCTCCGGCGCGTGTGCCGTCCGTAGAGCGCTGCTCTTCGGCGTTCTGCTGGCCGCAGTCGCGCAGCCCGCACGGGCGCAGACCCTAACTCTGGACGAGGTTCTTTCCCGGGTCGCAAGCAGCGACCCCGCCGTTGCTGCCAACGCAGCGAGACTTGAAGCCGTGGATGCCGGCATATTGCAGGCTGACGTCCGGCCACGCGACGTGATCGGTCTCGATGTCGAGGATTTTGTGGGCACCGGTGCCTATTCGTCGCTCGACCGGCCGCAAACGACCGGCTGGTACGAGCGGACCTGGGAGCGCGGGGGCAAGCGGGAAGCGCGCATCGGCGCGGCGCGTGCCGATGTCGAAGTCGTGGCACAGCAAAACAGCGTTCGCCTGCTCGATCGCCTTGCGCGCGTGCAGGCGGCCTGGGTCGAGGCGCTGGCCGCCGAAGCGGCGATACCCGTGGCCGAAGCCCGCCTGACCGACCTTCAGCATGTCGAACGCGATGTGGTGAAGCGCGTGCGGGGGGCACTCGATCCACAGTTCGCGGCCGAGCGGGCGCGGACCAATGTGGCACAGGCCGAGATCGCACTGGAGCAGGCACGGGAAGCAGCGCAGATCGCCCGCGCGAACCTCGCGGCCTGGTGGGGCGGTTCGGGCGACTTCAAACTTGATCCGGCAACATTTAAGGCGCTGGACGTCACTGTCCCACCTCGCGGGGAGTCCGCCGATATTGCCTCTCTCCTCGCGGAACGCGCGGCCGCGGACGCGAAGGTGAAGCTCGCCGAAACCGGCAATGTCTCCGACCCGAGCGGTCGCATCGGGCTACGCCATTTCGGCGATGGCAATGATGTCGCCGTGATGATCGGCGGCTCGATACCGATCGGCGCCAAACGTGCCAATCGCGGCAATGTGATGCGGGCCGAGGCCGAACGACGCGCGCTGGAAGCGGATATCGCCGTGACGCGCGTCGAGATTAGTCGCGAGATCGACAAGCTCGCCGCCGATCGCCGGCTGATCGCCGCCGAGATCAGGCGGATCGACGCTGACGTGCTTCCCAGCGCTGAACGCGCGGTGCGGCTGATCCGTGACGGGCTCGCGCGCGGGGGCACGGCCTTCACCTTTCTTGAGTTCAGTCAGGCCCAGACCGTTGCCCACGACGCGCGCGCGCGTCGCGTCGACCTGCTTCGACGCTTTCATCTTCTGAGCGTGCGCCTCGACCGCCTGGCCGGCCGTCATGCGCCCCTGCTCGCAACCCTGGAGACCGTTCGATGAACACGAAACACTTGTTGAGGACGCTGCCCCTCCTGGCGGTCGTGCTGCTGGCGTCGTGCAGCGACGGCCCGCCGCCAAAAGAAAGCGGCGAAAAAGCTGCTGTCGCCGCCGGCGAATATGAACGTGGCCCGCATCGAGGCCGTATGCTTCGCGACGGTGATCTTGCGCTCGAGATCACCATCTTCGAGGACGGCGTCGATCCCGAGTTCCGCGTCTATGCCTATCGGAACGACGAACCGATCAAGCCGTCGGAGGTCAAGCTGACGATCGAACTGGGCCGTCTCGGCAACAAGACCGATCGCTTCAGCTTCACCCCGCAGGAAGACTTTCTGCGGGGCAGCGGTGTCGTCACCGAACCGCACAGTTTCGACGTTCGCGTTCAGGCCTCGGAAGGCGGGCGCAATCACAAATGGTCCTATCCCTCCTATGAAGGGCGTACCGTCATCACTCCGGAGGCTGCCAAAGCCGGAGGCATCAAGACCGAAGCGGCGGGGCCTGCAACCGTCAGCGACCTTGCCGACATGGGGGGGCGGATCGAGATCACGCCCGAGGGCAAGGGCGAAGTGCGTGCGCGCCTGCCGGGCCTCATCGTCTCGCTCAGCGGCAAGCTTGGGCAGCAGGTGTCGCGGGGCCACGTTCTCGCGCGGGTGGAGTCGAGCCATTCGCTCCAGACCTACGCGATCACAGCGCCGATCAGCGGCACGATCGTGGAGAAGAATGTCAACGTCGGCGATACGACCGGTGACCGCGCGCTTTTCGTCGTCGCGGATCCGACCAAGCTCCATGCCGAATTCTTCGTCTATCCGCGTGATGCTGAAAGGGTCCGCGTCGGGCAGTCGGTGAACCTCCGCAGCCTGTCGGGCGAGGTGCGCTTCGAAGGCGAGGTTGAGGCGATCCTGCCAACGGCCGATGTCGCGAGCCAGACGATGATTGCCCATGTTCATTTGCCGCCATCCGCCTCGCGTGTGTTCCGCCCGGGCATGGGCGTCGAGGGCAGCTTTGCGGTGGCGCAATCGAACGTGCCGCTCGCAGTACGGACGAAGGCGATCCAGCGCTTCCGCGACTTCGAGGTGGTCTTCGCGAAGGTCGGCAACACCTATGAGGTGCGGATGCTCGAAATCGGGCGCCGCACGCCTGAGTGGACCGAAGTGCTCGGCGGGCTTGAGCCGGGCGAGGTCTATGTCGTCGACGGTGCCTTCCTGATCCGCGCCGACATCGAGAAATCGGGGGCGAGCCATGACCATTGAGACAGCACCGCTGCAGGGAAAAACGCCCTTGCTCGAGCGGATGATCACAGGTGCGATCCGGTTCCGCTGGGCGATTCTTGCGATGGTCGCACTGCTTTGCGCAATCGGCGTCTGGAGCTTCCAGCGGCTGCCCATCGACGCCACGCCCGACATCACCAATGTTCAGGTGCAGATCAACAGCGAGGCGCCGGGTTTCTCTCCGCTCGAAGCCGAGCAGCGCGTGACCTTTCCGGTCGAGACGGCAATCGCCGGGCTGCCGGGGCTGCAATATACAAGGTCGGTCTCGCGCTATGGGCTTAGCCAGGTCACCGCGGTCTTCGAGGATGGCACGAGCATCTATTTTGCCCGTCAGCTCATCAATGAACGGCTGCAATCGGCACGCGAACAACTCCCGCCCGGCGTCACTCCGGAAATGGGTCCGATCGCAACCGGCCTCGGCGAGATTTTCATGTATACGCTCGAAGCCGTGCCGGGCGCGAAGAAACCCGACGGCACCGCCTATACGCCCGAGGATTTGCGGACGTTGCAGGACTGGGTGATCCGGCCGCAGCTTCGCAGCACGCCCGGCGTGACCGAGGTCAACAGCATCGGCGGCTACGAACGCCAGTATCATGTGACCCCGCTCCCCGCACGACTGTCTGCCTATGGGCTGACGCTCGGCGACGTCGTTCGCGCACTTGAGCGCAACAACGACAATCGCGGCGCGGGGTATGTCGAGCGCTACGGCGAGCAATATCTCGTCCGCACGCCCGGCCAGGCCGCGGGCATCGACGACCTTGGAATGATCATCGTCAGCAACCGCGGCGGCGTGCCGATCCGCATCGCCGACGTCGCAGACATCAACCTCGGCGAGGAACTGCGTACCGGCGCCGCGACCGAGAATGGCAAGGAAGTCGTGCTCGGCACGGTCTTCATGCTCGCGGGCGAGAACAGCCGCATCGTCGCACGCGCTGCCGCACAGAGGCTTGAGGAAGCCGCAAAGGCACTTCCGGGCGGTGTGAAAGCCGTACCGATCTACGATCGCACCGATCTCGTCGAGCGCGCGATCTGGACCGTCGAGAAAAACCTTCTAGAGGGCGCGCTGCTCGTCATCGTCGTGCTGTTCCTGCTGCTCGGCAACGTCCGCGCGGCGCTGATCACGGCGGCGGTCATCCCTATAACCATGCTGATGACGATCACCGGCATGGTCCGTGGAGGCGTGTCCGGAAACCTCATGAGTCTCGGGGCTCTCGACTTCGGCCTCATCGTCGACGGGGCGGTAATCATCGTCGAGAATTGCCTCAGGCGTTTCGGCGAAGCACAACACCAACTCGGTCGCCTGCTTGATCGGGAAGAGCGCTTCCGCCTCGCCGCTTCGGCAACGTCGGAGGTGATTCGTCCGTCGCTCTTCGGCGTGCTGATCATCGCGCTCGTCTATGTACCGATCTTCGCGCTCACGGGCGTCGAAGGGAAAATGTTTCATCCGATGGCGATCACCGTCGTGATGGCCCTGAGCGCGGCGCTCATTCTCTCGCTCACCTTCGTACCGGCGGCGGTCGCGCTGTTCGTCACGGGCAAGGTCGAGGAAAAGGAAAGCCGGCTGATGGGTTGGGCGCGGCGTATCTATGCACCCTCGCTCGACAGAGCGATGCGGCTGAGAACGCTGTTCGTGGCGGGTGCGGTCGGGCTCGTGCTCATCTCGGGCTTCGCCGCGAGCCGTATGGGGTCGGAGTTCGTGCCGAACCTCGACGAGGGCGATATCGCGCTTCATGCGCTGCGCATCCCCGGCACCAGCCTCAGCCAGGCGATCAGTATGCAGACCGCCCTGGAGGCACGCATCAAGCAGTTTCCGGAGGTCGACCGGGTGGTGGCGAAGATCGGCACGGCGGAAGTCGCAACCGATCCGATGCCGCCATCGGTTGCCGACACCTTCATCTTCCTGAAGGACCGGGAGGATTGGCCTGATCCGCGCAAGCCCAAGGCGGAGCTTGTTCGCGAACTGCAGGTGGCCGTCGCTGAAATTCCGGGAAACAACTACGAGTTCACCCAGCCGATCCAGATGCGCTTCAACGAACTGCTCTCGGGTGTTCGGGCCGATGTCGCGGTCAAGGTGTTCGGAGACGATCTCGATACGCTGCTCGAAGTCGGGCAGCAGATCGAAGGCGTCGCGTCGAGCGTCGAAGGGGCGCAGGATGTCAGCGTCGAGCAGGTCACCGGTCTGCCGGTGCTGCAGATCACGCCCGACCGCGCGGCGCTCGCCCGCTTCGGTCTCAATGTCGCTGATATCCAGGATGTCGTCGCCATCTCCATCGGCGGCGTCGAGGCCGGGCAGATATTCGAGGGTGACCGGCGTTTTCCGATCATCGTGCGCCTGCCCGAGGAAGCGCGGGAACGGATCGACGAGATCGGTCGTCTGCGCATTCCGCTGCCCGCCGTCGGCGCCTCTGTGGCGGAGACGATGGGCGCAGCATCCGACACGGGGCTGCGCGGCTTCGTGCCGCTCGCGGATGTGGCGAAGGTGGAGGTCGTCATCGGCCCCAACCAAATCAGTCGCGAGGACGGCAAGCGCCGCGTCGTGGTGACGGCCAATGTCCGCGGACGGGATCTCGGCTCTTTCGTCGAGGACCTTCAGGCCAGGGTCGGGGCAGAAGTCGAGGTGCCTTCCGGTTACTGGATCAGCTATGGTGGCACGTTCGAGCAGCTCATCTCGGCGGCGAAGCGCCTCCAGATCGTGGTGCCGGCTGCAATGCTGCTGATCTTCGGACTGCTCTATGCGCTGTTCCGTTCGGGCAGGGATGCCGCGATCGTCTTCTCGGGGGTGCCGCTGGCGCTCACCGGCGGTGTTGCCGCGCTGCTCATCCGCGACATGCCGTTGTCGATCTCGGCCGGTGTGGGCTTCATCGCCCTCTCGGGCGTTGCGGTGCTGAACGGCGTCGTGATGCTGAGCTTCATCCGCCAGCTCCGCGAGGGCGGCGCGGCGCTGGAGGAAGCGATCCGCGAAGGCGCGCTCACCCGTCTGCGTCCGGTACTCATGACCGCGCTCGTCGCCAGCCTCGGGTTCGTCCCGATGGCCTTCAACGTCGGCGCGGGTGCGGAGGTGCAGCGGCCGCTGGCTACCGTGGTGATCGGGGGGATCGTGTCTTCGACGATCCTGACGCTGCTCGTGCTGCCGGCGCTTTACCGCATGGTGCATGGCCGTGCGGCCGGGAAGCACGCGGCCCCGCAGAGCGAGCCCGCGCGGTCCTTTCAGTAATTCAGGAGACTATTGCATGTTTACTCGCACGATCGCGCCGCCGTGGATGTCCACCCGGAGGCTCCTGCTCGGCGTCAGTTTGATCCTCCTGACCCTCGCTGCGGGCGCGGAGGCCTGGGCACATAATGTCGCCGAAGGCGACAAGGGCTATATTCAGGAAAGCACCGGCTTTCTCTTCTGGCCCTTCGTCTATCTCGGCGCCAAGCACATGGTCACCGGCTACGACCATCTGCTCTTCCTCTTTGGGGTCATCTTCTTCCTTTACCGGATGAAGGATATCGGCCTCTATGTAACGCTGTTCGCGATCGGTCATTCGACGACGATGCTGTTCGGCGTCCTGAGCGGCATCAGCGCCAACGCCTATATCATTGATGCGATCATCGGCCTTTCGGTCGTTTACAAAGCGCTCGACAATCTCGGTGCCTTTCAGCGCTGGTTCGGCTTTCAGCCGGACACCAGGGCCGCGACGCTGATCTTCGGATTCTTCCATGGCTTCGGTCTTGCAACGAAGATCATCGAGTTCGAGATCGCGAACGATGGGCTGATCCCGAACCTCCTTGCGTTCAACATCGGGGTCGAGATCGGGCAATTGCTCGCGCTCGCCGCAATTCTCATCCTCATGGGCTACTGGCGCCGAACCTCAAGTTTCATGCGTCACGCCTTCGCCGCCAATGTGCTGCTGATGACCGCGGGCTTCGTGCTCGTCGGCTACCAGCTCGCCGGCTACGCAATCAGCTAATTCAAAGGAATCCGCCATGTTCAATTCCCAGCGCCCCCGTCTCGAAGACCTGCCGACCACCGGCCAGCTCCTTCGCGCAACTGGCCTTGCCATCATCAGTGCAGGTGCGATTCTGATCGCAATCGTTCTTCCCAGCGAATATGCGATCGACCCGACCGGCGTCGGGCGACAGCTCGGCCTGACGAAGATGGGCGAGATCAAGACTCAACTCGCAGAAGAAGCGGCACGTGATGCCGTGTCCGAAACCATGGCCCCTACGACCACGGCCGTACCGGCTGTGACCGAAGCCCCCACCGCCGCTGCGTCGACCGTTGCCACCGCGCAGCGGTCCGACACGATGACGCTTACCCTTGCGCCCGGCGAGGGCGCCGAGATCAAAGCGAAAATGACGAACGGTGCGCGTCTCGCCTTCGACTGGTCGGTTGAAGGTGGTCATGTCAATTTCGACACGCACGGCGATCCCGAAAATGCGCCGCGCGGTTTCTATCATGGCTACGGCAAGGGGCGTGAGTCGACCGGCGAGAAGGGGGAACTCGTCGCCGCTTTCAACGGCACGCATGGCTGGTTCTGGCGCAACCGCTCGGGGAGTCCGGTGACCATCACGCTGCGTACCGAAGGCGCCTATAGCGAAATTCGCCGCGTCGTCTGAGGACGCAGGCGTGACCTCCGGCCGGCCGGCTCGGCCGGAGGCATAGCAAGGACCAAAGCCATGCTCGATGTGCTTTCGAACCGGACGTATCGCCACCTCTTCCTCGCGCAGATCATCGCGCTCGTCGGCACGGGCCTCGCAACGGTCGCGCTCGGGCTTCTCGCCTATGAAATCGCGGGGGCGGATGCGGGCGCCGTGCTCGGCACCGCGATGGCAATCAAGATGATTGCCTATATCGGCATCGCTCCTGTCGTCGGTGCCTACGCGAACCGCCTGCCGAGGAAGACCTTCCTTGTCGCGATGGATGTGGTTCGCGGACTTGTCGCCTTGATACTCCCCTTCGTCGACCAGGTGTGGCAAATCTACATCCTGATATTCATTCTCCAGTCCGCGTCGGCGGGGTTCACGCCGTCCTTCCAGGCAACGATCCCCGATGTCCTGCCCGACGAGAAGGCGTATACGAAAGCACTGTCGCTCTCGCGGCTTGCTTATGACATGGAAAGCCTCGCAAGCCCCCTGCTCGCTGCGGCGCTGCTCGGCATCATGAATTTCCACTGGCTCTTCTCGGGCACGGCGATCGGCTTTGCCGCCTCGGCGCTACTCGTGCTGTCAGTGACCTTTCCGCAGTCCGAAGCGAAACCCGCAAGCGGCGGCATCTACGACAGAACGACGCGCGGCGCCCGCCAATATCTGAAAACCCCCCGCCTGCGCGGCCTTCTCGCCGTTACGCTTGCTGCTGCCGCAGCGAGCGCAATGGTCATCGTCAACACGCCGGTGCTCGTTCGCGGCGCGCTTGGACTCGGTCAAAGCGAGGTTGCGATCACGTTTGCAGCCTTCGGCGGGGGCTCAATGATCGCAGCGTTACTCCTGCCGCGCCTTCTCGACCGCACGACGGACCGCAGCGTCATGATCGCCGCGGCAGCTTGCATGAGTGTCGTGCTCGCACTGCTTGCCGCCTCATGGTCGCTTGCCAATGCACCGGGCCACTGGCCGACCGTCCTCGCGGGCTGGTTCGCGCTGGGGCTCTGCTATGCCGCGAGCATCACCCCAGGCGGCCGGCTGCTGCGGCGCTCGTCAGGCGCAGAGGGCCGCCCCGCATTGTTCGCAGCACAATTCGCGCTCAGCCATGTCTGCTGGCTCATCGCCTATCCCCTCGCTGGCCAGTTCGGTGCGCGCGCCGGCTTGGGCACGGCGTTCGGCGCAAGCGCGGCGATGGCGTTCGTCGGCACGTTGGTCGCGTGGTGGATCTGGCCACGGAAAGATCCCGAAATCATCGAGCATCGTCACGACGACTTGTCCGCCGACCATCCGCATCTTCGAAAAGAACACGCCGGAGGCACCGCTGGGCATCCTTACATCATTGACGAGCTGCACCGCAGTTGGCCTGATCACTGATTGCAGACGCATGCTACGTTTGGAGCGTCGAATGCAGATGCTTGTTGGAACGATTTTTCCGCTTTCCGGATGTGACCAGCTCAGAAAAGCGGGTGCGAAGTCGATGTCATGTCTGGTTCTGCTCGGCTTCGAACGCCCGTTTCCCCTTGCGCCGCCACAGCGCAACGACCGCGCCGCGCCGCTCCCTGTCCGCCTGCTGCACGAGCCCGAGCAGCGCCCCGTAGATCGCCGCCCTGTCATCCTCGACGAGCACGTCGAGCCTGGCCTTCACGACGAGCCCGCCGAGTTCGATGAGCCGGCGCGTCCGCTCGCGGCGCTTCACGACCCAGTCCCGCGTATCAGCCCGCGTCCGCCGCGCCTGTAGCCGATTGCGGAGAACGCGGAGCCGCTTCTCGGCGCGCAGTAGCCTTCGCAGTGCCAGCCTGAGCCTGTTTCCCGCGCAGAAAGAAAGCCGCGCCCGCCGTGCGCCATTCCTCCCTCTGTACCATGTCGGTGGCCGCGGCGGCGGTGATCAGCACGCCCGCAAGCACATCGGCCCCAAGCGTATCAGCACCAGTCGCGGTGACGAGCTGCCCAAGCTCTCTCAGCTTCCGGTCCTGAAGCGCCTTGGCCTTGTCAGCAAGCAGCTTCATCTCAGCATCATAGTCACGGGGCCTGCGCATGGGATGTAGTCCTTCCATTTGCGGTGATGTGCCCGAGGCTACGAGTCGTTCTGGCGCGCGGTAAAGAGGCCGAACCTTGGTGAGACCACCCGGTCCCTCGCGAGATTCGATCTTGTGAGGGCGCGCTTATACGTCGTGCCGACGTGGCTTGCCGGGTGTAGATCGTGTGCCGCCATGGCAATCTATCACTTCAGCGCGAAGGTCATCAGCCGGAGTACCGGCGCGAGCGCGCTTGCGTCCGCCGCGTACCGCTCGGCCTCGCGGCTGCACGACCAGCGCCTCGATCGCCATCACGACTTCACGAACAAGGCCGGCGTCATCCACTCCGAAGTGATGCTGCCCGAGAACGCCCCTGAGCAGCTTCGGAATCGCGAAGCGCTCTGGAACAGCGTCGAGGCCGCCGAGGTGCGCAAGGACGCGCAGCTCGCCCGCGAGGTCGAGTTCGCGCTGCCAAGGGAGCTGGAACAGGCGGACGCCGTTCAGGTGGCGCGCGAGTTCGTGCGAACCGAGTTTGTCGAGCGCGGCATGTGCGCAGACCTCAATGTCCACTGGGACATCGGCGCCGACGGCATGGCGAAGCCCCACGCCCATGTCATGCTCACCATGCGCGAAGTGGACGCGGACGGCTTTGGCGCCAAGGTGCGCGACTGGAACAGCACGCAGCTGCTGGAACATTGGCGTGAAGCCTGGGCTCAGCACCTCAACCGCGCGCTCGCCGAGCGCGACCTCGACATCACCGTCGATCACCGTAGCCTCGAGGCGCAGGGCATCGATCTCGAGCCGCAGAACAAGATCGGCCCGGCAGCATCGCGCATGGCGGACGTAGGGCTCACCGGAGAGCGTCTCGACGAGCACCGCGCCATCGCGCGCGCCAACGGCGAACGTATCCTCAAGCAGCCCGAGGTGGCGTTCGATGCGCTGACGCACAGCCAGGCGACGTTCACGCGGCGCGAGCTTGCGATGTTCGTGCACCGACACAGCGAGGGCAAGGACCAGTTCGACCGTGTGCTCGCCGCCGTCGAAGCCTCGCCGGAGCTTGTCGCGCTCGGGAAAGACGGCCGCGAGCAGGAGCGGTTCACATCCCGCGCGATGCTGGAGACCGAGCAGCGGCTCGAGCAGGCCACGGAACGCCTACAGAAGCAGGACAAGCACGTCGTCCGCGACCTGTTCCGCGACCATGCTGTCGCGCGCGCCGAGCGGCACGGTCTTGTGCTCTCGTCCGAGCAGCGCGCAGCGCTCGACCATGTCACCGAGCCCAAAGGCCTCTGTGTCATTGTCGGCTATGCCGGAACGGGAAAGTCGGCGCTGCTCGGCGTGGCGCGCGAAGCGTGGGAGGATGCCGGCTACCGCGTGCGCGGGCTCGCGCTCTCCGGCATCGCCGCCGAGAACCTCGAAGCAGGGTCGCGCATCGCGTCGCGCACGATCGCCGCGCAGGAGCACGCCTGGGCAAACGGCACCGATCGCCTGACGTCCCGCGATGTGCTCGTTATCGACGAGGCCGGGATGATCGGCACGCGGCAGATGGAACGCGTGCTGTCACATGCGAGCGAGGTCGGTGCGAAGGTGGTGCTCGTCGGCGATCCGCAGCAGCTGCAGGCGATCGAGGCGGGCGCGGCGTTCCGCTCCATCCATGAGCGTCACGGCGGCGTCGAGGTCACCGAGATCCGCCGCCAGCACGACGCCTGGCAGCGCGACGCCGTGCGGCAGCTGGCGACGGGCAGAACCCAGGAGGCGATCCAGGCGCTCAAGGAACATGACCGTGTCCATGCAGCGCCGACCGAGGCCGAGGCAAAGAAACAGCTCATCGACCGCTGGGACAGGGACCGGAAGGCGCAGCCGCAGAAGAGCCGGCTGATCCTCGCGCACACGCGCGCCGACGTCGCATCACTGAACCCACTCGCGCGCCAGCGCCTGCGGCTTGGCAAACAGCTCGGTGATGACGTCCGCGTCGAGACCACCAAGGGGCCAAAGCCGTTCGCGCGCGGCGACCGGGTGATGTTCCTGCGGAACGAGAAGAGCCTAGGGGTGAAGAACGGCTCGCTTGGGCGGGTCGAGAGCGTGGGCCCCGCGCGCATGGCGGTGATGCTCGATGACGGTAGGCCCCTGCAGTTCGACACGAAGCTCTACACCGACATCGACCATGGCTATGCCGCCACGATCCACAAGGCGCAGGGCGTCACCGTGGACCGGTCCTATGTGCTCGGAACATCAGGCATGGACCGGCACGGCGCCTATGTGGCGCTGTCGCGCCACCGCGAACGGGTCGATCTCTACTACGGCAAGGAGACGTTCAAAAACGAGCAGCAGCTGATCCGCACGCTCGGCCGTGACCGCGGCAAGGACATGGTCGGCGACTATGGGCCGGTCGCAGACAAGGCCGAGGCGTTTGCCGCGAGACGCGGCATCACGCTCCGGGAGCGGGTCAAGGCGATCACGGTCAAGGTCCGCGACATGTTCGAAGGGCTGCAGCTCAAAAGCACGCCGATCCAGGCTCCGCAGCCCCAGCTGGAGCCGGCGGTCGAGCAGTATGCGCGCACCGTGCACAAGGTCCGCGAGATGGGCATCGCAGGCGTGCCGATGAGCGAGCCCTTGCGCGCCATGCACGAACGCGACGAGGCCGCGCTCGATGCGATCCGGCCCGTCGCGGCGCGCGACCTTCGGAATGCATGGCGCGCGGACCTGAAGCTCCTCGACACGATGGCGCGCGGCGATGTGCGGCAGGCGCGTGCTATCCTCGATGAGGCCGAGCGTGTCCGCAGCGATCCCGCGTACCGCGCCGACCGGTTCGTCGCGGAATGGACAAAGCTCAGGAAGCAGCAGGAGCACGCCCGGTTCTGGGGCGAGGAGCACAAGCTCCCGAAGATCAACGCGGGCATGGCGGGACTTGCGAAGAGCCTCGAACGCGATGCGCAGATGGAATCCCTGCTGCGTCCTCGTGCCCGCGAACTCGGGCTCGGTATCGGCATGGAACCGGCGCGCGGGCTGTCCCGGGAGCTCTCAGACTGGTTCGGCCTCTCGCGCGGGCGGGGTCTTAGCCGTTAGGTTCAGACCATGGCAACCGACTCATCCCCGGCAGAGGCGTTCGAGGCGCTCAGGCGCGAGGTGGCGCTGCTCCGCCGCGCGCTCGAAGGGCTCGCCGCCGAGCAGAAGGCGCAGCCCGATTACAGCGGCGTGCTCACGGGCATCGGGGAGCGGATCAAGGAACAGAACGCAACGCTCGGCGCTATGGCCAAGGCGCCTGCGCTTCAGCTGACCCCCGAGGCGATCGGACAGCACATCCTGCGCGCCAGCCAACAGGTGCGCGCAGAGGAAGCCCGGCTGCTCGGGCACGCGCAGAACGGTATGGCGGCAGCAGCGCGTCAGATCGAGAGCGCGCTTGCCACCGCGCGGACGGCGCAGGACCAGCAGCGAGCCGTCAAATGGTACGCAGCGGCCGGCGCTTTCGTCGGCGCAGTGCTTATGCTGTTGGCATCGCTGATTGCGCCGGTTCTAGAGGCGCAAATTCAAGACGTCGCAGTCACCACCAATGCGATTGATGCCTCATATCGGGGGCATTAGGAGGGACATCTTGTACAAATACATTCTTTAAATATTTGATTTTACATTGTGATTATTAAAATTTCACTTTCCTCCGTCTCCGCCAAGAAGGGACTGTAAGCATTTGCTTTTTCACAGAAACTTGTAATTTCGGTCTGTAGTGCCAACTTGGCGCCAACTCTCGCGCCTCGTCGCAGGTTTTAGTGGGAGGGTCCCACACGCACTGATTCGCGCTTTAGTTTTTATTTTAATCGTCCGCACATATTGTTCAGTCGAGTGTGGACTCCAAGCGGGCGCGGAACTGGGGCAAGGCTCGCCCGAAATCAGCAAGACCGGCAAACTTCTCCGCTTCGCGAGCTCGGTAGTGGACGTGAGAGCGGCATTGCTTGCGCCCGGGCGCGTTCTCATCTGCGCACGACGGAAATTTCCGGTTGTTTCGCTGGATTCCTGCTCCAACTTCGGAACTCTTCGACGTCCCCCAACATTGAACGACGGATGGAACAGCCCAACCTACTCGACGGCTCCGCAATGCTCTGCAGCGCGCGGCGTTACTAGGGTTCGCGTTGCGCCCCGTCATTCTTTTTACGGTTCTTTGTGCGGGCGCCTTGCTCGCCGTCAGCTATTTGTCGGAACGTTACCCCGAGCATTTGCCTTGGACCCCGCTTAAACTCACACAGCCGATCGGATACTTCACGCCCTTCAAGCTCGCTCAGAGCCGGACGGATTTTGCCGCGTGTCGTGAACTGCTCACAGAAGCAGGCGTCCCTCACATGATTTTGCCGCCCGTCCACCAAGGCTCAGTGTGCGGTTACACAGATGGAGTTCGCAGCACTGGCAGGGTCGGTATTCGCTATTCGCCCACCGTTTCTGCATCCTGTGTGGTTGTGGCAGGGCTTCACGTGTGGGAGCGCGAGGTCGTACAGCCCGCTGCGAGGCGACATTTCGGGCGACCAGTTTCCGACGTAAAGACATTTGGAACCTACGCTTGCCGGCGTATCGGCGGCGGCTCCCGAGGCCGCTACTCCCAACACGCTCACGCTAATGCGATCGATATTGCCGCTTTCACCCTTGAGAATGGGCCGGATGTGAGCATTGCCGCCGACTGGCACGGGGGCGGAGCAGAAGCCGCTTTCCTTAGGGAGGTGCGGGACGGGGCCTGTCGCCTTTTTGGTACGACTTTATCCCCCGATTATAATGCCGCGCACCACGACCACCTCCATATTGACCAAACAGCACGAGGCGGGTCCACGGTTTGCCGATAGCCCCGTCGTACGCCGACTTCGCTCGTAAGAGGACTGTTTCTTTGTCCAGAGTGCTTGCAGCCTTCTGTGAAGTCGCGGCCCACAGAGCTGCCTATCACGCGGGAATGCGCCGGCCCACTGCAGGAGGCAGTTCTTGGGGCGTTTCGTGCGGCCTATCCTGGTCGGGTTCGTGGGGTACGATTTCGGGCGGGCTCTTTAATGGCTCATCCGGGGGAACAACCGGCGGCGGGGTTTCGGGCGGCGATTGCGGCTCGATCTTGTCCGGCTCTGGCAATCCCGGGTGCGTGGCCATTTTTATCGATTCCGATCGGCAATTGACCTGCCGTCTTCTTCCTCTTCCAGAAGAACCGCATTGTCCCCGTTTGCCGATAGCCGTACCTTCCCGTTTTCTACCGCCGCGACCAGTCCTGCGGAAACGTAATGATGATGATTGCCGTGCGACCCGCTGTCCGCTTTCGTGAGCTTAATACGGTCACCCTCAACCTGGTCGACCGTGCCAATGTGCACCCCATCGGCGCCGACCACTTCCATGTGCTCGGCAATTTTGTTGAGGTCGGTCATCTCTTATTCCTTTCCAGTGTCGGCAAATCCAACGCCCGCTCGGGTCTCGCCATTTGCTCAAAGATGCATCCGAAACGCGCCCAAGGGGCATATCGTTCCTCTCGGATCCCCCTCCTACAACGTTGCTGACCGTCATGATCGCGTGTTCCGAGACAAACCGGACGACGGATAGATATTCGCAGCCACGCTCATGTCGGCGACAACGGCGCCGCGCCGCCCGAGGGGACGCGGGACACCCGTCGTGGTGTCGCAAGCGGTCTGACGCTCTGCCTCGGCATTGACGAGTCCGCCTAGGAGTACCGCATAGGCGGACACATAAAGCCAGACGAGCAAAACCACGACGGCCCCCAGCGATCCGTACGTGGCCTGATAGGAAGCGAATTCGGCGACATAGAGACCAAATCCCAGCGTCGCAGCCAGCCACAACAGCGTGGCCAGAACCGACCCGAGCGTCAACCACCGCCAGTGCGCGTCTGCCCGGTGCGGCGCAAAGCGGTACATGGCGGCAATGGTAAAACTGCACAGGAGCGCGGCGGAAAACCAGGTGACGCCTCGCATTGCGTGCGCTGCAACGGGTCCAAACCCCTGCGCGAGCTCTCGCGCAAAACCGAGAGCCGAGGCCGCGAGCAGACCAAAGATGCCGAGGAGCACAGCCCCCACCACCAGAACCGCTGAAACGGCCGCACTGCGAACGATGCCCCGCACATCCTGCTCATCGTAAATCACATTGAGCGCCGCCATCACGGCGCGCGCCGCCCGGCTCGCACCAAAGATCGAGATGCCGAGGGCAATCGCTAGACCAAACCCCTTTTGCGCCGCCGCGGCGCGCGTGAGATTGAGCAATTGCTCGTAGATCAGCCGCGCCGCGTCCATTGGCACGAGATCGATGATGAGGCGCATATGGGCCGCGACTGTGGCCGGATCCGCGACGAGCCCGTAGCTCATCACCAGCGCCCCCAGCAGCGGCACGAATGACAGGAACGCGTAGAAGGCCACACCCGCTGCCATGAGCGAGAAATTGTCCGCTCTATTGCGACGCCAAACACGCAGAAGGATTTCACGCCAAG
Source organism: Sphingosinicella sp. (assembly GCF_013911755.1). Taxonomy (GTDB): domain Bacteria; phylum Pseudomonadota; class Alphaproteobacteria; order Sphingomonadales; family Sphingomonadaceae; genus Sphingosinicella. The sequence goes on from NZ_JACESP010000008.1 coordinate 65,767, forward strand.
CCCGCGCCGGGAAAGCGAGAGGGGTGCTCGCCGTGGCGCCGCGTTCGGAAGGGGTCGGCACCTGCTCAGATTCCGGGGTACGTCTCGTCCTTCAACGCGGCGGCAAGGTGAACCGCGTTGGATGCAAGTGTCTCGGCCATCTGCCGCACAGTCTGTGGGAGCTGCTTGAGATCCTGGAAATCCGTCTTGCCCATGGCTTCCCCCACCCAGTAACAGGCGGCGTTCGCCGGCAAGGTCCACCCGACATCATTCAACGCCTGGAAAAGCTGCGCTGTCACGGCATGCGCGCCGTCCTCATTGCCGACAATCGCGACGACGGCCACCTTGCCGCTGGACGGCATACGACCTTTATCATCCGTTTCCCCCAGAAACGCGTCCATGCGTTCGAGCACGCGCTTGGCGACGCTGCTTGCCTGTCCAAGCCAAATGGGGGTTCCGAAGACAAGTATGTCGGCACCGAGAATACGGGTCCGCATGTCAGGCCAGGCATCGCCCTGCCCCTCGTCCGATGTGACACCGGCGCGCACGTCGTGCGCCGCAACACGGATCGTGCTGGCAATTGCCACGTCACGAGCCCTGAGTGCGTCCGTAACAACGCCGATCATGACATCGGTCGAACTTGTGGTGGTCTCTTCGCTTTTCAGCGTACAGTTGAGCGGCTGAGCGCGCAGCTTCATAAAGATGACTCCTGCTAACCGATCTAGAAACCATCGGCGTGGCAGATGTTCCCTGACTCTGGATCAGCGTTCGCAGGTGCAGGATAAGCTCTGCGGGTCAGACGGTGCGGGCGACATCAGACACGATTTTGATCCGAAGTGGCAGCCTCCCGTATGCGCGGCTTGAAGGTGATGACGCGGTAAACATAAAAAACAAGCAGCCCACCCATGATGGCCGCACTGACAGGTCCCAGGTATTTTTCAATCTGCGTATATTCTGAACCCAGCCAGAACCCGCCGGCCGCCAGAAGGCTTGTCCAGATGCCCGCCCCTAAAATGGTGAGCAGCGCAAAGCGCAGCGGCCGCATCTCGAAAATTCCGGCCGGAATGGAGACGAGCGTGCGAAGCCCCGGGACCACGTGCGCCAGCGGCACAGCCCATTTGCAGTGACGCGTGAACCAATCTTCGAGATCGTCGATCTGCGCGGCCGAAATCGTCAGCCAACGACCATGCCGGCTCGCTAAGCGGCGCAGCCGATGCCCGCCCAATCTGCGGGCCAGAGTGTACCAGAGAAAGGCGCCTGCGGTGGTTCCGATGATACCCGCCACAATCACGCCGACAATAATGAGATCACCCGACCCCGACGTGAACCCAGCAAGCGGCATGACAAGTTCGGAAGGAATCGGCGGAAACACGTTCTCGGCGAGCATGAGAAGCGCGACCCCCGCATAGCCGAGGTCCTCGATGAGTTGTGTGATCCAGTCGTTTATCGCCGTGTTCCTGAAATGTGCGGGACGTTTAACGATCAATTCATGACGGCGTTACGAGTTCCCGCCGCCGTCACACGAGAGCGGCCGGCAGCGCTTGCCAGAGTATTGCAACGACGGAGAGTGAAACGCCAAGAAGCGCGAGCGAGCGCATCCAGCGGGTGAGTTCGACGTCCGCCTGCACTGAGACGACGCGCACGAACAACAGCGCATTCAACACAAGACACAGCAGGGTGACGGCGACGGTCAGCAGTCGCGCGGTGTCGCTCGTGAGAAAAATGCTGGCAACTGCATAGAGCGCGAAAAAATGAAGCGCCCAGACCAGAAGCCCACCAAGGAAAAGCGTCCACGACATCAGGCCGCGCCCGGAAAGAGCCGTGTCAGCGAAGCGGCAAGGCCGCCTTGCGCGCCGGTGTAGGCCAGAAAGAGCACGACGAGATCCATCGTGTTGCAACGGGGGCGGACCAGCAAACCCCGCGCATTCCGCGCCGAAACATAGGCAGCCATGAGCATGCAGACGGCGATAAGCGCGCCCTGCTGCGCAAGAAAGGCGGAGACCACGGCCCCCTGCCCGCTTGCGCTCGGCGCGAGCCCGGCTTCAGTCCAACTTCGGATATCCAACGCGAAGGTCCCAAGCAGCAGAACGGCCGCGCACACGACGAGGACACCGGGCGTCCAGAGATGCGTTGCCGGCCGCGCGAGCATTCGCCGGGCAAACAATGCGAGGCCCGCGCCGCCACCGTATCCGGCGAGCAGTGGCACAAGCGACGCCGGTGGCGGCGGAGGCGTCCAGAAGGCGGGATGGATACCGTAGAGATACAGATAGGCGAACGCCGTCATGACAAACATCATGCCGATCACGATGAGGAGGATCACCATCGCCCACCAGCCGTGACTGTCGGAGCCCGTGCGATACGTCGGCACGCGAACCCCCGCACCGATATCGACCTCATCTGCTTCCACTTCGCGGTCAGTGTCCCAAAGCCATCGCATCATGGCGAGCACGCCGAGTACACCCGCCGCGAAGCCCGGCGTATAAGCCTGGACGGTGAGAAGGAGGAAGAACGCGGCCGTGAAGATCGCTGCGAGCAGTGGCCACGCCGATGGGCCAGGCATGATCTGGAGATATTGCGGCTCAGCACGCAGCGGGCTGGTGATCAGCGTTTCACGCCGGCCGGTTGCAGTGCCCGGGAGGAAATAGCGTCCCTCCGCTACGTCTCGCGGGAGATCAGGATCATCCCACAGGGGCTCGCGGCTCCTCACCACAGGAATGCTTCGCGCCGAGTAGAGACCTGCTGGCAGCCATTCGAGCGTCCCCCCGCCGTAGACGTTTCCAGCCCCGCCTTCCACTGTGAAGCGGAAGTTCCGTGCCGCATCCACGAGGAAGACGAGCACGCCAGCGGCAATCGTGAAGGCGCCCACCGTCGAGACAAGATTGGTGAGCTCGAGATCACGGCCAGGCAAATAGGTATAGACCCGGCGTGGCATGCCCATCATCCCAGTGAGATGCATCGGCAGAAACGTCACCTGCATGCCGATGAACATCAGCCAGAATGCCCATTTTCCCCAGGTTTCCGAGAGCGCCCGACGGCTCGTCATCGGTGTCCAGTAATAGAAGGCCGCGAACATCGGGAAAACCATGCCACCAATCAGGACATAGTGGAGATGCGCGACGATGAAATAGCTGTCGTGCGCCTGCCAATCGAACGGCACGAGCGCTACCATCACGCCGGTGAGCCCACCCATCACGAAGGTGACGAGGCCGCCGAGAAGAAACAATGTCGGCGTGTTGAAGCGCGGTTTGCCCAGCGCGAACGTCGCGATCCAGGAAAACACCTGGATGCCGGCCGGGATGCTAACCGCCATGCTCGCGGCCGAAAAGAAGCCGACTGACAGTGTCGGCATGCCCGTGGTGAACATATGGTGCGACCAGACGCCGAAGCTGATGAATCCCGTAGCGAGAAAGGCGAGAACCACGAGAGTGTGCCCGACCTGCGGCGTTCGCGCGAGCGCGACAACCATCATCGAAACAAGGCCCGATGCGGGAAGAAAAATAATGTAGACTTCGGGGTGCCCGAAAAACCAGAACAGATGTTGCCAGAGCAGGGGGTCGCCCCCGCGCGTCGCATCGAAGAACGGCCAGTTGAACGCGCGCTCGAGTTCCAGAAGCAGGGTACCGAGGATGACGGCCGGAAATGCGATGATGATCATCACGGCAAAGACGAGCATCGCCCACGCGTAGACGGGCATCTTTTCGAGCGTCATCCCCGGCGCACGTGTGCGCAGCACGCCGACAATGATCTCGATCGCGCCCGCGATCGCCGAAATCTCGATAAAGCCGATCCCGAGCAGCCAGAAATCGGCGTTGATGCCCGGCGAATAGGTCGTGCTGGTGAGCGGCGGATACATGAACCAGCCGCCGCTCGGTGCGAGGCCGACAAAGAGCGATGCGAAGAAGCAGAGGCCGCCCACAAAATAGGCCCAGAACGCGTAGGCAGAGAGACGCGGAAATGGCAGGTCGCGCGCCGCAAGCATCTGGGGCAGCAGCAGAACGCCGAGGGCTTCCATTGCCGGCACCGCAAACAGAAACATCATCACGGTGCCGTGCATCGTGAAGAACTGGTTGTAGGTTTCCGGCGGCAGCATGCCCTGAAGCGGCAGAGCGAGCTGGACCCGCATCGCGAGTGCCAGAATGCCTGCGAGCAGGAAAAACAGAAATGCCGTAGCGACGTAGAAAAACCCGATATAGTTGTTATTGACTGCGGTCAGCAGTTCCCATCCCTGGGGAGCACGCCAGACGTGTTCGAGCGCCTCGAGCTCGCCTTTTGGACGCGCCTCGCTGGAGGGCAGGCGTTTGTAGGCCGCCGGATCGAACCCGGTTTCGCTCACGTCTGCGCCTCGAGATAAATCGCAAGCGCTTCCAGTTCCTTGCCGCTGAGCACCTTGTACGGCGGCATCCGGTTGCCCGGCTTGATCGCCTGACTATCCCCGATCCAGCCCATCATCGTGCCCCGATTGTTGGGCAGGATCCCCGCCCCCAGCGACCGGCGCGAACCGACGTGTGTGAGATCGGGACCAGCCGTTCCGTTCGCGGTGCCAGCGATGCGGTGGCAGGCCGCGCAACCGCTTGAGCGAAACAGCTCCGCTCCCGCAGTTTCCCGTGCGCGCGCCTTGGGAGCACTCCGTTCCGCCATCAGACGTTCGAATGCCGCCGGCGTGTGCGCGACCACGACGAACCCCATCAGAGCGTGCGGACCCCCGCAATATTCAGCGCATTGCCCGCCGAATACCCCGGGGGCCGTCGCCTCGATCTGCATGATGTTGCGGCGGCCCGGGATCATGTCGAGCTTGCCCGACAGACGCGGTACCCAGAAGCTGTGAATGACATCGTTCGATTCGAGTTCGACGACGACGGGCCGGCCCGCGGGAATGTGAAGCTCGTTGGCGTCGCGCATTTGAACGCGCCCGTCCGCGCCGAGATAGTCGACACGCCACCACCACATTTCTCCCGTTACGCGCACGCGCATAGCGCCGTCCGCGGGCGATGCCGTGAGGTGCCGCGTAAGGGTCAGCCCGTAAATCAGCAGGGCCGTCAGCACGACGACGGGAAAAACGATCCCACCCGCCCAAATGACCGCCTTGCCGCCGAGCCGTGCCCGCAAGCGCTGCGATCCGAACAGCGCTGCCCACAGCGCAGCCAGCACGATAATGAGCACGAGGATCGCCATGGCGACCAGCACCCAAGATAGGGTCGCGATCGATCCAGCATAGGGGCCCGCCGGATCGAAAACCGGCGGCGGCCAGCCGGCGAGCGCCTCAGGCGTCATCGAGCGTATAAAGATAGGCGGCCACATCCGCTGCTTCCCTTTCGCTCAGCGGCATTGCCGGCATCGTGGTATCCGCAAGCAGCGCAGGCGCATTGCGGACAAAGCGGGCGAGCAGGTCCGGACGGTTCGGCAGGCGGCCGGCGATGAGCCCCTGCCGGGCAAAGCCGGCCAATGCTGGGCCGACGCTGCCCTCCGGCCAGGAAATCCCGGGAACGCGGTGACAACTCGCGCAACCAACGCGCGTCATGACAGCGCGTCCCCGCTCCACATTTGCCTGCGGCAGCGCATGCCGTGCGTCAGGCGGCGGCGCGCAGGCGAGAACAGCCGGCAAGAAAATCCATGCTGCCCACGCGTTTGGCACCCGTGTCCCCAATGTTGCACCTGTCAAGTCGTCGCAAGGCGGAACCAATTCAGCTGGCGGAGGTTCCGCAGAAATCGTGTTCGCCCCGTCCATCAGCCCAGGAAGTCTTTCCACCCTGTGCCTGGTGTTTGCGACGGGCTGCGGCATCGCCGAGCGTACCGCTGCCGACCGCTTTACCGAGACCGGCGAACTGATTGCGCTCAGCGGCGGCGACGCAGGCGCCGCGAATGCCTGCTTCACCTGTCATGGTCGCGACGGCCAGGGCAACGGTGCCGACACCCCCCGTCTCGCCGCGATCGATGCAGGCTACCTTGCTGCGCAGCTCGAGGCCTATGCAAGCGGCAGGCGCAAAAATGCCCGCATGGAAAACATCGCGCGCAAGCTGACGCTGGATGAATTGCGGATGGTCGCCGCTTATTATGCCTCGCTTCCCGCTCCGGTTCGCGTAGGCACGTCTTCCGATGGACGCGGTCGGAAGCTCTATCATGAGGGCGATTCCCGCCGCGGCATTCCCGCCTGCGTAACATGCCACGGAGCCGATGGGAGCGGCGTCGGTTCCGCTAACCCGCCACTCAGCGGTCAACCGGCCGCCTATCTTGCCGAACAGATTGCCGCATGGCAACGCAGCGATCGGCGCAACGACCCCGAAAATCTGATGTTGGACATCAGCCGGCGCCTTTCTCCAGAAGAGGCCGAGGCTGTCTCGGCGTATGCTGCTGCTCTGCCTTTGGGTCCTCCTCGTCCGGAATCTCGGGGAGCATCCCTCGAAGGACATCGTGGCGATCCCAGAAATGATGTTTCAGTGCCGCTGCCACGTGCAGCGGCACCAGGACGGTGAGTACAACGACAAGAACAAGGTGTATGTCCTCGGCAATGTCCATAATCTGCCAGCGCAGGACCAGCGGCAGCGAGTCGAACGGCAGCTGAGGCCACGGAACCACGCCTGCAAGATAGAGCGGCCCCGGCTCGGCGATCGCCGACCACATGACCCAACCGCTCAAGGGCAACCCGAAGAAGCAGACGTAAAACACCAGATGCGTGATATGGGCGAATTTGGTCTGCCAACCCAGCCGGTCCGCATCATTGACCGGCCCTGGAATCATCAATCTCCACACCCCCCGGCCAATCGCGAGGACGAGGATCACCAGACCTACGGCGCTGTGGACCTCATAGCCGGCCAGTTTGCCGCCGCCTGGCGGAAGAAATCCCACATAGGCGCCCCAGCCGAGTTGAAAGATCACGAGCGCTGCCATGACCCAGTGGAAGGCGATGCCCACGGGTGAATAGCGGCTGCGTTCGGTATGCCGCTTCGCCCAGCGTCGAAGTGCCGCGATCACGAACGCCCCACCACCTGCTCACTGGCGACCCAGCGCATGAATACATACAGGGCCGCAGCGAGATAGAGGCCAGCGGCCGGCACCCACATTATGAGCCCGGCGAGTTGCTGATCCTCGAGCGGCGACAGGCCCCACACCTGCGGTCCGAGAAGATGCGGCGCATAAAACGGATAACTGCTGAATGTCAGCAACGCGCCGAGCAGTCCCATCTGCACCATGGCCATCAGCAGTGCCGCGACAGCGTGGAGCGCGGGTGCACGCTGTACTGCGGCCCAGAAACCGGCTGCGCTGCCGAGCAAGGTAACTTGCATCACCCAATAGGCCGCGTCGTGCGAAAGCGCCCATGAATAGGCGGCGGGCGCATGCCAGAACCAGAAGATAGCGACATGCGCTGCGGTCCAAATGCCGACTGCAGGGCGCTTCGCCCCGGGCCATGCCACCGCGAGCAGCGGCGCCAGCACCGCCGTGAGCAACACGTGGTGGACCGCTCTTGCCGAGAACAGCGCGGACGTGAGCGCACATAGCGGTGAGACAAACAGCACGGCGGCAAGCGCTGTCGCGCCCAAAAGATTCAGACGCGCCGCCTCATCAGTTCGCCGCCAGACGATCCCGACAACGAGCAGGAGAGAAATAAGGACGAGCGGATCCATGTTCCACCGCTGCCATATTTCGGCAGGCGCCGGCGCCGCGCCGCAATAGGGAAACCAGGGATGCGTGATGTCCAACGTCGCTGCTCCCCTGCCCTGATCCGTTATGCGTGAACCCCGGCCGTGCCGCGCGGTTCCGAGCACACCGGGCGCGAAGGCCTGCTTAGCCGCTCGGCCAGAAAGCCGAGAAGCACGCCCGCGGCGACGTCGCTCGCGAAATGCGCCTTTCGCGGCAGCTGCAGCAAGCCGACGATTAGCGCGCCCGTCAACGCCAGCGGTGCCCGTTCTGGAAACACGTGAGCAAATGCCCGCGCGACGGCGACAGCGCCAGCCGTATGCCCCGAGGGAAAGGATTGGAGCGCGTGGGAAGACGACGTTCCCGGCTCCATCCTGTATGTCCGGTCTTCAAGCAGCGCTGTCGGCCGCGTGCGGTTGACGCTGCGCTTCCCGAGCGTCTTCAGAACGATCGCGACAAGTTCGGCGCGCGCCATGCGGAAACCTGCGTCGGCGACACGCCGCTTCGATGCGGCGATGCCGTACAGCGCCGTCAGTGCGGCAATGCCGAGCAGTGGGGCCTCGTCGCCGATCTTGCCTATATTTCCGAGTACTCGTCCGGCGGGGCTGTCGTAGAATCCGGCAGCTGAGTGCGTAATGGCGATATCGACCTTCTCAATGCGGTTGAGCGGCGCATCTTCCATGCCAATGTCCCCGGTCACTGGGCGACCGGCGATGCGGCAACCGGAGCAACGCGCCAGACCGTGTTCGACAGATCGTCGGCAACGAACAGCGCTCCCCGCGGATCAACCGCGACGCCGACGGGACGCCCACGGGCCTCACCATCGCTCAGGAACCCCGTGACGAAATCCACCGGCTTTCCGGCCGGACGCCCCTCTCGGAATCGCACGAAGACGACCTTGTAACCGCTGAACGATCGACGGTTCCAACTGCCATGCTCGCCGACAAATACGCCCTCGGCGAACGCCTGACCCAGCGCCGGCATGGAGAAGGCGAGACCGAGCGGAGCGACGTGCGAACCCAGGCTGTAGTCTGGGCGGACCGCCGACGCGACCATTTGCGAATCCTGTGGATGAACGCGCGGATCAACGTGCTGCCCCCAATAGCTGTAGGGCCAACCGTAGAACGCGCCTTCGCGAACCGCGGTCATGTAATCCGGAACGAGGTTCGCGCCGAGCTCGTCGCGTTCGTTCACCGCCGCCCAAAGACGCCCCGTTCGCGGCTCAATCGCCAGCGCGCTCGGATTGCGGAGACCCGTGGCATAGGGGCGGTGTGCGCCGTCCTCAGGGTCGATCTCCCAGATCATCGCGCGGTCGACTTCGGCGGCCATCCCCCTCTCCGTGATGTTGCTGTTGGAGCCGATCCCGACGTAGAGGCGGGATCCATCCGGCGAAGCCGCGAGCGCTTTCGTCCAGTGATGGTTCAGCGCCGAAGGAAGGTCTGTAACCTTCCTGCCGGCAGCCGTTATCCGGGTCTGCCCTGGCGTATAAGGATAACGGTAAAGTGCGTCCTGATTGGCAACGTAGAGTGAGCCGTCGACGTAAGCGAGACCATAAGGCGCGTTCAAGTCGTCCAACAGTATCGTTCGCAGTTCAGCGCGGCCATCCCCGTTCGTATCGCGGAGCAGCGTGATCCTGTCGCCGCCCTCCACATCGCTATGTCCACGGCCTTTGATGATGCCAGCGATCACGTCCTTGGGACGGAGCTTTGGGGCCCCACCGCCGCTACCTTCGGCAACCAGAATGTCCCCATTGGGGGCAACCAGAATTTGCCGTGGTATACGCAGATCGGTCGCGAGCGCAGTGATCACATAGCCGTCCGGTACAGTCGGCAGGGCGCCCCTCCAACTTGCCGGGGTTGCGATCTGCATGGCCGGAACCAGGCCCGTCTGCTGCTCTGGAAGCCGCGGCTCGCCACCGTACTGGGCCACGTCACCTTCACTGCCGCACGCGGCAAGCGAGGCTACACACAGAGCTGCGTATAGGAATTTTCCCATCAGACTGAGTCCCCCTGCCCTGCCGAAAAGGTCAGCCAGGCCGCTGCGATCGCCAACGCCGCGGTGAGAACAGAAAGAAACAAACCGGTTCCGGTGACCGAGTACCAGGCATCACGGCTGTGAAGGAGGATGTTGATAAGGCCCGTTACGAACATTGCGAGCCACAAAAGTACGATCACGATCGCGCGCCTGCGCCGAGTGCGCGCAATATCCACAATCGCCCATGCCAACGTCGGCACACCCGTCAGGAGACCGCCCACGATGAGCCATGCTGAAAAATTCGACCACTGAATCTCTGCCGTTTGCAGATAGGCTACATCCGCCGGAATCACGCTCGCAAACAGCGCGAGGGGGAAAGCAACGACGATGGCCTGCAACGGATGCGGACGCTGTGGCGAAACCCCCGATCTCATGCGTGTGCTCCTTTGATGCTCGGGCGCACAGGTCGCGTCTGCGGTACACGTGGCCCTGCATGGCCAACCGACCGGGCGCACAAAAGTTGCATAGCACCTTTAATTTGTCCGGAAATTCCGCACTTGCGCAAAGGAACTATCGGCTGTGCCGACGTTTAAGAGCGGCATCTACGCTTTTCGGGAGAAGAACGATGTCCAAAGCACGGTCACCACAGCAATCCAAAGCGACACATTCGCTACCCCGGCGAGGGCCGCTCGGCGACACCATTCCCGAAAGTGAGGACTATGGAACCGTCGAAGGTGGTGAGCCTCAAGAGCGCGTCGAGAAGCGCCCCAACATTGGAACAGTGAAACCGGATGAATATCCCGACCCTGCGCGTCTCGAGAAGGGAAACCCACGCAGCCGTTGAGCTCCTTTGCCGTTCAGGTGCGGTTACTGCCGGGGAAAAAGCGCTGTTGCCCGGCAATACCCAACCCGCACGCCGCTTGATGTCTCAGGCGAGTTTCATGCCTTCAAGATTCATAACATAGGTAAGATGCTTGTTCCCCGCCTCGCCCAGCGCCTTGTGAAGCTCGGGAAACAAACGGCTTTCCTCGTCCTCCATGTGCGCTTCCAGCTCGCCGCGGAACGCCCTGACCTTCTCGGACCATTGTGGCTGATCGCTCGGCAACTCGGACAGTTCGAACAACTTCTGTTTCACGTAGCCGTGCTCGTGATTGAGATGGTCAGCCGCTTCAACATCGCCGTGCTGCCGCAATGCCGGATAGACGACGTTTTCCTCCTGAAATGCATGATGCGCCAATGCCGACTTCAGCTTTCGCAACAAGGTGCGGCGCTGCAGCCTGTCTCCATTGTCGGTGCGCTCGATCGCATCGAAAATTCTTAGCACCGCACGGTGCTCAGTTTTGAGGCCATCCAGCCAGTCCCCCTTTACAGCCGTCATCGATTGCACGGCAGCCTTGCGACCCATGGTTGCGGCCAATCCCGCCAGCAGGCCCGCTGCAGCAGCGCCAAACATCGCGCCGCGTCCGTAGTGAGGTGGGGTGTTAGGTACGTCGTGCATTTCAGGTCTCCTTTTCTCTATTCATTTCAACGAGTGGTCCCCGCGCGGCTCCCACTCGCTGCATCGGTAGTCGGGACTAAAGAGCTGGAACCGTGTTCCCTCCGCCGAGCGGCAAATCCGGCTTCAATATGATCTTCGTTGCCTGGTCCTGTTCGTCATGGAAAAGCCTGTACCCTTCCGGACCCTCGTCGAGCGGAAGGCGATGGCTGATGAGGAATGTGGTATCGAGCTTGTCCTCGGCGATCGCCGCATAGAGCGCAGGCAAATAACGCTGCACGTGGGTCTGGCCCGTTTTCAGCGTCAGGCCCTTCTCCATAAGTGCGCCGAGCGGAAATTTGTCCACAAAGCCGCCGTACACCGCCGGCATCGATACGCGTCCGCCCTTTCGACACGCAATGATCACCTGGCGGATTGCATGCGCACGATCTGTCCCGAGGAACGTCGAAACCTTGATCTGATCGAGGATGTTGTCGGCAAACGCGCCATGCACCTCAAGCCCGACACAGTCGATGCAAGCGTCGGGACCGATACCCCCCGTCATTTCCATCAGCGCCTCGTAGGTCTTCGTGGTTTCGAAATTTATGATCTCGGCGCCGAACTGGCGCGCGAGTTCGAGCCGGTTTGGAAAGTGATCGATCGCGATCACGCGCTCCGCGCCCATCACGAAAGCGCTCTGGATCGCAAACAGTCCCACCGGACCACAACCCCAGACAGCAACGGTGTCACCCGGTTCGATCTCGGCGTTCTCGGCAGCCATCCAGCCGGTCGGCAGAATGTCAGTCAGGAACAATACCTTCTCGTCCGGGATGCTGTCGTCTGGAATGACGAATGGTCCCACATCCGAATAGGGCACCCTCACAAGCTCAGCCTGCCCGCCGGCATATCCGCCGGTCATGTGACTATAGCCGAACAGCCCTGCCATCGGATGGCCATAGAGTTCGCGGGCGATGTCCTGATTGTCCGCAGGATTCGAATTGCCGCAGGCGGAAAACTGCTGCTTCGAACAATGATAGCATGCGCCACAGCTGATCGTGAACGGAACCACGACGCGCTGCCCGATTTGAAGCGTGCTGCCCGACCCCACGTCTACCACTTCCCCCATGAATTCGTGGCCGAGGATGTCTCCGGCCTTCATCGTTGGAATGTAACCGTCGTAAAGGTGCAGGTCAGACCCACAGATCGCCGTGGAGGTCACGCGGATGATCGCGTCGCGGGGGTTCACGATTTCGGGATCGTCAACCGTCTCGACGCGGATATCATGTTTGCCATGCCAGGTGACAGCGCGCATCGTTATGCCTCCAGCTCTTTTGCGAGCATCTCGCGATTCATTGCATTGGTGGAGATTTCTCCCGTCTCCATAAGCTGCTTGAAACGCCGCAAATCGCGCCGGGCCTGAAGGCGGGGCTCGCGCTGAAACAGCTTGGCGACCAGCCTTCCGGCCAGGCCAGCGGGAGGATCATAGGCGATGATGGCCCGTACAACGGTGCCGCGCAGCCCCGCGTCGATGAATTCGACTTTGCCGCTGTTATCGATGTCAGCCCCTTCGGCCGATTGCCAGGTTATCGCTTGCCCCGGAATATCTTCGGTTATGATTGAATCCCACTCCACGGTCTTTCCCGCAGGTGCTTTCACGCGCCAGCGGGAACGCCGGTCGTCAATACAGGTTATCGACTCGATATTGTCCATGAAGACGGCCAAGTTCTCGAGATTGCGCCAGAAATCATAGAGCTCCTCCCGCGGTCTGTTGATCGTCACGGTTTCCGCCAGAAGTGCCCGGTCGGGCTTCGACGTCTTCGACGTCGTAATAGGCGCATCGTCGCGCGGTGGGTCGGCCTGACGCGTTTCCGGCATCTTCGTCTCCATGTATGAGAGTCTCGGATGCCAACCGCTGTCCGCCCCCATGGTTCCGCCGTTCGTCGCGATCCGCAACGTAGTGACGTCCTCGCGTTTCGCGTTCACGCCTACCCCGGCCTGACGAGCGGAACTCGGCCGCCTCAACATCGTTACTTATGTGCGTATTCTACGGCCTCTCACGCATCACAACGCCCGCAGAAACAATTTGCATATGCTGTTCGACAACTACCACGGCCTCTTACGAGTCGCAGTCATCTCGGTGATGGCCTACGCAGCACTGGTCTTCGTACTTCGCTTTGCGGGGAAACGGGCGCTTGCAAAACTGAATGCCTACGACCTCGTCGTCACGATCGCCCTAGGGTCCACATTAGCCACTGTGCTGCTGACAAGAAATGTCGCATTTGCGGAAGGGTTTCTGGCCTTTTTCATGCTCGCCCTGCTGCAGTGGTGCGTCGCCCGCCTGTCTATAGCCTCCCCCCGGTTTCGTAGCCTTATTCGTAGCCAGCCACGATTGTTGCTGAGCGACGGCCAATATCAACATGATGCCATGGTAGACGAACGCGTCACGGCATCCGAAGTCGATGCGGCCATCCGAAAAGCTGGTGTAGGCCGACGAGAACGGATTGCTGCCGTCGTGCTTGAAACGGATGGAAGCATGAGCGTGATCGAGAAGGACGACAAACCGTCCACCGTACTAGGCGACGTGAAGCGTTAGGACCCAAAAACAGGAGGCTTCGTGGATCGTGACGACAATCCTGCGCGTGATCGCACCGATCTTGCCGAGGATCGTACTTTACTCGCCCACGAGCGCTCATACGCTGGATGGATAAGAACGGGAATGGCGTCTTTGGGGATCGGGCTGGGGCTGAACGCACTCTTCCGATCACTCGAGCCGACTTGGGTAGCGAAAGCCATCGCGACCGGGTTTTTCCTAATGGCCGTCTTCATTTTCATCTCGGCGCAGCGGCGGGCCTGCCGTGTTCTCGAGCGCCTTCACGCGCACTGGATTTCGGAACTCCGTTCGGTCCGGATTCGCCTGCTCACCTGGGTACTTGTCAGCGTCACCTGCGTGCTGATCGTGGCCATATGGCTACTCGTTCCCGCCTAAGCAAACCTGCTATTGCGGGGCCAGCGTTTGGGCGACACGCATGGCGTCATCTCGAATACGCAGTAAATGCTCGGTTTCCACAGGCCTGTAGCGCCCAGCGTACCTCATCAGCGCAGGCACATTTCCATATTTTTCATATTGTTCGTGGAGTTGAACCATATCTTCGAAAGCGGCCTCCTGCTGACGTCGATAAAGTTGCTGCAAGCGGGTTCCCGTGGCGCCGCGGAGTTCATCAAGCTGCTCTGCCTGTTCCTGATTGACCGTTTCCGGAACCAGAGATGCGTGGCCGCTTGCCTTCGCCGCCGTGCGGAGGTCTTCCAACGCAGCCGTGTGCGTCGCTTGAAGCTCTTGCGCGAACGCCTTCATCGCCGGAGGTAAATCCCCCTTGGCCACAATTCGAGCGGCTTCCACCTGGTACAGGCTCGCCTGCGCGACTCGCAGGACGTAGTCGCGCGCAGACGACAAGGGTTCGCTCACGCCGGTTTCGGCGATGCGGTCCCGCGTCGCATTCAAGGCAGCTTCGGCGCCCTCCGGCGTGCGGGCAGGCACGGCGCCCGGTCCCCCGCGATCACCTTCGTCCGCCGTTTGCGCGGCGGTTCCGGAATCCGAGCCGCTTTGACCACAGCCCGCAAGCGCCGCGGTTAGAATGAGAAGTATGTGAATACGCATGACCGGGTAACGCAACGCGATGGAAATAGTTCATACCCGGTGTTCATTCATCTTGACCGCATCGATCGCGGAAGGGGGGTACGCAGTTCGTCGCAAAACTCATGTGATGTTTCGGATGCTCCGGAACGGATCGAAATTCCGTGCGCTCATGGGTGCATAAGACACTGAGGCCTCTGTGAAGGTCTGAGACCAACGGAGATTTGTATGGCAAGACCTTTCGCCGTCATTACCGGAGCTTCAACGGGCATCGGGTTCGAGCTGGCACGGATCGCCACCGGCAGCGGGTACGATGTCCTCGTTGTGGCAGATGAAGCACTGGTGGAAGCGGCCGCAGATGATCTGCGGCGCACGGGGACGGACGTGACCTGGCTACAGACCGATCTTGCCACGCTGGAGGGTGTCGACCGCCTGCTCGAGTCCGTGGGAGGGCGCCGGATTGATGTCTTGTGCGCGAACGCAGGACGGGGACTCGGCCGATGCTTCCTTGATCAGGACCCGGACGACTGGCGCCGCGTCATCAACACCAATGTGGTCGGCACTGTCTATCTTTTGCAGAACGTGCTGCGCCAGATGGTGAACCAGGGCAGCGGCCGGGTGCTCGTCACCGGATCGATTGCGGGCTTCATTCCGGGCAGTTTTCAGGCCGTCTACAACGGCACGAAAGCCTTCATCGACAGTTTCGCGGATGCCATTCGCAATGAGCTGAAGGAATTCGACGGTATCACCATAACGACATTGATGCCCGGCCCTACCGACACGGCCTTTTTCGAACGCGCCGACATGATGGACACGAAGGTCGGGGTCGATCCGGACAAGGCCGATCCCAAGAAAGTCGCGCGAGACGGATGGGATGGGATGATCGAAGGCAAGGATAATATCGTCTCAGGCTGGAAAAACAAACTCCAGGTGGCCGCCGCACATGTAACACCCCCAGGCGTTATGGCCGAGCAGCATCGCCGCATGGCCGAGCCGGGCACAGCCAACAGCTGAGGTGTCCGTTCGATTTCGCCCAACCCTGCTCAAGAAGCTTTAAGGATGCTCAAGCCGAGTCTCGACGCGCATCAGTGAGACCGCTGTTCTGCGCGGCTGTGAGAGCATGAAGTGAACGGCAACCGCAATATCTTCCGCGCGGAGCATTTTGTCCTCGTTTATAAGCTCTGCCTGCTTTCCAGCGGGAAAATCCGGATATTGGAAATCGGCTCCGGTAAACCCGGGTTCGACGAGGCCGACCTTGATATCCCGCTCGGCAAGTTCCTGGCGCAGAGACTGCGCGAAGCCCTGAATGCCGGCTTTCGCCGCAACGTAAACCGAAGTGCCCATTTTTCTCGATACCGCTGACATGGATCCTATGAATATGATATCGCTGCCGGGCTCCATCCGATCCGCTGCCAGCATAGCGGTCGCGAGATAGGCTGTGAAATCCGTTTCGATCTGATATCGCATGGCATCCTCCGCCGTGTCAGCGAGAGCTTCCGCCGGGACGGCGGCATTAACAACGGCGATATCAACCCCGCCGAGCCATTCCTCCGCCGCATCGAAAAATCGCCGCAGCTCTGCTGCGTCCGAAACATCCAGCGCAAGGCCCTCCCCCACCCCTACCTCGCGAATGCGCGCAAGCGCATCTTCGAGATGTTGTGGTGTACGACCGCAAACAAAGACTTTTACCCCGTAGCTCGCCAGCAAGACGGCGACAGCCCGGCCGATACCCGTTGTGCCGCCCGTTATGACCGCCCTCCGGGCGCCGAGAGGGGGTTGATACGTATGAGCATCCTCGCGATTCGTCATTTGCAGGTCTCCTTGGCAATACGGGACGCACGACGCCGAGCCATGTTCCGCGACGATTGTCCTCTCGTCGCAAATGCCACCGATGGGCAGGCGTCGATCGCCTGGCGCCTCGCGCGGAAAGCCGTGGAACGCAACTGCGTCAGGCTCGTTGCTTGGTCGATGTCAACAACAACCTGCGGCGCCGTCAACACTATGGACCGGGGCAATCCGGATATCGGGCGCAAGAGCAGATAGCAGGCAAGGAGACGCACATGAGCGGCGACAGTGAGTACGAGCCCAAAGACTCCAGAAATGTTACGGGTCAGGCCCACACCAAGGATGGCCGCTGGAGCGGAGATGAACAGCCGGCAGGGCACGGCAGCGAATACGAACCGCGCGATTCCAGAAATGTAACAGGGACGGCATCCTCTCCGGATGGGCGGTGGACGAACAAGAAACGGAAATCCGAACAGGCGGATGGAGATTCCGGCAATCCCGACACGGAGTGACGATAGCATTACAGGAGAACGCGGATGAAGACGGCTAGGGAGCGCGTGGTGGAGTGGCTTCGCGATGCTCATGCGATGGAGGAGCAGGCGCATACTATGCTCGGCAAGACTGCGCAGCAGATCGACGGACATCCGAATTTCCGGGCAGGATTGGACGCGCACGGAAAGCATAGCGCCAGACAAGCGGCGCAATTGAAATCGTGCCTTGAAACTCTGGGCGAAAGCACCTCGGCCGTGAAAACCGTGACGGGCCAGATATCGGCTTTCGCGCAAACGCTGAGTGGATACATTGTCGGTGATGAGCCCGTAAAGGCGGTATTGGCATCAGCCACATTTGCGCACATGGAAGCCACTTCATACCGAATCCTCGTCGCCGCCGCTGCGGAAGCCGGGATGAACGAAGTCGCCGCTGTCTGCCGTCCGCTTCTGACGGAAGAACATCAATTCGTCCGCTGGCTTGACGACCAGGCAGATATCGTCACGCGAGATTATCTGGACGCCAACGCCGCCGGAGGCTGACCGCGAGCGCGTCATTCGGAGGACATTCAGGTCCATGTTGTGAACCTTGCTCCGCAGCCGAATGTCAGCGACGCCGAACGCGAACGCGGCGTGCGGCTGCTGGTGGTGGAGGCGGCCTTTTCAAGCGGCACGAGTGCACTCACCAGCGGCGTGATTCTCACGGCCTTTGCCCTCCATCTTGGCGCATCCAATCTGTGGGTCGGCATTCTTGCGAGCGCCCCCTTTCTCACCCAGCTGCTTCAGCTGCCCGCAATTCTCGTCGTCGAGCGAGTGCGCGCGCGCAAACGTATCGCGGTGCTTTCCAGCGTTGTCGGCCGATCGATGCTGCTTTTGATGGCAGGAACCGCATTCTTTTCCGGGACGATGCCGCTTCTGGTATTTCTTCTCGCCCAATACGTCCTTTGCGGACTTGGCGCGTTGGGCGGCTGCGCGTGGAACGCGTGGATTCGTGATCTGGCACCCGAAGGCCGGCTCGGGCGTGTCTTCGCACGGCGGACAGCGTGGACGGCAGCTGTCAGTCTCGCCGCAGGCATCGCGGCGGCGCTCATTCTGGAACACACCGCGGATGGCTCTTTCGAGCGTAGCTTTGCCTTCGCCGGAATGTTCGTCGCAGGCTGCATCAGCGGTTTCATCAGCGCCGGGATTGTGGGCCGGATGCCCGAGCCCGAGATGCCCCCGCAAACGCGGCGCGCGAGCTTTCTCGATCTTCTGGGCGCGCCCTTTGCGGACATCAATTTCAGACGGTTGCTAGGGTTTACAGTCAGCTGGCAGTTCGCCGTCAACTTCGCAACGCCGTTTTTCACGGTCTTCATCGTCCAGCAGCTCGGCTTCGATGTCAGTCTCGTTATGATCTTGAGCGCGGGTAGCCAACTTACGAACCTTGTGGCACTCCGTTTCTGGGGCACGCTCAGCGATAGGTTTTCGAATAAATCCGTGCTGCTCGTTTCCGCTCCGGCCTACATCGCCGGCATCGTCGCGATGGCTGGCGCATCGCAATCGACAGACAGCACGTTCGTAATCGCCTGGCTTGCCGCCCTCCACCTGTTGATGGGCGCCGCTGTTGCCGGCGTAACTCTGGCGTCCACGAATGTCGCGCTCAAGCTTTCACCGCGCGGTGAGGCAACCGCATATGTCGCTGCAAATGCGCTTGCGACCGCACTGGCCGCCGGCCTCGCTCCGATCGTCGGTGGGATCCTCGCCGACTTCTTCGCAAGCCGGCAACTTGAGCTCCTCTTCCGCTGGACAAGCCCACACGGCGCCGTCATCTTCCCGCTGCGCCTCAGCCACTGGGACTTCTATTTTCTGATTGCAGGCGCGATCGGACTCTATGCCGTCCATCGCCTCACCCTGGTCGCGGAAGAAGGCGAGATCGACAGGCGCGAAATGGTAAGCGAGGTCATCCTGCATGCGCGTCGATCTATCCGAAATGCGTCGGGTATCGCCGGTCTCCGTGCGGCAACCGAGCTGCCATCCGCGTTGCTTCGCGATGCGCGCGTCCTGTTCCGCCTCGCACGGGCCCGGGGCCAGATGGAAAGCGCGCGCACTCTGGAGCAATGAACGACGAAGAACGATCTACCGCACGCTCAGCAAGCGCGGTATGATCCAGCGATCGGCAGCATAACTACTGCGCATTACTGCCATGTGATCACAAGGCTGCCCTGGGCCGGCACGCGGTAGTCGATCCGGTCTGCCGAATGGCTTATCGCTTCGAGCACCTCTCCCGTGGTCAGCGACACGTCGACCTTTGGCAGACGTCGGCGTTTTCGCCGAACGAGACTTAAACCCGCCGCGCAATGTTCGCCGCCGTGAAGGGTCATGGTGTATGTCCGCTCGCCGGTTCGCTCGAGCGCATGGACGAATTGATCGCAGTAGAGCCGGAAGGCGGCGCCCTCGATATCGTGAAATGCACGCGTGGCGAAGATGAGGGCGGCTCCAGCCCCATAGACTTCCTGACCGACTTGCCCGGCCGGCTGGCCATCAGGATAGATATCTTCCAACGGAAAGCTCAGTTTGCGGTCAATATGGCCGTTGCCTTCCCGCTGCTCGTCGGAAATGGCTTCGGGCGGAAGCGTGTCTGGATAGTAATACCACGCACGGTCGAGGGCATATCTGCAATATTCGGCGATCAGCATTCGCGCCGCCGGCTCCACGCCGGGTCCCGCATCGTTCAGATAGTGTTCGAAGGCCACGAACGAATCGAAACATTCGTATATGGCCATGTAAGGCGCATCCTGCAGACACGTCACGCCCAGGAAATTGCGATAATGAACGGCGCGTTCAATTTCACTTTCCCAGATCGCGCAATTGTGCAGAAAACTCGCGAGATAGACGTAACTTTGCTCGCGATAGACTTCCCGGTCCGTGATGCGCCATAGCCGCATACATGCTGCAGCGCCCCAGGCAGTCAGATTCGCCTGATAGTTGATGTTGAACCGGAGACCGACCGCCGCATCGATCGCCTTGCGTGCCTCGTCGAGATATTGCTTGTCGTCGGTAAGCGTAAACGCCTGCAGCATGACCCACGCATAGACGCCCGCCACATCGGTCTGGCCCCGTCCATCGGCGCCGGCTTCGGCCGTGATCACCGAAAAGTTCGTCACCTTGTACTGAACGGGCCATTTGTAATCAAAATGCCGTGCGGCCCGGATTCCAAAGCCTACAGACTTCAAAAATAGTCTCCGAGCACTCGCATCGCCATCGAGCACAAGGATGCCGAGATTGAGAAGTGGGTGATAGAGATACCAGCTATCGACCGCATCCGCGTCCTTGTCGTCTCCGACGTTTGGCAAATAACGCCGAAGTGTTTTCAGTCGGGCATCGTAGAACTTCCCGAGACCGGCCTTGAAAGCGGCTTCGAGCGGATGTGCCTTGCGATTCCATTTCCCCCAAGCATGAATGGCGGCGACCAGCGACATCTGGACCATGACATCGGGATATTCAGCATTCGTGTAGGGACGGACATACCGATGACCGTAATGACGGACGGTTGCTTCTGGAGCGTGCGACAAGTCATGAAGCGTTCGCTCTCCGCGCCAGATCCAGTCACGAAATTCGTATGTGGGCAGGTCAAGCATTTGATAGGCTGCGCCCAGCATCTGCAGAAACTGCCGCGCGGAATCGCGCTCGTCCATGGGTTCGTCGAAGCGAAAGACAAGGATCGCATCAGAGATCGTGAACTGAATACCGGCAGGGAGCGGGTCGGTTGGCGGCGTCCCACTCTGCGGCGGTGTCGGTAGAAGATAGCCAAGTTCCGGCCATTCTCCGCCCACGGCCCCATCGGGCTTTGTCTTCGTAGCCCGATAATAGTCGTTCATCGCTGTGAGATTCTGGAAATAGAGAATATTGCCGAACGCTGGTTCCGAAATCCGGAAATACAGCAATCCGGCGTTTAGGCCGCGCTGCGCCGCCTCAACGTGACCGGTCGCGCCAAGTGGATCGCCCCGCGCGTCTAACGGATAGAGGTCGCGCGGCATGAACGGTACGAGCATCGCAACCCTCGGCGTGAAGCGCACTGTCATGCGGAACTTGGTCAGCACACCTGCCCCAAGGCTGAACATCGCGACATGCTCGCCCATTGCGCTCAGAATTCTGAGACGAACGACTTCGTCGGACTCCGGCGATAGCACCGTACAGGAAAAATCTTCCGGAAGAAAAGCAACGCGGAGCGCTACCCCCCCGCGCTTTTCCCGCCGAATGAAAGCCCAAATGGAATCACCGCCGGCACACAATTCGACGGTCAAGTCATCCTTTTTGAAATCGAGCAAATGTCGCATGCTTTGCTCGGCAAGCGCATGTTGCAGCGCCACCACGTACGGGCTCACCCCCGGCGAGTGCCGACCGGCCGTTGGGCTCATAACATAAGCGCCATCTGTTCCAATGTTGTTCTACGTCCCAGACGATACCACTTCACAACGCTGGGTATCCTCATGGCTTGAGACCCCGCGCCTCCTCGAGATGCCCCTCCACGACAGAGGCGGTTTCATTCGCGAATGCCTTGAGCGCCGGCTCTGTACCCGACACCGCATAGTTGCGCAGCATCTTCAGGGCATTCTGGTGGGCGTCTACCTGCTCGGCGCTGTAAGCCTTGTCGAATGCCGCGCCTTCTAATGCCCGTAGCGCCTCGAGTTTTTCCGCCATTACGGGGTCCGGCGTCTCGGCCGGCGATACAACGCCTTGCGCCTTGCTTACCGCTTGCTTCAATTTCGCTGTCGATTGAGTGTGTGCGTCTATCATAGTCTGGGCAAAGGCCTTGACTTCGTCGGATGCGCCCCGCGACAGCGCGATGCGGGCTCCTTCGATCTCGAAGGCATCGCTTGCGGCGGCCGCATTCGCGAATTCCTGCGCCGATTGTGGTAACGCCGCGTCCAGAGCGCCGTCCGGCGCCATCACAGTCGTTGGATCGGCGGGTTTCGTAGTTAAACCCGAATCAGCCTCCCGGTCGGGGGACGGGTCTGGCGCATTCTCGTTTGCGGGTTTTTCATTGCACCCGGCAATGCCCAGCGCGACAACGGCAAGAACAATGCTCTTCTTCATGACAACGACTCCCAAGACCATTCTTGACCGAAACGTTGGTGCGTCCCGCCTGTTCCCCGCCCCTGCACGATCGGCCTGCAGGAGATCGAGATTTCGATACCATTGCAGGGGATGAAACGATCGGATGGCGGGCGGCGGAAACCTCTGCGTCGGTCATCCGTTCCTGCACGGCAATCAATTCAGGCCGAAGGCATCAGGCGCAATGACAGTCGTTACCAACCCGGCAGAGCTTGAAGAGGGTCTGTACCATCGCATTTCCGATCCCTCCTTTCCCTGCGTCGGCGCTAAGTCGGCGATGGCGCGAGGCACGCTCAGCGTATTGACCTGCTATTCCCTCACAAGTGGATGGGATGACCTCCGAATCCATCAAACCTTGCTGCACTGGGCTGCCGACTATCGCTCCCGGCCTGACGGCTTGCGGAGCCTTGCCGTGGTGTTTGGCGGACCTGCCTCGCTTAATGAGCAGGAATTCGAAGCCGCGATGTGGGAACGCATCCAGTCCTTTGCTGACAAGGACCACTGGCTGGGCCAGCCCTACGATCGCCGCGTCAGCGCGGACCCGGACGATCCCCATTTTTCGCTGAGTTTCGGGGGTGAAGCGTTTTTCGTCGTCGGCCTGCATCCCCATGCGTCGCGCCCTGCCCGGCGCTTCCCTTCGCCCACGCTCGTCTTCAACCTGCATGAGCAGTTCGAGCAACTGCGTGAGGAAGGCAAGTATGAGGGCATGCGCGAAAAGATCCTGGAACGGGATCGCGCACTCGCCGGCGACATCAACCCCATGCTTGCGCGCCACGGGGAAAAGAGCGAGGCACGGCAATATAGTGGCCGCCAGGTCCCGCCAGATTGGCGCTGCCCATTCAGGGACCCCCGGGCATGACCGAACCTATCGTAATTCCGCCCCGCCACGGCACCGCGTTCATTCTGCACGCCGGCGAAACCCTGGAGGTGATCGACCCGCTCGGCGAGCAGGTCAGCGATATGCTCGCGTTCAGTCGTGCCGATGTCCGTGAGCTGATCTCCAATGGCCGCACCTTTGACTACGAAGAAACCATCAGCCTCACGGTGGGCAATCGCCTCTGGTCTAATCGGTCTCGTCCGATGTTGGAGATTGTCGCCGACAGTGTCGGCCGGCACGATTTCCTGCTTACGCCGTGCAGCGAAGCCACCTTTCGACATTTCTATCCCGCAAAACCCGTTTACCGCGGCTGCATGGGCAATCTCGTGTCTGCCCTGCAATCCTATGATGTCACCGAAGACGCGATCCCGACCGCCTTCAACATCTTCATGAACGTTGTCGTCGACGGTCAGACCGGGCGCCTGCAGGTCCTCCCCCCGACAAGCAAGCCCGGGGACAGCATCCGCTTCCGCGCGCTCATGGATCTCGTCATCGGCCTGACCGCCTGTTCAGCCTACGCGTCCAATGGCGGCAGCTTTAAGCCGATCCATTATCGCGTCGTGCCAGAATGATCGTTTCTCATTTCGCTTTGCCGATGCGCGCCTGCAACGCGCTCACCGGTGTCGCGGCGTGTTTCAACCGCGTTGTCCGGTAACGAACACCGCCAAGCAACAGACGGGTAAGGAGCGCTGCCCACGATGTCACCGCACGCTCGGCAATCCACGCCGGCGCCCAAAGCGCGCTCGTCGCGGGATAGGCCTTGCGGCCGCCGTCTTTCCGGCGTCCGGCCTCTGCTGCGGCAATGCCGAGGGCGGCGAGCGCCAGCAGGGCCGGCATCCCCTTTTTTCGCGCCAGCCAGATGCTGGCCGGAAGCACCGTCAGCTGGGCGGCTAAGCGCACCGGTCTCGCCCATTCGTCATAGGCCTGGCGCGTGCGCTGCGAAAGAAAATGC
Organism: Sphingosinicella sp.; assembly: GCF_013911755.1. Lineage (GTDB taxonomy): Bacteria > Pseudomonadota > Alphaproteobacteria > Sphingomonadales > Sphingomonadaceae > Sphingosinicella. The sequence goes on from NZ_JACESP010000008.1 coordinate 89,653, forward strand.
CGCGCACTTGGAGGCCTGCGGGCAACGAATAGGTCGAGCTCAACGGCTTCCCGTCCCCCGGCCGCCTTCACCGTGCGTACCATTTCCAGATTTTCAAACAGCACCTCGCCGCTGTACCCCCCGGCATCCAGAAGCACAGACCTGCGAACACCCAACGTCCCAGGCCAATCCCCGCCGGACAGACGATTAAGCAGACTGCGCGCCGTATCCCAGCGGGCATGCCAGGGCAAGGGCACGAACATATTCTGGGGTCGAACAACATCGTAAGCCGACAGCAGATCGGTCATGCGCCCGATTTCAGCCCTCCGATACCGAATGTCGTCGTCAGCCACGATCACGGCTTCGTGTCTGGCGCACGCCAGCCCTGTCATGACGCCTGCGACCTTGCCGTTCGTCGTGCGGATCGACGGGCGTATATGCCGGACATAATTGCCCCAGGCATTCGCGTGCGCGTCGAAAATGGCATTTTCCGAACCATCGACCACAACGACATCGTCGATCGTTCGGCTGAGACGGCGCAGATACCCGCCCAGCACCCGAGCCTGTGAGACATGCGAAGCGATCGGAAGCACATAGCTTGCCGCGATCGGTGGCTCGCCTACACGCCATTTCGTTATGTTGGGCATGGACTCGCAACGAAGCCGATCTGGATTGGTTTCATGTCAGCGGGAGTGCTTGAACACAATCTCTCCCCAGACACGGGACGAACAGGAGAAGCCGTATGGAATTTACCGTTGATCGTCTTGTCTTTGGGCCCGACGACGTCGATCTCACGCGCTCCCCGCTTGCAGGGCACCTAGGAGTCGAGACATATGTGCTTGGCGCCTTTAATCCCGGCCTCACCCGCCTGCCCTCCGGTAATCTCCTCATGATGGTGCGGGTAGCAGAGGCTCTGCGGGATCCCATCGTAAATGGCTATGTTCACAGCATTCGCTGGGAGGATGGCCGCTACGTGCTTGACGCCTGGCCACTCGACCTCTGCGATACTGCGGACCCCCGCAAGTTCATGGTGCGCAGCGGCGCCTGGCGTGTCATGGCGCTGACATCCCTCTCATGGCTCTTGCCGGTCGAACTTGCGCCCGACTCGCTGGAGGTGGTTGCCGTTCATTATGATCGGGCCATCGCTCCACACGCCTCTTTTCAATGCTACGGCGTTGAAGATGCTCGAATTAGCCGGGTCGGCGGGCGATGGCTCATGACGACCTGCTCGGTAAGCCCGGAACGCCATTCAACGACGCTCTACAGTTCGAATGATGGTCTTCATTGGTGCTTCGAAGACATTGTCCTCGATCACCAGAACAAGGATATGTTAATCTTCGAGGGCTTGATCGACGGCACACACTGGGCGCTGACACGCCCGCTGGGCGACCTGTATTTCGCCTATCCGCCGCACTGTCCGTGGCGCGCGGGTCCTTCAATCAATTTTGCGACATCGCCCGATGCGCTCCACTGGAAGCCGCACGTCAACCCCGGAATTCGTCCGCGCGCCGATACCGTGGCATCCGCACGCATCGGCGGTGGTACGCCCCCGATTCTCACCAGCAAGGGCTGGCTTACCCTGTGGCATGGTGTCGAACCCAAGGAGATCGTGGGTATCTACCGCACCTATTGGTCATTGCTCGCCGCCGATGACCCTTCGCGCATACTCTCGACAGAGACCGCACCGCTGCTGGAGGCAAACGCCGAGCTCACCCAACCGCTCGAGGACAAGATGTACGTCCGCGACGTCGTCTTCTCCACGGGTATCGTTGAAGATGGTGACGATTTTGTCGTCGCCTCCGGGGAGGCTGACCTTGCCTGCCGGATGACACGCATTCCTCGGACATGCTTCGGACTATGAGTATCTCCGCCGTTTCCGCACGCGCGGACATACCGCAGGAGCCCAGGGAGATAGCGTATCTGGAGCAGCATCTCGCGCCGTAAGCGCCTTCGCGGAACCACCCTTCCCCCCCGTGCGTAGGGGAGCGCGGCTATCGGCGGGAGGAACATGATGAATAATCCTGAGACGTGCTGGGACATTGTCGTCATTGGAGCCGGCCCGGCTGGGCTCACGGCCGCGCTTTATTTGGCTCGCTATCGCCGCAAGGTGCTCGTCGTGCATGACGGCAACAGCCGCGCGCTGCGCATTCCCACGACCCACAATGCACCAGGATTCCCCGAGGGGATCGACGGCCCGTTGCTGATCGAACGCATGAGCCGGCACGCGGCGGCTTACGGCGCATGTACCCAAAAGGCCGAGATTATTGATATCGAGCGGTCGGCGGACAGCTTTCGGATGCGGTCCTCCGACGGCAGGGTGTGGGAGAGCCGGGCCGTCGTCCTTGCCAGCGGCATCCTCCTCAATCAGGTCGATCTCGCCGAGGATGTCCACGACGCCGCATTGCGCGCGGGCGTACTTCGCTACTGTCCGATCTGCGACGGATTTGAACACACGGACCAACGAATCGGTGTGATCGGCTGCGACAGCGATGGCGCCGCTGAAGCCCTGTTCCTGCGGCAATACTCGCCGGACATCACCCTGATGCCGCTGAGCCATCCCGCACTGTCCGAGGAGCAGGCTTCCGAACTTGCCCGCGCGGGCATCGTTGTGAAAACAGGCGCACTTCACGCGCTGAACCCCGGGCCGGACGGTATGGAGGTTCATCTCGAGGGCGAGGCTGCGCCGCTCCTCTTCGGTGTGATTTACCCGGCCCTCGGAAGCCGGCCACGTGCCGAGCTCGCTGTGCGAATCGGCATTGAACTGGAAGCCGAAGGGTGCGTTCCGGTGCGCTCGATCCGCGGCCGATGTGTTCCTGGCGTGTTTGCGGCAGGCGACGTCGTCGAAGGCCTCGATCAGATCAGTGTGGCAATGGGCCATGGCGCCCTGGCGGCGACCAGCGCGCACAACTGGCTCCGCGAGCAGGATCGGCAAACGCTTCAGGCGGCGTGCTAGTCTACCGGAAGGTTGAAATGCCCGCCCGCACCAGCGCGGCCCGGTATGAGGAAGCGCCGGAACGATTCCAAGGGTTGGAAGGTTGTGTCTGGAAGGGGCGCGGCGCACCCACGCGAGCGCATCGGACGACGGTCTTCAGGCTGCCGATCGTTCAATATTGGCTGAAAATTTTCATTCCTGAACACCGTGTTAAGGAGGGGTACGATGGCACCACGCCTGCCCGACATCGAGGGCGCAGAGACTGCGGAAAAGCGGGCGCTGACCGGGGTGGTCGGATTGGATGATGTTCTTGGGGGCGCTCTGGAACGCGGCTGCCTGTTTCTTCTGGAAGGAAGTCCCGGCACCGGAAAGACGACCGTCGCGACCCAGTTCCTGATCGAGGGTGCGGCTCGCGGTGAGCGTTGTCTCTACATCACGCTTTCGGAAACAGAGAAGGAGATGCGAAAAAGCGCGCGGTCGCACGCATGGGATCTTGCCGGGATCACGATATTTGAGCTCGTGCCGCCCGCCAGCCTGCTCGACGACGAGCACCAGCAGAGCCTGCTTTACTCGTCCGACCTCGAACTTGGCGAAACAACGCAACGCATAATCTCGGCGTTCGAAGCTTTGAAACCGGACCGCGTCGTGCTGGACAGTCTCTCGGAGATCCGGCTGCTCGCGCAAAGTTCGCTGCGGTACCGCCGGCAGATTTTAGCTCTAAAGCACTTCTTCGCGCTTCACCATGTCACCGTGCTGATGCTCGACGATCTGACGGCTGAAGTCGCCGACAAGACCGTGCATAGCGTGGCTCATGCCGTGATCCGGCTCGAGGAACTATCGCCGCACTACGGACCTGAACGTCGGCGGCTGCGGGTTGTCAAATATCGCGGTCACAAGTTTCGCGGCGGATTTCATGACTTTGTCATCAACACGGGGGGCGTGCGCGTTTTCCCACGCCTCGTTTCGGGGGAACACAAGGGGAGCTTCACGCGTGACACGCTTCCGAGTTCGTCCGCGGAACTCGACGCATTGCTCGGGGGCGGCATCGATCGCGGATCGAGCGTTCTCGTCCTCGGACCTGCCGGCACTGGAAAGTCCCTGCTCGCGCTCACCTTCGTTCTCGCGGCGATCGAGCGAGGCGAACGCGCTGCCATGTTCATTTTCGACGAGGAGTTGGGCGTCCTGTTTGCACGGGCTAAGGGCCTTGGTATCGACATGCAGTCAATGGTCGATGACGGCGCACTCCTCATCGAACAGGTCGATGCGGCACAATTGTCACCCGGTGAGTTCACACAGCGCGTTCGTGACGACATCGAAACAAATGGGGTCTGCACGGTCGTTATAGACAGCCTCACCGGCTACCAGGCCGCGATGCCGGAAGAAAGCGCGTTGGTCCTCCATATGCGCGAACTCCTGCAATATTTGAATCGCCAGGGTGCGACGACATTCCTGACGGTTGCGCAGCATGGCCTGGTCGGCGACATGAAGGCGCCGGTCGATGTGACCTATCTGGCGGATACAATCATCCTGCTTCGCTACTTCGAGGCATCAGGCAGGGTCAAACGCGCGATGTCCGTCATCAAGAAGCGAACGGGTGTCCACGAAAATACCATCCGGGAATATCGGATCGGCGGTGATCGCGGTCTCGAGTTGGGTCCACCCCTGGTCGGCCTTCAGGGGGTGCTGCACGGCGTGCCCACGTTCACGGGAGACCGATCGCCCCTGCTCGACGAGCGCCCGTGATCCCTCATCTCTCAGAAAGCGCACTCGTCCTGGCGCCTCATGGCCGCGATGCAGGGATCGCAGCCGCCGTGCTCACCGAAGCGGAAGTGCGTACCGTCGTTTGCGATTCACTCGCGGAGCTTCAGCGGAGGCTCCAACGTGGAGCCGGCTTTGCGCTCCTGACCGAGGAAAGCCTCCGCGGAGCCGACCTACGTGCACTTTCGGGATGGATTCGGTCACAGGCTGAATGGTCCGATTTTCCGTTCGTTCTCGTGACGCACAGGGGTGGTGGGCTTGAGCGCAATCCCTCCGCCAAGCGCTTTCTTGAGCTGCTCGGGAACGTCACGTTTCTCGAGCGGCCATTTCACCCGACGACGCTCGTCAGTCTCGCCCAATCGGCTCTGCGAGGTCGCCGGCGTCAGTACGAAGCTCGTGCCCGACTGGAGGCGCTTCACCGCGGCGCGGAAAAGTATCGCTCGTTGTTCGAATCGATCGACGCGGGTTTTTGCATCATCCAGATGATATACGACGACGCCGGCAGGCCGATCGACTATGTATTTCTCGAAACCAACCCTGCCTTCGAGAAGCAGTCGGGTCTCGTGGACGCCGTGGGACGCTCGATGCGCGCGCTCGTCCCCGCTCACGAGCGAAAATGGTTCGACATATATGGCGAGGTCGCGGCGACCGGAAACAAGGTGCGCTTCGAGGAGCATGCCGAGGCGCTCGGCAATATTTGGTATGATGTCTACGCATTCCGTGTGGGCGATCCGTCTGCACAGCAGGTCGCCGTTCTTTTCAACAATATTTCCGCTCGCCGCGAAATGGAACAGGCACTACGCGAGAATGAAGACAGACTGCGCCGTTTGAACGAGACGCTCGAGGCGCGCGTTACCGAGCGCACTGCCGAACTCGCCACAACCGAAAACGCGCTGCGGCAATCGCAGAAGCTTGAAGCCATCGGACAACTTACCGGCGGCGTCGCTCACGACTTCAACAATCTCCTCATGGCGATTATGAGCAGCCTGGCACTGCTGCGAAGGCGCGTGCCCGATCATCCGACGGTCCATCGCCTGATCGACAATGCCTTGCAGGGCGCCGAGCGGGGCGCCGCGTTGACCCAGCGCATGCTGGCCTTCGCAAGGCGGCAAGATCTCGCGGCAGAACGCCTTGATGTGCCAGAACTCGTCAACGATCTCGCCGAACTCGTCGGGCGCACGCTTGGACCTGCATGGCCTCTGGAACTGCACTTCACGGCCGATCTGCCTGCGGTGTTCGCTGATACCAACCAGCTGGAGATGGCGCTCCTCAACCTCGCGGTCAATGCCCGTGACGCGATGCCGGGCGGTGGTACCATCCGTATAACGGCCGAAAAGCGCGAATTGCCCGATGCAGACATCGCCGGCGTTCATTCCGGCACGTATATCGGGCTTTCAGTGATCGACACCGGGCACGGAATGGATTCAACAACGCTGGAACGCGCAACCGAACCGTTCTTCACGACCAAGGGAGTCGGCAAGGGCACAGGGCTCGGGCTTTCCATGATCCACGGCCTTGCGAGACAGCTGGGCGGCACGTTTACGCTGAAGAGTGCTCCGGGCGAAGGCACGACTGCGACGCTCTGGCTCCCCGTCGCGGCTGGCGTCGCTGGCGAACAGAGGCCAGTCTCACCGCCCCCTGCGGACGCGGAGCCTGCCGTTGGCCGTCTCAAGGTGCTTGCAGTGGATGACGACAGCCTGGTTCTTCTCAACACGTCCGCGCTTCTTGACGATCTCGGGCACCATGTTCTCGAAGCATCCTCCGGAGGCGAAGCACTGAAGCTTATTCAGCGCCATCCCGACATCGACCTTCTCATTACAGACCAGGCGATGCCCAACATGACCGGTACTCAGCTCGTCGAACACGTCGCGGATCTTCGGCCCGCATTGCCCGTCATTCTCGCGACTGGATACGGCGAAGTGCCGCCGGGGTTTGAAGACAGGATCATCAAGCTCGGCAAGCCTTTCAGCCAGAAACTGCTCAAGCAGGCTGTCGCCAAGGCCATAGGGCGCACTCATGCTGAGACCTAGCGAGGTCGCGGCTCATCATGGCAGGAAGGGCGCCCGATCAACCATCGCAATTTTCGTGAAACGGCAGTGCCGCAGCGTGCGCTTATCAGCGCGAAGTTTGGTCGCGTATCCGCCGCTACCCCCCGGGCTTTCGGCTTATTGAACAATAGCACCGCCCGGCCGCAGACGAACGCCCGCTGGTGATGCCGGCTTTTTATTTCGTAGGCGCGGAACGCTTCGACGTTCGACACATTGTTTCGTGAGGAGCCATTCAATAAAAGGAGCGCGCGTTGATTAAGTGGGCCATCATTTTCGCCATCGCCGCATTAGTGCTCGGTGTTCTGGGCTTCGGCGGGCTCGCCGGCGCCTCGATGGGTATTGCCAAATTCTTATTCGTCGCAGCCCTGATTGTGGCCGTTATCTTCCTCGTGCTGGGTGTTACCGCTGCGAAAAAGATCACGTGAAGATCCAGTCGATCGACCATTTGATAAGAGCGCCCGGCCCATTGTGCCGGGCGTTCTTTATTCGCGACCGGCCATGGGGCTTTCCGGCGCCTGCAGCGTTAGGGTAGTCGTGCGTTGAGTTCCCTTCGCGCGGCCGTGTCCCCGGCCCGGCGTTCTGCGTTGGGTTCGGCGGCGCGTGCGCTGGCTTCGGTCGCCTGCCGACCATACCGTTCGGCCAACTCCAGATGGATGCGTCGGGCTTGGGGATCATTGCTGGCTTCGGCCATCATACGGCAATGCGATGCGCGCATCCGGAGATAATCAGATGACATCGTCGCTTCTCCTGCTGGAATTCAAGGGCAGCTTCTCCCGAGGTCAGTCGAGACCGGCTCAATAGGTTCAAGGAATCGACTCGGCCTCCTTAACACACGGCGGGCGCTGTCCCGAATCAGGACAGGCTGATTTGCGATGAACCGTTCATCGCGTTCGTCCTCGTCCCCTTTTCCTTGTCATAACGCCCCCATGCCGCGCTCGATGACCAGCTTGCGCCGCCGCAGCAAAGGGCGCCGCCGCGTCGGGCGGGCTGCTCTAACCCGACCTTCGCGCGCGCCCAGAGCGAACTGAACCAAAGCCCGCCTGATCCGTTGAACGGCCGGAGGCCGCAATGGATCACGATCCGAAGATGGGCATGGGATGGGGACGCTTCGCGGCGATGATCGCGACGTCGACCGTCGTTATGTTCCTCCTGATGTACCAGCTCGTGTATGGCTGGGACCATGCGCTGTTCAGCCTGACACGGTTTATCGCTTCTCTTGTAATGGGCTGTGTCATGACAGCGGTGATGCTTGCTTTCATGTGGCGCATGTACCGGCCCGAGAAAGCAAAAATTGCAGTGCTTGCCACGGCTGTTATCGCGGGCGTGACGCTGCTTGCCGTGAACCGTAGCCAGGCCCTTATCGGCGACACGAGCTTCATGAAGGCGATGATCCCGCATCATTCGATAGCCATCAACAATGCACGAAAAGCTGATCTTCGTGACCCGCGCGTGCGCTACCTCGCAGATCGCATCACGCGCGATCAGGTGAAGGAAATTGCTGAAATGAAGATGCTGGTTCGCGACATCGAAAAAAATGGTAGGCGTGCAAACGCACCGCTGGCGGCCGGCCCTGCGACGTTGACAGCCGATGGCGCAAAAGAGGCTCAGGATTTGGTGAGCGGCAGGTTGCTTATAGACGAACCTTTATAGCAACGGCGGCGGGATTGCCTCGCCATGCCATCGCATTCCTGCATGACTATCTTAAGCCTGTCGGCCCCTGCCCCCTTGCCATGCCGGCTGTACCGCTATCGACATGGCACCGCCTATGCCGCCGCGCCACGCTTGTTTACGTGAAATACGGTTTGCGAAATTTTCCAGCGCAGCGCAGGGCTCCTATTTGGGCGCGCCGCTATACCCCGCCGCCTCTCGCAACTCTGCGGCATCCATCACATAACCATCGCTGACCACGGTCGTGACGCGTCGGAGCGCACCGAACTCGGTCGAGACGTCGCCGTCCACCAGGACCATGTCGGCCTCCTTCCCCACCGCGATCGAGCCGGTGCGCGTGTCTGCGCCGACGACGCGCGCCGGGACGATGGTCGCGCTCTGTAGCGCTTCGGCGGGGGTGAACCCGGCCTGCTTATAGATTTCGAGCTCGCGGACGAGCTCGATCCCCCAGCCGTCCGTGCCGGCGACGATCGGTACGCCGGCCTTGTGGAGCCGACCGACGAGCTCCACCATCTTCGCATAGCTGCGGCGATAATCGTCTCGCGTCAGTCCCTCGACCAGCGGATAGCCGCCGGCGGTGAACTGCGAGCGTTCGAGCACGGGGGAGACGATGCCCATGTAGGGCGCGTAAGCCGGATGGGGCTTTCCGCCATCGTGCGTGAGCATCCCTTCGAAGATGACGATGGTGGGGTCCACCTGTGTCTTGCGGCGGGCGAGATCGGCGATGAAGCCCGACATCAGCGGGCCATCGAGATCGACATCCTTGAAGTAGCGCGCCGGCCCCTCCATGCGCTGGCGGGTGTTCGCCTTGTCGATCACCGCGCGCGGCATCGCCTCCATCACCACGAAATTGAGGTGAGTGAGCTCGTCGTAGCCGGCGGCGACGGCCTCGCTCGGCTTCATCGTGGCGGGCACATGGCCGTGCACGTGGAGGCCGAGGCGGTGCGCCTCCGCTGCCGCAGGCGCGATCCACGCGGGGTTCATCGATGTGTAGAACTTCACGCCCCAGAGGCCCGCATCCTTGATGCGGCGCACGGCGGCGACAGTTTCCTCCGCGCTACTCACCACCTCGGCCCCCTGCGCGGCGAGCGGATCCTTCTTGTCCACGATGGCGGAGATGAAGGGCTCTCCCATCAGGAGTTTGCCCGCGGCGCGGCGCTTCACCACGTCCACCGCGCGGTCGAAGGTGGTGCCGGGGCTGCGGAAGCTGGTGATTCCATTCGCGATGTTGCTGAGCACGCTCCAGTCGTCGCCGATGTGGAGGTGGCTATCCCATATGCCGGGCACCAGCGTCTTGCCGCGACCATCGATGATGCGCGCGCCGGCGGGGGCTTTCAGCGATCCCGCCGCGCCGATGGCCGCGATCTTGCCGTCCCTCGCCAGAACCGCGCGGTTTGCAAGGAACGCGCCCTTGTCTGCATCGAAGAGCTGGACGTTATCGAAGAGGACCGGGGCTTTCGCGGCGGGATCAAGGAAGCGCCTGGCGATGCCCGCGACAGCCTCTGCCGTGGCAGCGTCCTGCGCGTCGCGAAGCTGGCGCAGCGCACCCTCGTAGCCCGCCGGGAGCAGCGAGATGTAGCTGACCTCGCCAAAATAGCGCTTGTTTTCGTCAAGCCACACGGGAACCGGCGAGGGCATGACGCCGCTGATAAAGGCGAGCTGGACTGTCTTGGGGCCGGAGGGGCCCTCGATCGTCTCCGTGCCGCCGAAGGTCATGCGGCCCTTGCCGCTCGGCAGGAAATCAAGGCCCTTGTCGCCCGCCGCCGCGAGCGCCTCGATGAGCGGAGCGCCCGCGATGCCGACGCCGCCCGCGGGGATGTACCAGCCTCCGGCCGGGGCCTCGCCTGCGTCGTTCGCGGTCTTCCAGGTCGCGCGGCCGTTTTCGACGCGGTACGCCTCGGCCGCGTCTCCCGACATGGTGACGCCGCGCACAGTCAGCGCCTCGATCGTGCCGCCGGGGCCGAACGTCGTCACCTGATCCATCTCGGTGATCCAGCCGCGCAGCTCCTGCGACCAGCGATAGGCCGTGCGGCCACCCTCAAGCTGCCAGCGCCACTGGCTGCCGTGCTGGCCCGCCTCGGACACGACGACATAGTGCGCCGCGTCCGCGGGCGGCTTCAGCAGCTGATCCTTCGGGACGGGCTTCGACTGCGGGGCTGGCGCGGGCGCGTCATGCGCACGTGCGGAGGCAAGAGCGGCAGACGCCAGCAGCGCCGCAATCAGAACCAAGCGCATCATCGGTCTCCCCATGTGCCAAGCACGGCAATATGTGGGAGCTAAGGGCAACATGCGCCGCAAAGCAAGCGTCGACCGTAAGGCCAGCCACCCTCGCTCACGTTTTTGATCCGATGGCTCGAGTCCGGAAGTGACCCCCAAGCGTGCCTCAAAGTCCTGTTTCGTAAAGAGAGGAAGTGCCTCCCCTTTGCCGAACATCATTCTCGACAAGACTTGGCAACACATCATGTGCCAGTCGCTGCAAGACGTCGATATAGTCGATCGCGCTGAAGATCACGCCATCGATGCCGGCATTGGCCATGCTTATGAGCTTCGCCGCCGCAGTCTGCGCATCACCGACAATTGGCGTTCCGGAACCGAGCGCCACCGTGCGCCGCATGAAGCGCATATGTTCCGAATCCTCGGCGACGCCGTTTTCGCGTGCCAGCGTTGAAATGAAGCCGTCGATGGCGGCGTGGTCCGCCCGGTCTTCGGAATAGTAGCGCAGATAGTCGGCCGCCTCGGCATCCGTGTCCTTCAGCACGAGCTGAGCATTGGTCCAGACCTGAACATCCCGACCATATTCGTCTCGCGCCAGCGCTTTGTATTTATTGACCTGAACCCGCCACTGATCGGGGTTCTCGCCGAAGAGACCTATAAGGCCTATGTTCGAATGGCGCGCCGCGAAGCGCATGCCGGTCTCAGAGAAGCCGGCATTCATGATCGGTACCGCACTGCCCTGCAAGGGCTGTGGGCGAGAGAGCGCGCCCTTCATGCTGAACCAGCGGCTGTCGACATCGAACTCGTGCGTTTCCGACCACAGGCGGCGGATCAGTTCCAGCCATTCCGCGAGATACTGATAGCGCTCTTCATGATCGAGCATCTCGATGCCAAACATCTCGAACTCGCGGCGATTCCAGCCGCCAACGACGTTCATGCCGAAACGGCCACCTGAAATCGCATCGATCGTCGCCGCCTGCTTCGCGACGATCAGCGGATGCACGGTTGGCGCATGCGTGGTCGCAAAAATCCCGATACGGCGCGTCGCCTGCGCGATCGCAGCGGCATAGGTGAAAGGCTCGATTACATCGTGCGAGGCGTGCCCAAAGTCTCCGTCCACATAGCCTTTCCAGCGCGCGATGGGTACGATGGCTTCAAGTCCGGTCTCGTCAGCCAGCTGCGCAATACGCAGACACTCTGCCCAGTTCGGCTTGAACAGTTCCGGCACGGTCGTAAGGGCCGGCATGGTGTTGGCACAGAATACACCAAGTTTGAGCCTGTTGTCGGAGTAAACGGGATGGTGCGAAACCGTCATTGCGCCAGAGCCTCGCGGCGGACGCGTATCCCGGCTTTCTCACGGTCCCATGTGTCCGCAGTCAAACCCTCTTTTCGCAGATCACCCTTGAGCACTTTGGCTGACGGCGTCTTCGGCAAAGCACTCATCACGCGGATATAGCGCGGCACCATGAAATAGGGCATGCGCGCCACAAGGAACTCCGTCAGCTCCGTCATATCGATCGTGCTGCCAGGCACGGGCGCCACCACGACCATCACCTCATCTTCCGAATACTCGCTGGGCACCCCGATCGCGGCGCACTCGCGCACGGAGGGGTGCGCGCAGACTTCCGCCTCCACTTCAAACGAAGAAATGTTCTCGCCGCGGCGGCGGATCGCATCCTTCATGCGGTCGACGAAATAGAAATAGCCATCTTCGTCCATGCGAAACGCGTCGCCAGTGTGGAACCAACCGTTTCGCCACGCCTCCGCCGTCGCTACCGGATTTGCGTTGTAACCACTGTTCATGCCCCATGGACGGTCAGTGCGGACGAGCATCTCGCCGACTTCCCCCACCGGAACCTCGCAGTCGTTCGCATCGACGAGTCGCACATCGACATCGGGGCGCGGACGCCCGCAGGTCCCCCGCTTTGTCGGATTTGCTTCTGACACGATCGGAGAAGAAATCTCCGTCATATTGAAGATCGTGTAGATATCGATACCGAACCGCGCCTTGAACGTCGGCGCGTCATCGGTGAACGGCACCATGAACGCAAGCTTCACCTTGTGGTCCCGGTCCCGGTCCGAAGGCGGCTGCTTGATGAGGAACGTCGCCATCACGCCGAGCAGGAAGACGACCGTGGTTTCCGTTTTTCGCACCACATCCCAGAACGTATCCGTCGAGTAGCTGTTGACCACCGCAACGGATGCGCCGCGCGCGAGCATTACGAACGGCGGACCCATGCCGCCGATATGGAAAATCGGAGCAACGGTCATGTAGCGGTCGTCTTCCGTCACCATCGGCCAGCTTTCGGGGCCGGCGTTGGAGAACATGTGAAGATACGACGACAGCACACCTTTCGAAGGGCCCGTTGTCCCCGATGTGTAGATGATCGACTGAATGTCCCATGGATTGATCGGCCGCTCGAGCGGCAGCAGGTCGGCTTCTGTACCGGAGAGATCGCCGAAGCGGCACGTTGGCAGGCCGAAATCCGTGGCCTCAAGATCGGTCGTCAACACGGCACGCTCAAGTCCGGCGATGTCAATCTCTGAAAGGCGCGGTGCGAGTTCCGGGTGGACGACGATCACCTTGGCGCCGGAATTCGCCACGACATGCGCCAGCAGCGCGCCGCGGTACGCCGTGTTGAACGGCACGAATACCGCGCCGATGTAATTAATGGCATAGAACACGAGCAGCGCATCGGGTCCGTTTGGAAGCCAGACCGCGACGTGATCGCCCTGCCGGATTCCAAGCGCCTGCAGGCCCGCGGCTTTCTCGATCACGCGCCTGCGAAGGTCGCGAAAGCTCCACTCCTCGCCGTCTTCGAAGATGACATGGGTCTTGTCCGGGCGCTCCACCGCCCAGCGATCCACGAGATAGCGTAGAACACACTGGTTCCTGTTCGGAATGCGTGGATCGTGAAAATCACGCGCGGCATCCTTCGGGTCCGCCATGGAAACTCCCCTCGTCCGTTTGTTCGTTGTTGCGGTTGGAAACGCTCCAACCGATGTGCACGCAGTCTTGCGCGCCAGCCTCAGTCGAGGCCAATCAGCCGCATGCAGGCGTGGGATACCTGCTCGATCACATCTTCGCGCTTGCGGCGGCTACCCCGCCAGTAGCAGTTGGGGATCCACGACAGCAGGCCGCCCATCCAAACCGACATCGCGGCAGCGTCATGCATCTTCACGAGACCGTCCGCCCGGCACTGCTCCACAAGGTGCGCGATCCTGAGATCGAACTCGTGGCGCAGCCGTAGAATCTGCTGCGCATCGACGTTGGTGAGGCTTTTCATCTCGCGCTGGTAGACGACGATATATTCCATGCGATCGATGATGATCGCGGCCACCTCGTGAAGTGCTGCCCGTAGACGATCGACCGAGTTTCCGGGCGCCGCCGCAGCGCGGTCCAGCGCATCCAGAGATTCCGTTACGCCCACAGCGCAAACAGAGGCCAGAATCTCGGCCTTGTTCTTGTAGTAGGTGTAAAGGTACGGCTTGGTGACGTTCAGCTCGTCTGCCACCATGTCGAGCGTTGCCGTTTCATAGCCTTTCTCGTGAAACAAGCGACTCGCAACCTCCAGGATACCCTGCCGCTTCAGCGCAACAACATCTGGCTTGGACATACGGCGCCCCCGAGGCCGTGCCTGACGCGATGCAGTCGCCGGCGGGACTTCGACCGTTCTGCTGCGTGTTGCTCTCTTCATGCGGCCCTTCTCAGGATTTCCAGTATATCGTCGGGCGACCGCACCGGACGTGGATTGGTCCGCCCCCAGATATCAAGCATGGTATATTCGGCAACTCGTTGGAAGCAATCTTCGCCAACACCCACGTCCGCCAGCGTGCGCGGCATGCCAAGCATTCGGATGAAACGGTCGAGCGCAGCGGAAGCCGTGCTTTCAGGTTCGCCAAGGCAGGCGCTGATCCGCTTCTGGCGGCTGTCATCGTATTCGGCGTTCCATGCGAGCACATAGGGCGACATCACGCAGGAGGTGTAGCCGTGCGGCACATCGCAGGTTCCGCCGAGAATATGGCCGATCGCATGGCTCGCGCCCATCGGAACGCCGCCGATGATGGAGATCATCGACTGCCAGGCGCCGACCTGACACTTCAGGCGCCCCTCGATATCACCGGAATCCCGCCTCACGCGGCTCAATCCCTCGACAAGAAGGCGCAGCGCGCTGTCCGCAAGCCCATCGGCGAAGTCGTTGGATTCGTAGGAGGCCAGCGTCTCCACCGCGTGATCGACCGCGCGCACGCCGGTCGAAAACCACAGCCACTCGGGCGTATGCTGCGTCAGTTCCGGATCGAGCACCACGGCGATGGGCGCCATGTTGCGGTGTTCGTAGCCTTGCTTGTGCATCACCGCTTCATCCGTCGCCCCGGACAGGGCATTGAACTCGCCGCCCGAAAGCGTCGTGGGCACGCAGATCACGCGTACGTCGGGACCAACAGTGATCGGGTTGATGACCTGCCCCTCGTCGGTGACATAGGTTCTGAGCGGCTCAAAGGCCTCCACCGTCCGCACATCATGCTTCAGCAGCAGCGCCATGATCTTGCCCGCGTCCGTCACCGATCCGCCGCCGATCGTGACGATCAAATCGGCATTGGCGGCACGCGCGGCATTCGCACCGGCAAGCACGCCCGATCGCGGCGCGTGCGGCTGTATGCCAGTCCAGGTTGCCGCGTGGCGCGCGCCAAGCGCAGCTTCGACATTGCGCACGGCATCCGTGGTGCTCGCAAGCGTTGTGCCAGCAAGAATAAACACGCGCTGCGCGCCCGCAAGCGCAGCCTGTTCCGCGACAGCCTCTGCAGCGGGCCGACCGATGACGACGCGCTCAGTCGAGGTGAAGCCCATTGTCGTGCCAGTCATGTCATTCTCCGCAGTTTTTCCGATGCTGGCATAACAAAATTCTACTGTCTAGTATATTCAATGAAACCCCGCACTACCGAGGCGCGATCGACAGCTTGACAAAACCATACCCACGGGTAGGCGAAGATGCAGTGTAATCGCTGATACAACTGGGAATGGACGACCGTGGCAACAGAAAGCGACAAGAACGCGGCAGGGCCGTTGTCAGGCATTCGCATCGTGGAGTTCGCCGGCCTCGGACCCACACCCTTTGCGGCCATGCTTCTTGCGGATTACGGTGCCGACGTGCTGCGGATTGACCGCAAGGGTCATGCCGCGCTCTCTCCCGGTGACGGCAGACAGGACTTTCTGAACCGCAGCCGCGCTTCGATCGCGCTCGACATCAAATCCGCCGATGGTTTCGCGCTTGCACGGCAACTGATCGGCAAGGCCGACGTCCTGCTCGAAGGCTATCGCCCCGGCGTGATGGAACGGTTGCAACTTGGTCCCAATGAGGCGTCTGCCCTCAATTCCCGGCTTATCTATGCACGCATGACAGGATGGGGCCAGAGCGGTCCCTTGGCGCACAAGGCGGGACACGATATCAACTATGTTGCGCTGACCGGGGGTCTCCACATGATGGGCAGCGCAGACGCCCCGCCCCCAGTCCCGCTCAATGTCGTCGGCGACTTCGGCGGCGGAGGGATGCTGGTCGTTTCGGGCATCCTGGCGGCGCTCGTGGAGCGGCAATCGAGTGGACGCGGCCAGATCGTCGATGCTGCCATGATCGACGGCGCAGCCCTGCTGCTGACCCAGCTTTATGCGTGGAAGGCGATGGGATTCTGGTCGCCTGAGCGCGCCGCGAACCTTCTGGATGGCGGCGCTTATTTCTACCGCTGCTATGAAACCGCAGACGGCTATGTTGCGGTCGGCGCGATCGAACCCCAGTTCCACGCCGCACTGATCACGGGGCTTGGCTTGAACCTTGAGGATTTTGCCAATCATATGAACCGCGCTCTCTGGCGTGAACGTGCGCGGACACTTGAAGCGCTATTCAAAACGCGCACGCGTGATGAATGGATCACTATTTTAGAACCGTTCGACGCGTGTGTAACGCCGGTACTAACGCAGGACGAAGCGGTACGTCACCCCGCGAACGCAAGCCGAAGTGTCTTCACAGGTGTCAACCGTGCACAGCCCAATCCCGCTCCGCGGTTTTCACGCACGCCTGCGCAAATCCGCAGCGCGCCGACATTGCCCGGCGAAGGCGGCTATGCTGCACTGAAAGCGTGGGGCATCCCTGAAGTAGAGATCAATGCTCTCGTGGCCCGCAAGAGCCTTTCCGCTGAGTAGACGCGATAAAGGCCTACCAGGCGACCTGAAGTTCGGTCAGACCGCGAAAGTGCACACCGCGCCAGTGCGGGTCCTGGATATCGACACGCATCTCCGGCAATCGCCTTGCAAGCGTGGCAAGCCCGATCTCCCCTTCCAACCGCGCCAGTTCCGCGCCAACACAGAAATGAATGCCGCCGCCGAATGTCAGATGTCGAGGCCCTTCGCGCGCAATGTCGAAGACGTCCGGGTCCGCAAAAACACGCGGATCGCGGTTGCCCGCGCCCAGCATCGCCATTACGCGCTGCCCGGCCACGATCGTGTGCCCACCCAATGTCGTATCGGCAAAGGCCGTGCGATACGTCATGGTAAGCGAGCTTTCGAAACGCAGGATTTCCTCGGATGCGGATGCTGCAAGCGTTGGATCGTTCACAAGCCTCGCCCACTCTTCGGAATACCGGTGCAGTGTCAGCAGCCCGTTGCCGAGCATATGGGCGGTCGTTTCAAACCCCGCGCCGAACAGTGCGATTGCAACGGTTGTCATCTCCCATTCGGAGAGGCCATTGCCGCCATCCCGCGCGTTTAGAAGTGCCGTGGCGAGATCGTCGCGCGGCTCGATGCGCCTGCGATCGAAGACCTTCTTGAAGAAGCGTTCAAGGAACAGAATCTGATCGTTAGCCAGCTTCAACTCATCCGGCGGTAACGGCCGCATTTCGAGGACGAGGAAGCTGTCCTGAATCGCCTTATTGAGCGCCATGAGGAGATCGTCATCCGCCTCGTCTGCATCAATGCCCAGCATATCGCACATGACGGCCGTGGGAAGCTTGTAAGCGAAATCATGGATAAACTCCATGCGGCCGCGATCAAACACTGCGTCCAGAAGCCGGTCAGTGATCTCCTGAATACGCGGCCGCATGGCCTGCACGCGACGGGCCGTAAGCGCCTGGGTCACCAGACCGCGAAGCCGCGTATGCTTCGGTGGATCTTGAAACACGAACACATCAGCGAGCCAGCGGTACGCGGGATGCGACAACACGTCAAAGTCATCACCGTAGAGAAGGCGAATGTTCCGCTCGAAGTCCCCCTGACCGAAGTTCTGGCGATCCATCACGATCGCACGAATATCGTCGTAGCGTGTCACCACCCAATACCCATGGTCGGACCAATGCACTGGATCGTGTTCGCGAAGCATCGCAAACGCCGGATAAGGATCGGCGAGCAATTCCGCATCGTTCGGATCCATCGCGAAACTGCGAAGCCAGCGCTCAGACGCGGTATCTGCCATCACGTAAGCCTTTCGGGGCTGTAGACCGGCCTGAACACCGAGCCCTCCGGCAAAACACGGACTGCGTGCACGCCGCCGAAATGCGCGGGAACGAGAAGTGACCCCATTTGCGCCGCTTCTTCGAGAACGGCACGGCGGCTTTCGCGCGCCATATCCTGATCCTCGCAAAACTGGCTGTTCCAGTCCGGATTATGAATTTGAATCGGATGGTGAAGGACGTCGCCCACAAAAAGGGCGGAATCGCCCCGCGCAAGAACACGCATCGCCAGATGCCCCGGCGTATGACCCGCGACGGCAAACAGATCGATTCCGGGTAGGACTTCAAAACCGGATTCGGCCCACTCCACACGGTTTTGATCGATCAGCGGCTGAACACTGTCTTCGAACACGCCGGCATTCACCGCCTTACCCGTCGCCGACGGCTCTGCGCTGGCATCATTCGGATCCCAGCAAGCACGATCACCCAGCGGCAGGATATATCGCGCATTAGGGAATGTCGCTTTCCAGCCTTCGTCCGAGCGTGTGGTGTTCCAGCCGACATGATCGATATGGAGATGCGAACAGACGACCGTGTCAATGTCACCGGGCTGGAAGCCCGCTGCGCTCAGCCGGGCCAGGAAATCCGTCTGCAGACCGCCGAAGATCGGAATTCCCGGCCGCTCCTTGTCGTTCCCCGCGCCGGTGTCGAACAGAATCTTTTCGGCGCCGGTATCGATCAGCCAGCTTTGCAGGAAGCCGTAGATGAGCCCGGTTTCGGCCTGATGATAATCCGGCACAAGCTCGTGTTCGTGTGGCAGCCAATGCGCTTCGTCGAATCCCCGGAACATTGCGGAGGGCGGCGCGAAACCGCCCTGCCATTCCTCAATCCTGTGAAGCGTCATGTCTCCAATGCGGAACCTGTTCATTCCCGGCGCCTCCCAAGCTGTCCGGGTCCGGACTACGGAACCCCCGACGTCCAGACCATGAAGATGCCGCGATCAGAATGCGTAACCTAGCGTGAACCCATAGGTACGCGGCGGGATGACCGAGCCGACTCGCACGAGCGCGAAAGTCGGCGCCGTTACGATGTTGTTGGAGATCGCGAACTTGTCCGTAAGGTTGCGCGCCCAGAGGCTCGCGGACAAGCCGCTTTCATGCTTGTAGGTGAGGTTCGCGTTCACAAGCGCATAGCCACCCTGTGCCGCATCCATGTTATTGAACTCGGTGAAATAAACCTTGCTTTGATAGCTCATGTCCGCACCGAGCGTCAGCTCGCCCGGACCGACCTCGACCGTGTAATCAAAGCCCGCGCCAAACGAGAATTTCGGTGCATTTGGCAGGCGCTTGCCATCAAGATCCGCGAGAGCGGGGTCCGACGGGCACGGGTCGTAGGAGATACCCGGTCGACTGACGGCCGCACCATAGTAGCCGTTGCAGAAATCCTGGAACTTCGCGTTGAGATAGGCGGCATAGGCATTGAGCGTCAGGTTTTCGTTCACACGCCCGCTGAGTTCAAGCTCGGCGCCATAATTCTTCGCCGCACCCGCATTGATCGTCTCCACGATGCTCTGCGCGTTGACGAAGCCCACCTGAAGATCGGTATAGTCGTAATAGAACACAGCGCCGCTCAGCAGGATGCGGTTGTCGGCAAGCTGCTGCTTGAAGCCTGCCTCATAGTTCCACACGAATTCTGGATCGATCACGGAATTCGCACTGCCAACGTTGATAACACCGGATTTGAAGCCGCGCGTGACTGTACCGTAAATCAGCGTTTCGTCGGCCGGACGCCATTCGACGAGCAACTTCGGCGTGATCGCGCCCCACCCCTTCTTCCGGTCGGTGGGAATATCGATCCCCGCCGCCTCGAAAGTGAACTGGCCGACGCCTTTGCGCCGTTCATAGCTGTAACGCGCACCGGCCGTGACCCGCAGCTGCGACGTCAGATCGAACGCAGCCTGCGCGAAGACACCGTAAGACTTCGTATCGACCGTACCACGCTGGAAATAGTTGCCGTCGTCGAACGTGTCCGCCGGCAATCCGAAGAGAAGGCCGAGATTTACCGTCGGCACCTTCACTTCGCCGTAGAGCTCCTCCTCGAAATACATGGCACCTGCGAGGATATCGAGGCCGCCACTCTTGTAATTCAGCAGCAGCTCCTGGCTGAACGAGTTGGCATCCTCCACGTAATTGTTCTGGCCATACATCCAGACGTCCGAAACGTCGAGGTCGGTCCTGTTGAAACGCTTGAAGTCGCGGTACGCCGTGATCGACTTCAAGTTGAAATCACCGGCGTCCCATTCGACAAGAGCGGTATAATTCTCGCCGTTCCGCTTGTTGATCGGCTCCTCGTCGGAATAAATGTTCCGAAGATTCGGCTTCTCGCCGCGCGCGGCGTAATAGTCGAAGATGGTTTCACCGCCGAGCAGATTGTGCGGCAGCGAATCCGCCGGAACGATCGTCGGTCCGAAGTAGTGGAAGGCGTAGTTGTTGTCGTCTTCCTCATAGTGCTCGACGATGAGCGAGGCTGTCAGTTCAGACGACAAACGCGCCTCGAGAATCCCGCGCACCGCGTAGGCATCACGGTTGTCGACATCAGAGCCTGTGAAGAGGTTCTTGCCGTACCCGTCGCGTTTTTCCTTCTTGCCCGCGATCCTGAAGAGCAGCGTGTCTGACGCGATGGGGCCTCCAACAGCGCCTTCCAGCGTAACGGCATCGTAGTTGGCGTAAGTGCCGCGAATATAACCCGAAAAATCGTCGGTCGGTTTTGCTGTAATAAGGTTGATCGCGCCGCCCGTGGCGCCGCGTCCGTAGAGCGTTCCCTGCGGCCCCCGCAATACCTCGATCTGTGCGAGATCGTAGAAGCCGGCCAGCTGCGCCGCCGGCCGCGAGATCATCGCCCCGTCCTGAAGGAACGCCACGGCACCGTCGGCACCAAGATCGATGCTGGTCATGCCGATACCGCGAATGAACGTACGGTTCACACCGAATTGGTCGCCGATCGAGACGTTCGGCACCGAAGACTGCAAGTCACCGATGTCCTGGATTCCTCCCGGCCCAAGATCCTGAGAGGAAATGGCCGAGACCGCCGCCGCCGTATCAGCCAGCGATGTGTTCTGGCGAGTCGCCGTGATAACGATTTCCGAGTTCTGAGGCTCGCCGGTGCCATCCGCGCCTCCCGCCTGCTGCGCGAGGGCAACGCCGGAGAACGACGCCGTCGTCAGCAGGCTCACACCGAACACAAATGCACATGAGTTCCGTCGCATAACAGCACCTCCCCGATCGTCTTATGACTTATGTCGTCAATGAGTATACTTGTGAGTAGTTTTTTGCAAGCGCCTTCGAAGTTCGGCCGTTTCCTATCAAAACGCGAGATTCAGGGCGAAAAACAGCCGTTTCTTCAATCCAGGCGCGGGACTGGTGGACCCTGACCCTCACAGGATCATACTGTTGAGTATAAACCGATTGAAGCGCGGCAGCGTTGTGTCAGCCGTTTTGGGTTCGATCGTGTTTGAAAACGAAATCGGCCGGATTAGCTTCCCGGGTCATCCGCCAGAAGGCATCGTTCCGCCATGGCGTGATCGCGACAATGCGGCCTCGCGCGTTTCGATACCAGTTTTCCGTACCGGGATGCGTCCACACCAGCTTTTCGTGCGCGGCGTCGACCCGATCCGAATAGTCGGTATAAACGTCTTCCCTGACGTCGACGGCGAGCGCATTTTGCCGGACCATTTCCTCGACGATCCGTAGCGCATAATGCGTCTGGTTCTCGATCGAACGGATCATGCTGCCGCCATGGCCGGCCCCGACATTCGGACCAAGCAATATGAAAAAGTTGGGAAAACCGGCAACAACGGTGCCGAGATAAGCAGCGGCATTGTCACCATCCCAAAAGTCGCTGAGAACCCGGCCGCCGCGACCGACGACCTCGTAAGACCCCAGGACATTGGCAGCCTGAAAGCCGGTGGCGAGGATCAGTACGTCTGCCGACGCGCTCTCCCCACTGCCCGCAACCAGCTTATCCCCTTGAACTTCCGCAAGCCTTTCCGGAATCAGACGAACATTTTCCCGTCGAAGCGTGCGGTACCAACCGTTGTCGAGCAGCATGCGCTTCGCAAACGGCGGGTAATCGGGTAAAACATGCGGCAGAAGATCCTGCCGATCTCCAAGCTCTTCAATCACATAGCGGGTGAAGTACTCGCGGTGACCATCATTGATGGCATTGACGGCACGTTCAGGGTGCGCCCACTCGGGATCCCGAAATAATGTACCATGCACGCGATCGTTGAACGTCCACGACAGACGCTGCTCGCACCACGCCCGGTACAGCGGCACGATTTGCAGCAGGTAGCGAACCCCTTCCGGCACAGGCTTCCTGAACTGTGGAAATGGGGCCGCCCACTGCTTCGAGCGCGCAAAAATCGTGAGTTCTGAGACACTTTCCGCAATCGCAGGCACGACCTGCATGGCAGATGCGCCGTTACCCACAACCGCAACGCGCTTTCCCGTCACGTCCAGGTCTTCCGGCCAATCGGAGGTGTGCACAACGCGCCCGGTGAAACTTTCGAGTCCCGGAATCTCCGGCACCAGCGGCATATTGAGTATGCCGACCGCGCTGAATACGAGATCGGCATAATGCTGCTCCGTGCCGCCATCCTTGTCGGTTACGCTCACCTTCCAGCGATTTTCGTTTTCAATCCATTCAGCCTTCTTAACGGTCGTCTCGAAGCTGACGCGATCGTAAAGCCCGTATTCAACCGCAGTTTCAACGAGATAGTTGGAAATCTCGCCCCGAAGCGGGAAATACTTGGACCAGTCCGCTCCGCGGAACGAGAAGGTGTAGGTAAGGTTCGGCGTATCGACGCCACAACCCGGGTAACGGTTTTCCCACCAAGTGCCTCCGAACTGCGTGTTCTTCTCGAAGATCCGGCATTCTATGCCCATCTCGGCAAGCTTTATCGCTGCGCATATTCCGGAAACGCCCGCACCGATGACAATGGCGCTCAAAGGCCGCTGGGAACGAGGCGTCGACACCTCCCCTTCAAGCCTCATCGTCGCCGCGATGACATCGCCATATTCTTCCGGCACGTCCTCGACCATGGCAACGCTCAGCATATGCGCAAGCTGGGCGTTAGAGGGGCGAGGCAGCGCAAGCTCGCCCCCTTTGAGCCAAGCGGTTATCGCTTCATAAGCCGCATCGCGAATTTGCCGCTGAAGCGCGTCGGGAAGTCCCGCGGAATCATTGTCATCAAGCCCTTTGCCGCGCTTCGGCGCAAACGGCGGCTGCAGCCATTTGGCATCGCCGGTCATCTGGAAGAGACACATGAGCAGAGAAGGTATGTTGCCCTCGTCGACACCCAAACGAAGTTTGGCATAGTCGACGCCTGCGTCCCCGGAAGGCCTGCCGGTAATCTTATCCAACCTCTATTCCTCTCACAGCGCCGCCATCATAGGTGGCAATAGCGCGAATTTAACATACTTGCCAGTATAATTTTATATAGAAACGCCGCGCAGCGTACCGTGATCGGAATACCATTTAGTATATTTAACGCATGTGCGCGCTCGCTCCAGGTTGCCCTGACAACCACCATGACCCAGCAGTTCCCTCTCAAGACCGAGCTTGGGCGTCTCACGCGGTTTCGCGTTGCGGACCGCCAGCGCCGAGAGCCGCATGGCACCACCTCAGGAAGGCAACTCGATACCACGAAAAATTCCATTGTATCGTGCGGGATCGGCGAGTTTTGCCCGATGCAGCGCAGGCACCATGACCGGCACCAAGAGACCTTTTAACCCAATGGTTCGAGTCCACGTGCTCGAAGCGAATCAGCTCCCAAGTTCGTCATAACTGAGGAAAAACACCGGGCCGCCGTACGTCAGAATGTGCTCGTCATATGCACTTTCCTCGATCCGTCGTGTCTCGCAGATCGTCACGATTTCGTCATCGTCGAGCATATAAGGCGTATCGAAGTTCTTGAGGTGGACCATCTGACCAGCGGCGTTCCTGAACGCAAGCACGGTCAGGGTGAACGCGATATCGCCGCCGAATATGCCGCTCTTTTCCCATGTTTCCGTCGTCATATCGACGGTTTCTCCGAATTGTCCGTAGATTCGGTTTCCCCTGAGGACCTCAACGACTGTACCCGTCTCCGCCGCAAAGCTGCGGCTGAAATCGAGGAAGCGGGCACCGGGACCGACGATACTCATCGGCGAGGGGGCATAAGCCATCCGAATCTGAAGCTGCTGTTTGAGGCAGGATGCATTCGAGGTTTGCAACATCGTGCGCATCCGATGGCGAAGCTGCAACGAGGGCAGGTCATGCCCGTTCTCCCATCGCGAAACCGACGCCTGTCGCACGCCAAGCTCTTCCGCCAGTGCGGCCTGAGAGAGGCCTGCCCTTCGGCGTAACTGCTTGATCAGGTTGGGCCAGCGCCGCGATTCAGCAGGTCTATTCGTCGGCAGGTCGGGCCGCCATACGTTTCCATACGCTCCTGACCTCCAGTGTTCATGGTCGCGAAATTGATCAGTCATGCAGCAGCCCTAGGTGCCCCCTGAAGCAAAACGAACAGGTAGCCCCCTATGACCGCGCATCGTTACATATCCGCGTTACTCGCCCTTCCCCTCTCCGCCGTCCTGGCGCCCTCCGCACACGCAGACGACGCCGCAACAGAAGACGAACAGATCATCGTCACCGCGATGCGCGGCAAGTCGAGCGCCGAGAGCGTCGCTGCGCGGACGGAAGTCATCACACGCGACCTCATCGAGCAGAAAGGCTACGTAACAGCCGCCGACGTGCTCAAGACGGTTCCCGGCCTCAGCGTCGTCCAAAGCGGCGGCGCCGGCACGCTGACCTCAGTCTTCTCGCGCGGTACAAATTCCAAGCATACGTTGGCACTCTTCGACGGCATCCGGATGAACGATGCATCGACACCCAACGGTCAATTCAACTTCGGCTCGGATACGCTTGGCGACTTGGAGCGCGTCGAGGTCCTGCGTGGTCCTGCATCTGCTGTCTACGGTTCAGATGCCATCGGCGGCGTCATCAACTTCATCCCGCGTATCGGCGGCAACGAAGCGTTTATGCCCTACGCCGAGGTTGCCGCGGGCAATCTCGATACATATCGGGGCCTTGCCGGTGCGCGCGGCTCAAGCGGCGTGCTCGCCTACGGTATCACGGGGGAATATTTCGAGACGGGCGGCTTCAACAACGTCGCCGCCCGCCTCGCCGACAATCTCGGCGAACGCGACGGCAGCAACTTTCTCACGCTGACAGCGAACGGCGAACTGAAGCTTACCGATGCGCTCATGGTGCGCGGGCTCGCTCGTTTCCGCCGAGCGAAGACTGACTTCGACGATGCCGCACTCGACCGCGAAGGCCGCAGTGGCACGGACCGCTATTTCGTATGGCGTATCGCACCGCGGCTCACGCTGCTCGACGGCCGTTATCAGGGCGACCTCGAATTCGGACAGGTCGACAACAAACGGGTCGATCACAATAGCCCAGATACCAATAATGCCTTCGGCAGCCTCGACGCCAAATCGACCGGCCTCCGTACCTTCGCCGCATGGCGGAACCGCATCAGCTTTACGCCGATGGAAGGTGCAGAAGCTACGCTGTCCGGTGGCGTCGAATGGCAGAAGGAAAAGGTCCGCTCTTTGAGCGGCACCACGGAAACGCTGGCCCGCGCTGAAAAGCAGACAGCATTCTATGCGCTGGCACAGGTTTCGATGGCAGAGCGTGTGGAACTTAACGGATCACTCCGCCACGATGATCCGGAAGCGTTCAAATCTGTCACCACATGGAATTCCGGCGCTGTGCTTCGCCTGCCGGAGATCGGCGGCCGGGCTTATGTCGCCTACGGCAAGTCCTTCAAGGCACCGACACTGAGCGAGCGTTTCACGCAAAGCGCGTGGAACATCGGTAATCCCGGTCTGCGCCCCGAGCACGGCAAATCTTTCGAAGCGGGTCTCGACGCGGGCACGGATATCGGCAGCAAGGGCTGGCTCGGCCTCACGGCTACCTATTTCGATACGAAGATCAGGAATCTCATCGAATACGACTCTGCTGCGCTCCAGAATCGTAACATCGGGCGCGCCGCGATCGACGGCTATGAGCTCAGCCTCACAGCACGTGCTGAAGGCGTTGCCGAGTTCAAGGTCAACTACACGCGCACCGATGCCGTCAACGATGCAACGGGGGACCGCCTGCTGCGGCGGCCCAAACATGGCTGGTCCGCCAGCCTGACTGTCACACCCACATCGGCGCTGTCGTTTTCGGTCGACTATTTCCGGCGCGGTGCGCGCGAGGATGTCCTCTACGAGAATACGAGCCCCTGGGGACCCGGCGGCGGTTATCTCGGAAACGGCACGGTTGCCGCCTATGATCTCGTCAACCTCTCGGCGCGCTA
This sequence comes from Sphingosinicella sp., assembly GCF_013911755.1. Taxonomy (GTDB): domain Bacteria; phylum Pseudomonadota; class Alphaproteobacteria; order Sphingomonadales; family Sphingomonadaceae; genus Sphingosinicella. Next base: position 116,093 of record NZ_JACESP010000008.1, read on the forward strand.
CACCGTTTCGGAAGGCATCGAACTGTTCGCCAATCTAAGGAACGCGTTCGACGAAAGCTACGAGGAACCAGACAGCTACCGTGGGGCGCCGCGCACCTGGCAGCTCGGTGCCCGAGCACGTTTCTGATCCTCCCGACTCGAAGGTAAAAGCCAATGCGTAAAGCGATCCTTAGTGCACTGCTGATCGGCAGCCTGACACCCTCGGCAGGTCTTGCTACCCCGGCGACACTTCCGGAACCGCGTGTCCCGGTCGCAAACCCGTTTGCATCCGTGCACGACCTCCTCGCCTGCACCCGCGGCATCGGCACGCTGGTCAGCGCACATCGCGGCGGCGCCGCGCCTGGCTATCCCGAGAATGCAATTGAATCAGCGGCGCGGACGCTCACAGCGTTTCCAGCCCTGCTCGAAGTCGACGTGCGGCAGAGCCGCGATGGTGTGCTCGTGCTGATGCACGACGACACTCTCGACCGGACGACAACGGGAACGGGCGCGGTCGCGGACCACGATTGGGAGGCGCTGCGCACGCTTCGCCTCAAGGACAATGACGGGAATGAAACGGCATTCCAGATCCCGCAGCTCCGCGACATGGCGGTTTGGGCGAAGGGGCGCGGCCTGGTTCTCGCGGAAGTGAAGGTCAGCGAGACGCTGCCCCAGATCGTGAGAGAAATTCGCGAAGCAGGCGCGCAAGCGAACTTCATGCTGCTGATTAACAACCTCCCAGATGCAAAGCGGCTTCAGGCCCTCGATGACGAAATCAGTATGTCACTCGAAATTCCCGATGCAGCGGCATTGCAGCGCGTGAAGGAGGCAGGAATCGACATGCGGCGCGTCGTGCCTTGGACGGGTATCGGCAAACGCGACCGTTCCTTCTGGAACGCCCTGCATGCCGAGGGACACACCGTCTCCTACGGCACCTTGTGGTATGTGGATGGCGCAATCGAAAACCTCGATCTGAAGGGCATCTATGCCGAGCTTGCGGCAGACGGTGTCGATCTTCTGGCGACCGACCGGGCGCCCGCAGCCTACGCCGAAATCGCTCCGGTACGCTCGATCGAAACGGCGCTCCGCCAGTGCAAGGCCGTGCGGACAGTGGGTTGGTGAGCATAGACGACCGCGCAGAGCGGCGCTGGCCAAGCGCCATTGTTGCGGTGCACTGGGGGACGGGTCTCTTGGCGCTCACGGTTGCGGGGCTTGCGATCTATCTGCTCTCGCCGCCGGACTGGAGCCAGCCCTACATTGATCGCTACAAGGCGTGGATCGGCTGGCACAAACTCGGCGGCCTTCTGGTTCTCGGCCTTGCGCTCTTCTGGGCCGCTGTGCGCAGGCGGGCCGCACGCCCGCCCGCAATAGGCGGACCACCGGCACGGCTTGTGCATTCTGCCCTGCTCGTTCTCATCCTGGCACTGCCGGTCAGTGGCTATCTGATGGATGCTTTCGTGAACGCACGGCTCGAACTGCCATTCGGGATCGGCATACCGTCCCCTTTCGCCCGACATGATGGCCCAAGTATCGCCCTCAGCTACTTACACAAATGGGGCGGCTGGTTCCTTGTCGGTCTCGCTGCTGCACATGCCATCGCAGCCATAGGCCACGCAATGCGACCTGAAGATAGCGTGCTGCGTGCGATGATGCCGGGCTTCATCAAAGGGAAACGCCGTTGAAGACTGCAGCTCTGGCGTTGGCCGCAGCACTTGGCGCGATGCCAGGCCGCGCGTGGTCAGCGAGCGATCTCGTTTTTGAACCCGCCTATTTTGAGCAGGCCGCGCCCGTGACCGCGTACGACATGGTGGTTCGCCTGCCCGGTTTCGTGATCGCGTCCGGCGACGCCGTTCGCGGCTATGCGGGCGCCGCCGGCAACGTTCTTGTGGATGGCGTGCGGCCTTCCACAAAGAGCCGCACGCTGGATGATATTCTGAAGGCGATACCGGCAGGCCAAGTTGCGCGCATTGAACTCATCCGCACGGCGCGGCCGGGGATCGACCAGAAAGGCGCACAGCTTCTGGCGAATGTTGTGCGGATTTCGGACACCTCTAATGTGCGTGCCTTCACGCTTTCGAACTACACCTATACCGATGGGACCACACGTCCGGCATTTCGCGCTGAAACATCGCGGCGCGGCATCACGGGCGGTTGGGAAGCGTCGCTGCTGCTTTCGCGCAATCAGGACGAAAGCGGTAATGGCGAACGTGTGAAACGCAGTGCCTCAGGAGACGTTCTCGAACGCGCACGCATTTCTGTGGACTCCCCCATCCGCGGCGCGGAAGCGCGCATGGCTGCGGACCTTCCGCTGGCGGGAGGGACGGCGCGTGGCAATCTCTCGCTCACGCATCAGGATTATCGTACGCGAGAGACGCTGGCTTTTCTGGAAGCCAATATATTTGGGCCGAGTGCGCGAACGGATGATCGGGTCCGAACGAACAGCGGTGAACTCGGCGGAGAATGGTCGCGCCCCTTCGGAGACGTCAATACGAAACTGCTGGCGCTGGCGACACGCAAGGACATCGCGGTGCGTTCGACGAGCGATGATGGGGGCGCTTTGTCCGATTATATGTCCGACAGTGTCGCCGATGAACGCATATTGCGCGCAACGGTTGATCGCACGCCGGCACGCGGGCCGTCTTGGGAAATCAGTGGTGAGGTCGCCTACAATGCGCTCGATAGCGTGAGCGCGCTGTCGGTTGCCGGCACACCTATCACCCTTCCCGGCGCAGATGTGACGATCACGGAATGGCGAGCGGACTTGTCGGCGTTGATGAAGCTGGCGGTTTCCTCGCGGCTCACGGCTGAAATGACCCTGCGCGGTGAGGGGTCGCGGCTCGGGCAGAAGGATCACAGCACTGGCTTCGACTATTCTCGGGAATTCGGATTTCTGAAACCGAAGCTGCTGCTGCGCTGGAGTCCCGGTGCGCGCGGACTGGTTCGCTTGCGGGTCGAGCGGGATGTCGGTCAGCTCGATTTCTCGGATTTCGCAAGCTCGGCATCGCTGATCGAAGGCACGGTGGACGCCGGAAATCTCGATCTGCGTCCTCAGACCGCCTGGGTGTTCGAGGCGGATGTCGAACGACGGTTCGGGACTGATGGGGCGCTTACGCTCGCCTATCGCCACGAACGGATCGACAATGTGCTCGATCTCTTGCCTGTGGATGGCCTCGATGCGCCCGGCAACATTGGCGAGGGTACGGTCAATGCGGCAGTGCTCCGGTTCACATGGCCGCTGGATACGGTTGGCCTCTCGGGCGGGCGCGTTTCGTTCAGCGGCGAATGGCGGCGCAGCAGTGTGCGCGATCCCGTAACTGGAGACCGGCGGCCGATCACCGCGCTGGCACCGTTCGAGAGTGAGATACATGCTTCGCTCGATCGCCCGAGGCTGCGGTCGACCTTTGCGCTTGACGTGTATTTCGGCCAGAAGCTGACCTATCGGAGGATCAACGAAGTGCGCCGAACCTTCGCTGATCCCTATGCCACCGTAAAATGGACGTTCGCCGCGACGCCGCAGCTTACCATCGAGACCAGCGTGCAGAACGCCCTTTCCCGCAAGCATGATCGCGACCGCATCGTCTATACGGGGCCGCGCAGCGCCGACGATGTTCAGTTTACGGAGAACCGGTGGTACCGCGCAAAAACGGGGGCATTCATTTCTCTCCGTTACCAGCATTAAACAGCGAGTTCCGGATTCAGTCATCAAACGGGCACGGCAGCACATGCATCTGCCTCCGGCTCATTTCGCACGATCGCCATCAATGCTGATGTGTCTGCCGCGGTCATTTGGGCCGACCATCCCGTCAGTCCGGTTTTGGGTTTCTAATGACAGCCCCTTCAGGAAACACGATCGTGAAAAGCGAGCCGCCCGCGTCCTGATTGCTGGCGGTTACCTCAAGGCCCATGGCATCCGCAAAGCCTTTCACGATCGCAAGGCCGAGACCGCTGCCCCGGTCACGATCAGTGCCGGCCCCGGTTTCGAATACGGAAAAAGCCCCAGCGCCGGTTTCCGGCAGGCCCGACCCTGAATCGCAGACGGACAGCGTCACCGCATCGGGCGTCCGTTTCCCTTCGATCACGATCCTGCCACCGCCGTGCTGGGTAGCGTTGGTGAGAAGATTGAGCAGGATATGATGGAGCAGCGTCGGATCGGCTGAAACCAATGGCAGGTTTGCTGGCACCTTGAGGTCGATGCGACTCTGGGCGAGCAGCATCTTGAGGTCGTGAATGGCGCTCGCCACAGCATCGGTGAGGTCAACGGCTTCCGGTCGGGGTTCGAGCCTGCCGGTGTCGATGCGGACCATGTCGAGCAGGTTGTCGAGGAAACGGCGGAGCCGCGCGATCTCGGCGCGTGCCACCGGCAGCGTTGAAGCGTCCGGGTGTTCGGCGGCGATCGCGTCGACCGCACCGGAAACGGACGTGAGCGGTGTGCGTAGATCGTGCCCGATAGAGGAGAGCAGCGCGGCGCGAAGCCGGTCGCGCTCCTTGAGCACGGTAACGGCGCGGAGCTCATCCTCGAGCTTTAGGCGCTCATGCGCCAGCGCCGCCTGCCCGAGCAGTGTGGAGAGCAGCACAGCGCGATCGGCGCTGACGGGTGCCCGACCGTCCTCGCTCGAAAGCCCAACGACGGCGAGCACGCCAAGCGCGGTCTTCAACGGATGGAACTGCCAATCGGCGGCGTTCAGCGTATCGGAGCCGGCGCCGGCGGGCTCGCCCCGGCTCCAGGCCCAGTCCGCTGCTGCCAGATCGATCGGGCCGAGCACGGCGCCTTCCGGAAACGACGCTCGTATCGCGAGACTGCCATTCTGTTCACACAGCAACAGGCTCCTGACACCGAGGATGCGCGCCATCTCGGCGCAGACAATACGGCTCGTCGACTCCCAGTCCGACGCCCGCGCCAGTGCCTGTCCGAAAGCGGCGACGGCGGCATTTTCGTGCGCGCTTCGCGCGCCGAGCGTGGCGCGCGTCTTGAGGCGGCTGGCGATCTCAGCCGTGAAAATCGCGATGCCGAGCAATACGAACAGGGTGAGCACGCTCTGCGGATCGGCGATGGTGAAGGTATAAAGGGGTGGCAGAAAGAAGAAGTTGTAGGCGAGCGCCGACGCCATGCCCGCGACAATGCCGGGTCGGGATCCGAAACGCCCGGCTACAGCAATGACCGGCAGCAGATAGATGAGATCGACGCCGCCTGCACCGATCAACGGTTCGGCGATCTTGCAGAGCAACGTGGTGAAGCCGATGGCGACTGCGATAAGCGCGTAGTCGCGGGGCTTTCCCCACCCCTTGGCAGGCGCAGTCCGCGCTCGGACGGGGCCGCCTTCCGCCGGGATGACGTGGATCGCGAGGCCGTCGCCGCTGCGCAGCATGGCGTTCACCACCGATCCGTGCCGCAGCTCAAACCACCAGCTACGCACCGACTTGCCGAGCACAAGTTGCGTGGCGCGCATGCCTTCGAGGTGGGCGCGCAGCCCCTCGATCACGCTTTCGGCGGGGACCGTGGCGATCGTCGCGCCGAGGTTCGCGGCGAGGCGCAGCGCGTCGGCGACGCGGCGCTTGTCCGCCTCGTCGAAGGCGGCCGCGCGCGGCGTTTCGATGTAGACCGCCTGCCACGGCGCGCGGAGCGCATCGGCGAGCCGCTTGCCGACGCGCACCAGCGCCTCGCTGCCCGGCAATTCGCTGACCGCGACGAGAATGCGTTCGCCGGCGCCGAACGTGCCGGGCACGGCATGCGCGTCGAGATGCTCCAGCATCGCCTGATCGACCGTGAGCGCCGCGCGCCGCAGCGCCATTTCCCTGAGCGCCGAAAGATTCTGCTTCGAGAAGAAATGGCCGAGCGCGCGCGAGGCTTCGGCGGGGATGTAGACCTTGCCCTCCTTCAGCCGCTCGATGAGTTCGTCGGGCGGTAGGTCGACGACTTCGATCTCGGCGCCGTCGAAGACGCTGTCGGGCACCGTCTCGCGCACCCGAACGCGCGTGAAGCCGGCGACAACGTCGTTCAGGCTCTCGACGTGCTGGATGTTGAGCGTGGTGTAGACGTCGATCCCCGCATCGAGCAGCTCGGCCACGTCCTGCCAACGCTTTGGGTGGCGGCTGCCCTCGACGTTACTGTGCGCATATTCGTCGACGAGCGCCAGCGCCGGACGACGCGCCAGCACGGCATCGAGGTCCATCTCCTCGAGCATGTGGCCCTGATAGTCGATGCGGCTGCGGGGGATGACCTCGAACGGTTCGAGGAGCGCGGCGGTTTCCGCGCGGCCGTGCGTCTCAACGATCGCCACCACCGTGTCCACACCCGCCTTTAGGCGCGCGGCACCGCCACGAAGCATCTCGAATGTCTTGCCGACACCAGGCGCAGCGCCGAGGAATATCTTGAGCTTGCCGCGCGCTTCCCGCCGCGCGGCGCGCAGCAGAGCATCGGGTGAGGGACGAGACTCGCTATCCATGGCGCCCGCAGATGTAGGCTGAAGTGGATGCGAACGCCACGGCGGTCCCGGCTTCACTATGAAATCTTAATGCCAAAGACCGGCATTCGCCGTCGAACCTTAATGGCGGCAGCGCCTATCTCGTGAGCTGCGCCATGGAGGCGCTTACACGGAGATTCATCATGCCGGACCTGCCATGGCTCGCCCTGCTGGGCGGGCTGGTTCTTGCGACGCTGGCGCTCGTCCGCGTCTGCGACAACGCCTGAAGGCCTAGCCAATGACGCTGCACCTGATCCTTGCCGGCGCTACCGCGCTCGGGCTGCTCTTCTATCTCGTGGCCGCACTGCTGCGGCCCGAACGCTTTTGATCGGAACTTCCCGATGACCTACCAGGGATGGGCGCTCATCGCGCTGTTCGTGGGCCTGCTGCTGGCCCTCACCAAGCCAATGGGCCTGTGGCTGTTCGCGCTTTACGAAGGCCGGCGGACACCGCTTCACCGCATTCTGGGGCCGGTTGAAAACGGCTTCTACAGGCTCGCGGGGATTGACCCCTCAGCGGAGCAGGGATGGCGGCGCTATGCGCTGCATCTCGTCCTGTTCAATCTCGCGCTCCTGCTGTTCACTTATGCCGTGCTGCGGCTTCAGGACATGCTGCCGCTGAACCCGCGCGGCCTCGCCGCGCTCGGGCCGGACGGCGCGATGAACACCTCGATCAGCTTCACCACCAACACCAACTGGCAGTGGTATTCGGGCGAAGCGGCGCTTTCGAACCTCGCTCAGATGCTCGGCCTCACCATCCAAAATTTCCTGTCGGCCGCGACAGGCATTGCGGTCGCCTTCGCTCTGTTCCGCGGCTTCGCACGGCGCGAGGCGACCACTGTCGGCAATGTGTGGGCAGATATCACGCGCATCACGCTCTATCTGCTGCTGCCGATCTCGTTCGTTTATGCGCTGTACCTGATCGCGAGCGGCGTACCGCAAACGCTCGCCGCATCGGTTGATGTCGTCACGCTGGAAGGCGCGAAGCAGACGATCGCGCTTGGGCCGGTCGCCAGCCAGGAAGCGATCAAGATGCTCGGCACCAACGGCGGCGGTTTCTTCAACGCGAACAGCGCGCACCCGTTCGAGAATCCGACTGCGCTGACGAACCTCGTGCAGATGCTGTCGATATTCGTGATCGGTGTCGGCCTCACGTGGACGTTCGGCAAGGCTGTGGGGAACACACGGCAGGGCTGGGCGATCCTCGTCGCCATGCTCGTGCTGTTCGTCGCGGGCGTGACCGTCGCCTACTCGCAGGAGGCCGCAGGCAATCCGATCCTGCACGGCCTCGGCATTTCCGGCGGCAACATGGAGGGCAAGGAAATTCGCTTCGGCATCGCCGCTTCGGCACTCTTTGCCGTCATCACGACCGCTGCCTCGTGCGGCGCCGTCAATGCCATGCACGACAGCTTCACGCCGCTCGGCGGCATGATCCCGCTGTTCAACATACAGCTCGGCGAAGTCGTTGTGGGCGGCGTCGGCGCGGGCATCTACGGCTTCCTGCTGTTCGCCCTGCTCGCCGTGTTCGTCGCCGGACTGATGGTCGGGCGGACGCCCGAATATGTCGGCAAGAAGATCGAGGCGCGCGAGGTGAAGCTCGCCGTGCTCGCCATCGCCGTCCTGCCGCTCGCCATTCTCGGCTTCACGGCGCTAAGCGCGGTGAGCGCGGCGGGACTCGCGGGGCCTCTCAACAAGGGCCCGCACGGTTTTTCGGAAATCCTTTATGCCTTCACGTCGGCGGCCGGAAACAACGGCTCGGCCTTCGCGGGGCTCACGGCGGGCACGCCGTGGTACAACGCCCTTCTCGGCATCGCGATGTGGCTCGGGCGGTTCTTCGTGATCGTGCCCGTGCTCGCCATCGCGGGCAACCTCGCCGCGAAGAAATACACACCCGCGACCGCCGGTTCGTTCCCCACCACTGGGGCGCTGTGGATCGGCCTCCTCATCGGGATCATCCTCATCGTCGGCGGCCTCACCTTCCTCCCCAGCCTAGTGCTCGGTCCGGTTGCGGACCATGTCGCGATGCTGCGCGGCGACCTCTTCTGAGGGACAACTCCCATGACCAAATCCATGTTCTCTGCAGGCCTCGTGATCCCGGCGATGCGCGATGCGGTGCTGAAGCTTGATCCGCGCCAGCTCGTGCGCAATCCGGTGCTGTTCACCACGGCGGTTGTTGCGCTGCTCCTCGGCGTGCTCCTCGCGATCGGCGGCGAGCGTCTCTCCATGCCGTTCCAGATACAGCTCATCGTGTGGCTCTGGCTCACCGTACTGTTCGGCACCTTTGCGGAAGCGCTTGCCGAAGGGCGCGGGCGGGCGCAGGCGGCGGCGCTGCGCGCCACCAAATCCGAACTCAAGGCGAAGCTGCTTGTCGGGGTCGGCGATATCTACGAGGTGGTCGGTGCCGCGCAGCTGCAGAAGGGTGAAATCGTTATTGTCGAAACCGGCGATCTGATCCCAGCCGACGGCGAGGTTATCGAGGGCGTCGCCTCGGTGAACGAAGCCGCGATTACCGGCGAGAGCGCTCCCGTGATCCGCGAGGCCGGCGGCGACCGCAGCGCCGTCACCGCGGGCACGCGCGTCATTTCGGACCGCATCAAGGTACGTGTCACGCAGGAGCCGGGGCATGGCTTTCTGGACCGGATGATCGCGCTCGTAGAAGGCGCCGAACGGAAAAAGACGCCCAACGAGATCGCGCTCACGATCCTGCTCGTCGGTCTCACGATCATCTTCCTGATCGCCGTGTCCACGATCCCCGGCTTTGCCGACTATGCCGGCGGCAGCGTTCCGGTCGCGGTGCTCGCCGCACTGCTCATCACGCTCATCCCCACCACGATCGCCGCGCTTCTCTCCGCGATCGGCATCGCGGGCATGGACCGGCTGGTGCGTTTCAACGTGCTCGCGAAATCCGGCCGCGCGGTGGAAGCTGCAGGCGATGTCGATGTGCTGCTGCTCGACAAGACGGGTACGATCACCATCGGCGATCGCCAGGCAACGGCCTTCCGGCCGCTCTCGGGTATCGATGTGGAAACGCTGGCAAATGCCGCCACACTCGCCAGCCTTGCCGACGAGACGCCGGAAGGGCGCTCGATCGTCGTGCTGGCGCGCGAGCGCTATGCCGTCGCCACACGCACGCTCCCGGCGGACGCGCGCGTAATCGCGTTCACGGCGCAGACGCGCGTGTCCGGGATCGAGGTTGCAGGCAGCATCATTCGGAAGGGCGCCGTCGATTCCATCCTGAAAGCGGAGCCTGCGCTTGCCGACACCCCTGCCGCCGTCGAACTCACGCGCATCACCAACGAGATCGCCCGTTCAGGCGCCACACCGCTTGCGGTCGTGCGGGACGGGCGTCTGCTCGGTGCGGTGGCACTATCGGACGTCGTGAAGGCAGGCGTGCGCGAACGCTTCGCGGAGCTTCGCCGCATGGGCATCCGCACGGTGATGATCACCGGCGACAATCCACTTACCGCCGCCGCGATTGCCGCCGAAGCCGGCGTCGACGATTTCCTGGCCGAAGCGACGCCGGAGGACAAGCTCGCGCTCATCCGCCGCGAGCAGGCGGGCGGGCGCCTCGTCGCCATGTGCGGCGACGGCACCAACGACGCGCCCGCGCTCGCACAGGCCGATGTCGGCGTCGCCATGAACACGGGCACGCAGGCGGCGCGCGAGGCGGGCAACATGGTCGATCTCGACAGCGATCCCACGAAGCTGATCGAGATCGTCGGCCTCGGCAAACAGCTCCTGATGACACGGGGCGCACTCACCACCTTTTCCATCGCGAACGACGTCGCGAAATATTTCGCGATCATTCCGGCGATGTTCGTGGTGCTCTATCCGGGGCTTGGCGTGCTCAACGTCATGGGGCTCGGTTCGCCCGAAAGCGCGATCCTCTCGGCGATCATCTTCAACGCGCTCATCATTCCCTGTCTCGTGCCGCTGGCGCTGAAGGGGGTCCGCTATCGCCCCATGGCGGCCGGGCCGCTGCTCGCCCGCAATCTCGCGGTCTACGGCCTCGGCGGTCTCGTCGCGCCGTTCATCGGCATCAAGCTCATCGACCTTGCCGTCACCAGTATCGGTCTTGCCTGAAGGATACCCCCCAATGCTTTCCGATCTCCGTACCGCCCTCCGTCCCGCGTTCACCCTGACGCTTCTGTTCGCACTCCTGCTCGGCATCCTCTACCCGCTGGGGCTCACGGGTATCGGTCAGGCCCTGTTTCCGCGCCAAGCCAACGGCAGCCTCATCGCGCGCGATGGGCAGGTCGTCGGCTCCGCGCTCATCGGGCAGCGCTTCGCCTCACCGCGCTATTTCCACGGCCGCCCCTCCGCCGCTGGGAACGGCTATGATGCGCTGGCGTCCTCGGGGTCCAACCTGGGACCGACATCGAAGGCGCTCGTCGATCGCATAAAGGGCGACGCCGCGCAGCATGGCCCCGGCGTCCCCATCGATCTCGTCACCGCATCGGGCTCGGGCCTCGATCCGCACATCAGCCCGGCCGCCGCACGGTTCCAGATCGCGCGCGTCGCAAAGGCGCGCGGGCTGCCGGCAGCGGACGTGACAGCGCGCGTCGCAGCCCACACCGAAGCCCCGCTCGCGGGCATAATCGGCGAGCCGCGCGTGAACGTGCTCGCCCTCAACCTCGCGCTCGACCAGGCTTCGCCGCAGCCCTAAAAGGGACCATGTCCGCAACCGCGCGCATTCTCGTCGTCGAAGACGATCCGCATATCCGCAGGCTCGTGCGCGCGGCGTTGCAGCGGGCGGGCCACGCTGTCAGCGAAGCCGCGTCCGCGCGCGAGGGGCTGTCGCTGCTCGACATCGAGAAACCGGACGCGGTTCTGCTCGATCTCGGCCTCCCCGACCGCGACGGGATCGAGCTCATCCAGATCATCCGCGCCCGTTCAGCCGCGGGGGTGATCGTCATCTCGGCGCGCGAGGATACGGCGGAGAAGGTCGCCGCGCTCGATCTCGGTGCCGACGACTATCTGACGAAGCCGTTCGATACAGAGGAACTCCTCGCCCGCATCCGTACGGTGCTGCGGCACCGCCAGTCGGGAGAGGCCGGACAGACGCGCGTCGTCGTCGGGGATGTCGAAATCGATCTGGCGCGCCGCCGTATCCTTCGCGCAAGTACCGAAGTGCACGTCACGCCCAAGGAATACGACGTGCTCGCCGCGCTGGCACGCTACCCCGACAGGGTGATCAGCCACGCGCAGCTGCTGCGCAACGTCTGGGGCCCGGCACAGGAACAGCGCGTCGATTATCTCCGCATCATCGTCCGCAACCTGCGCCAGAAGCTCGAAGCCGACCCGGCGCAGCCACGCCTCATCACCAACGAGCCGGGGGTCGGTTACAGGTTGCGTGTGCCGGGCTGACACGCAGACAGGCGGATGCTCCGCGTCGATCTCGCGAAAAGACGGCGAATAGCGCCGGTTTCCGCCACTTCTGGCAAGCGAGTCTCGGACCATGAACACCTTGTCTCCCGCTCCAGGGCGGGTGTGTCCGTGATGGGACGGTTGGCGAGCGTCGCGTACGCCTTGTCGACGAGCCAACGGATTTTCGCCAGCCAAGAAAAGTACCAAGCACCTGACGCGCTATGGTATCGACGAGCCCGAATTCCTGCGGACACCATAACAGAAATAACGAAGCAAAACCAGTCACTTGGCGGACGAAAATGGACGTCCACGGACGGTCTATGGTGCCCCGGTCGGACTCGAACTTGCCTCTGAGAGGCGCAGAAATTCAACAAACTTACAATGATGTAAATAACGGATACCACGACTGATACCAAGGGACTTTTTGATCCGATGGTTCGAGTCCTAAGGAAGTCTGGCCCAGCTTCCCAATCGCGATTCGCGTCTTAGTTTGGAGCCGGGCCCTACGGCGGGATAGGGCCAATACGGTACCGATTCACACCGGGGCGGTTCACCCCAAACGTGGTAGCCGGTAATACCATTGCCATGCCGATAGTTCAAAAGTTACTTTTGAGGCAACTACCGTTCGGGAAGAATACCGTTCAGCTGACGATGTCATCGCGGATCGTCCGTCGCGCCATAAAGAAGGCCCCTGCCGCTGCTGTGGATGCAAAGGCGGTGACGACCAGCGCCCAACGCAACCCCTCGCCGCTTCCGAGGTGAGCCGCAAGCACATCACTCAGCATACCCACGGTGAGAGGCCCGAAGCCCAGACCAACAAGATTGCCAAAGAACAGGAAGATCGCTGCCGCCGTTGCGCGCGTGCGCGAGCGGACCAGGCTCTGAACGCTCGCGAAGATCGGACCGTAATAAACTGATTGCAGTAGCATTGGCACACTGAGCAGTATCAGAGCAGACAGTGCCCCGGGCGACAAATAGGTAATCATGATCGGAAGAGGCAGCGCCAAGGCTGCAATCGCAGGTACAGTCGCATAGGCACGGATGTCTGTGCGTGCAGCACGGTCAGCGAGCGCCCCACCGAGCCAGGTACCGATTCCGCCGAAAACGCCAATGACGATGCCGAGCACGACTCCGAGAAAACCAGTCGGGCCAAGCGCTATGCCGGAAAAAGCCTGCAATTGGCGTGCGAGCGTGTCGAGGCCGTCCGCATGGTTGCGCAGGAAGAAAGAGCTGTGGAATGCGAGTTGTCCATAGTTGACGAAGCACATGAGGATCATGGCAACCGTCATCCAGATATAGGCGCGATTGCCGCTCAACTCGGACAGCGCGTCGCGAAAGCTCGGAGGTTCAACCTTGTCCACCTTTCCAATCGCCGATCGACGTGGCTCTGGCAATGTGAACAGGGCAATCAGGCCCAGGACAACACCGGGCAGGCCGACGATCAGGAAGGCAAAGCGCCAACCAAGACTATCGGCAATCAGGCCGCCCACAGCCATGCCGACAAGCGATCCAACCGGTATCCCCAGTGAGAAGGTTGCCATCGCCGAAGCGCGTTTTTCGCGCGTCGTGTAATCGCTGATCAGCGAGTGCGAGGCCGGCGTGCATCCTGCCTCGCCTACACCCACGGCGACACGGGTCAGGAACAATTGCAGAAAGTTCTGTGCCAGACCGCACAAGCCCGTAAACAGGCTCCATACGATCGCTGAGGCCGCGACGATTTTCACGCGGTCACCACGCTCGGCAAGACGTGCAATCGGCAGCGCCAGGGAAGCGTAGAAAAGGGCAAAAGACAAGCCGGTGAGCGATCCCAGTTGCCAGTCGGCGAGGTGCAGATCTCGCTTGATTGGTTCGGCCAGGATGTTGACGATCTGCCGGTCGAGGAAGTTAAATGTGTACAGCAAGAAGAGGATAGTGAGCGCGTAGCGTCGGTACCGCACCGATAGTCCGTCGTCTTCTGACGTGTGATTATTCGCCTGCATTTCGCATCCTTTCGATGCCGGATGCTAGCGACAGGCATGCGATATAAAGTGCTGAATGGATGCCCTGTTTCACCCGAGCCTTACGTGATATGCCGCAACGCCCGGAATACCTTCGTCCGAATTGTTTGCAGAATTGGGAGTTTACTGGACGGGGGCATCCGTCCTGCAACTAAGCGTTGAGCCGAAGACTGAGAGTCCGCGATGCATCGAGGTGGAGCGCGGTCTTGTAGGTGACCTGCTTGAGTACAAGATTCGAGCGGATACCCGAGACACCCTCGATCCGGGACAATTTCCTGGCGATCAACCACTCAAGTTCATCGACATCGCGGACGACCACGCGAAGGAGGAAGTCGCACTCACCAGTCATCCAGTTGCATTCCATCACCTCGGGTAGTCGTTCGACAGCCTCCTGGAAACTCTCAAGTGCAGAGTGGGGCTGTTTGTCGAGCGTAACCTGGATATAGGCGTTGACTTCCAGCCCCATCACCTTCGGATTGAGAAGGGTCACCCTCTTATGGATGATGCCCGTCTGCTCAAGTTTTCTCACACGAGTGAGGCAAGGCGAGGGAGACAGGTTGACGCGGTCAGCAAGTTCCACATTTGTCAGATTTGCGTCACTCTGAAGCTCATTCAGAATCTTGATGTCTGTTCTATCAAGCGTCAGCATATTCATCTTAGCGATCCCCTCCCAGCTCATAACAGCCGCGGCGCCACGCAAGGTGGAAGATCAGCACAAAATTCCGTGAACCGCATAAACCGGAATTCGGCCCTCTGTCTCCAGCGGCATTTCGCTCCGACTACAGCAGACAATACTCCCATGGGCGCATGTGCAGAATTCACCTGATTGACAATTTATGTCGCAAAACGGTCAATTTCTAGCTACGATCGAGTTGAGGAGGGAGTACGAATGTCGGAAATTGCCCACCGCGGTTCGAATCGATCGAACACTATGGTTATGGACGAGGCCGCCTCAAATCCCTGGGATCTCGAGGGCTTACGCGTCAGCTTTCCGGATATCGATCCGGACGCGTTGCCCAGGGCGGTCACGTCGTTCCTCGTTCAACGCAAGGAGAACGACGATGAGCTTCCGATTCACAAACACCGCAAAGGGCAACTGGTCGTCAGCGCCGAAGGGGCTATCACGTGCCGCACGCTCGATGGCATTCGGATCGTACCGTCAAATGGAGCAGTCTGGGTTCCGGGTGGAGTACCTCACAGGATCGCCATATCCGACAATGGCCGCTCCTATTGTGTGTTTATCGACCAGGACGTGGCACCTCTACCGAATTCTTGCGCAACCTATTCAATAAGCCCCATGCTGCGTGAGATGATTTTTCATCTCGCCAAGCTGCCATCTCTTTACCCCTTGGAAGGACCCACAAGTCGTCTTGTAACGGTCATTCTCGACGAGCTGGCGCAAATGAAAGCAGAACCGCTACATTTCGCCGTTACGAGCCATCCGAAGATACAGCATATTGCCGCCGAATTGGTTGCAACGCCTGACGATCGCCGGCCTCTACGGGAATGGGCGGCAACGGTCGCCATGAGTGAACGTACGCTGGCCCGCCTTATCCTCAAGCATACAGGCATGACGTTCGGTCGCTGGCGCCAACAGCTTCATATCGTAATCGCAGTGCAGAAGCTGTCACAGGGAGGGACCCTCCAAATTATTTCCCAAGAACTCGGATACGAATCGCCAAGCGCTTTTACCGCAATGTTCAAAAAGCATATGGGCCAGCCGCCGCGTCGCTATCTGCAGGCTCGTACGGATGGCGAGCCGAATTGAGCCCGGCTTGTTTGGATCGCTTCGGGCATCCAATGAACAGGCGGCCCCCTTGTATCGCCTGGCGATGATGCCCTGCCTCGCCGTACCTGCACTGAGAGCTTGACGTTCCGACTCCTCGGAGCGGGCGTGATGGCACACCGTTCGTATTCGGAAAGGCGAAGCGCCAGTAAGGCGCTTTTCACCGTAACCGACGTGCAGGGGACCTCAGCGCCCCCTGCTTCGCGTCAGAATCTATACGAGAAAGAACCCTTTATAACGCGTGGCTGTCCGATTCTCGCATCGCTGCACTTGTCGCACACGCCGTTAACCCGATCGCCCAGAATCTGGTCCTGATACTCGTAATTGTAGACCTCATCGAACGCGTTATCTATGCGAAGCGCGAACTCCCAACTGTCGTCAATATCGCTGAGGGCAATCCGGAATCCGGCAATATCATAAGACCGCTCCGTCGTGAGGTTGGGCACGTCCCAGAAAAAGCCGCTGTTATGGGCGAGCTCGCCGCGCAAGCCGATCTTGAGGTTATCGCTTATCAGCCTCGAATAGTCTGCGCTGATCGTTCCAGTGAAGCGCGGAGCGTTCGTGGTTCGATTGCCGCCGATGTCCTCCCCGAAGAACGTACCATTCAGCCATTTGGAATGGAGGAAACCACCGTTTGCCGAAATCGATAGATCGCGCGAGGGTCGGAGCGTTCCTCCAAACTCCACCCCGTAGGATTCCGACGTACCGATGTTCGTGATAGCCTCGATAATCACCCCGTCGATATTGACGCGCGATTCGAACTGCCGATCCTTATACTTGATATAGAAGCCGGCTAGGTCGAACTGTAACAGACCGTCGAACAAATCGCCTTTGGTGCCCAGCTCAAAATTAAGCGAAGTTTCCCGATTGAACGGGACCAAGCCATTAGTGTTAAGCCTGCCCGGTTCGTAACCTTTCGAGACCGACGCATAGATTAGCGTGCCGCCCGGCGTGTCATAAGCCAGCGAAAATTTTGGAAGTACAATCGTATCGGAAGTCTGTTCGGATGTGTCCGTGTTCAGGTCTATCCCGCGAAACTTCGAATGATCGAGACGCGCTCCAATATTGATCTCAAAACCGCCCGTCTCATAACCTAGGTTGACAAACGCCGCGTAGTTCCGCTGCATCGTCGTCGTGTTGAAGAAGTCTGCAACTGTCGGGTCACCACGTGCCGGCTCGTCGAGGAACAGGTCAACCTGACCAATCAGATCAAAGTTCTTAAGTGAACTATAATAGGCACCGAGCAGCCAATTAAATGGCGCGCTTCCATCAGAGGCAAGACGCAGCTCCTGAGTGAACACTTGAGTCGTTCTTGGCTCTCTCTGCGAGGCGGTCACCGCATCTACAGGCGTATAATCGATATCCCAAAGTATCTGATTTCTGCGCCGGGTATACGATGTCAACGAAGTCATCGTTGCGAAATCGAAATCTCGGGTAATTGACAGGATTCCACCGAGAATCTGCTTGTGATTATAATTGCGCTCGCTCAGAGGTGCATCATATGAATAGTCACGTGGCCCGTCGGTGGGATAGTAATCATTACCGCCGTTTTCCGTCTTGCTGTATCTGAGGTTTACCAGAATTTCGGTGACATCGTCAGGATTGACGCGAAGTGCCGCGCGGACTCCGCGCTCCGTGGATTCGTCGGGATTCTCGTCCAGGAACGGGTTATAGATATAACCACCATTATGGTCGGCATAAGCCGACAAGCGCAGTGCTGCAATGCCATCGATAATCGGCAGGTTCACGGAGCCGAACACGTTCAGAGTGTTTTGCTCCCCGCCTTCGACAGTAAAGCGTCCTTCCACATCATACACCGGCTTCTTGGTAACAAATTTTATCGCGCCGCCGATGGAACTGCCTCCATAAAGTGTCCCCTGGGGGCCCTTGAGAACTTCCACGCGTTCAAGATCGACAAGCCGTGCAGACTGATCGGTGACATTGCGAACGTCATCGATATAGAAGCCCACGCCCTGAGTATTACCGAAAGCACCGACGCCCCGGATGACAACGTTCGGCTCGTTATCGCCTCGGCGGTTCAGCACCACATTGGGGAGTTGGCGCCCGAGATCGTTGACGTTGTTTATTCCGCCCCTTTCCAACGCTTGAGCAGAGAAGGCTGTAATCGTTTCCGGGACGTCCTGGAGACTTTCCGCCCTCTTGCGTGCCGTGACGACAATATCGCCGTCGTCACCTGTCGTAGTGACGGTTCCGCCCTGCTGCGCAACGGGCTCGGCTGCCAGCTCCTGCGCCCAGGCCGACGCTGCAGATGGAAGGAGCACCGCCGTCCAGGTAACGCCCGCCAAGAGTAAATTCATAAAGGCCTTGTTTTCCATGCGTGATTCCCCTTTAATATTGTTTATTTTCAAGATAGTTGTACGTTCACGTAATTATTCATCGAAGCAGAGTAGTGAAAAGTTATTCTTGTTGAATATTTGCGCGACAATAGAAGCAACAATGATTGTATGCGTCTCTTGCTCTAGAGCGCCTTGAATTTTGCAATCGAAGCTGCAGGCAGATGCAAGAAGAACCGGGGAGCCCGTTATCATCTCGCCCCACTTAGCCGGAGAAAAGCGAGACGCGCCGTTGCCGATACCCGGCGTCGAAAAGCGCTCCGCCAGCTCCAATTGATCGACCGAAAGTACGTTCCAGGAAAAGGCACCAGTCCCCAGAATGACATCATGAGCCTCAACATTCCGGTTGATACAGGCAAGCACGATTGGCGGATCCGCACATAGAGAAACGCCCGCGGTGACAGTGAGACCGCGCCTGCCAGCCCCCTGGCCTGCCGCCAAAATCGAGACAGACCCCACCACGGCGCGCAACATGTCCTTGAAAAGCGCCGTGTCCGCTTGATCCGAATGAAGCCGTTCTTGGTTCGTCATATGCCCACCCATGGCACTGCCAGGTTTTCCATCTTCGAATCTTTCACAGACAGCGAAGCATGTAATGCTGATCTCAGCATGCCCCACTCGTGCGTACGGAACGATCTGCCGCACATCCGGACCTCCAGCATTTCGGTGCCTGTAGCTCACGCGATTGCCATATTTCACTCCGGCTGGTTATCTCGATCAAGCTAGCGGTAGATACTCAAGATCACGAGCCTCAGGCGTTCCCATGACCGCAGCCATGACTGGCGCGAAAGCTTCCTTCGGCAATTGCTTACCGCCAGCCGTGTGTGCGTCGATGCTAGCCCACCGCTCGATGAGAACGAAGCGTTCCGGCTGCCCGGCATCACGGAGCAAGTCGGTGCCGAGACACCCCTCCATCTGCTGAATGTTAGCAGCGAGGGTGACGAGCGCGGTACGAAGTGCAGCGGCTTCGCCAGGCTTGGCAACCATTACATACTGGCGAGCAATCATTGTCATTGTTCCTTCCATATCCGAAGATAAATTCGGCGTGATTGGAGGTCGAAATGGCGCAAGCTGACTTCGCGCTCGCCGCGCCGCCTCAGAGCCTTCGGTGTTCCACGATTTTCAGGCCATACCCCTTCAGCGCAATCGGCGTGTGTGGGGAGTTTGTGAGAAGAATCATATCGTGAATGCCGAGTTCCGCGAGAACCTGAGCGCCGACGCCATAGTCTCGCAGCGGCGTCACATCAGCCAGCGGTTCGCCCGCCTTCACGCGCAGCAGTTGCGACATCGGCACTTCGCGATTGAACAGTACCACCACGCCTTTCCCGTCCCGAGCGATCTCCTCCATGGAGCGGGCGACAAGATCGTTACGGTCGCCGGCCTGGCCGAACACGTCGGCAAAAATATCCAACGCATGCATCCGAACGATAGTCGGCTTGGATGGATCGATATGCCCCTTCACCAGGGCGATCGCTTCGATTTCAACGGCTTTTATACGGAAAGTGATCGCGGTCCATTCACCGCCCCACTTGCTCTCAAAATTTGCGGTGGCGACGCGTTCGACATTGTGGTCATGGCGGCGGCGAAAGGCGATAAGATCACGAATCGTACCAATCTTGAGGCCGTGAAGCTGCGCGAAGGCAACAAGATCATCCAGACGCGCCATCGTGCCGTCGTTTTTCATGACTTCGCAGATCACGCCTGACGGGTTGAGGCCGGCGAGCCGCGAAACGTCCACGGCCGCTTCGGTATGACCGGCGCGCACGAGTACGCCGCCGGGCCTTGCGATGAGCGGAAAAACATGTCCCGGCGTCACGATATGCTCGGGACCTTTGGCCGAGTCGATCGCCACCGCCACGGTACGCGCACGGTCGCCCGCCGAGATACCGGTAGATACGCCATCGCGGGCCTCGATCGAGACTGTGAAGGCGGTCTCGTGCCGAGTGCCGTTCTTCGAACTCATCAGATTGAGACCGAGCTGATCCACCCTCTCCTTGCCCAGCGCCAAGCAGATCAGCCCCTTGCCATGCATCGCCATGAAGTTGATCGCCGCCGGCGTTGCCATCTGTGCCGGGATAACGAGATCGCCCTCGTTCTCCCGATCCTCGTCATCAACAAGGATGAACATCCGGCCATTACGCGCCTCGTCGATTATCTCGGCCGTAGACGACAGGAACGGGCGACGCGGATCAGAGGGTAGCACTGTCATGGTCATTTACGTCTTTCCAGCGTAAACTGGGCCGTAGCATTTGCCATCGCGAGCGTTCGCGGGCTTGGTGTACCGGGCCTATGAAAGCGCCTTGTGGATAAGGCGATCCTCTGAATCATCGTAAAGCGAAGCAATCAGGTCATCGTAGCGCTTATAGAGGTTTTTCCGGCGCTTTTTCCGCGTTGGGGTCATGACGCCATTTTCCACGGACAGTTCCTCATGAAGGATACGAAACGCCTTCACCTGCTCTACCTGCGCCAGCCTTTGATTTGCCTTTGCGACCTCGCCCTCGATCAGTCGGATGACAGCCTCCGACGAAGACATATCCGAATACTCCTTTATCGGGTCGATACGACCTTTTGCCCAGTCGGTTATCGCAACTCGGTCGACTTCAATCAGCGCAACAAGGTATTTTCGCCCGTCGCCGCAAACAGCCGCTTCGGAAATAAAGGGACTCTGGCGAAGCTCATTCTCAATCTGCGCTGGACTAATCGACTTGCCGCCCGACGTGTTGATGATCTCCTTTTTCCGATCGACGAGCGCGAGCAATCCGTCAGGCTGCACTTCGACAATATCACCGGTATGGAGCCATCCGCCTCGAAGCGCCTCCAGCGTGTCATCCGGCTTGTTGAGATAGCCCGCAAACAGGCCGGGTCCTTTGACGAGCATTTCGCCGTCCCCGGCCACTCTGGTTTTCCAGCGAGGATCGGCGATTGGTTCTCCGATCGTGCCAGGCTTAGACCAATCCCTGACTTGAGCGGCATTCGCTCCGACCAATTCGGTTTGCCCGTAACACTCCTTAAGATTCACACCCCAAGTCTGCCATAACTTCATGACGTCCGGAGGCATAGGCGCTGACGCCGTGTAGGGGTATGTCAATGCGTCAAGGCCGATCTCGGCCAAGAGCGGGAGAAAGATTTCCTTGCGGCAAACCTCGAAAAGCGACTGCAATAATGTATCGTTGGGACCATTGGCTTGACGGTCCAGGAGCGCCTTTTGGGCGATCGACATTGCCAGATGATACGATTTTTGGCGCGGCGGAGCGGAGGCGTTTATCTTGCTCGCAAGCTCCGCAGCGTACCGCTGATAGAAACGGGGTGGAGCCATCCAGTAGGTCGGCTTCACGTCGCGGATGGTGGCCGCGAAATCCGCACCTGACTCGCCGAAATATGGCACGACTTCGCTGATAAGCGGAAGAACAATTCCCTGACCCAGTCCCACGACATGAGACAAAGGAAGGTGGACGACCACTCGCTGCGGCTCTGAAAATAGCGCCGGACAGAAATAGCGCGTGGTCGCCACACCCTCGATGAGGGAACGGTGCGTCAGTATCGCCCCTTTCGGGTTCCCCGTCGTTCCTGAAGTGTATACTATGCTAGCAACATCATCAGGGCGCACAGCACGCGCCTGTTCATCAAGCAGTGACGAGAAATCAGAAGACGATGCGATAAAAGACGAGAGAGAGACGATATTCTTCGACGCGACCACATCGGAATCGAAAGCAATAATTTTCCTCAGTGATTTTGCCCCCCTTGCGCGAAGAACCACGCTGAGTTCTTTCTCTCCAGCGACAAAGATGAACTTGCTCCGGGAATCTTCAAGATAATAGTCGACCTCCTCTGCAGAGGATGTGAAATATATTCCTACACCGACCCCGCCGGCACAGACCGTTGCCATATAGGCAGTGGCCCATTCCCGAGATACATCGCCAATTATCGCGACATAATCGCCCTTCTCCAGACCGTGATCGAGAAGTGAGCGAGACAGACGAGCGACGTCCGCCGCATACTCTCCCCACGTCGTGGAATGCCATCTCTCTGCTCGCTTCTGAGAGAAGGCCACTTTGTCGCTGAAAGTGTTGCGGCGATCGCGTAGCAATGATGGCAACGTATCATCGTCAAAAGCAAAGGAATGGAGAGCATACGTCGCGGTCACGTTAGACATTGCCCTCAGCAAAGCGCTTGCGCTTTTCCCGGAAGGCGGCGACGGCTTCCTTACGCTCGGGACTTTGGAAGGTGATCATCTCGAGCGCGGCCGCGGTATCGAGATTGAGGTGCACCTGCTCCTTGAGCAGTTTGTTGACCGCGTATTTCGTCCAGATGATCGCGTCGCGCGGACCGCTCGCAAGCATCTCGGCGTATTGTATCGCGTGGTCGAGGACGGTTCCCTCTTCCACCACCTTGTTGATCATTCCGGTGGCAGCCGCCTCTTCTGCCGAGATGAAATCACCGGTCATCAGATAATGCTTGGCCCGAACCGGTCCTAGTAGAAGGGGCCAAATCACAGCGCCACCGTCTCCCGCGACGACGCCCGCCGTCACATGCGTGTCGGCGAAACGGGCGCCGGGGTTTGCGAAGATGATATCGCAATAGAGCGCGAGCGTGGCTCCGAGCCCGACCGCGACACCGTTTACGGCCGCAATCAGGGGCGATTCCAGCTCGAGCATGTTGCGGATGAGATGGCGCCCCGAGCGTGTAGGCGAGATAGTATGCACTTCGTCATCGAGCGCGTTTTGATCACCACCCGAACAGAAGCCGCGGCCCGCTCCGGTGAGCACGATGGCCTTTACCTTGGGATCATTGTCGAGATCGACGAAGACCTCTTCGAGCGCCGAGTGCATCGGCCAGTCGATCGCGTTGAGAATTTCGGGCCGGTTCATGGTCACGATTGCCACGCCGCTCGCCCGCATTTCGACCAGCAGCCCTTTGTATTTCTTATCATTCATGCGTTTTCTCCTGATTGATCGGCAGGGGTCAGGCTGCAACGCCCGTCTCGCGCATCGCGCGGATCTGTTCCAGCACATCATCGTAAGGCCGCACGACATTGTTGCGATCCTTGAAGTGAGGAATCACGTACCGTCCGATCAGGTCGATTGCTTTCATGATTTCGCTATGAGGGACCGAGTCCAGGTGGAAGAGGATTTCGTCGACACCGAGGGCGACAAATCTTTCCAGCTGGCGAATGACCGTATCGGGACTTCCGCAGACCAGACTTGCGGAATCATTGATGAGGTAGTCCCAATCCGTCGCCGCGCGTTGCAGCGCCTCTGCCCCTTCGGCCATATAGGCATAGTCGCTCGATATCTTCGCGAGCTGTGGGTAACCACTGGTTGATATCCGCGCATAGTGCTTCAGAGGCTCGGCATAGACATCCTGCGCCTCCTCATCTGTGTTTCCGATCCCGATAAAAACGGGTATGCCGATACGCGGCTTATCCAGCGGCCCCTTCGGATCTCGCTTCCAGTTGGACCTGTAGGCGTCGATCAGTTTGGCCTGGACATCCCAGCCCTTGTAAAGACTGTGAGTCATGACGGCGAGGCCTTGCTCGCCGGCCCACACATGACTCCGCTCGCTAGTGGCAGCAATACCCATAACGGGGTAGGGCTTCTGAAGCGGCTTCGGGACCAGCATACGCGGCGGCACCTGGTAATGCTTTCCTTTGAACGTGAAGATATCATTCGTGAACGCTTCGCGAATGAGATCCATACCCTCTTCCATTTGCTCAAGAGTTTCCGAGGGGTCTACGTTAAATGCGCGCATCGCAATCGTGGTATTCGCGCGACCGCAATAAAACTCAAACCGTCCATTGGAGAGTATATCGATAACAGCCGCCCGCTCTGCGGACCGTAGAGCGTGATTGAAATTCTTCGGCATGAGGACCACAGAGGGCCTTAGGGCTATTCGAGTCGTTTTGGCAGCAAGATGGCCATATACGACTTCAGGCGCCGAGCTTGATATTCCCCCCAAAGCAACATGCTGTTCCGACAAGGCAACAACATCGAACCCCATCTTCTCCGCGAACACCGCCTCGTCCACGAGCTCATGGAGCCGACGCGAGTAGCTTTGGCCGACCTGTGTCTCTTGCTCTGACCAGAATCCAAACTTGATAGACACTTTCAACTCTCCTTTCGGCATTCACCGAGTCTTCGATTCCCCGACCTTGTCACCAAGCAGCCAGCAGAACCTGCCGAAGATGCCGCGCTCACGTCAGGGTTTCGGAACTTTGTTGCGGCCAAGGCCGGTCTCTGCCCGCGCGCTTCTGAGTATCACACCGGCAAGTCTCGGTGCTCCCATTCCTCTCCCTGGAATTATGCGCAGTTGCCAAGCGTCGCGATGCAGGCGATCGTCAAGCGGAGTCCTGTTCGGCGAAGTCAGCGATCAGAAGCGAGGCAGTGCGCTCGATGCAGTGCCTCCCGATAGCGACTGTGGATCCATGCGGGTCGCCCAAGATGCCATTCGCGCTCACGGCACGCAGACCGCCTCGCCACATAAGTTCCAGATCGTCCTGTGACAGCAGACCCGATCTCCCGGACGCGAACATATCCGAACGCACGCGTTCTGGGTGAATGTCGAGCATGATGGATGTTTCAGCGACGTCGGCATGTCCGCCCACCTTGCTCGGATCACCGCCAGCTTCCGCAACAGCATCACGCCAGGTTTCGAGCCACGCCCGTGAATTTGTGTAGGCGGAAATTCGGCACGAGGCCGGAACCGCAGCCTGCAACCCGGGAAGCATTTTCGCCAAAGGCGGGCAATTTCCGATATGTGCCGAAAAGATCAGTATGCGTTCGAACCCATGCTTGGCCAGGCTTGAACAATAATCGCGGCAGAGCAATTCGAATGTATCCTCCTGCAACGAGATCGTACCGGTAAACTCGAGATGATGCGCTGAGCAGCCTACCCTTATCGTAGGCGCGACCAGCGCGTTACCGATGCGTCTTGCGAGCAACAGGCCAAGGTGATCCGCATGGTCAGCATCGACGCTCAGAGGCAGGTGCGCTCCGTGCTGTTCCACCGCCCCGCAAGGAATGATGACCGTACGCGCCCCTTTCCTGACGGCCTCCGCGACCTCCGGGGACGTCATGAATTCGAGGCGTAGATGCTCGTATTTCGCCGCCATTCTACCTCGCCTTGCGCTGGAGGAAGTGCTCACGCGCTGCCGCCGCTTCTTCGCTGTTAAGGTAAGCATTCATGTCGCTTATCGTGCGGTCCTCCAGTTCGTCGTCGTGTCCGTCGTCAGAACATTTGGCGCAACTCGCGGCGTAAATTAGCGGAGTGCGGGCCTCGTCTGGGGGTTGATGTTAGGCGGCGAGCTTG
>NZ_JACESP010000009.1 GCF_013911755.1 Sphingosinicella sp.
GTGCTGGCGGACAAGCGCGTGCTGAAGGTGGGAACTATCGACGAACTTCTGGCTTTCGATCATCCGTGGGTTCAGGAGTATTTCCGCGGTCCGCGCGGGCGCGCCGCGCTTGCCAGCGCCGCAGCAGGGGGTTGAATTTGGAAACGAGAAGCAACCACGTTCTCGTCGGCGCCGTCGCGATCGCGCTGTTCATCGCCGCATTCCTGTTCATCCTGTGGATCGCGCGCGTCGACACATCGGACCGGCAGAAGTACGACATCTTCTTTGGCTCGGTTTCCGGCCTCGCGCGCGGCAGCGCGGTCAACTATTCGGGCGTTCCCGTCGGCACAGTTCAGGAAATCCGGCTGATGCCGGAAACGCCAAACTTCGTGCGCGTCCGCATCGAAATCGACGAGGGCGTACCGATCCTGCAGGGCACGGTCGCCACGATTTCGAGCGTCGGCTTCACAGGGGTTTCGATCGTCGAGCTGGAAGGCGCCATCAAGGGCGCGCCGGCGATCGACGAACCGGGGCCCTATGGCGCGCCTGTGATCCCGACGAAACCCGGCGCGCTCGGCCAGCTCCTCGATTCCGCGCCGCAGCTTCTTGAGCGGATCAGCACGCTCACCGCGCGGCTGAATGAGGTGCTGAGCCCGCAGAACCAAGATTCGATCGCGGGCATCCTCAAGAACGCGAATACGATCACCGCCGCCATCGCAAGCCGCGACGGCGACATCGCCGATACCGTGACGGAAATCCGCGCGACGATCGCGGAAACCCGGAAAACGGCGGCTGCGCTTGCCGTGCTTGCAGACAGCACCAGCAAGCTCGTCGATGCCGAAGGCAGGCCGCTCGTCGCCGATCTCCGCAAGACACTGCAACGCGCGGATTCGGCGCTCGGCGAGCTGGAGGCGACCTCGCGCGCAGCCCGCGCCGGCGCTGAGACCTTCAATGCGCAGACCCTGCCTGAAGTGAACCTTCTCGTCGGCGACCTGCGCGAAATGTCGCGTTCGCTCGGCGCCATCGCCGCCAAGCTCGACGAAGACCCGGCAGGCGCCCTCGTCGGCGGCCGCACGCTGCCGGAATACAAGCCCGACGGAGATGACCGATGAAACCGATCGCCCTATTCGCGGCGCTGATGATCGCCGGCTGCGGGCCGCTGGTTCAGATCGGCGGCACCGGAGACCCGCCGGACTCGCTGCTGACCATCCGCGCCGAAACCGGCGAACCCGCCGCCCTCACCGGCAAGCCGCTGCTGGTAACGGTGCCGAGCGCGCCCGGCGCACTGCGCACGCTGCGCATCCCGGTGACGACAGAGGCAACCGAGATCGCCTATCTTCAGAAGGCGAACTGGGTGGAGCAGCCCGTGGTGCTGTTCCAGCGCCTGCTCGGCGAGGTGGTGCAGGCGCGCACGGGCCGCCCGGTGATCGACGAGCGCAATGCCGATATCGCGGGCGCACACCGGCTTTCCGGCAGGCTGCTGGAGTTCGGGCTCGACGTGCGCGCCGCGCCGCAGGTCCGCGTGCGCTACGACGCCATATTGTCGGCACCGGGAACCGGCTATGTTGCGAGCCGCAGTTTCACAGCGACGCGGCCCGTCTCCGCCGAGACCGGCCCCGCCGTCTCCCGCGCGCTGAGCGATGCGGCGAACGAAGTCGCCGCGAGCGTGGGAGACTGGGCTGCGTCGCACCCGTAACGATACCCGGGAACCGGCGCGGCATGTCGCCGGTTTAGACGGGTGGCAGGTATTTGAGGGACAGAAGTCATATGAGAAAAGAAGCGCAGCAGGCCCTGGGGATCGCGGTGAGCACGATGGTGCTCGGCGCCTGCGTGACCGGGCCCGGAACGAGCGCGAACGCGCAGAAGCCGCGCCAGATCAGCGCCAGCGAACGCGCGCAGGCGGCGCAGGCGCATCCGGAAATCATGGCCGAGTTCGGTGGCGCCTACGAAGGCCCCGGCACGGCGATGGTGAAGCGCATCGGCAAGGAGGTCGCCGTCCGCTCCAACATCGCGGCGGCCGAAAACGAATGCACGGTGACGCTGCTCAACACCACGGTGGTCAACGCGTTCGCGATTCCAGGCTGCTACGTCTACATGACGCGCGGGCTGCTCTCGATCATGAACAGCGAAGCGGAGCTTGCCTCCGTGCTCGGCCACGAAGTCGGCCATGTCGATGCGCAGCATTCGAAGAAGCGTCAGAACGCCGCGCTCGGCAGCGGCATCGTCTCGATCCTCGCCACGGTGCTCACCGGCAGCAGCCAGATCGGCCAGCTGGCCGGGCAGCTCGGACAAGTCTGGACGATGAAATATTCGCGCGATCAGGAGTATCAGTCAGACGATCTCGGCATCCGCTACATGACCGCGGCGGGCTATGATCCCTTTGCGGCGGCCGAAATCCTGCAGTCGCTCGGCGATCAGCAGGCGCTGGAAACCCGCATCCGCGGCCAGAACGAGGCCGCGCAGATCCCTTCATGGGCGCGGAGCCATCCGCTGACCGCCGCGCGTGTCAAACGCGCCACGCAGAAGGCGGCGGCGACGGGCGTGAAACCCGGCCAGCTGAAGCGCGATGCGGCGGACTATTTCACCGCCGTCAACGGGATGCTCTACGGCGACGATCCGGCGCAGGGCTTCGTGGATGGTCACAAGTTCGCGCACCCGGTGCTGAAGATGGCCTTCGAAGTGCCGCAGGGCTATTACCTGAACAACGGCGCGGCGGCGGTGACGGCGACCGGCGGGCAGGCACAGATCCAGTTCAGCGGCGGCAAGCTTGGGGACGGCGACAGCCTCGATTCGTACATCTCCACGGTGTTCCAGGGCGTGCTCGGCAACAGCAAGGCGCAGTATACCGGCGTGCAGCGCACGACGATCAACGGGCTTGAGTCTGCGACCGCGACCGCGCGCGTCGCGACGCAAAACGGCAACCGCGATGTCAGCGTCGTCGCCTACCGCTTTGGCGGCGGCAGCGGCTATCACTTCATCTTCATCTCGCCCTCGAACGTCAACGTTTCGAACGTGGTGACGACCACGGCGCGCTCGTTCCGCAAGCTGACGGACGCGCAGGCCGCGGCGCTGCGCCAGCGGGTGATCCAGGTGGTGACCGTGAAGCCGGGCGACACGGCGGAGTCGATTTCCCGGCGCATGGCGTTCGATGACTACAAGCTCGAACGCTTCCTCGTGATGAACAACCGCGAGACGAACCCGACACTGCGCGCGGGTGAAAAAGTGAAGATCGTCGTGTTCGGCTGACAAACGAAAAGGGCGCCGGGTTTCCCCGACGCCCTGTTCGTTTCGCTTGCGCGAGATCGATGCTTAGGCGTTGGTCATCGCCGTCGCAGCGTTGTTCATCGTGCTGCTGATGGCATTGCCCAGCGCACCCATGGCGCCGATGGCAGCAACCGCGATGAGAGCAGCGATCAGACCGTATTCAATGGCCGTCGCGCCCTTCTCTTCCTTACGAAGCTTACGGAAAAACGACATTTCTTGTCTCCTATACCAAGTCCGTACGTACCGGTGTTCCTCTGTCCCCGTCCAAGAGGTCAGCAATGCATCACTATCGCATTGCTCTTGCCAATTGCTTAAAGCGGCTGGTGAAAATGCATTAACTTTCGAAGCGCTTGTTTCGGGTAAAAAAAAAACAGGCCCGAAGGCCTGTTCGTTTTGAAGCTATCGTCGCTATGGCTACGAACTGGATTTCACATTGTTCTCGATCTTGCCCCACATGTTGGTGAGGCCGTTACCGAAAGAATTGAATCCCGAGATGGCGCCGACGGCGATCAGCGCCGCGATAAGGCCGTACTCGATCGCTGTCGCACCTTCGGACTGGCGAACCAGTTTGCGGATGAATTCGGGCATTGGCCGCTACCTTCAGTTCAAACACAGATTCAGGGCTTGCACGTCCCTGTCGCTCCGTTCTAGCCCGCAGGCGTTAACAAATTCACACAAGCCGGACTAAGCACGGGGTTAACCAAATGAATCCCCAAATGAATCCACTACCGATCCGCATGGTCGTCGCCGCCGCGCTCATCGACCGCGACGGCCGCGTGCTGCTCGCCGAGCGCCCGGCCGGAAAGCACCTCGCCGGAACATGGGAGTTTCCCGGCGGCAAGGTGGAAGCGGGCGAAACGCCCGAAGCCGCGCTCATCCGCGAACTCCATGAGGAACTGGGCATCGCAACGGAAGCCTCGTGCCTTGCCCCGACCACGTTCGCCAGCCACGCGTATGAGCATTTTCACCTCGTGCTGATGCTCTATGTCTGCCGCAAGTGGCAGGGCACGCCGCACGGGCACGACGGCCAGCGCCTGCGGTGGGAGCGCGTAAACGACCTGTTCTCGATCGATATGCCGCCCGCCGACCGGCCGCTGATCGGCACGCTCGCAGCACTTATTTGAGCGGCGGTGCCCGCCCGGTCATCGTGACAATCTCGAGCTGGAGCGGATGCCGTCCGTCCGCCTCCGCAGCCGCCTCTGCCGCAATGTGAAACGCCGCCGCGTCGGCGCGCGAAAGCGGCTTGCGGCTTCGTGCGAGAAGAACATTGCCCTCCCCCATGCCGCGCGCGTCGACGAGCATCGACGCGGCACTGCGATACCGCACGACTTGCTGGTGCACGTCCACCACCGGCTCGACGAAGCCCGCGCGCTGCAGCAACCCCGGCGCCTCACGCGGATCGACCATCGGCAGAAACCGCGGCGAAACACCATCGTAGCGCGACATCTCGGCCGCGAGCAGACGTGCGCGCAGCGCTGCGAGCGACGCGCCGCCGACGAAGGCCGCAAGGAACACCCCGCCCGGCCTCAGCACCTGCCGGATCTGCACCAGCGCGCCGGGCAGGTCGTTGACGCCGTGCAGGCTGGCCGCCGACAGCACCGCATCGAAACTGTGAGGCGCGAACGGCAGGCGATCCTCGTCGCACATCACGCCGCGCGCGGTTTTTGCAAAACGAAACCCAGCGTCGGCGGCGACCATTTCGCTTTCGGGCAGCAGCGCGGCAAGGCGCCCATCGTGCGACCCGAGATCGAGAACGCGGGGAAACGATGATCCGAGTTCGGCAAGCCGCTCGGCGAGATCGGCGGCAAGCGCGTCTTTCAGGAACGCGAAGCGCGCAAAATCGGCCGCGGCGCGATCACGGGCGCGGCGGCGAGCAGCGCGGTCGAACGGTTCGATGGGGTCTGACATGCAGCGCCCTCTTGTCCGAGGGAGGCTGCAAGCGCAATGCCGGGCTGCTACGACATGTCGATGGAGAGGGCGGTTTTCCAGCTTCTGAAACGCACGAGCGCGGGTTTCGTGGACCTGCTGCTGCCGCCGCGCTGCCCTTCGTGCCGCGTGATCGTGGGCGAGGATGGCAGCTTCTGCGCGCCATGCTGGTCGCGCCTTGATTTCCTCACCGCGCCGATGTGCGCCTGCTGCGGCTTGCCGTTCCCCTATAGCGCAGGAGACGCTGCGCTTTGTGGCGCCTGCATGGAAACGCCGCCGCCGTTCGACCACGCCCGCGCCGCGCTCGCATATAACGGGGCGAGCGCTGGGCTCGTGCTGGCGCTGAAGCACGGCGACCGCACCGGGCTGGCACGCGTCATGGCGGGCATGATGGCCCGCGCCGCCGCGCCGATGCTCGTCGATCGGCCCCTCCTCGTGCCGGTGCCGCTGCACACGCGCCGCCTGCGCCTGCGCCGTTTCAACCAGGCTGCGCTGCTCGCGCACGCGCTCGCACGGCGCACCGGGCTCCGCGTGCTCGCAACCGCGCTCGCCCGCGTACGCGACACACCGATCAGCCGGGGCATGTCGCGGCGCCAGCGCGCAGAAAACGTACGGGGCGCGATCCGCGTCCGCGCAGCGGCGCGCATTCAGGGCGCGCATATCCTTCTGGTGGATGACGTGATGACGACCGGCGCCACGGCAGAGGCCTGTGCCCGCGTGCTTCGCCGCGCCGGGGCTGCGCGCATAGATATTGTAACTTTCGCCCGCGTCACCCATGATACTGTCGAACAGGGCTGAAAAGAGCCAAGGGATCGCAGTTTGTCCAAGATTGAAATCTACACGAAGTTCCTGTGCCCCTACTGCACGCGCGCGAAATCGCTGCTGAAAGCGAAGGGCGCTGCCTTCGAGGAAATCGACATTACCTTGTGCGGAGATCGCCGCGCCGAGATGATCCAGCGCGCGCACGGCCGCACTACCGTGCCGCAGATTTTCATCGGTGGGCGGCATATCGGCGGATCGGACGACCTCGCGCAGCTCGACGCTGACGGCAAGCTCGATCCGCTACTGGCACAAACCGCCTGAACGCCCCATATCCAGCCCCATGACGACACGTATCGCCATCGCCCAGATGACGTCCGGCACGGACTCCGCCGTCAACGCCGCCGCGCTTTCGGGCTATATCGAAGCCGCCGCAGCCGGCGGCGCGGCCATGCTGTTCACCCCTGAGATGTCGGGGATGCTGGACCGGAACACCGCGCGCCTGTTCGCCAATGCGCGCAGCGAGGAAGACGATGTCGCGCTCGCCGCCGTGCGCGCAGCGGCGCGGGAGGCAGGCATCTGGGTTGCGCTCGGCTCGCTCGCGCTGCGCGATGCCCGCTATGCCGACCGGCTCGTCAACCGCAGCCTTGTGATCGACGACAAGGGCGAGATTCGCGCGCGCTACGACAAGATGCACCTGTTCGATGTCGAGGCGGCGCCCGGCGAATATTACCGCGAATCCGCGAGCTTCGTGGCGGGCGCAGGCGTCGCGCTTGCCGAAACGCCGGTCGGCACGCTCGGCCTCGCCATATGCTACGACGTGCGCTTCCCGCGCCTGTTCGATGCGCTGAGCGGCGCCGGCGCCGAGGTCATCGCGCTTCCCGCCGCCTTCACGCGCCCCACAGGCCGCGCGCACTGGCACACGCTGCTGCGGGCGCGCGCCATCGAAACCGCATCGTTCGTGGTCGCCGCCGCGCAGACCGGGGAGCATGAGGACGGGCGATCCACCTACGGCCACGCGCTGGTGATCGACCCCTGGGGCGACATCCTCCTCGACGCGGGCGAAGAGCCTGGGCTCTACTTCGCCGAGATCGGTCTTGAACGCATCGCGGACGTGCGCCGCCGCATCCCCGTGCTCCAGCACCGCAGGGACATCGCCGCGCCGTGATCGTCTTCGACCTGAAATGCGCCGAGGCCCACGTCTTCGAAGCGTGGTTCGGCTCCTCGAGCGACTACGAGACGCAGAGAGAACGCGGCCTGCTTTCCTGCCCGCTGTGCGGCAATGCCGAGATCGCCAAGGCGGTGATGGCGCCCGCCGTGCCCGCCAAGGGCAACACGCGCGATGAAACGCGCCCTGTCCCCGTGGCGGGCGGCGAAGACATGCGGATCAAGCAGATGCTGGGCGCGCTCGCCGAGATGCAGAAGAGCATGATCGAGAGCAGCGAGTATGTCGGCGGCCGTTTCGCCGAGGAAGCGCGCGCGATCCATTACGGCGAAACCGACGCACGCGGCATTTACGGCGAAACGAGCGCGGACGAGGCGGCGCAGCTTCGCGATGAAGGCATAGAGGCGATGCCGCTGCTGTTCCCCATCCGCGCCGGCCGCACCGACGCTTGATATTTTCGCCCGCTACCGCCACTGATGCGCGCGTGAGTGCCCCCGTAGCTCAGCAGGATAGAGCGACGGTTTCCTAAACCGCAGGCCGGAGGTTCGAATCCTCTCGGGGGCACCAATTGTTGCTGTCCCTCTGACGCCCGCCATCCGGGTTTGACGCTTCCGATCCGGGGCGCGAAATTCCGCAGAATCGCGCGGCGGGGCAAGGAATACGACCAGTCGTTTTTTCAGAAGGACCGACCGAGTCTCGGAGCCGGAACCACATATGGGAATCGTCAGAAAACAAAGTTAGAGTTTGTTAACAAACGCCGGTCAATACTCTGGGTCAAAATACCAGATTTTCAGAGTTGAAGCAGGCAGGATTCGGGCCAGATAAAGGGCCGGATTCGATAATAATGATTTCGCGATCGGGTCAAAAAATGAACAGTCTGGGGCTAACGGAAAGCATCAATCCAAGTGAGGCCTTTGACGTTCATCAAAATCATGTAAACAATGAAAGTTACTCCGGAATTAACGTAAATTCCGATTTTCAGGATCGCTCCGAAAAATTTCAACCAGACAAAACAGAGCGACGCAAAAAAGCCCGGAGTTTCACAAAGTATTCGATTAGGCCGCTGAAAATCGGTGATATCGCCCGCGCCATGAAAATCGCGGCGGACAATTTCAGCGGTGAGGTCGGCCTCGTCGCACGCAGCTATCTTTGGCATTTCGCGCGCAAGGCCGGCTTCCCGCACCTCACATCTATGTGGGCGAAGTCGGAAGTCCACATCGAGGATGCAGGCGAAAGCGTGAAGCTGGATCTGCTGTCGTCATTCGTGCATGGGCGCGACGTCGCATGGATCGACCTTGCCTCTCAGCCTGAAGCCACTGTGGACCTCGCCATGGCGGCGATGCGCCGCTGGCCGCGTTGCCACCGCCTGCTGGTGGTTCGCATCGAGCGCGTTCACGCACCGCAATTCCTGGCCGCGGGCTTCCGCATCGCCGGCCATATTCCGGACGGGCATGGCGAGCATATCTATCTGTATGCCGAGCGGAAAAGGCTCATCGACCCGCTTCAGCCGGCCGTGCGGGTACGCTTCAGTGGTCGCCGCAGCGTCTCGTCGGACTGCGAGTTCAGCGTCGTGGAATGCAACGGCTCGATCATCGGCCTCACCGGCATCTACGAAACCGAATTCTGGCGCGACGTCACGTGGGGCGCCTGGGGCGCGATCGATCCGGCGCGCGCACGGCGGGACGCGGTGTTCGAAACGCTGCGCCTGACGGAAAACCGCGCCAAACAGAACGGCGCACGCTGGTTCTGCCTCGAAACATCCGATTGCGAAAAATACCGCCATGCCCGGCGCATCTACGAAATCTATGGCTTGCGCCCGCTGCTGACGATCCCGAACTTCTATCTGAACGACGATGGCAAGGCCGAGAAGTTCATCGTGTACGGCAAGCCGACCAGCGACGACATCGTGCGCGCGCCGACCATCGTGTCCGAAAGGGCTTGACGAGCGGCCCCGGCCTGCCTCCCTCTTCCGGCCCGGTTCGAGGATGAACGGCGGAGGACGGTTTTCATGCACTATTTTTATCTCGCAGGTGCCATTGTCGCCGAGACAATCGGCACCTCCGCGCTCAGCCAGACCGCCGGTTTCACCCGGCTGACGCCCACGCTTATCGTCCTCGTCAGCTTCGCGACGTCGTTTTATCTGATGTCGCTGGCCCTCCAGAGCATTCCCGTGGGCATCGCCTACGCGATCTGGGCGGGGGTCGGCATCGTGCTCATCACCTTCATCGGCTGGGCATTTCTGAAACAGACGCTCGACGCACCGGCCTTTGTGGGCATTGCCCTGATCCTTGCCGGGGTTGTCGTCTTGCGGCTCTTTTCCCGCGCCGCGGTACACTGAGTGCCGCCCGCGCGCGTCGTCGGAATTCTTTACAATTTTCGGAGCACCTTTTCTGAGGGCTGACGGCGAGAGCGCCTTAGCCTCGGGAAATTAACCCTTTCTTCACACGCCGCGTAAATGGCACGCGACTTGCTTCCCTGATTATCGGCTATCAGTTTTCAGGAGGCGTACAATGCGCAACAAGGTTCTCAACAAGGTTCTGCCCGCGATGGCACTCGTCGGCGCGGCCGGAATGTCGACGGCTGCGCAGGCAGCGCTCGTCAACACGTGGTCCTACGAAGTGACCTCGACTTTCTCCAACGCGGTTTTCGAAGCTTCGGGCACCGGCTCGCAGTCGGTCACCGACACGCGCGTCGAATGGGGTCCTTCGAGCGTGAAGAGCGCCATCGGCGTCACCGACACGCCAACCTCGGGTTTGATCGACACCAACGGCACGTGGAACCTCGCTGATCAGTATTATCACGAGAACAACACGCTGCCGGGCGGCACCAAGTCGCTGCTCAGCACCGACCTCTCGATCACGATCGCGCTGACCCCGTTCGATCCGGCCGGCGACCCGCTCGCCTCGCCCCTCGAGCGCACGTTCAACATTTCGTTCATCGAGACGCCGAACGCGGGTTCGGGCGGCATCTGCGCCGACGGCAATGCGGTTGGCGTGGGCCTCAACGGTGCCGGCTGCGCCGACATCTTCGTGCTCGAATTCGACTTCGGTCAGTTCGACTTCAGCTATGACGGCGCCGACTACTCGCTGTTCATCTTCGAAGATCCGGACTCGGCACCGACGCTCGGCTTCCTCTCCGACGAAGCTTGCGCTTCGGCCGGTGTGGCAGCGGGCTGCTTCGGCTTCCTGACGGCGGAAGCCGAAACGACCTTCGCGCAGTTCGTGCTGTCGATCGAAGGCCGCGAAGTTCCGGAGCCGGCCGCGCTTGCGCTCTTCGGTCTCGGCCTCGTCGGTCTCGGCGCCATGCGCCGCCGCAAGGCTGCCTAAGCCTCACAGCGTTTGAGTAACGAAAGAGACCCGGTTCAGGAGACTGAGCCGGGTCTTTTCGTATGTGCGGACGCTGTCGTTACCCATCGTCAGAATTGCCCGCT
Organism: Sphingosinicella sp.; assembly: GCF_013911755.1. GTDB lineage: Bacteria > Pseudomonadota > Alphaproteobacteria > Sphingomonadales > Sphingomonadaceae > Sphingosinicella. Next base: position 10,524 of record NZ_JACESP010000009.1, read on the forward strand.
TCTCAATTCCTTGCCGTCACGTCCCAGTCGGGATTGACAATTTTCTATTTGGGATGATTTTATCCCTAATGGGAAAACGCCTGAGGATTGTTCGATCCATCCGATGGCATAGCATTTCGGCTTGAGGGGGGCGTGTGGTGATGATCGGGAAACATCTGAAGCTCGTATTGGGGCTCGTCGTGCTTGCCGCGCAAACGGCCGCGGCACCGGCTCCGGAAAATGGACCGTCACTGGTCACGCCGCCGGCACCTTCGGCCGGGGCGAATACGCAGGCGCTCACCAAGGCTGATGTCGATGCGTGGCTCGATGGCCTCATGCCCTATGCGCTCGCACGGGGTGCGGTGGCAGGTGCCGTCGTCGTCGTCGTGAAGGACGGCCAGGTGCTGACGCAGCGCGGCTACGGCTATTCAGATGTCGAGAAGCGCACTCCGGTCGATCCTGAAAAGACGCTGTTCCGTCCGGGCTCGGTATCGAAGCTGTTCACGTGGACGGCGGTGATGCAGCTTGTTCAGGAGGGCAAGCTCGACCTCGACACCGATGTGAACACCTACCTCGACTTCAAGATCCCGCCGCGCGACGGCAAGCCCATCACGCTGCGCAACATCATGACGCACACCTCGGGCTTCGAGGAGTCGATACGCAAGCTGATCTCCGACGAGACGGAAACACCCGCACCGCTCGGCGCGGTGTTAAAGCGCTGGGTGCCGAACCGCATCTTCGCGCCCGGCACGACGCCAGCCTATTCGAACTACGCGACCGGACTTGCCGGCTACATCGTCGAGCGCGTGTCGGGAATGCCGTTCGACGACTACATCGACCAGCGCATCCTCATGCCGCTCGGCATGACCCATTCGACATTCCGTCAGCCGCTGCCGGCATCCCTGAAACCGCTGATGTCCCAAAGCTATCGGACGGCTTCGGGCAAGGCGATGCCCTTCGAGGTGGTCGAACCCGCCCCCGCGGGCAGCCTTTCGGCGAGCGGCGCGGACATGGGCAAGTTCATGATCGCGCATCTCGCGAACGGCAGGCCGCTGCTCTCGCCCGAAACCGCGAAGACGATGCACACCACCTTCCTCGACATGATCCCGCCGCTCAACCGCATGGCGCTCGGCTTTTACGAGCAGAACCAGAACGGCTATCGCATCATCGGCCACAACGGCGGAACGCAGCGCTTCTTCACCTACCTCTGGCTGCTGATCGACCAAAACGTGGGCGTTTATATCTCGCTCAACAGTGTCGGTAAGGACGGCGCACCGAGCGCCATTCACAACGCGCTCATCACCGGCTTCATGGACCGCTATTTCCCCGGCACGCCCAAAGACGGCACGGTGGATGCGAAGACGGCTGCCGCGCATGCCCGAATGATGGCGGGGCACTACATCGCGAGCCGCCGCTCCGACTCCAGCTTCATGCGGACCGGCGCGCTCGCCTCTCAGATGGCCGTGACCGTGGGTCCGGACGGTGGATTGCTGGTCCCCAACTTCAAGACACCGGGCGGCGAACCCCGCGAATGGAAGGAGATCGCGCCCTTCGTGTGGCGCGAGGTCGGCGGCAAGCAGCGGCTCGCGGCCAAGGTCGTGGACGGCAAGGTCCAGCGTTTCAGCATCGATGCCGGTTCGGCAGCGGTCGTGTTCGAGCCCACGCCCTGGCACGCGAACGCGGCATGGCTGAACCCCGCCATGATATTCGCCGTGATCGTGCTGCTGCTGACGGCGCTGTCATGGCCCGCCGGTGCGATCGCCCGGCGCATCTACGGCGCTTCCCTTGCGCTGACCGGCCGGGCACGGCTGCGCTATCACCTGGTGCGCGGCGGCGCGGTGCTCGTCCTCTCCGTCTGCGCCGGCTGGCTCTTCATCTTCAGCGCGATGATGCAGCAGGGCTTTACCGCCATCAACGGCAGGTACGATTGGCTGGTCATGCTGCTGCAGACCGCCGGCCTGATCGGCTTCATCGGTTTTCTGGGGCTCGCGCTCTGGAATGCATGGAATGCCTGGACCGAGGGGCGCTGGGCGTCTCGCCTGTGGAGCGTTGCACTCCTCGCCGCCGCAGGCATCATGCTCTGGGCAGCGGCGACGTTCGGACTGCTGGACTACGGCCTCAACTACTGATCGAGAAGAAACGGGGGACACTGCATAGCGCCCCCCCCCATTTTGTTCAGCGCCCCTTGCCCGTTCCGAGGATCGCCTCGCCTGGGAAGACCTTCGCTGCCAATTTGCCGCCATCGACCACGGGGGTGCCGTTCACCAGAACGTAGCGAATGCCGCGCGAGGCCTGCATGGGCTTTTCGAACGTGGCAAGATCGGCCACGGTCGCCGGATCGAACAGCGTGAGGTCCGCGTCGGCGCCTACCGACACACGGCCCTTCTTCGCCATCTGCGGGGAAATCCCCTCAAGCCGCTGCGCCGGCATGATCGTCATCTTGCGGAGCGCCGCCATCAGATCGAGCGTACCGCGTTCACGCACATAGCGGCCGAGCACGCGCGCATATGTGCCCGCACCGCGCGGATGCTCGCCGGACGTGACCCACGGCATACCGTCGGACGCGATCGAGATCGCGGGTTCGGCAATGATCTGATCGACGACGTCCTCCGGGATCATATGCACGACCACCGCCGCGCCCGGCTGTTCGCGCCGATAGCGTTCGAACGTCTCCTGCGTCAGCCGCTCGCCGGTCGCAGGCCATTGGAGGTCGCCATAGCTGATGCCCGAGCGCTCCTGCCATCCATCACGGAAGAACTCCGATCCGATCGCCGTGCTGCCCGCCGTATACGGGTAGGCTTCCGACGTGATGTCGAGACCACGTGCCTGCGCCCGCTTCACCATGTCGATCAGGATCGGCGTGTCCTTGAGGCCTGTGGAATGCAGATGCACGATCTGCAGCGGCGCGCCGGTGACGGCGGCATTCGCAATCACCTCCTGCGCCACCGCGATCGGCACACCCGGCGCCGGATCGAGCGGGCGGCTGCGCACGTGGACGAAAACCGGCGCACGCTTTGCCGCGGCCGCCTTGAAGATGTCGTAGATTTCGCTGCGCCCCGCGCCCGGCGTGTATTCGATGCCGAGCCCATAGCCGAGCGCACCATCGGCAACCTCGCGATCGAGCGCCGCGACAATCGCCTTTTGCTGTTCGGGTGTCGCGGAGGCCGTATAAGCCTTGCGATCGGCAACCGTCGCTCCGTTGGCTGCGCCGTGGCCTTTGCACGGCGCCGACGCGATCACTTCCATGCGTGCACACTGATGCGATGCGGTCGCGCCGTAATTGATGAGCGCCCGACCTTTCAGTGCACCGACGAACGCCTGCACCGGCATCGCGCCGCCTTCGGCATCGATCGCGGTCGTCACGCCGTCCAGCACCTGAAACTGCTGGCCCTTGTCGTGCTGGCCGTGTGCATGGAGATCGACGAAGCCCGGCGCAACAACAAGCCCGCGCGCGTCGATCTTGCGCTTGCCCTTGAGCGGCGCCGCCGAGATTTCGGCGATACGGTTGCCGGTGATGCCGACATTGGCGATCTCGTCGCGTCCGCTCGCGGGGTCCATCACCCGCCCGCCGGAAATCACGACGTCATACGTCTCCGCAAGCGCCGGCGCGGCGAGCGCGGCAAGCGCAGTCGCCAGGAACAGTGCAGTTTTCATTTAGCCCTCCTCAATTCGTGAATAAGAAATAGTCGCGCACCGTGCGCGCGATCTCGGCGATGGCGCGTTCCCGGTCGGCAACCGGCGCCGCGCTCGCCTTAACATAAGCGGCGATCACGACCCCCGTGCCGTCGGGAAGGCTCACCGTGCCGACGTCGTTCACCGTTCCGCCGATGGTGCCCGTCTTGTGGGCAACCGTGGTGCCGGGGGGCATCTGGCCCGGCAGACGCGCCGTGCCGGTGCGGCAACGCTCCATGATCGCGATGAACGCTTTGGTGCTTTCAGGCGAGAGCGCCTTTCCGGCGAACATGCGCGTGAGCAGCGTGGCCATTGCCGCCGGGCTCGCCGTGTCCTTGGGATCGGCATCGAACGCAGCATCGGGCATCTCGCCCTTGGTCAGAATAGACGGATCGGCCTTCGCCGCCGTGTCGAACGCCTCTGTCAGCGGACCTTCGCCAAGCCGGAAAAAATCGCGCAGCAGCCGGTTCGTATCCCGATCGACGCGCATCGCGTCCACACCCTGCGCACGCACCCACGCCGTCACCGCCGCCGGCCCGCCCGCGGCCTTCATCAGCACATCGGTCGCCGTGTTGTCGCTCTGCGTCAGCATCACTTCGAGCAGGTTGTGGACCGACAGGCTGACGCCCGGATGGATGAAGCGATCGGCGATCACTTCTGACGGCGACATCATGTCCTGCGGTACATCGAGCATCTGGTCGAGGCGGAGCTCGCCCTTATCGACCATGTCGAGGATCTTGCCCGCAAGCGGCACCTTGTACGTGCTCGCCATCGGGAATGCCGCGTCCGCGTTCAGCAGCACGCGCGGTCCCTTGCCGTCGAGCCGCCACGCCGCGATGCCTACGACACCGCCTGCGCCCGCGGCGAGCCGGGTCACTTCCGAATCCAAAATCTTCGTCGTTGCTGGCGCCGCCGCAGCGGGCTCGCCCACGCTCAATGCAGCAAAAACCAGCGGCAAACAGAGCCAGCGCATGGCGTTCCGTTTCATCATTCCCTCCCTCGTTGGAATTTGAAGGCCGCAGTCTTGGCGCGGCTAATTCTCCATACAGGACAATGAGAGCAAATTTCCTCAATTGCAACACGAGATGCGTATCTCATTATGTAGTTGAAAAACTGTAATTAAATTTATTTCCGAAAAAGCACGTATGCTTTTTGACAATCCCAATTTGAAAATATCATCCTGATATGTCAAAATTCTGGAACATAACGTTGGGAAGGGAGAGTCGGGGTGATGCGCGAACGCAATCGGTCCGCGGCAATGCGGCGTGTTTTCGGCGGGGCGGCACTTGCGCTGGCGCTCCTGGCAACCACGCCCTCCGCAGCAGCACCGGCTACATCCGTCGCGAGCGTCGATCCGGCGCGCCTTGCCGGGCTTCCAGAATTCATCGACGGCGTGATGGCGCAGCAGATCGCCACGCGGGAGGTGGCGGGCGCCGTCGTCACCGTGGTCTCTGGTGGAAAGATCGTTTTCAGCAAAGGCTACGGCTACGCCGACATCGACCGGAAGATACCGGTGGATGGCGACAAGACGCTGTTTCGCCCCGGGTCTGTCTCCAAGCTGTTCACGTGGACCGCGCTTATGCAGCAGGTCGAAAAGGGGCGTGTGAAGTTGGGCGACGACGTCAACAAATACCTCGACTTCAAGATTCCCGCCACATACGCCAAGCCGATCCTCGTTCGGGACCTTCTCACCCACGCGCCCGGTCTTGAAGACAGGGGCGGCATCACGGTGGAGAGCCCGGCCGGTTTCATTCCGCTCGGCACGTTCCTGAAGGACAACATCCCCGCCCGCGTCCGCGACTCGGGCGTCGAAAGCTCCTACTCCAACTACGGCTCGGCGATTGCAGGCTACATCGTAGAGCGCGTTTCGGGCGAAGCCTTCCCGGACTATATCGACCGCCACATCTTCGGCCCGCTCGGCATGACAAGCGCGACCTTCCGCGAGCCGCTGACGGGCACGCGTGCCAAGAATATGGCGCTCGGCTACGAGCTCAAGGACGGCCGCTTCGTCGCCAAGCCCTTCGAGCTTTATGGGAACATCATGCCCGCTGGCTCCGCCTCTGCGACGGGGCCCGACATGGCGCGCTTCATGCTCGCGCACCTCGGCGACGGCGCGCTTGGCGAGGCGCGTATCCTGAAGCCGGAAACCATGAAGCTGATGCGCGAAACGCTGCACAAGAATGCGCCGTCCCTGCCGGGCATGGCGCATGGCTACATGGTCGTGCGCGAGACGGGACCGCGCCTTGTCGGCCATGGCGGCAACACCGCCGATTTCCACTCGTTCATGGTCCTCGCCCCCGAGGCAGACTTTGGCTTCTTCGTGTCCACGACAGGCGGCCAGGGAAGCTACGGTGCCCGCACGGAACTGCAGAACGCCATTATCGGCCGCGTTTTCCCGGAAAGCCCGGCCCCGCGCTGGACCGGCACATCCACCCCCGTTGTCGGCGCCTATCGCACCAACCGCCGCACCTACAGCGATCCGCCGCAGCCCGCGTTCGACATCAAGGTCAGCGCCTCGGGGCCGCACGGACTCGTCGTGGAGAATCGCGGCAACAAGACCTATTGGGAACAGATCGGACCGCAGCTCTACGAGCAGGTCACGGCAGCGCGCGACGGCGGCCCGTACGAAAAGCTGGAATTCTACGGCCCGGAAAGCGACCGCAAGATGTCGTTCTCCTCACAACCGCACGTTCTCTATCGTGTTGTTAAATAGCAACCCACATAGAAAAATATTGTCCCATTTGGGATATCAATGTGGACAATTGAAATTTTTTGGTTGATTTTCCAGTTCTGAAACAGACGCTCGCGCCGACGCGACGAGTGCGATTTTCTTCACAAGCACGTCAAGAGGGGACTGTCATGACCATGCCTGTTATCCGTTCATCTGCCCGCATCGCGTCGGCAAGCGCACTCGCCCTCGGCGTCGCGCTCGCCTTTTCCAGCCCGGCCTTTGCGCAGGAAGCCGCGGAAACCACTGCGGCAGAAAATTCCGATGTCATCGTGATCACCGGTTCGCGCATCAGCACCGTCGGCTTCGACGCCCCGACGCCGACCACGGTCGTGAGCGCGGCCGACCTGAAGGTCGCCGGCCGCACGGACATTCAGGCGACACTCGCCGACCTGCCCCAGTTCCGCATGACACAGAGCGCGACCTCGACGAATACCGTCACCTCGTCGGGCCAGTCCCCTGCCGACCTCCGCGGTCTCGGCGCGGCACGCACGCTGGTACTGATCAATGGCCGTCGCCATGTCAGCTCGAACGACCTGCAGACGATTCCATATTCGCTCGTGAAGAGCATCGACATCGTCACCGGCGGCGCCTCGGCGGCTTACGGCTCGGATGCCGTCGCGGGTGTCGTGAACATCATGCTCGACAACAAGCGTGAGGGCTTTGAGCTCGGTGCGCAGACCGGCATCTCTTCGCGCGGCGACGGTGCGAAATATCTGCTCGAAGGATCGGCGGGCTTCAGCTTCGCCGATGGGCGCGGCCACTTCATCGTCGGCGGCGACTATCTGAACGACAAAGGCGTCATACCCGGCACCTCGCGGCCGCTCATCGGCGCGGCGGCCTTCTTCCCGGGTGCCGACGGCAAGCTCTACCCGACCAACAAGCTGCGTGAATCGAACCGCCACGAAAACGGCCTCATCACGTCCGGCGTTCTGGCCGGTCAGGTTTTCAATAACGACGGCACGCTTCGTCCCTTTGAATACGGCACCCGCCGTGCCGGCGCTCCGACGCTCATGATCGGCGGCGAAGGCTACCACATCGATAACTACCGGTCGCTCTCGGCACCGATCCAGCGCGCCAACGTACTCGCCCGCGCGAGCTACGACCTTACCGATACTCTCAATGTCTGGGTTGAGGGCAACTACAACCGCGTGTGGGACGAACGTCCGTTCTTCCCTGATCTCTGGATCAACCAGCTCACGATCTCGGCTGAGAACCCCTATCTCAGCCCCGCGATCCGCAACCAACTCGCAACCGCAGGCGAGACCTCCTTCACCATGGGCCGCGCCGTCACGGACGTTGCCATGGCACACTATGACTATACGCGCGAAACCTATCAGGTCTCGATCGGCGTCGACGGCAGCTTTGGCGGCGGCAAGTGGCGTTACAACGCCTTTTATAGCCACGGTGAACAAACACAGGATCAGAAGCTGAAGGATATCACGCTGCGTCAGAACTTTCTGAACGCGCTTGATGCGGTCACAGGTCCGGGTGGCACACCAGTTTGCCGTGTCGCCCTCACCGACCCGACAACCGCTTGCCGTCCCCTCAATCTGTTCGGTTCCGGCAATTCTGATCAGGCGGCGGTCGACTATGTAACAGCCGATTGGAACGCTTACACCACCACTTGGCTTGACAATATGGGCGTCAGCATCAGTGGCGAGCCATTCGAACTCTGGAATGAGCCCGTCTCGGTCGCGGCAGGCATCGAGTATCGCGAGCAGGCCTTCAGCACGAAATACGATGATAACTCGCTGGCCGGCCGTTTCGGCACCATCAACGGCCAGAACATCCCGAAAACCGGCAATAACGTGAAGGAAGCTTTTGCCGAGGTCGCGATCCCGCTGCTCGCCGATCTACCGTTCGTACAGAAGCTGATGTTCAACGGTGCGGCCCGCGTTTCCGACTATAGCACCAAAGGCTCGATCTGGTCGTGGAAGGTCGGCGCAGTCTGGGACATCAACGACAGCATCAAGCTGCGCGTCACGCGTTCACGTGACATTCGTGCCGCAAATCTCACCGAAATGTTCAGCCTGCGCTCAACGCTGTTCACGACGGTTGTGGACGAGGGCATTCCTACGACCCGTCCAACCACGAGCATCATCCTCTACACGGGTGGTAATCCTGACGTTGCGCCTGAAATTGCAGACACGCTCACGTTCGGCGTAGCACTCTCGCCGAGCTTCTTGCCCGGTTTCCGCTTCTCAGCGGACTACTACGACATCAAGATCAACGACGTTATTACCACGCTGACAGCCCAGCAGATCGTTAACAGTTGCTATCTGCAGGGGAATACTGGCGCCTGTGCTCAGATCGTCCGCAACGGATCGGGCGCAATCTCGGAGATCAATGCTGCGTACATCAACGTCGCCAAGTTCACGAACAAGGGCATCGATTTCGAGGCGAGCTATCAGACCAGCCTCGACAGCATCGGCCTGCCCGGCCAGCTGAACATTCGCGGCCTTGCAAACTATGTCGACAGCCTTGCCGTCGACAACGGCATCCTCACGATCGAGGGCGCGGGATATCTTGGCTCGCAGGCGACGTACCTGATCCCGAAGTGGCGTGGCACGCTCAGCGCCACGTATGAAAGCGACCGCTTCGGTGCCGATGTCCGCACGCGTTATGTCGATGGCGGAGGCTATGCGCCGGCCAACGTCCTCGCCGGCCAAGGCGACAGCGTCGGCATCTCCAGCCGCTGGTATTTCGACCTCGGCGCTCGCCTTTACATCCCGTACGGCGATGGCAAGAAGTTCACGGTTTACGGCAACGTCCAGAACCTCTTCGACCGCGCTCCGGCGGTGGCTGCGGTCAGCTCACCGTATCACGATCTGATCGGGCGCTACTTCACGGTCGGAGCCCGCATCAACTTCTAGTTTCCCCCGGGGTCAGCACCGGAAAGCCCGCGGATCGTTCCCCCGATCCGCGGGCTTCTTTTTTTGTCGCGCTATCGAACGCCGGCGGCCCTCACCGCATCGGCGAGAATCGGGTGCATCAGGCCGTAGCCGTCGGCGTTGGGGTGTAGTCCGTCGTCGCTGAGATCGCGGCGCAGTTGGCCATCGACATCGCCAAGCGCATCATAGTCAGCGAACGCGTAGCCGCGCGCCTTCGCGAACGTCCGCAGCCATGCATTCGCCGCACGCCGCGTTTCCGGATCGCGACGGCCGCCATCGCGCACGGCGTCGAATGGCGGAATGCTGCCGAGCACGACGCGGATGCCGCGCGCATCTGCAATGTCCGCCATCGCAGTCACGTTGCTGGCGAGCCGCGCAAGGATGGCCGCCCTCGCGTCGCCATGGCTTCCGGCATGGACCCGAAGATCGTTCGTGCCCGCGAGGATCACGACGACGGCGGGCGAGAGTGCCACCACATCATCCTCGAAGCGGAGCAGCATCTGGCTGCTGTTCTGCCCCGGGATGCCGCGATTGACCCAGGTCGCGGCGCCGAGCCGGGGCAGCATCGCGGGCGTCCAATGATAGGTGATCGAATCGCCCATCAGCACGACGCGCGGCTCCGCAACGGGCGATGCCCGAAGCGCCGCGTTGGCGGAGGCATAGACGCCGGTGCCCGCGATATCGCCCTGCTGCATCATCCACTTCGCAGCGAAATCCTGCACGGTCATCGATGCGACCGGGTTGGGCTCCGCATGGGCGGATACGGCGAGGATCGCCGAGATGGCGATGATACAGCCGCTAGGCCGCATTTCGAACGACGCGGCTTTCCGCTTTCGCGCGCCGCGCACGTTTCTGGCGGCGCGCCGAGAACCAGAGCCACACACCGCTGCCCGCGAAGAACACGAGCGAGAGACCCGCCGCAAGCACGACGAGGCGGCCGACAAACCCACCCGCCTTGCCGGTGTGGATCGTGAACAGCCAGTCGTAGGCGGTATTCATCGGCGGCAGCGCGGCGGGCTCGTAGCGGCCGAGTTCGACGCCTTCGTAGGCGTTGTAGAAATATTGGCGTGTCGCGTTCGGACGGCGGGAGGCTTCATCCTGAAAATAAAGCGCGACGACCTGCCCCGAAGCGCCCGAGAAGCGCACTTCGCGCAGCGGCAGCGGCCCATGCCGGCCACGCGCGTCGGCGATCAGCGTATCGACCGGCAGCAGCGGGGCTTGCGACAGCGCGACCTCGAACTTGGGGCGCGGCACGACGGGCAGATAGGCCTGCAACGCCGCGCGATGGATGAGGAGCGCGCCCGTGGTGCCGGACATCACCAGCACGATGCCAATCGCCGCACCGATCGCGCGGTGCGCGGTGCGGACCGTGCGGTCCGCGCCCTGCCCTGTAAGGATACGGAAGCCGGATTTCAGCCGGCGGCGCCCCGGCCACCAGATGATGATACCGAACACGGCAAGGAAGATGAGCGCGACGCCTTCGATGGTGACGATGATTTCGCCCGTCTTCCCTGCAAGCAGCGTATCGTGGAGGTGAAACAGCCATTCGGCGGGCCACGCGCCATAGCTGCCCGCGCGCACGATCTCGCCGCTGTAGGGATCGACGGCGACGATCCACGGCGCATCGTTTTCAAGCCTCAGGAAAGCCGTTGCCGCGCGCGTGGGATCGTTGGAAACCTTGATGCGCTGTAGCTTGGCTTGCGGCGCGGACTCGCGAACCGTATCGGCAATCCCCTGCATGGAGGCCCGCGTTTCCGCCGGTGCCACCACGAGCGCTGGGTGAAGGATACCCTCGATCTCCTCCCGGAAGACCAGAAGCGTGCCCGTCAGACCCTGCACGAGCAGCAGCGCCGCGAAGGCGAGGCCGACCCAGCGGTGAAGTTTCAGCAGCGTGGTGCGCGCTCCGGGCGTCATGTCACTTGGCTGAATAGGCTTTGACGAGGCGGTACAGGAACGCACGCGCATCCATCAGCCCGGTGACGCGGATACGCTCGTTGAGGCCGTGGACGCCGTTGCCGTCCGGATCACGGAACACGCCAGAGATGCCGTAGGTGGGAATGCCCGCCGCATTCAGGAAGCGACCATCGGTTGCGCCGCTGCTGAGGCTTGGGATCACCGGCACGCCGGGCCACATCTCTCCTACGATTCTCTCCACGGGTTTCATGATGCGCGCATCGAGCGGCGGCGCGGGCGGTTGCGGGCCGGGCTGCGCGGCAAGGCCGATCTCGACCTTCGGGTCGGCCGCGACCTCTGCAAGGCGCGCGCGCACCGAATCCACGCTTTCGCCCGGCATGATCCGGCAATTGACGTTTGCCTTGGCGTGCTGCGGCTGCGCATTTGGCGCATGGCCACCCGCGAGCTGCGTGGGGATGCAGGTGGTGCGCAGGAATGCATTCCAAAGCGGGTTTGCAGCGGCGATGCGGGCGAAGGCAGCCTCGTCGGCCGTGTCGTTCCCGGCGGCGGCCAGATCCTTTGCAGTCTGACCCGTGTAAAGCGCCGACATACGACGGAAGAAACCTTTGGTGGCGTCCGTCATGTTGACCGGGAACCGATAGCGATCGATGCGCGCCACGGCAGCGGCGAGGCGGCCGATCGCATTGTCATCGGTCGGGCGCGCGCTGTGGCCGCCGGGCGCCGTGACCGTGAAGGTGAAATCCTGATAGATTTTCTCGCCGATCTGCACGCCGAATGAGATCGGCTTGCCGTTTTCATCGAGATTGCCCGAACCGCCTTCGTTCACCGCGAATTCCGCCGCGAGCGCATCGGGCGCCTTCGCCAGAAGATACTGGACGCCGTTGAACACCGAATCGGTTTCCTCGCCGCAGGTCAGCGCCAGCTTGATCGTGCGCTTCGGCCGGTAACCTTCTTTCTTGTAGCGCACGAAAGCATCCACGAACGACGACGCCATCGCCTTGTCGTCAACCGCGCCGCGTGCGTAGAAATAGCCGTTCTCCTCAACGAGCGTGAACGGGTCTCGCTTCCAGTCCGTCCGCTTCGCCTCGACGACATCGATGTGCGCGAGGAGCAGCATCGGCGCGAGCGTCGCATCGCTGCCGGTGATCCGCGCGACGAGATTCCCCTGCCGAGGAAAATCCGACGGGACGACGACCTGCACATCGCTCTTCGCATAGCCTGCCGCCAACAGCCGCGCTGCCATGCGCTCCGCCGCCAGCGTGCAGCTGCCGCTGGACAGCGACGTGTCCGTCTCGACAAGTTCGCGGTACACGGCCCGGAAATCAGCCTCGCCGGCGCGCGCCGGATCGGATTTCGGCGTAGCGAGGGCTGCGGGACCGAACACGGCGCAAGCGGCAACAATGGCAACCGAGGTCAAACGGAACACGTGCATTTCCCTCCACATCTCTCCGGCGGATGCCAAGCTAGGGCCGCGCAGCTTTCAACGGCCTGTCGCATTACCCGTCGCCTGCCTCCAGGTCGCGCGGGAAGTCGATCACCACGCGCAGGCCGCCGCCCGGCCGATCGGTAACGGCGATGCCGCCGCCGAGCGCGGTTGCAAGCTCGCTGACGATGGCAAGGCCGAGCCCGCTGCCTTCGCTGTGGTCGCGGTCCAGCCGCCGGAAGCGCTGAAACATCTGCGCGCGCATCCCGGGCGGAATGCCCGGGCCGTCGTCTTCAACCGCAACACGCACCCCTGCCTCTTCGGCCGTGACCCAGAGCCAGACCGTGCCGCCGCGCCGGTTGTAGCGGATGGCGTTGTCGACAAGGTTCGAGATAAGCTCGCGCGCGAATTCGCCGACGGTGCGCACCACCGCGCTCCCCTCCGCATCGAATTCGATCTCGACACCCGCTTCGAGCGCGGCGGGCACATGATCCTCCGCGACCGACCGGGCAAGTGCCGCGAGATCGACATTGCGGGCAAGCCGCATGACGTTCTCGCGATTCCCCTCGGCCCGGGCGAGCGCGAGCAGCTGCGTGAGCAGCCGCTGCAGGCGCGCGGTGGCGCTGTCGATGTCGGCAAGCGACGCGCGCCCGCCATCGGTGCCGGTGCCCTCGCGTTTCAGCACCTGCAGATGCGCGCGCAGGATCGAGAGCGGCGTTCGCATCTGGTGCGAGGCGTCTGCCGTGAAGCGGCGCAGGCCCTCCACCGCATTTTCCAGCCGCAGCAGCAGCCCGTTGAAGGCATCGACGAAACTGCGCAGTTCAGCCGGCACCTGCTGCAGCGTGAGCGGCGTGAAATCGGTCGGGGAACGGCTGGCGATGCCCCGGCGCACCTCGGCGAGCGGCACGAGCCCCCAGCGCACGGCGACGGGCACGAGCAGCACGAGCAGGCCGACAATCAGCGCTTCGAGCACGAACAGGCCGGCCAGCATCCGCCATCTGAGGCTATTTCTTGCATCCAGCGTTTCGGCGACCTGCACGACCACCGGCGCCTCGACGCGCGGCACCCGCCGCACGATCGCCGCCACGCGAATGGGTGCGTGGCGGTACGCCGAGTAGGCGAAGGCGACGTCGTCCGTCCGCGCCGCATCGGCCTTGATCTGGGGAAGGTCGGGATAGCCCGTGAGCAGCTCCCCGCCTACGCGCACGCTGTAATAGACATTGTCGCGCTCGTCGTTTTCCAGCATCCCGAACGCGGACGGCGGCAGGTCGAGCGTGACCTCGCCGTCCTCCAGTGCCAGCGTGTCCGCGATCGAACGCGCCGAGGCATCGAGCAGACGATCGTTCACGCTTTCGACGATCCGCCCGATGATGAGCGCGCCGCCGACGCCGAGCACCAGCGCCAGCGCCGCCGTCGGCACGATCAGCGCGACGAGCAGTCGCGCGGTCAGCGAAACGCGAAGATTACGTCTCAGCGGCAGGCGTATTCTCCATTACATAGCCGAGGCCGCGCATCGTGCGGATCGCCGGCCCCTGCGGGCCGAGCTTGCGGCGCAGGCGCGCGATATAGACCTCGATGGCGTTCGGCGCGACCGCCTCGTCGAAGCCGAACACCTCGGCAGCGAGCCTGTCCTTCGACACCACCTTGCCGACACGGACGACAAGCCTTTCCAGCAACACCCATTCGCGGCGGCGCAGATCGATCTGCTCGCCCGACACCCAGATCACGCAGCGCGACCGGTCGATTTCCAGATTGCCGACGCGGATGATCGGCGAGGGGTCGGCCGCGGGGCGCCGCAGCAGCGCGCGCAGCCGCGCGGCAAGCTCGGCGGGTTCGAACGGCTTCAGCAGATAATCGTCAGCGCCGAGATCGAGCCCCCGCACCCGGTCCTCCACCGAATCGCGCGCCGTCAGCATCAGGATCGGCGCGCGGCAGCCGTTCGACCGCAGCGATTTCAGCACGTCGAAACCGCTCATGTCAGGCAGGTTCACGTCGAGCGTGATGACGGCATAGGGCTCGTCGCGCGCCATTTCGAGCGCGGTCTCGCCGTCGGGCGCGGGATCGACCGAATAGCCCTCGCCGCGCAGGGCCGCCGTCAGCCCGCGCGCGAGCGCGTCGTCGTCCTCCACCAGCAAGATCCTCGCCATGCTTCCCTCTTTGACAGAATGGCGATCGGTCCGCACATTGCGCGCACTATGCGCGTGATCGGGCCGCTTCGCAAAATTCTGAGCTTCGTTTCCCGGCGGCGCGCGCTCCTGCTGCTGCCTGCCGCATTCGCGCTGATAGCAGCGGGGCAACCGCGAGGCTATCCCCGCTCCTATGCGGATACGATCGCGGCGGCGCGGCGCGAAGGCACGGTCGTCGTCTATTCGACCACTGACCGGCACGAGGTCGTCGGCGCGCTGAACGCATTCCGCAAGCGCTATCCGTTCCTGCGCGTCGATTACCGCGAGCTTGAATCGCCGACGCTCTACAACCGCGTCATCGCCGAATCGCGGGCGCGAAAGCCCACCGGCGACCTGATCTGGAGTTCCGCGATGGACCTTCAGATCAAGCTGGTGAACGACGGCTACGCACAGGCCTATGCCTCCCCTGAAAAGCCCTATCTGCCCGACTGGGCGATCTGGAAAAACGAGGCCTGGGGCGTCACCGCCGAACCCGTGGTGATCGCTTACAACAAACGTCTCGTTCCGGCGAAGGACGTGCCGCGCTCCCACGCCGCGCTCGAGCGCCTGCTGCGGACAAAGGCGGCGTTCTACAGTGGCCGCGTTTCCACATACGATCCGCGCCTGTCCGGCTTCGGCTATCTGCAGCTGACGCAGGATTATCATGCCAGCCGGGACGTGATGGCCCTCGTCCGCGCGCTCGGCAACGCCCGCGTCCGGCTGCACACGTCGAGCGGGCCGCTGCTCGCGGACATCGAAAGCGGCCGCAGCCTGTTCGCCTACAATGCGCTCGGGTCCTATGCGCTCGAACTCGCCGCGCGCAATCCCGACATCGGCGTCGTCATGCCGAGCGATTATACGCTCGTCGTCTCGCGCATCGCGCTCATCGCGCGCGAGGCGCGGCAGCCGAACGCGGCGAAGCTGCTGCTCGATTTCCTGCTCTCCGCCGAAGGCCAGCGCCATCTGGCGCGGGCGTACATGGCACCCTCACGCGAAGACGTCGTGGCCCGCGCGGGCAGCAAACCGCCCGCCGCCGCTGCGCGCCCGGTGAAGCTCGGCCCCGCGCTGCTCGCGAACCTCGACCGCATCCGGCGCCAGCGCTTCCTCGCCAATTGGCAGGCTGCGCTCGACGAAAAATAGAGACCGACCGCCGTTTACGCGTACCAGGGAAACAGGCCGAGAAACAGGCACGTGAGCATGAACACCGCGCAGGCACCAAGCGCCCATTTCATCGTGAAGCGCTGGTGGTCGCCAAGCTCGACGCCGGCGGTCGCAACCAGAAGATAGGTCGAGGCGACGAGCGGGCTCAGCAGGTGTATCTGCTGCCCCACGAGCGAGGCGCGCGCGATCTCCATCGCCGTGATGCCGTAATGCTCCGCCGATTGCGCGAGCACGGGCAGCATCCCGAAATAGAAGGCGTCGTTGGAGATGAGAACCGTGAAGGGAATGCTGACGAGCGCGGTGATCGGCGCCATATAGGGCCCGAGCGCATCGGGGATGAAGCCCGTCACCGTATTCGCCATCGCATCGACCATCTTCGTGCCGGAAAGCACACCCGTGAAGATTCCGGCGGCGAAAACGAGCCCCGCTGTCGCCAGCGCATTCGAGGCATGAGCGGCGACGCGCTCGCGCTGCATCTCCACCTGCGGATAATTGACCATCGCGGCAATCGCGAAGGCGACCATGAACAGCACCTGCAGCGGCACGTCGCCGAACAGCAGGATGCCCATCAGCGCGGCTGTGAGCGCAGCATTGAACCAGTAAAGGCGGGGGCGGCGCGTGGAGGGCGTGCCGTCGCTGTCGGGCGTCGACAGATCGAGTTGACCGGGCGGCGGCATCGCGACGCGCTCGGTAACGCCGAGCCGTTTGCGCTCGGCGCGCCCGAGCATCCATGCGGCGAACAGCACCCAGCAGACCGTCGTCAGCACCGGCGGGATGAGCGACAGGAACAGCGCGCGCGGATCGACCCCGAGCGCAATCGCCGCGCGCGAGGTCGGCCCGCCCCACGGCACCAGGTTCATCGCGGCGACCGCCATGATGAGGATGCAGGTGAGCACGCGCACATCCATCTTCATGTGCCTGTAGAGCGGCAGCAGCGCCGACAGCGTGATCATGTAGGTCGTGGTGCCGTCGCCATCGAGCGCCACGATGAGCCCGAGAATCGCCGAGCCCATCGTGATCCGCAAGGGATCACCGTGCGCGAGTTCCACGACCTTGCGCGTCAGCGGATCGAAGAGGCCGGCGTCGATCATGATGCCGAAATAGAGGATCGCGAACAGCAGCATCACGCCGGTGGGCGCGATGTCCCTGATCCCTGCGAGCATCATCTCGCCGAGACCCGCGGAGAATCCTGCGATCAGCGCGAACACGGTGGGCACGATGATGAGCGCGATCATCGCCGACATCCGCTTCGTCATGATCAGAGTCATGAACGTCGCGACCATGCCGAAGGCGAGAATGGAAAGCATCAGCCGGCGGTTCCCCTCAGTGCCCGCCGACGTGGGGGCAGTCCCAGTGTTTGCACCATCCTAGGCGCCTTTGTCTTTCACGAAGCTGTCAGTGACGCGCGCAGCATCAGCGGCAGCAGACCGCCCGCTTTCAGCACCCGAACCTCGGCGAGCGTCTCCACCGCGGCGCGCGCCGTGAAGGCGTGAACGCGACCGTCGGCATGGTGCACGCGCCCGGCGCATGGGGCGGAGGGCGCCAGCGCATCCTCGGGCATGTCGATCTCGATGCGGTCGCCGGTGCCGAGCGAAAGCGCGGCGGGAAGTTCGAGCGGCAGGATACCCATGTTGCAGAGGTTGGAGCGGTGGATGCGCTCGAAGCCCACGGCGAGCACGGCGCGCACGCCGAGCAGGTACTGGCCCTTCGCGGCCCAGTCGCGCGACGATCCCATGCCGTAGCGATCCCCCGCGACAACGACCACGGACTCTCCTTCAGCGGCGTATCGCGCCGCCGCTTGCCACAGCGGCAGCACCTCGCCGCTTGGCGCATGGATCGTCGATCCGGGCGGAATGTCCGCGCCGAGGAGGTTGCGCACGGAGGGGTTGGTGAAGAGGCCGCGCAGCATCACTTCCCAGTTGCCGCGCCGCGCGGAGAAGACGTTGAGATCATCCGGCCGCTCGCCGCGCTCGATGAGCCAGCGGCCCGCTTCGCCATGCGGGGGGATCGCGCCGGCGGGGGAAATGTGATCGGTGGTGATGTCGTCGCCGAGCACGATGAGCGGGCGGGCAGTGAACCGACCCAGACGCTGCGTGGCATCGGTGGTGACGAAGGGGGGCGGGCGCAGGTAAGTGGATGCGTTGTCCCACGGATAGAGCGGGGCTGAGGACGCGGGCAGCGCGGCCCACGCGGGGCTGGCTTCGGCAGCGGCATAAGCGGTTTCGAAATCGGCGGGATCCGCGGCGGCGGCGAGCGCCGCATCAATCTCGTGTTCGGCGGGCCAGATGTCGCGAAGCAAGACGGGTGCGCCATCGGTGGCGATGCCCAGCGGATCGGTTTCGATCGCGAGGTTGAAATCGCCCGCGAGCGCATAGGCGATGACGAGCGGCGGCGACGCGAGATAGGAATCGCGGATCGCCTGATGGACGCGGCCGGGGAAGTTGCGGTTGCCCGAAAGCACCGCGACGGGATGCGCGCCCTCAGCGATCAGCGCGTCCATGGCGGGCGCGAGCGGCCCGCTGTTGCCGATGCACGTGGTGCAGCCGTAGGCGACGATCGCGAAACCGAGCGCTTCGAGCGGCGCGCGCAGCCCGGCGCGTTCGAGCAGCGCGCCGGCTGTCGGTGAGCCGGGTGCAAGACTGGTCTTCACCCATGAGGGGACGGAAAGGCCGCGCGCCAGCGCCGCACGCGCGACAAGACCTGCGGTCACGAGGAGGCGCGGATCGGACGTGTTCGTGCAGCTGGTGATCGCCGCGAGCGCGATGGGAGTTCTTTCTGCGGATGCAGACGTTTCCGCGCGCGCAATCCGGTCCTGCGGACGATGCGGCCCGGCGAGACTCGGCACGACGGCATCCAGACCGAGATGCAGAACGCGATCATAATCGGGCGCGGCTTCGGAATCGAACCAGAGTTGCTGGCAGCGCAGATAATCCTCCGCCTGCCGTATATCGCCCTCCGCGCGGCCCGTGGCGCGCAGATAGGCGGTCACGGCGTCGTCGGGCGGGAAATAGCCCGTCGCGCCGCCGAACTCCGGCGCCATGTTCGCGACGACCGCGCGCGTTCCCGCTGAGAGCGCCGAAACACCGGGGCCGAAGAATTCGACGAAGCGCCCATCGAGACGCACGCCGCGCAGCATTTCGGTGATGGTGAGCGCGAGGTCCGTCGCCGTCACGCCGGGGCCGAGTTGCCCCGTCAGCCGCACGCCGACGACCTCCGGCACGCGCAGCGTCACGGGCATTCCGAGCATGACGCTTTCCGCCTCGAGCCCGCCGACACCCCAGGCGAGGACACCGATGCCGTTTATCATCGGCGTGTGGCTGTCGGTTCCGATCAGCGTGTCCGGGAACAGCCATTCGGGCCCCTGCGCGCGCCCACGGCTGACGACAGTGGCGAGGCGTTCGAGATTGATCGTGTGCATGATGCCGGTGCCGGGCGGATGCACATGCAGCGTTTCGAAGGCCGCGCCCGCCCATTTCATCAGCCCGAAGCGTTCGGCGTTGCGCGCCATTTCGGCGGCGAGATTGGCGGCAAGCGCGCCGCGCGTCCCGTAACTGTCGACGGCAATGCTGTGATCGGTGGAAACGTCGACGCGAAGCCCCGGCACGATCCGGCGCGGATCTCCGCCCTGCGCGGCGATCACCGAACGCATCGCGGCAAGATCGACGAGCGCGGGGCCGCAGGTGGTATCGTGCATGAGGAGCCGCGCGGGCACGAAGGGCAATTCGATCGTCCGGTCGCCGCATTCCAGCCACGCGACCGCCGCGTGATCGGCATCCGCATCCTCCGCGCGGCGGCGCAGCAGGTTTTCGGCGAGGATGCGGTGCACCCACGGCATACGCGCCAGCCGCGCACCGAGCGCGCCAGGCAGGTCCACGCGTCTCGGCGCTGACACGCCTAACGCGCCTTCCGCGCGATAAACAACGGAACGCGGAAGCGCCGCGCGATGACCCCGCCGAAGCCCTGTTCGCCGACCGCCTCGATTCCGGCAAGAACACGCGCGCGCATCTGCGGCTCCATGCGGCGCACCATCGAAAAGGTCGCATAAAGCGCGCGCATCTCCGCCGCCGTCATCCGCACCGTCATTTCATGCATCTGATGCTCCGCGTGCGCGAAGCCCGCCGCGCGGAGTTCGGCAAGGCGATCATCGGTCCACAGCGAATAATGCCGCTGCTCCGGCCCGCGCAGCGACGGCGGCAATTCAGCATCTTTCAGCAGCGGCAAGACGGCCCGGCTGAACAGATCGTCTTCGGGATCGTGAAGCACGTTCCACCACATCGCCCAGACGCCGCCGGGGCGCAGAAGATCATGCACCATCGGAAGCCCGCGCGCAGGATCGACCCAGTGAAACGACGTGGCCGCAACGCCGAGATCGAAGGCGGATGCACCAAACCCGGCATCCTCAAGCGGCGCATTCACGACGCGCACGTTAGCGGCCAAACCGACAAGCGCATCCGCAAGCACGGGATCGGGTTCGACGAGCGTGAGCGAGCCCACATCCGCCGCAAGCAATCGCCGGCTCGCCTGCCCGGTTCCCGGTCCGATTTCGAAAACATCGGCGCCCGGCACGAGCGCGCCTGCCAGAGCGGCGTAGAGCGATTCAGGGTAATGCGGCCGCGCGCTCGCATAGCCCGCCGCATCCGCCCCGAAAATGTGCCGCCCGACATGCTGGCTTTCGGCGGCCGTCATTCGCCGTGTTCTTCGTCGATGCGCGTGGTGATGCCCGTAGCCACAATCGTCCGCGTCGCGTCGATCGATGCATAGGTCCAGAAGATTTCCAGCGGATCATGATCCGACACGTTGCGGAAGAAATGCGGCACGCCTGCGGGAATCCACGTCAGGTCGCGCGGCCGCACGTCGTGCTCCGTGCCGTCGATGTGCGCGCGGCCTTCCCCTGAGAGCACGAGCACGCTTTCCTCGCAATTGTGGATGTGGAGCGGCACCGCGCAGCCCGGATCGATGGTGGTGATACCGTTCAGCATCTGCCCCGAGCCCAGCCTCGCCGTCACCATCGGCTGCGTGCGGATGCCGCCGCCGCGATTCCGAACGGCGAGCGTTTCCGGCCGCAGCAGCGCCGCGTTCATCGCCGTCCCCGCGCGCGGATCGCGTGGCACACGGCATCGCCGAATTCGGCAGTGCCGAGCGTGCCGCCGATGTCGCGTGTGCGCGTGGCGGGATTGTCCAGCACATCCTCGACCGCCGCCTCCAGCAGCGCGGCAGCCGGGCTCGACAGCCAATCGAGCAGCATCGCCGCCGATAGGATCAGCGAGGTGGGGTTGGCGATGCCCTTCCCTGCGATATCGGGCGCGGAGCCGTGCTGCGCCTGCGCGACGCAAATCGCATCGCCCGCGTTGATCGATCCGCCGAGGCCGAGGCTGCCGCAAAGCTCAGAGGCTTCGTCGGAAAGAATATCCCCGAACATGTTCGTGGTGACGATCACGTCGAACCGGTCCGGGCTGCGGATGAGCAGCGCGGCGGCAGCATCGACGATGATCTCCTCCAGCTCCACGTCGGGGAATTCGGCGGCGACCTTGCGCACCTCGCGCAGGAAGAGCCCGTCCGAAAGCTTCAAGACGTTCGCCTTGTGCACGGCCGTCACCTTCTTCCGGCGCGTGCGCGCCAGAGCGAATGCGGCGCGTGCGACCCGGGAAGCGCCTTTCGCGGTGATCTTGCGGATGGAGAGCGCCATGTCCTCGTCGGGCATGAATTCGCCGCTTCCCGCGTGCATGTTGCGATCGGAATAGAAGCCTTCGGTGTTCTCGCGCACGATCACGAGATCCATCGGTTTCCGAAGGATGCTGAGACCCGCGCGCGAACGGCACGGTCGGATGTTGGCATAGAGTGCGAACTGCGTGCGCAGCGCCGCCGAAGGGTTGATGCCGCCCGCTTCGCGCGGGGGATAATCGAAATGCGAAACCGGCCCGAGGATGACGCCGTCCACCTGCGGAATCCGCTCCAGCACCGCATCGGGGAGTGTCGTGCCGGATGCGGCGAGACTGGCGAAGCCGATGGCGCGTTCCTCGATCGCGATCGGCGCGCCGCATGTCTCCGCGAGCACCTCCAGCACCCGGCGCGTGGCAGCGGAGATTTCGGGGCCGATGCCGTCGCCAGGAAGCAGAAGGAGATTCATGTAACCGTCCGTTGCAATAGGCACCGACCGGCGTCACACATTTTTACGCCGGTCGGCAACGGTCAATACCTGCTTAGAAGATATTCGCGGTAAGCGAGAATTTGATCACCGACGGCGCGCCGAAGGCGATGTAGTTGCTGCTCGTGGACGCGAAATACTTCTTGCCCGTGAGGTTCTGTGCGTTGACGCGCGCGGTCATGTCGACCTCGCCGAGCTGGAAGCTGTACGATCCGCCGAGATCGAAGAGCGTGTAGCCGGGGAGGAAGAGCGAGTTCTGCGGGTTGATCGCGCGCGCACCCGTGTAATAGGCACCCGCACTGATTGCGAGGCCTTCGACAAGCTGGGTCAGGCGATATTCACCCGAGACCGACCACTGCGTTTTCGCCGTGTTTTCGATACGGTTGCCGATGAGCGCCGTATTTGCGGTTTCACCCTGCTTCGCACGGAGGAACAGCGCCGATCCATAGATCGAAAGATCGGGTGTCACTTCGCCGGTCAGGCTGAATTCGAAGCCACGGTACGTGGCCTTGCCGTCCTTCACGAAGAAATTGGCGGCGTTCGTGTAGGTCAGCTGACGCGAGATGTCGAAATACGCAGCCGTGAAGAGCAGCCCCTTCTGTGGCTCGATCTTGATGCCGCCCTCGTATTGCTTCGAGTTGCTGGCCGGAAGGATTTCACCCTGATTTTCCGTGCCGATCGGCGCGCCGGGGGTCGATTCGAGGCCCTCGATATAAGTCGCGTAGGTGCTGATCCATTCTTTCGGCTTGAACACGACACCGCCGGAAAGTGAGATCGGCTTATCGGAGAAGGTCTCCTCGCTTGGCCCTGCAACGGTTTCCTCGGTTTCCTTGTAAATGGATTTGCGGATACCGAAGAGCACGCTGAACATGTCGTCGTTCGGCCCGCCGAAGCGCATCCGATCGAAGGCGTAGAAGCCCGTGTCCTTGATCGACGTGTCGCGCGTCGGATCATAGGCAGACCCGCCGCTGTAACGGATGTCGTTGAGATCAACCGGGTTGTAGAGATTCTGCACGCAGCCGGCAGCAAGGCCGATCGCGATGCAGTTCGCGTTCGAGCCGGCGCCGCCGGCAAGGTACGACACGGTGAGCGGCGAATACTGACGGCGGATATTCTTCGATGCGCCGATCATCAGCTCGTGAATCACCGGGCCGGTCGCGAACGTGCCCGCCAGCTCGATACGGCCGTTCTTGTTGCGGTAGAGCTGGCCATCGGCGGCACCCATCGTCAACACGCCATTGCCGGTAACGGGATCGAAGTTGGCGAGGCGGCTGAAGCGGCGATCACGCTCAACGTAGGAGATGCCGCCTTCGGCCACGAGGTTCCAAGCGGGCGTGATCTTCCACGAAACCCGGCCGAGAACGTTGGTCGCATCGGCGCGGTTCATGAAGCCCTTGCTGCCGGGATTGCTCGATGCGCGCGGCAGATCCGGAATCACGGTCATCAGCGATGCGGCCGCGGTGCGTCCCTGAATGACGGTCGGCTCCGTCACCTGCTTCGAGATATGCTCAACGTCGAGGTTGATCTGAAGGCTGTCCGACGGATCGAGCTGGAACGCGCCCGACTGGAAGCTGCGGCGGCCCCACGTGTTGTCGATGCCAGAATCGACCGTGCCGTAGACAAGGTTGCCGCGCACGCCGAGGATGCCCCACGTGCCGCCCGCGTCGATATGGCCCTGCACCTGGCCGTGATCGTTGCCGTTCACCGCGACCGAGAGCACCGGATCGAGCGTCGGGCGCTTGGTGGTGAGGTTGATGATGCCCGACGGCGTCGTGAAGCCGTAATAGAGCGCGGACGCGCCCTTCAGCGCTTCGACGCGCACCTTGTTTTCAAGCGGCAGGTCGATGAGGTTCACGATCGGCAGCGAGCCGTTCAAACGGTAGTTGCCGCGGTTTTCGACCGGGATGCCGCGGATCGAGAGGTTATTGTACACCGTGGGGCTCGTCTGCGAGCTGGTGACGCCCGGCGAGTTGCGAAGCGCATCGAGGATGCTCTGCGCCTGCTGCGATTTCAGCACCTGCTCGGAAATCACGCTGACGGTGAGCGGCGTATCGATCTGGCGCGCGCCGCGGAAGCTGCCCGCCTGCACGAAATCCGCGCCGTAGCTGTCCTGACGGTCGGCGGTGACGACGATCTCCTCGAGCACCGGGCCGGTATCGTCCTGCTGTGCCATCGCCTGGCCGGCTGCTGTCATCGCGATTCCGCTAACGCCGATGCGCGCGATCCGTTTCCACGTTGTGGTCATTCTCTGCACCCCTTTTTTTGCCCGCCCGATGGAGCGGGAGTTTCCCCTTTCGGGCGCGCATGGTCTGCGCGCCGCGACTCGCAACCGGCACGCGCGATGCGCGGACGCCGATGTCGCGCTGACGATATTCGGCCTTAGCTGTCACAAACCTGTCCCGCCTGTGTCCGATGGGTGACAGCTTGGCGACAGACTGGTTTCCTAGGTTCGTGTAGAGGAACGGCATCGCGCGCCGTGGGGAGACGACATTGAACACAGCGGACACCTTCAGCCTTTCGCGGCGGCGCTTCGCCGGATTGACGCTTGGCGGCGCCGGCCTGATCGCGTTGCCGGGCATTGCCGCGTGCGCGCGGGTGGCAACACCGGGCGTATCGCCGATCGACGGCCTGCCCCGCGCCCGCCCCGAAGCGCACGGCGTCGATCCTCAGGCGATCCTTGCCTTCCTCGACGAGGTGCGCGGCGCGGGGCTGGAGCTGCACAGCTTCATGCTGTCGCGCGGCGGCGACGTGATCAGCGAAGGCTGGTGGGCGCCCTACCGCGCGGACCGGCCGCACATGATGCATTCGCTCACGAAGAGCGTCGCCGTCTCGGGGGTAGCCATCGCGATGCAGGAAGGCCTGTTCGGTATCGACGACAAGGTGATTTCCTTCTTCCCCGACGAGCTGCCGCCCACAGTGAGCGAAAACCTCGCCGCGATGACCGTGCGCGATCTCCTCACGATGCGCGCCGGCCACGCCGAGGAAATCTCCGGCTCGGTATGGCGGCAGATCAAGACGAGCTGGGTCGCTGAATTCTTCAAGGTGCCCGTCGTCCACAAGCCGGGCACGCGCTTCGTCTATTCGAGCGCGGCGAGCTTCATGCTGTCGGCCATCGTCACCAAAGTGACCGGGCAGACGCTGCGCGATTACATGGAACCGCGCTTCTTCAAACCGCTCGGCATCACCGGGCTCAGCTGGGACGTGGGGCCGGGCGGGATCAACCC
The DNA here is from genome assembly GCF_013911755.1 of Sphingosinicella sp. Classification (GTDB taxonomy): domain Bacteria; phylum Pseudomonadota; class Alphaproteobacteria; order Sphingomonadales; family Sphingomonadaceae; genus Sphingosinicella. The sequence continues at coordinate 35,829 of NZ_JACESP010000009.1, forward strand.
GGGCGGCAACGGCCTCACTTTCAAGACTGCCGACGCGCTCAAGCTCGGGATGCTTTACGCGCAGAAGGGCCGCTGGAACGGGCAGCAAATCCTCTCCCCCGCATGGGTGGAGGCGGTGAGCAAGCCGCAGGTGGCGGAAGGCGAATACAGCTATCAGTGGTGGATCGGCGCGAACAACACGTACTATGCGGTCGGTCTGTTCACGCAGATGTCGATCGTCTTTCCCGATCACGACGCCGTGCTCGCCGTCACGGGCGCGATCCGCAAGAGCGAGATGCTCTCCCCCATCGTCGACAAGCACTTCCCTGCCGCATTTGGCGCCGCGAGCCTGCAGCCGAAGGACGCCGCCTATGCCGAGCTTGTGGAGCGCACACGCACGTTGTCGCTGCTCCCGGCGCTTCCCGCCACGACCTCGCCGGTCGCGGCGCGGATTTCGGGCAAGCACTTCAAGGCCGCCGAAAACGCCGATGGCATCGAGAGTTTCGGCTTCGCCTTCGAAGGCGATCGCTGCCGCTTCACGATGCGCGATGCGCGGGGCGAGCACAGCATCGATGTCGGCCTCGGCCGCTGGATCGAAGGCCGCACGAGCGTGACCGGCAACAAGCTGCACCACCAGTATCAGCCCGCCTCGATGGTCGTCGTCGCGGGAGGCCGCTGGACCGCGCCGGACACGTTCGAGATGGTCTGGCAGTTCGCCGAAACCGCCTTCCGCGACACCGTCGTGTGCCGCTTCGACGGCGACACGATGACGTTCGACCGCAGCGTCAACGTGAATTCGGCGGCAATGTCGCTTCCCACCGTTCGCTCGACGCTCGGCTGAGGACGATTGCCATGCTGCACGCGGCCTTGCTGTTCGCGATGATGGGCGGGGCGGCCGATGCCGGGCGCTTTCCGCCGCCCGATTGCGAAGCCTACGTCGCTTATGACCGAGACATGGTTCTGCCCGGCTACCTGATCGCTTCAAAGACGGGCGCGAAGATCTGCGTTCCGTTCACGACCGTGGGTGCGAGGCCCCCGGCGGATTATAAGGGCGATTTCTACGTCGATGAATTCGCGGAGCCCGTGCTCCGCGCGCGCTGGCTTCAGTGCAAGGCCGATCCCGTGTGCGCCGCGCGCGTGTCGCCGGTCGTGAACGGCCGCAAGCCTCCGAACCGCGAAAAGCGGATCACCGATCCGCACCACCGCCACCTGCTCGGCAAGACCGACGAAAAAGCCGATCTCGCGGCGATGCGGCGCCCGGCGTTCTTCGGACAGGCGCCCTATCGCGAACCCATCGCCGCCGTCGAAGCAAGCACCTACACGGTCGAATTCACCGCCCCCGCCGAAGCACACGAGCGTATCCACAAGGGGATCGAAGCGCCGGTCAAACTGCGCGGCTGGTATATGCAGGGGCGCGGCGTGCCGGATGCGAAGGGCCGCACGGTCCGCGCGCTTATCGTGATGAGCGGCGGCGGCGGCACCCGCCTCGCCGCGATCGACCATCCCGAGGACCGGCTTTACAGCATTCATCCCGAAACCCGGAAAACCGCGATCAATGCATTCCCGAACACGCGTACCGGATCGCCCGGCCAGGCCGGGTGGCGATCGCTGATGGCGATGTTCCACGCGGCGGGCTTCGACGTACTCGCCTACGACCGGCGCGGGGTCGGCGTTTCGAGCGGCTACAGCGACACCAACACGCTGCAGCAAGGCCGCGATCTGCTCGCGGCGCTCGCCAGCCTCCGCTCGGGCGAAGGGATGCGCGCACTATCGCCAAAGGGCAGGCTCTATGCGGGCGCCGATGCGGCCCGTGCGCTGCGCGGCAAGGCCGGTGAACTGCCCACGCTATTGCTCGGCAACTCGCGCGGCACGATGGCGACCGGCTGGGCGATGACGATGAACTTCGACAAGGACTGCAGCTACGACCTTCCCGAGATCGTCTGCACGCCCCCCCGCCGCGACCCGTCCATCAAGGGCGCGATGCTTATGGCGGAATTTACGAGCGGCCCCGGTTTCGTTTCCGCGACGCCCACGCCCGAGGATGAAGCGCGCGGCCTCGGCAAGGATCGCGGTCTGTTCATCGGCGCGAGCCAGATCGAGCACAACATCGTCTTCTTCCCCGGATCGGCGATCCTTGCGGGCATGAAGACATGGCCTGCCGCGTTCTTCGCGCGCGGCCTCTGGGATTATGCCGCCAGCCTTGAAGGCACGATCGCCTCCTACGACCGCGTGCCGGGGCTTAAGGAGCTCGTCGTGGTGCGCGGGCCGCACCCGTTCGAGACGTGGCCCGAGGTGGAGAAAACGCGCGTTCGCGCGCGCCTGCGCGCCTTCGCTTTGGCCGCGATCCGCGGCGCCCGCGACGTGCCCGGCGCTCGCCGTTGGACGACGATGAAAGCGCTTGTCGCGACGACCGAAGATGCGTGGGAGGCGTCGTCGGCGCCGCGACAGTGATTTCCCGGTAGGCACCGGGGGGCAAACACCGATAGACTGAAGATGCGGAGGTCGGTCTATGCAATTGATTATCAACGGCAAAAAGCACGCGTATGACGGCGATCCCGACATGCCGCTGCTCTGGTACGTGCGCGATCTCGCGGGATTGACCGGCACCAAGTTCGGCTGCGGCGCGGGTCTGTGCGGCGCGTGCACCGTGCATGTGGACGGCGCGGCGATGCGGTCGTGCCAGCTTCCGATGTCGGCGGTGGAAGGCCAGTCGGTGACGACGATCGAGGGTCTGTCGGAAAGCGGCGACCATGCCGTGCAGCGCGCTTGGCGCGAGCACGCCGTCGCGCAGTGCGGCTACTGCCAGTCCGGCCAGATCATGCAGGCGGCGGCGCTGCTCGCCGAAACCCCGAAGCCCACGGACGCGGACATCGACGCGGCCATGGCGGGCAACATCTGCCGCTGCGGCACCTACGCGCGCATCCGCGCCGCGATCAAGGCGGCGACTTCAGCGGTGACCGCATGAGCGCCGCGGACGACATCGTCAACATCAGCCGCCGCAGCCTCCTCGGCGCGGGCGGCGCGCTGGTCCTCGCGGTCACCCTCCCCCGCTCCGCCTCCGCCGAAACCCAGAAGTACGGCGCCGACGCACAGTCCGGCGGCTGGCGCGACGACCCCACCCTGTTCGTGGCAATCGCCGAGGACGGCACGATCACCATCACCTGCCACCGCGCCGAGATGGGCCAGGGCATCCGCACCAGCCTCGCCATGGTGATCGCCGACGAGCTGGAGGCGGACTGGAGCCGCGTGCGCGTCGAGCAGGCCGTGGGCGACGAGGCGCGCTACGGCAACCAGAACACCGACGGCTCGCGCAGTATGCGCCACCTGTTCCTCCCGCTCCGTCGCTGCGGCGCGGCCGCGCGCACGATGCTCGAAGCCGCCGCCGCGAAGCGCTGGAGCGTGCCCGTCGCCGAGGTCGCGGCACAGCTGCACGAGGTCATCCACCGCCCGAGCGGCCGCAAACTCGGCTACGGCGCGCTCGCGAAGGACGCTGCGGCGCTCGCGGTGCCAGACCGGGGCACGGTGACGCTGAAGACGCCGTCGGCGTTCCGCTACATCGGCCGCAATATGGCTTCGGTGGACGGTCTCGCCATGACGACGGGCCGCGCGGACTACGGCATCGACGCGCGCCTACCGGACATGCTTTACGCCGTCATTGCCCGCCCGCCGGTCTACGGCGGCAAGGTGAAGAGCGCGGACAAGACCGCAGCGCTGAAGGTGCCCGGCGTCGTCCAGATCGTCGACCTGCCCGCACCGACGCTCCCGTCCGCGTTCCAGCCACTCGGCGGCGTCGCCGTGCTGGCGACGAATACCTGGGCCGCGATCAAGGGCCGCGACGCGCTCACCATCGCATGGGACGACGGACCGAACGCGGCATACGACTCGGACGTTTATCGCGCAGAGCTCGAACGCGCGGCGCGCGCGCCGGGGCAGGTTTCCCGCAGCGACGGCGACGCCGAAGCCGCGCTCGGCAAGGCGGCCAAGCGCATCGCGGCGGAGTATTATCTCCCGCACCTCGCGCAGGCGCCGATGGAGCCGCCGATGGCGCTCGCACGCACCGGCGCGGACCGCTGCGAGGCTTGGGCCTGCACGCAGGACCCGCAGGCCGCGCGCGACCTCATCGCCGAGGCGCTCAAGATCCCGGTCGCCGATGTGACGATCCATCAGACGCTGCTCGGTGGCGGGTTCGGGCGCAAATCCAAGCCCGACTACGTGCTCGAAGCGGCGCTGCTCAGCCGGGCGGCGGGCGGCAAGCCCGTGAAGGTGGTGTGGACGCGCGAGGACGACCTGCACCACAGCTACTTTCACACCGTTTCGGTCGAGCGGCTGGAGGGCGGGCTCGATACGAGTGGCCGCACGGTGGCGTGGCGCCACCGCAGCGCGGCGCCATCGATCGGCTCGATCTTCGGGCCGGACCCGAAGCACCAGCTACCGTTCGAGCAGGGCATGGGGCTGCGCAACGTGCCGTTCGCGGTTCCGAACTTCCGCGCGGAGACCTGCGCAGCGACCGCGCACACGCGCATCGGCTGGTTCCGCTCGGTCTCCAACATCCCGCACTGCTTTGCAGTGCAGTCGTTCGTCGCCGAGCTCGCCGCCGCCGCGGGGCGCGACCCGAAGGACTACCTCCTCGCGCTCATCGGCCCGGACCGCACGATCGACCCGCGCGCGATGGCCGACACCACCAACCAGGGCGAAGATCCGGCGCGCTACCCGCTTGACACCGCGCGGCTGAAGGCGGTGATCAATGCCGCTGCCAAGGGCATCGGCTGGGGCCGATCGCTGCCTGCAGGCCGCGGTCTCGGCATTGCCGCGCACTACAGCTTCGTCAGCTACACGGCCTGCGCGATCGAGGTCTCGGTGAAGGACGGCGAACTCATCGTCGAGCGCGCCGACATCGCAGTCGACTGCGGCCCCCAGGTGAACCCGGAGCGCATCCGTTCGCAGATGGAAGGCTCCGTGGTGATGGGCCTCAGCCTCGCCACGCTCGGTGAGATCAGCTTCAAGGGGGGCCGCGTCCAGCAGGACAACTTCGACAGCTACGCCCTCACCCGCATCGATGCCGCGCCGAAGCTCACGGAGGTCCACCTCGTCGGCGGCGGCGACTGGAACGCCCCGCCCGGCGGGATCGGCGAACCCGGCGTGCCTCCGGTGGCTCCCGCCCTCTGCAATGCAATCCACGCCGCAACCGGCAAACGCATCCGAGCACTGCCGATCGGAGAGCAATTAAGAATTTAGCGCGCGATCAAGATGGAAGTTTGGACGGGAACCAGGGTGATCGAATTTTCTTCGGCTGTGGCCTTTAAATTGAGAGCATTATTCGCATACTTCTAAATAGAAATCGAAATCGAAAATCATTCTCATAATCAAGACAAGATTTTTCTGGGAAATGGAAAATCAAAAGGATATCGAGCGGGCCGCGTTATGCGCGACTTTAGATAAATGATGCCGTTATCTCATAATTAATATTGAAAATGGTTCGCAAAGTCGGGAGGGTTTTATGCGTTTTCGTGCGCTCGCGAGTGTTGCAGTCTTTGTTTCATTCCCCGCATTGGCCTCGGAAGGTCATCTTCCACACGGTCACACGCATAGCCGGGGGGAAATCGACGAGAGCCATGCGCCGCTGCTGCTCCAGGCGACCTACACGGGCGAGGTGATGTCGAATGTGTCCGGCGGCATCAAGCGCGGCAGTCGCTATCTCGATAATCTCGACATCGTCGCCGAAGCCGATCTCGAAGCGATCGCCGGGTGGAAGGGCGCGAGCGCCCACGTCTATGGCCTCTACAACAACGGCAAGTCGTTCAGCGAGCTTGCCGGCGATGCGCAAACGGCGAGCAACATCGAAACCGGCGTGCAGGCGTTCCGGCTCTACGAAGCGTGGATCGAGCAGAAATTCGTGGGCGGATCGCTGAAGGTCGGCCTCTACGATCTCAATTCGGAGTTCGACGCGCTTGATGCCTCCGGCCTCTTCGTCAGCAGCCCGCACGGCATTGGTACGGATTTCGCCCAGACGGGTGAAAACGGTCCGTCGATCTTCCCCTCGACGTCGCTGGCCGCGCGGGTTTCCATTGAACCTGCCGAAGGCTGGGTGGTGCGCGCAGCCGTGCTCGACGGGGTTCCGGGCGATCCCGATCGGCCGAAGCGCACGGCGGTGAAACTGGGCGACGGCGACGGCGCGCTTCTCGTCGCCGAGATCGAGGCGCCGCTGCCGCACGGCCGGCTTCTGCTTGGCGGCTGGAGCTACACGGCGCGGTTCGACGACCACACGGGAAACAGCGAGCGCGGCAATGACGGTCTCTATGTACGCGGCGAGACCGCATTGTTCGAGGAATCAGGCGATCCGGCGCAGGGCCTTGCCGCCTTCGCCCGCCTCGGCATCGCCGACGGACGCTTCAACACTTTCGGCAAATTCGCCAGTGCCGGCCTCAACTACACGGGGCCGTTCAAGGGCCGCGACGAGGATCAGCTCGGGTTCGCGGTTGCCGCAGCTTTCACCGGGGGCGCGTATAAACGTGTGGTTCCGGCGGATAACGCCGAGGTCGCTTTCGAGCTGACCTATCGCGCGCCTGTCGCATCGTGGCTGTCTCTCCAGCCGAGCGCGCACTACATCATCAATCCCGGCGCCGACCCGACCGTGCGCAATGCGCTCGCCTTCGGCCTGCGGGCAGAAATTTCGTTCAATATTCTGGGCTGAAGCTGAAGCCCGGCCCGCGCAGAACGCGGGCCGGGCCAGCCATGATTAGAACCGCGCGCGAACGCCGACGTAAACTTTACGCCCGATGACATCGTAGATCGACGCGTTGGTCGCCGAGTTCGAGATGAAGTCGATTGGCGCAACCGGCGGCGTCCGATCGAACAGATTGTCGACACCGGCGTAGATCTCGCTGCTCGAACCGAACAGGTTTTCGAGTTTGTACTTCACCGACATGTCGACGTAGACCACGGCACCGATGTTGTTGTCTTTCTTCGAAAGGTCCTCGGGGCCGAAGGTGACGTCGTAGACACCGCCGTCGATATAGCGTGCCTGCACGAAGGCGCCCCAGCGTTCGGCGTCATAGTTGGCCGAAAGCGTCGCCTTGAAATCGGGCATTCCGCCGCCATTGCGTCCGCCGAGTTCGCCGGCAACATCGAGCGGCGTGCCGCCCGAAGGCGCGATCTTCTTGTGAATAAGATAGCTCGCCACCGCGCCGAGACCCAGCGTTCCATTGCCAAGGTCGGTCGCGTACCGCGCCTCGAAATCGAGACCACGCAGCTTGTATGTACCGAGGTTCAGGTTCTGCTGGCGGACCTCTTCGAGTTCATCGTCGGGCCCGAAGGTGATGAACTCGCACATTTCCGCCTCGCCGGCATAGCAGCGGTTCACAATATCCTGAGCGTTGAGCGAACCGATCGCACCCTTGAGATTGATATCCCAGAAATCAAGCGAGGCGCGGAAGCTGCCGAGCGTCAGGACCGCACCGATCGTCTTCGTGGTCGCCCGCTCCTCAGTGAGGTCGGGGTTGCCCGAAAGCGGAACGCGAACCAGCGACGTCCCCGTGCTGTCCGGATCGAACGGATTGGCGAGATTCGCGAACAGGAGCACGGTTTCGACGAAGGTCTCGCCAATGCTCGGCGCGCGGATGTCGCGAGAGATCGTGCCGCGGAAACGCAGGAAGTCCGTCGGCTCGAAGGTGAGACCGGCCTTCCACGTGACGACATCGCCAACCGTGGAATAATGCGTATAGCGCGCCGCACCGTTGAAATCGAGGCGCTGGTCGCCGCCGATCAGCGGAATGGCAACCTCGGCGAAGCCTTCGGTCACGTCATACTTGCCCTTGAGCGGCTGCGCGTTGACGATGAGGAATTCCTCGTTGTCATTGGGCGCGTTCACCGTGCGGTTCAGCTTCTGCGTACGATGCTCTGCGCCGACCGTGGCGAGAATCGGACCGGCCCAGCCTTCGAACACTTCGCCGCCGATTTCGGCCGCAAAGACCGACTGCTTGATGCGCGTCTTCGAGATACCGGTTTCGGTAATGTAATCGATCGCGCCCTGGCTCGGCGAACCCTTGCCGAACAGGTTGATCGGTACGCAGGCTGAATCGTTGTTGAGCGGGTCCGCATCCGCGTTGACGCGGCAAACGATATCGTCACCGACCGCGACCGCATCGGCCGCCTTGACAAGGTTGCCGACGAGCAGGTTGTTGTACTGCTTGTTGCTGAAATCGGTCTGACCGTACTGGGCAGAAACTTCCCAGTTCCAGTTCGATCCGAACTCACCCTTGAAGCCGCCGACAAAACGCATGCTTTCGGTGAGCGACGCCGACGTGATCGGATCGAATTCCTCGAACGTGCGGAACAGCACGACCGGATCGCCGAGCGCGGCGACATCTGCAGGCAGATAGGGATTGTCGGGCGTGATCACCACATCGCCGAAGGTGAAGGCATTCACCAGCGCGCCGCGCGACTTCGAACGTGCGAAGCTCGCCTCGCCGAAGACCTGCACGCCGTCCGAAACTTCATAGTTCACGGCCGCGAGCACGTTGAAACGCTCGGTAGGAACGACCAGTGCCGTCTGATCCGCGAGACGCGAGCCGCTTCCCCCGATCATCAGATTGCCGCCGATGTCGCCGAGGATGCGCGTGCGCGCAATGCCATCCGGGAAGAACTCGAGGTTGTCGGTCGCGAAGCCCAACGGAAGCGTTACGCCGTTCGGGCTGCCGAGGAACAGAACGGCGTTATCGCGGAACACGTACTCCGGAATACCGTCGTTCGAACCCGTGTCGTCCGGATTGGAGACGATCGCCGGGCTGCGGCGCTGCCACTTGCGCGCGGACGCCTTCGGGATGCCCTTGTTGTCGTCGTAATCGGCGGCCAGCAGAATGTGGCCCCGACCTTCGTCGAAGGCATTGCCCCAAGCGGCCGACAGGCGCAGGTTTTCGGCATCGCCGCGATCGGCAAGCCCGTACTGCGCGTTCAGCTTCAGCTCGTCGAGCCGCTCGTTATAAACGAGGTTGATGACGCCCGAGATCGCATCCGAACCGTATGCCGCAGAAGCACCACCAGTAACGACGTCGACGCGCTCGATCGCGAGCGACGGCACGACGTTGAGGTCGACGTTCTCGAATTCATCGAACGGCGTCGAGCGACGGCCATTGACGAGCACGAGGTTGCGATTGGGGCCGAGCCCGCGCAGGTCGACCACGTTCACGCCGTTCTGACGGCTGTTGAGGTTCGTGGACGCGGGCGTCAGCGTGCCCGTGAAGGCAGGAATTTCGTTGAGGACGTTGGCGACGTTCGTCGTGCCGCGCTGGTCGATGAGTTCGGTGCCGATGGCCTGGACCGGGGTCGGCGCCTCGAAGTTGCCCTTGATGCGCGTGCCGGTGACCGTAATGATCTCGGACTCGGCGGCTTCATCCGCCTGCGCGGCATCGCCGGCCGTCTGCGCCAGTGCCGGAGCCGCCACGGCCCACAGCGCCACACCAGCCAAGCTCTTGAATTTGGACCTGAATATCATCTGGATTTCCCCTTTGACCGCTCTCGGTTCCACCGAGTTTTTCAGCGCAAGGAAATTGATAACGTATTCCTGATTGGAAATAAAGCAGCCTTATTGGAGATTTTTCTAAAATTAAGGCTGCCATATTCCGCTGAAGGACACTTGGCGGCGATCGTTTCGCGTCCGCGAAGGCGCGCAGCTTGAAACCTGCGCCCCGTGCAGGCGGGAAATCGCCCTCAGAGGCTCAGGCTGTGCGCGTTCAGCTTGCCGTGCGTGAAGATCGCGTGGAGGACCCGGTCCTCGCAGGACGAGATCATCATCAGCGTATGCCTGCGGATTTCGTCGGTCTGGTTGTTCTTCACCAGCTCCAGCAGGCTTTTGTGCTGCTCCCACGGGTAAGGCATGGACTTGGTGAGCTTGATGTAGATCCAGTAGATCCGCATCGTCGTTTCCTCGAGCTGCCGGACCCAGCTGATCAGCAGCTGAAACTGCGTCTGCTGCGCGATATAGAGGTTGAAGTTCCGGTTCGCCTTCAGAATCCGCAGCGCGTCCTCATCGGTCTCGATCGGGCCTTCGTGGAAGATCGCGTCGTTGCGCCGCTTGAACTCCGCCTCCTCGATCTGGGGCGAGATCATCGAGAGGATGCTCGGCTCCATCATTTTGCGGATCGTGAAGTTCTCCTTCACGTCGCGCAGCGTGAGCGGCGCGATCCGCGTGATCCGCGGCGAGTTCGAGACCATGAACTGCTGCGCGGTCATCTGCTCCATGGCGTTGCGCGCCGCCGTGCGGCTGATGCCGAACATGCGCGTGAGGATATTCTCGGAAACCTTCTGGCCTGGCGCGAGGCGCTGCGTGACGATCGCATCCATGATCCGGTCGAACACGAGCGAGTCGGTCTCCGTCTGCTGATCTGCCATTTTCGTCCTGAATCGGGTCTCCACGGTTGCCCGAGTGGTACAGCCGGAAGGGATCAAGTCAAACAGGCGCCCTGCCGGTTCGTCTCTTGCGTCATCGCCGCGACACGCCTATCGCGTGACGAAAGCGGGCGATTGCGCCTTGCCGCCGCCGACATGTGTCGCGGAACGCACAAGCAAGAGAACATGACTTTCAAGAACATTCCCGCGTTTCTATCCGAAGCGCTCCAGACGCGCGGCTACGCCGAGCCCACCCCCGTGCAGGCCGCCGTGCTGGAAACCGAGGCGCAGGGGCGCGATCTGATCGTTTCCGCCCAAACGGGCTCCGGCAAGACGGTGGCTTTCGGCCTCGCCATCGCAGCCGAATTGCTCGATGAAAAGAGCGTGGCACGGCCCGCCGAGGCCCCACTCGCGCTCGTTATCGCGCCCACGCGCGAGCTGGCGCTCCAGGTCAGCCGCGAATTGTCCTGGCTCTACGACGGCACCGGCGCGCGGGTCGCGACGTGCGTGGGCGGCATGAACCCCTCGCTCGAGCGGCGGGCGCTTGCGCGCGGCGCGCAGATCGTCGTGGGCACGCCCGGCCGCCTGCGCGACCATCTGGAGCGCGGTGCGCTGGACCTCCGCGCGCTCGCCGCAGTCATCCTGGACGAAGCCGACGAGATGCTCGACATGGGCTTCCGCGAGGATCTGGAAGAGCTTCTCGACGCCACGCCGCAGGAACGGCGCACATTGTTGTTTTCGGCAACCATGCCAAAGCCGATCGTCGCACTGGCGCGCCGCTATCAGCGCGATGCGCTGCGCATTTCGACGGTTGAGGAAAATCGCGGGCATGGCGACATCAGCTATCAGGCCGTCGCCATCGCGCCGTCCGACATCGAACACGCCGTCGTCAATCTGCTGCGCTTTCACGAGGCGGAGACGGCCATATTGTTCTGCGCGACGCGCGACAATGTGCGGCATCTGCACGCAAGCCTGACCGAGCGCGGCTTCACGGCGGTGGCGCTTTCCGGCGAGCATAGCCAGAATGAGCGAAATCAGGCGCTTCAGGCACTCCGCGACCGGCGCGCGCGTGTCTGTGTCGCAACCGATGTCGCCGCGCGCGGTATCGACCTGCCCGGCCTGTCGCTCGTCATCCATGTCGAGATACCGCGCGATGCCGAAGCTTTGCAGCATCGATCGGGGCGCACGGGCCGCGCCGGCAAGAAAGGCACTGCGATCCTGGTGGTGCCGTATCCGCGGCGCCGGCGCGTGGAATCCATGCTGCGCGGCGCGCGCATCGCGGCGGACTGGATCGCGCCCCCCACGGCCGACGAAATTCGCAGCGCCGATAGCGAAAGGCTGCTTGCCCGGCTGCTCGCACCGACCGAGGTCGCTGAGGAAGACCGCGCACTCGCCAGCCGGCTACTGGCGGAACGCAGCCCGGAAGAGATCGCCGCCGCGCTGGTGCATATCCATCGCGCCGCGCTGCCCGAGCCGGAGGAACTGATCGCGGAGAACGGCACGCCCGGCCCGCGTGCGCCGCGCGACGGCTTCGAAGGTAGCGCGTGGTTCCGGCTGAACGTGGGCCGCAGGCAGAACGCCGATCCGCGCTGGATTCTGCCCCTGCTCTGCCGCCGAGGCCATGTCAGCCGCAGCGATATCGGCGCGATCCGCATTACGGCGAACGAAACCTTGTTCGAAGTTCAGCAAGCCGCCGCCGCCCGCTTCCTCAATATGGTCCGGTCCACGGCAAGCGAGAGCGACGACGATGTCGAAATCGTGCCCATCGAAGGGCAGCCGCGCGAAGCAGCGCGGGACAACCGCCGCAATGCGGACAATGCCGGGGCGGGGCCATCGCGTCCGCATCGCCCGAAGCCTTCGTATGGTGCCGGTGCGCGGGGCGCCGATCGGGGCGCCGATGCGCGCGGTGCCCGGCATCCCGGTCGCAAGCCGGGCGGCAACAAGAAGCCGGGCCGCCCGCGGTGACGCAGATTCTCGTCGATGCCGATGCCTGCCCGGTGAAGGACGAGATATACAAGGTCGCCTTCCGCCACGCAGTGCCGGTGACGATCGTGAGCAACAGCCCGATCCGCACCCCCGCGCATGGACTGATCAGCCGGGTCGTCGTTAGCGACGGCTTCGACGCGGCCGACGACTGGATCGCCGAACGCGCGGGCCGGGCCACGGTCTGCATCACGGCCGATATCCTGCTCGCCGACCGCTGCGTAAAGGCGGGCGCGATCGTCATCGGGCCAAATGGCAAGCCCTTCACCGCCAATTCCATCGGGAGTGCGGTTGCCACGCGGGCGATCATGGCCGACCTGCGCGCCAACGGCGACGCGATCGGCGGCCCGCCCCCGTTCACCAAGGCCGACCGCTCACGCTTCCTCTCGGCGCTGGACGAAGCGATCGTCCGCCTCCTGCGACAGGCCTGAAGACGGGGCCTTACGCCGCTCAATCCGTCAGCAACAGATCTTCATAGAAGGCGCTGAACGGCCGATCCGGATGACGGATCTGGATTTCGAGAACCCAGAGCCCGGGCGAGGGCGCGAACGGCGCTTCGGCAAGTGATCCCTTGTGCAGCACGGCGTGCGGAAAGTCCGCGAGCCGGTGCCCCGACATGTCGAGATTGAGTTCCCAGCCCATCGCCCGCGCCTCGGCGGCGGCGAAATCGTAAAGGTCCATGCCCGAAAGCCCGTCGGTGAGCCACTTCGCACGGGCCCGGCCGAAGAGGTCACGCACGTCGCGCTGCGCGCCCAGCATTTCCGGATCATTGCCGACAACGAACGTATCACCGCCATCGCCTTCCCACTTCTGCCAGACGGGGCCGATGTCGATGAAGAAGATGTCATTATCCCGCAGCGCCACGCCAGGCTCGGACGGCTGGCCGAAATTCTTGAGCGTGTTGGCCCCGAAGCGGACGTGGAGCCCATGCCATCCGCGCAGCATTTCCGCCGCGCGGAGCTGATCCTTCGCCATCGCGACGGCGTCTTCCTCGAGCATTCCGGGATGGATGGCTGCCGCGATATCATTGATGACCTTCCGGGTGCGTTCGCGCACATGCAGGAACATGGCCCTGTCGAAGTTGGCACCGACCGCTTCTGCCTTCATCTTTTCATCTACACGCACGTCGCACCCTTTCCTGTTGATGCGCCCAAGCGCGTTTTAATGACGTTGCCTCCCTGTACCACGCCGCGACAAGCCCATTTTTGAGCAAGGCGCGGTGCCGTTGACGCACCGGCGCGTGGAGCGCGCTGGTGATTGGCGCACACCGGCCATTGCTCCCTTCGCACCTCAGTGATGCGCCCGCATCCTGCATAACCGCTCGAACGACGCGGGAGGAACGATGCCGCCGACAAGGGAGCCGGAATTGCAGCACGCCGAAAACAGGGACATGCCCCACGCTGTTAATGCTCCGCCCGCTGCACTGATGGTTGATGTCTACGCGGGGCAGTTGATGCCCGACGAGCAGGTGCGGATTTTCGGGCAGACCGAGCGTGCCTTCGCCACGCGTACGGTCCGCAGCGGTGCGCCTGTGCGTGCCCTCGGCGCCGCTGCGGCGGCAGGACTTCCCGATTTTCCCATTCGCGCCAATGGCACGACCTACGACCTCTACGACTACATGTCGCGCAACCGTGTCGCGGGGCTGCTCGTCATGCAGGACGATGCGCTCGTCCACGAGCAATATGAGCTCGGCATCACCGCCGCGACGCGCTGGCTTTCGATGTCGATGGCGAAATCGGTCAGCACCACGCTTGTCGGCGCGGCGATCCGGGACGGTCACATCGCTTCGGTCGAGGATCCGCTGACCCGCTACCTGCCAGAGCTTTCCGGCAGCGGCTACGACGGCGTTTCCATCCGCGAACTGATGCTGATGACCTCGGGCGTCCGCTGGGACGACACGCATACAGACCCGGCTTCGGAGCGGCGGCACATGCTGGACCTGCAGATCGGGCAGCAGCCGGGCGCGATCATGCGCTACATGGCGAGCCTGCCGCGCGCGCACGCGCCGGGCTCGCTCTGGAACTACAGCACCGGCGAAACGCACGTCGTCGGCGCGCTGGTGCGCGCTGCGACGGGCAAGTGGCTTGCAGACTATCTTTCGGAACGAATCTGGTCGCGCATCGGCACCGAAGCCGATGCCGAATGGTGGCTGGAAGCGCCGGGCGGCCTCGAGGTCGCGGGCAGCGGTCTTTGCGCGACGCTTCGCGACTATGCGCGTTTCGGCCGGTTCATCCTTGAAGGCGGAGTCATAGATGGCGATCCGGTCCTCCCCGAAGGCTGGACGGTGGAAGCCACCCGCCCGCGCGAGGTCGGCGGCCAGCGGCTCGACTACGGATACATGTGGTGGCCGGTTCCGGCACGCGACGGCACGTTTGCCGATGGTGCCTTTTCAGCACGCGGCATCTTTGGCCAATATATCTATCTGAACCCGGCGCGCCGCATCCAGATCGTGGTCCTGAGCGCGCGGTCGAAACCGAAAGGGGCCGAAGCCATCCTCGACAATGATTTCTTCAATTCGGTTGTCGAGGCTATTGGTTGATGATGATCGGCGGAGGCAAGACCACACGATGACCACCGCCGTCGACGCACCCTGCCTGGCTTCCGAGCAACCCCGCGAAATCTGGGGCCAGCCGCGCGGACTTGCCTACATCGCCTTCACCGAAGCGTGGGAGCGCTTCTCCTTCTACGGAATGCAGGCGCTGCTCGTGCTCTACATGGCAGGCCACTTGCTGCACCCCGGCAATATCGAGGCCGTGTGGGGCTTCGCCGGCTTCCGCAACGCGATCGAAGCCATCACCGGACCGCTCTCGGTACAGGCGCTCGCCTCGCAGATCTTTGGCCTGTACGTCGGCCTCATCTATTTCACGCCGGTGCTCGGTGGCCTCCTCGGAGACCGCGTGACGGGCCGCAAGCGCGCTGTGCTCGCGGGCGCGGGTCTTATGGCGATCGGCCACTTCCTCATGGCCTTCGAGGCTGCATTCCTTCCCGCACTCGGTTCGCTGATCCTCGGCGCAGGCCTGCTCAAGGGCAACCTCGCCGCGCAGGTCGGCGATCTCTACGCAAAGAACGACAGCCGCCGCGACGGCGCCTTCACGATCTATTGCACCGCGATCAACGTCGGCGCGACGATCGCGCCGCTCATCTGCGGCACGCTCGGCGAGCTTTTCGGCTGGCATTACGGCTTTGGCGCGGCCGGTATCGGAATGCTGGTCGGCATCGTCATCTACCTCGCGGGCTCTCGCTATCTCCCGCCCGAGAACGCCGCCATCGAACGCGGTGACAAGCCGAAGCTCGAACCCGGCGACGGCCGCGTCATCATCGCGCTCCTCGTCGTGCTTTCGATCACCGCGCTTTACTGGACCGCGCAGGCGCAGGTGTGGAACACCTATCCGCTGTGGCTGCGCGATCACGTCGGCCGCGACATCCTGGGCTGGACCGTGCCCGTCACCTGGTTCCAGTCGCTCGATTCGCTTGCCGTTCTGCTGCTCGCGCCGGTGATGGTCGTCGCGTGGCGGAGACAGGCGAAGCGCGGCACGGAGCCTGCCGAGCTATCGAAAATCGCCATCGGCTGCTGCGCGTTCGGCATCGCCTGCCTGCTGCTCAGCCTCGGCGAATTCGCCGCCGGCAGCGGCAAGGTCTCCCTGTTCTGGCCGGTGATCTTCCACTTCCTGTGCGCCGTCGGCTACCTCTACATCGCCCCCATCGCGCTTGCGCTCGTGTCGCGCGATGCGCCCGCCGCGGTGAACGCGATGATGGTCGGCGCCTATTATCTCGGCATTTTTATCGGGGGCATCGTCAGCGGCTGGCT
This sequence comes from Sphingosinicella sp., assembly GCF_013911755.1. Taxonomy (GTDB): domain Bacteria; phylum Pseudomonadota; class Alphaproteobacteria; order Sphingomonadales; family Sphingomonadaceae; genus Sphingosinicella. The sequence goes on from NZ_JACESP010000009.1 coordinate 51,982, forward strand.
CGGCCGTTTCTACGAGCCGGTCGGCCCGCTGGGCTTCTGGATGATCCATGCCGCCGTCGTGGCAAGCGGCGCGCTGTTCGTTCTGCTGCTGCGGACATGGCTGGTCCGCGCGCTCCGTTCGCGAGCGTAAGGACCGGGAGGGATTGCGAATGAAAATCATGCTGGCCGCCATCGGCCTGTTTGCCGGCACGGCCTGCCCCGCGCTCGGCGCAACGCTCGTCGCCTGTCCGGCAGCTGCGAAGGGCTGCACCTTCGCGGGCGACGGCGCGATACAGGCCGCGATCGACAGGGCCGTCGACGGCGACACCGTCCTCGTGCGCGCGGGCGTCTACACGCCGCGCGCCTATCGGGATCTGCCGTACAAGGAAATCATCGTTCGCGCGTTCATCGCCGTCGATGGCAAACGCCTCACAATCGCAGGCGAGAAAGGCGCGATCCTCGACGGCAGCGCGGGCCTGCCGACGACGGCCATCGGCCTCAGAAACGCCGACGTGACGATCAGCGGCCTCGATATCACCGGCTTCCGCTTCGATATCGAGGAAGATGACATCTATGAAGGCCACGGCATCTTCGCGGTGGACAGCCGCGCGCGCATCTCGGGCGTCACCATCCGCCGCTACCAGAAAATGGGCCTCACCGGGCGCGGCGCCACGATCCTCGACGTGCGGGATCTTCAGGTGCTCGACGGCCATATCGCGACATGGCTCTACGAGGGCGCATACTTGCGGCTCGACGGAGCCGTGTTCCGCAACAACGATTCCTCGGCGGTCGCCGCCTACAACGACAGCACCGCCCATCTCACGCGCATCGCGGTCGACCAAAGCGCCGACGACGGCCTCTACGCCGAAGACGACGCTGCGATCTCTGTTTCGGACTCGCTCATCCTGGGGAGCAAGCCCATCGCGCTCAACGCAACGGGAAAAAGCCGCATCGTCGGCCGCAACCTCGCGCTCCACGGCAACGCCGCCGACACGAGCGCGACAGGTGTGATGCTCGAAGGCGTCATCGCGGGCGATCCGCGCGTTGATGCCAACTACCGCCCGCTTCCAGGCTCGCCCATCGCGGGCAAGGGCATCGGCCCGGCCGCATTCCGCTGAACCTCGCGCCGCGTTGGTGCAGCACATGCACCACCCCTCGCCCGTTTGTCGCCTTGGCCCTTCCGGCGGCCGACTGAATGATCGCGCGCATGGGTTCCCGCCGCAAACGCGGGCCGAAACCGTGAGGAATTTGAGTTCATGCTTCGCAACTTCGCCGATACCGCCGCGCTCCAGTCCGTCGATGCCGCGCACCACGTCCATTCGTTCGCGGATCCGAAGGCGCTCGCGGCAAAGGGCACGCGCATCATCACGCAGGGCAAGGGCTGCTACGTGTGGGACAATGAAGGCAACCGCCTGCTCGACGGCATGGCGGGCCTCTGGTGCGTCGCAGTCGGCTACGGGCGCCCCGAGCTTTCGGACATCGCCGCGCGGCAGATGAACGAGCTCGCCTACTACAACAACCACTTCGGCACCGCGACGCCGCAGATGATCGAACTCGCCGAAAAGATCGCGAAGCTGACGCCAGAGGGGCTCGATCACATCCTGTTCGCGAATTCCGGCTCGGAAGCGAACGACACCATCGTCCGCCTCGTCCGCCGCTACTGGATGCTGCAGGGCAAGCCGACGAAGCAGACCTTCATCGGCCGCGACCTCGGCTATCACGGCAGCACGCTTTGCGCCGTCGGCCTCGGCGGCATGTCGCACATGCACGGTATGGCGCCCCAGATGCTGCCCGGCTTCGCGCACATCATGCACCCGCACCACTATCTGCTCGGCGACGGCCTGACGCGCGACGAGTTCGGCCTGAAGGCCGCGCGAGCGCTGGAGGAAAAGATCCTCGAACTCGGGCCGGAGAACGTCGCCGCGTTCATCGGTGAGCCGCTGCAGGGCGCGGGCGGCGTTATCGATCCGCCCTCCACTTACTGGCCGGAAATCCAGCGCATCTGCCGCCAATACGACATCCTGCTCGTCGCCGACGAAGTGATCTGCGGGTTCGGCCGCACCGGCGAATGGTTCGGATCGCAATATTACGACATCAAGCCCGACCTGATGCCGATGGCGAAGGGCCTGTCTTCCGGCTACCTGCCGATCGCCGCCGTCGCCGTGGGCACCAGGGTGTTCGAGGTGTTGAACGAGGGCGGCCTCCTCGCGCACGGTTTCACCTATTCGGGCCATCCGGTCGCCTGCGCGGTCGCGAGCGCCAATATCGACATCATCGCGAACGAAGGCCTCGTCGATCGCGTCCGCGAGGATGTCGGCCCCTATTTCCATCAGTCGCTGCGCCAGCTCGCCGATGCGCACCCGCTTGTCGGCGAAGTGCGCGGCGTCGGCCTTGTCGCCGCGCTGCAACTCGTGCGTGCCAAGGCGCCAAAGACGGTCTTCACCGCCGAGGAGCAGGCCTCCATCCATTGCCGCGAGATACTGTGGGAGAACGGCCTCATCGCCCGCGCGGTCGGGCAGGCGATGGTGCTGAGCCCGCCGCTCGTCATCACACGCGCGGAGATCGACGAGATGGTCGGGAAGCTGAAAACCGGTCTCGATGGCACCGCTCAAGCCTTCGGTGTGCTGTGATGGCGCTGCCCATCTCGACCGCAGCGGCGGAACTCATCGCTCGTGGATTGAAGCTGGGTGAGCCGGCAGCGCGAACCTTCGCGGTCTTCAATCCGGCAAATGGCGCGCACATTGCCGATGTCGCGGACGGCACCGCCGACGACATGCGCGCTGCAATCGCGAAAGCGAAATCGGCCTTCCCGGCGTGGAGCGCACTCACCGCCAAGGAACGCGGCGCCATCCTCCGCCGCTGGCACGGGCTCGTCGTTGAGAATGCCGACGTGCTCGCCGAAATCCTGACGCTGGAACAAGGCAAGCCGCTTGCCGAGGCGCGCGGCGAAATCCTGTTCGGCGCGAATTTCATCGAATGGTTCGCCGAGGAGGCGAAGCGCGTTTACGGCGACATCGTTCCCGCCCACGCACCCGACAAGCGCTGCCTCGTTCTGAAGCAGCCCGTCGGCGTCGTCGGCGCGATCACGCCGTGGAATTTCCCGAGCGGCATGATCACGCGCAAGGTCGCCCCTGCGCTCGCGGCGGGCTGCACGATTGTCGTGAAGCCGGCTGAAGATACGCCGCTCTCGGCGCTCGCCCTCGCCGTGCTGGCAGCGGACGCCGGCCTTCCCGAAGACGTGATGACGGTGGTGACGGCGGCGCAGGCCGCCGAAGTGGCCGGCGTGCTGACGGCAAGCCCAGACGTCCGCAAACTCTCCTTCACCGGCTCCACGCGCGTCGGCAAGCTGCTGATGCGCCAATGCGCGGATACGGTGAAGAAGCTCAGCCTCGAACTCGGCGGCAACGCGCCGTTCATCGTCTTCGAAGACGCCGATCTCGATGCCGCGGTTGCGGGCGCAATGGCCACGAAATTCCGCAATGCCGGGCAGACCTGCGTGTCGGCAAACCGCATCTATGTGCAGTCCGGCGTCATGACGGCCTTCGCGCACAAATACGCGGAGGCGGTGCGTATGCTCAATGTCGGCGATGGCTTCGAAAGCGGTACGCAGATCGGCCCACTCATCAATGTCGCGGCAGTGGAGAAGGTCGACAGCCTCGTGCAGGATGCACTCGGCAAGGGCGCTGTCGCCGTGCTCGGCGGCGGGCGGCACGAACGCGGCGGCAACTTCTACGCGCCGACAGTCCTCACCGGCGTCCTCCCCGAAATGGACATCGCGCACGCCGAGATTTTCGGCCCCGTCGCGCCGCTCACACCCTTTGAAACCGAAGCCGAAGTCATCGCCCGCGCAAACGACACGCCCTATGGCCTTGCCGCCTATTTCTGGTCGCGCGACATCGGGCGCGTGTTCCGTGTGGCCGAAGCGCTGGAATATGGCATGGTCGGCGCCAACGAGGTGCTGACGTCGAACGAGGGCGCGCCGTTCGGCGGGATCAAGGAGTCGGGCATGGGGCGCGAAGGGTCGCGCTACGGCATCGAGGATTTCGTTGAAATCAAGTATCTCGCGCTCGGCGGAATCGCCGCGGCGGCATGAACAGGAGAGCGATATGAAGACCAGCAATGAAGTGCTCGAAGCGCGCGTTGAAGCCGTGGCGCGCGGCGTCTCCCACGTCACCAGCATCGTTTGCGACCGCGCGCGGAATGCAGAGATCTGGGATCTTGAAGGACGCCGCTATATCGATTTCGCCGCCGGCATCGCCGTCTGCAACACAGGCCACAATCACCCGGATGTGAAGGCCGCCGTGATCGCCCAGCTCGACCGCTTCACGCACACGAGCTTCAACGTCGCCATGTACCCGCAATATGTCGAACTCGCGCAGCGCCTGAACGCGCTCGTACCCGGCAGCAGTCCGCGCAAGACGATCCTCGTTTCGACGGGCGCGGAGGCGGTGGAGAACGCCGTGAAGGTCGCGCGCGTCGCAACGGGCCGCAGCGCGGTGATCGCCTTTGCGGCAGGCTTCCACGGCCGGACGATGATGACGATGGCGCTCACCGGCAAGGTGACGCCCTACAAGGCCGGTTTCGGCCCCTTCCCCGCCGAGGTTTTCCACGCGCGTTTCCCGGATGAAGCCGCGGGCATCACCGTTGAAGACAGCATCGCCAGCATCCACGACATCTTCCACGAAGACGTCGATCCCGCGCGCGTGGCGGCGATCATCATCGAACCCGTGCAGGGCGAAGGCGGCTTCAACATCGCGTCCGTCGAACTTCTGCAGGCGCTGCGCCAGCTTTGCGACGATCATGGCATCCTGCTCATCATCGATGAAATCCAGACCGGTTTCGGACGGACAGGCGCGTATTTCGCCCACGCCCGCGCGGGCATCGAGGCCGACATCGTCACGATGGCAAAGGGGATCGCAGGCGGCTATCCGCTCGCCGCGGTCACCGGCCGGGCTGATCTGATGGACGCCTCTCCGATAGGCGGTCTCGGCGGCACCTACGCAGGTTCACCGGTCGCCTGCGCGGCGGCACTCGCCGTGCTCGACGTCATCGAACGCGAAGGCCTTTGCGCACGCGCCGAGGCGATGGGCCAAACGATCGAGGCGCGGCTCACCGATCTTCGCGCCCGCGCGCGCAAGGGCGTGATCGGCGACATTCGCCGCCTGGGCGCGATGGTCGCGATGGAGCTTTGTTCCGCCGAAGCCCCGCACGCGGCCGACGCGGCGCTCACCCGCGCGCTGATCGCCGAGGCGCAGAAGCAGGGCCTTATCCTGATTTCCTGCGGCACCAAGGGCAACGTCATCCGCTTCCTGATGCCGCTGACGATTCCCGATGCGCAGCTTGAAGAGGGACTGACGATCCTGGAACGATCGCTCGCAGCGCTCGATGTCTTCGTCCCTCGGCTTGCCGCCGCAAGCTGAGGGCGCTGAGGGCTCTCAGGCCTTGCCGGAGAGAGATTTCGCGATCGCGTCTTTCAACCAGCGGCGATAGCGGCGGATGAGCGGTGCGTCCCAGCGGTCGCCGCGCGCGATAAACAGGTAAATGCCGTCGCTGTAGGGCTGGAAGCTTTCGAGCCCCTTCCCGATTTCGATGAGGCGGCCGCTCGCCAGATCGTCGGAGGCGACGAGATGGTTCGCAAGCGCCACGCCGCGCCCGTGCAGCGCGGCGTCGAGCGTCAGGTGGCCCTGCCACAGCTTGGGCCCCGTCAGGTCGATATCGTCGTAGATGCCGTGCGCGGAAAGCCAGTTCACCCAGGAATCGAAATTGTCTTCGTGAAGCAGCCGGTGGCGCAGCAAATCTCCCGGCTTCTCGATCCTGGCGGCGGCGGCAAGATAGTCTGGGCTCGCCACCGCGACGATGGGCACGCGCGCAAGTTCGATGTGGCGCAGCTTGGGCCCCAGCAGGAACGGCGAGCCGTATGTCGGCACGAAGCGGATGTCGATGTCTGTTTCGTGCGATCCGAAATCCGGGCTGCGATCCGTGGGGCGTATTTCGATCTGCACCGACGGATCGAGCCGCTCGAACGCGCCGACACGGCGGGACATCCAGTGCAGCGCGAATCCCGGCATACACCAGATATGCAGGCGGTGTTCGCTTCCCCGTCGGATCAGCTCCATCGTGGCATCGGCCAGCAGATCGAGCGCCATCGCGACCTGCTCGTGGTAGCGAATGCCGGCTTCGGTAAGCACCACCCCGGCGGACGTGCGCTCGATGAGCGCCGTACCGGTCCAGGTTTCGAGGGTTCGCAGATGGCGGCTGATCACCGCGTGATCGCGGCCGAGGCTCTGCGCGGCCCGCCGCACGCCTTTCAGGCGTGCAACCGCATCGAACGCGCGCAGAGCTTCAAACGGCGGCAGCGACTTGCGCGACGGCGGATTGACGCCCTTGACCTTACGCTCCAGCACATAACCCTCCCGGCCGGACGGAGCTTCCCATCCCGGCCGGTTGGGGTCAAGAACCGGTGAACCAAGCAACGCGAATACCTTGGATAAGGGCGGCACCCTGGAAGACGCCGCCCATTTCGCTCAGAAGCTGACCGAACCCTTGATGCCGATCACGCGCGGCCGCGTGCGGTTCGAGTTCGCCCAACCCTGATAGGGGTCGATCGCCTTGTTCACGTTGGCGATGTTCTGGCCGTATAGCTCGACACCGACCGCGCCGAATGTCGCCCCGATCCGCGCATTCAGGAGTCCGATGTCGTCCGATGCCTGCGGCAACACCGACGGCAGGAAGCTCGACCGGTCGATATATGTCACCTTGTCGCGGTAGCTGTAGTCCACGCGCACGAAGCCGGGCACGTTCGCCGCCCAGTCGAATTCGTAATTCGTACCGAGCGTGATGCTGAACTTCGGCGTGTAGTCGGTGCGATCGCCCGGAATATTGACCGTATCGGCGGCATCCGTTGCAACGATCTCGCTGTCGAGATATGCGGCGCTTGCCGTAAACGTGAGGCCGGTTGTCGGACGCACAGCCGCGCCCACTTCGATGCCCTTCACCTCGACCTTGCCGATATTGCTCGACTCCGAGAGGAAAGCGCCGTTCACGTTCACAAGGCGACGGCGCACCATATCCTTGTACTGCGTAAAGAACGCGGCGATGTCGTAGCTGAACGTGCCATCCGACGTCATGCCCTTCGTGCCGATCTCGTACGTGAAGATCTTCTCGGGGTTGTAAGCTGCGAACGGCGCTGAGTTGAAACCGCCCGAGCGGAAACCCTTGGCAACGTTGGCGTAAATGCTGCCGTTATCCGAATACTGGTACGAGATGTAGAGGCGCGGGTCGACGGAATCGAACTTCGCCGACTGCTCGACACCGGTTCCCGGCGCGTACTCGATCAGGCTCGTCTGCTTGTCCTTGAAATAACGGATGCCGGCGCCGACGGTCAGGCGATCCATCAGCTTGTAGGACGCATCGGCGAACAGCGAGTAGGACTCTGAACTGGATTTCGAGAGATAATATAGATCGCCGATGAGAAAGCCCCCGCCCTCCGAAATGTCGGCGCCAGGCGCATAGAGATATTCGTACAGGGCAAGCAGAGACCTGTCGCCTTCGCTGTAGAAGGCGCCCAGCGTCCATTCGAACGGTCCACCTGAAGACGTGAGACGGAGTTCCTGGCTGAACTGATCGGCGTCCACCCAGCGGTCGTCATTGCCCTCGACGATGTTGTACGAATAATTGCCCGGCCGCGGAATGTAGGTGAACGGATACTGGTGCTTGTGCTCGATATAGGTCGTGGCGCTCACGAGTTCCGCGAAGCCCATGTCGTAGCGGAGTTCGAGATTGTAGAGATCGAAGTCGAACTCCTTGGGGATCATCACCTTGCTGCGATCCGGGCCGATGTCGACCGTGCGGTCCGGCTCTTCGAAGCCCGTGCCGAGCTTGGTGTCGGCGCGGTGGATCTGCACCATGCCTTCGGCGCGGAAGTTGTCACCTGGCGTCCACAGCAGCTTGGCGCGCACATTGATAAGCTCGGTGCCGTTACCGTCCTTGATCCCGGCCTCCGGCTGGTCGATCCAGCCACCGCCCTGCTCATAGGCGCCCGCTATACGCAGCGCGAGCTGATCCTGCACCAGGGGGATATTTAGCACGCCGCTCAGCTTCGTACCAACCTCGCCGCCGGCTACATTGTAAACTTCGCCCTCGACCTTGCCTTCGAACTGGCTGGTGTTCGGGTCGTTGGTCACGAAGCGGATCGTACCGCCCGCCGACCCCTGACCATAGAGCGTGCCCTGCGGACCCTTCAGCACCTCGACGCGCGCAAAGTCGAGCGGGACCGGGCTCAGCTGGTCGTAACCGGAAAGCGAAAGCGGCGCTTCGTCGAGATACATGCTAACGAGCGCGCCGGAGCCTGACTGGTTGGCGAGGCCGCGCAGGAAGATCGTGTAGCTGCCGGGGCCGTCCTCACGCATCGTGAGGCCGGGAACCGCGAACGACAGGTCCTGTACATTGTCGATGCCGCGCTGTTCGAGATCCTCGCCGCCGAGCACCGAAATCGCCATCGGAACGTCGATGAGACGCTGCTCGCGCTTCTGGGCCGTGACAACGATCACTTGACCGCTGTCGACCGCGTCAGCCGACTCCTGCGCGTAAGCCGTTGTCGCAGCCAGCATCGCGAATGCAGAAATACCTGCGACGAATGTTGTTCTGGTAACCATTGCTACCCCCTCTTTTGCAGCTTCGTTATTGACTAAAAAGGCTATGGAAGCGCCGCTTTCACGGCAGATGCGAAAATCGCGACATGCGGTGCAATGAAGGCACCACCATGGATGGCACCTGAGCCATCAGGCGAAAGCCGCGATACCGGTCTGCGCACGCCCCAGGATTAGTGTGTGAACGTCGTGCGTGCCTTCATATGTATTGACCGCCTCAAGGTTGCAGACGTGACGCATGACGTGAAACGCACCCGAAATGCCGTTGCCGCCATGCACGTCACGCGCCGCACGCGCGACATCGAGCGCTTTGCCGCAGCTGTTGCGCTTAATAATTGAGATCGCTTCGGGAGGACACGTGCCCGCATCGAGCAGCCGCCCGACCTTGAGGCAGGACTGCAGCCCGATTGCGATTTCCACCTGCATTTCCACGAGCTTGCGCTGCACGAGCTGGTTCGCCGCGAGCGGCCGGCCGAACTGGTGGCGTTCAAGCGCGTATGTCCGGGCTGCCTGCCAGCACGCCGCAGCGGCACCCAGCGCCCCCCAGCCGATGCCGTAGCGCGCCTTGTTAAGGCATCCGAACGGACCCTTCAGGCCTTGCACGTTCGGCAGCAGGTTCTCTTCGGTCACGAAGACGCCGTCCATCACGATCTCACCGGTAATGGAAGCACGTAATGCAAGTTTGTCGTTGATTTCGGGTGTCGACAGTCCCTCGGCACCGCGTTCGAGAACAAAACCGCGGATCACGCCGTCAAGCTTTGCCCAGACCACCATCACATCCGCGATCGGCGCATTCGTTATCCACATCTTGGTGCCCGTGAGGCGATACCCGCCTGGAACACGGTCTGCGCGCGTCGCAAGGCTTCCTGGATCAGACCCGGAACCAGGCTCGGTGAGGCCGAAACAACCGACCAGTTCGCCCGAGATCAGCCCCGGAAGCCAGCGCGCGCGCTGCGCGTCCGAGCCGTAGGCGTGAATGGGATGAATGACGAGGCTCGACTGCACGCTCATCGCCGAGCGATAGCCGGAGTCCACGGCCTCCACCTCGCGCGCGATCAGCCCATAAGCGACATAACTGGCCCCGACGCCGCCGTCCGCCTCCGGGATCGTGGCGCCAAGCAGGCCGAGCGCGCCCATCTCGCGCAGGATCGCGCGGTCGAACACCCCCTCGCGATTGGCATCCACGATGCGCGGCAGAAGCTCGCCTTGGGCATAGGCGCGCGCTGTATCGCGGATCAGCCGCTCCTCGTCCGTCAGTTCGGAATCGAGGGCGAGCGGGTCCATCCAGTCGAACTGGGTCAGCATACCGGAAATGTCTCCTTAGGTTGGGTTCAGCGGCGTTTCAGGCCGCGCTGCTGCCAGCGTCCGGGGTTGATGATGAGACCGCCGCGACCGTCGAAGCGAAGCAGGGTTGGGTATCGGCCCGGCACCACATAGTCTCCGCCTTCCGTCGGGATAATTTCAACTGCGGTCTCCTTGGGGATGCCGAAGACCTTGCGTTCGCCGACGGCCTGACCGAGCAACCGTCCGCCTTCCACCTTGAGATCCAGCGCGGCGAGTGGGCTGAACGTGTAACGGCCCGCGATCTTGCCGAGATCGGCGGCACTCACCACGCGGCGCGGCGGAGCCTCCAGCGCGGCCTGCGGCTGCGGCGGCACGGCGCTGAGGATTGCATCCCACATCACCTCGGACGTGATCGTGCCGATGTCGAGCAGACTGATACGCTTGTCGTCGGCGGGGGTGTATTCGGCCGTGGAGACGGCGTAGAGCACGTCACCGTCGAACTCGGTCTGGAACGGCTGAATGCCGCGCGCCATTGAGGTATGCACCTGAATGGCCAGTCGTTTCAGCTCCCATGGCTCCATCTTCTGGTTCACGACGATCAGGCTGATCGTCGTGTTCTTTTTCTCGGCGGAAGGGGCCACACCCGTCCATCCCGGCTTCCCGCTGCCGGGTGTTCCGGCCAGAATGTCATGAGTCTTGAACCCGGCCGGCCATGTCTTGTCCGGGTAGCAGGCTGCTGTACGGCCCTCCCGGTCGGTCACCACACCAAGAGCGTTCACAACCGTAAACGCCGCGATCTTCAGATCGCCGACCTGCCGAAACGCACCGCCCTGCCCCGAATGAGCGTTGCATCCGAAAATGCTGCCGCTAATCGCAGAACGGCCCGCGCCGTAAGCTCCGCGCGGGAACACGCCCGGCACCGCCGCCTTCAGCGCTGCTTGCGCGAGGCGCTTGTCCGGGTAGATTTCATTGAGGCGGCGTCCACCGAAATCGTAGATGATCGATCCCACCGTGAGGCCGACATTGTCCCAATTGCCGCCGCGATAGCCCTCGTCCTTGAGCGCCGTATTCACCGCCGTCACGGCCTCGAGGCCGTACCAGGAGCCACCCGATAGAACAACCGAGTCCAGTTCGGGGAACGGATAGCCGATCCCCAGATACTCCGTATTCACGGTGCCCGGCCCACCGCCACGGACATCGACGGCCGCCAGCATCTTTCGATTGAAACGAAAGACCGTAAGCCCCGTCGGTCCGGCCTCATACTGGCCCGTTCCGATCTTGAAGGCAGGCCAATCGAAGCGTAGCGCGTCAGGTGTATCGTAGCCGTCGTTAAGCGTGAGCTTCAAAGCGTCCTGTTCCGCGGACTGGGCGAAAAGTGGCGAAATCGGCAGCATAGCCACTACCGCCATCGCCGCGCGTAGCATTCCGTATGCCCGTGCTCGCTTCATATGAATCTCCATCCCGGCACCTTGATCATCAGAATTACGATCGCGGCTACGAAAACGAGATGCAAATGCAAAGGCCGGTGTTGCGCCGTACGCACCACCATGAACGCTCCAGTCAGCTTCCCAGCTACACGTCGGGATGCCCCTATGGCGCAAGTGTTGAAGATTTTCGGAAGGAGCAAGCATCTTGGGCATCGCGCGGTCCGGACTTCTCGGGCTTCATCGCTGGCTTAGTCTTTCAGCAATGCTGTTTTGGGTCCTGCAGGCGGCATCGGGCGTCCTGATTGTGTTCCACTGGGAGCTTGAGGACGCGCTGATCCGCGCACCGCATCACCCCACCGACCCGGCGGCGATCGAGACACGGCTCCGCGAACTGGCACCGCTTGGTTCCGGCCTCGTCATCGAATCGGTGTGGACAAGCGGCGGCGCTAGCGACCGCTACGATGTCTATGTTGAGACTCCGGACGGAGAGGCGGAACGCACGGTCCGCATCGACGGCGCAGGCAATGTGCTGCGAACACTGACGCCCATAGAAAGCGGCGTGTTCGATGCGATCATCGGTTTTCACCACGACCTTTTGGCCGGGGAAACGGGAAGCTGGATCGTCGGCATCAGCGGCCTCCTCCTCGCAAGCAACATCGTGATCGCGATGTTCATGGCGTGGCCGACAAGGAAAAGGTTGCGCGCCTTGAGACCTCCACCCAAAGCCCTGCACGGCGTTCAGCGAGTCTACGGCTGGCACCGCGCCATCGGCTTTTGGGGTATGCTTCCTGCGCTTGTCCTGTCTTCGGCGGGCGTGCTTCTGGTGTTTCAGAACAGCGTAGAGCGATGGCTCGACCCCACGTCGATCTCCGCGCCCATCGAACCATGGACAGCCGTATCGCCGCCTGGGTTCGGCAATGTGGTCGAGGCTGCCATGGCGCTTTACCCGGATGCTCGCCTCGCCGATGTCAGCTTCCCAACCGATGCTTCCGCAACCTGGCGCGTCAGACTGCGCACCGATGGCGAAGCCCGGCGCGCCTACGGTCGAACCGTGGTATTTGTGAGCGGCAACAGCGGGCAGATTCTGGCGAACCTGCCGGCTTCCGATAACACGCCCCGCAGAGCCTTTCTCGATGGACTGTTCCCGTTTCACACAGGCGAGATCGCAGGGTTGCCGGGACGTATCGCCGTTCTTGCGACAGGCCTTTGGCTGCTGAGCATGTCCTTGCTTGGTTTTTTGTTATGGAAAATGCGCCGCCGCGCGCGGTGATAACCAGTCACCAGCACACGCACCATTGGCAGCACCGGACGAAAGTGTGCACTTCTAGAGTGTCGCGAAGGGATCAAGGGAGATGGGGATGACATTCAGACCGGCACTTCGCAGCGCGCTTATCGCAGCCGCGGCGACCAGCTTCGTCGCGATGACGGCAAGAGCGCAGCAGACGCCCGAAATCCTCACCTCGCCCGCCAAGGATGTCACATTGACGCTCAGCGAAGGGACTTGGATGAGCGTGGATGTCAGTCCGGACGGCAAGACCATCCTGTTCGACCTGCTGAACGATATCTATGCCATGCCCGCGAGCGGCGGCGCGGCGAAAGCCATCCTCTCTGGCCCGGCCGTTCAGCGAAGCCCGCAGTTCAGCCCCGACGGACGCAGCATACTTTATCTGAGCGACGAGAGCGGCGCCGACAATATCTGGATCGCCGACCCGGACGGACGAAACGCCCGGCAGATAAGTCGCGAAACCTTTGCGATGGTCACGGCGCCGTCGTGGGCGCCCGACGGCAAGGCGATTGCCGCCACGAAGTCCAGCGCCTCCGTATCCGAGATGCGAACCTCGGAGATCCGCCGTTTCGATCTGGTCACGGGCGCCGACACGCAAATCGTCGCGCCGCCGAGTAGCGGTAAGGATATTCAGGAGCCCCGCTATGCACCCGACGGCCGCGCGCTTTATTACACCGAGCGTGTGGGCGGCACGCATTACGTCTATCACAATCCGGGCCTTTCGAACTTCGTCATCCGTCGCCGCGATCTCGCGAGCGGCGAAACAAGCGACCTCATTTCCGGCTTCGGCAGCGCCACCAGCCCGCAGGTTTCCCCCGACGGAAGGATGATCGCCTTCATCCGCCGGGTGGGCGCGAAAACCGTGCTGTTCCGCTACGATATCGAATCCCGCGTGCAGACGGCCGTCTATCAGGAACTCGATCGAGATCTGCAGGCCGACTACATCGCGCAGGAACACTATTACCCGGCGTTCGACTGGTTTCCAGACAACCTCCACGTCGCGGTCTGGGGCAAAGGCAAGCTCTACAAGGTCAACATGCGGAACGGCGCGGCGGACGAAATTCCATTTCGCGCAACCGCGCGGCACCGCATCCACGATGCGCTGCGCGTAAAGCTCGACCTCGCGCCGCAAGCAATCGATGTGAAGATCATCCGCCAGATCGCGCCCGCCCCTGACGGCAAGACGATGGTGTTCCGCGCGCTCGGGTCGCTCTGGCGACAGGATATGGTGGGCACCGCCACGCCCCGCCGTCTCACGAAAGGCGACGGCGCGGAGACCGATCCGGTCTGGGCACCCGACGGGCGGTCGATCGCTTACGCCGACTGGAACGACGAAACCGGCAGCACCCTCCGCCTGCGGAACCTGCGCAGCGGCAGCGAGCGCGTCATCGCCCACAGCCGAGGCATCATCGGCGAACCGCATTTCTCCGCGGACGGCACCCGTATCGCCTACCGCATCCTCGAACCCGACAGCGCGATGGGCGGCGCGAGCGATCCGAGCGGCCTTTACGTCACCGAAATCGCCGGCGGCACCCCGCGTTTTCTCGCGAAGACCGCGGGCGTCGCGCGCTTCTCGCCCGACGGCACGCGCATCTATTTCCTCGGCCAGCCCGATTACGATGCGAAGCGCGCCGTCATCCTGCGAAGCATCGCGGTGACAGGCGGGGAACCACGCGACCACGCCTATGCCGAAACCGCCGATGCGGGCGATTTCACGTTGAGCCCAGATCTCAAATGGATCGCGTTCAAGGAGGAACAGGAACTTCACCTGATGCCGTTCGCGCCCGATGCCGGGGCACCTTTGAACATCACCGCCAAGGCCAATCCATCGGCGCGGACTCTGACACGCTCCGGAGGCTTTGAGATAGCGTGGAGCGCTGATTCCTCGCGCCTCTACTGGATGCTCGGGCCGAATCTTTTCAGCACTGCACCCAGCGATGCCGGAATCGTCGATTCGCCTGCACGCACGATCGCTCTTACGGCTCCGGCCGATGTTCCTGTGGGAAGCATCGCCTTCACGAACGCCCGTATCCTTCCGATGACCGGCGACGAAGCGGTCATCCCGCGCGGCACGGTCGTCGTTGAGGGCAACCGCATCGCAGCTGTTGGCGCGAATGACAGCGTGACGATGCCGGCAAAGGCGAAGGTCATTGATCTCGGCGGCCGGACGTTGATGCCGGGTCTGTTCGACGCCCATGGCCATATCGATTGCTGTTACGGGACGAGTGCGATGCCCCAAAAGCATCCAACGCGCTATGCGGCGCTCGCTTATGGCATCACGACCAATTTCGATCCTTATGCGAATGAGCTGCCGAGCTACGAAACCGGCGAAATGACGACCGTCGGCAAGATGGTGGGGCCGCGCTGGATCACCACCGGCCACGTCATCTATGGCCGCGCCGGAAAGCCCGATCGTGTTTTCAATCGCATCGAAAGCCTGGAAGATGCCCGCGCCATTTCAAGGCGCAAGGCCGCGATCACCGATGGCGCGATCTTCAAGAGCTACAAGCTGACGACGCGCGCGCAGAAGCAATGGCTGCTGCAAGCCGCGGCGGAAGGCGGCCAGATGGTCGATGCCGAAGGCGCCGGACATTTCTACGACAACGTCAGCATGATCCTCGATGGCTACACCAACCTCGAGCACAATCTGCCGGTCGCCACCTATTATGATGATCTCCTGCAGCTATTCCGTAATTCGCAGATGTCGACAACGCCGACACTGATCGTCACCTTCGGTGAACTGTTTGGAGAAAATTACATCTATCAGCACCAAGAGCCGTGGAAGGAAGCGAAAGTCCGGACGTTCATTCCGGGAGTCAACAATGCCTACAACCCGGTCTCCGGGCCTTCGGACGCGCCGCTCCATGTGCGGGCCATGCAATCGATCCACCAGGCGGACGAACTCTACGATGTCGGGTTCCGTTCGGTGAGCCGCTCGATCAAGCGGCTCGACGACGCCGGTGTGCGGGTGAACGTCGGCTCCCACGGTCAAGCGTCGGGCATCGCGATGCACTGGGAGATGCAACTTCTCGCCGAGGGCGGCATGGCGCCCATGCGAATTCTTCGTGCTGCCACGATCAACGGGGCGAAGACCTTCGGACTTGATCACCAGCTTGGGTCGATTGAACCGGGGAAGCTGGCCGACCTCATTGTGCTGGACCGCGACCCTCTTGCCGATATCCGGAATACGAACAGCGTGCGTTACACGATGGTCAATGGCCGGCTCTATGATTCAGAATCGATGAACGAGATCGGCAATCGTCCCCGCGCACGCAGCAAGTTCTTCTGGGAAATGACCGATCAGAACGGGATCGTATGGAATCCCGCATGGGGAGAGACCGGACGGGAACGCTAAAGTTCGCCGCAGAATGAACGGTGCGCAAAGCGTTCAACACGCAAACGCTGGTTCTCGAAAATCCCCCCGTTTTCGTAGTCTGAATACGGCGGCGCAAAAGGCTAATGATTTTCCTGTGGTCAATCGCGGTCGATGGCGCCCGCATCTATCAACGGCGCCGCATCAATGTCACTGGCACCGAGGACGTTGCTGAGACGTTCAAGTGCGGCAAGGATCATTGCCTGTTCCCAGGCAGGCAACGTCGTGAAGCCTGCGTTGAAACGAGATTGCAGCATGTCGGGCGCTGCCTTCAGTGCCGACGCGCCGGCCTCCGTGATGCGGACCAGGACCTGACGTTTATCCTGCTCTCCCCGTCTGCGAACGACGAGACCACCCGTCTCCAGACGATCGAGAATATTGGTCACGGTCGCATGGCCGAACTGGAGGGCCGCTGCGATGGCGCCTGGCGTAATGTCGTCTCGGCGGGCAATTTCCTGCAACACGAGCATCTGTGAGGGGATGAGGCCGGTTTCGGCTGCCAACCGCCGCCCCCCAAGCTCGCTCGCGCGCAGAATGCGCCGCAAGGCACGCAAGGTTTGATTGGCTACGGTGTCGCTCATTCCTGCTTCGCTAGCGTGGCGACGCTTTGTGAGCCAGTACCATTATATTTCGGTTTAACAAATATAATTTAGCGCCGCCCTGCCGCTTTGCGGAGGGGGCGGTAGCGAACAACGGTTGAAATTTCCGTCTTTGTGCCTATATTCGCGACCAGGCCGGGCAAAAGCGTTGTCGCGTCGGCCCCAAAAAATATTTCGGGAGAAGAAATAATTCAACATCAAGCTAGTAGCGCGCGTTCCGTGCCACGACTTGCTGCGACGGTCGTATCCGACACCCGAGCCGGCAAGGGCATTTCTTTCCGGTCACCTGTCCCCACCGACGGCAGTTTGATTTCGGCGCTGATCGCCGAATGCCCGCCGCTGGATACCAATTCCATGTACTGCAACCTGCTCCAATGCTCGGACTTCGCGGACACGTGCGTCGTTGCGGAGCGCAGCGGCGCGATCGTCGGCTGGGTATCTGGTTACCGGCCGCCTGCAAAGGAGGACCGGCTCTTCGTATGGCAGGTCGCCGTCAGCGAGGCTGCGCGCGGCGAAGGGCTCGGCGGGCGAATGCTTGATGCGCTGATCGAGCGCCCCGCACTTCAGGGCGTGCTGTCGCTCACCACCACGATCACCGACGACAACGCGGCATCATGGGCGCTTTTTGAGAGTTTTGCCCGGCGCCACGACGCAACTCTCCGGCGGACACCGCGTTTCGAGTGCGAACGCCATTTCGGCGGCGCGCATGACACGGAATGGGAAGCCCGCATCGGCCCGCTGCCGACCGCTTATCGAAAGCTTTCCGAAACAAGGGAACTGATATGAAAATGACCACGAAGCCGCAGCCCAGCAAACCAGGACCAGTGCCTGAAATCTATGCGCGGCGCGAATCGGCTGTGCGTAGCTATGCGCGCGCCATGCCGCGGCAGTTCACGCGCGCCGAAGGCGAGTGGATGCACGACAATAGCGGTGGCCGTTATCTCGATTTCCTTTCCGGCTGTTCCACGCTGAACTACGGACACAACCACCCTGTGCTCAAGCAGGCACTGCTCGATTATATCGCTGCGGACGGCATCGCCCATGGGCTTGATCTTCATACCCATGCCAAGGCCGATTTCCTGGAGGCGCTGGAATCGATCGTTCTGCGTCCGCGTGGGCTCGATTATCGCGCGATGTTCACCGGCCCAACCGGCACGAACGCTGTAGAGGCAGCGATAAAGCTCGCGCGTAAGGTGACGGGCCGGGAACTCGTCATCGCGTTCAGCAACGGTTTCCACGGCATGACGCTTGGGGCGCTTGCGTGCACGGGTAACGCGCAGAAGCGCGGCGGTGCGGGCGTGCCGCTCAGTCACGTTTCACACGAACCTTACGATGGCTACCATGGTCCGGATGTCGACACGGCGGCGCTTTTGGAACAGCGGCTTGGCGACCCGTCTAGCGGTCTTGATGCGCCTGCGGCTTTCATTGTCGAAACCGTGCAGGGAGAAGGCGGGCTGAATGCGGCGTCTCCGGAATGGCTTCGCCGCATTGGCGAGATCGCGAAGGCGCATGGGGCGCTTCTCATTATTGATGATATTCAGGCAGGTTGCGGCCGTACGGGGGGTTTCTTCAGTTTCGAAGAGTCCGGCGTTAAACCCGACATCGTTACGCTCGCCAAGTCGCTCTCCGGGATGGGGCTGCCCTTTGCGCTTACGCTGTTCCGGCCTGAACTCGATATCTGGTCGCCCGGCGAGCACAACGGTACGTTTCGCGGCAATAATCACGCGTTCGTGACCGCAGCGGCGACGCTGCGGCACTTCTGGGCTGATCCGGAATTCGTGGAGGGCGTGCAGCGGCGCGGCGACCTGCTTGAACGCAGGCTGGCGGGCATCGCCGCCCGTTATGAGCTATCAACGCGTGGCCGCGGAATGATGCGCGGTATCGATATGGGCTCGGGCGAGAACGCCTCGGCCGTGACCGCGGCCTGCTTTGATCGCGGCCTCATCATCGAAACCAGCGGTGCGTATGACGAGATCGTGAAGGTGCTCGCACCGCTCACCATCGACGCCGACGTGTTCGAAGCAGGCCTCGATATTCTCGAGACTTCTGTCGGCGATGTACTCGCACGAACCTATGGCGTCGCGGCAGAATAAGGAGAAAAGCTGATGATTGTCCGCAAACTGAAAGACGTCCGCGCAAGTGACCGCAACATCCGTTCCAAGGGATGGGAGAGCGCGCGGCTGCTGTTGAAGAACGACGGCATGGGATTTTCATTTCATGTGACACGCATGTACGCGGGTGAAGAACTGAAGATGCATTACCAGAACCATCTCGAGGCGGTGCTGGTTCTGAAGGGGTCTGGTACGATCGAGGATCTCGCGACAGGCGAGACCCACGATCTCGCGCCCGGCGCCATGTACGCGCTCAATGCGAACGATCCACACGTGGTCCGGCCGGCAACCGACCTTCTGACGGTTTGCGTCTTCAACCCGCCCGTGACCGGCGGCGAAGTTCACGATGAAACTGGGGCTTATCCGGCAAATCTGGACGAAAGAGCCGAAGCCGCCGCCACGGCGTGAATACGGCGGAAGGAGAAACCATGACCGATCTTTATCCATCCCGCCGAGCACCGGAGCCCGGCGTATTTCCGCGGCGCGATGCCGTGGTCCACAGCACTTGGACACCCGATGCGCCGCTCAGCCGCGACCAGGCGGAGCAATTCGACCAGCAAGGCTATCTGGTACTGGATGACGTCTTCGGCACGCAGGAGATGGCCACCCTGCAGGCAGAAACGGTACGCTTGCTGGGCGACCCGAGTGGCTTGCAACGCGACACCATGATCACCGAACCCGGCGGCGAGGAAGTCCGCTCCATCTTCGCGATCCATGCGCAAAGCCAGTTGATCGGCAGGCTTGCGTCCGATGACCGGCTTGCGGACGTCGCGCGTTTTCTGCTGGGCGATGACGTGTATATTCACCAGTCAAGGCTGAACTATAAGCCCGGCTTCCAGGGTAAGGAATTCTATTGGCACTCCGATTTCGAAACTTGGCATGTTGAGGACGGTATGCCGAGGATGCGCGCCTTGTCGATGTCCATCCTGCTTGCCGAGAACACACCGCATAACGGCCCGTTGATGTTGATGCCAGGATCCCATCGCACGTTCGTGTCATGCGTAGGGGGAACACCGGACGATCATTACAAAATGTCGCTGAAGAAGCAGGAATATGGCGTTCCGGATGAAGACAGCCTCGCGCGCCTCGCGCATAGACACGGGATCGTGTCACCCATTGGGAAGCCGGGAACTGTCATCATTTTCGACTGCAATATGATGCACGGTTCAAATGGCAACATAACGCCATTCCCGCGCGCGAATGCGTTCATTGTTTACAATGCCGTATCGAACCGTCTGCAAGCGCCATTTGGTGCCAAGACGCCAAGGCCTGAATTCGTCGCGTCACGGAGAGTCGATCCGCTGTTTCCGGTAAGCGACGATCTGGCGGCTTACGCGGCATGACCGGCGCGCACAGCGTCGAAAAGATCGGCGGGACCTCGATGGCCGCGACCGCCACGCTGTTCGACAACGTGTTGGTCGCGGGCCGTTCCGGCTCGGAACTCTACAACCGCATCTTCGTGGTATCCGCTTATGCAGGTATGACCGATCTGTTGCTGGAGCACAAGAAAAGCGGCGCGCCGGGCGTTTACGCGCGTTTTGCCCTAGGCAACGGCGACGATGGCTGGCGCGGCGCGCTCGAAGACGTCCGCACGGCGATGCATGACCGAAACGCGGACATGTTCGCGCGAGTAGAAAGCCTGCGCGAAGCAGACAGTTTCGTGGATCGCCGTATCGATGCGCTCCGGGCCTGCCTCGACGATCTTCACCGGTTGCGCAGCCATGGGCGCTTTTGCCTGAAGGAGCAACTCATCACGGTCCGCGAAATGCTTGCCGGGCTGGGCGAGGCGCACAGCGCGCACAGTACCGCCCTGCTGCTGCGAGACCGCGGTATCAATGCCGTCCTCGTCGATCTGACACAATGCGACCAGAACGATATTGATACGCTGGATGCTCGAATTCTCAAGGCATTGGAGCCGATTGATCTGAGTACGCAGATGCCGATCGTCACCGGTTATGCGGGCTGCGAGGGAGGTATGATCCGACGCTACGCACGCGGCTATTCCGAGATGACGTTCTCGCGGCTCGCTGTTCTCAGCGGCGCGCGCGAGGCGATCATTCACAAGGAATTTCACCTGTCGAGCGCCGATCCGAAACTTGTCGGAGTCGATCGCGCGAAAAAGATCGGCCGGACGAATTATGACGTTGCCGATCAGCTCGCCAATCTCGGGATGGAGGCGATTCATCCCCGTGCCGGCAGAGGTCTGAGACAGGCGGAAATTCCGCTGCGCGTGCGCAATACGTTCGACAGGAAGGATGAAGGCACGCTGATCTGCGGCGACTATGTATCGTCAACGCCGCGCGTCGAGATCGTCACAGGCATCCGAACCATCCATGCGCTTCAGTTCTTCGAACAGGATATGGTGGGCGAAAAGGGATATGATGCCGCGATCCTCGACGTGCTGACACGGCACCGCGTCTGGATCGTCAGCAAATCATCGAACGCGAATACCATCACGCATTATCTCTCCGCTTCGTCCGAAGCAGTGGCGCGCGTCATCGCGGATCTCGAGGAGCGCTATCCTGGTGCCACGATTTCGACGCAGACCGTCGCCATGGTTTCAGTGATCGGGAGCGATATTTCCGAGCCGGGCCTCGTACCGCGCGCCCTGAACGCCCTGGCCGACGCCGGGATCGTCATGATCGCGATGCAGCACCAGATCCGGAATGTCGATGTGCAGTTTATCGTCGGCTGCGACGATTATGCGCGATCGATCACGGCGTTGCACGCGGCGCTCGTCGAACGGAGCAGCGGAGCGCATCAGGCGGCGGCCTGACGTCGGAGGTCACGGCCTTGCTCGCATCACTCCTGCCCGTCCGCAGCCTGCTCACGGCGATCTTCGTGCTGATGGCGGGCGGCGGCGTGTTGTCGACGCTGACGGGTGTGAGGCTCGAGGAGAGCGGGTCGGGAACGCTCCAGATCGGGCTTGCCGCAACCGCCTATTTCGCGGGGCTGACGGCCGGCTCGCTCCACGTGCATCGCATCATCGCGGGTGTGGGGCATATCCGCGCGTTCACGGCGTTCGTGTCGCTGTTCTCCGCGAGCACACTTGCTTATGCGCTGCATCTCGATCCATTTCTGTGGAGCGCTCTGCGTTTCATCGATGGGCTGTGCATCGCAGGCGTGTTTGTGTGTCTCGAAAGCTGGCTCAACGAACGGGCGGCGCCCGAAACGCGCGGGATCGTACTCGCAGGGTACATGATCGTGCTCTATTCGGGTCAGGCGCTCGGCCAATTCCTGCTTGGCATCGGTGGGGCGGGATCAGTGCTTCCTTTCATCGCTGCGTCGATTCTCATATCGCTCGCTGCCATTCCCGTGGCGCTCACACGGATCGCGGCGCCCACCATGGGCGCAGACGAGCCGCTTGCGCTCAGGCGGCTCTACAGTATCTCGCCGCTCGGCATCGCCGGCGCGACGGTCACGGGACTCATGATGGGGGCGTTTTACGGCCTCGGTGCGATTTACGCGCGCCGGCTCGGCATGGATCTTGCCGCGACCGCAACGTTCATGAGCGTCGTCATTTTCGGAGGCGTCGCACTGCAATGGCCTCTCGGCCGGCTGTCCGACACGTTCGACCGCCGCGTCGTGATCGTCGGCACGTTCGGAGCGGCGGCACTGACGAGCGGAACACTCGCCTTCATGACCGTGCCGGGCGCCGCGCTGCTCGCCGTCGGCGCGCTTTTCGGCGGTTTGGTCTTCGCGCTTTACCCCCTTTGCGTCGCACACACCAATGACCATCTCAGGCCGGACGAGCGCGTTGCGGCGAGCGGCGGACTCGTGCTGTTCTATTCGGTCGGTGCCGCGGCCGGTCCAATCGCCGGCGGCGGCGCGATGGCGTTTGCGGACAATGCCTTGTTCCTGTTTCTGGCTGCTTGCGCAGCAGGCGTGCTGATGTTCGGGCTGTGGCGTCTTCGCGTGGCGGCGCCGGTACCGGGGGCTGAACAGCAGGCCTATCAAGTGCTGCCGCGCACCACGCCGATGGCCGCGGCACTGGATCCGCGCGGCTCTGAAACAATGAAGGACGCGTCATGAGCATTTCCCGAACGGACAATCCCGTCGGCGGCGCGGTGCCGCCCGGCGGAACCGAAAATGTCCCGCCCGGCGTCCTGCGCCGTGCGATCACTGCCTCCGCTGTCGGCAATGCCACCGAGTGGTTCGATTATGGCATCTATGCCTACGGCGTCTCCTATATCTCCGCGGCGCTCTTTCCCGGCAGCGTTGAGGAGGCGACTCTGTTCGCGCTTGCCGCTTTCGCGATTTCCTTCCTTGTCCGACCGCTCGGGGGACTGTTCTGGGGGCCGCTGGGCGACCGGCTGGGCCGTAAGACCGTGCTTGCGTTCACAATTCTCATGATGTCGGGCGCGACCTTCGCGGTGGGGCTCATCCCGACCTACGACAGCATCGGCCTATGGGCGCCGGTCCTGTTGATGCTGCTGCGGATGGTGCAGGGTTTTTCCACCGGTGGAGAATATGGTGGCGCCGCCACATTCATGGCCGAGTACGCGCCCGACGACAGACGGGGCTTCTGCGGCAGTTTCCTCGAGGTTGGCACATTGGCCGGCTTCTCTTTCGGCGCATTGCTGATGCTCGGCTTTTCACTCTGGCTCGGCGATGCGGTGATGCATGATTGGGGTTGGCGCATCCCGTTCTTCGTGGCCGGTCCGATGGGTCTTGTCGGTATGTACCTGCGCTCGCGCATGGAAGACACGCCGATCTTTCGGGAAATCGAATGTGCGGGGCAACAGGAGAAAAGCACGGCTGTGGAGCTGCGTCACCTGCTGCGCGACTATTGGCGTCCGCTTGTGGTGATGGGCGGCATGGTCGTCGCGCTGAACGTCGTCAACTACACGCTGCTCAGCTACATGCCGACCTATCTCCAGCGCCGGATCGGACTGTCGCCGGATGATGCGCTGATCGTGCCGATCATCGGCATGCTGTTCATGATGGTACTGCTGCCTTTCGCTGGCGCGCTGTCGGATAGAGTTGGCCGCAAGCCGCTCTGGTGGGCGTCGCTCATCGGCCTGTTCATGGCGGCCGTGCCACTCTACCATTTGATGGGGACCGGCGTCACAGGCGCCGTTGTGGGCTTTCTGCTGCTCGGGATTCTCTACGCGCCGCAGCTATCCACAATTTCCGCTACGTTCCCCGCGATGTTCCCGACCCAGGTTCGCTTCGCCGGTTTCGCGATCTCCTATAACGTGTCCACCTCGCTGTTTGGCGGCACGGCGCCTGCATTCAACAGCTGGCTGATCCAGATAACCGGGAATACGCTCATGCCGGCCTATACAATGATGGCCGCCTGCATAGTTGGGATGATCGCCGTGAACTCCCTCGCAGAAACAGCCGGCACTTCGCTAAGAGGGACGGTCAAACCATCCCTGCGACGCTAATGAAGCGTCGAGACGGATATTGTACGGGAAGCTGACGGTGCGCTGGCCAAACAGATGATGTCGGCCCCGGCCGCGCTGCGTCGATGCGGCACGCCCGAGGAGGTCGGCGACGTCGTGGCCTTTCTTGCCGGCCCGGGCGCCCGTTTTCTGACAGGCCTTGCCGTGCCCGTTTCGGGCGGCTTCCCGATGGGGTTGTAAGCCTGCCTCCTTTGGAGGCGGGGCCAACAGCGCAAGCGCTCGTTTGACTTGAGCCTCTCCGGGCGCAAGCCGCCGGAGGTCGCGACGGCGACGCCGAGAAAACGGCTTCGGCCACGTTAGGCTCGGTGGCGGGAACTGCGTTTACTGGGCGAGCAGGATCGCGCGCGTCGCGGCAAGCCCGGACAATTCGTCGAGCGGCCGCACGATCAGGGCTCGGCAATCGACAAGTCGCGGGTATCGAGAACGGCAGTTCCCGAAGTGCTTTCCCGCGCATAGTGCAACATCCGTCACATTGCGAGTCGTTCGCATGGAACATCGCTTGCTGATGCGACTTCTGCATACAGTCCCAAACGAGGAGTCACAATGCCGAAGGCAAAGCACGCCGACGCGATCGCGCTGCTGAAGGCGGGAGCGCGGACAGCTGCGCGATGATCCTGGCCAACCAAACCCAACTTAAGCAAAACTAGGAGAGGCATCATGGCCAGCAAGGTAAAGAAGCCCGGCGAGTCCCAGAAGCAGGCGGCGAAGCCGCCAGGCGCGAAGATCGAGACCGCCTATGCCGAACCACAAGGGGCCGGCGGCGAGACGCATCAGGTGGCTGGCGGTGACGTCCCTGCGCTGACCACCGCACAAGGCGCGCCGGTTGCCGACGACCAGAACTCGCTGCGCTACGGCGCGCGGGGTCCGACGCTCCTGGAAGATTTCCATTTCCGCGAAAAAATCTTCCACTTCGACCATGAACGCATCCCGGAACGCGTGGTGCACGCGCGTGGCTATGGCGCGCACGGCTATTTCGAACTGACGAAATCGCTGTCGAAGCTCACGCGCGCCGACGTCTTCCAGCGCGTCGGCGAACGCACGCCTGCCTTCGTGCGCTTCTCCACCGTCGCGGGCAGCAAGGGCTCGTTCGACCTTGCCCGCGACGTGCGCGGCTTCGCGGTCAAGGTCTATACGAAGGAGGGCAACTGGGACATCGTCGGCAACAACATCCCGGTCTTCTTTATTCAGGACGCGATCAAGTTCCCCGATCTCGTCCATTCGGTGAAGCCCGCGCCCGACCGCGCCTTCCCGCAGGCGCAATCGGCGCACGACAATTTCTGGGACTTCATCTCGCTGACGCCTGAAAGCCTCCACATGATCATGTGGACGATGTCCGACCGCGCGATCCCGCGCTCCTTCCGCTTCATGGAGGGCTTCGGCGTCCACACCTTCCGCTTACTCGACACGAGGGACCGGTCGACCTTCGTCAAGTTCCACTGGAAGCCGAAGCTCGGCCTGCAATCGGTCGCATGGAACGAGGCGGTCAAGATCAATGGCGCCGACCCGGACTTCCATCGCCGCGACCTGTGGGATGCGATCAGCAGCGGCGATTTCCCCGAGTGGGAACTGGGCCTCCAGATCTTCGACGAGGACTTCGCGGAACGTTTCGCCTTCGACGTGCTCGATCCCACCAAGATCATCCCCGAGGAGGAAGTCCCGGTGCAGGTGGTGGGCCGCCTCGTGCTGGACAGGGTGGTGGATAATTTCTTTGCCGAGACCGAGCAGGTTGCGTTCTGCACGCAGAACGTCCCGCCAGGCATCGATTTCTCGAATGATCCGCTGCTTCAGGGCCGCAACTTCTCTTACCTCGATACGCAGCTGAAGCGGCTAGGCAGTCCCAACTTCACGCATCTTCCAATCAATGCGCCCAAATGCCCGATGGCACATTTCCAGCAGGACGGGCACATGGCGATGCGAAACCCGCAAGGCCGTGCCAACTACGAGCCCAACAGCTGGGGTTTGGAGGGCGGGCCGCGCGAGGACCCGGCGCGCGGTTTTCGCAGCTTCGCCGCCGAGGAAACCGGTCCCAAGACGCGGCTGCGGCCCGAAAGCTTCGCCGATCACTACAGCCAGGCCAGGCAGTTCTACATCAGCCAGACGCCGATCGAGCAGAAGCATCTCGGTGACGCACTGGTGTTCGAGCTGAGCAAGTGCGAACGTCCCGACATTCGGTCGCGCGTCGTTTCGCACCTGCGCCATATCGACGGGAGGCTGGCGACGAGGGTGGCAGACGGGCTTGGCCTGCCGCTTCCCGATCCGGCAAAGGCCGCGCGGTCCACGATCACCGACTTGCCGCCTTCGGACGCGCTCAGCATCGTCAAGAACGGACCCGGAAGCTTTGCGGGCCGCAAGCTCGGTATCCTCGTCACCGACGGTGCGGACGCAGCGCTGTTCGCCGCGCTGGTCTCGGCGGTGAAGGATGAAAAGGCCGTCTATGAGGTGGTCGCGCCGAAGATCGGCGGCGTCACGCTGTCAGACGGCACGAAGGTCCCTGCGCACCAGAAGATCGACGGCGGCCCGTCCGTGCTGTTCGATGCCGTGGCGGTGCTCGCTTCGAAGGACGGCGCCACGCTGCTCGCCGGCGATGCAACAGCGAAGGACTTCGCGACCGATGCCTTCGCCCATTGCAAATTTATCGGCTACTCGCGCGAGGCGATGGTGCTGTTTGAGAAGGCCGGACTAGCCGATGATCTCGACGAAGGCTGCATCGAACTCGCCGGCGCGCGTGACGCAGGCGCCTTCCTGAAGGCCTGCGGCGCACTGCGTCTGTGGGAACGGGAAAAGAGGGTCGATCTCGATGCCCCGGCCTGACCATGGAGATGCATGACATTGCCGATGCGATACCGCGACGGTGGCGGATGGAACGCCTTATTTATTGAGAGCGCCCCTGCTTACGGAGCGGTTGCGGCCCGCCAAAGACAGCGAGTTCATCAGGTGTCCGTGCAGGCGGCTTCTCCACCATCGGGCGGCGGCGGCGTGGCGGCTGTAGCCAAGGATCGTTCCGCTGGCACTTACCGGATACCGGCTACCGCTACACGGCGCGATCGCCGGAGGCAGCTTCTTGCTGCGATCGCCCACCCGCACCGCTGCGCATTGCACTGCTGACGGCAGGCCTACGCCGATACTGTGAAAGCCGGCGCGATCGCAGCCGCCATACTGCACACCTTTGCGAAGCGCTGGGACATAAGGGGCCAATCGCCATCGATTTCGATGCCAACGATCAGCCCCGAGGCGTATCTCGCCACGCTCGACCACATGAACCTGTTCTGCCGCCGTATGGCACACGCCGCCGATGCGTTTGACGCGATCATCTCCCCGGTCTTCGCCTCGCCGGCCCTGCCGCATGGCGTGCTGTCGCATGATCGCAGCGTAGACTCGGTGGCCGAATTCTTCGCCGACGTGTTCCGCCGCGCGGCGTTCACCGTGCAATACAACCTCACGGGGCAGCCCGCGGTGAGCGTGCCGCTGCATGTGCTTGACGGATTGCCGATTGGCACGCACATCGCCGGTCGACCGGGCGGTGAGGAGAGCTTGCTTTCGCTTGCCGCCACGCTTGAAAGCGCACGGCCGTGGCGGGACACGCGGCCGGCGGTCTCCGCCACACGAACCGGAGTTTCCACATGACCGAGTTGCTTTTGAACCCGCTCAAAATCGCCCATCCGCAGGGCGGTCTTTCCGCCGACGCGCATCTCGAACCGATAGCGATGCTCGCCGCCTGCCCCGCCTATGCGCCGACCCCGCTGGTTCGGCTGCCGGGGCTCGCGCAGCGGCTCGGCGTTGGCCAGGTGCTTGTGAAGGACGAGAGCAAGCGCATGGGGCTCGGCAGCTTCAAGGCGCTGGGCGGTGTCTACGCTGTGTTCAGCGTCGTGCGCACGCACGCCGAGGCCGCGCTCGGGCGTACGCTCGATCCTGCCGAACTCGTCGGCGAAGAGGTTCGCGCCGTCGCTTCGGACATGCATTTCGTTTGCGCCAGCGACGGCAACCACGGCCGCGCCGTGGCCGCGGGTGCGCGTCTCGTCGGCGCGCGCTGCTCGGTCTATCTCCACGCTGGCGTCACCGAGGAACGCGCCGACCATATCCGGAGGCAGGGCGCGGCGATCGTGCGCGTCGATGGCACTTATGACGATTCGGTGGAGCAGGCACGGCGCGATGCGGCACGCACAGGCGCCATCCTCGTTTCCGACACCGCGGACGCACCCGAATGCGCGGACGATCCGCTGCCCGTTCGCGTGATGCAGGGCTACACCGTGATCGCCGAGGAAATCCGCGCGCAGCTCTCTCCCGGCGAGCGGCCGACGCACCTGTTCGTGCAGGCCGGTGTCGGCGGGCTTGCCGCGGCAATGGCCAGCCGGTTCGGCAGCATCCCCCACGCGCCGCGCATCCTTGTCGTCGAGCCGGACAGCGCCGACTGCCTGCTGGAAAGCGCCCGCGCTGGCAGCGCGACCGAGATCGCGCACAGCGCGGAGACGATCTTCGCGATGCTCGATTGCCTGCGCCCTTCGCTGCCGGCATTCGCAATCCTGAAAGACCGTGTGGATGCCTTCATATCGGTGGCCGACACCTATGCCGCCGAAGCCGTCCGCAGCCTCGCCGCCCCGGCCGAAACAGACACCGCCATCCGCGCGGGCGCATCCGGCGCGGCCGGCCTCGCCGGTGCACTTGCCGCCAACACCCTCGCGTGGCGCGAAGCTATCGGCATGAACAGCGATTCCACCCTGCTTTTCATCATCACCGAAGGCGTGACGGATGAAGCCGAGTTCCGGCGGCTGACCGAAGTGCCCCAACGCGTCGAAAGATAGACAGACTGGATCGCCACCAGGACCATGGACGGCAACCGGCTTGCGCTCCGGCTGCGGCAGCCGACAGTCGCAAAGAGTAGCGACCGATGAGCATCGTCATGATCCCATTGCGGAGATCACTGTTCCGTTCAGGCCCGAGCGATGGGTTCTGGGCAGGCGTGATGTTTATGGGGCTGCACCCGCGGCGAGCCCGGACAGAAAGGCCACGTACTTCTGAAGTTTTTGCGCAAGGCATTGGATGCGCACACGCTGGTTCCTGAGAATCCTGCGATGTCGCTGCCACTGTTGCCGCATGCGGAAGATGGACCGGCGCCAACTCGGGCGGCTGGTCAAACTCTCGTGGCTGTCGCCGTCGATCATCGAACGCATCCACGCTGGTGATATCCCGCGTGGCCTCACGCGCTCACGACTTCTTGAAGCCGATCTTCCGCTCGACTGGGACGAGCAGGAGCGCGCGCTCGGCTTCTGCTGAGCACATCTTCCTTCGCATCACCGCGACATCACGAAAATGACCGTGCGCGAATTTAATGCGCCGCAGAGACACGCGGCGAAAATCGCACTAATTATGCAGAAGAGACGCGTCTCTGAAAATCGGCCGCAACACCCGGCTCCGCAAACGCCGCAGAACTGCGGCCCTCTCGGGCCGCTCCCCGTGAGAACACGAAATCCAAAGTTTTTGAAAATGTATGGTGCGTAACGCAGTCCATAGCTCGCAGAGCTCGAGGCAGTATTTTCAGTGATCTCTGGGAATTTACAGGGAAAACTGGGCAATGAACACGGAAACCACATAGCATGGCTTACGACAGGCCCTGGATTTCTGCCGTTCCCACGCGGAGTGGGCTGTTTCGGGAACAGGGATGTAAGCGCCTCTAACAGGGAAACGTCATCAACCGATCAGAGACGCCGCTGCCTGCCGAGGTGCGGATTGGCTACCTGAAGCTCGCCAACGCCCAGCTCGTCGCCAAGGCCCAAGGCCTGCACGAAAAGGCGATGTGCGTGCCGATCAGGTGGATCGGGTTCGAGACTGGCGGCCAGGTCAATGCCGCCATTGCTGCGGGAGAGATCGATTTTGGCGCCATGGGCGGGCCCCCGGCCAGCGTCGGTGTCACCCGAGGACTGGGTTATCGGGGCATTCTCCTGCTCAACATGCTGCAAGGCGTCGAAGGCCTAGTGGTCAGGCCAGCCATCGCAACGCCTGCGGACCTGGTGGGAAAGCGGATCGCCACGCCATTCGGCTCGACCTCCCACTATCTCCTCAATGTACTGCTGAAGCAGGCCGGTCTATCGCCCGACAGCGTCAGCCTTCTCGACATGACCCCCGATCAGGCCGCCTCGGCGTGGGCAGCCGGACAGATCCACGCCGCCTACGTCTGGGAGCCAGCTATCGGCCGGATGGTGGCTCAGGGTGGCAAGATACTGATCGACAATTCGGAGATGGCCCACCGCGGCTATCCCATGTGGGATATCTCTGTGGTCAGCGACACCTTCGCTCGCGCTCATCCGGACCTGGTCGCCAACTATGTCCGCACCGAGTGTGCTGCCATCGACACCTGGCGCGCTTTCCAGATCCATTTACGACATGGCCGTCTTCCTGCGCGACAACGGCCGCACCCAAAGCCTTGCCCAACCTGCTGACTATGAAGCTCTGATCGATAGGCGCCATCTGGTGGCACTAAATGCCTCGACGCGCTGATATAAAATCATTGCTGCATGCCTCAGCTCGGCTCCCCGGGAGGTATCAGCCGAGAAATCCGCTCTCCGCTTGACGAACCCCTCCTCCTCGGAGCTTCAGTTCAGGCCGCACGCAACCGCAACTCTGCCGAGGCGGCACCGGGCGCGGAGGTGATGTTCCCGGTGGGTCGGCCAAACTGGAAATCTTGGTACACGACCGCCGACAAAGCCGTCATTCCCAGCCTCGGATTAGCTCCCCAAGAGCTGCCATACATTCAGGTGCTCGCCGATGGCGGCAACTGGGCCGGAAGCCGATTGGCGGGTTGTGGTTGGCCTACCGGTCGAGTTCGCTGTCGGCGTGGATCAGAGGCATTGGGTCAGCTTCGGATGGTTTGGCCCCGTCATCGGCTGTGCCGGTGCGATAGTGTTCGAAGAAGGTGAGCGTCCGCGCAATCATGTCCGGAGCGTTCAGCGTCATCGAGTGGGTGTCGCCCTCGTAGATGTGTAGTGCGAAGGGCGTGCCGGCCTTGTTCAGCCCCTGCGCCACGTCGAGCGCGTCCTTGACCGGCACGCGCCAGTCGGCAGTGCCATGAAACAGGATAGTGGGCACCTTGATCTCATGGCCTGTGGCCTTGTAAATCAGCGAAGGCTTCCTTCTTCGCATCGAGTGCGTGCCACCCTCCCGACTGTCGAGACCAGTCGTTCAAACCCATTTGTCGACGAGACGTGCATATTGCCTTGCGCTCGAGTGAACGAGACAATCGATCCTGCTTGGGAATATCAAGTCACGGGTCGTTCCGCTACGCCTCCCAAGCCGTGCGTTTAGGCGCTTGCGTACCTTTCCCGAGTTTCATGCACTGTTCTCGGCTGTGCAGACGGAACCTAGCAGGTGAGAGCGTGGCGGTCACTTGCAATCCCGTGTGCGGTCATCGCAGGAGCTCATCCGGAAGGTCAGCAAAAAGCGCGGCGGTGCGGCGCACATGCGCTCGCATTCGCTGTTCGGCGGCCTCACCGTCACCTTTCAGAATGGTGTTGAGGATGCCGATGTGATCTTCGCGCGAGTGGCGCCATATGGTCGGCGACATTAGCCTGAAGAATATCGAGCGCAGCTCGGGAAGCTGCATTTGTACCAGTACGCGCTCGATGACGGGGCTTTCCGCCGCATCGACGACAAGTTGGTGCAGATGCTCGTTTGCCTCCATCAGGATAAGGCCGCTGTCGTCGACATTCCGCAGCGATTCCTCGTCAAGCGCGCGCTCTATTGATTCGAGGTAAGGCGAGGTGGCCGCACGCAGCGCCGCGCGGCGCGCCGCAAGACCTTCCAGAAGTTCGCGAACTTCGAAAACCTCGGCCATCATCGCCTTCGAGGCTCGCGCCACGACAGCACCTTTGTTGCGCTCGATCGCAACCAGACCTTCAGCGGCCAGCAAGCGCAGCGCTTCGCGTACAGGCCCTCGGCCAAGGCCCGTGAGGCTGCTGAGCTCGCTTTCCACAAGGCGCTGGCCGGGCGCGAATCGTGCTTCGAGAATCGCACCGCGGATGAAAGCCGCAGCCCGGTGTGCCGGCGATTCTTCCTTGTCGAGCGAAGTCATGGTCGTTGAAATCATGCGCCAATTTTCTCCTAGCCACCCACAAATAAAGGCGGGTTGACGATTGTTTTGAAGATTGTTAGCAATCTCGTCAACAATAACGTTGGGATTTTATAGGACGTGGCTAACCAACCATCAATCGCCGAGCGCAGAACCAAGGTTTGGGAGCCTTACATCCGTGCGAAACTCGGGTTCCGAAACCATTGGTATCCCGTTCGCCTCGCGAGCGAAATCGCCGAAGGTACTCCCGTTCCCGTCAAGCTCCTGGGAGAGAAGATTCTGCTCAATCGCGTGGGCGGCAAGGTCTATGCGATCCAGGACAGGTGCCTGCATCGCGGTGTAACGCTTTCCGACCGGGTCGAGTGCTATTCCAAGAACACCATATCCTGCTGGTATCATGGCTGGACATATCGCTGGGACGATGGCCGCCTCGTCGATATCCTCACAAACCCCGGCAGTGTGCAGATCGGCCGGCGCGCTTTGAAGACGTTCCCGGTTGAAGAGGCCAAAGGTCTTATCTTCGTTTACGTAGGCGACGGCGAACCAACGCCACTTGTCGAAGATGTACCGCCCGGTTTCCTTGATGAAAACCGCGCCATTCACGGCCAACATCGGCTCGTGGCCTCGAACTGGCGCTTGGGTGCGGAAAACGGCTTCGATGCGGGGCACGTCTTCATTCACAAGAATTCGATCCTGGTGAAGGGCAACGACATCATTCTGCCGCTTGGCTTTGCGCCTGGCGATCCCGACCAGCTTACGCGTTCCGAGGTTGCTGCGGGTAAGCCCAAAGGTGTTTACGATCTGCTTGGCGAGCATTCGGTGCCGGTTTTCGAAGGCATGATCGAAGGCGAACCTGCAATCCATGGCAACATTGGCAGCAAGCGCGTCGCCATCAGCATATCGATCTGGCTGCCGGGCGTACTCAAGGTCGAACCGTGGCCGGATCCCGAGCTCACGCAGTTCGAATGGTACGTGCCGGTCGACGAGACCAGCCACCTCTACTTCCAGACGCTGGGCAAAGTCGTGACGTCAAAGGAAGCGGCAGACTCCTTCGAGCGAGAATTCCACGAAAAATGGGTAGGCCTCGCGCTTAACGGCTTCAATGATGACGACGTCATGGCACGGGAATCGATGGAGCCGTTCTACGCTGATGATCGCGGTTGGGCTGAAGAAATCCTGTTCGAGCCGGACCGCGCAATCATCGAGTGGCGGCGGCTTGCCAGTCAGCACAATCGCGGCATTCAGGAAGCGCGTTGATGGGCACGACCGCCTCCTATCCAGTAAACCAGCTGATGCAAGAGCTCTTTACAAACCCCGGCAATGTCGAATTGTTCAGGGCGGACAGAGAGGCGCTATACGAGCGCTATGGCCTTTCGAGCGCACAACGCGCAGCGCTTGACGAGGGAGGATTTGACGCTCTCACCGCAGTCGGTCTTCATCCGGTTTTGCAGATGCATCATTTCATGCTGACAAATCCCATGGCGCCAGACTTCGTCAGCGTTAAGGCGTACCGGAAAATGGTCGATCGCAATGGCTGAAATCGTTGGAGCATTCGCCACCTCGCATGTTCTATTCGGTTCGCCCGATGGAGACGCCCAGGCACTTCGTGTCGTCGAGGGCATGAACGAGATCGGCAGGCGTGTTCGCCTCTTGCGGCCAGACCTGCTGATCGTCATCGGCTCGGACCATCTTTTCAACATCACGACGCGTCTTCAGCCGCCCTTCACGGTTGGTGTTTCGGATACGTTCACTCCGTTGGGCGATATGGACATTGAGCAGCGGCCTTTTGCCGGAAACCGAGCCTTCGCGGAAGCGCTGTGCGCGCGGGCGGCCGATCGCTTCGACCTCGCGCAGGGCGAAGAGCTTCGCCCGGATCATGGCGTGATGGTACCGTTAATGTTCATCGATCCCGATGGCAGGATTCCGGTCGTCCCGATCTACGTCAACGCCAACATGACGCCGCCGCCGACTGCAGCGCGCGCGGCACGGCTTGGTGATGTCGTCGCCGAAGCAGTCGGGCTCGACCTGCCTTCGCATCTGCGTGTTGTCGTGGTTGCAACAGGCGGTCTCAGCCATTGGATCAACATCCCGGGACATGGTGAGGTCAACGAGGAGTTCGACCGCCGCGTTATCGCCGCGTTCCAATCGGGCGATATGCGCTGGCTCAGGGCTATCGATACTGAAACGTTGCTCAAAAACGCGGGTAACGGCGGTCTGGAAATCGTCAACTGGGTGATGGCAGCGGCCACCTTGCCGGGCCGGAGGGCTGAGAAAATCTATTACGAACCGATGCCTCAATGGATGACGGGGATGGGCGGAATAGCAATCGTTTAGGCGTTTGGCGGCGGGTTCGCGCGCCTCTAGGGAGACAAGAACATGGTTTTGGCTGCAACAGCCGGACGGTCGGTGACCGTTCGCGGCATGGAGACGTATTACCACGAGCAAGGTAGCGGCGATGTCGTGGTGCTGGTTCATGGCGGCGGCGCTGGTGCCGACAGTATGGGCAACTGGCGCGGCGTTATGCCGGTCCTGGCGGATCGCTATCGCGTGATTGCGGTCGACATGCTTGGATTTGGACGCACTGCGAAACCCGCCGATCCATTCGTTTTTTCACAAGCGGCGAGAACCGATCACCTTGCAGGCTTTCTCGATGCGCTCGGGCTTTCAAATGTCGCGCTTGTCGGCAATTCGATGGGTGGCGCATCGGCGCTCGGCGTCGCGGTCGAACGGCCGGGACTCGTTCGCAAACTCGTCCTGATGGGCAGCGCCGGTCTGGTGTCGAAAATCGATCCTGCGCTCGAACCCGTGCTTGGATATGATTTCACGCGCGAAGGCATGATCCGTCTCGTCCGTGCACTAACGACCGACAATTTCCAGATCGACGATGCGATGATCAACTACAGGTATGCACTGTCGGTAGATCCGGAAACGCGCCGCGCTTACAGCGCCACGATGCAGTGGATCCGCGACCAGGGCGGCCTCTACTACGAAGACGATTATATCCGGCGTGTCACCGTGCCGACACTCATCGTAAACGGCAAGCTCGACAAGGTCGTTCCGCTCGCCAACGCATACAAGTTCCTTGAGCTAATTGGTCCGAGCTGGGGCTACATCATGCCCGACTGCGGGCACTGGGCGATGATCGAACATCCCGTCGATTTCGCGCGCACGACGGCAGCATTCATCGAGGCTGCGCAGTGATTGGCGGAAACGTCGGCGTTCCGGCGGAGGAGGTGACGCAATGACCGCAAAGGTCCGCGTGATCTTCCGCGCAGCCGGCGGCTTCGAGCACCTGGTCGAAACCGAAGCGGGAGTATCGCTCATGGAAGCGGCCGTTCTGAACGGCGTGGACGGTATCGAAGCCGTTTGCGGGGGCGCCTGCGCCTGCGCCACGTGCCACGTTTACGTTGGCCCCGAGTGGCTCGATGCGCTGAAACCGCCGAGCGAGACCGAAAACGAAATGCTCGATTGCGTAGCGGAACGTGCGCCGCATTCGCGGCTGTCCTGCCAGATCCGCCTTACCGACCTGCTCGACGGCCTGACCCTGGAACTGCCGAAGGCACAGTCATGAAACACAAGAAGAACACCAAAATTGTCGAGGGGAGAGAGATTATGTGCAAGCTTCTTATGGGCTCCGCGCTTGCGGTATTGGCCAGCGCATCGGCTCCAGCGTTCGCGCAGCAAACGGACGGTGTTGAAGTCGATGCGTCCGAGCTGGAGATGATCACCGTTACGGCGCGGCGCGTCAGCGAAAATCTTCAGGATTCGCCCGTCGCCATCTCTGCGTTTGGCGAGAACGCTATTCGAGAGCGCGCGATCAACAATGTGTCGGACATCGGCAAGTTCACGCCGAGCCTAAGCTTCGATTCCGCGGCGGCAGCTTCGGGATCGAGCAACTCGGTCACTGTGTTTCTGCGCGGTATCGGGCAGACCGACTTCAATCTGACGGTAGATCCTGGTGTCGGCATATACCTCGATGGCGTCTACATCAGCCGCTCGGTTGGCGCGCTGCTCGAGACGCGCGACGTCGAGAGCATTCAGGTGCTGCGCGGTCCGCAGGGCACACTGTTTGGCAAGAACACCATTGGCGGCGCTGTTATCGTCACGTCACGGCGCCCGGACGAACAGCTTGGCGGTAACATTGACGCCACGACCGGCTCGTACAACCGGATTGACGTCGGCGCACGGATCAACGTGCCGGTATCCGAAGATTTCCGTTTCTACGTCAGCGGCCTTGCGCTGACGCGCGACGGTTATGTCGAGCGACTTGTCGATGGACAGAAGAAGGGCAACCAGAACAGCTACTCAGGCCGTTTTGTCGCCGAGTGGGATGCAACGCCCGATTTCAACCTTCTCTTGTCCGCCGATTATACGCGTACGCGCGAGCGCGCCGTTGCAACAACGCTTCTCGATGTCAATGAGAACGCCATTTTCCCTCTGTTTCACAACGTTTTCCTGAATGCGCCGGGCTGTCTGCCGCCATCACCAACCTCCAATCCCAGCTGCTACAACGCGCAGTGGCTTACTGGCGACAAGGATAAAACCAACGAAAGCGGCCCAAACCGTTCGGTGTCGGACGTGTGGGGCGTATCGCTGAATGCGTCGTGGGATGCGGGACCGGTGACCATCAAGTCGATCACCGCCTACCGTGAGCTCGATAGTGCGTTTGCGGTCGATATCGACCAGTCGCCGCTCGCAATACAGCGAACCGAAAACGACTACACGCAAAATCAGTTTAGCCAGGAATTCCAGCTTCAGGGCGACGGGTTCGGCGAAAAACTGAACTATACGCTTGGCCTATATTACCACCACGAAGGCGGCACCGATATCAACTCGCTGTTCACTGCGCCGACCGATTTCCGGAGCGGCGGTAGCGTCAAGAACGACAGTTATGCGGCCTTTGCTCAGTTCATCTTTCATGCGACTGACAATCTCAATCTGACGCTTGGCGGCCGCTATACAAGTGAGGACAAGCGGTTTTCGCCCGACCAAGAGGTGCTGCGCGTACATCCGGCTGCGCAGGCGCCGCTGCCACCGGGCTTCCCGACGCCGTTCTTCCTGACGAACCCGGTGACCAGCATGGCCGCCGGTTCTCCGCAGCCGCTGCGGGTGGGGGATATCATCCTGCCCGCAGTGCAACGTACGACGTCGGCGAACGAGTTCACGCCGTCAGTGACGCTCGACTACAAGTTTACGCCCGACATGCTTGGGTATTTTACCTTCTCGCGTGGCTTCAAAAGCGGCGGCTTTACGCAGCGCGTGTTCCCGCCCGAGCCGGAAGCACCTGCGTTCGAGCCAGAGTTTGCGCGTGTGCTCGAAATCGGCGCGAAGGTTGAGCTGTTCAACCGCCACCTGCGGTTGAACAGCGCCCTATTCGACACGAAGTACAGCGACCTGCAGATCGTTGTGAATGACGGGTTTGCACCGAAGGTGCGCAACGCCGGAAAAGCGCGAATCCGTGGCTTTGAATCGGAAGCCCAGCTGGTTGTGACGGACGCTTTCCGGCTGACCGGAGCGGTCAGTTATCTTGACGCCGAGTACCGCGAAGTGGATGCCCGCGCGGCGCCGGTGACGGTGGACAGTGCGCTGGCCAATACGCCAAAATGGACAGCAAATGCTGGGATTACAGTTGAGCCTTACGATGGTGAGGCAGGGCGCGTGGTGCTGCAGGGCGACTGGTCGTATCGAAGTGCGACGTACAAGGACGCGATCAACACACCTTCGCTAAAACAGGATGGCTACAGCGTCTTCAACATGTCGGCGACGTTCGATGCCGCCCAAGGCTGGTCGGTGACGGGTGGTATCACCAACCTGACCGACAAGCGCTACATTATCTCTGGATTCTCGGACCTCAATTTCATCGGATCGACGTATGGGGTCTATTCGCGGCCGCGCGAATGGTACTTGAAGCTTGGGTATTCGTTCTAGGGCTTCAGGCGATCGGACGGTGGCAGCGAGCGCTCGCCGGCAACGCCGTGCCGCTCGCCGCGATCTTCTGGCTCCTATGCTCGCTGGTCATGCTCGCCGCCGCCTTCCGCCCCAAGCCGCGACCGAAGCATTTACTTCTAAGGCTTTTGGTCGTCAGCCTGGTGACCTGCCCGATAGACTTCCACTCGGTACATCGCGGAGGTGCGGCTTCCTGATCACTGCCGGCTCTTCAGCTTCGATAACCGATGCCTGGCGGCGCCATCCGCCGCCATTTCCGCCCTTCTTGGTCAAGAGAAGGCGTCCAATACCTGCCTTTCATTCATCCCGCCTGATGGCTCAGTTTCATGTCCCCTCCGCAGACATGGAATGCTCTCTCGACACTGGCATGCGGTATTCGCTGCCGCGGTTAAGTCACGCCCGATCCATTGTCGTGAGGAACCGCGACGCATCCCACCCCTCGCGCAAGATGAGACCCTGGTCGAGCAGCTTGTGGAACTTGTCCTCCTCCATGGGTGCGGCGAACAGATATCCTTGACCGATCGAGCAGCCCAGTGCCCGCATGATCGCGCGTTCAGATTCCGTTTCTATGCCTTCTGCAACGACGTGGATGTCGAGTGCTGCGCCAAGCTTGACGACGCTTTCCACGATAACGCGTTTGGCCGCGCTCTGTGCAAGATCATGAACAAAGCTTCGATCGATCTTTACCTCGCTCAGCGGGAAGCTCTCCAGATAGCGTAGATTGGAATAACCCGTACCAAAGTCATCAATGGATATCCGGACCCCTAGGCGACGCAATTCCCCAAAGATACGGCGAATATTCTCCGGCTCACCGATCATGATGCTTTCCGTGAGCTCCAGCGTCAGCCATTCCGCTCGGCAGCCAGTCTCGTCGAGCACCTGAAGGACAAACGCCACCATGTCACGCTGAGTGAATTCGACGACCGATACGTTGAAGGCGAAACGGATCGGAGATCGATGACCCCGGTTGACCTGCGCCGCAAACGTAGCAACCGCGCGCAGACCCCAGGCTCCAATTTCCAGGATTGCGCCCGTTTCTTCGGCGATTCCGATGAACCGGTTGGGCGGTTGCGGACCGAACGCCCCATGGTTCCATCGCAGCAGCGCTTCGGCTCCAACCATTTCACCCGAGACGAGATCGACCTGTGGCTGATAGTGAAACAGCAGTTCCTGGTTCGAAACAGCAGTCTGGAGTTCGCTCGCCAACCTGATGCGGTTGCACGCGTCCCGCTCGTCCGCGACCGCGAAAGGCTGCGGCGGGTGCCCGGCTTTCGCCTTTGATCGCTGCAGCGCCGCGCCAGCATGCCGCAGAAGTTGGAGCGAATTCGCACCGGCGACCCCCACGGCAAAACCTGTGGCGAACTGGACCGCCAATGACGCGCCGGGGAGCACGAAACGTGGCTTCAGGAGATCGAGGACGCCCTCCACCGTACTTGCGGTGCAGCTGTGATCGTCGAGTGCGAACGCGAGCGCGAAGCTGTTGGTGCCGACACGCGACACGGCGATCGCTGGCAGCGTTGTCAGGCGTGCGGCAGTGGATTGAAGCAGCGCGTCGCCGACATCATAGCCAAAGCCGCTGTTGACATCGTGGAACCGACGGATATCGAGCTTGACCATCAGCAGTGTGGTTGTGGCAGACGCGTCCAAGGCTGCCAGTCGATCGAGCAGACCATAGCGATCGAGCAGACCTGTCAGGCGGTCGATGCCGGCCGCATGGGTCACGTCGCGGATAAAGCCGATGAAATGCGTCACCTGATCCGTGTCGTCGCGAAGCGGCACGAGGCGCAACGCGTTGCGAAACATCGTGCCGTCCCGTCGATAGTTGCGCAGGGTCACCGAACAGGCGCGACCCTCTGTCAGGGCGGCACGGATTTCGGCGATTTCGGGCTGCAGACGGTCGCTGCCCTGGAGATAGCGGCAATTCTTCCCGATCGCCTCGGCGGCAGTGTAGCCGGTGATCGCCTCGAACGCGGGATTGACCTGGACGATGGGTTGCCCTCTCATGCGCACGTCGGCGATCAACACGCCATCGCTGATATGATCGAGCGCGAGCAGAGATGCGCTCGCGGGAACAGCCGGTTCGCTAGAGCGCCTGGCCAGGAGATGCCATCGTGCCGGTTTGAACGCCCCGGCCTCTGTTGATCGAGGGTCCCCTTCAATGACGTCATGCGTCATCGCATTGCGCCGCTTGTACGGCGCGCCGCGCCAGGGCCCGGCGGAACAGCCAGGCAGTCTCCGATATTCGCTTCTCTACGCACGGAAGGAGCAAGTCGCATGATAAACCTCTGGCGCGACGATGCGGTACCTGCACCAGGGCTTCAACTTCAGCTTTGCGGCAGTTCAGGACAAAACAGAGGCGCTTCCGTCGTTTCTCGCGTCCCCGGACTTGGTAGTTTGAAACCGCAGACGATAATCCAGAGGTGTGACGCCAATTCTGCGGAGAAATGCCCGTCTGAGAGTCGTTGTGGATCCAAACCCTGCTGCATAGGCAATCGTCTTGATAGGCGACGAGCTGTCTTCGAGAAGGCGCCGGGCGATATCGATCCGGGTCAATTCAACATAAGCAGCCGGGCTCATGTCCAGCTCGGCGTGGAACAGACGGGACAAATGGCGCGGGCTCACGCCGGCTGCATCTGCAAGCGCTGCGAGGCTCAAATCGGC
This sequence comes from Sphingosinicella sp., assembly GCF_013911755.1. Classification (GTDB taxonomy): domain Bacteria; phylum Pseudomonadota; class Alphaproteobacteria; order Sphingomonadales; family Sphingomonadaceae; genus Sphingosinicella. Next base: position 92,762 of record NZ_JACESP010000009.1, read on the forward strand.
GCGTGGATTTTCGAGGATGTGAAGCCGTATTCTGTCGATCGGACTGGTGGTCGTACTTTGCGCGGTCAACGCAGCGCTGAACTGCGACTGCCCGCCGGGCCGCTTCAGAAAAACGACCAGCCTGCGTGCCACCCAGAGGGCCAGCGCACGGCCATGATCCTCCTCGATCAATGAAAAGGCGAGATCGATTGCAGCAGCCACACCGGCAGAGCTGAACACCGGTCCGTCGCGAACGAAGATGCGATCAGGTTCGACCTGGATATCAGGATACGCGGCAGCAAGGCGTTCTGCATATTGCCAGTGGGTCGTGACGCAGCGTCCCGACAGCAGCCCCGCTTGAGCCGTAAGGAAGGCGCCAGTGCACGTCGAGCCATAGCGCCGCGACTGCATGGCCTGATCCCGCAGCCAACGCACTACATTTTCGCTAAAGCGATCCGGCAGGCCATAAGGCCCAACGACGATCAACGTGTCGCAAGGCTGGGCCGCATCGGAAATACCCGCATCGGGTATGTAGATCACGCCCGATGCGCTCTCTGTGGGCGTTCCGTGTTCGGTCACCAGCCGGACGCGATACGGCTGCCCAGACTGCATCTTGCAGTTTGCTTCAAAAAAAGCGTCGCGCAGGCCTGCGATCTCAAGCAAATGCACGTTGCCCGGGGCGAAGATCGTGACGAGCACGGATTTGTCTTCCGCTTATTGGCGGCCGGAGGCCCCCATCGTCTGCTCTTATACGCCTTCAGCCTGATTGCGTATAACGATAATAAAAGCGGCGTTCAGGCCTGCGCGATGGAGGTAGATTGCCGGGGAGGGAGAATGATCGCCTAGTTTCAAACCACCGAACCGAAAGGTGCAAGAAAAGACCATCGTGCTGCCGATTTGTCCTGAAACGTCGCTCCGCCGACGTTGAAGCGCGGGCGCCGGGACGGCATTATTTGCACCTGATGCCGTTTCACGACGACGGGAGGTGGGTAGCGCATTTCGTCGGCTCAAAAACGCTCAAATCCCGAACGCGGAGAGTCCATCAGATGATGCAAGGTCCTGTCAGGAAATGGCACAACATTCCCCTACGGAGGGATAGCCGGTTCGATACCTACTTTCACACGTTGTCGCATGATCTGCGGACACCGCTGACTCAGATCACCGGCTTCGCAGCGCTTCTGAACCTCGACGAGAGCCTTGCCGTCGCCCAGAAGGAATACGCCGCGGCAATCATCTCGGCCTGCGACGAACTCAATAATGCCGTGCTGGCGCATCTCCAGCTGATCGAAAGCAGCCTCAATGGCAAAGGCCGATCGGCCAAGGCCGGTGATGAGCCACCTTCCCACGGCGGGTCGGCGCAGTCTTGAAGAGTCCACGAGGGATGGCAAAACGCAGCCAGGGCTGAATTCGTCACTGGACCTCGCCGCGTGTGCAACGCCGAGCTGATCTTGCGTGAGGAATTGGATTACGCCTTCCGACGATGCTCATCGTATAGGGTGGACCAACACAAAGTACGAAAGCTATCAAGTGGCGAGCCACCACATCGTGAAGAACGGCCCCAATCAGGGCGATGCGGCCATCGATATGACGGCTGTATGATGGGCGGCTTTCTGGCTTACTGCGTCTGATTCCGGACAGTCGCAAAGGTCCAACGAAGCCGCCATTATTCTTCCCTGTTCAGCAGTTCGATCGCTTCGGTGATTGCCATGCAATGGCCTGCGATTTCCTGTATCTGCGCGGCGAGTTGCCTTGAGGTCTCGGCCGACACGTCCCGCCCCTGTCCGTCGGCGGCGAGCGTGGCGGCATCCTCAAGCCTCGCGGTGAGAACAGCGAACAGTCGGCGGATACAGTCGCGCGCCTCTCACTGATGCCTCAGCTGTCTCATGGATCTACCCCGCCGCCTTGCGTAGATTTCAAGATCGACGGAGCAGCAGTCGCGAAGTTCGCGGTCGATGGCAACGTGAACGCGGCACCCGCGGTTCGGTTAGTGCATAAAATTTACGTTGATTATATTTTTTGATCTGAATCCCTTGGCATAATTAGCATGGCTCTTGCCAAAGCCTGTGTGATCAGAACGCCGTCTCACGGTGCCGAACCCTACGCGTTCTGCGCCTTACATAATCCCGATTATCGTCTCATGGTTTCCGGTGTAGCAGCCTGGCAGTTTTCCGGAACAGAGGCAGCCATTGACAGCATCGTGGCCGATGGGTGAACGCCGGGCGCTAGGTATCGCTACCTGTCGGCGTCGCCACCAGCTCGACATGGCTCACACCGAGCGCCCGTGCGAGTTCGTACAAGGTGATGATCGTCGGATTGCGCCGGCCGTTCTCAAGACTGCTGAGATACTGCTGGGAAAAGCCAGAAAGCGCTTCCACGTCTTCCTGCGTCAATCCCTTCTCACGCCGTATCCGGGCAAAATTCTCACCGACCAGTCTGCGCATGTCCATGCGCGGAAAGATGGCCGTTTACATACTTTCGGTTTATCAACTATAATATGTATCTGGTAGGTCAGAGAATCCGGGGGCTTATGGAAAAGGAGAGTAGCGGGCCATCGCGAGCCACAAAATGGCTGGTGGCAGTTGGTCTTCTCTTTGGAGCGCTCATTCTCGGAGGCATGTTTGAAGCCCTCGGCCTTGCCAGCTGGATTGTCGTTGTCCTCGCAGTAGCGGTCGTTGCGTACTCCTTTTATCGACCCGAGTGGTCCATGCTCGGATTCTCGCCTTCCGGAGTCAGAAAGGTGTTCGGTGTCATCGGCGTACTGTTGCTGTTCGGAATCGCCGCCGGAGATACCGAGGATAAGCGCGCGAACGAGGCACGGGACATTGTCACTCTCATGAAATCCCGGCCTGAGGAAGGCCGGAAGCGACTGGCCGAGGCAGACGATGGCCTGCTTCATGCCATCAAGCTGGTCGATGAGGGTGTCGAAGCAGCAGAGCGTAGCCGCAGGGCAAAACGCGACGCCCTCTCCGCCAGGGCGAGTGAAGCATGAAACGCGGCGAAGATCGCTTCCCTCGAAAAACAGGCGGAAGCCCTACCGTCATACGACCTCGGCGGCAGGATGGCCATTTACAGGCAGATCATCGGGATGGCGCCATCAGAAGCGAAATGGCGCGACAGGATGGCGGCACTGGAAGTCGAGAATGCGAAGATGCGCAAGGAGAGCGTCCGCAGCGAGCTGCCCGTCCGCCGATGGGGCCATCATCTCAATGCTTGAAGCAATGCTCGCGGTGCCACCGAACGAACTGCGGGTGCGGCCGATCAGCCCCTCGCTGTGGCGCCAATATCCGACCGCTGGCATTAATGACCGATCGGATGCTGTCCGGATCATTGGCCTGCCGCGAAACGATGATCCGCATGTTGTCATCCAGCCCAATCAAACCGCGATCAAACATCCAATGCGCTGTCCCCGAAAGTGCCAAGCCGTTGCTCACTATGTCGGGTCCGTTCGCCTCGACGGGACGAATGTGAGCAGCCTCCACCTCGGCCCGCCCGCTGCCGTTGATGAGCTTCAACCCGGTGACCGCACAGCGCTCATCATAGGCCCGCAAAACAATTCGCCGGAACACGCGGTCGCGCACAACGCGCGACACGATTGCGGCAACCCGCTCCCGCACTTCATCGAAAATAAAAGGAACTTGCTCTTCGCGAAGAACCGGCTCGACGGCGGCGAAATCCGTTCGCGGCAGAAGCGGATTTTCATCGACCAAGCCGGCTGCCACAATTCGGGTGAAGTCGCTCGACGACAGCCCCCGAACAGCCGCCTGAGCCCTCCCAGAAATGCGCCCCACCTCATTAAGTACGCCTCGCTCGATCGGCCCATTCTCATCGGCAAACGGAACCGGTGTTGCGAAATCAAGATAGCTGCCAGGCTCGATCAGCGCGAGGTACATATTGGGCATTGATGGATCGGCAATGACCCCCTCGACCTTGGCTACCGCGTAATAGCCTTTACTGTCAGCAACCTTCCGTGGTTCGTAGTAGACAATCCAGTCGCCAACGCATGCCCGCACCCGATCGAGATACTGCTTCGGAAACTGATAACGCTCGGCCGGCGTATCGTCGTAGACCGAATCAGAGCGATGGATGAAAATGCCGAACGCCATGCGGAGTTGATAGTGTGGAAACGAAGCGACTGAAAATGGTTCTGGCGTTCGAAAGCGGTTTCCATCCCTGCCCCTGGGCGGCGCGCGCGGCGGCATCCTCGAGCCTTGCGGTGAGAACAGCGAATGGTCGGCGGATACAGTCGCGTCGTTCGATATCGTTCTGCTCGAGGGGGACCAGCAGGAACGCGTGCTCGGCTTCTGCTGAGCACATCTTCCCCCGCATCACCACAGCATCACGCAAATGGCCGTGCGCGAATTTAATGCGCCGCAGAGACACGCGGCAATAATCGCACGAATTACGGCATAGAGACACGTCTCCGCAGGGGGGCCGCAACACGTGCACCCGCAAACGCCGCAGAACTGCGGCCCTCTCGGGCCGCTCACCGCGAGAACGTAAAATCTAAAGTTTTTGGAAAATGTATGGTGCGTGGCGCAGTCTATATTGGACAGGTCTCACGGAGAGTTGTTCCGTGTTTTGCGGGAATTTACAGGGAAAACTGGAGGAATAACACGGAAAGCATATGGCACAGCTTACGAAGCGACCTGGGTTTCCGCCATTTTTTATGAAATTTGTCGTTTCGGGAACAGGGAAACAAAGCGCTGCAAACAAGGAAACGTCATCAACCTATCAGAGAGGCCGCTGCGCAGAGGCGGGATTGGCCGAAGGACAGCTTGAATATTCCTCAGGCGTCGCGGTCACAGATTTGATTGCGGAGCATTTGGTACAGATAGCGAACATCGGTTTGAGATTAAAAAACTTGTTTGCTAAGATAGTTATTAATATGAGCTTGGGGCAGCTTTGCCATATCGGATGACGATCGCTCAACAAAGGAGACGTGATGTTGGGTAGAATGCAAAATTGGCCGCTCAATGTCTTCAGGCTCATCGATCACGCCGCGCTAAATGCCGGTCATCAGGAAATCGTCTCAATGACCGTTGAAGGACCGACGGTTCGAACGAATTGGAAGAATGTGCGAGAACGCGCCAAGCGCATCGCGCAAGCGCTCCGCCGTCTCGGGATCGAGGGTGGCGATCGGGTGGGCACTCTCGCTTGGAACACCCATCGCCACGTCGAATGCTGGTTTGCCATATCGGGGATGGGAGCAGTAGCGCACACCATCAATCCTCGGCTTTTCTCAGAACAAATCATCTACATCGCCAATCACGCGTCCGATCGCGCGCTTTTCTTCGATGCCGGATTCATCAAGCTTGTCGAAGAAATCGCGCCCTCCCTCACGTCCGTGAAGTATTTCATCGTCATGTCGGACGCATCCAACATGCCGGCGTCATCGCTCGACCTGATTTGCTATGAAGATCTTGTTTCCGCTCAGGATGGCGACTTTTCTTGGCTTAACGTCGATGAAAATGCGCCTTCAGGCCTCTGCTACACATCCGGTACCACCGGCAATCCCAAGGGCGTCCTATATTCTCACCGCTCGACCGTACTCCATAGCTACAGCGCCGCCCAATTCGACTCGCTCGGCCTGTCTTCGCGCGCGACGGTGCTGCCGATCGTCCCGATGTACCATGCAAACGCCTGGGGCATTCCGTATGCAGCCGCCTTGACTGGCGCCAAGCTCGTGATGGCGGGACCACATTTTGACGCCGCGACGCTCATTGCCCGCATCCGCGAAGAGGGCGTCACGCACGCCGCCGCCGTCCCGACCATATGGCAGGCCATCCTCCAGTTTCTCGACGAGGAGGGCGGCAACCTCGGCCAGCTGCAGCGCCTGATCGTAGGCGGTGCAGCTGCGCCTCGATCCTTGATCGAAGCGTATGAAACGCGCTTCGGACTGACCGTCTGTCATGCCTGGGGGATGACCGAAATGTCGCCGATCGGCTCGGTCGGCATGCTCGACGCCGCCGGCGCGGCACTCGAGTATGACGATCAATTGACCCTCAAATGCAAGCAGGGACGCGCACCGTTCGGCGTTGAACTCCGGATTGTAGGGAGCGAGAACCAGGAACTGCCGCGGGACGGAAAGACGGCGGGACGGCTGAAATCGCGGGGGGCGTGGGTGATCGCCGAATACTTCGGCGGTGACGGCGGCGCGATACTCGACGAGGACGGTTGGTTCGACACCGGTGATGTCGCGACGATCGACGCATCGGGCTATATGAAAATTACCGATCGATCCAAAGACGTGATCAAATCTGGCGGCGAATGGATCAGTTCGATCGACCTGGAAAATGCAGCCGTCGGCCACCCCGGGATTGCCGAGGCGGCGGTCATCGGCATCCCGCATCCCAAATGGGACGAGCGACCTATCCTGATTGCCGTTCGCAAGAAAACGGCCACGACGACGGCTGCGGAACTCCTCGATTTTCTGAGCACGAAGGTCGCCAAGTGGTGGCTACCGGACGAAATATACTTCGTCGACGACCTCCCGCACACCGCCACGGGAAAGATTCAGAAGACGACGCTACGCACGCAATTCGGGGCCGGCCCTGCGGGCAGGCACAGCTGAACCAAGGCCGGAATGCCGTCCTACGGCAGGCGCAAACATTGCACTCCGCAGGCATGGATACATTTTACTTGCTTGCATAACTAGCAAGATATAGCATTGCCCCCCTTGATAGAACAAAGACTCAGCCACGAGGGAGTGACAAAATGGGGGCTAAACATCGTTTTCTGATTGCTGCGGCGGCATGGGTGGTCGTGCCACTTGCGAGCGCAAATGCGCAGGATTCGGGAGCACTGGTGACGGAAACGCAAGTCAGTGACGAGGATATCGTCGTCACTGCCACGCGCGGCAACCAAACCCTTCAAAAAACGCCGGTAGCCATCAGCGCCGTATCGGCCGAAACGATCGAGGCACGCGGCATTACAAGCCTCACCGGCCTCACCAACGTGGTTCCCGCCGCGAAAATCAATTATTCGCTCGGCGCGGTGCAGCTCAACGTCCGTGGCGTCGGGAGCGAAATCGATCTGCCTTATGTTCCCGAGCCAGCGGGGATCAACTTCAACGACGTCTATATTCCGCGGCTCGCGACCAACACGACCATCATGGACATCGAGCAGATCGAGATCCTACCGGGGCCTCAAGGAACACTTTATGGAAAAGGGGCGCTCGGGGGCGTCACAAATATTCGCTCGGCGATGCCCAAGAACGAGCTTGGCTTCAAAGTCACGGGCGAAGCAGGCAATTACGAACTGCTCAAGCTGACTGCGATCGCCAATCTTCCCTTGACCGGCGACCTTGCGGTGCGCATTGCGGGCAGCACGACACACCGCGGCGCCTATTTTTCCAACGGCAATGACACCGACGAGGCGAAAACCATCCGGCTGTCCATGCTATGGAACCCGAGCGACAAGCTTGAGATCTATCTATGGGGCCAATATTATCACAATCGGCTAAAGCCGCAGGCCACATCCTATCTGAAGCCGTTTCTCAACGACGACCCCTATGACCAGCCACAATTCGACCCGGGCGTCGCCGTGGCCGGGCTATTTCCCGCCCCGGGTAACGACGTCAGCCGATCCACGCTATTTCTACGGGGCATCGTGACGGGTGGGCGGATCACTTACGATCTCGGCAATCTCAAAATCCAGTATATCCCTTCGTATATCCATTATCTGGATGACGATTTGCGATTCTTGCAGGGACTTTCGACCGTCAGCGACGGCACGATCGACCAGACGACGCACGAACTTCGCTTCAGCGGCGACCTGACCGAGCGGCTGTCATGGCTCGGCAGCCTCTATTATTATCACAATAAGTCCGACATCGATTCCACCCTGTCGGCATCATTCGGGCAAGTCGCGGGCAATCGCCTGCTTCATCGCAACGAGGGCGTCGCCGGGTTCGCCCAGCTACAATATGAGGTGCTCGACACGCTGCGTGTCACCGCAGGCGGCCGCTATTCGGAAGACAAGATGGCCGCGCGCCCGGGAAGCCTCGTGCACACGCCAAGCGGAGATATCCCCTTTTCGGTAGCGGCGAAATGGAACCACTTCGACTGGAAGTTGGGCATCGAGGCCGATATCGGGCCGCAGTCGATGGCCTACGCCAATGTGCAGACTGCCTATTCGCCTGGCGGATATCGGGCTTCGGCGGTATTCGCCGGTCTGCGCCTCGAGGAACAGACAATGATAGGCTATACAGTCGGTTTCAAAAATCGGTTCTTTGACAACCGACTCCTGTTCAATGTCGAGGGCTATTATTACGACTATAAAAATTACACGATTTCGACCCTCGCAAACGGAGCTTTCGATAATTTCGGGATTCCCAAGACGCGAATCTACGGCGCGCAGGTCGATCTCGCCTACGCGTTCGATACAAAGACCAAGATCACGCTTAATTCCAACTTCCTGTCGGCGAAGATCCGTGAACTGGTCCTCGACAATGTCGATTTCAGCGGGAACTCACTGCCCAACGCACCCAAGGCAGCGGTGTCGCTTGGCTTCGAGCACGGCGTCGACCTCGGCAATGGTGGCGGCCTCACTTTCCGGGCCGACACCCATTATGAAAGCGGCTACTGGAAGGTTTACACCAACGGCTTCAATTTCCGGCAGGACGAGTTCGCCAAGCTGGATCTGAGCCTCACCTACACGTCGCCGAGCGAGAACTGGGACCTGACAGCCTATGTTCTGAACGCCACGGACAAAGCCACGCTCGCTGCCGGCGCGCACAGCGGTTACCCCGCTCCCTATGAAAACTACGGCTACATCGACCCGCCACGGACATACGGTCTGCGGCTCAACGTCAGGTTCGACTGATTTTGAGCGACCGGGGGCCGGGTCTAAGAGCCGGCCCCTTTTTTGTCTTCGACGCACGGGCAGAGAGGCGACGACAACGCGCAAGCCGTGAAGCCGCCGGCGAGATACTTTTACCGTGGGCCCGGCGGAATGTTATTGCGCCGAGATACCACCATCGAGCTTGATTTCGGCACCGGTCATGAAGCGGCTCTCGTCCGACGCGAGATAGACCACCGCATAGGCAACGTCGTCGGGTTCTCCAAGCCGGCCAATGGGAATTTGCCGTGCGAGCTTGCTGAAGGCTTCTTCCTTGTCGCCGACCTCGCCGACGACCGATCGCAGGATATCGGTCCGGATATACGCTGGATGCACAGAATTGCACCGGATATCCATCTTCTTGCGAGCGCAATGCAGCGCCACCGATTTGGTCAGCATCCATACCGCCGCCTTCGACGCATTGTAAGCGGCGAGATTACCGCTGGCGATCAATGCCGAGATCGAGGCCATGTTCACGATCGACGCCGGCTGCGCTTGCTGAAGATACGGTATCGCTTTTTGCGACCCCAGCATGACGCTGTCGACGTTTATGCGCATCACGCGCGTCCACTCCTCCAGATCGATCCGGTCTATCGATCCCACCGGAGCGACACCCGCATTGTTCACAAGGACCGATATCCCACCCAGGAAATCGGCGGCATCACGCAGGGCAATGTCCCACGAGCCCACGTCGGTCACATCGTGGCGGAGAGCGATCGCCCGCCCCGCGCCCAGTTCGCGATTGATTGCATCGGCTACAGCGGCAGCACGGTCAATATCGATGTCAGTCAATGCGATGCGGGCGCCTTCATGCGCGAGCATCCAGCCGATAGCAGATCCCAGCCCGCCTGCGCCGCCCGTGATCAGCGCATTCTTCCCGGCAACGCGTCCGCTCATGCTGTTCCCCCGTCGAGATTGCCGCCGTGGTAATCGTACCAGCCTTGGCCGGACTTCCGCCCGAGATGCCCGGCCGCGACGCGTGCGGCGAGCTGCGGCATCGGCAATTCGGCGGCATCGCCCGTTTTCCTGAAGCGTTCCATTGCCATCAAATGCGCAAGATCGAGTCCAATCAGATCGAGGAGCCGAAAGGGGCCCATGGGATGTCCAGCGCCATGCACGCAGGCCAGATCGATGTCTTCGATGCTCGCAACGCCCATTTCGAGCAGCCACCCGGCTTCCCGAAAAACGGCGTCGAGTATCCGGTGGAGCAGAAAGCCGTCCACCTCCTTGTGCAGATGGACGGGCACCTTGCCCAGATTCCGTGCCAGCGCGATGGTCGTCTGCGCCGTCTCCTCGGAAACATGTGGGCCTTGGACAACTTCAACTAATTTCATCACCAGAGCCGGGTTGAAAAAGTGCGTGTTGAGCACCTTGTCGGGGCGCCCCGTAGCGGTCGCGATAGACGAGCTCACGATTGCCGAACTGTTCGTAGCGAGAACCGCGTGGTCTGGAGCAAGGCGGTCCAGATCGGCGAAGAGCCGGCGTTTGACATCAAGTTTCTCCACAGCGGCCTCGATGACGAAATCCGCGTCGCGCACGCTGTCCTCGAGCGTGTGCGCAACGCGAATGCGCGCTCGCGCCGCGACGCTGTCGGCTTCGGAAAGTTTGCCCTTGGCAACGCGCTCCGCGAGATAGGCGCCGGCATAAATCTCCGCTCCTTCCAGCGCTTCGCGGCTCACATCCGTGAGACTGGTATCGTATCCCGCGAGCGCAGACGCGAGCGCGATCTGACGGCCCATATTTCCGGCCCCGATAACCGCGATGTGGTGGATATGGTCTGCAGTCATTTCGATCCCCGATGTTGAAGGCCGGCCGCCAGCGGCGTCGATGACGCGAGGACGCGCAGCTTCATGCTCTCACGGGCAAAGAAGGTGCCCATAGGCCCTGCACGCCGGACTCTGCGGCTTCGTCGCGGGTTAGGAACGCTCCGCGCCCTCCCGTACGCGCCGGGTCGGTGGCTTCGTGCCGCCGCATCTCCAGCCTGGCGATCTGATTGCGATGGACTTCGTCGGGTCCGTCGGCCAGCCGCAGCGCGCGTGCCAGTGCGAAAGCTGCGGGCAGATAATGGTCGTTGTTCGTGCCGCCTCCGCCAAATGCCTGGATTGCCCAGTCGATAATCTGACAGGCCATGTTGGGCGCCGCGACCTTGATCATCGCAATTTCCTGGCGTGCTTCGCGGTTGCCGACCTCATCCATCATTTTCGCCGCCTTCATGGTCAGCAGCCGGCATTGCTCGATCATGATGCGTGATTCGGCGATACGCTCCAGGGTGGTGGCTTGTTCGGAGACGGGACGACCGAATGTTACACGGCTCTCCACGCGACGGCACATCCGCTCAAGGATGCGTTCGCACATCCCGATCAGGCGCATGCAGTGGTGGATGCGTCCTGGGCCGAGACGCCCCTGCGCTATTTCGAACCCGCGTCCTTCACCAAGGATCATGTTATCGTCAGGGACCCGAACATCGTCGAACCAGACTTCCGAAGCACGGTCCGGAACGCCGTAAAAGCCAAATACCGGTAGCGACCGGACGACCCGGACGCCCGGCGTATCCTTGGGCACGATAATCATCGACTGGCGCCGGTGGCGGTCGACGGTTTCATCTCCGGTTTGTCCAAGCAGGATCATGAATTTACAGCGCGGGTCGGTCGCCCCTGTCGTGTACCATTTGCGCCCGTTGATTACATAACTGTCGCCGTCGCGCCGGATCTCGCAGCTGATATTGGTCGCATCGGAAGAGGCGACTTCGGGCTCGGTCATCGCGAACGCAGAGCGAATCTCCCCCGCGAGAAGCGGTCCAAGCCAACGCTCTTGCTGTTCGGATGTCCCGTAACGCGCCAGGACTTCCATATTGCCGGTGTCGGGGGCAGAACAATTGAAGATTTCCGGCGCCATGATCGAGCGCCCCATGATCTCGCACAGCGGTGCATAGTCGACATTGGAAAGACCGCCTTCGTGATGCGCTGGCAGGAAGAGATTCCACAGCCCTGCAGAACGCGCCTTTGCCTTGAGCTCCTCGACAACGGGCAGCACCGACCAGGGCCCGAGCCTCTCGCCTTCGGCGAAGAAGCGAGGCTCGCTAGGATAGATGTGGTCGGCCATGAAATCGAGCAGGCGCGCCCGCAAGTCTTCCAGTCGTGCGCTCATGAAATGATCCTTTTCCTCGGGAGTTGGACGCGGAGGCGCGTCAATCGGCAACCGGTGCCTTGATCAGTGCGCCGCCGTCGACGACGATGGACTGTCCGGTGATGAAGCGCGCATGGTCCGACGCAAGGAAGACGGCGGCACCAGCGATATCGTCGGCTTCTCCAAGGCGATTCAACGGCGTCGCAGCAACGACGCGCTGGGTGTTCGCTTCGTCTTCCCAGAGTGCCCGGGCGAAATCGGTGCGAATGACCCCCGGGGCGATGCAATTGACCCGCACGCCGTCGCGGCCGAACTCGACCGCGAGATTCCGGGCGAGCTGAAAGTTCGCTGCTTTGGTAATATTGTAGGGCCCAATCGTCGCGGTCCCGATCATTCCTCCGATCGACGACATGATGATGATCGATCCCGTTTTTCTGGCGCGCATTTCGGGCGCGACCAACGCGATCAAGCGGTTCGTGGACATCAGGTTATTCTGTAGAAGCTTCACGAACTGGGGGTCGCTGATCTCACCCATCGGGCCCGAATAGACAGCCGAGGCAGCGTTGCAGACAAGGGCATCGATCTTGCCGAAGGCAGCCCGTGACCGCTCGACGAGTTGCTCAAGCGCTTCGGCCGAACCGATCGAGGCGGCAACACCGATGGCGCAGGTTCGACCCTGGGCCGCTTCGATTTCGGCGGCAACGGCGTCGCATGTTTCCTCATTCCGTCCCGAGACGACCACATTGGCACCATGTTCGGCCATGGCCAAAGCGATCGCCTTGCCGATGCCGCGTGTCGATCCAGTGATGACGGCTGTCATCCCGTCCATATTCATTCGAGCCACATCTATCTCCGCGATTGTCCGGCCTGCGCGCGGCAGGCGTAATACCAAGCACGATCTGCGAGGATCGGCAGCCGGTCGGCGAGTTCATCGGCATCGGCCGACGTTGCGTTCCCGCCTGCCGCGCGTGCGAGGACGCCTTGTATGATCCCAATAAGGCGGAACATGTTGTAGGCGAACAGCCAGTCGAGGTCGGGAAGGCCGTCACGACCAGTGCGCGCACAATATTGGGCGACGATGTCGTCGAGCGACGGGATTCCGAGCGCAGAGAGATCGGCACCTTGAAGCCCGGCCTGCCCGTCGATCGGGAGCACCCAGTTCATCGCGAGATAGGCGAAATCGGCTAGAGGGTCGCCGAGCGTTGATAATTCCCAGTCGAGCACAGCGACAATATCCGATGACGCAGGCGCGAACAGGACATTATCCAGCCGATAGTCGCCATGAATGATCGTCGTGCGGCTCTGTTCCGGCAGCGAGCGGGACAAAATGTCGATCAAACGCTCGATGAGATCGACGTGATCAATCTGTGACGCACGATATTGTCGCGTCCAACGATCCAGCTGCCTGCCGAAATAGTTTCCCGGCTTGCCGAAGCCGGAGAGGCCTGCCGCCTCCCAATCGACCATGTGGAGGTTGGCGAGGGACGCCACCAGAGATTGATAATGCGCCTTCCGCTCGGGTGGCTGCAGCCCAGGCATCGTTCCATCCCACAACATCCGCCCCTCGACGTGCCGCATCACATAAAATGTGGTGCCGAGAATGCTTGCGTCGTCGCAAAAGGCGATCGCTTCCGGCACCGCGAAACCGGCAGCCCCTAAGGCCGACAGGACCCGATATTCGCGGTCGACGGCATGGGCCGACGGGAGGAGGATGCCCAACGGCCGCCGCCGCAGGACATATTTTTCGGGGCATTCGTCGGAACGCAAAACGAATGTCGGATTGGAACGCCCGCCTGAAATCGGATCGAGCCGCGCGGCCCCGCGCCAACCCGGCATATGCTCACCGAGCCACGCCGCGAGCCGGGCGAGCTCTGGACATGGGAGCACGCCGTCCGTTTCGAGTCGCGTGGCTGTCATCCAAGAACCGCAGAGGCCGGCGGCTTGATCGTCAGCTTCAGACGCAGAAGCTCATAGACCGACACAGTAATGATGGCGCTCCACAGGAGCAGCGACCAATTTTGCACCAGCCAGGCGAAGACGGTCCAAAGCGACATCCCGGCCGCAAAGCACAACAAGGTGATGAGTGACAGATCGCGGGTCTGCCGCGTCCGGCGCGTCGTTATCAGCTGGGGGAAAAAGGTTGTCGCCGCGATGAGGCCCCAAACGAAAGCGACCTGCTGCGTGTACCGCGTCGACAGCATATCTGCACCGAAGCGCGGCAGGAAGACTGCGACCAGCAAGACCGATCCCAGGATTATCGCCCAGACGAGCAGGGAAACACGCCAGGATACGAGGTGAAGCATCAAGGCCTGAAAAAAGAGCGACAGGCTCATCAGGATGAGCACGGCCCCCAACTGATATTGGATACCCAGCAGCAAGCTCAGCGAGGCTCCAATGACGAGAACAATGCCCGTCAGCACCGAGAGGCCTTCGACAGAGCGCGTACGCAGGATGTGGACGACCTGCATCGCCGGAGCGACAGTTGTCAGCACAGACGCCAGCAGCGAAATTCCCTCAATGAGCACCATAAGATCCCCTTTTTCGCTGCTTCTCTCAAATCAGTTTTTACATTAGCTTGTTAAAATAGCAAGTATCTTGCTCGCGCGATCATTCTGGAAAATGGCGTTCAATCCATGCGATCATCGCTAACGTCACCTCGTTCGGATTTTCCTGCTGCAGCCAGTGTCCGGCGCGGCGAACAAGCTGTCGCTCGAGCCGGGGCACGACGCATTCCATTCCCTCAGCAGCCGCGGGCGGAAGAAAACGATCGTGTTCGGCCTGAAGGAGAAGCGCCGGCTGTTGCACGATCCCGTCGTAGGAAGCCGCGGTTTCCCAGTTGCGCGTAATGTTGCGGTACCAGTTAATCGCCCGAGTGAAGCCGGTCGCCTCGAACGCTGAGACAAAATGGTCGAATTCGGGCCTGGACAGAAAATGTTCGCGCCCGTCGCAACCCGGATCATACGCTTCGATTTCGCGCACGATAGGGAGAATGGACGTCCCCGCCCCGGGGACAGTAGATATGCCGGTGCCGCGGTTGTTCATGTCGGCTGACGGCCGTCGGAAGAAATAGTCGAGGGTCTTCCGCGGACTGCGATCAAGAATCGCGTCGGGTTCGCCCTGCTTCTGGAAGTGAACCATGTACATGTCTTCGCCAAAGCGCCGGCGCATGATCGCTATGGGATCGGCGGGAGAGCGGGCATGGAAAGGTGTGCACAGGCTGATGACGCCAGCGACATGCCGCGGTCGGCGCATTGCCATGTTCCAGGCGAGTGCTCCACCCCAGTCATGCCCGGCAATGATCGCTCTCGAAGAGCCCACCTTGCCGAGTAGACCGACAATGTCGTCGCAAATCGTTTCCATGTCATAGGCTTCGACGTCATCCGGACCACCGGTCGCGCCATAACCTCGCAAATCCGGGACGATGACAAAGTGGCCACTGCGGGCAAGCGCTCCGACCTGGTAGCGCCAGGAAAAGGACGTTTCTGGAAATCCGTGGCACAGGACGATCGGACATCGCGAGCCCAGCGACCCGAAGGTCCTGTAAGCTATGCACAAGCCGGGAAGCTCCGCGGCGCGCAGCGGCGTGCCCAAGAAAGGATGCATGGCCGGCCCGCTCAGTCTCGTCGGGGATCGATTAGGGTTTTCCGCCCCGTCGCGCGTTCTGCAAAATTGCGGATTGCGTCCGTGCCGAGCGCGTCCTTAAGGGAAATCACTGAATGAAACTGGCTCGCGAAGGTTGTTCGCAACTCGGCTCTCACGCGGTTGCGCAGGCGCTCGGCAGCTTCATTTCCGATCTCATCGAGAAACGAGGGGAGCAGCCAACCGCCCATACCCCATGCCATTCCGAATTTACGCTGCACTTCGATCGGGCCGACATCGAGCGCTCCATAGATATACACCTGCTTGCGGACCGGAGAACCGTAAAGACTGTATTTTCCTCCACGCTCGGCTTGCGCCGCCTCCATCGCGCCGAGGATCGTTCCGGCGAGGCGGCCGCCACCGATGGCGTCGAACGCCAGGGTCGCTTCGGTCTCGCTTATCGCCTTTTTGAGTTCGTCCTCGAAGTCCGGCGAAGCGCTATTGAGCACATGCTTTGCCCCGGCAGCGCAAAGCATTTCGAACTGCGCCTTGCTCCGCACGATGTTTACCAGAGCAATGCCGTCGGCAAGGCACAGCCGGTTGAGCATCTGCCCGAGGTTAGAAGCGGCTGCGGTATGAACCAGCGCCTTGTGGCCCTCTCGCCGCATGGTTTCCACCATGCCGAGCGCGGTCAAGGGATTGACGAACGCAGCAGCGCCTTCGGCGCTGCTGGCGCCGTCGGGCAGGACCAGACAGTCCTTGGCGGGGAGAATACGATAACGCGCATACATGCCGCCGGCAAAGGCAGCCACGCGCTTTCCGAGCAGATGCTCCGCGTTCACGCCGGCTCGAACAACCAGCCCGGCGCCTTCGTTCCCAGTCGGCAAGGCAACGTCGAGACGCGCCGCTACAAGCGGAAGAAGCTGTGGGGCGACATCCATGACGGCAACGGGCGCGGCCTCGGTACCTTCTGCGCGCAAGCTCGTGATGTCACCGTAGCCGATCATCAAGCCGATATCGGAGGGGTTCACCGGTGCCGCTTCGATCGCCACGACGATTTCGTCGTCACCAGGCTCGTCCAAACGGGATTCCTTCAGGGACAGTTCGAGACGGCCCGTCGCTGATATGGTCGAGCAAAGCTGGATGTTTTCAAAGGGGCCCTGCGTCACTGATTGGTCTTTCATCTACTGACAATACGAGAAATGACATTTACTTGTTTATATAGCAAGTATATATCTCCGCGCAATTCGTGAGAGGGGCCGAAGCAATAAACAATGTCTCGGCCGTAGCGGAAGCTGCAAACCCTGCGGGACTTCCCGCACGCCGCTTATGCGGAGGATGCTTCGCTCTTAGTTGTTGAGCACAACGACATTGGCTGCCGCGGTGCCTTGGGTGGCAATGCCACGGAGGACCAGCGACACGATATCTTCGCCTGCCGACACCATGTCGATCGAACGGTCGATCAGCCACGCGGCCATGATGCCATTGATGGCGGTCACCAGGATGAAGCTCATCCGTTTCGCATCGATATCATCCCGAATTTCGCCTCGCTCGATACCTTCTTGAAGGTGGCGTTCGACTTCGTCGAACCCGACCTGCCGCAATTTTGCCAGCTCCGCGAACTGATCGGCGGTGTCGGGTCCACGCCCGAGGTCTGACAGGACCACGTGGGCAACGCAGAGGCAAATCGGATCCTTGGTGAGGTCGCAATAGGCCCGGATCAGCTTCAGCAAACCGGGCAGGCCGGGTTCACGGTGCAGTTCGGACATCTCACGATGATATTCTTCGCTGATGAAATTCACCAACGCGACTTCGAAATTGGCCTTTGCACCAAAATGGTGCGCGGGTAGCCCGCGGCTATAGCCAGCGAGAATCCCTACGTCCGCGAGGCGGAGATTGTCGAGGCCGCGCTCGGCTACGAGGCGTACCGCGGCTTCGAGCATACGGCGCTCCGACTCTTCCCGGCGCTCTTCCTGGGTGCGGCGTGTGGGCTTCGCGACCATGTGCTTCCTGCCTGCTCAGTGAATCTACTATTTCACCAAGCAAACTAGTTAGTTTCAATCCGCCATGCAAGTCGCCGAAGCCCGCACGAAAAGTCCGGACAGCGTCTGGGTCAGCCTTCCGGCTCGACGTTGAACTGCCTCCATCCACTCGGCTGGGCATCGTCAGGCACGATCCCGATCGTCTTTATTTTTCCGGGAAAGGTGATTTCGATGCCTTCGAAATCGTCGGAAGAGTCAAGTTCGCGGTGGCGATTGTTCGGCGGCTGAAACAGGAAGGTACCCGCTTCTACCCGTACCTCGCCTACGCCTTCGAACTCATAAATTGCCCAGCCTCGTGTGATATAGCCGACCTGATAGCCCCATTCGTGCCAATGCCAGGGCGTCGTGTGTTTCTTCCCATCCGGAACCGCGCGATAGACGCGCGCGCCGACCGCGCCCCCGCTCAACTTCTCGATATCGGTGCTCCGCAGCAAGAAGGAATCCGACGATTCCATTGGCTGGAAACTATCCTCGGTCAGATGCATGAAATGGGCCGTGGTCGCCTGTTCCATTTCCGGAGCCGGGGGCAAAGGTTTGTCGATTACGTCTCCAGACACAAAGAATTCTCCTCTTGATAACAGGATGTTGGAGCTCCAATGCCGGGCATTCTATAATTTGCTTGTCAGCATAGCAAGGAAATTATAGGCGGTTTGATCGAAGGAGTAATGCGGTGATCGAATTTCATTATGTTCACACGCCAAACGCGCGAAAAGTACGCATCATGCTTGCGGAGACTGGCTTCGCCTTCCGTCGCATCGATTACGACGTACGGGCCGGCGATCACCTCGTACCCGCGTTCCGCAAGCTGAACCCCAATAACAAGCTCCCCGTGATCAGGGACCTTGCTCCGGCCGCCAGCGCCGAGCCGGTTACCGTTTTCGAAAGCGGCGCCATTCTCATCTATCTGGCGGAAAAGGCGGCGCAGCTCTTGCCCGCCTCAGGAACTCAGCGGGCGATCACACTTGAATGGCTCATGTGGCAGATGTCGGCGCTCGGCCCGATGGGCGGCCAAGCCGTCCATTTTCGTCGCCATGCGCCCACCAACGAGATTTATGCCAGGCAGCGCTACGACAACGAAGTGATTCGGCTGCTCAACGTTCTGGAATATCGGCTAACCCAGGCGGAGTATCTGGCGGAGGACTATTCGATCGCCGACATTGCCTGCTGGCCGATCGTCTCGGCGATGCCGTTCTTCGGGTTCGACCTCGAGGAGTTCGTGGCGATTAACCGATGGCGAGGTGCAATCGCGGCAAGGCCTGCTGTCCAGGAAGCGATGGACGACAGTGAAATCCCCGACCGTCTGAAAGCAAATCCCGCCGCCCTTACCGACGACGAGAGATCGATCCTCTACGGCGAAAGACAGGTTGCCGCGGCAAGCTACAAGGCGGCGGCGCTATGACGGTAAAATCCAGCGCAGCGATTACCGAGGACGCCATGTCCGACCCGTCAACCGCCTATAATTTTACGATCGACGTCGTCGATGCGCTTGCCGCGCAACGCCCCGACGACCTTGCCATGCTTTGGGTGGACGGTGATCGTCCACCCCAGGCGATCAGCTTCGAGGCGCTTTCGCGGTCGGCCGCCCGATCGGCATCCGTGCTCAAACAGGCTGGCGTCAAAAAGGGGGACACAGTCCTCATCCTGCTGTCGCGCGAGCGGGAGTGGTGGGAGATCATGCTGGCCTGCCTCCGAATCGGCGCGATTGCATCGCCCGGAACGGTACAGCTCAGCGCCAAGGACATCGCATACCGTGTCGAAGCTGCAACGGCGCGCTGCATCGTGTCTACATCAGGCACGGCGGCAAAGGTCGACGAAGCATCCCTGCCTGCCGACTTGAAATTGATCCATGTCGGCGGGCCGCGGCCAGGATGGGTGGATTATGCGGCCGAATTCACAGCAGCCAAGCCATTGACCACAGCCGAGGTTACCTGGGCGGGAGAGGACGCGCTCTGCTATTTTACCAGCGGAACCACCGGCTATCCCAAGATGACGATTCATACGCACGGCTATACGGCAGCGCATCGCATTACCGGTGACTATTGGCTCGACCTCAAGCCGGGCGACTTGCACTGGAACCTCTCCGACACGGGTTGGGCGAAAGCTGCGTGGAGCAGCCTGTTCGGTCCGTGGCAGCGAGGTGCGGCAATTTTTGTTCATCACAGCAGTGAATTCGATGTCGAGGCTGTGTTGACCCTGCTCGAACAGAATGCGGTCTCGACACTCTGCGCGCCCCCGACGGCCTATCGTATGTTCGTGCGGCACGGGCTCGAGGGGCGCAGGTTCGCGCGCCTCAGACATTGTGTAAGCGCCGGTGAACCCCTCAATCCCGAGGTGATCGATATGTGGCGATCTGCGACCGGGCTCGAGATTTACGACGGTTATGGCCAGACAGAAACGGTGCTGCTTTGCGGCAATCGACCTGGCGCCCGCCGCCAGGGCTCGATGGGCAAGCCGGCCCCGGAGTTTCGCATGGCCGTGATCGACGAGACCGGGTTTCCGTTGCCGCCGCGCCGCGAGGGCGACATCGCGCTTTCGATCGCCGGCGGCCGCCCGCCGGGGCTCTTCAAGGAGTATCGGGGAGATCCCGACCGTACCGCCAGCGTGTTTCGCGGCGACTGGTATCTTACCGGTGACCGCGGCCTTGTGGATGAAGACGGATTTTTCTGGTTTGTCGGACGTTCCGACGACGTCATTCTCTCGTCCGGCTACCGCATCGGTCCTTTTGAGGTCGAAAGTGCCCTATTCGAGCACCCTGCCGTCGCCGAAAGCGCCGTTGTTGCGAGCCCCGACCCCACCCGCGGTGAGGTCGTCAAGGCTTTCGTCATCCTGTCGGCCGGCTACACGCCGTCCCAGCAATTGGTCGAGGAACTGCAAGCCCATGTGAAAGCGACGACCGCTCCGTACAAATATCCTCGCAAGATCGATTTTGTGGCGTCGTTGCCCAAGACCATCAGCGGCAAGATCCGGCGCAAGGAACTGCGCGACGCCGAATGGGCGAGTTGAAGCTTATCCAGCGCTGGAATGGGTTGAAACAGGAAGGGGCAGGACGTTGCCGCCCTGCCCCCCTCTCCCCCCGGTAAAGTCGACTTAGGGAATAAGCAGGACGCGGCCAAACGCCTGCCGGCTTTCGATGAAGGCGTGGGCAGCGGCGGCTTCGGATAAAGGGTAGGTTCGATCGATGGGCGCTTTCAAGGTGCCGTCTGCGACGTCCTGAATAAGCGATTGCACAAGATCATGCGCCCGGTCGGTTGCGATCTCCGCGCCGAAGAAGACACCGGTCACGGAGGAGTTGGTCCCGATCAACGGCAGCACGTCGACCAGAAGCGGCTCGCGCGCGGCGGCACCGATCAGAGCAACCCGCGCCCGGTAGGCCAGAGTGCGCAGACTTGCTTGCAGTACGGTTCCGCCGACCGGATCGATGACGAGATTAACCCCCCCACCGTCTGTGATCCTGGCGACTTCCGCGACGAAGTCGTCGCGTGCATAGTTGACCCCATGGTCGAGGCCATAGTCCCGGAGGCGTTCTAGCTTGGAATCGGAGGATGCCGTTGCGATGACAGTCGCCCCGGCACGCTTCGCCAGCTGGATCGCCGCGAGCCCGACCGCGCCGGCGCCACCGTGGACGAGCACCGTTTCACCGGCCTGTAGCCCTCCGAAGTAGAACAGGCTTTCATGCGCTGTCCCGAATGGGACGGGCACGGTAGAGGCGGTGTTGATGTCCATGCCGCTGGGCACCGGCCAGGCGTTGCGAGCGGCAACGGCGCGAAGCTCGGCGTGCGAGCCGAACGCGTCAAGCGTCACCACCGGCTGGCCGATGGACAGATGGTGGACATCCGCGCCAACTGCGATGATTTCGCCGGCCGCCTGATACCCGATGATGTGCGGAACACGCGGCATCGGCGCAGCGAGTGGGTTCGCTCCGCGATTGAGCGTATCGCCGCCTTCGATGCTGATCGCCTTCACACGGATGACGACCTGATCCGGGCCGCAGACCGGATCAGCCACATCTTCATATTTGAGCACATGGGGTGGGCCCTGCTCGTAAAACACCGCTGCTTTCATGTTATTCTCCAGAGTACAGGTTCAGGATGGGTCGTGGCCGCAGTTTCGGACGCCTGCGCGCGCCTTCGGCGATGTCAGTCGCCGCTGCGGGTCGCCTCGACGACTTGAAGCGTGTCAGCATATTGCTGGAAACCCGCGATACGCCCCTCGCGTAGGGTCCACACATGCGCCATCTGAGCGTCGATGCGCTTCCCTGTGCGCCGAAAAACCCCCCGATAACGTCCCGAGGAAAACACCCTGTCTTTGCCAAGCGGAGCGACGTCTTCGACGACGACGACAAACTCGTCCCAGTCTGCCGGGACGCGGGCGAGTACCCCCTCAGCTACCGCTTGCGGCCCAATATAGGGATTGCGGTCGGCGTAAGGATAATTCTCAGCCTCCAGCCAGAAGACATCCTCGGTCAGGGCAGCGAGCGCTGCATCGCCGTCACCGCGGGCGAAGGCTGCGTAAAATTCCTTGATCAACTCGACATTCGATTGAGTCATGGCGGCCCCTTTCATCGCTTCATTATATTTTGCTTGTTTGCATAGCAAGTATTTTGATAGGGCCATGTCAATTGGCGTAGCCATGTGATCCCCCCAGGAAGAAGGAACCTCTTCAATGCGCGTAGCCCGCATCGCCCAGAACGGCCGCCCTGGCCTTATGCTCGGATCGGATGGTTCAAGCCGGGTCCTGTTTCACGACGAACACGCTCTGCCGAGCCTCGACGAGATCGTGGCGGGCAACCCAGATGGGCTCGCGAAGATCGCCGACACCTTCAGCGATCGGGGCGTGGAAGTCGACGGCAGGGATGTTCGATTCTTTCCGCCGCTCGCACGCCCGGGCAAGATCATCTGTGTCGGTCTCAATTATGTCGATCATGCAGCCGAAGCAGGGTTCGAGCTTCCACTCTTTCCCACGCTCTTCGTGCGCTTCGCCTCCAGCCTCGTCGGCCATCGCGACCCCCTCGTCAAACCGTCCGTTTCCGATGCTTTCGACTTTGAGGGTGAATTGGTCGCAATCATTGGCCGGGGCGGCCGCCATATCGACGAAGCGGACGCGCTCGATCACGTGATCGGATATTCCATTTTCAACGATGCGTCGGTCCGCGACTACCAGATGAAAACCACGCAATGGACCGCGGGCAAGAATTTCGACGGGACCGGTGCGTTCGGGCCGTGGATCGTCACCGCCGACGCACTCCCGCAGGGCGCGACCGGGCTGAAGCTAGAGACCCGACTGAACGGCGAGATCGTCCAGAGCGCCTCTACCGATGACATGATTTTCCCTGTCGCCAAGCTCGTCGCGATTTTGTCGTCTTTCATGACGCTGGAGGCGGGGGATGTCATCGTGACAGGCACCCCGGCCGGGGTCGGTATGACGCGAACGCCTCCCCTGTACATGAAACCCGGTGACCTCTGCGAAGTGGAAATCGAAGGGATCGGCTTGCTGTCTAACCGCGTCGAGGCCGGCGAGAGGGCAAAGGCCTAGGGCCTTTGTCATCCCGGGCGTTTAGACGGGTGCTGAGTCGAAAAGGACGATCTGGATGTTGGAGGGATCGGCAAAATTCGAAATGTCGGCAATAGCCGCTTGGCCTGCGGTGCTCGCCAGCGCTTCCCGGGCGGCGGCAACCGAAGCGAAGTGCATCTCGGC
Organism: Sphingosinicella sp.; assembly: GCF_013911755.1. Lineage (GTDB taxonomy): Bacteria > Pseudomonadota > Alphaproteobacteria > Sphingomonadales > Sphingomonadaceae > Sphingosinicella. The sequence continues at coordinate 116,020 of NZ_JACESP010000009.1, forward strand.
AATAAGCATGACATTGCGCTGCCCTCCGGCTGACGTGGCGGCGGCTTCGCCAACCTCGAACCGGACGAGCCCGGGGAGCGCCTTCACTAATGGCACGTGAACCGAGAAATAATGCGATCGATAGGCTTCAGGATCGGGCGGGAAGCCGTGTATCGCCAAGAGTTTTGCCATGGTCGTCTCAGGATTCTGTGTGGGTGTAAATGACTTCTCCATACCCACCGGTGTCATCGAGCGGAAAAAGGGTCACCACGTCTTCTGCCGGGGATTTTACCCAGATTCCTTCGAAGTCAGACGACCGGTCCAGGACGCGAAGCCGGTTTCGCGGGAGATGACGAATTGCGGTTCCCGCTTCGACACGCACGACGCCGAGACCTTCGAATTCGTACAGGATCCAGCCGCTGATGATGTAGCCTATCTGAATGTCGAGATCATGCATGTGCCAAAGCGGCGGGTCGGCAACATCGCCGCTCGCGCGAAAGATCTGAACGCCGACCCGCCCTCCGGTCCGCTTGCCGAATCCGATATCCCTGATCTCCATCCCCGACACGCCAGGCGGCGAATAGAACGCCCCTTCTGTCAGTTCGCTGAACATGTCCCTGTCCGCGAATGTCATATCGCTGCGCGGCGGCGGAAGCGGCGCGTCGGTCATGGCAATCCTCCCTTGTCTCGAGCAGCAAGTTAGCGTCGATCGTCGACAAAGAATATCATTGCTTGTTAACTTAGCAAGTATTATTCCCCCTACTTGAGAACGGCGGAGCAATATTCGACCACGGTAGCGGCGGGATAGTCCTGCTGCGGGCGGCGTAAAAGTCGTCCACCTTGAAGCCTTTCTGCCGAGTCAGGGAGGTGTGGGGATCTACAGCGTGGAACTTTATCTTCAGGTCCGTCTGGCTTGCGCGGATGGCATGAGCCAACGGGCGGCGGCGAAGCGTTTCAATGTGTCGCGCGAAACGGTACGCAAGATGCTGTCGTTTTCATCGCCGCCGGGTTACCGGCGCCAGTCCGTACCGCAGCGCCCGAAGCTGGACGGGTTTGTGGCGATCATTGATGGATGGCTTGAGGGTGACCGCAGTGTCCCGCGCAAGCAACGCCATACGGCGAAGCGGGTATTCGACCGTTTGCGCACCGAGCATGGTTTCACCGGCGGCTATACGATCATCAAGGATTACATCCGGGAGCGCGAACAGCGCAGCCGGGAGATGTTCGTGCCGCTGGCGCACCCTGCGGGAG